>NZ_JAMOHV010000004.1 GCF_024448505.1 Stutzerimonas degradans
TTGGAAGCCCGTTTTCGCGTAAGGTGAAAGTGTGAAACCCAGCAACGGCGAGGGCTGCAGCCACTTTCACCCTTCGTGCACAGGCGGCCTTTCACTTTCACCCTTCGCCAGAAAAACGGGGTTCATGCCGTATAAATCTATTACGAATGGTGAATTTACGAGGCGAGTAGGAAGCCGTGTCGCGTAGCGGAAGTATGCCGATGCCTGGGTAACACCAAGCAGCCGGAAAAATGCGCCGGAGGCGATAGTGGATGCGCAGGCACCGAAAAAAGCGGGAGGAATATTTCCGAACGCTGATCGAGCTGATGGGAGGGAGCGTTTTCTCAGTACGGGTAGGTGCCGGTGTGTGGTAGAGAGCTATCACCATGCCCAAGAAGGCCTATAACTGGCACTGCAGCGTCTCTAGCAGCCTATAGCTACATAGCTAGCCGTAGGCTGCCGATCTCGCGCAGCAGGGCTGTCCTGGAGTACTCAGCGCGGTTACCTAATGACAAGCCAGCACTCTTCTTGGCTTGAAGCGAGGCAACGGTTGAAATCAGCTACTGTCGCACCAAATCGGAACGATAGGTCGCGCGACATTAAATTTGGAGATAGCGATAAATTTCGCCATTGAATACCAATTTTCCAAAAAAAAATCAGCAGAGCGATAACGAAAAATCGAATTATGCAACTTTATGCGAAAAAGCATAATTTGATGACCGGGCGGTCACATTACGACCGAAAGCTGCGGCGTGTGACAGGCTGCATGCTGATAGCAGCCTGTCGTGGGGGGCCACCATCGGCCAAATGCCGCCCCCATCGTACGAAGCGGATCTGTCCGAGATGAAGCTGCCATACTGTGCCCACTGTGTGAGGACGATTTATGACTACTACACCTGAGAGTTGGCGAGTTGTATGCCAAGACCCTGGGGATGGCAGCGGAGACGTCATCGTTGAGCTTCCATCCGAGCTACTTGAGCAACTCGGATGGAGTCTGGGCGATGAACTATCAGTTGAGGCAGGGGAAGAAAACGTCTGCCTGAAACTCAAGCAACGAGCGGGAGCGTATAGTTGTGGCAATCCAGACAATGTCTGATTGCGGTTGGCTACGTCACTTCATGAGCGGCTGCTAATGGCCCGTACGCTGATGACGGGCAAGCTATTGGCCAGAAGCCAGTCAGCGAGCTCGAACGGTTTGGTTTGAGCGACGGGTTGTTTAGAACGGGCGGCGCGAAGCTTAGAACGCAGACCTGCTTTTCTCGAAGCTTAGAACGGCAGAACCCAGCAACTATGCGGGTTTGAGCCCCGTTCTAAGCTTCCCAGCGAGTGTTAGAACGGGTTGTTTAGAACGGGCGGCCCGAAGCTTAGAACGCGGACCTGCTTTTCGCGAAGCTTCGAACGTGCAGAACCCAGCACCCATGAGGGTTTGAGCCCTGTTCTAAGCTTCGCGTTCTAATACTCGGCCGTTCTAAACAACGAAAAAAAAGTGGACCTCATTCCGTATAAATCTATTGCGAGATGAGATTTTCACAAAAAGTTGGGGATTTGTGTCGCATAGCGGATATTGGTGAAGCGAGTGCGCGAACTGAATAATTCACTGTGCCGTGTGGTGGCCTGATGGGGCCTGTTCGCAACCGACCGAGGTTCAGGCGTAACGGTATTGGCTGATCGTCCTGGACGCGTCAGAAGCGAGAGCGAGAATTGAATTTTCGAGAAATTGGCCCAGGACGGTTCTTTCCCCCGATTCTTCCGAACGGGAGATTTTTCGCACTTGCGATTGGCGGCCTCCGGATACAGGAAATCCTGCAAGTCACAGACGTTGGCCTTGAATGCGGCGGAGTGAGTTTCCGCTGGGGTGATATTTGCGGCTACGCCATCCAGGGAAATGAGGCTTGCCTGTTGAGCAAGAAGTACTCCTCGGGCGGGCTGAGGTTCAAGCTGGGTACTTGCTATTTCGTTGGCTCGGCTCAACCGCCCGAGCGGCACGTCCATGGCTATCCGGTTGAGCATTGCCTTATGAATCGCATCACGTTTGAGCAGCAGAGATTGCAGGTCCCTGCCTGTGGCTGAGAGCTGTCGCCATGAGAAGGCGCCAGAACGTCGCTGTGAGCTTTTCAGGTGGGTGGTGGCTATACCGTGGTGCTCAAAGCCTCAAAAACGCACCAAGCGCTATCGTGGCTCGTTGCGGGGGTAGATCCCGACATTCGTCGCGTGTTCGAGGGCTCCACTTGGAGCAGCTTCAGGTTGGTCATCGAGGCGCCGGACGGGGTCCAGGTTCTTCGAGAGGAGCTACTGACGGAAGGGCGATGAATTTAGCTGGTTGGCTCTATTAGCGAGAGGCCTTCGTTGCGGACGTTGCCCACGGCACGGTTGACCGGAAACCATTCGAACACTTCCACCGGTAAAGCTAGGTGTCTCACGATCTCTTCGGCTCGCTCAAGTGTAAGGTCCGGCTCAATCCATTCCCTTGCCAGATCCGCTTCAAGCACGACAGACCGGCGGTCATGGATGTCCACCATGCCCTGATCGCTGTTGGCTGTGATGATCACGAAGCCATCGCCTTCGCGATCGGTCATACCGGTGCGGTCCACCTGCGCCAATGCGGCAAACCATAGCGGCTCACCATCCTTGCGGCGGATGTAGTAGGGCTGCTTTTTCTTCGGGTCCGATGGGTCTTTGACCCACTCGTACCAGCCATCCGCCGCAACGAGCGTTCGGCCGGTCGCCCAGATATCTCGGAAAAATCGGCTGGTCGCAGCCGTCTCGACGCGCGCGTTGATCGCGGGCGAGCGCTTACCCACTGCCCAGAAGGGCTGATATCCCCAAGGCAAGCGGGCCATGCGCAGGCCTGTATCGGTCTCGTAGAAGATCATCACGCGTGAACGCGGCGCGATGTTGTACCGGTTGATCGGCTCAGGGTCGATCCCGCCCTGGATGGGCTTGTCATAGCGCAGCGCATTCAGGTACTCGACTGCTGTTCGGTACTGCGTGAATCGACCACACATATCCCCTCCAGCGTGCTATCGGATGGCTGCCTCTTCTACATTGACCGCATGATGTGCTCGCGGTTTACTGTACACATATACAGTAATCGCAGAGCAGTATTATGCGCGCCACCATTCTCGGCCAGCTCGGCCCAACATCAACATTCCTGCAGTACATCGATACCCGCGTGCCCGCCGGTTTCCCCTCGCCCGCCGCCGACTATGAGGAGGTCACGCTATCTATCGATGAGCTGATCGATCTCCGAACGCCGCACGTCTACCTGGTACGCGTCGAGGGCCCGAGCATGATCGGCGCCGGTATCTACGATGGTGACGTGCTGGTGGTCAACAAGGCACTGGAGGCGCGCTCCGGCCACATCGTGGTCGCATACGTCGACGGCGGGATGACAGTGAAGCGGCTGCAGATCACGCCGGCCGGGGTCTGGCTGCAGCCCGAAAACCCGGACTACCGCGCCATCCCTGTCACCGAGTCCCTCCATGTGTAGGGTGTGGCTACTCACAATCTGCATCAACTATGTTCGCGCTGATCGACTGCAACTCGTTCTACTGCTCGTGCGAGCGCGTCTACCGGCCCTGGCTAGACAGCGTGCCGGTGGTGGTGCTGAGCAACAACGACGGTTGCGTCATCGCGCGTACACGCGAGGCCAAACGCCTGGGCATTCCCATGGGCGCGCCTTACTTCCAGTGGCGCGATCAGATGCGCGAGTGGGGCGTGGTGTGCTTCTCCAGCAACTACGAGCTCTACGGGCAGATGAGTGCCCGGGTGATGACGACGCTTGAGGGTATGTTTCCGCGGATCGAGGTGTACAGCATCGACGAGGCGTTTGCCGATCTGACAGGGATGAACGGCGACCTGGTGCCGCTGGGGCATGAGGCGCGCGAGCGAGTGCTGCGCTGGACCGGCATACCGGTTGGCGTGGGCATCGGGCCGACGAAGACCTTGGCCAAGCTCGCCAACTGGGCGGCGAAGACGTGGAGAAAGTCCGGCGGGGTGATCGACCTGCGCGACCCCGAGCGGCGCGACCGGCTGTTGCGGATGACCGAGGTGGGTGAAGTGTGGGGCGTCGGCCGGCGGCTGACTGCTCGCCTGCGACCGCTGGGTATCCAGACGGCCTGGGACCTGGCGCAGTACGACTCGCCATCGCTGCGAAAGCAATTCAGCGTGGTGCTTGAGAAAACCGCCCGCGAGTTGCGCGGAATCTCCTGCCTTGAGCTGGAGGAGGCGGTACCGCCCCGGCAGATGATCTGCTCCTCGAAAATGTTCGGCCGCCGCCTGCGCGACATCGCACCGATCCGCGAGGCGGTCGTGGCCTACGTTACCAAGGCCGCCGAGAAGCTGCGCTCCCAGCAAAGCCTGGCCGGCGAGCTGCAGGTTGCCATCCGCACCGGCATGCACAACCCCAACCAGCCGCGCTACGCCAACGCCATCAGCTGCCCGTTGCCGTATCCGACTGACGATACTCGCGTGCTGGCCGCTGCAGCCGTGCGTGGGCTTGAGGCCATCTACCGGCAGGGTTACGCCTACAGCAAAGGGGAAGTGCTGCTGATGGATCTGCGGCAGCGCGGCGAATTCACGGGTGACCTGTTCGCCGCCGCGCCGCGCCCCGGTGCCGATCGTCTGATGGCCGTGGTCGATCAGATTAACGCGCGTGAGGGCAGGGGAACCGTCCGCCTCGGGCGAATCCCGGCCACCGCGGAGTGGTCGATGAGGCGCGAGATGATGAGTCAGCGGTATACGACGAGGTGGGATGAGTTGATGATTGTGCGGTGAGGCTAGCGCCGGAGGTGCGCTGCGTTATTGGATGACTGTTATCGGCCAAAAGCGGACATTCAATAGAAATGTTTAACGAACGAGGGACGGAAACTTTGGTGGCAGGCTAGGCAGCTTTGCTGTGTCTTGGCGAAGGCCACGATGACTGCTTGGCCGTCACTCCGCTTAGCAGCTTCACCCATGGCAGTCGCGGCATCATGCACCCTTCCATCAAAGCCTCGAAACTTTCCGGCTTCTGCTCCAAGCCAGGCGAGAATGCGCATCTTTTCCGAAATAGGTGGCTCGGCATGCTTGGCAATTCTTGGTGCCAACTCGGCAACCAATGACCAATCTTCTTTGGAGATCGCGCCCGTGACGGCTTGCATATCATGGTCAAGTCTTTTCATTATGGTCCGAAGCCCCATTGGCTTTGCCGTCTCTACGGACTGCGCACCAAGTGACGTGGCGAAGGTTGCCAAAATCACGGAAAGCGAGACGGCGAAGAACGATCCTAGTTTTAAGGGCTGACTCACGAGTTTCTCCGTTGATGTTGTTGATGAAGACTTTGGGTATGACGAACGGTTGCTATGTTCGTGCAAGAAGCATTCAGGCTTGGGAAGCTCGATGTCTTCGTACGCAAGGCGCTACGTTGACAACTCGCGCATGGTGAAGAGGCGCGAAATCCTTGAGATGTTCATCGCCCATTCGCTAAACAATCCAGCCAACGCAGCGCTTAGCCATCCTCGGGCACCGTGGCGAGCCAGCTGACTTGCTGCTGCACAGCCATGGACTCGCCCCAGCCACCCCCAAGGGCCTTGTACAGCGCCACCAATTGCACGGCGGCGTTGGTATGCGCCCGCGCGGCTGCGGTTTCGGCCTCGTGCAGGCTGCGCTGGGCTGCCAGCAGTTCGACCAGGGCGATGTCACCCGCGGCGTAGCGGGCCTTGGCGTGGCCGTAGCTCACGCGCGTGGCATCCAGTGCCATGCCGCGGCGCTCCAGTGTGTCCAGCCCGCCGTGATAGTCGCCCAGCGCGCGCTCGGCATCGCCCAGCGCCGCCAGCACCGCCTGCTCGTAGGCCAGCGCAGCCTGCCGCTCGGCTGCCTCGCGTGCCCGAATTTCGGCTCGCACACGGCCACCGTCGAACAGGCGCCAGGAAATCAGCGGCAGGATGGAAAAACGCGAGCTGGATGCATCGAACCAATCGCCCGTACTGAGCGCTTGGAACCCGCCGCCGACACCGATGGAGAGTTTGGGGAACAACTCGGCCGTGGCCACGCCGATGTCGGCGGAACTCGCTGCCAGGCGACGTTCCGCAGCCAGCACGTCCGGGCGCCGGCGCAGCATCTCTGCGCGCTCGCCCACCGGCAGCGCCCGCAGCGTGCTCGGCGTCAAGGGGCCATCCAGCAGTGCCAGCTCCCGCTCCGGCGGCGCGCCCAGCAGCACGCCCAGGCTGAGTATCGCGGCGCGCTGACGCGCCTGGATATCCGGGATGAGCGCGTTGACTGCTGTCCATTGGGCGTACGCCGCCTCCACGTCGGCGGCCGACGCGTCGCCCAGCGCATGCCGCAGGCGCACCAATTCCAAGGTCTGCTGCAGCGTATCCAGTGTGGCCTGTTGTGCGTGCAACTCGTAGCGGGCGCCGACGGCGGTGAACCAAGTGCGCGCGACCTCGGCCACGATGCGCATGCGTATGCCCTGCGCCTCGGCTTCGGTCGCCTGCAGGCGGGCGCTGGCGCCTTCCAGCGCCCGCCGCTTGGCCCCGAACAAGTCGGCCTCCCAGGCCGCGTCGAAGCCCGCGTCGTAGATGGTCTGCGTGGCGTCAAGGCCGGGGATCGAACCTACGGGCAGGGGTCCGTTCTCGCTTTGACGGCGCCGGTTGACGCTCGCGCCAGCGGCGGCGGTGGGCAATGCCTCGCCGGCCACACGATCGCGCAGGGCGCGTGCCTCATCGATGCGTGCCGCAGCGTGGCGCAGATCCAGGTTCTGTGCCAGCGCCGTGGCCATCAGGCGATCGAGGATGGGATCGTCCAGTGCAGACCACCATTGGCTCAAGTCTGCGGACTGGGATTCGCTTGCCAACGGCAAGCTCCAGCCGCTGCCGACGTCGACCGGCGGCGGCTCGCGGTAGTCGGGGCCCACGCTTGCGCAGGCAGTCAGCAGCACGCAGGACAGGGCCAGCACGAGCGGACGCGCGCGCCCAGGGGTCAGGCCGGTGACGGTTGCGCGAAGAAAGGGAGTGCGGGGCTTGGATTTCATTGCAGGCGTCCTCGGACGAATACGGTGGCCATGGTCAGCGTGGCGAGGGCGATGACCGCCAGCGGCCACAGGCTGGCGAGAATGTCACCGGGCGGCATGGCCTTGAGAAAGCTGCCTTCGACGATGATGAGGAAATGGGTCAGTGGGATGGCCTGAGCCAGCCATTGCAGGACGACAGGCATGTTTTCCACAGGCGTCGCAAAGCCGGACATCAGCACCGCCGGCACGCCGATGGCGAACGCTCCCAGGATGGCCTGCTGCTGCGTCATGCTGACCGCGGAAATCATCAGACCGATGCCGACCACCGAGGCGATGAACAGCACCAGGCTGGCAAGCAGGAGTGCAAACGAGCCCGTAAACGGGATGCCGAACAGGAAGACGCCCGCGCTGATCATGAACAGGCCCAGCCCGGTGCCAATTGCGAGTGCCGGCAGCGACTTGGAGATGATGATCTCGGGCGTCGAGGTGGGCGACACCAGCAACTGGTCGAAGGTGCCCAGCTCGCGCTCGCGCGCGATCGACAACGAGGTGATCAAGAGCGAGCTGAACAGCGCCAGGATGCCCGTCAGGCCGGGCACGATGAACCAGCGGTAGACCAGATTCGGGTTGAACCAGTGGCGCACGACCACGGGCGTTGGTGCCTGGGCGTCGGGCACGACCTCGGCGCCGACATCGGCGGCGATTGTGGACAGATAGGCCACGGTGATCTGCCCGGAGTTGCTGCGCCGGCCATCGACCAGTACCTGCGCGCGGCCACTTTCGCCGGCGGCGATGGAGCGCGAGAAATCCACCGGGATGGCGAGCGCGGCGATCACCTCGCCACGGTCGATCAGCTCGTGGAGCTGCTGTTGGCTGTCGACATGCCGGACGTGGGTGATGAAGCGGGCGCTGTCCAGGCGCTGTACCAACTCGTGCGACCAGCGCCCCGCATCCTGATCGTAGACGGCGATATCGACGTTGCGCACTTCCAGCGTCGCGGCAAAGGCGAACACCAGCAACTGCAGGATCGGCGGCACGAACACCACCATGCGGCTGCGCGGGTCGCGCAGGACGCTGAGCACTTCCTTGATGAACTGGGCGCGCAGGCGGGTGAACGAGAATGCGGAAGTCAACATCGCGTCACTCCAGGTTCTTGCGCGTGGCGCGCTTGGCGATCACGAAGAACAGCCCCCCGATCGCCGCCATGGCCGCCAGGTTGGACAGGAACACGGCCCAGATGTCGCCGGCCAGGAACACCGTCTTCAGCGAATCGACGAAGTAGCGCGCCGGAACCACCAAGGTGATGGCGCGGATCGGTGCCGGCATGGCGTCGATCTCGTACAGAAAGCCCGACAACATGAAGGCCGGCAGGAAGCCCGTGAACAGCGCGATCTGCGCTGCCAGGAACTGGTTGCGTGCCAAGGAGGAAATCAGCAGACCCTGACCCAGCGCCGGCACCATGAACACCGCCGACAGCAGCAGCAGCGCCGCCAGCGAGCCCCGCATCGGGACCCCGAACACGAACACCGCCAGCGCCGCCGCACCCAGCGTGGACAGCATGCCGAGCACGAAGTACGGCAGCAGCTTGCCGATCAGGATTTCGGCCACCGAGGCCGGCGTGGACAGCACCGCCTCCATGGTGCCGCGCTCCCATTCACGCGCCACCACCAGTGCAGTCAGCATGGTGCCGATGATGGTCATGACGATGGCGATGGCACCGGGAATCAGTGCGCGGCGGCTTTCCAGCTCGGGGTTGAACCAGTAGCGCGGTTCCAGCATGACGGCCTGCGCTGGTGCTCCGACGTCCAGTCCGGCACGCCAGGACTGGACAACGCCGCGGGCGTAGTTCTCGACGTAGTTGGCGGTATTGGGGTAGGAGCCGTCGGTGACGATCTGCACCAGCGGCTCGCTGCCACGCTGGGCCAGCCGCTGCTCGAAATCCTGCGGGATCACCACGTAGCCGCGCAGGTCGCCTGAGACCAGCTGGTCGGCCACTTCGCGCCGGTCATGGGCGAAGTGGGCATCCAGGAACTTTGTGCCGGCAAAGGCCGCCGCAAGCTCCTGCGCTGCAGCGCCGGGCGACTCCAGCACCACGCCGACGCGGACATCCTTCGCATCCAGCGACACCGCATAGGCGAACAGCAGCAGCAACACCACCGGCAGCACGAACGCGATCAGCAGCGTCGAGGGGTCGCGCAGCGCCTGGTAGCTTTCCTTGGTGACCAGGGCGATCAAGCGCCGCAGATCAAAATGGCGCAGGTCGGTCTGCTGTGGTCCATTCCCGTCCTTGTGCTTTGTGGTGCCGTTCATGTGGCGGCCTCCAGCTCGCGGTCCGCCGACTCCACCAGGTGAATGAAGGCGTCCTCCATCGTCGGGTCGGGTCGTTCGGGGCTGACCGCCGAACGTTTGAGCGCGTCGGGCGTATCCAGCGCAATCAGTTGCGCACGCGAGAGCATGGCCACGCGGTCGCAGTATTCGGCCTCGTCCATGAAGTGGGTGGTGACCATGATGGTCACGCCCTTGCGGGCCAGTCCGTTGATGTGGGTCCAGAATTCGCGCCGGGTGATCGGGTCCACGCCCGAAGTGGGTTCATCTAGGAACAGCACGGGCGGCCGGTGCATCAGCGAACAAGCCAATGCCAGGCGCTGCTTGTGGCCCAGCGGCAGGGAATCGGGCGTGGCGGACAGCCAGTCGCCCAGATCGAAGGTTTCGATCATCGCGGCAATGCGCTCGCGCCGGGTGTTGCCTTCCAGTCCGTAGACGCCGGCCGAGAATTCCAGGTTCTGCTGCACCGAGAGCAGGCCGTAGAGCGAAAACTTCTGCGCCATGTAGCCGAGCCGGCTCTTGGCTGCGCCGGTGGCGCGGCGCAGATCATGGCCCACCACATGCGCTTCGCCAGCAGTTGGTTTCATCAGGCCGCACAACATCTTGAAGGTGGTGGACTTGCCGGCGCCGTTAGGGCCGAGCAGGCCGAAGATTTCGCCCTTTTGCACCTCGAAGCTGACGTTGTCGGTGGCGGTGAACTCGCCGAAGCGCTTGGTGAGGTTTCGGCACGACACGGCAATGTCGGAACCCAGCTCAACCGGCGGCAGACGCTCGGCCAGCGTCGAAGTGCCGCCGGGGCCGCCACCGAGCAGATCGATGAAGGCGTCTTCGAAGCGCGCGGGCACCTGCGCCAGCTCCACTCGCGCCTGATCGGACAGGGCCTGGAGCTGCTCCGCTTGAGCGCCCTCGCGCAACACCACGCGCACGCCGGCGCCCTGGATCACGCCATCGCTCACGCTGGGCAGGTCGAGTGCCTGGGTCAGGACCGCTCGACGCTCGGCACCGACGTCTTCCAGACGGAAACTGCGGCCTTCGAGCTGCGCGGTCAGCTCCTGCGGCGGGCCATCGAACAGGAGCTTCCCTTGGTTCAGCAGCAGCACGCTCTCGCAGCGCTCGGCTTCGTCGAGATAGGCGGTGGACCAGACCACGGCCATGCCTTCATCGGTCAGCGCCTGCACCATGCGCCACAAGTCCTGGCGGCTGACCGGGTCGACACCCACGCCCGGCTCGTCCAGCAGCAGCACCTTCGGCCGCGCCATGAGCGCACAGGCAAGGCCCAGCTTCTGCTTCATGCCGCCGGAGAGCTTGCCGGCCAGGCGTTTGGTGAAGGGTCCGAGCCGCGTGAAGTCCAGCAGCTCGGCAAACAGATCGGCGTTGCGGTCCGCATCCATGCCGCGCAACTGCGCATACAGGCGCATGTTCTCCATCACCGACAGGTCTTCGTACAGGCCAAAGCGTTGCGGCATGTAGCCACTGGCGACATGAATGGCGTCGTTGTCCTTGACCACGTCATAGCCTGCCAAGGTGACGTGGCCGGCGTTCGGCACCAGGAGGCCGGTCAGAATCCGCATCAGCGTCGTCTTGCCGGCGCCGTCGGGGCCGACCAGACCCGTCAGCCGTCCATAGTGGATGCGCGCGCTCAAGCCCCGCAGCGCCTTTACGTCGCCGAAATGCTTGTCCACGTCTTCGATGACGATGGCAGCGTCTTCGCCCGCACCCGCAGGCACGGCGGCGATAGCAGGGCTTGCCTGCATTTCAACGCTCCCCCGCCGGGATACGGGTGCCGGCTTTCGCATCGACCTCGATCGTCACCGGCATGCCCTGGCGCAAGGCACTGTCGCTGTCGGCTTCGTCGATGACGATGCGCAGGCGGTAGACCAGATCCGTGCGCAAATCCGTTGTCTCCACCGTCTTGGGGGTGAACTCGGCGCGCGGCGAGATGAAGCCGATCTGGCCGCGATAGACCTTCTCTGATGAATCGCTTTTGACGCGCACCACAGTACCGGGCGCGATGCGCCCCAAGTCCGACTCGCCCACGTAGGCGCGCACGTAAACCGGCTTGTCCAGGCTCAGGCTGTAGACCGCGCTCTGGCTTGCGACCATGCTGCCGGGCTCCCGCACTCGTGCGATGACGGTGCCGCTACTGGGCGCCATCAACTCGGTGTCCGCCAAGGCTGTCGTGGCTTGCGCTGCGGCAGCCTGTGCGGCCGCAAGGCGAGCTTCTGCCGCGGCGATGTCTTCCTTGCGAAAACCTTCGGATGCTTGCGACAGGGCCGCCTTGGCCGCTTCGACGCCAGCGGCTGCCTGGTCGCGCGCCGTGCGGGCTGCATCGACCGTGCGCTGGCTGCTGGCGCCCGATGCCAGCAGGCCACTCTGGCGCTGGAAATTGCGCTCGGTCTCGGTGGCGAGCGCCTGGGCCTGCCTGAGGGCTTCGCGCGCCTGGGTGATTTCCTGCGGTCGCAGGCCGCGGCGCAGCTTGGCCAGTTCCGCCTGCGCCACCTGCACCTGGGCCTGTGCTGCCGCAAGTGCTTCCCGATAGGGTTGCGCGTCAAGCGCCGCCAGGCGTTCGCCGGCGCGAACGGTATCGCCCTCATCGAAAGCCATTTGCATCACGCGCCCGGGCTGACGGAAGGCCAGTTGCACCTCGCGGATGTCGACGTTGCCATACAAGAACAACTGACTGTCATCAGTACCGGCGCGCTGCAGCCAGAAGAATGCGAAACCGCCGGCAATCGCAACGAGGGCTGTAACAATGATCGTACGTCTGGCTTTGTTGGAAAAACCATTGATCTTCATTGCCCGGTCTCCGATTGGCGGATACCGCGGTGGTAAACGGCGAATACGCCCGGCGCGTCACGGCGGATGCGCGCCACATCACCCGCCAGCAACGACTGCATCACCAGCCCTTGAATTGTGCCGATGAACAAGACGGCGGCCGCGTCCACATCCAGTTCTGAATACAGCTCGCCTCGCGCCTTGCCGGCTTCGAGCAGTCGACGCAATCGCTCGCCATATTGACGGGTCAATGTCTGCACCATTTTCTTGGGAAGGGACTCTCCCGGTCGCTGCAATTCCCCGAAGAGCATCCTCGGCACACCCGGGTGTTCGGCCACGAAGTCAATGTGCGTCTTGAAGATCGCCTCAAGGGCTGCGAGCGGCGACGTGGCGCCTTCTGCGGCCTTGTCCACCCGAGCCAGCAGGCGCTCCGTGACCCAGGACATCACCGCCTGCAGTATGGCGTCCTTATTCGGGAAGTGACGAAACAGTGCGCCCTGGGTTAGCCCCATGCGCTGCGCGATGGCAGTGGTTGTGATGTCGCTGGGATTCTGTTCGGCAGCCAGGTCGACGACTGCCTCGATGGTGGCCACACGCCGCTCATCGGCTGGTAGATGCTTAGGGTGTCCGCTCATCACTTGCGCTTCCAGAAGTAAGTAATCAGTTACTAACTTATCACAACGCAGGCACGCCGCAAGAGGAAACGCTCGAAAGGAGATCACGATGAGCCGCAGAATAACTATCGGGCGGCTGGCAATGGCTGTCGCCATGCACGGTCAGGCCTGGACTGCTCAGCCATTCCAAGTCGCTATCGAGTCCATGCCAAGAGGTGGCTGGATATAAGTCTTCGGGCTGACATGCCAGAGCGCTGTCTTACGTCGCGCTCGGCTGATATCGGCCCGCAGCATGTGGTATGCCGGAACAGAGCCGCGACGCGCTAGTGACACGTGAAGAATCCAAGCAACAATCAGGACGTTGCTTGATGATTCTCAGAGGAGATTATTCAGTTAATAAATTGACTGCTTCTGGCTCGCAACGTCCAGTGCGCGGCCACCCTGAACGGCCTGCTCACCATGCCCGAGCGGGCCGAGGTGCTGGAGAAGATTCAGCTGGGGGACGTGGGCATCTTGTTGGTCTCGCCCGAGCAGTTTCGCAACAAGGCCTTCCGCCGGGCCATTGCCCAGCGCCAGGTCGGCGCCTGGATCTTCGACGAAGCCCACTGCCTGTCCAAGTGGGGCGCGGACTTTCGCCCGGACTACCTCTACGTCTCGCGCTTCATCAAGCAGTTCACCGGTGACGGCGCGCTGGCCGCCATCGGTTGCTTCACCGCCACGGCCAAGCCCGATGTGCTGGAAGACATCGAGCAGCACTTCAAGGATCAGCTCGACATCACCTTCGAGCGCTTCATCGGGACCCACGAGCGCACCAACCTGCACTTCGAGGTACTGCCTTGCGCCCGGGCCGAGAAGCGCCACCACACTCAGGCGCTGCTCGAGGACGAACTGGGCCGGAACGAGGGCGGGGCAGTGGTCTTCGTCTCCAGCCGCAAGGGCGCCGAGGAGCTGGCGGATTTTCTGATTGGCCATGGGTGGGCCTGCAAGTACTTTCATGCCGGGCTCGAGCCCCACGAGAAAAAGGACATTCAGGACGCGTTCAAGAGCGGCGAGCTCAAGATCATCGTGGCCACCAATGCCTTTGGCATGGGCGTGGACAAGTCTGACATTCGCCTGGTGGTGCATGCCGACATTCCAGGCTCGTTGGAAAACTACCTGCAGGAAGCCGGCCGGGCGGGGCGCGACCAGGGCGAGGCGCGCTGCGTGCTGCTATACGACGCCCAAGACATCGAAAACCAATTCGGCATGTGCGAGGGCTCGAAACTGACCCTGCGCGACATTCAGCAGATCCTGCGCAAACTGCGCAAGGAGAGCGAGCGGCGTAAGGGCGGCAAGGTCGTCATCACCGCCGGCGAAGTGCTGATGGACGAGCAGGTCGAGACGAGCTTCGAAGCCGGTGAGCGCGACGCCGAAACGAAGGTCGTCACCGCCGTGGTGTGGCTCGAGCGCGGGCAGTTTCTAAGGCGTGAGGAAAACCAGACCCAGATCTTCCCCGCGAGCCTGAAACTCTCGAAAGAAGAGGCCGACAAGCGCCTGGCCAATGCCAAGCTACCGGCCCGTAGGCTGGAAGAATTCAAGGCCATTCTGAGCTTTCTCTATGACGCGAACGCGGACGAGCGCATCAACACCGATGCGCTGATGGCCCTGACCAGCCTCACCTCCGAAGAGGTCACCGCAACCCTGCGGCAGATGGAGGACCTGGGCCTGCTGGTCAACGACTCCAAGCTCACCCTGTACGTGCGGCACGGTGTGGTGGGACCGTCCACACAACGCCTGCAAGCCACGCTGGAGCTGGAGTCGGCGCTGTTCGACCTGCTGCAGGAGCAGGCCCCCGAGGCCGAGAGCGGCGACTGGCAAGATCTGAACCTGCCGCTGCTGACCGCCGCACTCAAAACCGCCACCGGCAATCAGGAACTCATACCGCTGCACGTGCTGCGTCTACTCCGGAGCCTGGCTCAGGATCACGACAGCGAAACGCAATTGCGCAGCAGCTTCGAGTTGCGCCAAATCAGCCAGGACTTTCTCAAGCTGCGCATCCGCGGTGGCTACAACTGGCGGGGCATTCAAGGACTGGGGGAGCGCCGTCGTGCCCTCGCCGCGGTGGTGCTTCCGTTTCTGATCGGCAAGCTGCCGCCAGGCTCGCGCAGCAAAGATCTGTTGGTCGACACCACGTTCGGTGAACTCATGGACCTGATCGATCAGGACCTGGACCTGCGCAGCCGCATCCCGGAATCCCAGCGCCGCAAAGCCATCGAGCACGTACTGCTCTATCTGCACAAACAGGACGTACTGACCCTCAACCACGGCATGACGGTGATGCGTCGCGCCATGACCATCGAAGTCGAGCCGGACAAACGCACCGGGTACCTCAAAGACGACTATCAGCGCCTGGACGAGCACTACCGCGAGAAGCGCATTCAGGTGCACGTGATGCGCGAGTATGCCGAGGTAGCACTGGGCTCGATGCGCGAAGCCCGCGACCTGGTCAGGCACTACTTCACCCTGGCCAAACAGGAGTTTATCCGACGCTACTTCGCTGGCCGCGAGGAGGTGCTCAAGCTTGCCACCAGCGAAGAGTCCTGGCGCAGCATCGTCGAGAAGCTGAGCGCCGCGCAGCGGGTCATCGTCTCCGACGACGATGACGTCAACCGCCTGGTGCTGGCAGGCCCCGGCTCGGGCAAGACACGCGTTATCGTTCACCGCATTGCGTATCTGCTACGCGTACGCCGGGTTCCGGCACGCTGCATCGTCGCGCTGACCTTCAACCGGCATGCCGCGAATGAGATCAAGCAGCGCCTGCTGAAGCTGGTCGGGCCTGATGCGTTCGGGGTCAACGTCATGACCTATCACCGCATGGCCATGCGCCTAACGGGAACCCGCTTCGAACGCGGCGAGACGGTCGAGGAGGGGCGGCTCGCCCAGGTGATGAGCGAGGCCGTCGAGCTGCTCGAAGGCAAGCGTCAGGTCGAGGGCGAGGATGACCTGCGCGAACAGTTGATGCGGGGGTACCGCTACATCCTGGTCGACGAGTACCAGGACATCGACGACCTGCAATACCGCCTGGTCAGTGCCCTGGCAGGGCGCAAGGCCGAGGAAGAAGGGCGCCTGTGCATCTTGGCGGTGGGCGATGACGACCAGAACATCTATGCCTGGCGCGACACCAACAACCGCTACATCGAGCGCTTTCGCGAAGACTACTCGGCGTCGACCAGCTATCTGGTCGACAACTACCGCTCCAGTGCCTGCATCATCGAAGCCGCCAACAGTGTCATCGGGCGTAACCCGGATCGCCTGAAACAGGATCATCCCATTCAGATCGACACGGCCCGTCGTGAACGACCCAAAGGTGGCGACTGGGAGAACCTGGATCCGGAGCGGGCAGGGCGGGTGCTGCGTTTGAGGGTCGACGCCGAAGACGAAACACGCGCAAACGTTCAGGCCCAAGCAGCGATGGCCGAGCTGCAACGGCTGCTCACACTGGACACTGAGGACTGGCAAGGCTGCGCCGTACTGGCGCGCGCACACCAGTACTTGCTGCCGGTTCAGGCTTGGTGCGAGGCGCACGGCGTGCCGTACTGCCTGGCCGCTGACAAGGACAGTGCATTGCCACTGACGGCCCAGCGGGGCTTTGTGCGTGCGGTCGAAGGGCTACGCGCGATCACCGAACCGGTCACGGCGGCCGAAGCATGGCCACGTCTGAGCGAGACGGCCGTTGCTCCGGATTGGTACGGCTTCTTCATGACCGCATTCGACCAGCTTACTGCCGAGTTCGGGCAATGCCCGCTCGCCGCCCACACGCTGATCGACTGGCTATACGACTACGCACGCGAGCTGCGCCAACAACCAAAACAGGGGCTGTACCTGGGCACGGTGCACTCGGCCAAGGGGCTGGAGTTTCGGCACGTGGTGGTGCTGGACGGTGGTTGGTCCTCGCAGCCCGACACCCTGAGCGACGAGCGCCGACTCTATTACGTGGGTATGACCCGCGCCGAGCAGACGCTGACGCTGTGTGAATTTCCGGGCGGCAACCCCTTTGCGCGCAACCTGACCGAAGAGGTAATGGGACAGCGCTTCGCCGGCGAGCCCATGCCAGAACTCGATAAGCGCTACCTGCAACTGTCGCTCAAGGACATCGACCTGGATTTTGCTGGGCGCCAGCCACCGAGCTCAGCGGTCCACAAGGCACTTGCAAGCCTGGAGCCGGGCGATCCCCTCACAATCCAGCCGCAGGACGACCGCTACCTGATCCTGGACGCCCACGATCGAATCGTTGGCCGCACCGCCAAGTCCTTCGAGCTCGACCTCGATGTCGAGCACTGCGAAGTGGCGGCGATCCTGGTACGCCACACCGATCGGTGTGATGAGCAGTATCGGGCCTGGCACAAGTGCGAGCAGTGGGAGTTGGTAGTGCCGAGGGTGTTCGGTGTGAACCGAAACTGCGGATAGCGCAGCTCAGTATTCTACCTGCTGTTGTTTCCATTCTGCTTGAGCGCTGAATCGTATAGCACGCTATATCCCGCCAGGATTATTCCGGTCCATCGACAGCTCGGATCCGCAACAGGCTCAGCTGGCGCACCCAGGGTCGACCTGCGACAAATTGCGGACTGGGTCGTGCTTTTCCTGTGATATCGTTATGATATCAGTTGGTTGGAAAACTTGACTGGCGCAGTTGGCCAATATGTGGGCGGACAGGGATGCCGAACAGCGATAAGCAAGAGCAAGGTCCGGGTGTCGTACCTGGGCAAATGAAAGGCATCGAAGACTATGTTGGCCTCCTGGTAAAGTTCATAGCCAGGTGCAAGCGACCTCGTCAATTACTGAGGTCAGCGATTGAAAGTTTGCGCCAGCGCAGCCGAGCGCTTGCGAGCTATATTGCAAGCTTTCGCGACCCGCGACTGAAGACTGTACCCCGGCATATGGTCGCGAGGTCGACCTTTTCCCGCATGACGGTCATCTTCTTAGCCATGATCGTACCGGCTTGGCTGCTGGAAGTAGTGGATCCGTTCGGGCTTTCAGGCGTCGTCGACGGCCACTCCCAGAAGATCGTGCAACAGGTCGCAGCACCGTTCTATCCAGCGGCCGGCCAGCCGCGGGTTGCTGTAGTACTGATCGACGAATCGGCACTGGCCTCACGCGGTGAAAGTTGGCCGCCTCGTTATTTGTACTACGAAGAGGTCGTTCGCCGCGTTGCCAAGCAACGACCGGCCGCGATTTTCCTGGACGTCCTCCTCGAGGATCACCGCACTTACGACACCTCCCTTTCGCTCGCACAAAAGGCGCTTGCTGAGACCCTCGACGAAACCGGTGTGCCGCTTTATCTCGCAGTGCTCGACGATGGCCGGCGCAACTTGTTTGCAAGCGTGCCGGGTACCCAGTTGGCGATGGCGGGCTGGAGTGGCTACGGAGCTGACTACCCGCTTATGGTGGACCGGGCTCATTGGTTCGGAACAACTCCATCAGGCGCCGTTGGCCAATGTAGTTCTGAAGGGCTTCCAACCGCCGCGTTCGCTTTGTATAGACATCTCTGCAAGAGTGGAGCCCAGGAGGGCTGTCCTAGCGGTCCCGTTTACGGCGAGCAAGGTGCGTTCTGCGCACCGCTAGTTGTCCAGTGGGGGTACAACACTGCGCCGGAGATTCGCTCGCGCGATCTATTATCGAAAAGCCAATGCGCGGCAGCCGAAACCAGCTCAACAAGCCGATTGGTCGATTCTGCGCGCATTCTATGGTCGAGCTTGCTGGCTAGCTTCGACCAGGATGCCGAGGCACTGAGTCGTCAAACGTGCCCTTACACCGTGACGATACGTGAGGAGGATCTGGGTACTCCCCGCGCTCGCGACGTTCTGAAAGACCGCGTTGTGTTGATTGGGACGAGCCTAGCCGGCATCCATGATTTGGTAGCGAGCCCGGTGCATGGGGCGCTGCCGGGCGTCTATCTACATGCCATGGCGCTAGACAATCTCCTGCTATGGGATGACCAGTACTTCGCTCGAGCAGAGGGCACCTCGGTGCTTCTGGTTCTCGGGCTCCTGTTGGCCTGGGTATCGGCTGCGCTTATCCAAGCCAACCCAGCACGCCTCGATTTTCTGCTGCATGCGTTTGCCGCAGCGCTGGTACTAGGCGTCAGTGCCTTTTCCTACCTCGTACTTCACCGCCCACCACTCGACTGGCTTGGCCTGCTACTGATTTTCGAACTTGCCCGGAGGATTCTTAAAGCCTCCGATACAGGACGAGTGCCAACCAACACGTTAAGGAAGATCGCATGATTCGAACGGTAATTCGCCTCGCTTTGGTCGCTGGGTTGCCGCTGACCTGTCTTGCCGAACAGAAAGTCACCGCAGTGTCTGTCGATCCGGTCAGCGTTTATGAACTACAGAAGGACGGCTTGTTTGTCCGTAGCGGCAAGTTGGCACTGAACGAGCTGCCATTACCGATCCCTGTGCTCGAGCAGAGTCCCAGAGGCTATTTGAAGGTCCCCCACAACGGGCGAGAGGTTTGGCTCGATAGCATGGATGCGGAGGTGTTTCCGCCCCCTGGAATCGGCAACAGCGGATGCGTGCCGATTCGGCATGGATCAATGGCTGCTGTATCCCGAGGTGCCGGGGAGGGATGCCCATGAAGCGCCTCAGCTGTGTAGTGCTATGGTTTGCCGCGCTAGGCGGTTGTGCTCAGATTGAAGTCCCCAAGCTTTCCATCGTGAAGGATGATCCTTCGCTGACCCTGTTCGATGCGCGGTTTCCAGGTGCTGCATCAGCACAAGACCGGGTGAGCCAGCAACCCACCCAAAGCTATCTTTTGCAGCATCGAGCGCTTGGGACCGCTGAGCATTCGCAAATAGATGACTATACAAACGCGGTCCTCAAAAGACTCCAGCGTACCTTGCCGGGCGCGCCTGCCGAAGCGCGGGTCTATGTAACGCCCACTACCGAGTTCAGTGCTGCGAGCTATGAAGATGGGGGCATCTACATACCCTACAAAGTCTTCAGTGCGCTTGAGAGTGAAGATGAGTTGGCGGCTTTGATCGCCCATGAGTATGCGCATGTTTTGCTGGCTCACCACAAGACGAACTGGCTAGATACCGCCTCCGGTCTTCTTTACAGCGCAGGAAAGATGTATATCGGCCAGCGCAAGGCGGACCTCGTGGAGAACGACCTGCTGCGTATGCTCGCCATTAATGAAGCAGGCCTCGGCCTGTCCCAAATTGGATTGATCCCGGGATTAACGCGCGCGCAGGAGGATGAGGCGGACCGACTCGGCGTTGATCTAATGATTCGCGCGGGTTACTCCTATGTCGGTGCGCACAAACTGCTTACTCGGATCAAAACGTGGGACGACATTACCAGGGCGCAGCGCGAAGCCCGCAGACAGGACTACGTGCGGTTATTCAAGTCAAGTGATAACAGTGCACTCGCCAAGGCGCTCGACGGCCAGGTAGATAAACTCGAGGACCAGGTTACAAAGCTTCTCGCACAGTGGAGTCGGCACCATGATGCGGGCGAGACCCGAATCGACAGTTTGCGCAGCTACCTCAAACAACACTACGACGACGCTAACCGACCGCCGCTTCGCGTTGCTGAATACCAAAGCGTAATGGGCACGTCGAACGCTCGCCATTTCTTCAGCGGTCTTGATCAGGCTCATCACTCGTCGCTCGCGCTGATGAAGCAAGACCGAAAGAGCGCGATGACATATGCGCGCCAGGCCGAGCGCAGTCCGGCATCCAGTGCAGCCTACTCACGCCATGTGCTAATCAACTCGCTGACTGTCAACGGACGCGGGCGCGATGCGGTGACGGCGCTGGAAGAACTGGTTTCAGGGGACCGCGCGCTCTACAACGATAACCTGCTTTTGGTTGAGGTACTGCGTAAGCAGGATCCAGAGCGGGCACTCGCGCTCGCGCAGCGCAGCTACGACCGTTTCGGAGAGCCAGCCGATCTGCTGCCCGATCTCATTACACTGAACAAGCAGCTCAACCGAAATTGGTTCGTGATGAAGTTCTACGGCGTATGCGCTGCCAAGGCGATGGCTGCGACAGACAACGCATTGCTGGATAGCTGCAATAAAGCCAAAGGCTAGCCTAGGTCTATCTTGATGATAGACCGCTAACTTTGCTCCTTCGGTTGATGTCTCGATTGTTGGCTGAAGAAAGGCCACAACGTAAATGCTGTCGCGGAGTTCGTATGAGAGAGTTTAAGATAGTTTTTGTTTTCGTATGTTTTCTTAGTTTGCTTGGTTGCGCCGTAAGTAAAGTAGACGCGACGAAGATGGACGTGAGCGCCATTCAGTTTAGTGAACGGTTGGTGAAGGAAATGTCAAATAAGCTTGACAAGTTAGTCACTCCACTCCGAGCTCAAAAACTAGAAACGCAACAATATAAAGTTTACCATAATAATTTTTTTCCCATCGCCGGCGGTGAGAAAGGGGTGCGAGAGAGTCTGGCCTCCTATTGCACAATGGTTGGTGGCCGCTTCAGTGATGGTGCCTGCGAAGATGCCCAAGAAAATCTCATCTTTTATGCGCGGGTAAAATTCACTGGAAATTATGGCGGTTATAAAGAGACAACCCTCACGGTTATTGAGTCTGCCAATTTTAGCAATCAGGAGTTTTTAAGTAAGGCGCAAGAGCTTGGTTACGAGAGAGCGTGGGTCAAGCAGGCTAGGCAGCAATACGCCGCGCAGGTTGCAAGGGAAGAATACGAACGAGAAATGATAGAGAAAGAACACGAAGCAAAGATGATAACCGCGATGGGTCGAGGAACTAAGGTATGCAAGAATAATCGGAACTATAATTACGTCGGGTTCGTTGAGGATGTTACCGAACAGAATATCAAGATATTCGTTCAGACCATACACATGATTGGCTCGCCGGGGCTTCAACCGGGTGGATTCAGACCATATATCACCTGGGAGCCGGCTCGCGATTGGTATCGTTGTTAAAACTCGTCGCCGAAGCGAAACGAGTATAAGTTGTTTTGCTCGATCGGTTATTAGCCGGCGCCGTGAGTGACGCGTGGCTCACTCGGATAGCTGTGCAGATCGAAAACAGTTTTTCCTTAGCAAGTCAGCAGGACAAGCCTCGGGTTCACGACCATTCGCATCGGCGAGGACTGGTCGGAAGCCGAGGTCGAGGCCACAGTACGCGACTACTTTCAGATGCTGCGTGCCGAGGCAGCTGGCATTGCCTATAACAAGTCCGAGCACAACCAGGCGCTGTGTGCTCAACAGCCGTAGCAAGTCCTCGGTCGAGCTCAAGCACCAGAACATCAGCTGCCTGGACCGGCCGTGAATTCAGCTGATCCCAACCCCCCTCGTTGGGTTGGCTGTAAGCAGGTATTCGTCGACGGTCGGGAACTATTTCCACAGCTTGCCCCGTTGGTGGTCGAGGTAGGCGAGTACCAAGACCCGCAATACATAGGCCATGATGCCCACTACGGCGATCACAATCAGGATCTGGAAAATCACGAAGCCGCTCCTTGCCGAGGGTGTGACTGTTCCTGGCTGCCGGCCCCGTTGCTGCGATTGACGGGCGCAGCACGACTGTCGGCCCTATCGTTTGCCGCCGGCTCGATGAACATTAAGGCGTTGCCATGATCCAGCACCATCGGCGGCGTCCGCCCACCTTCCGGCCGGCGCTTCGGAGAGATGTAGAGGAACACGGTCTCCGGTAACGCATGGCTGATCTTTCTCGCCAGTTCGATTGAATGAATGGGATCGGCACCCAGGCAGCCGACATCGAACGATGGGTACTGGATCTCGTGTCCCGCAAGAAAGCCGTAGGCAGACCCGCCGTTACCTATGAAGGTGGGCGTCGGCTTCGGACCTACGGTCTGCGTCTTGTACACCTGGTAGGACACCCCACAGTTCTTTCCATCCAGATCGAAGTCCAGTCTTGTTTCCAGGAATGGGTAGAACAGGGCCAACCGCTCCTGGTGGGCTTTTTCTATGTGGTAGGCAATGCCTTCGGCGTTCAGCGTCGTTTCGATTGCGTCGAGGACGAGCTTCGACAGGACGAGCGCAGCCTCGTCCCTGTCTTTGGCCTGCTCTTCAGGAATCCAGGCCAGAAGGGCATTGCGGTCCATCTGCGCGGGCGGGGAGAACACGAAGCTCAGCAAGCCGAGTCCCACGGCATCGCCCATGGCAAGGTCCAGTCCGTTGGCGGACTCGAAGGAGAGGGCGCTAGTGGTGACGTCCAGCAGCCCACTGATACCCGCCCCAGGTATCTTGTCGGCGGGATAGTCCTCTGCCTTGGACAAGCCGGCTGCCTTGGCGACGTTCAATGCGCGGCTGTCGCTGGGGTCGTAGACACGGGGCTGGGTTGCACAGCCGCCGAGAAATAATGTCACGGCCAGCGCGAGTGCAGGTGTACGGATCATTGATGTCCCTATCATGAGCGCTTGAAAGGGGAGACAGAGTAGGGTGATGTCTACGTGCCATCAAGTGCGCTTTTGGCGCAGGGTCACCCTTTAACGCCACGGTCGGCCGTGTGATAGCCGGATCCACAGCCCGCGCGCTCACCGTTGATTGCGTTTCCGACGCCCAAGGAGCCAGCGCTGGCTTCGACATGCTGTTTACTCTCACCGGCGACCTGGCCCAGCGTGTCCACCTCAAGCCCACCGACTACCGGGCGAGCTTTAAGGACATGGTGGAATAGCGTTGTGGCTGCCGTCGGCCAGGAGCTGCCACCCACGATGAGAGCAGCTTTTAAGCCGCCCTGCTCCACTAGACAGATCTCATGTAGTTTTAATAGCGTTCTGCCATCTTCTTCATTGGGGTCTGGATGATGCGCGCCATCACAGCCTTTGCTGCCTTAGTTGTTCTTCAGTCCGCCCTTTTCGGTTGCGTCGCCTCAGCGGTTGATCCGCAACACCTCGGCCCACAGACGCCTCCGCCCAGCTTCACCGTCGACCCGCAGGCCAACCCGGAGGTATGGGGGGTCTATTCCCGCCTCGTTGGGCATCGCTACGCCCCAGCAACCGGTGGTTTTCCGGGTTTTGAGGTGCGCTGGAGCGAGCCCGGTAAAGCCATCATTGAGACCAGCTTGTTCTTAGAGGGCGCAATCGTTGGGCCGGATGTGAAATGGAGCCGGACTATTCGCCCGGGCAGCAAGCCCGGCGAACTGAATATGGACTTCAATGGCACGCCGTGGCTCGGCACGATCGAATCGGATGGCTCAGTGGTGTTTAAAGCGGTTACGCCGCGAGCGGGTGAATTTCCTTACCGGATTCGCCTGTCATCGCGTGGCGAGATGCTTGTGCAGAATATGCAGTGGGTGAATGGCTCGCTGTCGAATGTCATCTACTCGACGCCCTATCCGGTCGAATCCGTGCCGGGTGGTCCGGACCCAGCCGTGGCTGAGGTACCGGGCGTCGCAACGCCTCAGCCCCCTACCGACGCGGGCGTGAAGCCGTTGGTGCTGGGGCAAAAGATCATCGGCAAGCTGGATGACAACAGTCAGAAAACCTCGATCATGCGAACGCGCTATGACCTCTACCGTCTGCCAGCGCGCAAAGGTGAAAGCGTTGTAGTGGGCCTCGATTGCGATATCTACAGTTTCTACGGCTGCTACTACACATTCGTAAACCTGCGCGAAGGCTACGGCAACACCTACGAAGCGATGATCGATGCACCAAAGCGCAAGGCCTACCGTTTCACCCTCACTGAAGACCATCAGGTGCTGAAGGTGGAGAGCAATGGCAGGCTCGATTATGGCTTGGTGGTCGAACAGGGAGCAGCAGGCAATGCACTGTGGGCGGTGACTCAGGCCGAGCGGACTTCCTTCGATCAAGCAAAAGCACGGCAAGACGCCGCAAACAGCGCCGAGAACGCGCAATTATTAGGTGCCGTAATGCAGGGTTTGAGTCAGGGACTGACAGCGGCCAACCAGGCAGCCAGCGCCAACGCTGCTCAATCCAGTGCCAGCCTGGCCGCCACACTCGTCCAGGCCCGAGCACAACCGCCGGTAAGTCCATCCGTGCAATCCAGCCAAACGTCCAGTTTATCGAGCGGCGATAGCTCCGCGCAGGACGCCCAGGTGGCAGCCCTGATGGCGCAGAACCAAGCACTGATGCGCGAGATGGGCATCGAGAGCGAGGCCAATGCCATGGCGGCGGCCATGTTGGCGCAGATTGAGCGCCAGCAGGCTTCGGGGCGTGCGCAAAGCGTTGTCGAAGAGCAGGAAGACGAGGCTCCAACCGCCAAGCCCGAGAAGCCTGTCGCCGAGGCTGCACCCGCGAAAGATGGCGGACTCATCAAGACGGTCAATGGCCAGAGCTACAGCGTCGGTGCAACGCTCCCGGCGCAAATCGAGGGTCGTTACCTCTATGAGGGTGAAGGCGAGCCCATCGTCTTTATCGGATCGGGAAGCATGCAAAGCCGCTTTCAGCCCCACCAAGACCCCGAGATACCGATGACCGCCTGGATCGTGCAAGGGCCGGATGGCAGTCCTCTGCGCGAGAAGGGAGTCGGTGAGCGCTACCAGGTTACTCTGGTGGTCGAATATGGTGCCGGCGGTGGTGGAAACTATCCCGAAGGTAGTTTGAACCTGCTGCCCGTTGTGGTCGCGCCCGATATGAATAAAGCCTTCATCCTCGGCGAGCGGATCAAGAGCGGCCTGTAACCGCCGTGCTCGGCAAGCGCATTCAAGTCGACCTCCAGTCGATCCGCCTTGCCACCTCCAGCGCAACTTCTTGCGCTCCGAGCAACTGTCGACCAAGTTCTGGTGAGCGCACAGCAGAATTCTGAATCGCCTCCGGTTTCGTAGATGCTAGATGACCGCTTTTGGCCGATAGCGGCCATTCATCGCCGGTACAACTTTTGCCTTGGTAGGGAAAAGCTCCCTTTTTCGGGCTGTCTTGATTCGGTCCGTCGAGGTGCTCGCTCTGCTAGTAGCATTTTGCGCTGGAAGTACGCGACTGCTATCAGATCAGGCGCGTGTCAGCGATGGCCCACGGCGCGAAGGGTGAGCAGCAGTGCCAGCTGGAGAGGCGCTGGTCTTGAGGGTATAGTTGATGGCGCCGGAGGTAGTCGGCGCCTATGTTCTTGGGCTTGTTAGTCGGATACCTACTGTTTCGCAGTGAATAAAAAAGCGGGTATCAGAGCGGGTACTAAACCCGTAAGCCCTGATGAATCCATTGAAAAATCAACCGCTTACCCGTCAAAGAAAGATCATCCATATCGATTGCGACTGCTTCTATGCCGCGATCGAGATGCGCGACGACCCGGCGTTGGCCAATCGGCCGCTGGCGGTCGGCGGTGCCGCTGATCGGCGGGGAGTCATCGCGACCTGCAACTACGAAGCGCGCGCCTACGGTGTGCGTTCGGCGATGGCTTCGGTGCATGCGCTCAAGCTCTGTCCCGACCTGCTCATCCTGCGCCCGCGGATGGATGCCTACCGGGAAGCCTCGCGGGAAATCCATACGATCTTTCGTACCTATACCGACCTGATCGAGCCGCTGTCGCTGGACGAGGCGTATCTCGACGTATCGGCCTGCGAGCACTTTTCCGGCAGTGCCACGCGCATTGCCCAAGACATCCGCCGTCGGGTCTGGCAGCAGCTGCGGATCACCGTCTCGGCCGGTGTGGCGCCGAACAAGTTCCTCGCCAAGATCGCCAGCGAGTGGAACAAGCCCGATGGGCTGTTCGTGATCACGCCGGGCGAGGTGGAGGATTTCGTCAGGGAGCTGCCGGTCAATCGCCTGCATGGCGTCGGCCGTGTAACCGCCGAAAAGCTCGGCCGACTCGGTATCCGCAGCTGCGGCGATCTGCTTGCCTGGGACAAGCTGCAGCTGGTGCGTGAGTTCGGCGCCTTCGGTGAGCGGCTGTGGAACCTCGCTCGGGGAGTCGATGAACGCCCCGTGCAGGTGGAAAGCCGACGGCAATCGGTCAGCGTCGAGCAAACCTACGATCAGGACCTGCCGGATCTCGCCGCCTGCCGCGCGCAGCTGCCGGAACTGCTGGCGCAGCTCGAGCGGCGGATGGCGCGGCTGGACAGCGGTTACCGGCCGGGTAAACCGTTCGTCAAACTCAAGTTCCACGACTTCACCCAGACCACCCTGGAGCAGGCCGGCGCCGGCCTGGCGCTGGAGGATTACGCCGATCTGCTCGCCGGCGCATTCGCCCGCGGTGCGCGGCCGGTTCGCCTGATCGGCGTCGGGGTGCGGCTGATCGATCTGCGCGCGGGCTTCGAACAGTTGAAACTGTTCTGACCGTCATTGCGGCCGCGGCGGCGAATCAAAGGGGGGATTGCCCGGCCTGCCTGTACCGAGGTCCCCGAAACTGTCTGAGGACGTTTTTGCACAGTCTGTGCCAGCCCGTGATGAGCGGCGTGGCGCGGGCGTTCAGGGCGTGTCAGGTCGACGCGGATGCGTTCGCGCGCGAGGGTGGTGCGCAGATCGGCTGATCTGCGCGGTTTTGGCGCAACTCAGCCTTGCTCGGGCCAGAAACGTACTGCGGTGCCGTCACTGGGCCACAGGCGCAACTGGTCGATGTTGGAGACGTCCCAGCGTTCCACCCGCGAGAGGATGTCGAGGAAGTGCTGTTCCTGCTCCATGATCTCTTCGGCGCATAGCTTGCGCGTGCTACCCAGGTTGCTGAAGCGAATCTGCTGGCCGTCGAGTTCATAACTGCCGAACCAGTGGTTGCAGCCGGCATTGCCGTACGCACGACCGTCGCTGAGCGTGAGCGAGACGGGCGTACGACCGATCACCGGGTCGTCGCCGATCCATTCGGCGATGTAGGTGACGTCCTTCTGCAACTTCAAGGGCTCGACGGCGCAGCCCGCGAGACCTACGGCGAGCAGGGTAGCGGTCAGGGTGTGCGAAACGTTCATCTGGCCTCCTGGCAGTTCGGGCAGAAATGGCTGCCGTCCCGTTCGCGCCAACCGAGCTCGACGATGCGCGCCTGCGCCGCCGGTGCGCGCGCCGACTCGCCGAGCGCGGCGTCCACGGCGAATTCGAAGTCGAGGCGTTTGCCGCAGCCGTCGCAATCGACCTGCCAGTTGAGGATCGCCAGCTCGCGGAACACCGGGCCGTGGCAGACCGCTACCCATTGCCCGGGCGGGCTGATCAGGTGGCGGACCTTGTCCACGGTCAGACGTTGCGACAGATCGCGGCTGCCCTTGAGCGTGACGATCAGGACGTCGCCACTGCGGATCGAGCCGCCGTTGCCGGTGACCTGGTAGCGGCCCGGCGCCAGGGCGCGGCATTCGGTGAGGGTGTGCGCGGGATTGAGCAGGGTGTAGCGGAAGTCGTGTTCGGCCATGACTCGGGATCGGCAAGAGAATCAGGCGGCCATGCTACCACGTCGCCCCGCCGCGCCGGGCGGTGGGGCGGGCGGAGTCATTGCGCTGCGGTGGTTTGCGCGGTACCGAAGGTCTGTTCGAAGAAGCGCTGCATGTCCGCCCAGGAGCGTTCGTCCGCGGCCTTCTGGTAGGCCACGTCGAGGCCGTCCTTCTGGTGCGTGTCGGCAGCCGGGTTGCTGAAGCCGTGCTTGGCGCCGGGCAGGTTGACGAACTGGTAGTCGGCGCCGGCCTTGACCATCTCCACGTTCAGTGCGGCGATGTCATCGGTGCTGATCATGCTGTCCTCGCTGCCATGCTCGACCAGCACGCGCGCCTTGATGCTGCCCGGGACGGCGCGCGTCTGGGTGGCGAGCGCACCGTGGAAGCTGACCACGCCTTCCAGCGGTACGCCTTGGCGCGCCATGTCCAGCACCACCTTGCCGCCGAAGCAGTAGCCGATGGCGCCGAGCTTGGCGGTATCGGTCTGCGGTTGTGCCTTGAGCAGGTCGAGCCCGGCGACGAAGCGGTTCCGGGCGGCGTCGGCGTCCTTCAGTGCGGTCTGCATGAAGGCCATCGCATCCTTGGGGTGTTCGGTGTTCTTGCCCTCACCGTACATGTCGATGGCCAGGGCGCTGTAGCCGAGTTCGGCGAGATCGCGCGCGCGGCGCTTGGCGTAATCGTTGAGCCCCCACCATTCATGCACGACCACGATGCCCGGGCGCGGGCCGTCAATGGCGTCGTCATAGGCGAAGTAGCCCTTCATCTGCGTGCCGTCGGCGGCGGTGTAGGGGATTTCCTGGGTCTGGACCGCGGCGTTGGCGGTGAGGCTGGCGACCATGAGCAGGCCGAACAGGCAATGGCGCATCGGGGACTCCTTGACGGGCGAGCGGACGGGCAATGAGTGGTGTGTCACAAGAATAGCGGCTGTTGGACTGACTGCGGGCGCAACGGTTCGGCAGGCACCAGGCCGTAGCCTGGAACCTGCACGCCGTGTGCTTACCAGCCCGGTACGCCGTGCATGTCCGGCAGCTTGTGGGCGATGCCCTTGTGGCAGTCGATGCAGGTGGCCTCGCCGCTGGCCAGCGCGGTGGAGTGGAACTTGGCGGCGCGTGGGCTCTGGCGGGTGAAGTCCATGTAGTCGAAGTCGTGGCAGTTGCGGCACTCCAGCGAATCGTTGGCCTTCAGCCGCGCCCACTCGTGCTCGGCCAGCTCGCGGCGCTTGTCGAGGAACTTCTCGCGGGTGCTGATGGTGCCGAAGATCTTGCCCCAGACCTCTTTGGAAGCCTGCATTTTGCGCGCGATCTTGTCGGTCCATTCATGTGGGACGTGGCAGTCCGGACAGGTCGCGCGCACCCCGGAGCGGTTGCTGTAGTGAATGGTGTCCTTGATCTCCACGTAGACGTTGTCCTCCATCTCGTGACAGGAGATGCAGAAGGCCTCGGTGTTGGTGGCTTCCAGCGCGGTGTTGAAGCCGCCCCAGAACACGATGCCGGCGATGAACCCGCCCAGCACCAGCGCGCCCAGGCTGTAATGCACGCTCGGGCGGCGCAGGACGGTCCAGTAACGCTTGAGAAACGGCAGTATCGACTTCATCGGCGGGCCCTCACGGTGTGTTGCCGGGTTGCGAGGTTTCCCGGTACAGCAGTTCGTCGATGTTCTTGAACTCGTTCTCCACCAGCGGCTTCACGTCCTGCTGCGGTACGTGGCACTGCGTGCAGAAGTAGCGCCGGGGCGCCACGGCGGCCAGGGTCTGGGCGTCGCGGTCGGTGTAGTGGGTGATGCTGATCATCGGCGACTGGGTGCGCGCGCTGTTCTCCCGGCTGTGGCAGGACAGGCATTTGTTGGCGTTCTTGTCGACGTGATAGCCGCGGATGGTGTGCGGGATGGTCGGTGGCTGCTCCGGGTAGTTGCGCTCGCGGCGCAGGTCCTTGTTCTCCTCGTCGTGCAAGGGCGGCGGGGTGAACTCCTGAGTCAGGGTGCCGCCGGGACGACGCCCGTCCGGCGCCGGGGCGTCCAGCGGATAGTTGGTTTCGGCGGCGATGGCCAGGCCGAATACCGCGAGCAGGCTCAGCGGCAGTAGACGAAATTTCATGGCGGCTCTCCTCAGGCGATGCTGACCACTTCGATCTTGACGGCGCATTTCTTGTAATCGGTCTGCTTGGAGATCGGGTCGGTGGCGTCGAGGGTGACTTTGTTGATCAGTTTGTTGGCGTCGAAGAACGGCACGAAGATCAGCCCCTGCGGCGGTTTGTTACGTCCGCGGGTTTCCACCCGCGCCTGCATCTCGCCGCGTCGGCTGATCACTTTCACCACGCTGCCGCGCCGCGCGTTGAGCTTGCGCGCGTCCTCGGGGTGCATGTAGACGAGCGCATCGGGCACCGCACGGTGCAGTTCGTCGACCCGCTGGGTCATGCTGCCGGTGTGCCAGTGTTCCAGCACGCGGCCGGTGCTGAGCCAGAACGGATAGTCGGCGTCGGGCACCTCGGCCGGTACCTCGTAGGGCAGAGCGAAGATGATCGCCTTCTTGTCCGGGTAGCCGTAGAACTGCACGCCGCTGCCTTTCTCGACGTAGGGGTCGTGGCCTTCGCGATAGCGCCAGCGGGTTTCCTTGCCGTCGACGACCGGCCAGCGCAGGCCGCGTTCCTCGTGATAGGTGTCGAACGGCGCCAGATCATGACCGTGGCCGCGACCGAACTCGGCGTATTCCTCGAACAGGCCCTTCTGCAGGTAGAAGCCGAAGGCCTCGGCCTCGCGGTTGCGAAAGCCCGTGGCGATATCGGCGGCGGGGAAGCGGTCGACTTTGCCGTTCTTGAACAGCACGTCGAACAGCGTCTTGCCCTTGAGTTCCGGTGCCTTGGCCAGCAGTTCTGTGGGCCAGACCTCGTCGACGCTGAAGCGCTTGGAGAATTCCACCAGCTGCCAGAGGTCCGAGCGCGCCTCGCCGGGTGCATCCACCAGCTGATGCCAGAACTGCGTGCGCCGTTCGGCGTTGCCGTAGGCGCCTTCTTTTTCCACCCACATGGCACTCGGCAGGATCAGGTCGGCGGCCTGCGCCGAGACGGTCGGGTAGACGTCGGAGACGATGACGAAGGTCTCGGGATTGCGCCAGCCCGGCAGGGTTTCCTGCATCAGGTTGGGGCCGGCCTGGATGTTGTTGGTGACCTGCGTCCAGTACACCTTGAGCTTGCCGTCCTTGAGCATGCGGCTTTGCTCGACGGCGTGGAAGCCGGGCTTTTCCTGGATGGTGCCGTCGGGCAGCTTCCAGATCTTCTCGGCGGTGGCGCGGTGCTTCGGGTTGGTCACCGCCATGTCCGCCGGCAGGCGATGGGAGAAGGTGCCGACCTCGCGCGCGGTGCCGCACGCCGAAGGCTGGCCGGTGAGCGAGAAGGGGCTGTTGCCCGGCTCGCTGATTTTCCCGGTGAGCAGGTGGATGTTGTAGATCATGTTGTTCGCCCAGACACCGCGGGTGTGCTGGTTGAAGCCCATCGTCCAGAACGACATGACCTTGGTCTTCGGGTCGGCGTACAGCTCGGCCAGCGCGCGCAGGCGCTCGGCCGGAACGCCGGACTCCTGAGCCGCGTGTTCCAGGGTGTAGGGTTTGAGGAACTCGGCGTAGTCCTCGAAGCTGATGTCGCTCCAGGTGTTGGCGACCTTGGCGTTCTCCGCCTTCAGTTCGCGCGGGTCGGTGGGGCGCAGGCCGTAGCCGATGTTCTGTGCGCCTTTGGCGAAGCGGGTGTGCTTGTCGATGAAGTCCTTGTTCACCGCGCCGCTCTGGATGATGTGGTTGGCGATGTAGTTGAGGATCACCAGATCCGTCTGCGGGTTGAACACCATCGGAATGTCGGCCAGCTCGAAGCTGCGATGCTCGAAGGTCGACATCACCGCGACCTTCACATGCGGCGCGCTCAGGCGCCGATCGGTGACGCGCGTCCACAGCACCGGGTGCATCTCGGCCATGTTCGAGCCCCAGAGCACGAAGGCGTCGGCCACTTCGATGTCGTCGTAGCAGCCCATCGGTTCGTCCATGCCGAAGGTGCGCATGAAGCCGAACGCCGCCGAAGCCATGCAGTGCCGCGCGTTGGGGTCGATGTTGTTGGAACGGAAGCCTGCCTTCATTAGCTTGTTGGCGGCGTAGCCTTCCCAGATCGTCCACTGGCCGGAGCCAAACATGCCGATGGCTTCAGGGCCGCCGGCCTTGAGCGCGGCCTTGTACTTCTCCTCCATGATGTCGAACGCCTGCTCCCAGCTGATCGGCTGGAACTCGCCCTGCTTGTCGAACTTGCCGTCCTTCATGCGCAGCAGGGGCTGGGTCAGGCGGTCGCTGCCGTACATGATCTTCGACAGGAAGTAGCCCTTGACGCAGTTGATGCCGCGGTTGACCTCGGCCTTGACGTCGCCGTGGGTGGCCACCACGCGGTTCTCGCGGGTGGCCACCATCACGCTGCAGCCGGTGCCGCAGAAGCGGCAGGGCGCCTTGTTCCAGTTCAGGTTGGTGGCGTCCGCCTCGGTGATGAGGTTGGCCGCGCTGGTGGCGATCGGCATGCCGGCGACGGTGGCGGCGATGGCTGCCGCGTTGGCCTTGGCGAATTGACGACGGGTCATGCTCATTCAGGCTTCTCCTTCGAGGCCGAGAAGTTCTTCGTGGTAGATCAGCGCGGCGTTGAGCACGCCCGGCAGCTGCTGGATCTGGTCGATGGCGTTCAGGATGTGGCGTTCATGCTCGGATTCGAGCACCACCACCAGCTTTCCGGCGGTGCTTTCCTGATGCAGTTCGAGGTTCGGCAGACGGCGCAGGTTGGCCTTCACCGCCGGCAGCAATTCGGGGCGGCAATGCACCAGCAGGCTGGCGATATGCAGGGTGTGATCCATCGGTAATGTTCCGGCTGATCGAGGGCTACAGGACGCGGGGCCCCGGTGAAAAACAAGGCTAGCGCGGCGGCTGTCAGGCCGGTCCCGGCGGACCGAAGAACATCTGCGAAATCCAGACGATGAAGCCGTACCCGCTGACCAGCGCGATGCTCAGCAGGGGAAACAGGAAGACGATGAGGAAGATGAACAGGCGGGTTTCATCGCGCTTCTGCGAGGGCGACGAGTCAGGCGTATCGGGTGTTGTTGTCATTTTCGTACTCCGAACCGACGTGCAGGGCAGTCTAGTCAGTGACCTCCGGATGGCAATCGGCGTTCATCCGATTAGCGTGCGACGCACGCTCCGCCGCATGAACGGCGGCGGGCGCGCAGATTAATTCTGACAGCGCAATGTTGCGACTTTTCGACGCAGGGGCGATGGGTTTTCACGGATTCGCGTGCCGCGGTGCGCGCGGCCACGGTTACATTCGGTAATGCATTTTCGGACGGGACGCGCAGGGGACGGTCGCCCGAGCGGCGCTGCGCCGTTACTCGACGCGTTGTTGGCCGGTGAAGACCAGCGTCGTCCGGCAACTGCGGCAGAGGTAGCGACGGCCCTTGCGCACCAGCGCATGACGTCGCGCGGTGAAGGGGAAATCGCGCTCCGTGCAGGCGCAGCGATACAGGTACAGGGTGCGCTGGCGTCGGGTGATCGCGTAGCTGTGGCAGCGCTCCGGCGGCAGTTCGTAGACGCCCTGCATGATCAGCCGCCATTCCGCGCCATGTGGCTGGATGTGCGGGCCGAAGACGCGGTGGGCGATCAGGTGGGCGACTTCGTGGGCAACGGTCTGCCTGAGAAAGTGCTCGCTGTTCTCCCGGTACAGCTGCGGATTGAAGCGCAGCAGGTTTTCCTGCAGGTGCGCCACGCCGGCCTTCTGCCCGCGCAGGCGGAAGCTCACCTGCGGGCGTTCGAAGCGTTGCTTGAAGAAGGCCTCGGACTGCTGGTAGCAGGCTTCGACACGGGCATTGAGTCGTTCGGGCATGGGGGCTCCACCGCGGGTGGCGCATTATGCCAAAGCCGGCTTCAGCGCTGCAGGCCCGGCGGCTCCTGGCGCGGACGTTCCTCCTGCGTGCCGTAGCTCTGGTCCTGTACCAGATTGCGCTCGTAGTTCGGGTCGAGTACCAGCATCCAGAACAGGATCATCGGAATCTTGATGTTGACCAGCACCAGCAGGCCGACACCCCAGGCGCTGGCGGCATAGAGAAAGCTGTTGCGGCTGTCGAGGCGCATGAACGTCGGCAGCCCGACCAGCAGCAGATAGGTCGAATAGAGCCCCGCAGCAATCAGCACGACCAGCGCGAGCCAGCGCGTCGGATACAGCGCGCCGAGGCCGGCGAGGAAGAACGGCGTGATGACGTAGGCGGTGAAGCCGACACACTGATTGAATGTCGGTCGTGCCTCGAACGAGCGCGACATCCAGCGCAGAAACCAGCCCATGACAAAGGTGCCGAGGATGATGCTGAGGTAGATCACCACGCTCAGTTGCAGCGCGCTGCGCGTATCCAGGCGGATGCGCTCGTCCTCGACCAGGCTCCAGCCGACGAAGCGCGTGCCGATGAACATGCAGACCGCCGGCAGCAGGGCGAACAGCAGCAGGTGCAGCAGGTAGTGGGAACTGTTACTGGCTTCGTCGCGCCGGATGTCGGTCCACGCCTTGTCGGGGCGGGTCAGCAAGGTGAACAGGTGCGGGGTCATACCGAGTCTCCATCTGCGGGCGGGAGAGGCCGGCCGTCGTAGCGGGCGCGGTCGCGTTACAGATGTAGAGCGGCGGATGCGGCAAGGGTTTCGCCACCAGACATGCAAGGGCCGCCCAACGGCGGCCCCTGTCGGATGCTGCTGAAGACTCAGCGCACGTAGACCGGCCCGAAGCCCATGCCCCAGGTGATCACCGAGATCGCGATGATCGCCACCAGCACCACCAGCCCGACGGCCAGCACCGAGCTGGAGAACATGAAGCCCTCGTCCTCCGGGATGTTCATGAACTTCGGCAAGCCGACGTATAGCAGGTAGGCGGTGTAGCAGATCGCCGCGGTGCCCACCAGCATGAACAGCCAGACATGCGGGTACAGCCCCGCCAGACCGCCGATGAACAGCGGCGTTGCGGTGTAGGCGGCGAAGGCGATGCATTGGCTGAGCGTCGGACTGGCATCGTAGGTGCGCGCCATCCAGTGGATGAAGCCGCCCATGACCGCGACGCCCGCGAGCATGGCGAGGTAGGAGAGGATCGCCAGCTGCAGACAGCTCGCTTCGGTCAGCTTGACCGGCTCGCCGCCGCCGATGCTCCAGCCGACCTGAGTGGCGCCGATGAAGGCGGATATCGCTGGAATGGCTGCCAACAGCAGCACATGCCCCAGGTACATGCGGCCGATGGATTCATTCTCGCCGCGGATCTCACGCCATTCCTGGCCGGGATGGGTGAACAGGCCCCACACGTGATTGATCATGCCAGCGTCTCCTCTGCTATGGGTCGGCCGCGGCGCCTGGCAATTCGTCCGAGCGACGGCAGCGTGCGACCTTATGCCGCAGTATAGGGAGGCGTGCCGCGGATGCAGGCGCTTGGTTAGAGCGAATCGAAGCTAGGTGGTCAGCGGTAATAGCGCTGCAGAATTTCCAGCGCCAGGTTGATCGATTGCAAACGCTGCGTGCTACCGCCGCGGTCGGGGTGATGTTGGCTCACCAGCTGGCGATAGCGCTGCTTGATGATGTGCATGTCCAGCGGCTGGGCGAGACGATCCAGCTCGAACAGCTCCAGCGCCGCGCGCTTGTCCTCGCCGCCCTGCATGCGCGTCCAGAAGCTGGCCAGCAGACGCTCGACGGCGGGCTCGTCGGTGTCGCGCAGGTTGCTCAGGTCCAGGTAGTAGGCGCGCAGCGGGTCTTCTTCGACCAGCGCGCAGGTGCCGGCGTCGTAGGGATGCAGTTGGATGCATAGCGCCGTGATGTGCAGATGCCCGCCGGCGTCCTGCCAGAGCTGGTCGCGCAATTGATAGAGCGCGTTGAACAGCAGGAAGTGGGTGCGGAACAGCACCAGCTTGTCGGTCAGCGGCAGGTTGGGAATGTGCGTGCAATGGCGCCGCTTGAGCTGCTGGATCAGCTCGAATTCGCTGAAGCCTTGCGGTTGCTCGCGCAGCAGGATGAGCAGTTGTGCCGGCAGGTCCATCGCGGGGGAGAGGTCGTCCATGCGCGCAGCCTAGCACAGCGCATCACCGGCCAAGGCTGCGGCGCTTCACAGCGTCGCGCCTGCCGGATGGGCTGGGGCCGCACGCGCTTTGCGCGTAAAATGCGCGGCTTTCGCATTCCTCCGGATTTCCAGCATGGGCACCCTTTCGGTCAACCAGAACAAACTGCAGAAGCGCCTGCGCCGCCTGGCCGGCGAGGCCGTCACCGACTTCAACATGATCGAGGACGGCGACAAGGTCATGGTCTGCCTGTCCGGCGGCAAGGACAGTTACACCATGCTCGACGTGCTGCTGTATCTGCAGAAGGTCGCGCCGATCAAGTTCGAGGTCGTCGCGGTGAACATGGATCAGAAGCAGCCGGGCTTCCCCGAACACGTCTTGCCCGAATACCTGAAGGGCCTCGGCATCGAGTACCACATCATCGAGAAAGACACCTACTCGGTGGTCAAGGAGAAGATCCCGGAGGGCAAGACCACCTGTTCGCTGTGCTCGCGCCTGCGTCGCGGCACGCTGTACACCTTCGCCGACGAGATCGGGGCGACCAAGATGGCGCTCGGGCATCATCGCGACGACATCCTGGAAACCTTCTTCCTCAACATGTTCTACGGCGGCACGCTCAAGGCCATGCCGCCCAAGCTGCTCTCCGATGATGGCCGCAACGTGGTGATCCGTCCGCTGGCCTACTGCAACGAGGCGGATATCGAGGCCTACTCGAAGATGAAGGAGTTCCCGATCATCCCCTGCAACCTCTGCGGCTCGCAGGAAAACCTGCAGCGCCAGGTGGTCAAGGAGATGCTGCAGGAGTGGGAGCGCAAGTCGCCGGGGCGCACCGAGATCATGTTCCGCGCGCTGCAGAACGTGGTGCCCTCGCAGCTAGCCGACCGCAACCTGTTCGACTTCAAGAGCCTGCGCATCGACGACAGCGCCACACCGCGCTTCGTCGACGTGATGAGCCTGTAACCAGCGCCGTGCCAGCTCGCGCCGGGCCGCTCAGGCGTCTGGCGCGCCGTACAGGCGCTTGCTCCAGTCTTCCACCGCGTTGACCTCCAGCCTCCGCTCCACCAGCTTGCGCCAGTTCGGCACCAGCGGCAGCTCGGCCAGCTCCTGCAGGGCGGTGTGGTCGAGGGTGTGGCGGTAGAGCACGTCCATCACCCTGGTCAGCGACCAGCGCGGGTAGGGGCGCTGCTCCAGCATCAGGCTCTGTCCGGCCTGCAGCTCGCCGGGCTCCAGCACTTGGTAATACCAGCCGGTCATGCCGCTCTGCTGCACGCGTAGCGCCATGTCGGTGACGCCGAAACGATCGTTGAGCTTCCAGCATGGCTGGCGCGACTGCGCCACCTGCAGCAACACGTCGCCGCAGCGCAGCACGTCGCCCAGGCATAGATCGGCCTCGCTGAGCCCGCGGGTGCTGATGTTCTCGCCGAACGCACCGGGCTGATCGAGCACCGGCAGCCGGCCGAGCTGCTCGATCCAGCGTTGGTAGTGCTCGTAAGGATAGTGATGCACGGCCTTGTGGATGCCGCCATGCACGCGGCGATCACCCTGTTCGTCGCCGGCCAGCCCCTCGACACCGACCGCCAGCGGCCCGGCCACCGGCTGCTTGGCGATGGCGCTGTGGCTGCCCGGGCGGGTATAGGGGACGGCCTTGCCGACGAGCAGGTGTTCGATTCTGGCCAGTTGCATGCGCGGCTCCTTGGCTGAGTGGAAGATCGGGCCGACGGCCGCGGCGACGCTTGGCCTGGCCGCGGGCTCCGGCTATGGTCTGCGTTCGTCCTCAGCCTGGAGAAGTCCGGTGTCCCTGACCGCCAGTTACGACCCGCAGAACATTTTCGCCCAGATCATCCGCGGCGACGCGCCCTGCTACAAGCTCTACGAGGATGACGAAGTGCTCGCCTTCCTCGATCTGTTCCCACAATCCTTCGGCCACACGCTGGTGATCCCCAAGCGCTCGGCGGCGTGCAACATCCTCGACGTTGACAGCGATGCGCTGGCTGCGGTGATGCGCGCGGTGCAGAAGCTGACCCGCGCGATCGTCGCCGAGCTGCAGCCGGACGGCGTGCAGGTCGCGCAGTTCAACGGCGCACCGGCCGGGCAGACGGTGTTCCACATCCACATGCACATCGTCCCGCGTTACGCCGGCGAGGGGCTGGGCATCCACGCCGCGGGCAAAGCCGATCCGGCCGAGCTGGAAAAACTGCAGGCGCGTCTGCAGCAACGCATCGCCGCGCTGGCCTGAGTCATGCGGCGAGTCGTGGCGCGCCGCGACCATCGCAGCAGGCAACAGGCACCAAAGTACAATTCGTGCGCCACAGGTGGCTTCGTAACCTGCGGGCATGATGCCTTCATTGCCCGTCCTCATCCGTTCCCTGTTGCGCCTGATGCTGGTGCTGCTGCCATTGTGCGCGCAGGCGCAGGAACTGCCCGTGCTGACCCTCAGCGTGCTGCAGTTCGGCACACCGCACTGGGAGCTGGAGCACCTCAAGCGCCAGCAACTGGACCGCGCCAATGGCTTCGAGCTGCGGGTGCGGCTGGTGGCTGATGTGCCCGCCTCGCGGCTGGCGCTGTCCAGTGGCAGTGCCGACGGTGCGGTAAGCGACCTGCTCTGGGCGCAGGCGCGCTACCAAGCCGGCGCGGCCTACCGCTACCTGCCGTTTTCCGCGCAGATCGGCGAAGTGCTGGTGCCCACCGGCAGTGCCATTCGCCAGCTGGCGGACCTGCGCGGCAAGCGCCTCGGCGTTGCCGGCGGCCCCGATGGGCTCGGCTGGCGGTTGTTGCAGCAGGCGGCCGCAAGGCAGGGTATCGACCTGGCGCGGGAGGCGCAGGTGCAGTACGCCGCGCCACCGCTGCTCGGCCAGGCACTGCGCCGCGGTCAGCTGGACGCGCTGCTGACCTTCTGGCATTTCTCCGCGCGCATGCGCGGCGAGGGCGGGGTGCAGCGCGCATTCGGCCTGGCCGATCTGTTGAAGGCGCTTGAACTCGATGCGCACTTGCCGGTACTCGGCTATCTGTTCCCCGAGCCCTGGGCGCAGAGCAACGAAGACCTGCTGCAGCGCTTCGCCCGCGCCCTGCGCCAGACCAAGGACGAACTGGCCCGCGAGCCGCAACACTGGCAGGCGCTGCGTCCGCTGATGCGCGCCGAGAACGACTCGGTGTTCGCCGCCTTGCGTGACAGCTTCGTCGAAGGCATTCCACAGCCATTGGATGCGGCGCGTCTCGCCGACCTGCAGCGACTGCTGGTGCTGACCGGTGCCGATCCGGCGAGACTGATGCCTGCTGCGGCGTTCCAGAGCGCCCCATGAACGGCTCGCGCTGGGCGTGCTGGATCGCCCTGCCGGTGCTGCTGGCGCTTTGGGCGGTGGTGGCGCTGGTGGTGCAGACGCCCTTGCTGCCGAGTCCGGCGGCGGTGCTCGAAACGTTCTGGCAGGCCGTGCAGAGCGGCGAGCTGCCCGAACACCTGCTGGTGACCCTGCGCCGTGTGCTGTTCAGCTTCGCCCTGGCGATGACGCTGGGCACGCTGCTCGGCGTGTGGATGGGCCGTTCGCGGCTGGCCAATGCGTTGCTCAATCCGGTGCTGGTGCTGTTTCTCAACCTGCCGGCGCTGGTCACCATCATCCTGCTGTATGTCTGGTTCGGCCTGGAGGAGGCGGCGGCGGTGCTGGCGGTGGTGGTCAATAAGGTGCCGAACGTGGCGGTGACGGTGCGCGAAGGCGCGCGCAGCCTCGATCCCAAGCTTGAACAGATGGCGCGGGTCTATGGCTTCAGCCGCTGGCAGCGGGTCGTCGATGTCTGGCTGCCGCAGCTGTTTCCCTACCTGATGGCGGCGACGCGCGGCGGGCTGGCGCTGATCTGGAAGATTGTGCTGGTGGTGGAGCTGCTTGGGCGTTCGGATGGTATCGGCTTTCAGCTGCACATGGCCTTCCAGGTATTCGACGTGGCCAGCATCCTCGCCTACAGCCTGGCCTTCATCGCCGTGGTGCAGCTGATCGAGCTGGCGCTGCTGCAACCGTTGGACCGGCGCGCCTCGGCCTGGCGCGAAGCGGGCGTGCGTCATGCTTGATCTACGCTTGGACGGCCCCGGCGTTGGCCATCCGGTACTCGGCGTGATCGAGGCCGAGGTGCGCGCCGGCGACCGCATCTGTCTGCTCGGCCCATCCGGTGTCGGCAAGACCACGCTGCTCAACGCCATTGCCGGTCTCGATCCGCAGCTCAGCTCGCAGATCCAGCGCCGGGCGGGGCTGCGCGTCGGCTATCTGTTCCAGGAACATCGCCTGCTGCCCTGGCGCACGGTGCGGCAGAACCTTGCAATGGTCAGCGCGAGTGCGGCGGACAGCGAGCGGCTGCTGGCCGAGGTGGGGCTTGCCAGCGCTGGCGATTGCCTGCCGGAGCAGCTGTCGCTGGGCATGGCGCGCCGCGCGGCGCTGGCGCGCAGCCTGGCGATCAAACCCGACCTGCTACTGCTCGACGAACCCTTCGCCTCGCTGGACGCTGAGCGCGCCGGCGAGCTGCGCCAGCTGATCACCCGTCTGCTGGATCAGCATCCCGACACGGCGATGATCTGCGTGACCCACGATCCGCGCGATGCGGACGAGCTGGCCAACCGCCTGTGGTACCTGAGCGGTACGCCGGCGACGCTGCGCTGCGACGAGCGCCTCGCCGGTGCAACCAGCGCCAGCCAGATCAGCGCGCGGCTGCGCAGCGCCTGAGCATCAACCGGCGACGAGCTGCGTCAGCGCATGTAGCAGCAGTCCGACCAGCCCGCCGACCAGCGTGCCGTTGATGCGGATGTACTGCAGGTCCTTGCCGACGCTCTGCTCCAGCTGCTCGACCAGTTCGCGGCTTTCCCAATTCTCCACGCGCTCGGCGATGTAGGCGCCGATCTGCCCGCGATAGCGTTCCAGCAGGCCGGGTGCGGCGGCCAGCAGTTGTTCGTTGATCCAGTTGCGCATGGCCTGGTCGGCCGCCAAACCGTCGCCCAGGCCGCGGCACAGCGCGACGATGCGCCGGCCGATGCGCGAGTCGGTGCTGGCCAGGTCGCTTTCCAGCCATTGCGTCAGCTCTGTCCAGAGGTCGCGGAAATAGGCGCTGGTGGCCGGGTGGTCCAGCAGCTGCGCGAGGATGCGTTCGACTTCCAGCGCGTAATCCGGATCCTGTTCGAGGCGCTCGATGTATTCGCCGACGTGCTCGTCGAAGCGTTGGCGGATCAGATGTTCCGGGTCGACGGCGATCTCGGCGATCAGCGCGGACAGGCCGTCGACGAACTTGTTGGCTGACCAACCGCTGACCGGCCGGCTCAGGCCCAGATAGCGCAGCGTGCGGATCTCCCGGCTGATGGCGTCGGCCACCAGCGTGCGGGTGTCCTCGTCCTGCATGATCGAATCCAGACGCAGCAGCAGCTCGTCGAGCATCGCCTGATGCCGGCCCTGGCCGGTCAGCACGCGCAGCGCCTGGGCCAGCGGCGGGGCGAGGTCGAACTTGCGAACGCGGCCGATGACCTTGGCCTCGACGAAGGTGCGCACGCGCTCGTCATGCAGCGCGGCGAGACCGAAATGCGCGATGCCGGTGAGCTGGCGACCGACCGCTTCGGCATTCGCCGGGTGGCGCAGCCAACCCGCCAGGCGCGCGGCGAGGTCCAGTTCCTGCAGCTTGGCCAGCACCAGCGGCGTGGCGAGGAAATGCGTGGTAATGAAGCCCGACAGGCTCTGCCCGATGCGCGTCTTGCTGCGCGGAATGATCGCCGTGTGCGGGATCGGTAGGCCGAGCGGGCGGCGAAACAGCGCAGTGACGGCGAACCAGTCGGCGATTGCGCCGACCATTGCTGCCTCGGCGAACGAGGCGAGGTAGCCCCAGGCGGGGTGCGCGGCCTCGAAGCGGGTCGCGATGACGTAGAGCAGGGCGGCCAACAGCAGCAGCAGGCCGGCGACCAGCTTCATGCGCGAAACCGGCGATTGCCAGGCGCTGATCAACAAACGCATGGGATTCCTCGTCGTTGATGGTGGGCAGGTGTGCAATGGACAGTGAAGCAGGGATGCGCGGTCGGTATCGATAGCAGATGGGTGTGCCGGCTTTAGAACGGCTTCGGTCCGCCGGCTGCGTTGCGATGCATGAGTGGGCTGAAGCCCACCCTACGGTCCGTTGTGAAACCGTAGGGTGGATGTCGCTATGAACAGCCACCGAAATGACGCGGTGCGATCAGAGCTGTTCTTCTTCCTCGCGGATCAGAACGTACTGGCCTTCGGCGTCGCTCAGGCAGTCCCAGACATAGAACATCGAGACTTTGCCCGGCTGCTCGATGACGGCCGCATAGTCGCCGGGCACAACGGTGAAGTAGGCGCCGGAGTCGGGTGCGGCTTCGCAGGCGATGCGCGCGACGACAAAGGCTTCTGGCGCGGTGCCGTCGAAGTAGTCGTCACGGTCCTTGGCGTCCCATTCGGCGGGTGCTTCGAAGGGGCCGCTGATGATGATGCGCGCGTCGCCGAGGTCCTGTTCTTCCGCTTCCTCGTCGTATTCGTCGGGGCGGTACAGGGTGCATTCCAGGGCGTCCGGGTTTTCGAGAATGGCCGCGCGGGATTGGGGGGTGAGTGTCTGCATGGAATCTCCGACTGCGGTTGGGTGTGAGCGGCCAGTGTGGTGGAGCCGCCAGGGCAGTGCAATCGGAAGCGTGGTCGCACGTTTCGGTGAAGCCCCGCGGCGCCGGTGCAGCCCGGCGTCACGGGTGGGTTGCCTGGTCAGCCCTCAGGCGCGGAAACGATCGACCTGGGTGCGCAATTCGGCGGCCAGCAGACTGCCGCCTGCAGAGCTTTAGTCCTGGTCGGCGAGACGTCGCAAGCGGCAGCCTTCTGACCGCCGGCAGGAGGCATGTCGAACGTCGCGCGGTTTGCCGTCTCCAATGGCTATCGACAGCCAAACCCGCAGACCCGAGGACGCCATGAATCCCAACGACGATCAGCCGAACGAAGAGCCCGACGTGACGATGACGAACGCTGGCGAGAAAAACCCCAGCGAGGATCCGGATTTCGACGACAAGCCGTCTCCTCGGGACAAGGATGATAGGGAGCCCGAAGTGCTGCCGGATGATCCCGATATCCTCGGCAACGATGGTTCCAGCGGCCCCGGCTGATGTTGCGTGCCCGACTTCAGGTGATAACGCGCAGAGCGGCCGCGCTTTTTGCGTGCTGGCGATGAATGCTTGGCCTAGGCTTGTCGCTTCGCTGTGTCGCCGAGGAATCGCCCATGCGCCTGCCGTCTACCGTCTCTTGCCTGCTGATTCTGGCGGGCTGCTCGTCGTGGCAACCGCAACCGGAAGAGATCAAGCCGGTGCCCGCAGAGCGTGTCCTGGCCTTCCAGCAACCATTGGAAAATGCCGGCGAGATAGTGGTCACACGCGATTTCGGCTGGCGCGGTGGCGGTTGTTACATCGCGCTGCTGATCGACCGAGAGCTGGCGGCGCGCATCCATGTCGGTGAACGGGCACGTTTCCAGGTTCCGGCAGGCGCCCGTATCGTCGGTATCGGCACCGACCCGCTGGATGACAGCCTGTGCGGCAAGCTGAGTCTGCGTCGCGAGAAGCTGGCGAGGGTCGTGGCAGGGCAAACGCTGGAGTTTCGCGTTATCAGCGGCAACGATGTCGGCTTCGACATCCTGCCCGTCGCCCCTGACGCCGAACGCTGAGCCTGAGAAAAGTCCGTTAGATCGACGGGCTTTTTTCATGCTGCCTGCTTACTTGATGACGGTGCGCGCGGTCTTCAGGTATTCGGTCGCGTGCTCCCGTACCTCGTCGGCCTGGCGGGCCTCCGAGCTGATGTGAATCTCCTCGAGGGTGTCAGTCAGGCCGTCCATATCCTCGTTGATCTTTTCCAGTGCGTTTTGCAGCGTGTAGGTCAGCTCGTGAATTTCCTGCAGGCGTTCCGGTGTCGGTTCCTGTGCCAGCGCTTTTTCGAGTCGCTGGTTGTATTCGGAGAAATTGGCGACGGCCTCGGTCAGCGTGCGAGATGGAACGCCGTGAACCGGTGCGGCGCCGTCGTTGGCGAAGGTGCTGGAGGCGATGGTCGCGGCGAGTGCCAGGGCGGCAGTCTGGATGAGCGTTTTCACGGCAGGTCCCTCTGGTAATAAGGCGCGCGAAAGTACCATCTGCCAATTCTGTCGCTGTGCAGTAGTGCACAGTTTTGCGCAGGCGAGCGCCCCTGCGATGTTTAGCTGCTGCTCGAGCGGTTTGGTCGCACAAGGGGCACGGCTGCTGTTGGCCTCGGGCGCGCAGAGCGATTGCCCGGCGATTTGCCGCGGAGTAGCGTGGTCATCCAACCTTGCGGAGATCAGTCATGAAGGCCCTGACCCTCATCGCCTTGCTTGCATTGGCATCACCGATTGTTCCGGCGTTGGCCAGTGAATGCCCGGCATTGCTGCAGCATGAACTGCCCAAGCTGCGCTCGAAGGAAACCATCGATCTATGCCAGCAGTTCCAGGGAAAGGCGCTGGTCGTCGTCAACACAGCCAGTCACTGCGGTTTCACGCCTCAGTTCAAGGGGCTCGAGGCGCTCTATCAGCGCTACAAAGGCCAGGGGCTGGAAGTACTGGGCGTGCCGTCGGACGATTTCTTTCAGGAGTCCGATGACGAGGCCGAGACGGCCGAGGTGTGCTACGTGAACTACGGCGTGACCTTCGCCATGACGCAGACGCAGCCGGTACGCGGCAGCGATGCCACACCGCTGTTTCGCCAACTGGCCGAGCAGGCCGGCGTGGCGCCGCGCTGGAATTTCTACAAGTACGTCGTAGACCGCCACGGCCAGGTGGTGGCGTACTTTCCCAGCAAAGTGAAGCCGGACGATCCGCGTTTGCTGGCAGCGGTGGAGCAGGCGCTGCAGCGCTGAAATCGAAAAGCCCCGGCAGGACCGGGGCTTTTTTGCATCAGAAGCGGTAGCTCAACGACGCACCAAAACCGTGGGCGCTGTTTTCGTAGGTGGCGTTGTAGACGCCACGGGTGGGGCTGCTACGGCGAATCTTGGTGTCCTCTTCCCACAGGTAGGAGTACGCCAGATCGACGGTAACGTCGGCGGTCGGATTCCATGCCACACCGAAGCTCACCGCCGTACGGTCGCCGGATGGGATGCGTGGCGAGCGGTGGGTGTTGTTGGTCGGGCTCTGATCGAAGGCCAGGCCGCTGCGCAGGGTCCATTGCTGGTTCAGCTTGAAGGCTGCACCCAGCGCATAGGACCAGGTGTCGTGCCAGTCCTGCTCTTCGATGATCGGGTCCAGACTGCCGCCTTGCAGCGGGCCCGGAAGCGACTCGTTCTCGATGATGATCGCCTCGAAACGGCTCCAGCGCGTCCACATGGCGCCTGCGTACAGGGTCCAACGATCATTCAGCTCGTGAGTCAGGGAGACGTCGACCGATTCCGGGGTGGTCAGATCCAGGGACGCGTCGTATTTGCCGGCGAACGGACCGAAGCCTGCTCCGCTGAGCTTGGTGTCGCCTTCAAGGGTGTATTCGACCTTCGAGTGGTAGGTCACGCCCATACGCGTGTGCGGCGTGAACTCATACAGCACGCCTGCATTGAAACCGACGGCGGTGTCATCGCCTTTGACCTTGACCCGGCCGCCGTTGAGTGTGGCGCTCTGCAGCTCACCATCGATGCGGTTAAGGGTCGGGCCGATGCCGAACGACAGCTTTTCGTTGAAACGGTAGCTGATGGTCGGCTGCACGGTGATTACGCGAACCTCACTGTAGTCACCGAAAAAACGCCCCTGGAAGCCGCTTTCATAATCGGTTGCCAGGCCGAACGGCACATAGACGCCGACGCCCAGCGCCCATTTGTCGTCGATCGGATTGACGTAGTAACCCATCGGCACAGCGGTCGCGGGCACCATATCGCCGTCATTGGAACCGGTGGCCGGGAAGCTGCTGGTGTCGTCGATATCTGTGTTCGCTTTGATCGCCGCTGCGCCGAAGCTGACTTCTTCGCGGGTCAGGCGGGACATGCCGGCCGGGTTGCCGAACAGGGTGGTGGCGTCGTCGGCCGAAGATGATCGGCCGGCGTAGGAGGTGCCCATGCCACTGATGCTCTGTTCGTTCAGGGCAAAACCAGCGGCCATGGTCTGGCTGGACATTGCGCCCACGGCCAGGGCTAGAGCGGTCTTCAACCATGTTGTTTTCATTGTTGTACTCCTTAGAAAAAACGCGCCGGAACCTAGCAATCTTTTCTGACGAGCCGCAAATGAAACAGTGCAATTTTTCGTAAATCACACGACGATCGGTCGTGAAAAAACACGAGTTGAGGGCGAAAGCCGAATATTCCGAACCTGACTGGTCGGTCTGATAGCGCCGTCAGGCGAACGGTCGCGCGGGGTCGGTGATCCATTCGCTCCACGAGCCGGGATACAGTCGTCCCAGCGGGTAACCCGCCAAGCTCAAGGCGAACAGGTTGTGGCAGGCGGTCACGCCCGAGCCGCAGTAGGCGATCACCTCGCCGGTATGGCCTTGCAGCAGGGTTGCGAAGCGTTCGTGCAGCTGCGTCGGGCAGAGGAAGCGCCCGTCGGCCGCAAGGTTGTCGGTGAACGGCGCGCAGATTGCCCCCGGGATATGCCCGGCAACCGGGTCGATCGGCTCGACTTCGCCGCGAAAGCGCGGCAGCGCGCGAGCGTCCAGCAGCGGTTGGGCGAGCGTGTCGAGTTCGGCGAGCAGCTGCTGCGCCTCGATGATCAGACTGTTGTCGGGCGAACCGGAAAAGTTGCCGCTCCGTGCCGCGGCTGGCCGTGTGTCGAGTGGCAGGTTGACCGCGCTCCACGCCTTGAAACCGCCATCAAGCACGAACACATCTTCGCGCTTGCCGAGCCAGGCCAGCAGCCACCAGGCACGTGCGGCAAACGCGCCGGGGCCGTCGTCGTACAGCACGATCTGGCTGTCGTTATCGATTCCCCAGCTGCGCAGGCGAGTGACGAGTTCCGCGGCGTCTGGCAGCGGATGACGGCCGGTCGCACCCTTGATCACCGGGCCGGACAGGTCCTGCTCCAGATCGGCGAACTGCGCCCCCGGAATATGGCTCAGCGCATGGCTGCGTCGGCCGTACGCCGGGTCCTCCAGCGCGAAACGGCAGTCGAGAATGCGCAGTTGCGGCTGCTGCAGGCGTTCGGCCAGTTGCTGCGCGCTGATGAGTTGGGCAAGAGACATGGGCGGGCTCCGGTCGGCGATGAGTGCTGCACACTAGCAGGCCAGGCGCGCACGATGAATGCCCCCGGCGCGCGACGGCCGCGATATATACTGCGCGCCTCGTTCGGCCGCGCGCCGGTCGTCAGCCGAATCAAGGAGGGCCGTGTGGCCATCGAAACTCAATGGGTCCTGGATGATGCGCATCTGGCCCGCCTCTGCGCCGAGTGGCGGCAACTGCCCTTCGTGGCGCTCGATACCGAGTTCATGCGCGTCGATACCTTCTACCCGATTGCCGGTCTGGTGCAGATAGGCGATGGGCGATGCGCCTATCTGATCGATCCGCTGACCGTAAAGGACTGGCAGCCGTTCGCCGCGCTGTTGCAGGACACTGCCGTGGTCAAGGTGTTGCACGCCTGCGGTGAGGACCTCGAGGTGCTGTCGCGTCTGACCGGGCAACTACCGGCGCCGCTGTTCGATACGCAGCTGGCGGGCGGCTACCTCAATCTCGGCTTTTCCATGGGCTATTCGCGCCTGGTGCATGCGGTGCTGGGGCTCGATCTGCCGAAGGATGAAACCCGCTCCGACTGGCTGCAGCGCCCGTTGAGCGAGATGCAGATGCGCTACGCGGCGGAGGATGTGCAACATCTGGCCGAACTGTATGCCGCGCTGCTACCGCGCCTCAGCGAAGACAAGCAGCGCTGGGTGGTGGAGGATGGTGCCGAGCTGGTCGCCAACCTGCAGCGTGAAACCGATCCGGACGAAGCGTATCGCGAGGTCAAGCAGGCCTGGCGATTGCGACCGCAGCAACTCGCCGTGCTCCGTGTGCTGACGGCCTGGCGCGAGCGGCAGGCGCGGGCGCGCAATCAGCCGCGCAACCGCATCCTTCGCGAGGCGAGCCTGTGGCCGCTGGCGCGCACGCAGCCGAAAGACCTGGTGACACTGGCGCGTATCGAAGACATGCATCCGCGCACGGTGCGCCAGGATGGCGAGACGCTGCTCGAACTGATTCGTCAGGCCGCCGCGCTGTCGGCGCAGGAATGGCCTGCCGCGTTGCCCGAGCCGCTACCGTTGGAAGCTGCGTCCGTCCTGAAGAAGCTGCGTGCCGTCGGCCAGCGTACGGCGAAGGAATTGGATATCGCGCCGGAGATCATGCTGCGCAAGAAGATTCTCGAGGCGCTGCTCAAGAGCGGCTATCCCGACGGTCCCTACAGTCTCCCCGAGTCGCTGCGCGGTTGGCGCCGCGAGCGCATGGGGCAGGCATTGCTCGACGTACTGGAAAAATCGCCATCATGAAACGCATCTGCTCCATCTATAAAAGTCTGCGCAAGAACGGGATGTACCTGTATGTCGACAAGCGCGACGCGCTCGCGCGCGTGCCCGAGGGGCTGCTAGCCGCATTCGGCGCGCCGCAGCTCGCATTCGAGCTGGTACTGACGCCGGAGCGCCAGCTGGCGCGCGAGGATATCGGCAAGGTGCTGGCCAATCTCGAGACGCAGGGTTATCACCTGCAGATGCCGCCCGCGGAAGATGATTACATCGAGCACTTGCCCGAAGAGCTGCTGCGCATGAACGACCCGCTGTGACAACGTTACGCAGTCGGACTTGATCGGAGTCGGGTTGCGTGCGGTTTTCAGGCCTATGCTAAAAGTCCCCTGAACAAAGGAGACGGTTCATGAACATCCAATCGTGGTTACTCGGTTCCCTGTTCGCCGGCCTGGCGCTGACGGCCCAGGCGCAAGACGCACCGGCCGCGGCCGACAATTCTGCGGCCTGGCAGCAGCACTGGCAGCAGATGCAGGAGTATCGGCAGGCCTGGCAAGCGGCGAAGACCCCGCAGGAACGGCAGAAACTGCAGGCTGAACACTGGCAGAGCATGCAATCCGGCATGGGCATGATGGGTGGCTGCCCGATGGCTGGCGGCCCCGGCATGGGCATGAAGGGCGGCAAAGGCATGATGGGCGGGGGCATGATGGGTGCGCCGACCAAGGAGATGCTTGATCTGCGTATTCAGCACATGGAGCAGATGCTCGAGCAGATGCGCAGCCATCGTCAGATGCTCGACCAGTAACGACCCCGCGCGCGTTCGGGCCGCGCCCTGCGGCCCGAGTCGCACGCCATCCGGTCGCGCTTGGCCCGCCACGGGCCAATGGCTAGACTCACAGTTTTCTGGAGCCTCAGTCGTAATGGCCGCCAAAGTCGAACCCTTCTGGAAGCGCAAAACTCTCGCCGAACTCGACGCCGAGGAGTGGGAGTCACTGTGCGACGGCTGCGGTCTGTGCTGCCTGCAGAAGCTCGAAGACGAAGAAGACGGCAGCGTCTATTACACGCGTATCGCCTGCAAGCTGCTGGATCTGGATAGCTGTCGCTGCAGCGATTACCCCAATCGCCGTGCCAGCGTGCCGGACTGCATCCAGCTCAATGCCCGGGATGCCGCGCAATTCAAATGGCTGCCGCCGACCTGCGCCTACCGTCTGGTCGCCGAGGGAAAGGATCTGCCGCTCTGGCACCACCTCGTCTGTGGCGATCGCAACGCGGTGCACGTCGAACGTATATCGCAAGCCGGCCGGATGCTCGCTGAAGGCAGCGTTGCCGAAGAGGATTGGGAGGATCACCTGATCTTTCGCGCCGGATGAGTCCGGCGCTTGTCCGATGTCTACCCGCCACCCCTAGTCCCGGAGTCATAGCCCTGATGCGCGTTCATGTGCTTTCCCTGCTTGCCGTTCTGCTGCTCGGCGCGACACCGGCGTGGGCCGGACAGCGGGTCGATCTCGATTACCTCGTGCGCTTTTTCCCCGAGCAGGACCAGGCCGAAGTGCAACTGACGCTGGAAAAAGGCGAGGTAATACGCAGCCTGGATTTGAACCTCGGCGACGAGGGTTACTACAGCGACTTCCAGGCGGATGGCGAATGGCTGCAGCAGTCGCCTGAGCGGGGTATCTGGCGGCCGGCGAAGGGCAAGGCTCGGCTGACCTACCGCGTGCGCATCAGCCATCCTCGCGACAACGGTCGTTTCGATGCGCGGATGACGGCGGACTGGGCGCTGTTTCGTGGCGATGATCTGGTGCCGGCAGCGCGGCTCGATGAGTTGGAGGGGACGAAACTGGTTTCGCGCCTTAGCTTCGAGCTGCCCGAGGGGTGGAAGAGCGTCGAAACCGGTTGGCCGCGTATCGGCAAGAACCGCTTCCGTATCGACAACTCCGAGCGGATCTTTGATCGCCCCACCGGCTGGATGCTTGCCGGCAAGCTGGGCAGCCGTCGCGCGCGGCTAGGCGAAACCGATGTGACGGTTGCCGCGCCGGTGGGCGAGGGCGTGCGGCGCATGGATATCCTCACGCTGCTGACCTTTGTCTGGCCGGAGCTGCAGAACGTATTTCCGCGCGATCCGGACAAGCTGCTGATCGTCGGCGCCGGCGATCCGATGTGGCGTGGCGGGCTCTCCGCGCCGAATTCGCTTTATCTGCACGCCGATCGCCCTCTGGTCAGTGAGAATGGCACCAGCTCGCTGGTTCACGAGCTGGTACATGTCTTCAGCCGCATCAGCGACACCGATCGCAGCGACTGGATCAGCGAAGGTCTGGCCGAGTACTACGCCATCGAACTGATGCGTCGTGCCGGCGGCATGAGCGAGGGGCGCTATCAGGCGGTGCGCGAGCACCTGACGGATTGGAGTCGCGGAATCACCAGTCTGCGTACTGAGCAAGCCACCGGGCCGGTTACCGCGCGGGCGGTGTTGCTGCTGCAGGAGCTGGATCGGGAAATTCGCCAGCGCAGCAAGGGGCGGCATTCGCTGGACGATGTCAGCCGCGGGCTGATGCGTCTGGACAAGGTCAGCACCGATGACTTCATCGATATCACCGCGGCGCTGCTCGGCGGTGCCTCCAAGGTGCTTGCCACGCCGCTGTTGCGATGAGGTCGGCGCAGCGCAAAACGTGCGTTGCGCCTGCGGTCAAATGGGTTGATTCAATCGCATTTATCCCCTATACCCGGTGCGCCGTGCCGATATAATGCGGCCCTTTGCCGATATCCGTTTGGATGGTTGCATAACGGCACCGCGGTGCTGACGCACCGTGCCGTTTTGCGGCGTTCGGCGGCAGTCCTCTGGAAGAAATCTATGAAAAGCGCAGAAATCCGTGAAGCCTTCCTGAGCTTCTTCGAAGAGAAGGGGCACACCCGTGTGGCCTCCAGTTCGTTGATTCCGGCGAACGACCCGACGCTGCTGTTCACCAACGCCGGCATGAACCAGTTCAAGGACTGCTTCCTCGGCCTGGAGAAGCGCGCCTATACCCGCGCCACTACTAGCCAGAAGTGCGTGCGTGCCGGCGGCAAGCACAACGACCTGGAAAACGTCGGCTACACCGCGCGTCACCACACCTTCTTCGAGATGCTCGGCAACTTCAGCTTCGGCGATTATTTCAAGCGCGACGCTATTACCTATGCCTGGGAATTCCTCACCTCCGAGAAGTGGCTGAACCTGCCCAAGGAAAAGCTCTGGGTGACCGTCTACGCCACCGACGACGAGGCCTACGACATCTGGACCAAGGACGTCGGCATTCCCGCCGAGCGCATGGTACGCATCGGCGACAACAAGGGCGCGCCCTACGCTTCGGACAATTTCTGGGCGATGGGCGATACCGGCCCGTGCGGCCCGTGCACCGAGATCTTCTTCGACCACGGCGAGCATATCTGGGGCGGCCCGCCCGGCTCCCCGGAAGAGGACGGTGACCGCTACATCGAAATCTGGAACAACGTGTTCATGCAGTTCAACCGTACCGCGGACGGCGTCCTGCACCCGCTGCCGGCGCCGAGCGTGGATACCGGCATGGGGTTGGAGCGCATCAGTGCCGTGCTGCAGCACGTGAACTCCAACTACGAAATCGACCTGTTCCAGAGTCTGCTCAACGCGGCAGCTGAGGCCATCGGGTGCGCCAACGAAGGCCAGGCCTCGCTCAAAGTGGTCGCTGACCACATCCGCTCCTGCGGCTTTCTGATCGCTGACGGGGTGACCCCGTCCAACGAAGGGCGCGGCTACGTGCTGCGGCGCATCATTCGCCGCGCCTGCCGTCACGGTAACAAGCTGGGTGCCAGAGGTAGCTTCTTCTATCGCATCGTTGCGGCGCTGGTTGCCGAAATGGGCGAGGCTTTCCCTGAACTGAAACAGCAGCAGGCGCATATCGAACGCGTGCTGAAGAACGAGGAAGAACAGTTCGCCAAGACTCTCGAGCAGGGCCTGAAGATTCTCGAGCAGGACCTGGCTGAACTGTCGGGCAGCATCATTCCTGGCGATGTGGTGTTCAAGTTGTACGATACCTACGGCTTCCCGGTGGACCTGACCGCGGATATCGCTCGTGAGCGGGAGCTTACCCTCGATGAGGAAGGTTTCGAGCGCGAAATGCAGACTCAGCGCGAGCGCGCCCGTTCGGCCAGTGCCTTCGGCATGGACTACAACAGCCTGGTCAAGGTCGAGGGCGAGACACGCTTCACGGGCTACCAGGGTACGGTCGGTCAGGGCACGGTGTTGGCGTTGTTCAAGGAAGGCATGGCGGTGGATAGCCTGAGCGCCGGCGAGGAGGGCGTGGTGGTTCTGGACCAGACGCCGTTCTATGCCGAATCGGGCGGTCAGGTCGGTGACTGCGGCTATCTCGCGGCCGAAGGTCTGCGCTTCGATGTGCGCGACACCAGCAAGGTGGGTGGGGCGTTTCTGCACCACGGCATACTCGATAGCGGCAACCTGCGCGTCGGCGCCAGCGTCGATGCGACTGTTGACGCCTCGGTGCGCCAGGCCACCGCGCTCAATCATTCGGCCACTCACCTGCTGCATGCCGCACTGCGCGAGACGCTCGGTGAGCATGTGAGCCAGAAGGGCTCGCTGGTCGATAGCCAGCGGCTGCGTTTCGATTTCAGCCATTTCGAGGCAATCAAGCCCGCACAACTCAAGGCCCTGGAAGACAAGGTCAACGCCGAGATCCGTCGCAACACCGCGGTTGATGTCGAGGAAACCGACATCGACACCGCCAAGGCGAAGGGTGCGATGGCGCTGTTCGGCGAGAAGTATGGCGACACCGTGCGAGTGCTGAGCATGGGTGGCGGTTTCTCGGTGGAGCTGTGCGGCGGCACCCATGTGTCGCGTACAGGCGACATCGGCCTTTTCAAGATCGTCAGCGAAGGCGGCGTAGCTGCCGGGGTACGGCGCATCGAGGCGGTGACTGGAGCCCAGGCGCTGGCATATCTGAACGATGCCGAGGAGCAGTTGAAGGAAGCGGCGAGCCTGGTCAAGGGCAGTCGGGAAAACCTGCTCGACAAGCTGGCCGGTGTGCTCGAGCGCAACCGTCAGCTGGAAAAGGAGCTGGAGCAGCTCAAGGCCAAAGCGGCCAGTGCTGCTGGCGATGACCTTGCCGGTTCGGCAATCGAACTGCAGGGGGTGCGAGTGCTGGCGGCGCGCCTGGATGGGCTGGATGGCAAGGCTCTGCTCGCACTGGTCGATCAGCTCAAGAACAAGCTCGGCAGTGCGGTGATCCTGCTCGGCGGCGTGCAGGATGACAAAGTGGTGCTGGTGGCGGGCGTGACCCAGGATCTTACGGCTCGATTCAAAGCGGGCGACCTGATGAAGCAGGCCGCGGCAGCAGTGGGCGGCAAGGGCGGCGGGCGTCCGGATATGGCTCAGGGCGGCGGTAGCGAGCCTGGGCGGCTGGACGATGCCCTCGGTCTTGCGCGCTCTTTCGTCGAGCAGGGGCTCTGAGGCGAGCTGGACGGTTTAACGACTGCCCTCGAAGGGCTTAGGCGGTAATGAAATGGCTTTGATCGTACAGAAATTTGGCGGCACTTCGGTCGGTTCCGTTGAGCGCATCGAGCAGGTGGCCGAGAAGATCAAGAAGTTCCGCGACGGCGGAGACGATATCGTCGTCGTGGTATCGGCCATGAGCGGTGAAACCAATCGGCTTATCGATCTGGCCAAACAGATCAGCGATCAGCCGGTAGCGCGCGAGCTGGATGTGATGGTCTCCACCGGCGAGCAAGTGACGATTGCCTTGCTGGCTATGGCGTTGATCAAGCGCGGTGTGCCGGCGGTTTCGTTCACCGGCAACCAAGTGCGCATTCTGACCGACAGCGCGCACACCAAGGCGCGCATCCTGCAGATTGATTCGCAGCGCATCCAGCGCGAGCTTAAGGCGGGGCGTGTGGTGGTGGTGGCCGGCTTCCAGGGTGTGGACGGAAAAGGCAATATCACCACGCTCGGTCGCGGCGGTTCGGATACGACGGGCGTGGCACTGGCCGCCGCGCTCAAGGCCGATGAGTGCCAGATTTACACGGACGTCGACGGCGTCTATACCACCGATCCACGGGTCGTCGCCAAGGCCCGGCGCCTGGACAAGATCACCTTCGAGGAAATGCTCGAAATGGCCAGTCTGGGCTCGAAAGTGCTGCAGATCCGCGCCGTCGAGTTCGCCGGTAAGTACAGCGTGCCTCTGCGCGTGCTGCATAGCTTTCAGGAGGGTCCCGGGACCCTCATCACCCTTGATGAAGAGGAATCCATGGAACAGCCGATCATCTCAGGCATCGCCTTCAATCGCGACGAAGCCAAGCTGACCATCCGTGGGGTGCCGGACACGCCCGGCGTGGCCTTCAAGATTCTCGGTCCGATCAGTGCTGCCAATGTCGAGGTCGACATGATCGTGCAGAACGTGGCGCACGATAACACCACGGACTTCACCTTCACCGTGCATCGCAACGACTACAACAGCGCATTGCAGATTCTGCAGACCATTGCGAACGAGATGGGCGCTCGGGAGGTTATCGGTGATACCGATATCGCCAAGGTGTCGATTGTCGGGGTAGGCATGCGCTCGCATGCTGGCGTTGCGAGTCGCATGTTCGAGGCGCTGGCGAAGGAGAACATCAATATCCAGATGATCTCGACTTCCGAAATCAAGGTTTCGGTGGTCATCGAGGAAAAGTATCTCGAGCTCGCCGTGCGCGCGCTGCATACTGCATTCGAACTGGATGCCCCGGCTGCGAAAACGGCCGAGTGAAGCACAGAAGGCGCGTCTAGTACGCGCCTTCTGTCGTATTGGCTGTGGCGCGAGGAACTTTACCGCCTCGCCAGAAGGTCAATAGCTGGTGCAAGCTTTACGCTAAGCGTGTCGCGGCGCATTATCCGCCTTTTATTTTGCAGACTGCTTACTGACTGAATCCGTTTTAAGGAGAAAGGAATGCTGATTCTGACTCGCCGGGTCGGAGAGACCCTGATGGTGGGTGACGATGTGACTGTCACTGTTTTGGGTGTGAAGGGGAACCAGGTACGCATCGGTGTGAATGCACCCAAGGAGGTTGCAGTGCATCGCGAAGAGATTTATCAGCGCATTCAGAAAGAGAAGGATCAAGAACCAAGCCACTAATTTTTATGTAATTTCTGGCTTTGCAAACGGGGTAAAGATGGTTATGATGCGCCCCGTGTTGCGGAGAGGTGGCCGAGTGGCCGAAGGCGCTCCCCTGCTAAGGGAGTACACCTCAAAAGGGTGTCGGGGGTTCGAATCCCCCCTTCTCCGCCATTTTGCGTTCTAGGGTTTTAGTTTTCGGGTACCTGCTTTCAGTCGAAAGCGCCAGGGTAAAATGCTTGACCGACATGCTCAACTCCCTATAATGCGCACGCTCAGCGCACTCATAGCTCAGCTGGATAGAGTACTCGGCTACGAACCGAGCGGTCGGAGGTTCGAATCCTCCTGAGTGCGCCATTATGTAAGAAGCTTTGATTTTATCGAAGATTCTGCAGCCAGAGGCGAGCTGGCTTATCAAGCGCTTACGCACTCATAGCTCAGCTGGATAGAGTACTCGGCTACGAACCGAGCGGTCGGAGGTTCGAATCCTCCTGAGTGCGCCATACCAAGAAGGGCCTGCAGTAATGCAGGCCCTTTTTCGTTTCTGAGCGAATCATCGTTTGCCGGTAACGCAGCCTTTCTCATCGAAGGTTACGGTGCGCGCTCGGCCTTCGCTTTTCTCGTAGCGATAGCGAGTGCGGCCATTGGTGCTGACGACGCTACTGGGGCGTCCAAGGGCGCTTTCCACGTCGGAACGAGTCATCCCGCTAAGTATCCGTTGTTTGATGATCGCCTCGCGGCGCTCTCCGCCGCTGATGCGGTTGCCGCAGCCATCGTGCCGTTCGGCGACGATGGTGAGCTGGTCGCTCGACGGCGTCGTCTTGCGCGTACTGCGCGGATTGGTCGTAGCCATCTTGACCGCCTTGCCGCTACCGGGCGAGGGATTGTAGGCCTGCTGCTTCTGTATGTCGCTGCCGCCTGGACAGCCTTGCTGGGCGTAGGTGATTCGCCCTGCCTCGTCCGTGCAGCGAAATACCGTTGCTGCGGCCGGTGCCTGGCTGGTCAGTATGGCGAAGGCGAATAAGGTGGCGGAAAGGGGGTAGTGCATGTTCGTCCTCCATGACGAAGAAAGGGCATAAGCCTAGGCGTAAAATTCTTCTTGTGCAGCTGTGCCTTGCTGTGGCGTGAAGGCGTCGACAGATGAGCTCGCCTCGTATTAGGGGTGTTCGGGCGGCTGCACAGCTGGCGCAAGCAGTTGTATTCGCGTTCGTTTGAACAGCCTTGCCGATAGAGCGGTGGTATCATCGCGGCGTTCGCCTTCGGGCTTGTGGAATCGAACCATCCCATGGACTTACCCAGTAGTCGCTCAAGAATCCCGCTTGCCAATCACATGACTGATTGATCCTCTTGGCGTGCCCCTCGCGCTGGGGGTGGAGTGCGCCATGACAGAAGTAGAAGCAAAAAAAACGCAAGAAACGCTGCAGGATCGCCTGGCGCAGGTGATCGAACTATTGCATCGGCACCGCCTGGTCGAGGATCTCACTCATCGTCAGGAGGGTGAGCATCAGGAGCTGGTGGAGAGCCTGGTGCATCGGCAGAACCTGGCGGAATTGCAGCGCAAGCTCGATGCGCTGCATCCGGCGGACGTTGCGCATATTCTCGAAGCGCTTCCTCTCGATGACCGTCTTACCGTTTGGCAGCTGGTAAAAGCGGAACGCGACGGCGACATTCTTCTCGAAGTTTCCGACGCGGTGCGCGAAACGCTGATCGCCGACATGGACGATCACGAGCTGCTCGCGGCGGCCAAGGAGATGGATGCCGACGAGCTGGCCGACCTCGCGCCGGAGCTTCCGCGAGACGTCGTTCACGAGCTGATGGAAACGCTCGATGCGCAGCAGCGAGAGCGGGTTCGCTCGGCTCTGTCCTATGAGGAAGATCAGGTCGGTGCGCTGATGGACTTCGAGATGGTGACCATCCGCGAGGATGTCAGCCTAGAGGTCGTGCTGCGCTACCTGCGTCGCCTCAAAGAGTTGCCTGGTCATACCGACAAGCTGTTCGTGGTCGATTACGACGGCGTGCTCAAAGGCGTGTTGCCGATCAAGCGGCTGCTGGTCAATGACCCGGAAAAGCAGGTGGCCGAGGTCATGGCCAGCGATCCCGTCACCTTTCATCCTGACGAAGACGCCTACGAGGCGGCGCAAGCCTTTGAGCGCTATGACCTGGTTTCCACGCCCGTTGTCGACAAGGGCGGAAAGCTGATCGGGCGCCTCACAATCGATGAGATGGTCGACCTGATTCGCGAAGAGAGCGAGAGCGAAGTGCTCAGCATGGCTGGTCTGCGCGAAGAGGAGGACATATTCGCGTCAGTGTGGAAATCGGTTCGCAACCGTTGGGCCTGGCTCGCCGTGAATCTTGTTACCGCGTTTATTGCTTCACGAGTGATTGGTCTGTTCGACGGTTCGATCGAGAAATTGGTGGCGCTTGCAGCGCTGATGCCGATTGTTGCTGGGATCGGTGGCAACTCGGGTAACCAGACGATCACTATGATCGTGCGCGCGATGGCGCTCGATCAGGTTGGTACCGGCAATACGGCCCGCTTGTTGCGCAAGGAGCTGGGAGTGGGGCTGGCCAACGGCGTGGTTTGGGGCGGGGTGATTGGGCTTGTGGCCTACTGGTTATACGGCAGCTGGTCGCTGGGCGTGGTGATGACGGCCGCAATGACCTTGAATCTCCTGCTGGCTGCGTTGATGGGGGTACTTATTCCGATGACGCTTGCCCGTTTGGGGCGCGATCCGGCAATGGGGGCCAGCGTGATGATCACGGCCATGACCGACAGCGGTGGTTTTTTCATCTTTCTAGGTTTGGCGACAGTTTTCCTTCTCTAGCCCTGGGGTTTAACAATAAAAAATCCGATGCTCTGTGGAGCATCGGATTTTTTATTGGCACTCATTGAAACTGACAAGGCCAGCTTGTGGCTGCTGGCGCTCAGGCTTCTTCTTTAGCCAGCTCCGCGTCCTGAGCGATCAGAGCAATCAGTGCATTCTGTTGGCGATGCGTGAGCTGGCGGAAGCGCTGTAGCAGCTCACGCTCGTGCATCGACAGTTCGGGGCTGTCCAGACGCATGCTCAGATCATCATCTAATGCGCCTTCCTGCAGGAGGCTCTGCTCCAGGCGCGCAATGATCTCAGAGTTCATGCTGCGGTGGTGGTTGCGCGCGACGTCGGCAATGCGCTCACGCATGCCGTCGGGCAGTCGAACCACGAATTTGTCAGCCGTTCGGCTGGAATAAACTGCCTGCTTCATAGGGCGCATAATAAACCGGTTAGTCAGGTTGGCGTGGTGGCTTATTGCCGTGAAAGGTCATTGGTCTGACAACCGCCGTCCCGCGCTGTTCCGTTTGCGTAGAAAAACTTTTGGGACGGGTTGGTGGCGCCAATTGTACGGCGGTTATGCGAGGCGGGTAAAGGCATTTTGCTATTAGTGTGCGCTGATTGTGATCGGCCGCACCCCAGACCATCCAAGCCGGACGCAGATAATGTCAACGCAGTACGGGATCGAACTTTATGCGTCGCCCAATCAACATGGCACATATAAACGCCAGGCCGCAAATAACTAGTCCTGCCTGCGCGGCGATGTACCAGCCTTTTGCAACTTGTGGCTCGATGATCAGAAATGCGCCGAAGATCGCCCCAATAACTAGACAGAAGATGGCGAAGTTGGACATTGCAGCTCCCTCTAGGTTTAGTCGGTCGCTAAATCGGATCAGAAGACCCATCGCTGTGGTTGACTGAGGCTCGTTGGGCCGGTTCCGCTCATATTTAGAGCGCGTGCGGCAGGTGCTTCGAGGCCCGGCATGCCTGGCTGCGCTGCATTTGCTGTTCTGAAATCGGTGCCGTGTTCCGTCGGCGGGTGTGTCATGGCTGCATTGACTGCGAGTGTCGTGCCGAGCAGGCAAATCATTTTCCACATGATGCGTATCCTTCGCTGATGGGGTATTCCCAAAAGGAAGCACGCGTCATGCCAATGATTTGTTAAAGAAAATCATTTTAAAATCAACAAGATAGCGTAAGCTTGGGAATGTATGGCATTGCATAATGCATGATTCTAAAAATCGAAATTGCATTTTGCATGGGCGACCTGGCATGACAAAAATGGCTCGGCTCGCTAACATGCCGCGCGCACGTCCCAGTAGCTCAATTGGATAGAGCATCCCCCTCCTAAGGGGAAGGTTGTGAGTTCGAGCCTCGCCTGGGACGCCAGCCTTCAAGTAGCGCTGCTTCGCTACTCTCCGGCCTTGAGCGAGACTCTCCTGCCGAATTGCTTCTGGTATCCTGCTGGGCGGGATATCGGCTCAGTCGAGCCCATCTTCCGACTGATTACGGCGTGCTTCGCGCTGCAGTTGATAGACAAAACGCTCAACATTTCGCTGGGTAAGGCCGTTGATGCGGTAGAAGCTCAATCCGCAGAAGGTCAGGTCGAGTTTTTCGTCGTATGCAACGTGGCGAAGTTCCGCGGCAGACTGCACCGTGCCGCTCGGGAGGCGTACGGAGAGCTGTTCGTATACCTGGCCGGTCTGCAGCCGGCTTTGCACATCGCCTTTGAAACTCACCTTGCAGCCGGTGGCAGATATGTCGAGAAGCTTGCCTTCCAGGCTGTTGCGTAGCCTGTTGCCGCCCAACGTGGTGGCAATAGGCGCGCCTTGCAGCGGCGCGCGATAGGCGTTGCGGCGCTGGTGATAGGTCAGCTCTGTGGGGATCGGAACCCAATAGCAGCGTGCGCCGTCCATCTCGCTCGGATGGATCGGCTGGGAATTGCTCCAGGCAATTCTCACGCCTTCGTCGAACGCCTCCAGATGAAAGGCTTCGCCTTGAAGCAGTAGGCGCTCGCCGTCATTGGGGATCAGTTCATCCAGTGCAAGCCAGCCTTTCTCGCGGTCCAGTTCGATCAGAAAGCTCTGGTAGCGCTGGTTGCGCTCGTCGAAGCGAATCATCACCGGGCTGCGGTTATCGAGCAGCGGTTTGAGGCTCGCATGGATTTCCAGGGGCGAGGTCAGCAGCTTGGGTGGTTGTGGGCCAGCTTCTTCAATGAAAGGATTTGCCACGTTCCAGGTCTCTCAGCGCAGCTGCGTCGCGAACGGTCATGCCCGCGCGTCCGTGTGTGGGGGGGGTCAGGCCTGGCTGAGAGGCCTTTGTTGAGTGGTCTTGGCCGTGCCGCCCCGGTTGTCGTACAGGTCCGGCGTCGCGTTACTGCCTTGCAGAATCTCCAGCATGCTGCCGACGGCTGCGCGATTGGCGCGAATCAGTCGGCCGTTACGCTCGTTGGCTGCGCGGCAGGCATTCAAGGCGGTCTCGAGTGAATCGGCCTGCTCAAGAATGCGGGGGCCTAGTGGGGTCTTCGCGGCGAGTTGTTGCAGGCCGGCACGATCCGAGCTCAGCCCTTGTTCGCTCAGCCACTGGCTGCGCAGGCCGCCATGCTGGCCGAGTAGTGCAAGCAGTGGTTGCGTCTGCGAGAGGATGCCTTCCAGTTTCGCCAGATCGCGATCACTCAGCGCCTGAAATTCCTGCTCGGCGAGCTCAAGTAATTGCTGGGCGATGTCGATATCGCCATTCAGTTGCTGGAGCAGGGCTTCGTCTTGCATGTCTGGCTCGGAAAGGGGCGCTGAGTCGCCTTAGCGCTGGGTTTCAAACGCCAGCAGCTTGGAGGCGACGCGCTGACTGTCGACCTGATAGCTGCCGTCGGCGATGGCTTGCCGCAGTTTGGCCACGCGCTCTTGATCTACGGACGGCTGTTCATTGAGCTTGTCCATGGCCTGCTGCAGGCGCTGGGCTTCGGGGCTCAGTTGTACGGATTCGCCAGCCGGAGCCGTAATATTGCTGCTGACTGGTGCGGTATCGCCGCTCGCCGGCTGCGCCGTGGGGCGCTCGTTGCCTTGAACGCTGCCGCTACGCGTAGCGGTCGACCCGAGAGCGCTGTTGGGCCGGTTGAAGTCGATGACCATGATGCAAACCTCGAAGGAATCAGGACGCTTGCCCGGTTTTCGGCAACGTCCGGAAGAACTTTAGCTTTTTTATCCACCATCGTCATGGCTGTGTCTCGCACATGCAGCGGGAGGCTCCGCTACATAGCCACCTCAACCTGCCCGGGGCCGGCGACCCGAGCTTTGACGATTCGTCCCGAGCGCAGGTTTTTTACACGGATCTGCGTGCCGGGTGCACCGTCGGACATCGCTTCACCGGGCATGCGGACGTTGATGCCTCCGCTGCGCGCGGTGATGACTACCTGATCGCCCTTACGTACCACCTCGGCGAGCTGCAGAAGGGTAGGCGCGAGCGCCTGATCGAGTTGAACCGGCCGCGTCAGCTTGTTGCCCAATACCTGGTCGAGCGACGTCAGATAGCCTTGGGTGAGCAAGGACACATCCCGTTCAGCCAGGTAGACGTCGGCGGCACTGAGGGTGCTGTCGCGCTTGAGTGGGCGTGCGGCGATGATGACATCCCGAAACAGGCGAACCTGGCCAGGAACGAACAGTGACCACGGCGAGCTGCCTTCGCAACTGACGCGAACCGTGACGCGACCGATCGGTTGCGCGGGGCTCTCGAGCTTGAAGGTGAGTGGCTTGTCGCAACTGGCCAGGCGCAGGCGAGGGTCCAGGCGATTCACTTCGATTTCGTGACGGCCGGCGATGTCGCTACGTCGCAGATAGTCCGTTGTCGCCTGCTCAAGAAACTTTCGAGTCTCGTCGATAAGCTGGTCGGGATGTGACAGAGTCGGCATCTGCTCCGCCAGAGCAGAGGCACTGAGCAGGGCCAGGCACGCAAAGATGGCGAAGCGGCTGCGCGTCGTTTTGGCGGCGTGTCGAAATAATGTCGGTTGAGCATTCATGGCTCGATCCGAAGCAAGGGGCGTGCCCATCGAGCCCGTTTTGGCTTTAGGCAGCGCTGCTGCTAACGCATGAGGATGACGGCATGGTCGGAGTATTGGATTCGGTTAACCAGAGAACCCAGTTGGTGGGGCAGAACCGTCTGGAGCTGCTGTTGTTCCGCCTCGACGGCGCGCAGCTGTACGGCATCAACGTGTTCAAGGTGAAAGAAGTACTGCAGTGCCCGCGCCTGACCGTCATGCCGCGCTCGACCGCTGTCGTCCGCGGTGTCGCCAATATCCGCGGCAATACGTTGCCGATCCTCGATCTGGCATTGGCCATCGGCAAGCCCGCGCTCGACGATCTGCAGAGCTGCTTTACCATCATCACCGAGTACAACAATCGGACCCTTGGTTTCCTGGTGCGATCAGTCGAGCGCATCGTGAACATGAACTGGGAGGAAATCCTCCCGCCGCCCAAGGGTGCCGGACGCGATCATTACCTCACGGCAGTGACGCATTTCGACGGGCAGATGGTCGAAATCATCGACGTGGAAAAGGTTCTGGCCGAAGCCGCGCCGGTTTCGGAAACGGTTTCGGCCGCTGTCATCGATGCTGATGTGCAGGCCCGTGCCGGGTCGTTTCGCGTGCTGATCGTCGACGACTCCTCCGTCGCGCGTAAGCAGATCATCCGCTGTCTGCAGAATCTGGGCGTAGAGGTGGTGGCGCTCAATGACGGGCGTCAGGCGCTGAACTATCTGAAGGCAATGGCCGATGAGGGGCGACGTCCGGCCGATGAGTTCATGATGATGATTTCCGATATTGAAATGCCGGAAATGGATGGCTATACCCTGACTACTGAGGTGCGTCACGACCCGCGTATGCAGGACATGCATATCCTTTTGCATACCTCGCTATCGGGGGTGTTCAACCAGAACATGGTCAAGCGGGTTGGCGCGGACGATTTTCTTGCCAAATTCCAGCCGGACGATCTGGCCACCCGCGTGGCGGAGCGGATAAAACGTGCGGACGGAAACTGAGGCCATGACCTCTCATTACCAGGGCGGGAGCAATTAGTGTCAGGCGATCAGGATTTCGAGCAGTTCCGGGTATTTCTTGAAAAGACGTGCGGCATCCTGCTGGGCAGCAACAAGCAGTATCTGGTCTCCAGTCGACTGAACAAGCTGATGGAGCAACAGCACATCACCTCGCTTGGCGAGCTGGTCAGGAAGATTCAGAGCATGCCGCGCTCGGGCCTGCGCGAGCAGGTCGTCGATGCCATGACGACCAACGAAACCCTGTGGTTTCGCGACACCTATCCCTTTGAGGTTCTCAAGAACCGGGTGCTGCCCGAGCTGCTCAAGAGTGGCGCGGGCCAGCGGCTGCGGATCTGGTCGGCTGCCTGCTCCTCGGGGCAGGAGCCTTATTCGCTGTCGATGAGTATCGATGAGTTCGAGCGGGCCAGCCCGAGCCAGCCGCGATTGGGGGTACAGATCGTCGCCACCGAATTGTCTGGAACCATGCTCGCGGCCAGCAAGGCGGCTGAGTATGACGGCCTGGCCATCGCCCGCGGCTTGTCCAGCGAGCGTCTGCAGCGCTACTTCGATGTTGCCGCGCCGGGGCGTTGGGCGGTCAAACCGCCTATTCGCGCACGCGTCGAGTTCCGGACGCAGAACCTGCTCGACAGCTATGCCGCGCTGGGCAAGTTCGACATCGTGTTCTGCCGTAACGTACTGATCTACTTCTCCGCCGACGTGAAGAAAGACATCCTTCGCCGTATTCATGCGACGCTCAAGCCCGGCGGTTACCTGTTCCTCGGCGCTTCCGAGGCGCTCAACGGCTTGCCTGAGCTGTATCAGATGGTTCAGTGCAGCCCGGGCATCATTTATCAGGCGCGATAGCCTTTGTCGGCGGCAGAAAACCGTCATGCATCATGACGGTACGCGGCAACGCAGCGGTAAAGCCTTGCCGCTTTTGACGCCTAAACTGGCGTCGTTCGAAATAAAACCTTATAAATCAATCGGTTGAATAGATGGCATGGGCTTTGCTCAAGTTTGCGCCAGCAGACTTGTATCCGGCAGAGGCCCAGATCCATGAGCATCAGTTTCGACAAAGCACTCGGCATTCACGAGAAGGCGCTTGGTTTTCGTGCACAGCGTGCCGAGGTGCTGGCCAACAACATCGCCAACGCCGATACGCCCAACTACAAGGCGCGTGATCTGGACTTCGGCGCCGTTTTGGCGGCGCAGGCCGCACGCGGTGAGGGCAGCTTCGCCACGCGTACCACCGACGCCCGGCACATCGCCGCCGAAGGACTGGAGATCGCCGATCCCTCGTTGCGCTTTCGCACACCGGCGCATGCCTCGCTCGATCAGAACACCGTCGATCTGCAGATAGAGCAATCCAACTACGCGCAGAACGCCGTCGATTTTCAGGCGAGCTTCACCCTGCTCAACAGTAAGTTCCGCGGGCTGATGAGCGCCCTGCGTGGCGAATAAGGAGTCCAGCCATGTCCCTGAGTAATGTCTTCAACATCGCTGGTAGCGGCATGAGTGCGCAAAGCACGCGCCTCAACACCATCTCCAGCAATATCGCCAACGCCGAGACGGTGTCGTCCAGCGTCGATGAGACCTACCGGGCTCGTCACCCAGTGTTCGCCACCATGCTGCAGCAGGCCAGCGGCGCGCCGAACGAGTCATTGTTCGCCGATCAGGACCAGGCCGGCGTCGGTGTGCAGGTGCTTGGTGTGGTCGAGGACCAGAGCGAGCTGCAGGCCCGTTATGAGCCCAATCACCCGGCGGCCGACGACAAGGGCTACGTCTACTACCCGAACGTCAACGTGGTAGAGGAGATGGCCGACATGATTTCCGCCAGCCGCGCGTTCCAGACCAATGCCGAGCTGATGAACACGGCCAAGACCATGTTGCAGAAAGTGCTGACACTGGGTCAGTAAGGGAGCCTTTTGATGAGCACAACAAGCGGCGTTGGCGGTACCGGCTCGATACTGGATCAGTACCAGTTCGGCAAGGACCGTGAGGTCAAGGGCGAAGAGCTCGGCAAGAACGAGTTCCTCGAACTGCTGGTCGCGCAGATGAACAACCAGAATCCGCTGGAACCGCAGGAGAACGGCGAGTTCATCGGCCAGCTGGCGCAGTTCAGCACCGTCGAGGGCGTCGAAAAACTGAATTCCAGCATGGAGACCATCCTCTCCGGCTACCAGTCGTCGCAAGCGTTGCAGGCATCGTCGCTGGTAGGGCGCAAGGTCATCGTGCCGACCGACAAGGCGGTGGTCGACACCAGCGAAACCTTCAAAGCCAGTCTGGTGCTGCCAACGTCGAGCAGCAACGTGTTCGTCAACATCTACGACAGCACCGGCGCTTCGGTCAGTCGCGTCAACCTCGGGCAGCAGCAGGCCGGCAACGTCTCCTTCATGTGGGACGGCAAGGATGCCAGCGGCAAAACCTTGCCGCCCGGCACCTACAAGTTCGAGGCGCAGGCTACCTACGACGGCGAAACGAAGGGGCTGTACACCCTGCTTCCGGCCAATGTGGACAGCGTCACGCTCGGGCAGAACGGCGGGGAGCTGATGCTCAACCTGGCCGGTATCGGCAGCATCGGGCTTTCCCAGGTCCAGGTCATCGGACAATAACCGCCGGCACCCGGCGAAAGGAGCGATTCAATGTCCTTCAATATCGGTCTCAGCGGCCTGCGTGCCGCGAGCAAGGATCTCAACGTCACCGGCAACAACATCGCCAACGCCGGCACGGTCGGCTTCAAGCAGTCGCGTGCGGAGTTTTCCGATGTGTATGCCGCTTCCGTCATGGGGACCGGCAAGAACCCGCAAGGCAGCGGTGTGCTGATGTCGAACATTTCCCAGCAGTTCAACCAGGGCAACATCAACTACACGCAGAACGCTCTGGATCTGGCGATCAACGGCAACGGCTTCTTCCAGGTCAGTAACAACGGTGCCATGAGCTATACCCGCGCGGGCTACTTCGGCACCGACCGCACCGGGTTTCTGGTCGATAACTTCGGTTACAAGCTGCAGGGCTATCCGGTCGATGCGAACGGCAATCTGCAGAGCGGCGTCGTTGGCGATCTGCAGGTGCAGACCACCAACCAGGCACCGAAGGCGACCAGCCAGATCACCACGGCGTTCAACCTGAATTCGACGCAGACGTCGCCGGCGACTTGGCAGGCTGCATTTAATGGTGCGGCATTAGCGGAACTGAGGGCGCAGCCGGGTAGCATGGCCCTCTCGAGCAGCCAGATAGATGATGTTGCGTTTGACCCCGTCGCCTGGCAATCCGACTTGTCAACGGCAGCACCCGGCGCGGGCGATTTTTTTCTCGCTAAATTGAAAGGTATCTATAGCGAGCCGAGCAGGACGCCCTTTGAGGATGGTGCTGGTAATCTCGTTGACTCCGCGGGGTATGAAGCGGCCATCAAAGCGGCAATTCGGTCTGCCATGAATGCAGCCGATACAGCGGTCTTGGCTGATTCTGTTGCGGTTGCGTCAGTTGAAAGTATTGCTCTTCCTGCTGCGGCGCTGACATTTGATCCGGCGGATCCGACTACATATAACAGCTCTACCTCGCTTAACATCTATGACTCGCAAGGCAACGCGCATGTCATGACGCAGTATTTCGTCAAGACCGGCGCTAATACGTGGGATATGAAGGTTCTGGTTGATGGGCGCAATCCGGCCGATCCGGCGGGCGAGCCTCTGCCATACGTGATGGGGCTGACCTTCAACTCCGCTGGCGCGCTGACGACTGTTAGTGATGACGGCTCGGGGCTGTTTTCTGTCGATGCTGCCACCAAGAAGGTCACTCTCAACGCGGCGACCGGCAATCCGCCTACCGGTGGTTGGGTGCCGGCCATTGCCGATGGCGCTAACTGGAGCTGGAACGGCGCCCTGGCCAACCCGGGTGGCATCGTCCTCGACTTCTCCAAGTCCTCGCAGTACGCCAGTACCTTTGCGGTAAACAGCGTGGCTCAGGACGGTTACACCACCGGCGAGCTGGCCGGCCTGGAAATCGACGACACCGGCGTGATCTTTGCGCGTTACACCAACGGCCAGTCCAAGGTGCAGGGGCAGATTGTGCTGGCCAACTTTGCCAACGTGCAGGGCCTGACTCCGGTGGGCAAGACGCAGTGGGTGCAGTCGTTCGAATCCGGTGAGCCGGTGGTGGGCACGCCGATGTCCGGCACCCTCGGGGCGCTGCAGGCCGGTGCGCTGGAAGACTCCAACGTCGAACTGTCCGACCAGCTGGTCAACCTGATCGTCGCCCAGCGCAACTATCAGGCGAATGCCAAGACCATCGAAACGGAAAGCGCGATCACTCAGACCATCATCAACCTGCGCTGAGGTTGAGAGGCAAGCGGCTTGCCGCCACCGGCAGGATTCCGCCGCTTCCTCGATCGAAGGCCCGCAAGGGCCTTCGTCGTTTCTGAAAAACGCTTCCGATTCAATGGCTTGGGCGGTTATGGTCGCGGTGGCACGCGCCTTGCTATCTCGATGTCAACAGAATGGCGAGTGTCAATCTCGCGTCTTGGAGTTTGCTGATGGACAAGATGCTCTACGTGGCCATGACCGGCGCCAGCCAGAACGCGCGGGCACAGCAGGCCCATGCGAACAACCTGGCGAACATCTCCACCACCGGATTTCGGCGGGATTTCGAGCAGGCGCGTTCGATGCAGGTGTTCGGCGACAGTTTCCCGGCGCGTGTCTACGCGATGACCGAGCGCCCGGGTACGGACTTTACCGCCGGCGCGCTACAGGAAACCGGGCGCGATCTGGATGTCGCCATCGAAGGCGAAGGCTGGATCGCGGTTCAGGCGCCCGATGGTGGCGAAGCCTACGTGCGCACCGGCAGCTTGAATATCGATGTGCTCGGCGTGCTGCGTACCGCCGATGGCATGCCGGTGATGGGCAACGGCGGGCCGATCGCCATTCCGCCCGAGGAAAAGGTCGACATCGGTCAGGACGGCACCATCAGCATCCGCGCTCTGGGCGAAGACCCGAACGTGGTCGTCACTGTCGATCGCCTGAAACTTGTCAATCCCGATCCGCAGCAGCTGGAGAAGGGCACCGATGGGCTGATCCGCATGAAGGGCGGCCAGCCAGTGGAGGCCGACGCAGGCGTGCGCGTGACCTCGGGCTTCCTCGAGGCGAGCAATGTGAATGCGGTGGCCGAAATGACATCCATGCTGGCGCTGTCGCGCCAGTTCGAACTGCACGTGAAGATGATGCGCACCGCCGAGGATGATGCGGCTGCGATGGCTCGCGTCCTGCAAATCAGCTAACACCAGCGCGTCGCGTCCGCTCGACGCACGAGGAGAAAGCACATGCTTCCAGCACTTTGGGTCAGCAAGACCGGTTTGTCCGCCCAGGACATGAACCTGACGACCATCTCGAACAACCTGGCCAACGTCTCGACCACCGGCTTCAAGCGTGATCGTGCCGAGTTCCAGGACCTGCTCTATCAGATCCGTCGCCAGCCCGGCGGGCAGTCCAGCCAGGACAGCGAGCTGCCGTCCGGCCTGCAACTGGGTACCGGGGTACGCATCACCGGCACGCAGAAGATCTTTACCACCGGCAGCCTGCAGACCACCGAACAGCCGCTCGACATGGCGATCAACGGGCGCGGCTTCTTCCAGGTGCTGCTGCCTGACGGCACCGTGTCCTACACCCGCGACGGTAGCTTCCACCTGAGCTCCGACGGCCAGATCGTCACCTCCAACGGCTATTCGCTGGAACCTGCCATTGTCGTGCCGCCGGAAACCCAGACTTTCACCGTCGGCGAAGACGGCACCGTCTCGGTGACTATGCTGGGCAATGCGCAGCCGCAGATCATCGGCAATATCCAGACGGCTGACTTCATCAACCCGGCCGGCCTGCAGGCGATGGGCAGCAACCTGTTCCTGGAGACCGCGGCCAGCGGCGCGCCGCAGATCAGTACGCCGGGCCTCAACGGCCTGGGTACGGTGCTGCAAAACACCCTGGAAAACTCCAACGTCAGCGTGGTGGAGGAGCTGGTCAACATGATCACCACCCAGCGCGCCTACGAGATGAACTCCAAGGTCATCTCCACCGCCGACCAGATGCTGTCGTTCGTTACCCAGCAGTTGTAAGTCGCGTTAACCGTTGTTGCAGGGCATGGATAGCTCGCTGTGTCCGAAGTCGTTTCAGTGGCCCTGTCCGGGCTGAGGTGTGTATGAGCCGCTTGTTGACCGTTGTTGTCTCGATATCGTCCGCGCTGGCCCTGGCCGGCTGCGTGGCGCCGGCGCCCAAGCCGAACGATCCGTACTATGCGCCGGTGCTGCCGCGTACGCCGCTGCCGGCGGCGCAGAACAACGGTGCGATCTATCAGGCCGGTTTCGAGACCAACCTCTACGACGACCGCAAGGCCTTCCGGGTGGGCGACATCATCACCATCACCCTCAACGAGCGGACCCAGGCGAGCAAGAATGCCTCGTCGCAGATTTCCAAGGACAGCAGCGCCAACATCGGCCTGGGCTCGCTGTTCGGCGGTGGCGTTTCGATGGGCAATCCGCTGACCGGCAACAAGATGACGCTCGGCGCCGAATACGAGGCTGAGCGTGACACCTCCGGCTCCGGTCAGGCGGGGCAGAGCAACAGCCTCTCCGGCTCGATCACGGTGACCGTCTCGGAGGTGCTGCCCAACGGTATCCTCGCGGTGCGCGGTGAGAAGTGGATGACGCTCAACACCGGCGACGAGCTGGTGCGCATCGCCGGCCTGGTGCGGGCCGACGACATCACCACGGACAACACCGTGCCTTCGACACGGATTGCCGACGCGCGCATCACCTATTCGGGCACGGGTGCCTTCGCCGACGCGAGCCAGCCGGGTTGGCTGGATCGCTTCTTCATCAGCCCGCTGTGGCCGTTCTGACCGGAGGCTGTTCCATGATGCGCAAAATCTTCGTGCTGCTCGGCCTGCTCGGCCTGGCCATGACCGCCCAGGCCGAGCGCCTCAAGGACGTCGCCACCATCAACGGCGTGCGCGCCAACCAGCTGGTCGGCTACGGACTGGTGGTCGGCCTGAACGGCAGCGGCGACCAGACTACACAGACGCCGTTCACCGTGCAGACGTTCAACAACATGCTGGCGCAGTTCGGCATCAAAGTGCCGGCCGGCGGCAACGTGCAGCTGAAGAACGTCGCGGCGGTTTCCATTCACGCCGAGTTGCCGCCATTCGCCAAGCCTGGGCAGACCATCGACATCACCGTGTCCTCTATCGGTAACGCCAAGAGCCTGCGCGGCGGCAGCCTGCTGATGGCGCCGCTCAAGGGCATCGACGGCAACGTCTACGCCATCGCGCAGGGCAATCTGGTGGTCGGCGGTTTCGATGCCAGCGGCGCCGACGGCTCACGGGTCACCGTCAACGTACCGTCGGCCGGGCGAATTCCGGGAGGGGCGACCGTCGAACGGCAGGTGCCGAGTGCCTTCAACCAAGGCAACACGCTGACGCTCAACCTCAATCGACCGGACTTCACCACGGCGAAGAATATCGTCGACCAGATCAATGACCTACTCGGCCCAGGCGTGGCGCAGGCGCTGGATGGCGGCTCCATCAGCGTCAGCGCGCCGCTGGACCCGAGCCAGCGAGTGGATTACCTGTCGATCCTGGAGAATCTCGAGGTTGACGTCGGCCAGGCGGTGGCCAAGGTCATCATCAATTCGCGCACCGGCACCATCGTCATCGGTCAGAACGTGCGCGTGCAGCCAGCCGCCGTCACCCACGGCAGCCTGACGGTGACCATTACCGAGGATCCGCAGGTTAGCCAGCCGGAGGCGTTCTCCGCTGGGCAGACCGCGGTGGTGCCCAACTCCCGGGTGCAGGCCGAAGAGGAAGCCAAGCCGATGTTCAAGTTTGGTCCCGGCACCACGCTGGACGAGATCGTGCGTGCGGTGAACCAGGTCGGCGCGGCGCCCAGCGACCTTATGGCGATTCTCGAGGCGCTCAAGCAGGCCGGTGCATTGCAGGCCGATCTGATCGTGATCTAAGGGTTTAACGGATATGGATACTCGTCTGGGCGCCAGCGGGCGCGGTCTCGACAGCGGCAGCTACACCGATCTCAATCGCCTCAACCAGTTGAAGGTGGGTAAGGATCGCGATGGCGAAGAAAACGTGCGCAAGGTTGCGCAGGAATTCGAGTCGCTGTTTCTCAACGAGATGCTCAAGTCGATGCGCTCGGCCAATGCCGTGCTGGCCGAAGACAACCCGCTGAACAGCCAGGCCGCCAAGCAGTATCAGGAGATGTACGACCAGCAGCTGTCGGTCAGTCTGTCGAAAGACGGCGGCGGCATCGGCCTGGCCGACGTGTTGGTGCGCCAGCTGAGCAAGCAGACTGAAACCGCCAGCCGGCCGAACCCGTTCGCCCAGGTCGCTGCCACCGAAGGCGCGAGCTGGCCGAACAAGCCGGCCGCGGCGACCGAGGCCGTGCGTGACGACTCGCGTCTGCTCAACCAGCGCCGCCTGGCGTTGCCAGGCAAGCTCAGCGAGCGCCAGGTCGCCAATGTTTCGGCAACCAATCCTGCCGCGCCGCAGGCGCTGGTATCCGATGGCAAGCCGCTGGTCGAACTGGACTGGAAGCCCGCCACCGCCTTCGCCGCCCCGCAGGACAAGTCGCTGATCGTCAACGGGGTACCGGCGAATGCCGCCGCAGCGCCGAGCAAGACGCGCTTCAGCTCGCGCGAGGAATTCATCACCACCATGCTGCCGATGGCCGAGAAGGCCGCCGAGCGCCTGGGCGTCGAGCCACGCTATCTGGTGGCGCAGGCCGCGCTGGAAACCGGCTGGGGCAAATCCATGATCCGTCACCGCGACGGCAGCAATAGCCACAACCTGTTCGGTATCAAGGCTACCGGCTGGCAGGGGGAGTCAGCCACCGCGACCACCACCGAGTACGTCAATGGCAAGGCCACCCGCGAGGTAGCGGGCTTCCGAGCCTACGACTCCTTCGAGCAGAGCTTCAACGACTTCGTCAGCCTGCTGGAGAACAACGACCGTTACCGCACCGCCATTCAGGTCGCCAGCAATTCCGGTGATTCCGAGCGCTTCGTCAAGGAGCTGCAGAAGGCGGGCTACGCCACCGATCCGCAGTACGCGCGCAAGATCAGCCAGATCGCGCGCAAGATGCAGACCTATCAGACCGTCGCCGACGCAGGTTCGGCGCCCGCCATGCGGACCAGAGGCTAATTCATGGCTGACCTACTCAATATTGGCCTGTCCGGGCTTTCCGCCAGCAAGACGCAGCTGTCGATCACCGGCCACAACATCAGCAACGTCAACACGCCGGGCTACACGCGCCAGGATGCGACCCAGGCGACACGGCTGGCACAGTTCAGCGGCGCGGGTTATATCGGCTCCGGCACCACGCTGGTCGATGTGCGCCGCAGCTATAGCGAGTTCCTGACCAGTCAGTTGCGCAGCAGCACGGCGCTCAATAGCGACGTCGCGGCCTACAAGAGTCAGATTGATCAGCTCGACTCGCTGCTTGCCGGTACTACCACGGGAATCACCCCGGCATTGCAGAGCTTCTTTTCCGCATTGCAGACCGCGGCCGAGGACCCGGCCAACATTCCGGCGCGGCAGCTGGTGCTGGCCGAGTCCGAAGGCCTGGCGCGGCGTTTCAATACCGTCTATGACCGGCTGGCCGAGCAGAACGCGTTCACCAACAAGCAGATGTCCGCAGTCACCGATCAGGTCAACCGACTGGCCAGCAGCATCGGCAGCCTGAACGAAGCCATCGCCGTCGCTGCCGCCAATGGCAAGCAGCCGAACGATCTGCTTGATGCTCGCGAAGAGGCGGTGCGCCAGCTGTCCACCTACATCGGCGTAACGGTGGTTCCGCAGGACGACAGCAGCTTCAACATCTTCATCGGCAGCGGCCAGCCGCTGGTGGTGGGCAGCAGCGTGGCGCGCCTGGAAGTGGTGCCGGGGCAGGGCGACCCTAACCGCCACGAGGTACAGTTCATCAGCGGCGGCTCGCGCCAGGGCATCACCTCGCAGATCAGCGGTGGCGAGCTGGGCGGGCTGATTCGCTACCGCAGCGAGGTGCTGGACTCGACCATGAACTCCTTGGGCCGTCTGGCACTGGCGGTGAGCGATCAGGTCAACAGCCAGCTCGGGCAAGGGCTGGATCTGAAGGGCAATGTGGGGACGGCGCTGTTTGGCGATTACAACGATCCGGCGCTGGCCAAGCTGCGCGTCAATGCGTTTTCCGGCAACAGCAGCAACGCGCAACCGGCGCTGAACATCACGCAAACCAATCTGCTGACCACCAGCGACTATCTCATGGAGTACGGCGCTGGCGGCTACACGGTGCGTCGCCTGAGCGACAGCCAGCCGATGACGGTGACCACTAATGCGGATGGCAGCCTGAGCATCACCGACAAGAGCGGCCGGGATCAGGGATTCCAGATCGTGCCGGGAACGCCGGCACCCGCGCTGGGCGACAAATTCACGCTGCAGCCCACGCGTCGCGGTGCAACCGATATCACGGCGGTGCTCGATCAGGCGGATCAACTGGCGTTCGCCGCGCCGATGCGTGCCGAAGGTAATTTGCAAAACAGCGGAACCGGACTGATCGGTCAGCCTGATCTGGTCAATGGCCCGTCGCCGATAGACAAGAGCGTGCTCAGCGCAGCCAGCCTTTCGCTCGAGGTAACGCTGAGTGCAGATGGCAAGACCTATACGCTGGGCGATCCGCTGCCGAGCGGCTGGTCGTACGTTGATGATCAGGGCAATCCGTTGACGCCCGCTCCCAGCTTTACGTCGGGCACCGCCAATACCGTGCGGGTGGCTTATACGTCTGGCACCGAGACGTATCAGCTGGCCTTTGCCATGAGCGGCCGTCCGGCAAATGGTGATGATTTCAGTATCGCCTTCAACCAGAGTGGAGTCTCCGACAACCGCAACGCCCTGAAGCTGGCCGACCTGCAAAGCAAGCAGAGCATCGGTGTCGATAACAACGTGGCGGGTTCCGGTTTCAGTTTCACCGACGGCTATGGCGAGCTGGTCGAGCGCGTTGGCACGCTGACCGCGCAGGCGCGACTGGACAGCGAGGCGAACGGCGCGATCCTCAAGCAGGCCACCGACAACCGCGACTCGCTGTCGGCGGTCAACCTCGACGAGGAGGCCGCCAACCTGATCAAGTTCGAGCAGTACTACAACGCCTCGGCGCAGATCATTCAAGTTGCCCGCTCGCTGTTCGATACATTGATCAGCACCTTCCGCTAACAGGCCCGACCATGCGCATCTCGACCTTGCAGGCATTCAACAACGGCGTCGCCGGGTTGCAACGCAACTACGCCAACGCGACCCGTACTCAGGAACAGATCAGCACCGGCAACCGCATCCTCACTCCGGCCGACGATCCGGTCGCGTCGGTACGCCTGCTGCAGCTGGAACAGCAGCAGAACGTGTTGAGCCAGTACAACGCCAACCTCACGGCGGCGAAGAACAGCCTGACCCAGGAAGAGGTCACGCTCAATTCGGTAAACACCGTATTGCAGCGCGTGCGCGAGCTGGCAGTACAGGCCGGCAACGGCGCGCTCGATCCGCAGGATCGCAAGTCCATTGCGGCCGAACTGGGCGAGCGAGAGGATGAGTTGCTGTCGTTGATGAACACCCGTAACGCGCGAGGCGAATATCTGTTCGCGGGCTTTCAGGGCAAGACACAGCCGTTCGTGCGGGGCGCCGATGGCAGCTATAGCTACGAAGGTGATGAGGGGCAGCGCAAGCTGCAAATCGCCAGCTCGTTAAATATTCCGATCAGCGACAATGGCAAGTCGGTCTTTGAGAACGTGATCAATGCCGGGCGTTACCAAAGCGTCTTCACCGCTCAAGCCGGTTCCACGTTGAGCGTTTCGGCTCCGCTGGTTCAGGATGAGGTCGCGCTCAGCGCAAATCCGGCATTTCCCGCTGCGGGCATTGGCGTGCACTTCACTTCGGAAACTGACTACATCGTCTACGATCTCAGCGCTCCGCCAGCTGATTTTGCTGATCCATTTGCCGATCCCAATCTCGTCCTCGCGTCCGGTTCTTTGGACGACAAAACGGACACAAGCGACAAACTCGTTTTTCGTGGTGTGGTCATGCAGTTTAACGGCACGCCTGCGGCTGGCGATTCGGTTGAGGTTACGCTGGACGCTACTCAGCAGAAGCAGGGCATCCTCAGCACCATCGCCAGCCTACGCTCCGCGTTGGAAAACCCTATCACGGGTAATCAGGGGGTTCACGATGCCGTTGCCGTCGCGCTGACCAACCTCGACCACGGCATGGTCAGCGTCGATGCCGCGCGCGGCAATATCGGTGCGCGGCTGAACGTGATCGAAACGACGCAGACCGATAACGAGGACGTGACGCTGGTGAACAAATCGGTGCAGGCCGAGCTGAAAGAGCTGGACTATGCCGAAGCGTTGTCGCGCCTGTCGTTCCAGACCGTCATCCTCGAGGCGGCGCAGCAGAGCTATGTGAAGATCAGTGGGCTCAACCTGTTCAACGCGATGAGGTAACGGCAGGTTGACGGGGTTCGCAAAAAACGCATCCCGTTTTGACTTCGCTAGAACGCTGTCTAGATTAAGCACGCTGCGGAGCAGGAAGTACCGCAGCCTTCAAACTTCATAAGGACGTGAATATGAGCAAAGCATTTCTTTCCGCAGTGGCCTTCGCGCTACTCACCTCGCTGGCCGTGCCAGGCCATGCTGCCAGTAATCCTCAGCAGAGCGCTCCTGCCGCTGTACCGGCAGCGAATGCCGAGATTGCAGTCGTCAAGATCAACAGCGCCGACGCAGAAACCCTGACCCGGGAACTCAAAGGCATCGGCCCGACCAAGGCGAAGGCGATCATCGATTATCGCGACGACCACGGCCCGTTCCAGTCAGTCGACGAGCTGCTGGAGGTCAAGGGCATCGGCGCGGCAACGCTCGAGAAGAACCGCAGCAAGCTCAGTCTGTAACCTGCAGCCGAAGCGAGTCGCACTGGCTCGCTTCGTGCCAGCCCCTCCTTCGGCCGAACCCTGTCGCTGCAGCCCAGTCAAAAACGCTATCGAAAAAGCGTTGACATATGACGGTTATGCACATTTCAAACGGCCAGGAGACCGTTCGTCTCCGTCTCCTTGTCGTTGCTTAATCAAATGACATAAGTCATTGTTTTTCAATGACTTGGGCGGCTGCGCAAAAAAGGAGCGATTTGTCTCAGAGGCCCGTGAGTAGGGCGTTTGACGCAATCATCCATAAACAATTCACAAGGTTATCCACAGCTTCTGTGGGTAACCTCGCTAACCCAGCAAGGACGCTGCCTGGAGGAAACTCTGTATGAAAGCGCCCTGGAATTTCCTGCGATACCTACCCGTTGCCCAACGCGTCATTGCTCGTGGCAGAGTTCCCGCGTTGCTGCTGGCGGTCGCGCGTAAGCGCTCCTCTCACGGCGGGTTGCTCAAAGGTTTGCGTGAGGATCTGTCGCTGTTTCAGGCGTTGTGTGTCGCTTGGTGGCGCGGAGAGTACCGGGCGATCAGCAAGTCGACGCTCGTGTCGGTAGTTGCCGCGCTGTTGTACTTTCTGTCGCCGCTGGACGCGCTTCCGGACTGGATTCCCGGGCTCGGCTTCATCGATGACCTGGCGGTGATGGGTTGGGTCATGCGCAAGTGGTCCGACGAGCTTGTGGCGTTTCGTGGCTGGCGCGACGCTCAGCCACCGTCGCGTAAAGCGGCGCTGGAGGTGTTGCCGGCAGCGCAGGAAACCGAGCGACGTTAGAGCGGATGCGCTGCCGTTGCATACAGTGAAATGCAGTGGCAGCGCGATGCTCCATTGCCTGTCCAGACTGTTAAGATTTGGCTATCTAGGCCAAAGAGTTCAGGAAAGAAAGATGAATGTGCAGGTCATCATGCGCGATGGCGCACCCGAATATGCTGTCCTGCCGTGGAGCGAATATGAAGCGCTGCTGAATGCGGTAGGGCGACGACCCGACGCTCCTCAGCCTGCCCCTGAAGCTGTTTGCGCATCGGCGCTGCGACAGCTGCCACAATTGCGTGAGGCGAAGGGGCTGGATATCGCAGCGTTGGCCCGCTCAGTAGGTATCAGCCCGGCCTATCTCGCATTGATTGAAAGCGGTGAGCGGGTACCCGATACGGCGATCCGCCGCGCCTTGGCCCGTGCCCTCGAGGTACCACGCTGGGAGGACGACGCTTGAACCTGCAACGTCCTGCGGTACGCATCAGTCGGCAGCATTGGCAAGCGCTGCTGCTGGAGTTGGGCGAGGCTCGCCGGCAGCGTCATCTGGTGACCTATCGAGCATTGGTCGAGCGCCTGCAATTGCCGGCTCCGGCCATGCAAACGCTGACCGCTGCGCTGGAGCATCTGGCCGCGTTGGATGCGCGGGCGGAACGGCCTTTGCGCAGCGCACTGGTCATCAGTCAGGGCGCCAGCCGTCTACCCCGTACGGGGTTCTTCGAGTGTGCGACGAAACTCGGGCGCTTCAGTGGACCGTCAGATGGGTTCGCTGCGGCATCCTGGCACGCTGGCGAGGTCGCGCGGGTTTTCGAATTCGACTATCCGGAGGTTCCATGATGCTCTGGAAGCTGCGCGCGAGCGCAGGCTATCTGCTCGCCCGCAAACTGATGGCTGCGCGTTGGGCGGTGCAACAGCCGAAGCTATGGCGCTGGATGGAAGGGCAGTTCTCGCGCAAGGCCAATCTGGGCGATCGTGCCGCGCAGAGTTTCTACGGCCATATGCTCTATTTTCGTGGCCAGGGTCTGGGCGCAAAGCAGGAAGGCATACGGCTGTTGCGTTTGGCTGCTCAGGCCGGCGATGCCAAAGCGGCCTACCAGCTGGGCGTGATCAGTCTCAGTGAAGATGCCTCGCGTGGTCCAGATGGCCCTGAGGCTGCGCGCTGGTGGGAGCAGGCGGCAACTGCCGGGCATCCGCTGGCGGCGATGCGGCTAGAGCAGCTTTACCGTGCCGGTGGCTATGGCCTGGCTGCGGATCCGGCAGAAGCCGATCGCTACAAGGCGCTCGCCGCACACCGCGGCATATAAGGTCTGCTGGAGCTGATGAGAATGAAAAAAGGCCGCCTCGTTGGGCGGCCTTTCTGTTAGCGCAGTTCAGTAATCAGTGCTGTGCCATCGCTGAATCGAGACCCAAGTAGTCGAGCAGAATCCGTCCGCTCTCCGCGAGATAGGCGTCGTCCTCCGGCTTGAGTTTCTCGGGCTCGTGAGGCGTACTCGTCTCGTCGTCCTTTTCCAGCTTGGCCAGAGGTTCTTCGCCCTTGGCCTGGCGCAGCGCGTTTTCCAGCGACAGCTGACGTTTCTCGATAGCGGCCTGCTGCGCGCGACGCTTGCTCTCGTTGAGACTTACCGTGGTTTCATGCATCAGCTCTTGGGTTAGAGCCAGGCGATCACGCGTAAACACGAAGTCCGGATTCTGCTCGGTACGCGCCTCGTGGCGCGCCTTGAGTTCGGCGAGGAACGGCTTGAACGGGTTCATATCAGGATTGATCGCGGCGCGGATACTGTCCCAGGGCATTGCCTCGGGCAGCGCGCTTTCGCCAATCTCCTTGGTATCGACGTCGGCCGGATAGCTGATGTCCGGAATCACGCCCTGGTGCTGGGTGCTCTGCCCGGAAACCCGGTAGAACTTGGCCAGAGTGAGCTTCAGTTCGCCGTGGTTGAGAGGCTGGATGGTCTGCACGGTGCCCTTGCCAAACGTCTGTCCGCCGAGGATCAGAGCCCGGTGATAGTCCTGCATGGCGCCAGCGAAGATCTCCGAAGCGGAGGCGGACAATCGATTGACCAGCACCGCTAGCGGACCTTTATAGAATGCACCGACGTTCTCGTCGGCCAGCACGTCGACGCGGCCGTCGGCGTTGCGCACCAGCACGGTCGGCCCCTGGTCGATGAACAAGCCGGTCAGCTCGGTGGCTTCCTGCAGCGATCCGCCGCCGTTGTTGCGTAGGTCGATCACTACGCCATCAACCTTCTCCTGCTGCAGCTCGGTCAGCAGTTTCTTCACGTCGCGGGTGGTGCTCTTGTAGTTCTGGTCGCCGGCGCGCAGCGCTTTGAAGTCGAGGTAGAAGGCCGGTATCTCGATGACACCGAGCTTGAACTGCTGACCCTGGTGCTCGAGGTTGAGCACCGATTTCTTCGCCGCCTGTTCTTCCAGCTTCACCGCTTCGCGAGTGATCGCGACGATCTTGCTGGTCTGGTCGTTGGGTGCGTTGCTCGCCGGAATCACTTCCAGGCGCACAACTGAGCCCTTCGGGCCGCGAATCAGCTTGACCACTTCGTCCAGTCGCCAGCCAATCACGTCGACCATCTCGTCATCGCTCTGGGCGACGCCGATGATCTTGTCGGCCGGCGCCAGCTGCTTGCTTTTCTCTGCCGGGCCGGCCGGCACCAGGCGCACGATCTTGACGTGCTCGTTGTCGCTCTGCAGCACCGCACCGATGCCTTCCAGCGACAGGCTCATGTTGATATCGAAGTTCTCCGCGTTATCCGGCGACAGGTATTGCGTGTGCGGGTCGTAGGACTGCGCGAAGGCGTTGATGTAGGTCTGGAACACATCCTCGCCGCGAGTCTGCTCCAGTCGCGCGAGCTGGTTCTTGTAGCGCTTGGTCAGCAGTTCCTGAATGGCCTTGGGCTCCTTGCCGGCAATCTTCAGGCGCAGGACTTCATCCTTCACGCGCTTGCGCCAGAGGTCATCGAGTTCGGCGCGATCCTTCGCCCAGGCGGCTTTCTCTCGATCCACCAGCAGCGTCTCGTCGACGGTGAAGTCGATCTTGTCGACGCCCTGTTGCAGCAGGCCCAGCGCATAGTTGAGGCGATCTTCCAGGCGCTCCAGGTGACGTTTGTAGATGAGGAAGCCCGGTTCCAGGTTGCCGCGCTTGAGGAAGTCGTCGAACTCGGTGCGCCAGCGATTGAATTCGGCGAGGTCCGATGCGAGGAAATAGCTGCGCGCCGGATCGAGCATCTCTATGTAGCTGTCGAAGATCTTTGCCGAGCGTGCGTCGTTGAGCGGCGGCTTGTTGTAATGGTGGCGCTTGAGTAGCTCGACGACGTTGAGGCTGGCGATGACCTGCTCGCGGTCCGGCTGAAGGTAATCCCACTTCGGTGCGTCGCCAGGCTTGGCCAACGCCAGCGAGGCCTGGAGGCCGAACAGCAGGGTGAAAACGGTGCAGGCAAGCGTGCGTTTCATGGTTTGAGGGCGACGTAAGGCTGAGGAATAACGCATATTAGGCCATCTAGGGTTGGCGCCGGTTCGTCAGGCGTCCGGCGGTATGAAGCACGCGCCCGTCGGTATGGCTGGGAGAGACCAGCGAGTAACGGTTGGGCGCAGGATTGGACTCACTATGGAGGCAGCATGAAGGCATTGCAAGGCGTCGAGGGGGAACTGGAGTGGGCGCAGCGACCAGCCCCGGAGTGTGGCGAGGGTGAGGTGCGAATCCGCGTTGCGGCCGCTGGGTTGAACCGTGCCGACCTGCTGCAGCGTGCCGGTCATTATCCGCCGCCAGCGGGCGTGACCGATATTCTCGGTCTGGAGTGTGCCGGGGTGGTCATAGAGGCCGGCGCGGGTAGCCGTTGGCAGGTTGGCGATCGGGTCTGCACCTTGCTGGCTGGTGGCGGTATGGCGGAGGAGGTGGTGGTCGATGCCCGGCATGCGCTGCCGGTGCCGGCGGGACTGTCGCTGCGCGAGGCGGCGGTGATTCCTGAGGTGTATGCCACGGCCTGGCTCAATCTGTATCGGCTGGGTGCGCTGCAACCTGGCGAGAAGGTGCTGCTGCATGCTGGGGCCAGCGGTGTCGGTTCGGCGGCGATCCAGCTGTGCAAGGCATTCGACAACCCCTGCTGGGTCAGCGTGGGATCGGCGGAGCGTCTGGCCTACTGCGAGGCGCTCGGTGCACAAGGCGGCGTGCTGCGTGGAGAGGCGCTGGAGGCGCTGCGCGATTTCGCGCCATTCGACCTGATCCTCGATCCGGTCGGTGCCAAGTACGCTGCACTGAACCTGCAGCTGCTGGGGCTGGACGCGCGCTGGGTGATGATCGGCCTGATGGGCGGACGCAAGGCCGAGCTGGACCTGGCAGGGTTGTTGGCCAAGCGCATCCAGCTGATCGGCTCGACGCTACGCAGCCGCGATGCGGACTACAAGGCCGGGTTGCTCGCCGAGATGGAGGAAAATGTCTGGCCAATGTTCGCCGAGGGTAAATTGTCACCGCGTCTGGAGCAGTGCTTCCCGATCGGCGATGCCGAAGCGGCCTTCGCGGCCCTGGCCAGCAATACCGTCTCCGGCAAGCTGGCACTGGTCATCGACGCCGATCTGCAGTGACCATCGATGCGGGGCGCTGGCCGGCGCACCCGCGTCCGTTTCAGGGCAGCGTGCTGCTCGAATAGAAGGCAGTGAGTACTTTCACCAGGTGCGCCAGATCCTGACTGCCGGCCAGTTCGCGGATCGAATGCATGGCGAAGGTTGGCAGGCCGATATCGACCGTGCGCACGCCGAGCTGACCGGCGGTGATCGGGCCAATGGTCGAGCCGCAGCCGAGATCGCTGCGGGTGACGAAGCTCTGTACCGGCACCTCGTTTTCCACGCATAGATGACGGAAGAAACCGGCGGTTTCGCTGCTGGTGGCGTAGCGCTGGTTGCTGTTGACCTTGATCACCGGGCCGGCGTTGAGCTTCGGTCCGTGGTTGCCATCATGTTTGTCGGCATAGTTGGGGTGCACGGCGTGCGCGTTGTCGGCGGAAATCAGCAGGGAACGATTGATGCAGCGCTGGAAACTCTCATCCTCCGGGAGCACGCGACGCAGCACCTGTTCGAGGAACGGGCCGTCGGCACCGCACATGGAACAGGAGCCGACCTCCTCGTGATCGGTACAGACGAGTAGGCAGGTCTCCTCCGGCGCAGCGTGCAGCAGCGCCTGCAAGCCGGCGAAGCAGGACAGCAGATTGTCAAGGCGGGCGCCGGCGATGAAATCGCCGTTGAGGCCGACCACTGCGGCTGGCTGGGTGTCGTAGAGACTGAGCTCGAAGTCCAGAATCACGTCGGCGATCAGATCGTGCTCGCGGCTCAGCTGTTCGGCCAGCAGCGCACGCAGATCGGGGTTTTCCTCGCCGAGTACCTGGGCGATCAGTGGTGGCAGCTCGTTCTGGGCGTTGATGGCCCAGCCCTGGTTCGCTTCGCGGTTGAGGTGAATGGCCAGGCTGGGGATCACTGCGATGGGCAGCCGGAAGTCGATCAGCTGGCTTTCGATGCGGCCGTCGCGGCTGTAGGTGACGCGGCCGGCGAGCGACAGGTCGCGGTCGAACCAGGGTGCGAGCAGCGCACCGCCGTAGACTTCCACGCCGAGCTGCCAGAAGCCCTGGCGCTGCAGGTCCGGATGCGGCTTGACGCGCAGGCAGGGGCTGTCGGTATGCGCGCCGACCAGGCGCATGCCGTGCTCGACCATCGTTCTGCTGCCGAGCTGGAAGGCAATGAGCGACGAATCGTTGCGCGTGACGTAATAGCGCCCGCCGGGCTGCAGATGCCAGGCGTCGCGTTCCTCGAGCGGAGTGAAGCCGGATGCCTGCAGGCGCTGGGCGAGATTGCGAGTGGCGTGGAACGGCGTGGGCGATGCCTGAAGGAATTCGATCAGGCTCTGGTTAAGTGTTTGCGGCATGACGGGCTCCGGACTTCAATGGCGCGAAGTCTACCGCATCGATCCCGGGCGGTCTGCGCGATTGGCCGGCGCTAGGGGATGCCCGTTCAGAACGGCGCCGCGCAGTCGAAGCGCAGGCGTTCGCCGGTCTGCGGGTGGGTCAGCGTCAGCATGCTGGCATGCAGGCACAGACGCTCATGCGCCTGCAGGGCCTGCTCGTGCGCGTAGAGGCGGTCGCCGAGCAGCGGATGGCCGATGGAGAGCATGTGCACGCGTAGCTGATGCGAGCGACCGGTGATCGGTGTCAGTTCGACGCGGCAGTGATCACCACGGCGCTCGAGGATGCGCCAGAACGTCAGCGCATGTTTGCCCAGCTCGTGATCGACGACGTGCCGTGGCTTGGTCGGCGGGTCGTAGCGCAGTGGTAGGTCGATACTGCCGCTGTCCTGCTCCGGCTGGCCCCAGCACAGCGCCGTGTAGGCTTTTTCGGTTTCGCGATCGTGAAACTGACGAGACAGCTCGCGGTGGCTGTCAGCATCCCGGGCGAGCACGATCAGACCCGAGGTTTCCCAGTCCAGCCGGTGCACGATGCGCGCTTCGGGGTAGCCGTTCTCCTGCAGACGGGTCACCAGGCAATCGCGGTTATCCTCGGCGCGGCCGGGCACCGAGAGCAGCAGGGTAGGCTTGTTGATCACCAGCAGGGCGGCGTCCTGATGGACGATCTCGATGTTGCTTAGCGGCATGTGCTTTTCCACAAACGAAGACGGCGGCCCGAGGCCGCCGTTTCTGAAACAACCGGGTCGCTCAGCGATCCGGCAGGGTGATGTTCAGCTCGAGGATCGAGCAGCTGCCCTGGTCCTCCAGCGCCACCTGGACCTGATCCTGATCGATGTTGACGTACTTGCGGATCACCTCCACCAGCTCCTTCTGCAGTGCAGGCAGGTAGTCCGGCTGGGTGCGCTGGCCGCGTTCATGCGCAACGATGATCTGCAGACGCTCCTTCGCGATGGCGGCGGGCGTTTCCTTCTTCTTGCGCTCGCGAAAGAAATCGAAAAGGTTCATTCGCGGCCTCCAAAGAGTCGCTGCAGGAAGCCGGGCTTCTTCACGTCGAGGAAGCGGTGGGCCACTTCCTTGCCGAGCAGACGGTCTACGGCGTCGCTATAGGCCTGGCCTGCGTCGCTCTGGTCGTCGAGGATCACCGGGATGCCCTGGTTGGAAGCCTTGAGCACCGCCTGGGATTCCGGGATCACGCCGAGCAGGCGGATGGAAAGGATTTCCTCGACGTCTTCGACGCCGAGCATTTCGCCCTTGTTGACGCGCTCGGGGTTGTAGCGAGTCAGCAACAGGTGCTCCTTGATCGGCTCCTGGCCGTTCTCGGCGCGGCGCGATTTGCTGGCCAGCAGGCCGAGCATGCGGTCGGAGTCGCGTACCGACGATACTTCCGGGTTGGTCACGACGATGGCTTCGTCGGCGTAGTACATGGCCAGATGCGCACCCTTTTCGATACCGGCCGGGGAGTCGCAGATCACGTACTCGAAAGTCTTGCTCAGCTCGTCGATCACCTTGCCGACGCCTTCGAGCGTCAGGGCGTCCTTGTCGCGGGTCTGGCTGGCGGCGAGGACGTAGAGGTTCTCCAGGCGCTTGTCCTTGATCAAGGCCTGGCCGAGGGTCGCGTCGCCATTGATGACGTTGACGAAGTCGTAAACCACGCGACGCTCGCAGCCCATGATCAGGTCCAGATTACGCAGGCCGACGTCGAAGTCGACCACGGCGGTCTTGTGCCCGCGCAGAGCGAGGCCGGTTCCGATGGCGGCGCTGGTGGTGGTCTTGCCGACGCCACCTTTGCCGGAAGTGACTACGAGGATCTTGGCCAAGGTGCTTCACCCTAAATGTGAAAAATCGGCCTCGTCGGCCTGAGCGGCGCGGGAAGCCATTTCGGTGCGGAAAAATTCGCGGAAGTATCCGTTAAAGGCGGGTGATGTTCAACACGTCGCCGGCGAGCCGGATCTGCACCGATTCGGCCCACAGCGGCTCGCGGCGCAGGTCTTCGGCCACCTTGTACTGACCGGCGATCGAGATCATCTCGGCGGCCAGTTGCTGGCAGAAAATGCGCGCATTGGCGTCGCCCTTGATGCCCGCCAGCGCGCGCCCGCGCAGCGGACCGTACACATGGATGTTGCCATCGGCGAGAAGTTCCGCGCCGGGGCTGACCGCGGCGAGCACGATCAGGTCGCCGCCCTGGGCATAGACCTGCTGGCCGCCGCGGATCGGCGTGGTCACCACACGCGTCGGGCGATAGACCGGTTCGGCGGGTTTGGCAGGTGTCTTGCTCGCCAGGTCGACCTTGCGCTCGCGTGCGCCGGAGGGCGGCAGCACCGGGATATCGAGCCCCTCGGCAGCGCTGATATAGACCGGCTGGGCGGCACGAACCGCCAGTGTGCGCAGGCCGTGCTTGCGGCATAGCGCGATCAGCGCGGCGAGGTCGACATCCGCACCATCGGCGGGGAGCTTGTCCAGGGCCAGTACCAGCGGTGTGTTGTTGAAGAAGTCTGGTGCCTGCTCGACCTTGGCCGCCAGCTGTTCGTCGAGGGCGTCGAGGTCGTTGCGGACAATCTCCAGCACGGTGATGGCGAGCATGCTGCCCTTGAGCTGGAAGACGGGGGCTTGGGGAGAGGAGTCGGCTTGGCTCATGGTCTGCCTGCGGCGGTAAATGGCGAGGACTTATAGCGGGGTGCGGCGCGGCCTGCAACAGCGAACATGGACTGCCGCCGGGGCCAGCGGCTCGGTTTTGCAGCGTTTTTCCCGATAGAATGCGCGGCTTCACCCGCTTCGAGCTCGCTATGGAACGTCCTCACTTTCGCCCGTACTTCCTGCATCCCCGTTTCTGGCTGCTCTGGCTGGGGCTGGGGTTGCTCTGGCTGCTGGTGCAATTGCCGTATCCGTGGCTGTTGTGTCTGGGGCGTCTGCTTGGCCGGTTGATGTATGCCGTCGCCGGTTCGCGCCGGAAAATCGCGCGGCGCAACCTGGAGCTGTGCTTCCCTGAACTGAGCCAGGAGCAGCGCGAGCGGCTGCTGAAGGAAAACTTCGCTTCCACCGGCATCGCCTTCTTCGAGATGGCCATGAGCTGGTGGTGGCCGCAAGCACGCCTGCAGCGCCTGGCGCATGTCGAGGGGCTGGAACACCTGCAGCGCGCACAGGCGGCGGGGCAGGGCGTGATCCTGATGGCGCTGCATTTCACCACGCTGGAGATCGGTGCCGCGTTGCTGGGCCAGCGCCACACCATCGACGGCATGTACCGCGAGCACAAGAACCCGCTGTTCGATTTCATCCAGCGTCGCGGGCGCGAACGGCACAATCGCGACGCCACCGCCATTGAGCGTGAGGACGTGCGCGCCATGCTCAAGGTGCTGCGCGCCGGCCGCGCCATCTGGTACGCGCCGGATCAGGACTACGGGCGCAAGCAGAGCCTGTTCGTGCCGCTGTTCGGCATCCAGGCGGCAACCGTCACCGCCACTACCAAGTTCGCGCGCCTGGGGCGGGCGCTGGTGGTGCCGTTCACTCAGGAGCGTCTGGCCGACGGCTCGGGCTATCGACTGGTGATTCATCCGCCGCTGGAGAATTTCCCAGGCGAGAATGAAGAGGCCGACTGCCGGCGCATCAATCAATGGGTCGAGGAAGCGGTCGGCGCGCTGCCGGAGCAATACCTCTGGGCGCATCGGCGCTTCAAGACGCGTCCGGAAGGCGAGCCGAGCCTCTACGGTCGGCGTAGAAAGCGGCGCGGCTGATCCTGTGGATCATTCCGCAATCTGCAGATCACGCGCCCGGCTGTAGACGTAGCGCACCTTTTCATACTCGAACGGCGAGTTGAGCTGGCCGTAGCGGAAGTCGGTGCTGTAGCGCATATCCACCACGCGCAGCGCCGTCAGGCCGAACTGCCCGCCGCTGGCCTCGGCGTAGCCGAAATAGTCCACCTGGCGTTCGATGGCGAAGTCGGTGACCAGTCCGGCGCTGTCACGCAGGTTGGACGGACCGAGCGCCGGCAGGATCAGGTACGGGCCGCTGGGGACGCCGTAATGTCCCAGGGTCTGGCCGAAATCCTCCGGCTGGCGAGGCAGCCCCATGCGCGTCGCCGGGTCCCACAGGCCGGCGACGCCGATGATGGTGTTGAACAGGAAGCGCGCCGTCGCGTTCATCGCCCGCTCGCCCTTGAGCTGCAGCACGCTGTTGGCCAGAGTCGGCAGTTCGCCGAGATTGCTGAAGAAGTTGCTCACTCCGGTGCGCACCAGGCGCGGGGTGACGTAAACGTAGCCGCGCACTACCGGCAGCATCACCCACTGGTCCAGCCGGTAGTTGAAGTGGTACATGCGCCGGTTGAACGACTCGAAGGGGTCATAGACGTCCAGCGCCTTGAAGGTTGCGCGCTCGAACTCGCGCTGGTCGAGACCGGGATTGAATTCGAGATCGCGCAGCGGGTAGGTGAAGCCATCCTCGTCGATGTTCGAGGTTTCGCCCCAGGCCGCGGCGCTGGCGAGCAGCAGCGGCAACAACAAAGAAAACCTAGCCACGGAAGAACTCCAGCATCTGCGCGGTGTTGACGCGGTAGTTGAGGTTGCCGCAGTGCCCACCGCGCGGGTACAGCGTCAGCCGCTCGCCGAAGGTGCGCCGCAGAAAGCCGATGTCGCCGGGGCCGAGGATCAGATCATCGGCGTTGTGCATCACGGCAATCTTGTCGGCGCTGCGCAGGTAGTCCTCGAGCGCGTAGAGGCTCACCTGCTCGATCATCTGGGTGAGGCTGCCGCCGTCGTACTGCGCGCGCCACATGGGAATCAGCTGTTCGACGATGTAGCAGTCGAAGTCGCATAGCAGCGCGCGCTTGAGGAACGGTTCCAGGCTGGTGCCTTCGTCGATCGGGTAGTCGGGCGGAGTGATCAGTCCGCGACGGTTGATCAGGTCCGAGGTAAAGGCGATGTCCGCCGCGGAGAAGCGGAACACCGTGCCGATCAGCATCGCCATCTGCTCGTCGCTGAGCCGCAGCGGCGACTGCTGGAAGTCGTAGAGCATGGCTTCGTCGAGGTCGATGTAGCCCTTGTGGCGGTAGTAGCGGGTCAGCTTGTCCAGCACGACCTCGTAGAACGTGGTGTTGTTGTCTATGCCTTCGACCCGGGTTTGCACCAGCTTGTCCAGGTTGCTGATCGAGGTATAGAGGTTGACCGGCGGGTTGAGCAGCAGCACGCGCTTGAAGCCGAAACTCTGTCGCGTCTCGTCGAGCTGGCTGACGAAGGCCGCATGCAGCGCGCCCAGGCTGTAGCCGAGCAGGTGGAACTCGGTCACCGGCAGTTTGCGCTGCTGCGCACGCACGGCCTGCATGACCCGGTAGAGATCCTTGGCGTCGTCCTGGCTCAGGCCCGGTGTCGCATAGCGCGAGGCAGCGGCCATGAAGTCGTAACTGGTGGGCGAGGAGAGCTGCACAACATGGAAGCCGGCGCCGTAGAACAACTGCTTGAGCGCCTCGGTCTTGCCGTTGGCGTAGTGCGCGCCCGTGCCGGAGATGATGAAGATCAGGGGCGCCGGTCCGGCCTGACGTGCGAGCCGGTAGCCCAGGCGTTTGACCGGCCAGAAATTGTCCGGCAGCGTGAATTCGCGCTCCGGGCGCAGGCGCAGGCTGTAGTCGTCCTGATCGATCTCGTCGTCGGCCGGCACCGCCGGGCGCAGTTCGAGCGGGGTCGTGGCGATGGTCGCCTCGAACGGATTGTCCAGCGGAAAGCCATATTCGGCGGCACCGAGGTCGGCGGCCTGCACTGGCAGTACGCAGGCGACCAGCAGGGCGATGAGCGGCAGCAGCGGCATGCGAATTCTCCATAAAGCGACCTGCGCGGCGGCAGTCATGCGGGGTCGAGCCGTGCAGCCCTTCCTGTGCGACGTTCCGGCGTTTCGTCGTCGCCGGTGCGGGCCTGGCTCAGACACGCAGCCCCGCGATTGGTTTGATCTGCGTCGCTCGACATCGTTTCGCCGGTAGCAGCAGAACGGCGCCACCGGGCCTTTTTCGGCGCATCGCAGCTACCTAGAACGTATACGCCTTTAGGCGACATGGCGTGCCGAAGAATGATTTTGGTCATGTTAAGCAAGTGCCGTTCCGGAACGCTGTGAGCCCCGCGAAATAAGGCCTGCAGGATGTTTCAAGATGTTTGGCTGGCTCTAGATCGCTGCTTTGCGCCGCTCGAAGTCAGACCAAAGTCGGGTGGAATTCAGCCGATCCGGCCCTAAAGTAGCCACCCTGTCCTCATTGGGGGGCAAATGATCGTGGAGACAGTTGCAATGCACAATAACGACAATGCTTACCAGCAGATCTATAACAACCCCCGCTTTCAGGAGCTGGTCGCCAAGCGTGGCCGTTTTGCCTGGATGCTTTCGATCATCATGCTGGCAGCCTATTTTGCCTTCATTCTGGTGATCGCTTTCGAACCCCATCTGCTGGGCGTCAAGCTCAGTGCGCAAACCGTTACCACCTGGGGAATTCCTGCCGGCCTGGGCCTGATCTTCCTGGCCATCGGCCTGACGGGAGTCTACGTGCAGCGCGCCAACGGCGAGTTCGACCGTATCAACCAGGAAATCCTCAACGAGGCCCAAAAATAATGATCGCTCGTTTGCTGTCTGCTGCCGCACTACTGGCAGCCTCCCCGATGCTGCTGGCGGGAGAAGCCCTTACCGGCGAAGTCCAGAAGCAGGCGACCAACTGGACCGCCATCATCATGTTCGTGGTGTTCATCGCCTTCACGATGGGTATCACCAAGTGGGCGGCCAAGCGCAACACCTCCACGTCCGATTACTACACCGCCGGCGGCAGCATCACCGGCTTCCAGAACGGCTTGGCGATTGCCGGTGACTACATGTCCGCGGCGTCGTTCCTGGGTATTTCCGCTCTGGTGTTCACCAGTGGCTATGACGGCCTGATCTACTCCATTGGCTTCCTGGTCGGCTGGCCGCTGATCCTGTTCCTGATGGCCGAGCGCCTGCGCAACCTGGGCAAGTTCACCTTCTCCGACGTTGCTTCGTACCGTCTGGGCCAGACACAGATCCGCATTCTTTCGGCGCTGGGCTCGTTGACCGTGGTGGCCTTCTATCTGATCGCGCAGATGGTCGGTGCCGGCAAGCTGATCCAGCTGCTGTTCGGCCTGGACTACTACGTCGCCGTGATCATGGTCGGTGTGCTGATGGTCTGCTACGTGCTGTTTGGCGGCATGCTGGCGACCACCTGGGTACAGATCATCAAGGCGGTGCTGCTGCTTTCGGGCGCCAGCTTCATGGCCATCATGGTAATGAAGCACGTGGGCTTCGACTTCGGCACCCTGTTCTCCGAAGCCGTGAAGATCCACACCAAGGGCGAAGCCATCATGAGCCCGGGCGGTTTGGTAACCGATCCGGTTTCGGCGATCTCCCTGGGCCTGGCGCTGATGTTCGGTACCGCTGGCCTGCCGCACATCCTGATGCGCTTCTTCACCGTCTCCGACGCCAAGGAAGCCCGCAAGAGCGTGTTCTACGCCACCGGCTTCATCGGCTACTTCTACATCCTGACCTTCATCATCGGTTTCGGCGCGATCCTGCTGGTCAGCACCAACCCGGAATACAAGGACGCCACTGGCGCCATCATCGGCGGCACCAACATGGTGGCCGTGCACCTGGCCAACGCGGTCGGCGGTAACCTGTTCCTCGGCTTCATCTCCGCTGTGGCCTTCGCCACCATCCTGGCGGTGGTTGCCGGCCTGACCCTGGCAGGTGCTTCGGCCGTGTCTCACGACCTGTACGCCTGCGTGATCAAGAAGGGCAAGGCCAAGGAAGAGGACGAGATGAAGGTGACCAAGCGCACCACCCTGGCTCTGGGTGTGGTCGCGATCATCCTCGGTATCGCCTTCGAGAAGCAGAACATCGCCTTCATGGTGGGTCTGGCGTTCTCCATCGCTGCCAGCTGCAACTTCCCGGTGCTGTTCCTCTCCATGTACTGGAAGAACCTGACCACTCGCGGCGCGCTGATCGGTGGTGCGATGGGTCTGTTCACCGCGCTGGTGCTGACCATCCTCAGCCCGACTGTGTGGGTGCAGGTACTGGGCAACGCCGAGGCGATCTTCCCGTACTCCTACCCGGCGCTGTTCTCGGTAGCTGTCGCCTTCGCCGGTATCTGGTTCTTCTCGATCACCGACAAGTCGAAGATGGCCAGCGACGAGCGTGCGCGCTTCTTCCCGCAGTTCGTGCGTTCGCAGACCGGTCTGGGTGCAACGGGTGCCGTTGCTCACTGACAATCGTCCGTGATGTAAAAAAAGGCAGCCTTCGGGCTGCCTTTTTCATGCCCGCCGGAAATTGGCCCGGATGTTCTCTTCGCACGCCGCGCCAGCGATCCGCATGACGGTTTGCCCAGGTCATTCAGCGCCCTGATGGATGCCGGGCGGCCGGATGCCTTTCGCTAGACTCGCTGCCATTGAACCGGACAACGAGGGCTGCACGATGAATCAGAACCGCATGATGGTTACCGGAGCGGGCTCCGGGCTGGGCCGCGAGATCGCCCTGCGCTGGGCGCGCGACGGCTGGCGCCTGGCGCTTTCCGACGTCAACGAGGCGGGGCTGGCGCAGACCCTGGAAATGGTTCGCGCCGCTGGCGGCGATGGCTTCGTCCAGCGTTGCGATGTGCGCGACTACAGCCAGCTGATCGCCTTCGCCCAGGCCTGCGAAGACAAGCTCGGCGGCATCGACATCGTGGTGAACAACGCCGGCGTGGCGTCGGGAGGCTTCTTCAGCGAGTTGTCGCTGGAAGATTGGGACTGGCAGATCGCGATCAACCTGATGGGCGTGGTCAAGGGTTGCAAGGCGTTCCTGCCGCTCCTGCAGAAGAGCCGCGGCAAGCTCATCAATATCGCCTCGATGGCCGCGCTCATGCAGGCGCCGGGCATGAGCAATTACAACGTCGCCAAGGCCGGTGTGGTGGCGCTGTCGGAAAGTTTGCTGGTGGAACTGCGTCAGCAGGAGATCGGCGTACACGTGGTGTGCCCGTCGTTCTTCCAGACCAATCTGCTGGACTCCTATCGCGGCCCGACGCCGCACATGAAGGCGCAGATCGGCAAGCTGCTGGAAGCCTCGCCGATCACCGCGGCGGATATCGCCGACTACATCCATCAGCGGGTGGCCGCAGGCGAATTCATGATTCTGCCGCACGAGGAAGGGCGTATCGCCTGGCGGATCAAGCAGCAGAATCCGCAGGCGATCTACGACGAAATGGCCGCCTTGGCCGAGAAGAAGCGCAGCAAGGTCGGAAGCTGACCGATCGGTTCAATAGGCTTGTCGTCGCCCGGGGCTGGGAGTAGGGTTGCCTCCCCGGCGCCTGCCATGACTGTTGGATTCGCTGTGAACAGACCCTCCCGCTGGGTGCTGATGGCCGCGCTGCTGCTGGCGGCCGTCAACCTGCGCCCTGGTATCACCTCCTTCGCGCCCCTGATCGAACAGATCGCCATCGAACTCGGCCTCAGCCGCAGCACCATCAGCCTGACCACCGCGCTGCCGGTGCTGCTGATGGGCTTGCTGGCGCCGCTGGCGCCACGACTGGCGCTGCGCTTTGGCCTGGAGCGCAGCATCGGCCTGTGCCTCGGGTTGATCGCGGTAGCCTTGCTGCTACGCCTGTTCGGCGAGCAGGCCTCGCTGCTGATTCTCACCGCCGCGCTGGTCGGCGCCGGCATCGCGGTGGCGGGGCCGCTGCTGTCGGGCTTCATCAAGCGCTACTTCCTCGAACGGATCGGCCAGGCTGCCGCCTGGTATTCGCTGGCCATGGCCGTGGGTGGCACGCTGGGTGCGGTGGTCACCGCGCCGGCGAGCGAGCTGTTCGGTCAGCAGTGGACCTGGGGCCTGGCGCTGTGGGCCTTGCCGGCATTCGCCGCGCTGGCGCTGTGGTGGCGCCTGCCGAACCAGCCGGATGCGGTACCAGAGCAGCGTGCCGGGCTGCCCTGGCGCGTGCCGCGGGCTTGGTTGATCAGCCTGTACTTCGCGCTGCAGGCGGGACTGTTCTACGCGCTGGCGACCTGGCTGGTGGCGCGCTATCACGAAGTGGGCTTCAGCATGTTGCACAGCAACGGCTTCTTCAGCGCGTTCATGATGATCGGCTTGCCGAGCTCCTTTATCGCGCCCTGGCTGGCGCAGCGCTTTGGTCAGCGGCACCTGCTGATGTGTGGCTCGGGCGTGCTGGCGACGCTCTGCCTGAGTGCCATCGCGCTGGTGCCGCAGTGGCAGCCGCTGCTGGTCTGCATGCTGCTGGGCGTGGTGCTCAATGCGAGCTTCTCGCTGGCGCTGGTGCTGCCCATGTATGAAGCGAGCACGCCGCTGGCGGTCAGCCGACTGACGGCGATGATGCTCTGCACCGGCTACAGTCTGGCCTGCCTGACCCCGGTGCTGGCCGGGCTGGGACGCGATCTGTCCGGTGACTATCGTCTGCCGTTCCTGGTGCTGGCGGGCATGGCGGCCATCATGGCGGTGCTGGCCACGCGGCTCAAGCCGCGCCAGTCCTAGCAGGCGGCTCGCGCGGGCTGCGTCTGGCGTGGGCGTTGTGGCACGGTTCGAACTCGCGACACGACGCGGATGACCGTCCCGCCACGCTGTGCTAGAAAGCTCGCCTTTTCCTGGCCTGCCGCACCGGAGTAACCGCGTGGAGTCCGAATCCATCGTCTATGGCTGCATCCGTGACTGGCCTTCGGCCGACCCGGAGCAATGCCTGCGCCGCCGTGTCAGCAACCGCAAGGTGCTGCGCGCACTGCCGCACGGCGAAGCCTGGCCGTTCATTGGTCGTGAGATGTTCTCCTACTGCAGCGAGGCGGAGCAGGGCCTGTATCAGACCCAGGTGATTCACTTCGGCGCCAGCTACCGCGCCGTGGAGTACGAGTGGGCGCTGTGGGTCGAGCACTTCGAGGCACTGCTCCGGCAGCTTTACTGGAGCAGCGCCGTGGTGCACCTGGAGACCGAGCTCGCCGGCGCGCACACCTTCCGCTGGGAAACCGAGACCGGCAGCCATAACCCGCAGCAGAGCGAACTGCGCCTGCGCTGTGCGTGGGAGCGCGAAAGCTCGCTATTCAGCTGAGCGGCTCATTCGAGCCATTCCCGCGGGACCTCATGGCGCAGCGCCAGCTGGCATTGCTGGCTGTCGGCGTCGAACACGATCACCGCCTCGCCCTTGTCCAGCGCGCGTCGCACGCGGGCGACACGGGTTTCCAGCGGCGTCTCGTCACCGTTGTCGGTGCCGTCGCGGGTGACGAAATCCTCGATCAGGCGGGTGAGGGTGTCTGCTTCGAGCAGGTCGTGGGGAATCAGCATCGCGGATCCGATCAGCGGGGGCGGTGCGGGGATTCTACCGGTGGGCTCGCGGCATCGTGCAGGTAATCGTCCAGGCAGGCGTAGAGTTGCTGGCTTTCCAGCGGCTTGCCGATGAAATCGTTCATGCCGGCAGCAAGGCCGCGCTGGCGATGCTCGGCCAGCACATGGGCGGTGACGGCGATGATCGGCACCGCCGGCCATTGCCGTTCGGCTTCCAGCGCGCGGATCTGCCGGCTGGCCTCGTAGCCGTCGACCTCGGGCATCTCGCAATCCATCAGGATCAGGCGCACCGACCCCGGATCGCGCCGATACAGCTCCACGGCCTGGCGCCCGTTATCGGCCAGCCGCACCGTGTAGCCACGCTTTTGCAGCATGCCGCGGACGACCATCTGGTTCACCGGATTGTCTTCTGCAACCAGAATGCACGGCGGGTTGTCGACGATCTCGTCCGGCGCTGGTGCAGCCGGCGTCGGCAGATTGTCCGCGTAGAGCATCTGCAGCGCCTCACGCAACGGCGCGCTCTGCAGCGGCAGCGACAGGCTGGCCATGCGCAGCCCCGCAATGGGCTGCGGCTGTTCCAGTATCGGTGGATAGAGCAGCAGGATCCGCTGGTTCGCCTCCAGATGCGCCGCGAGCTGTTCCAGCCACTGGTCCGGCGTGCCCGGCCACGGCGCCTGCAGCACCAGCAGCGGCGGGGCGCTGTAGTCGCTCAGATAGTCGAGCAGCCGTTCCGGCTCCAGGCAGCGCTCGGTGCGCATGCCCCAGCGTTGCAGCAACTGGCTCAGCGCATCGACGCCGTTGCCGTCGAGCGAAGCCAGCAGCGCCGGGCGACCGGCCAGCAAGGCGATCATCGGATCGTCGTCCTGTGCGCTGACATGCAGCGGAATCTCGAAGCTGAAGCGGCTGCCTTCGCCCGGTGTGCTCTGCACTTCGATGCGCCCGCGCATCATCTCCACCAGCTCCTTGCTGATCGCCAGGCCCAGGCCGCTGCCGCCGTAGCGGCGGCTGGTGCTGGAATCGCCCTGGGAAAACGACTCGAACAGCGTGGCGAGCACCTCGGCGCGCATGCCGATGCCGCTGTCGCTGACGCAGAAGCGCAGGTACGGCGTGCCGTCCGTCTCATGGGTACAGGACACTTCCAGGCGCACGTAGCCCTGCTCGGTGAATTTCAGCGCGTTGCTCAGCAGGTTCATGAGGATCTGCTTGAGGCGGGTCGGGTCGCCGCGGACCCGGCGCGGTACATGCGGCTCCAGGCCGACGTGCAGGCTCAGCTGCTTGTCCAGCGCCTGCGCCGTGAGCAGGCTGATGGATTCGGAAATCAGCGTTTCCAGGTCGAACTCGATGTCTTCCAGGCTGAGCTTGCCCGAACCGATGCGGGCATAGTCGAGGATGTCGTTGATCACCGTCATCAGCGAATGGCCGGAGCTGGTGATGGTGTCCAGGTAGAAGCGCTGGCTGCGGTCCAGCGGGGTTTCGCGCAGCAGCTGCAGCATGCCCAGCACCCCGTTGAGCGGGGTGCGGATCTCGTGGCTCATCTTGGCGAGGAAGCGGCTCTTGGCCTCGTTCTCGCTGTGGGCCTGCTCGGCGGCCTGGCGCGAACGGAAGCCCTCTTCCTTGAGGCGGTTGATGCGGTCGGCCAGGCCCAGCGAGAGGGTGATCAGCTCGAACGTCACCGCGGCCTTGACCACCGAGGCGCCGTACAGCCCGAGCACCTCGAAACCCAGCGATCCGGTGGTCACAATGATGAACGAGGCGAGCAGCACGCCCCAGGCGATGGTGTAGTACAGCCCGTAGCGCACACCGTTACGCCAGACGAAGGCGCCGGTGGCGAGCAGGCCGATCGAGGTGACGATCACCACCACGCTGGCCAGGATGCTCCAGACATGCAGGCTCAGCAGCACCCCGGAAGCCAGGCTGGCGAAGGCCGCCAGCAGCGCCACGCGCAGGCCGCGGTCCAGGTGCGGGAAGTGCTCGCGGGTATGCAGGAAATGCCGGCTGAACTGGATCGCCACCAGGCAGTGGCTGTACATCAGCAGGTAGATGCCGAAAGTCGAGATGGTGCTGTTGTCCGGCAGCCATTTGATCAGCAGACCGTCGAACGCCAGCGCGAACAGGCCGACGTTGAGGTTGTAGATCAGGTACCAGAAGTAGGCCGGCTCGCGCAGCGAGACGAACAGGAACAGGTTGTAGCAGAACATGGCGAACAGCACGCCGTAGAACGCGCCGCTCATGCCGAGCAGTTCTTCCTGGGCTGCGGCGCTGGCGGTATAGCTGCTGAAATACAGCGGCACGTACAGGGTGCTGCTGGTCTTCAGGCGCAACAGCAGGGTGGTGTTGCCGGCGGGCAATTCGACCGGGAACCAGAAGTCGGCGATCTTCACCGGGCGTTGGGTGAACGGGTAATGGTCGCCGGACAACTGCCGGCTGAGGCTGCCGTCCGGGTACTGCAGGTACAGCTCGATATGGTCCAGCAGCGGGTAGTTGATCTCGATGAAGCCGCCGAGCGCGCCGGCCAGGCGATTGTCCAGCTGCACCCGCAGCCACCAGGTCGAATCGTTCTTGCCTTGGTTGACGTGGCGGCCGGTCAGATGCTGGAAGCTCTCCGTCGGCAGCGCGAGCACCTGCTCGACACTCAGTTCGCCATGCGGGTCCTCGAGGAAATAGGTGTGCTCCCCGAGTGCCTGGCGCGAGTCGGCGGAATCCAGCAATGCGGGCACGAACGCCCACGCCAGTGGCGAAAGACAGTACAGCAGGATCGCCAGGCAGAAACGCGGCAACATGGTCGGATTCCGGGAACGTGCAGCAGGAAAATGCTGGAAGGCGGCCAACGGAATGGGGGACTGCCGAACTGCCCCAGGCCCTGGCTCGGGCCTTCCATCATGCCGCGCGATTGCGGCGCTATCTTTGCCCAGGTGCCGCGTCGCGGCAACCCCGGCGGCACGGAAGCCGGTAGCCGGTCACGCACCGTCGTCGTTTATTGTCGGTGATCGTCGGCGTCACGGCCGACCAGCGAGTCCACCGCCGGCACGCGGGTGTCGTTCTCCATCTGTGCGTCGTGCTCCAGCTGGTGGCTGAAACGCTCCAGCGAATCCTGCGCGTGCTGGGCGTCGCTGGCGAACACCGGTGGGCTGAGCATGTAGCTGCACAGCAGTCGGCTCAGCGCGCTGAGGCTGTCGATATGGGTGCGTTCGTAGCCATGGGTGGCATCGCAACCGAATGCCAGCAGGGCGGTGCGGATATCGTGGCCGGCCTCGATCGCCGACTGCGCGTCGCTGTGGTAGTAGCGGAACAGGTCACGGCGGACCGGTATGTCCTGCTCACCGGCCAGGCGGAGCAGGTGACGCGACAGATGGAAGTCGTAGGGGCCGCCAGAATCCTGCATGGCCACGGTGACCGCGTGCTCGCTGGATTCCTGGCCCTTGGCCGCCGGCGCGATGTCGATGCCGACGAATTCGCTTACATCCCAGGGCAGCGCACCGGCGGCGCCGGAGCCGGTTTCCTCGGTGATGGTGAACAGCGGATGGCAGTCGATCGGCGGCTCCTGGCCGCTCTCGACGATGGCCTTGAGCGCGGCGAGCAGGGCGGCGACGCCGGCCTTGTCGTCCAAGTGACGGGCACTGATATAGCCGCTCTCGGTGAATTCGGGCATCGGGTCGAAGGCGACGAAATCGCCGATGTTGACCCCCAGCGCGCAGGTTTCGGCGCGGCTGTAGGTGTAGGCATCCAGGCGCAGCTCGACGTGGTCCCAGCTCACCGGTGCCTCATCCACCGCCGTGTTGAAGGCATGCCCGGACGCCAGCAATGGCAGCACGCTGCCGCGGATCACGCCGGTGTCGGTGAACACGCTGACGCGGCTGCCTTCGGCGAAGCGGCTCGACCAGCAGCCCACCGGGGCCAGACCGAGGCGTCCGCTGGGCTGGATCTCGCGGACAATCGCGCCGATGGTGTCGAGGTGCGCCGCCACCGCGCGGTCCGGGCTGTCGCGGCGACCCTTGAGCGTCGCGCGGATGGTGCCGCGGCGCGTCAGCTCGAAGGGAACGCTAAGCTCCTGCAGGCGTTCGGCGACGTAGCGCACGATGGTGTCGGTGAAGCCGGTGGGGCTGGGGATGGCGAGCATTTCCAGCAGCACGCGTTGCAGATAGTTGAGATCGGGTTCGGGTGTTCTTGCAGTCATTGAATGCTCCCGTCGGGACCGCAGGCGGCCGGATGAATGCCGGCCTCCGCACGCGAGGCGTGCGGGCCGGCGCGGGACTCAGGCGTTGTTCTGGCTGAGTGGGAAGAGCAGGTCGATGAAACGCTCGGCGGTCGGTTGCGGCTGGTGGTTGGCCAGACCGACGCGCTCGTTGGCTTCGATGAACACGTAGTCGGGCTGGTCCACGGCGGGCACCAGCAGATCGAGCCCGACCACCGGAATGTCCAGTGCGCGTGCGGCGCGCACGGCCGCCTCGATCAGCTCAGGATGCAGCAGGGCGGTGACGTCTTCCAGCGTGCCTCCGGTGTGCAGGTTGGCGGTGCGGCGCACGGCCAGGCGCTGGCCCTGCTCGAGCACGCTGTCCAGGTCGAACCCGGCGTCGCGCAGGCAGCGGCGGGTTTCCTCGTCCAGCGGGATACGGCTTTCGCCGCCGGTCGCGGCTTGGCGCCGGCGACTCTGCGCTTCGATCAGCGCGCCGATGCTGTTGCGCCCGTCACCGATGACCTCGGCGGGCCGGCGAATCGCCGCCGCCACCACTTCGTAGCCGATCACGACGATGCGCAGGTCCTGGCCGGGATGGTAGCTCTCCAGCAGCACGCGGCTGTCGAACTGGCGCGCGAGGCGGATGGCCTCCTCCATTTCCGCGACGCTGCGCAGATCGACGGCGACGCCCTGGCCCTGCTCGCCGTCCACCGGTTTGACCACCACGCTGCCGTGCTCGGCGAGAAACGCCGCATTGTCGGCAGCGCTGCCGGCCAGCTGCTGCGCCGGCAGGTGGATGCCGGCGCGGGCGAGCGTGCGGTGGGTCAGCGTCTTGTCCTGGCAGAGGGTCATGCTCACCGCCGAGGTCAGGTCCGACAGCGACTCGCGACAGCGTACCCGCCGGCCGCCCTGGGTGAGGGTGAACAACCCGGCCTCGGCGTCGTCGATGGCGATCTCGATGCCGCGCCGGCGCGCCTCGTCGACGATGATGCGCGCATACGGATTGAGCGTCGCTTCCGGGCCGGGGCCGAGAAACAGCGGCTGGTTGAAACTGTTCTTGCGCTTGACGGTGAAGGTCTGCAGGTCACGAAAGCCGAGCTTGGCGTACAGCGCCTTGGCCTGCTGGTTGTCGTGCAGCACCGACAGATCGAGATAGGCCAGCCCGCGGCCCATGAAATGCTCGATCAGGTGCCGCACCAGCACCTCGCCGACGCCAGGGCGCGGGCAGCTGGGCGATACCGCCAGGCACCAGAGGCTCGAGCCGTGCTCGGGATCGTTGAACGCCTTGTGGTGATCGATGCCCATCACGCTGCCGATGACCTGCCCGGAACTCTCGTCCTCGGCGATCCAGTACACCGGGCCGCCTTCCTCGCGCGGGGTGCAGCGTTCCGGGTCGACCGGCATCATGCCGCGCGACTGGTAGAGGCCATTGATCGCCTGCCAGTCGGCGGCGCTCTGCGCGCGGCGTACGCCGAAGCCGCGCACGCCCTTGCGCGCCGGGCGGTAATCGGTGAACCAGATGCGCAGCGTGTCGGAGGGATCGAGAAACAGCTGTTGCGGCGCGTGTGCCAGCACCTGGTGCGGTGCGGCGACATACAGGGCGATGTCACGCTCGCCGGCCTGTTCGTTGAGCAGGTCGGCAGCGAGTTCCGCCGGATCGGAGTAGGTGTGGCCGATCAGGATGCGGCCCCAGCCGCAGTTCAGCGTGACCGGTCCGCAGGGTTCGACCTGGCCGTCTTCGGCGAACCGCGCCTGCAGGCGCTGGTAGGTGGGTGCTTGCCCGCGCAACAGGCGCTGACCATAGGCTTGAGACTTCTGCATGGTGCTTTTCCTTGAGGCGTGGCCCACGTCGGCAGCTGGCGTTGCCGCCGCGCGTGCGCATTCTTAGAGGCCTTGCTCACTCAACCAAAGGTTGACCGCCGCGAGCTGCCAGAGTTTTGAGCCGCGCAGCGGCGTCAGCTGGCCATGCGGATCGGCGAGCAGCCGCTCGATGGCCTCGGGGCGGTACAGCCCGCGATCCTGGCTGGGGTCGAGCAGCAGTTCGCGGACCCAGTTGAGGGTTTCGCCCTGCAGATGCTTGAGCCCGGGCACCGGGAAGTAGCCCTTGGGGCGGTCGATCACCGCCGCCGGGATCACCTGGCGTGCGGCCTCCTTGAGCACATGCTTGCCGCCGTCGGGCAGCTTGAAGCGCGCCGGAATGCGCGCCGACAGCTCGGCGACGCGGTAGTCGAGAAACGGCGTGCGTGCTTCCAGGCCCCAGGCCATGGTCATGTTGTCCACCCGCTTGACCGGGTCGTCGACCAGCATGACCGTGCTGTCGATACGCAGCGCCTTGTCCACCGCGGCTTCGGCGCCGGGCTCGGCGAAATGGCGGCGAACGAACTCGCCGGAGAAATCGCCCTGATGCCACTGGTCCTGCATCAGCGCGCGGTACTCGTCGTAGTCGCGATCACGAAAGGCGCGCAGGTAGGCCGCCAGCGGATCGCTGGCGCCATCCACCTGCGGATACCAGTGGTAGCCGGCGAATAGCTCGTCCGCGCCCTGGCCGCTTTGCACCACCTTGCAGTGCTTGGCGACCTCGCGCGAAAGCAGATAGAAGGCGATGCAGTCATGGCTGACCATCGGCTCGCTCATGGCCTGGAAGGCCGCCGGCAGCTGTTCGAGTATCTCCCGTTCCTGGATGCGCAGCTGATGGTGGCGGGTGCCGTAGTGCTCTGCGACCAGATCGGAATACTTGAATTCATCGCCGCGCTCGCCGCCGGCATCTTCGAAGCCGATGGAGAAGGTCAGCAGGTTGTCGGCGACACCTGCCTCGCGTAGCAGGCCGACCAGCAGGCTGGAATCGACGCCGCCGGACAGCAGCACGCCGACATCCACCGCGGCGCGCTGCCGGATCGCCACCGCTTCGCGCAGGCTGTCGAGGGTGCGGCTTTGCCAGTCCTCGAAGCTGTAGTGCTGCTCGTCCTCGCGGGCGCCGTACTCCAGCGTCCACCAGCGCTGGGTGGTGGTCGTGCCGTCGACGCCGACGCGCATCCAGCTGGCCGGCGGCAGTTTCTCGATGCCGGCGATCAGCGTGTCCGGCGCCGGCACCACCGCGTGGAAGCTCATGTAGTGATTGAGCGCCACCGGATTGAGCTGGCCGGCAATGTCGCCGCCCTTGAGCAGGGCCGGCAGCGTCGAGGCGAAGCGCAGGCGTTGCCCGGTGCGCGACAGGTACAGCGGTTTCACGCCGAGGCGGTCGCGGGCGATGAACAGCTGTCCGCTGTCACGCTCCCAGATGGCGAAGGCGAACATGCCGTTCAGGCGCGGCAGCAGCGCCTCGCCCCAGGCGTGGAAACCCTTGAGCAGGACCTCGGTGTCGCCTTCTGAAAAGAAGCGGTAGCCCAGCGCTTCCAGCTCGGCGCGCAGTTCCGGGTAGTTGTAGATGGCGCCGTTGAAGACCATCGCCAGGCCGAGCTGCGGATCGATCATCGGCTGGCCGGAGGCCTCGCACAGATCCATGATCTTCAGCCGGCGATGGCCGAGGGCCAGCGGGCCCTGGCTATGGAAGCCGCACGCGTCGGGGCCGCGCGCGGTGAGGTGTTGGGTGATGCGTTCAACCGCGGCCAGATCGGCCGGTTGGTTGTCGAAACGAAATTCTCCAGCTATGCCACACATAGTTCCTTCCCGGTTGGTGCCGTTGGGGAGTGTGACTGACGGGTTTCCGCCGAAGTTCAGCTTTTCTGCCCGCGCGCCCGGCTTGCTACAGGCGGAAACCCTCGACGATGTACTCGGCCAGCGCCTCGCTCACCGGCGACTGGCTGCGCGGATTGCGCAGCAGCACGATGCTGCATTGCGGCAACGCTGGCAGGCCTTCGGCCTCGCCGAGAATGCGCAGCTGCGGCGGGATCAGGCTGCGCAGTTGTGCGGTCACCGCCAGCCCGGCGCCGACCAGTGCCATCAGCGCCGCCAGGCTCGGGCTGGTGTAGGCGATGCGGTAGTCGATCTCGGCCGCGTCCAGCGCATTGCAGACCCAGGCACGGCAGAAGCAGCCGCTGTTGAACATCGCCAGCGGGATCGGCCGCTGCTGGTGCAGGTCGTAGCCGGTGGCCTCGGCCCAGACGAAGCGCTCCTGGCGCAACAGCTGGCCGATCTCGGTTCCCGGCTCGCGAGTGACGATGGTCAGGTCCATGTCCTGCCGCTGCAGCAACTGGTAGGACGGCTCGCAATGCAGCTCGACCTGCACCAGCGGATAGGCCTGGGCGAACTGGGCGAGGATGCCGGGCAGAAAGCGCATCACGTAATCGTCCGGCGTGCCGATGCGCACCGCGCCAACCATGTGCGGCTCGCGCAGCGTGGTCATCACCTCGCCATGCAGCTTGAGGATGCGCCGCGCATAGCCGAGCAGCACCTGGCCCTCGGCGGTGAGGCTGACCTGCCGACCGCTGCGCTCGAACAGCGGACGCTGCAGCACGTCCTCCTCCAGCCGCTTCATCTGCATGCTGATCGCCGACTGCGTGCGGTGTACCGCCTCCGCCGCGCGGGTGAATCCACCGTGGTCGGCGATGGCGACGAAGCTGCGCAGCAGTTCGGTATCGATGCCCGGATAGTTGGCCACTCATCAATCTCCAAGATGGGTTGCATCAAGAGTATTCGTTGGATTGATCGTAGCCACGGCAAGAGACTGGCGCCATCCCGATTGGAGGGCCAGAGCATGAAAACTCATGACAACGCATCGATCCTGCGGCACCTGCCGACGCCGCGCCGTCTCGCCTGGAGCACCTTGCTGCGCGACGGCTGGCGGCAATTGCGTCGCTGGCAGGAACTGGCGCGCCAGCGTCGGCAGCTGGCGTCGATGAGCGACGCGATGCTCAAGGACATCGGTTACAGCCGGGCCGATATCGAGCAGGAAGCCAGCCGGCCATTCTGGGACGACCCGCTGCGGCGCTGACTCAGTGCCCGAGCAGCAGCTTCTGCACGCCCAGCGACAGGCTGACGGCCACCAGCATCAGCGCGAAGATGCGCTGCAGCACGCTGCTGTTGAGATAGTTCGCCAGCCGGTTGCCGGCCAGCACGCCGCACGCGCCGCCGGCTGCCAGCCCGCCGAGCAGGGCCAGCGGTGGCTGGGCGTCGCTGAGGTAGAGGAGGAAGCCGCCGCCGCTGACCAGCGCGATCACCGCCATCGAGGTGGCCATCGCGCTGAGCAGTGTCAGTGGCGTGAACCAGAGCAGCGCCGGCACGACCAGGAAGCCGCCGCCAACGCCCATCAGCCCGGACAACAGACCGACGCCCAGGCCGATGGCGATCAGCGCGCCGTGACGTATCGAGCCGTTTTCCCGCGCCGGCAGACTCGCTCCGCGCCACATGCGCCAGGCCGACCACATCACCAGCAGGCAGAAGGCGATGATCAGCGCCTTCTCGGGGATGAACTGGCCGAGCCACTGCCCGGCGGCGTTGCCTGGCAGGCCGCACAGCGCCAGCAACGCCACCGGCTTCCAGGCCACCTGGCCCTGCCAGGCGCGGGGAATCGCGCCAATCAGCGCCGACATGGCGACCGCGCCGAGGCTGACACCGATGGCATCGCGCAGCGGCAGATGCAGGCTGAGCAGCAGCGGCAGCGCGACCAGCGAGCCGCCGGCGCCGGTCAGCCCCAGCAGCAGGCCGAGCAGCAGACCGATGCCGAGGGCTTCGAGCAGCAGCGTCTCCATCAGCGAACGTCCGCTGCGCGGGCCGGTATGCGTGGGTCACACATCGAGTAGTCCTCGGGTCGCAGACAAAGGGCGATGCTAGCCGATCCCGTCGCTCAGCGGTCCAGCGGACGGCGCAGGCTGAAGGCGCCGCGCAGATCGCCTTCCTTGAAACCGCGCGCCTGATCCTGCGGATAGTGCTGGTCGAGCAGGGTCAGCAGTTCCGGCTTGATGTTGCTGCCGTGGCAGCCCAGGCACGCTTCGGCAGTGCCGATGGCCTGCAGGTAGCGGTACTCGCCGTTGACCACTTCGCCGTGGCGCAGCTGCTCCAGCGGTTCACCGGCGGCGGCACGCTGGGCGAATTGCTCGAGCACCTGGCGTTCCCAGGCGTCCGGCGCGTTGTCCGGGTTGCGCACCTTCAACGCGGTACGGCCGACCTGCCAGGGCGCCTTGCTGTGCTGCGCGGCGATACCCGGCGCGAGCAGGTTGCAGGCTTCGACGGCCTTGGCCGGCCCGCCTTCGGCGACGGCCTGCTTGACGGTGGCGAGCAGCTGCTGCTGGAACGGCGGAATCAGCGCCTGCGCCTCGCTTTGCAACTGGGAGGTGTCGACCGCCGGAGCGGCGTGCAGGCCGAGCGGAAGCAGGCTCAGGAGCATCAGGTAGCGGCGTTTCATCGGAGTCTCCGACAAGTCGTTTAGATAGGGGGGGGAGTATCATGCGATGGCTGTGCGAGCGCAAGATGCGCGGCATTGCCGCAGGCGGTCCGGTCGCGCTGTGGCGCCGCGACCGAAGCCGCGGCGGCGCATCGGTCAGCTGCCGCGAATCAGCTTGCGCAGCAGGAAGCGGTTGGGGTGGCAGGCTTCGGCGACTTCGCGCGGCAGCGGCAACGGCTCGCCTTCGATCCACGCAGCCAGCAGCTCGCCCGAGAGCAGCGTGGTGATCATCCCGCGCGAGCCGTGCGCGGTGTTCACGTACAGGCCGTCGAGCCAGGGGCAGGGCGCGTCTGGCGTTTGTCGGGCGTTCTTGCTCAGCGCAGCGAAGGCTTCGGCGAAGCCTTCGGCGTCGGCCAGCGGGCCGATCAGCGGCAGGTAGTCGGGGCTGGTGCAGCGCATCGCCACCCGTCCTTCGAGGCGACCGACCTGGGCCGGGTCAGCGTGCAGGCGCCGGTAGAGATCCTCGGACACCCCGGCCAGCTGTTCCAGATTGGACAGGTGCTCGGCCTCGCTCGGCGCCGGATCAGTCTGCTGGAAGTTGAAGCTCGCCCCCAGCGTGTGCACGCCGTCGCGTGCCGGGGCGACGTAGCCCTTGGCGCAGAGCACGGTGCGCAGCGCAGCGCTGTCGGCGGTTGCCGGCAGGCAGGTGATCTGCCCGCGAATGCGTTTGAGCGGTAGCCAGGCGCTCTGGCTAAAGCGCGCCGCTTCGGCGGCGCCGGCGAGCACCACCAGCGGTGCCTCGACCAGCACCTCGCCGTTGCACACCGCCTGCCACTGTTCGCCGTCGCGGCGCAGTTCGAGCACCTCGCGGTGGCGCAGCAGTTCGATGTTCGGTTGCGCCAGCAGCCAGCGACAGACCGCTGGCGGATGCGCCCAGCCGGCCTCTGGATAGAACAGCCCGCCGTCTGGCAGCGCCACGCCGGCCAGCTGTTCGGCCTCGGCCCGCGGCAGCGGATGGACCAGATCGGCGGGGAATGCCGACGCCAGCTCCGCCTGGCGCGCACGCTCCTCGTCGTCATAGGCGATCTGCAGCACGCCGCAGGCGTCCCAGTCCTGACCCTGCTGCAGATGGCGCAGCAGCCGGCGGGTGTAGCCGAAGCCGGCGACCACCAGCCGCGACAGCGCCGTGCCATGCGCCGACAGCTTGAGATAGAGCACTCCCTGCGGATTGCCGGAGCCTTCCTCGGCGGGGCTGGCGTGGCGCTCCAGCACGCTGACGTGCCAGCCGCGCGCGGCCAGGCTGGCGGCGCTGGCACAGCCGGCCAGACCCGCGCCGATCACCAGCGCACGACGCTGGCGCGGCTGGAAGGCGGGGCGCGCGTACCAGGGCTTGGCCGTCGCCGTGGCACTGCCGACGAAGTGCCCGCGGAGGATTTCGCGCTTGTGGCCGAAACCGGGTACGCGCTGCATGTCGAAGCCGGCTTCGCCGAGACCGCGACGGACGAAGCCGGCGCTGGTGAAGGTGCCCAGCGTCGCACCGGGCGCCGACAGCCGCGCCAGCTCGGCGAACAGCGCCGGCTGCCACATTTCCGGGTTCTTCGCCGGCGCGAAGCCGTCGAGGAACCAGGCATCGACCCGCGCATCCAGGCTCGGCAGCGCTTCGAGCACATCACCGATCAGCAGCGTCAGCACCACCCGGCCGCCGCCGAATACCAGTTGCTGGAAGCCCGGATGAATCGCCAGGTATTGCTCCAGCAGCGGCTGCGCCTGCGTCTGCAGCTGTGGCCAGAGCGCCAGCGCACGCGCGAGATCGGCGTGGGTCAGTGGGTGCTTCTCGACGCTGACGAAGTGCAGGCGCGCCCCGGTTGGCGCGACCTCATCGAACAGCTGCCAGGCGCAGAGGAAGTTGAGCCCGGTGCCGAAGCCGGTTTCGCCGATCACCAGGTGCTGCCCGGCGGTGAGTGCGGCGAAGCGCCGGGCGAGGTCGTTCTGGGCGAGAAAAACGTGGCGGGTTTCTTCCAGCCCCGAGGCGCGCGAAAAGTACACGTCGCCATAGTGGCGCGATTGGGGCTGGCCGCTCGCGTCCCAGTCGAGTTCGGCGGGCTGGAAGGCGGGCGTTGCGGGGCGATCTGGCATGGGAAAATCCGGCTCGGATGAAGGGGTCAGCTGGCGACGTGGGCGGCGTGCCCCAGCCGTTCGATGGCGGCGTCCAGCTCGTCGAGGGCGGCCTCGGCAGCCGGGCTGTTCTGCTTGAGCAGCGTCTCGCTCTGCAGGCAGGCGTTGCGCAGCTGCGGCACGCCGCAGTAACGGGTGGCGCCGTGCAGGCGATGCACGCGCTCAATCTGCCGCTGGCGGTCGCCGGCCTGGCGCGCCTGGCGGATCGCCACGCGGTCGGCGTCCAGCGAGCCGAGCAGCATGCTCAGCAACTCGCCGGCGAGATCGGCCTTGCCGGCGGCCAGGCGCAGGCCTTCCTCCTCGTCGAGTACCGGGAACACCTGCTCCGGCAGCGTTGCCGGGATATCGGCCGGCACGGCGCGCGGCGGACTCGGCGGCTGCGCCTGAGGCTGGCTGCGCAGGGTCAGGCCGGTCCACTTGAGCACCACCTGCGCCAGCTGGCGCTCGCTGATCGGCTTGGTCAGGTAGTCGTCCAGCCCGGCTTGCAGCAGGGCGCGCTTTTCGTTGGCCAGCGCATGCGCGGTGAGGGCGACGATCGGTAGCGGCAGCGCACCGGTATCGTTTTCCCACTGGCGGATCGCCTCGGTGGTCTGCCGGCCGTCCATTCCCGGCATTTGCACGTCCATCAGGACCAGGTCGAAGCTGTGCCGCTTGACTGCCTCCAGCGCTTCGGGGCCGTTGTCCACGGCGACTACCGCGGCGCCGAGATCGCTCAGCAGCGTTTCCACCAGCAGCAGGTTGGCCGGGTTGTCATCGACGCAGAGCAGCTGCGGCACCCGGCCGCTTGCCGGCTGGACGGACGGCGCCACCGCCTGCGCCGGGCGCAGCAGCTCCAGCAGCACGCGCTGCAGCTTGCGCGTGCGCGCCGGCTTGCCCTGCAGCTGGGCGTGGCTGTGATGATCCGGCAAGGTGTCGCTGAACAACGGTTGTTCGGTGGTCGGGCAGAGCACCACGCACTTGCAGTCCAGCGTGTCGAATTCGTAGAGCAACTGGCCCAGCTGCGCTGGTGCCAGTTCGCGGGTGGTGATGCCGAGTACGGCCAGGTCGATCGGCACGTTGCTGTCACGCTGACTGGCGACGCTGCGCTGCAGCTGCTCCAGGTTGTCGAAGTTCTGCACGCTCAGTCCGCAGCTTTCCAGCTGGTGCTGCAGCGCCTGGCGCGCCAGCGGATGCTGTTCGAGCAGCGCCACCCGGCGTCCGAGCAGCGCAGCCGGCGGCTGGTCCTCGATGTCGTCGCGCGCTTTGGGCAGGCTCAGGGTGATCCAGAATTCCGAGCCCTCATCCGGAATGCTGTCGACGCCGATCTCGCCGCCCATCTGCTCGATCAGGCGCTTGGAGATCACCAGCCCCAGGCCGGTGCCGCCGGGCTGGCGCGACAGCGAGTTGTCGGCCTGGCTGAAGGCCTGGAACAGCGCCCGCAGGTCCTGATCGGTGAGGCCGATGCCGGTGTCCTGCACGCTGATGCGCAGCTGTGCGCGCTCGGCGCTTTCTTCCTCGATCATCGCGCGTACGGCGATGGTGCCTTCGTTGGTGAACTTGATGGCATTGCTGACCAGATTGGTCAGCACCTGCTTGAGCCGCTGCGGATCGCCGACCAGCGACAGCGGGGTGTCGCGGTAGACCAGGCTGACCAGCTCGAGCTGCTTGGTGTGCGCGGCCGGTGCGAGGATGGTCAGGGTGTCCTCGATCAGATCGCGCAGGTTGAACGGCACGCTGTCGAGCACCAGCTTGCCGGCCTCGATCTTCGAGAAATCGAGAATCTCGTTGATGATGCCGAGCAGGTTGTCGGCGGATTTCTCGATGGTCGACAGGTAGTCCTGCTGGCGCGGGGTGAGGTCGCTTTTCTGCAGCAGGTGGGTGAAGCCGAGGATGCCGTTGAGCGGGGTGCGGATCTCGTGGCTCATGTTGGCGAGGAACTCGGACTTGATCCGGCTGGCTTCCAGCGCCTCCTTGCGCGCCAGGTCCAGCTCGATGTTCTGGATCTCGATGGTTTCCAGATTCTGCTGCACGTCGGCGGTGGCCTGGTCGATGCTTTGCTGCAGCTCCTCGCGGGCGCTGAGCAGGGCCTCGGCCATGCGGTTGATGCCCGAGGCCAGCTCGTCCATCTCGTGGCTGCCCAGGGCCGGCAGACGCGTTTCCAGATGGCCGTCCTTGAGCTGGGTGACGGCCAGCTGCACGCGCTGCAGCGGCTGGCTGATGGTGCGGCTCATGCGCAGCGCCAGCAGGGCGGTGACGATCAGGCCGGCGCCGACCAGCAGCAGGCTGGTGAACAGGCTGCGATAGCCGCGCAGCAGCGTGCCGTGATGCGACAGCTCCAGCTCCAGCCAGCCGATCAGTGCATTGCCGTTGCCGCGTGCCTCCTCGCCGAGATTCAGGTGCTGCTGCAACACCGGCATGAGGATGCGCGTGTAGTCCAGGCTGCTGACCCGGGTCAGGCCCTCCGGGTCGCCGGGTGGCGAGGGGGTGAGCATTCGCGGGCCGACGTGCGCGCGCGCGTTGCGCTCGGCGTCGAGGATGGTCACCGCGCGGACGTCGTTCTGGTCGAGCACCTGCGCGAGGATGCGCTGCAGGCGTTTGTCGTAGCCCAGGTTCATCGCCGGAGCGGCCAGCGGCGCCAGCTGTTCGGCGATCAGCACGCCGCGTTCGTCGAGCTGGTGACGCATCTCGGAGAGCTGCATCCAGGTGAAGTAGGCGCCCAGCGCGATGGCGAGCAGGGTGCTCGGCAGCAGCGTGAGTACCAGTACGCGGCCTCGGATTCCTACGTCTTTGAGCACAGTCCATTCCCCTGGGTTGCCAGCCCGCTAGTGTAGCGATTTGCCGGGGATGAATCTGTACGCCGGTCAAGCCGGCGGCGCCGGCGCGGCGGCTCAATCGAGGCCGCGAATCTCCTTGCCGTTGAAGTCCGGCAGGCGCCAGCGGAAGGTCATCGCCAGCACGCGGAACAGGAAACCGCTGCCCAGCGCGATCAGCGTGGCGAGCGCGGTGTTCATCTCCAGCCACAGCAGGCCGACGTAGAGCACGCCGGTGAACAGCGCGACGGTGGCGTACAGCTCGCGCTGCAGCACCATCGGCACCTCGTTGCACAGCACGTCGCGCATCAAACCGCCGAAAATGCCGGTGATGACGCCGGCGAAGACCACGATCGACGGATGCGCGCCCATGCCCATCGCCACGTCGCAGCCGATCACCGTGAACGCCACCAGGCCCAGGCCGTCCACCAGCAGGAAAACCTGGCGCAGGCGATGCAGGTAGCGTGCGATGAAGCCGGTGACGATCGCCGCGCCGATGGTGAAGGACAGGTATTCGGGGTGCGCGATCCAGCCGATCGGGTAATGGCCGAGCAGGATGTCGCGGGCGGTGCCGCCACCCAGAGCGGTCACCGTGCCGAGCAGGCAGATGCCGAACAGGTCCATGCCGCGTCGCATGCCCATGATGGCCCCGGACATGGCTTCGGCGGTGATCGCGATCAGGTAGATGGTATGCAGCAGTTCCACGACAGACCTCCAGGTGCCCGCTGCGCCAGACGACGGGCAGCGCCAAAGGGGCGCGATTATGGAGCACGCGCGGGTTCCGCGCCATTCGGGGGCGGTCACCGGGCAGGCGACGAAGCGGCCGGCGCGGCGGCGCTCGGAGTCTGCCCGTGACCGGCGGTTGCCGGTATCATGTGCGCCTTTTTTCCCGCCGTGTGGTTCATGACGTCATGACAATCCACTACCCGACCATTGCCGACTGCATCGGCAACACGCCGCTGGTTCGCCTGCAACGCCTGCCCGGCAACACCAGCAACACGATTCTGGTCAAGCTCGAAGGCAACAACCCGGCCGGCTCGGTCAAGGACCGTCCCGCACTGTCGATGATCACCCGTGCCGAGCTGCGCGGCGATATCCAGCCCGGCGACACGCTGATCGAGGCTACGTCGGGCAACACCGGTATCGCCCTGGCGATGGCGGCGGCAATCAAGGGTTACCGGATGATTCTGATCATGCCGGACAACTCCAGCGCCGAGCGCAAGTCGGCGATGACCGCCTACGGTGCGGAGCTGATCCTGGTGACCCGTGAGCAGGGCATGGAAGGCGCGCGCGACCTGGCGCTGCAGATGCAGGCCGAGGGCCGCGGCAAGGTGCTCGACCAGTTCGCCAACGACGACAACCCCGAGGCGCACTACGGCAGCACCGGCCCGGAAATCTGGCGGCAGACCCACGGCAGCATCACTCACTTCGTCAGCTCGATGGGCACCACCGGCACCATCATGGGCGTGTCGCGCTATCTCAAGGAGCAGAATCCGCACGTGCAGATCGTCGGCCTGCAGCCGATGGAAGGCGCGGCGATTCCCGGCATCCGTCGCTGGCCGCAGGAATACCTGCCGAGGATCTTCCAGGCCGAGCGCGTCGACCGCGTCGTCGATATGTCGCAGGACGAGGCCGAGACGGTGATGCGCCGCCTGGCCCGCGAAGAAGGCATCTTCTGCGGCGTGTCCTCGGGCGGCGCGGTGGCGGCGGCGTTGCGCCTGTCGCGCGAGGTCGAGAACGCGGTAATCGTGGCCATCGTCTGCGACCGTGGCGATCGCTACCTGTCCACCGGCGTGTATGACGCTCCCAACTGAATTCATCGCCGCCTGCTGTCATCCGGCAGCAGCGCAGCGCCTTGCCGTTCCCTTGAAGCAGGTTCCAGCCCATGGCCAAACGTAGCGGCGCCTTGCGCTTTCAGCCCAGCGGTGGCGAGCGCAAGCCGCAAGTGCCGGTCGGCAAGAAGCAGACGCTGGTCATCGAGCGGCTGGCGCACGATGGGCGCGGTATCGCCTTCGTCGACGGCCGCACCTGGTTCGTCGCCGGTGCACTGCGGGGCGAGCGGGTCGAGGCGCGCGTGCTCGGTGCGCGCGCGCAGATCGTCGAGTCGCGCTGTGAGCGGGTCCTCGACGCCAGCCCGCAGCGGCGCCACGAACCCTGCCCGCATGCACGCCTGTGCGGCGGTTGCACCCTGCAGCATGCGGCGGCGGCCGATCAGCTGGAACTCAAGCAGCGCACCCTCGGCGAGCAGCTCGCGCGCGTCGCCGGCCTCGAGCCGCAGACCTGGGCCGCGCCGCTGAGCGGCCCGGAGTTCGGCTATCGGCGCCGCGCCCGACTTGCCGTGCGCTGGGATGCCAAGGCCGCGCGACTGGCGGTGGGCTTTCGCGCCGCGGCCAGCCAGCAGATCGTCCCGATCGAGCAATGCCCCGTGCTGGTACAGCCTTTGCAGACGCTGTTGCCGCATCTGTTGGCGGTGTTGCACAAATTGACCCAACCCCAGGCCATTGGCCACATCGAGCTGTTCAGCGGTACCGCCGAGGCCGTGCTGGTGCGCCACACGGCCGCGCTGGCGGTGGACGACCTGGCGCAGCTGCAGGCATTCGCGCACCAGCAGGGTGCGCAGCTGTGGCTGCAGGGCGAGGGCGAGCCGGCGCCGCTCGAAGCGGCACCGCTGGGTTATCGCCTGGAGCCATGGAAGCTGGAGCTGGAGTGGCGTCCGGGCGATTTCGTCCAGGTCAATGCCGCGGTCAACGAGGCGATGATCGCTCAGGCGCTGGACTGGCTGGCGCCGGCTCCCGGCGAGCGGGTGCTGGACCTGTTCTGCGGGCTCGGCAATTTCGCCCTGGCGCTGGCGCGCAGCGGCGCGCAGGTAACCGGCGTAGAGGGCGTCGAGGCGATGGTCGAGCGGGCACGCGGCAACGCGTTGCGCAACGGCCTGGACGGCCTGCACTTTTATCGTGCAGACCTGTCGAAGCCGCTGGCCGATGCACCTTGGGCGCGCAGCGGTTTCGACGCGGTGCTGCTGGACCCCCCGCGTGACGGCGCGCTGGAGGTTGTTCGACAAATGTCGGAGTTCGGTGCGCGCCGCCTCGTCTATGTTTCATGCAATCCTGCAACGCTCGCCCGCGACGCGGCCGAGCTGGCCCGCCAGGGCTACCGGCTGTCCCGGGCCGGTGTGATCGACATGTTCCCGCAGACGGCACATGTCGAGGCGATGGCGCTGTTCGAACTGACGGACCGCGCCGCCCGGTGATTTCTTGGCAGGCAACCGGCCTGCGATTCAACCGACCGGCACGCAGAATGCCGGCGTGCGGCGCAGTCACTGCGCAGAGGGAAGGTTTAGATGGTACAGGTCAGAGCGCTTCAGCCGGTCAATACCGACGGCAGCATCAACCTCGACAGCTGGCTCGACCACGTGCTGGGCATGGACCCGGCGCTGGATCGCGCGGCACTCAAGGAGGCCTGCGAGTTCGCTCGCGAGGCCGAGCAGCAAGCCAACGCCGCGCAGAATCTGTGGAGCGAAGGCACCTCCAGCTACCAGACCGGCCTGGAGATCGCCGAAATTCTCGCCGATCTCAAGCTCGACCAGGACAGCCTGGTCGCCGCGGTGATCTACCGTGGCGTGCGCGAAGGCAAGATTCAGCTGGCCGAGGTGCACCAGCGCTTCGGCCCGGTGGTCGCCAAGCTGATCGAGGGTGTGCTGCGCATGGCGGCGATCAGCGCCAGCCTCAACCCGCGTGAGTCGCTGGTGCTGGGTTCGCAGGCGCAGGTGGAGAACCTGCGCAAGATGCTGGTGGCGATGGTCGACGATGTGCGCGTGGCGCTGATCAAGCTGGCCGAGCGCACCTGCGCCATCCGCGCGGTGAAGAACGCCAGCGAGGACAAGCGCCAGCGCGTGGCGCGCGAGGTGTTCGACATCTACGCGCCGCTGGCGCATCGCCTCGGCATCGGCCATATCAAGTGGGAGCTGGAAGACCTGTCGTTCCGCTATCTGGAGCCGGAGCAGTACAAACAGATCGCCCAGCTGCTGCATGAGCGCCGGCTCGATCGCGAACAGTACATCGCCAACGTGGTGCAGCAGCTCAAGGACGAACTGACCGCTGCCGGTATCCAGCCGGAGATCGACGGCCGCGCCAAGCACATCTACTCGATCTGGCGGAAGATGCAGAAGAAAGGCCTGCAGTTCAGCCAGATCTACGACGTGCGCGCCGTGCGCGTACTGGTGCCGGAGGTGCGTGACTGCTACACCGCGCTCGGCATCGTGCACACGCTGTGGCGGCACATTCCCAAGGAGTTCGACGACTACATCGCCAACCCCAAGGAGAACGGCTACCGCTCGCTGCACACCGCGGTGATCGGCCCGGAAGGCAAGGTGCTGGAGGTGCAGATCCGCACCCAGGCCATGCACGAGGAGGCCGAGCTGGGCGTTTGCGCGCACTGGCGCTACAAGGGCACCGACGTCAATTCCGGCTCCGATCATTACGAGGAGAAGATCGCCTGGCTGCGCCAGGTACTCGAATGGCATGAAGAGCTGGGCGACATCGGCGGGCTGGCCGATCAGCTGCGGGTCGACATCGAGCCGGACCGCGTCTACGTGTTCACCCCGGATGGCCACGCCATCGACCTGCCCAAGGGCGCCACGCCGCTGGACTTCGCCTACCGCGTGCACACCGAGATCGGCCACAATTGCCGGGGCGCCAAGGTCAACGGGCGCATCGTGCCGCTCAACTACAGCCTGCAGACCGGCGAGCAGGTGGAGATCATCACCAGCAAGCAGGGTTCGCCGAGCCGTGACTGGCTGAACCCCAACCTGGGCTACATCACCACCTCGCGCTCGCGGGCGAAGATCGTCCACTGGTTCAAGTTGCAGGCGCGCGACCAGAACGTCGCCGCCGGCAAGGCGCTGCTGGAGCGGGAACTGAACCGTCTCGACCTGCCGCCGGTGGATTTCGACAAGGTGGCGGAGAAGGCCAACCTCAAGACTGCCGAAGACATGTTCGCCGCGCTCGGTGCCGGCGACCTGCGCCTGGCCCATCTGGTCAATTTGGCGCAGCAGCTGGTCGAGCCGGAGCGCGGCTACGACCAGCTGGAGCTGATTCCGCGGCGCTCGACGCCGCACAAGCCGGGCAAGCGCGGCGATGTGCAGATTCAGGGCGTGGGCAACCTGCTGACGCAGATGGCCGGTTGCTGCCAGCCGCTGCCGGGCGATCCCATCGTCGGCTACATCACCCAGGGCCGTGGCGTCAGCATCCACCGCCAGGACTGCCCGTCGGTGCTGCAACTGGCCGGCCGCGAGCCGGAGCGGATCATCCAGGTCAGCTGGGGCCCGGTGCCGGAGAAAACCTATCCGGTGGAAATCTTCATCCGCGCCTACGACCGTTCCGGGCTGCTGCGCGACATCTCGCAGATGCTGCTCAACGAGCGCATCAACGTGCTGTCGATGAACACCCGCTCGAACAAGGAAGACAGCACCGCGCAGATGACGTTGACCATCGAGATTCCGGGGCTGAATGCCTTGGGTCGCTTGCTCAGTCGCATCTCTCAGCTACCCAACATCATCGAGGCCAAGCGCCAGCGGGCCACGTAAGACGCAAGGCCGGCGGCGCCGCCGGCCGCGTCACGGTGGATGGGTGAAGCGTCATCCACCCTACGATGCAATACGGTTTTGGGCGTTTGGCCCGCGACCGAACCGTAGGGTGGATGTCGTTTTTTACATTCACCGTGATGCCATCAGCGTCCCTCACCAGCCCTCGTTTCGCTGAGGAATCCCATGTACCAACTCCCCGACCTGCTGCACCTCATGGCCCGCCTGCGCGACCCGCAGCACGGCTGCCCCTGGGACCTGCAGCAGAACTACGCCAGCATCGTGCCGCATACGCTGGAAGAGGCCTACGAAGTGGCCGATGCCATCGAGAGTGGCGATTTCGACCATCTGCCCGGCGAGCTGGGCGATCTGCTGTTCCAGGTCGTCTACTACAGCCAGCTGGCCAAGGAAGAAGGGCGCTTCGAGTTCGCCACGGTGGTCGATGCGATCACCCGCAAGCTGGTGCGCCGCCATCCGCATGTGTTTCCCGACGGCGATCTGTACGGTTCGCCCGAGCTGCCGCGCCTCGATGAAGCCGCGATCAAGCAGCGCTGGGAGGAGATCAAGGCCGAGGAGCGCGCCGAGAAAGCCGCCGCGCCCGAACAGCTGTCGCTGCTCGACGACGTGCCCGCCGCATTGCCGGCGCTGAGCCGCGCGGCCAAGCTGCAGAAGCGCGCCGCGCAGGTCGGTTTCGACTGGCCGGAAGCGCTGCCGGTGGTCGACAAGGTGCGCGAAGAACTCGACGAAGTGCTGGTGGCGATGAGCGAGAACGACGCCGACGCCATCGCCGAGGAGCTGGGCGATCTGTTGTTCGTCGTCGTCAACCTGGCGCGCCACCTCAAGGTGGACCCGGAAAATGCCCTGCGTGGTGCCAACGGCAAGTTTGAGCGGCGTTTCCGCTTCATCGAGCAGGCCTTGCGGCAGGCGGGGCGACCCATCGAGAATTGCACCCTCGAAGAGCTGGATGCGCTCTGGGATGCAGCCAAGCGGGCCGAGCAGTCGCCTGTCTGCGGCTGATGACGGTGCGCACGGTGGATTCGCGTTCACATCCATCACAATTCCGCGCGGCGGATCGCCCTCGAGCGACCCGCCCGCCCCATTGAATGACCACAGACGAGCCGAAACATGAGTCTTTCCCTTCGCGACCAGCTGCTCAAAGCCGGGCTGGTCAACGAAAAGCAGGCCAAGCAGGCCGTCAAGCAGAAGCAGAAGCAGCAGCGCCTGGAGAAGAAGGGCCAGATCGAGAAGGACGATTCCCAGCGCCAGGCGGCCCTGCAGGCGCAGGCCGAGAAGCTCGCGCGCGATCAGGAACTCAACCGCCAGCAGCAGGAGAAGGCCGAGCAGAAGGCCCGTACCGCACAGGTCAAGCAGCTGATCGAGACCAGCCGCCTGCCGAAGCTGGCCACCGAGGACTACTACAACTTCGTCGACGACAAGAAGGTCAAGCGCCTGTCGGTCAACAAGCTGATGCGCGACAAGCTGGCCGGCGGCTCGCTGGCGATCGTCCGCCACGGCGGCGGCTACGAAGTGATTCCGCGCGAGGCCGCGCTGAAGATCCAGGAGCGCGACCCGCGGCGCATCGTGCAGCTCAACGTGCAGACCGAAGCGCCGGATGCCGACGATCCTTACGCCGCCTACCAGATCCCCGACGACCTGATGTGGTAAGCCCACGGTTCCGACCGATGGCGGGATAGAACTGCCGCGCCCGGCCTCTACAGTCCGGGTGCACCCAATTCCGGGTGCCCGCGTTGTGGAGGGCAGCGGCATGACTGGCGCAGCGATTCGGACCATGGGCAACGGTGAGGCGCAATACTGGCGGGCCGGCGGTGTGCCGGGCGATCCCGAGGAGCCTGGCGTGCCGGTGCAACCGGGCGAGCCGGGCGAACCGACCATTCCCGATCAGCCGCCACCCGCACCGGTCGCCTGAGCGCGCCGGGCGCGCGTTTTTCACTCGCCGAACGGATAGGTATCCGGCACGGCCGCGTCGTCGAATCGGCGCGGACCGACCGGCGTCACCGCGCTGGTCTGCTCGAACCAGACCAGCGCATCGAACTGTTCGGCGAGCACCGCACGGAAATAGTGGCTCTGACGCTCGGTCCGCGGCCGGTAGACCACCCCGATGGCACGCTCCAAGCGCGGTTGGGCCAACGCCTGGCGCAGCTTGCCGTGTGCTTCGCTGCGCCACTCGGTGAGCGAAGCACCGTGCCCGGCACGCAGAAACAGCTGCTCCCAGCTGTCCGGCCGCGACGGTAGCACCTCCATGATCTGCATCGGCTCATCCCAGTTGTCTGCGGCGGCCACGCTGCCGCGATCGGTGGCCATGCCGATCAGCACCGCATCGCGGCCGAGCGCGGTGCGACACAGCTCGCCGATGTTGAACTCGCCGTCCCAGCCCATCGACGTCGCCGCCGCGTTGCCGATGTGCGAATTGTGTGCCCAGACCACCGCACGGGCCTGCGCGCCGCGATGCTCCAGCAGCGCGCGCAGGGTGTCGAACATGTGCCGGTCGCGCAGGTTCCAGGATTCGCTGGAGCGGCGGTACATGGCGCGGTAGTACTGCTCGGCGGCGAGCACGACATGGGCGTTGCGCGCCGCATCGAAGAAACGTTCGCCGTCGCTTGCGGCGTACTGCAGGCGGCGTTCCAGCAGCGTACGCAGCTGCTCGACCACCGCGTCCTCGCAGGACGGTTCACCCAGCAGCACCTGATGGCCGTAGGCGGCCGGTTCGTCGTGCCACGGACTCAGGCAGCCGTATCGCTGGCGTGCCGCGCTGGCGGCGGGCGGGTCGACCTGGTCGAGATAGCGCAACACCTCGGCAATCGAGGAACCTAGGCTGTACACGTCCAGGCCGCGAAACTCCACGCGCTGTTCGGCCGGCAGGCCGTCGTTGTGCTGGCGCAGCCAGCGGGTGAACGCCGCCACCTCGCGATTGCGCCACATCCAGGTGGGAAAGCGCTTGAAGGCGTCCTCCACCCAGGCGGCGGGCTGCTGCTGGCGCACGTGGCGATCGATCCAGGCGGCGTCCGGCCAGTCGGCTTCGACGGCGACGATGGAGAAACCGTGGCGCTCGATCAGCCGGCGGGTGATGGCCGCCCGCGCGCGGTAGAACTCGGAGGTGCCGTGGCTGGCTTCGCCGATCAGCACCACGCAGGCATCGGCGAAACGCTCGAAGGCGTCGGCGAAGGCGGGGTCGTCGAGGTCCGGCAACGGTTGCGCGTGCCGGCGCAGCAGCTCGACCAGCTGCTCTTCGTCGTAGTCGGCGGCGCGGGTAAGGGAGGCGCGCATGGGTGGCTCCTGCGGGGGGATGCTCACCGACAGACTAGCCCGCGTGAGCGCCCGTGCCAGGGCACCCGGTCGGAGCGGCCTCCATGTCTGGAGCGAACTTGCCCGACGGCTTTCGCCTCTAAGGCATACACTGGGATTGGTGGCGTCTGCTGCCGGCCCGGCTTTGAACTAGAACGAGGGGCTGCCAAATGACAACCTGGATCATTGCCTACAACAAAGATGGCAACACATCGACACTGAAGGTCGACTCAGCGCATCAACCGGATATCGACGAGGCCGTCGAGCTGGTGACGCGCAAGGCCGAGCAGGAATTTGCCGGCGAGGATATTGAGCACGAGCATGACCCGGACATGGAAAGCACGCCGGCCACGCGGCTCGCCGAGCGTTACGGCATAACCGTCACGGGTATTTCCGAGGCCTGATCAGGTCAGCGACCAGACTTCCCCATCCCCGACCAGAAACAGGCGCCGGCCCGCTTCGGCGCCGATCTCGGTCGCGCCGGTGAAACTGCCGAATGCCGGCAGCAGGCTGACCCGTTCACCTAGGCAGAAGCACGGCAGGCGCAACCGCTGGCGACCGCGGCCGCGCAGGACGAATGCCGGATGCAGGTGGCCGGCGAGCACGTGATGGGTGGGATGCGGCGTCGGCTCGTGCTGCAGCGCGAACGGCCCGAGCAGCAGCGGTTCGCCCACCACCTCGATGCACAGCTCCGGCGGCGGATCGCCGGCGCGACGGTCGTGGTTGCCGCGGATCAGCGTCATGCCCAGCTGCGCGTGGCCCGCGCGCCATTCGGCCAGTCGGGCGAGAGTGGCGGGCGCATGCGATTCGGGCGCATGGAGGAAGTCGCCGAGGAAGATCAGCTGGCGGCAGGTGTAGTGCGCCAGCAGCCTGTCGAGCGTCTGCAGGTTGGTGGCGGTGGTGCCGCGTGGCACCGGCTGGCCGAGCCGGCGGTAAGCGGCGGCCTTGCCGAAATGCACATCGGCGACCAGCAGCGCCTGCTGCGCCGGCCAGTAGATGGCCTTTTCCGCCAGCAGCCAGAGCGTGCTGCCGGCCAGCTCGATGGGCAGGCAGGCGCTCATCGGCGCTGCGTCTCACGGATCATGGCGCGCGCCGACTCCGGTTGGGCGTGCCGTCCTTGCGCGCGCGTGGCGTGCGCGGCCGTGACATTTCGCGCTCCACGACCGGCATGACCCCCGCATCGGCCTGGTAGCCGCCGGGGCCGGCAGCCTGGTCCAGCTCGGTGACCATGCGGCGGATGCGGTCGGCGAGCTTCTCCGAACTCATGCTTTCGCGGAAACGCTCCACCAGCAGCGGAAAGGCCAGCGGCGTCGGCCGCTGCAGCTGGCGCAGGTCCAGACGGCGAGCCTGCAGGCGGCGCAGCGTCTGCTCCAGCCTGTCGACGTCCAGCTCCTGGCGCAGCACTTCCTCCTCGGCCTGGCCGAGCAGCAGATTGTCCGGGTCGTACTGGCGGAACACGTCGAAGAACAGACCGCTGGAGGCCTGCAGCTGGCGTGCGCTCTTCTGCGCGCCGGGATAGCCGGAAAATACCAGCCCGGCGATCCGCGCGATCTCGCGAAAGCGCCGCCGCGCCAGCTCGCCGGCGTTGAGGCTGGCGAGCACGTCGTGCAGCAGGTCGCGGCTGTCGAACAGGTGCGGCGTCAACTGGCTCGCCCAGTGCGGTTCGCTGGCCGAGAGCAGTTCCAGCCCGTAGTCGTTCACCGCGATGGAAAAGGTCAGCGGCTGGTGGCGGGCCATGCGCCAGGCGAGCAAGCTGGCCAGCCCCAGATGCACGTGGCGCCCGGCGAACGGGTAGAGGAACAGGTGCCAGCCCTCGCGCGAGCGCAGCAGTTCGGCCAACAGCGTTTCGCTGCGCGGCAGCGCCGACCAGGCCATCTGCACCTGCAGCAGCGGCTGCAGCAAGCGCATCTCGGCGCCATCGAATTCGCCGCGCGCGGCGGCGTCCAGCTGTTCGACCACCGCGTCGGCCAGCTCGCTGGAAAGCGGCATGCGCCCGCCGTTCCAGCGTGGCACGGCGGCCTTCCTGCCGGTGGCGCGGCTGACGTAGACGGTCATGTTCTCCACCCGCACCAATTCCAGCAGGCGTCCGGCGAAGAGGAAGCAGTCGCCGGGGCGCAGACGGGCGATGAAGCCTTCCTCGATGCTGCCCAGCGAGCGGCCGCTGCCGCCTCTGGCCCAGAACTTCACCGTCAGGCTGGCGTCGCTGACGATGGTGCCGATGCTCATCCGATGACGCAGCGCGACGCGTCGGCTCGGCACCTTCCACAGCCCCGAGTCATCCGGCTCGACGCGCTGGTAGTCGGGGTAGGCGGTCAGCGAATGGCCGCCATGCCGCACGAAGGCCAGCGCCCATTGCCAGTGCGCCTCGTCCAGTTCGCGATAGGACCAGGTCTGGCGGACTTCAGCGAACAGTTCGTCGGGACGGAAGCCGCCGGCCAGCGCCATGCTGACCAGATGCTGCACCAGCACGTCGAGCGGGCGTTGCGGCGCGCTGCGGGCCTCGATACGGCGTTCGGCAATCGCCTGCTGCGCGGCGGCGGCTTCGAGCACCTCAAGACTGTGGGTCGGCACCAGTGTCACCCGCGAGGTGCGGCCGGGCGCGTGACCGGAGCGCCCGGCGCGCTGCAGCAGGCGCGCCACGCCTTTCGGCGAGCCGATCTGCAGCACCCGTTCGACCGGCAGGAAGTCGACGCCCAGGTCCAGGCTGGAGGTGCACACCACGGCCTTCAGCGCGCCCTGCTTGAGCCCTTGTTCGACCCAGTCGCGCACCTCGCGCGCCAGCGAGCCGTGGTGCAGGGCGATCAGCCCGGCCCAGTCCGGACGGGCGTCGAGCAGCGCCTGATACCAGCGCTCGGCCTGCGAGCGGGTGTTGGTGAACACCAGGGTGGTGGACGCCGCGTCGATCTCCCCGACCACCTGCGTCAGCATGCGCAGGCCCAGATGCCCGGCCCAGGGGAAGCGCTCGATGCTCTCGGGTAGCAGGCTGTCGACCAGCAGCGGCTTGTCGATGCGTCCCTGGACCAGCCGGCCGCGGCCGGGGTGCAACAGCACCTGCAGCGCCTCGGGCAGATTGCCGAGCGTCGCCGACAGACCCCAGACGATCAGCCGCGGCTGCCACCGGCGCAGGCGTGCCAGCGCCAGTTGCAGCTGCACGCCACGCTTGTTGCCGAGCAGCTCGTGCCATTCGTCGACGACCAGCATCTGCAGCCCGGCAAAGGCCTGGCGGGCATCGGCACGGGTCAGCAGCAGGGTCAGGCTTTCGGGCGTGGTGACCAGCGCGCTCGGCAGCCGCCGGCCCTGGCGCGCGCGTTCGGCACTGCCGGTGTCGCCGGTGCGCAGGCCGATACTCCAGACGATGCCGAGTTCGTCGAGCGGCGCTTGCAGCGCGCGGGCGGTATCGGCCGCCAGCGCACGCATGGGGGTGATCCACAGCAGGCTGAGTGGGGCCGGCTGGCCTGAGCGAGGCATCTGCTGGGCGAAGCGCTCCAGCGCGGCCAGCCACACCGCGTAGGTCTTGCCCGAGCCAGTGGTCGCGTGCAGCAGCCCGGATTCGCCGTCGCGCACCGCTTGCCAGACCTCGCGCTGGAAGGTGAAGGGCTGCCAGCCGCGCGCGGCGAACCAGCGTTCGGCAAGGCTCATGCGTGCGCCTCGTGCGTGTGTTCGGGCGTCGGCCCGCTCATGGCAGCAGGGCCTTAAGCGTCGCCAGGGTATCGGCCTCGTCCACGGGCTTGTCGTGGCGCCAGCGCAGCATGCGCGGGAAGCGCACGGCGATGCCGCTCTTGTGCCGGCTGCTGGCGGCGATGCCCTCGAAGCCCAGCTCGAACACCAGCGTCGGCGTCACCGAGCGTACCGGGCCGAATTTCTCCACCGTGGTCCGGCGCACGATGGCGTCGACCTGGCGCATTTCTTCGTCGGTCAGCCCCGAGTAGGCCTTGGCGAAGGGCACCAGCTTGCGCTCGGGATCGCCCGGCTCGCCGTCCCAGACGGCGAAGGTGAAGTCGGTATAGAGGCTGGCGCGCCGGCCGTGGCCGCGTTGGGCGTAGATCAGCACGGCGTCGATCGCATAGGGATCGATCTTCCACTTCCACCACAGGCCGACATCGCGGGTGCGGCCGACGCCGTATTGCCCGGCGCGGGCCTTGAGCATCATGCCCTCGACGCCGAGCGCGCGGGAGCGCTCGCGTTGGCGGGCGATCGCCGGCCAGTCCGCGCCGCGCACCCGCGGCGAGGCCAGCAGTGCCGGATGGCGGCACTGTTCGAGCAGCGTTTCGAGCTGCTGGCGGCGCTCGGCGTGCGGTCGCTGGCGCCAGTCCATGCCCTGCCATTCGAGCAGGTCGTAGGCCAGCACGACCACCGGCGCGGCGTCGAGCACCTTGGCGGTGAGGTTCTTGCGGCCGATGCGCTGTTGCAGCAGGGCGAACGGTTGCACGCCGAACGTCGTCGACTCGTGTGTTGCATCGAGTGGCACGTGGCGCAGGGCATCGTCCGTCTTCCAGACCACGATCTCGCCATCGAGCACCGTGCCGTCCGGCAGGCAGTTGGCCAGCGCGCAGAGTTCCGGGAAGCGCTCGCTGACCAGCTCTTCGCCGCGCGACCAGATCCAGATCAGCCCGTCGCGCTTGACCAGCTGGGCGCGGATGCCGTCCCACTTCCACTCGATGTGCCAGTGGTCCGGTGGCCCGAGCAGTTCGTCGAAGCGCGCGACATCTGCCTGCAGCGGGTGCGCGAGGAAGAACGGGTAGGGTTGTCCGCCGCGCTGCGTGTGCTCGTCGTCGGATTCGGCAGCGATCAGCGCGCGGTAGCGCTCGGCGCTGGGATGGTGCGACAGGTCGGTGTAGCCCACCAGCCGCTGCGCCACCCGCTTGGGGTCAAGGTCGGCGAGCGACGCCAGCGCGCGGGTGACCAGCAGTTTCGACACACCGACGCGAAAGGCGCCGGTGATCAGCTTGATGCAGACCAGCAGGCTGCGTCGGTCCAGCTGCCCCCAGAACACCGGCAGCCGCGCGGCCAGTTCCTCGGGCGGCAATCCGCGCAGCGGCAGCAGACGCTCCTGCATCCATTGCGCCAGACCGGCATCGCTGCAGTGTTCGGCCTCGGGCATCAGCAGCGAGATGGTTTCGGCCAGGTCGCCGACTGCCTGGTAGCTTTCCTCGAACAGCCATTCCGGCAGCGCGGCGGTGCGCCTCGCCGTCTCGCGCAGCAGCCGCGTCGGCACCAGTTGTCGGGGACGGCCACCGGCGAGGAAATACACCGCCCAGGCGGCGTCCTCGGCCGGCGCCTCGCGAAAGTAGTCGCGCATCGCCGCCAGTTTGGCGTTGCTCGAGGTGGTGGCGTCGAGGCGGGCGTAGAGATCGGCGAAGGCTTTCATTCAGCCTCCGGCAGCGTGGCATCGTCCTCTTCGCCGTACTCGGTATCGAAAGCCTGGGCGTCCAGGCCGCGCTCCTCGCGCAGATAGCGCACCAGCGCGGCGACCGAGCCGTGGGTGACCATCACCCGCTCGGCGCCGCTCTGCTCGATGGCCCAGAGCAGGCCCGGCCAGTCGGCGTGATCGGACAGCACGAAGCCGCGATCCACGCCGCGTCGCCGGCGCGTGCCGCGCAGCATCATCCAGCCGCTGGCGAAGGCGTCGGCGTAATCGCCGAAACGGCGCATCCAGGTGCTGCCGCCGGCCGAGGGCGGGGCGATGACGATCGCCTGCTTCAGACGCGGGTCGTTGCGCGGCAGATCGCCGGCGTAGAGCGTTTCCGGCAGCGCGACGCCGGCCTGGCGGTAGACCCGGTTGAGCGGCTCGACCGCGCCGTGCACGACGATCGGGCCGATGCCGGCGTCCAGCCCGTGAAGGATGCGCTGGGCCTTGCCGAAGGCGTAGCAGAACAGCACCGAGGTGCGGCCGACGGCGGCATTGGCGCGCCACCAGTCGTTGATCTCGCGGAACACCTGCGCCTGTGCCGGCCAGCGATAAATCGGCAGGCCGAAGGTCGATTCGCTGATGAAGGTATGGCAGCGCACCGGCTCGAAGGCGGCGCAGGTGGCGTCCGGTTCGACCTTGTAGTCGCCGGAGGCGACCCAGACCTCGCCGCGATACTCCAGGCGAATCTGCGCCGAGCCGAGCACGTGGCCGGCTGGATGCAGGCTCAGCCGGACGCCGTGGTGGGCGATCGCTTCGCCGTAGGCGAGGGTCTGCAGCGGCATGTCGGCGCCGATGCGCGAGCGCAGGATGCCGGCGCTGTCCTGGCTCGCCAGGTAGTGGCCCATGCCCCAGCGCGCGTGGTCGCCGTGGGCGTGAGTGATGACGGCGCGTTCGACCGGGCGCCACGGATCGATATGGAAATCGCCGGGCGGGCAGTACAGGCCTTCGGGACGGGCAACGACAAGGTCCATGACGACGTCTGGCTGGAGGGCTTGCAGTGTTGGAACCCGGCGCGGCGCCGCGAGTTCGTTTGCCAGGCGAAGGGTTCGGCGGGGCAGGGCGGCGACCGACCCGCCCGGCCGGTCAGTCCAGCAGCTTCAGGTGCGAGGTGTCTGGCGGCGGCACATCGCTGGCGCGGCGGCGTTCGCTCATGTCGCTGCCCACCGGCGCCAGGCTGAACTGCGAAAGGTCTACGCGCGGTGGCGTCGGTTCCGGCTGGGCGTCCTGCAGGTCGACGCCGACCGGGGCGATACCGAAGTCGGGCGCCTCGACGTCGGCGAACGCGGCCATGTACTCATCGCGCGGCACCACCTTGAGCGGGCCGGGCGCGCGACTTGTGGCATCGGCCACCGGAGCCGGCGCGGCGGATGCGGCATTGGCCGGCGGCGGTGCCAGTTCGATTTCCTCGACATCCACCGGCATCGGCTTGACTTCGACCTGCGCGCCGGCGCGTTCCATCGCCAGGCGGTACTTCTCCACGGCGTCGAAATCCAGGTTCTGCTTGATGACGATGCGGCGTCCGGAAAACAGCAGAGCGATGCGCTGGGCATCGGCCTGGAACAGCCGGGTCAGGTTGGCTTCAACCTGTTCGAGGCGGGCGCCGGGAAGCAGCTGGCCGGAAAAGGCGATCTCGTAGAGGCTCATCGGAAGGTCCTTGTGCGATGCGAGGGCGAGCGCGTGGATAGCCGGGCAAGCTTGGACGAAAAGCCCGCCGCCATCCAGTGAGCACGTCCCATTGGCGAGTGTGGGTGTTCAGTCCGGCAGCGGCGCCAGCAGCGCATCGATATCGCTCTGCTGCAGGCGCCAGTCGTCCGTCCCGCCGCTGTCCAGCACGCCGCTGGCAAGCTCCGCCTTGCGCGTCTGCAGCTGCTGGATCTTCTCCTCGACGCTGCCGCGGGTGATCAGCTTGTAGACGAACACCGGCTTGTCCTGGCCGATGCGGTAGGCGCGGTCGGTGGCCTGGTTTTCCGCGGCCGGGTTCCACCAGGGGTCGTAGTGGATCACGGTGTCGGCGGCGGTGAGGTTCAGGCCGGTGCCGCCGGCCTTGAGGCTGATCAGGAACAGCGGCACCTCGCCATTCTGGAACTGCCGCACCGGCGTGCGCCGGTCGCGGACGTCGCCGGTGATGATCACGTAGGGGATACCGCGCTGGCGCAGCTCGTCCTCGATCAGCGCGAGCATCGAGGTGAACTGCGAGAACAGCAGTACGCGTCGCCCTTCGGCCAGCAGCTCGTCAAGCATCTGCATCAGGCTGTCGAGCTTGGCGGAATGGCCGCTACGCGCCACCCGGGCACCGTCGGCCTTGACCAGGCGTAGGTCGCAGCAGACCTGACGCAGCTTGAGCAGCGCTTCGAGGATGACGATCTGGCTACGTGCCAGGCCCTTGCGGTCAATCTCCTCGCGCACCTTGCGGTCCATCGCCAGGCGCACCGTTTCGTAGAGGTCGCGCTGCGCCGGGTTCAGGTCGACCCAGTGGACGATCTCGGTCTTCGGCGGCAGCTCGCGGGCCACGTCTTCCTTGCGCCGACGCAGCAGGAATGGGCGAATGCGCGCGATCAGATGCTGCAGGCGGTCGCGGTCGCCGTGTTTCTCGATGGGCGTGCGGTAGCTGCGGGTAAAACTGCGCGCATCGCCGAGCCAGCCAGGCATGAGGAAGTGGAACAGCGACCACAGCTCGCCGAGGTGGTTTTCCAGCGGTGTGCCGGTCAGGCACAGACGCTGCCGGGCGACCAGCCGGCCGGCGGCCTGCGCGGCCTTGCTGCTGGCGTTCTTGATGTTCTGCGCCTCATCCAGCACCAGCAGGTGCAGCGGCTGCGCGACGAGCTGTTCGATGTCGCGCGGCAGCAGGGCGTAGGTGGTCAGCAGCAGGTCGTGCCCGGCGAGCTGTGCGAAGTGCCGCTGGCGATCGCTGCCGTGCAGCGTGAGCACGCGCAGTTGCGGGGTGAAGCGCGCTGCTTCGTCCTGCCAGTTGGGAATCAGGCTGGTGGGCATGACCACCAGGCTCGGGCGATCGAGACGGCCGGCCTGCTTTTCCAGCAGCAGGTGGGCCAGGGTCTGCAGCGTCTTGCCCAGGCCCATGTCGTCGCCGAGGATGCCGCCGACGTCCAGTGCGCGCAGCGCCTGCATCCAGCTCAGACCATCGAGCTGGTAGGGGCGCAGCGTCGCGCGCAGGCCCGGTGGCGCGGCGACGGGCTGCTGGTTGTAATCGCGCAGACGCCGGGCGAAATCGAGCAGCTGCTCGCCGCCGCTCCAGGCGAACGGCAGCGCGTCGAGCTGGCCCAGGCGCGCGGCGTCGAGGCGTGACAGGCGCAGACTGTCGCCGGCCGGCTGGTCGCGCAGGTACAGCTCGCCCAGTGTGGCGAGGATCGGTTTCAGCCGGCCGAAGGGCAGCAGCACCTGCAACGGTCGGTCGTCTACCGCGCTGCGCCGGCCCAGCGCGACCCGGAGCGTTTCGTCGTCGGCGCGCTGGGCCAGGTTCTGCGGCGAGAGCAGGGCGGGATTGCGGCGGATGACGCTGAGCAGCACCGGCAGCAGGCTGATGCGCTCGCCTTCGACGAGGATGCCCAGCTGCAGGTCGAACCAGCTGTGCTCCGGGGATTCGTCCAGCTCGGCGTACCACTGCTCGACCGGCGCCAGGTCGTAGGCGAAACCGGGCTGCATGACGATCTGCCAACCCTGCTGGCGCAGCACCGGCAGTTGGGTGTCGGCGAAGTGCTGCCAGGCGCTCTCGCTGGGCAGCTCGAACATTTCCGCCGAATCCTTCGGTAGCGCCGGGCTCTGGCGCAGCGCCGGGCGGAAACCCAGCTGCTGCAGTTGCTGGCGCAGCGCCTGTTCGGCCGCCGGCTGGCGGGCGATGCTGAGCACACGCTCGCCCTCGGCCTGGCGCAGACGCTGCTCGCCCTTGAGCTTGCCGTGCGTGGCGAGGCTGCCGTAGACGAAGCTCAGGCCGGCGCGGTGCTGCTGCTCGTTGACCATCCGCCCGCTGGCCGGCTGCCAGTTCATCGCCTGATGGCTGCCGAGCGTCAGCCGGGCGATGGGCTGCAAGTCGTCGATGCGCTGCTCTTCGGCCTTGATCGGCACCGGCAGCTGCGGGGCGATCTCGCTGAGCGAGAGGCTGAACAGCCCGGCCTGGTTCGGTGACACCGCGGGGGCTTCGAGCAGGTGACGCGCCAGGGATGCCGACAGGCCGTGTTCGATCAGGCCGACCTCGTTGCTCGCGTCGTCGCGGTAGTACAGTGGGTCCACGGCGGTCAGCGCCTCGGCGCCGCCCTCGACTTCCAGCACCGGACGCAGCGCGCCTTCGTGCTGCTGCCAGGCGAAGCGGGCCGAGCGGCGATGGCCTGGTTGCAGCGCTGGGGCATCCCAGTCGAGAAAGGCGCGACCGCTTTCCAGCAGCAGACGCAGAGCCTCGGCACCGTTCTCGCCGGTCAGGGCGAAGCGGTTGCTGGCGATCGGTGCGAGCGCCAGCAGGGCAGCGATATGCAGGTCCAGCGGCTGCATGAAGCGCGGCTGGCGGAACGTGGCCTCGCGCACGGCCGGGTACGGCTCGCGCGCAGCGACCGATCCGTCCTGTCGCAGGCGCACCTTGTTCACTTCCACGTAGAGGTCCGGCAGCAGCCGGTAATGCAGACAGTGCGTGGGCGCGTCCTGGCCGGTGTCCTCGCCGAGCGCACGTGGCAACTGCGCGAGCCAGTGCCGCAGGGCGTCGGGCAGCTCGCCTTCCGGCGAGGCGTCGGCGCCCTGTGGGGGGCGCTCGGCCAGCTGCTGCAGGTGATGGATGACGGCCGCGGCGTGCTTGCAGGCCAGCCCCACCGGGCAGCTGCAAACGCAGCTGAGCCCACCGCGCTTGTCGAGCAGCAGCGACTGCCGGTAGCGCTTGCCGCCGGTGCCGCGACAACTGGCCTCGATCAGCCCGTCGTCCTCGCGCAGCAGGGTGACGCGATCCTCCTCGGCGTACTGCTTGCCGCGCGCCAGCGCGTTGTCCGAGAAGCCCAGCGCCCAGGTCGGTGGCAGCCGGGTGAGAAAATCCCTGGCCATGGTTCAGTAACTTGCCCGGATCAGCGCACCGAGGCTGCCGTGGTCGATATAGCGCAGCTCACCGGGGCGCAACTGCACGCGCTGTTGCAGCTGCTCGCTGGCGAGCAGTCGGCCATGTTCGCCGAAGCGGTTGACCCAGAACCGCGCATCGACTTCCAGTCCGTGGCGGCGGCGCAGGGCGATCACGCCCTGCACGGGAAAATGCTCCAGCTGCCGCGCGCCCTCGACCACGGCGACGCGCTCGTCGATGCGCTGCCGCCAGGTCTGGCGCAGTAGCACGCGATAGCCGTCGCCGCTGTCCAGTCGTTCGGCCAGCGCCTCGAAGTCCGCCGGCTGCGCGTCGCTGCCTGCGAGCAGACGGGCATTGCGTGCCCAGTCGTAAGGCGCGCGACGGCTGGCCTCCAGCGGTTCGGCATGGCGGAACAGGATCAGCTCGATGCGATACAGCGCATCGGCGCACGCGGGCGGCGCGCATAGCACGAGCAACAGCAACAGGCGACGTAGCGGCGACATCCGGAATCCTTATGCGCTGGGCGCGAGCCTTTCGAGCAACGCTTCGAGGGTGTTGAAGCGCTCTTCCGGGCGTTCCATCGGTACCTGGAACTTGAACATCGTCGCGCCTTCGAATTTGTAGCGGTTCGGCTGGCTCTGGATCAGCTTGATCAGCACCAGCGGATCGACCGAGGTATCGGCGGAGAACTCGATGCGCCCGCCCTGCGGGCCGGCGTCGATCTTGACGATGCCGAGCTTCTCGGCCTGCAGCTTGAGCAGCGTCAGGCGCACCAGATTCTTGGTCGGCTCGGGCAGCAGGCCGAAGCGGTCGATCATCTCCACCTGCAGTTCCTTCAGGCCATCCTCGTCGGCGGCATTGGCAATGCGCTTGTAGAGGATCAGCCGCGCGTGCACGTCCGGCAGGTAGTCGTCGGGGATCAGCGCCGGCAGGCGCAGGTTGATCTCCGGGCCGCCGCCGAGTGGCTGCTCGAGGTTTGGCTGCTCGCCCTTGCGGATGGCCTTGACCGCGCGCTCGAGCATTTCCATATAGAGGGTGAAGCCGACGGCCTGGATCTGTCCGCTCTGGCCTTCGCCGAGCAGTTCGCCGGCACCGCGGATTTCCAGGTCGTGGGTGGCCAGGACGAAGCCGGCGCCGAGGTCCTGGGCGTTGGCAATGGCCTCCAGGCGCTTCTGCGCATCGTCGGTCATCTGCTTGCGCGGCGGGGTCAGCAGGTAGGCATATGCCTGGTGGTGGCTGCGTCCGACGCGGCCGCGGAGCTGGTGCAGCTGAGCGAGGCCGAACTTGTCGGCGCGCTCGATGATGATGGTGTTGGCGCTGGGCACGTCGATGCCGGTCTCGATGATGGTCGAGGCCACCAGCACGTTGAAGCGCTTGTGGTAGAAGTCGCTCATCACCTGTTCCAGGTCGCGCTCGCGCATCTGTCCATGGCCGACGGCGATGCGTGCCTCGGGCACCAGCGCGGCGAGGTCGGCGGCGCATTTCTCGATGGTTTTGACGTCGTTGTGCAGGTAGTAGACCTGACCACCGCGCAGCAGCTCGCGCAGCAGGGCTTCCTTGATGGTCGGGTTGTTGGCCTCCATGACGAAGGTGCGCACCGACAGCCGGCGCGCCGGTGGGGTGGCGATGATCGACAGGTCGCGCATGCCGGCGATGGACATGTTCAGCGTGCGCGGGATCGGCGTGGCGGTCAGCGTGAGGATGTCCACTTCGCTGCGCAGTGCCTTGAGCTGCTCCTTCTGGCGCACGCCGAAGCGGTGTTCCTCGTCGATGATGACCAGCCCCAGGTTGCTGAATTTGACGTCGTCCTGCAGCAGTTTGTGGGTGCCGATGAGGATGTCGATCTTGCCTTCGGCCAGCTCCGCGATGGCGCTCTGCACCTCCTTGGCCGATTTGAAGCGGCTCATCACCTCGACGCGCACTGGCCAGTCGGCGAAGCGGTCGCGGAAGCTGTTGTAGTGCTGCTGAGCGAGCAATGTGGTGGGCACCAGAACCGCGACCTGCTTGCCGCCATGCACGGCGATGAAGGCGGCACGCATGGCCACTTCGGTCTTGCCGAAGCCGACGTCGCCGCAGACCAGGCGGTCCATCGGCTTGGCCGAGAGCAGGTCCTCGCGCACCGCATCGATGGCGGCCTGCTGGTCCGGTGTTTCCTCGAAGGGGAAGCCGGCGGCGAAGGTCTCGTAGTCGACCTGTGGGTCCTTGAAGGCATAGCCCTGGCGTGCGGCGCGACGGGCGTAGATGTCGAGCAGTTCGGCGGCAACGTCGCGCACCTGTTCGGCGGCCTTGCGCTTGGCTTTCTGCCAGGTTTCCGAACCGAGGCGGTGCAGCGGCGCCAGGGCGTCGTCGCTGCCGGTGTAGCGGGCAATCAGGTGCAGGCTGGCGACCGGCACATAGAGCTTGGCTTCGTCGGCGTACTGTAGCAGGAGGAATTCCTGCGCCTGGCCTTCGATCTCCAGCGTGACCAGCCCCTGATAGCGGCCGACGCCATGGTCGATGTGCACCACCGGCGAGCCTTCGCGCAACTCGGTGAGGTTCTTGATCACGTTGTCGCCGTCGCCGCGACCCTTTTCGCGGCGCCTGCGCTGCATCACGCGCTGCCCGAACAGCGGGCTTTCGGCGATCAGCGCGAGTTCGTCGAGCAGCAAGCCTTCATCGAGCGGGGCGATGGTGATCGCCAGCCGTTGGTCGCTGCCGAGAAAGCCGGACCAGCCTTCGACTTCCTGCGGGCGCAGTTTCAGCCGGGCGAGCAGTTCCAGCAGCACCTCGCGGCGGCCGGCGGACTCGGCGGTGAACAACACGCGGCCCGGATAGCTTTCGAGAAACTGACGCAGCTTGCCCAACGGCTCGCCGGCCTTGGCCTCGATTGCCAGGTCCGGCAACGCCTGCGCCGGATAGCGCTCGCGACCGATGCCGGGTTCGACGTCTTCCTGGCTGGCCACCACGCGCGGCCATTGCTTGAGGCGGGCAAAGCAGTCCTCCACCGGCACGAACAGCTCGCCGGGCGGTAGCAACGGGCGCTGCGGATCGACGCGGCGCTCCTCGTAGCGATTGCGCACATCGGTCCAGAACTGCTCGGCGGCCTGCTCGATCCCGGGCAGCGAAAACACCTGGCTGTCCTCGGGCAGATAGTCGAAGAGGGTGGCGGTTTCTTCGTAGAACAGCGGCAGGTAGTACTCGATACCTGCCGGGGTGATGCCGGTAGAAAGATCCTGATAGATCGGGCAGCGGCGGAAGTCGACGTCGAAGCGTTCGCGAAAGCGCGCGCGAAAGCCGGTGACTGCTTCCTTCTTCAGCGGGAACTCGCGCGCCGGCAGCAGGCGGATCGACTCGACCTTGTCGATCGAGCGCTGGTTCTCCGGGTCGAAGGTACGCAGCGTCTCGATCTCGTCATCGAACAGGTCGATGCGGTAGGGCAGGGCGCTGCCCATCGGAAAGATGTCGATCAGCGCACCGCGCACGGCGAACTCGCCGTGTTCGTAGACGGTATCCACACAGCGATAGCCCGCGGCCTCCAGGCGCAGACGCATCTGTTCCACGTCGAGCTTCTGACCCACGTCCAGCACCAGGCTCGAACCCAGCAGGAAGCGCTTGGGCGCCAGCCGGTGTAGGGCGGTGGTGATCGGCACTACCAGCACGCCGTGACTCAGCTCCGGCAGTTGGTAGAGCGTGGCGATGCGCTGGGAAATAATGTCCTGGTGCGGCGAGAACAGGTCATAGGGCAGCGTTTCCCAATCGGGGAAATGCAGCACGGACAGCTCGGGCGCGAAGAAGGCGAGCTCTTCCTGCAGGCGCTCGGCGCTCTGGCTGTCGGCGGTAAGCAGGAGGGTGAAGCGTTTGGCGTTGCTGGCGGCTTCGGCAATGGCCAGGCTCAGCGCGGCTCCGGGAAGGTTGCCCCAGTGTTGCTTGCCGCTGGCGGCAGGCAGGGGCGCAAGGCGCAGGACGGACACGAGTGGGCGTGGCTCCGATCGAAAAAATAGGCCGCCGGGATTGTAACTATCGCGGTGCGGGGCTGTCAGTGTTTCGTCCGCTGCAGATTGCCGGCGCTAGGGTGCGCCGTCATAATGTAGCCCCTTTTCTCAGCCCCTACATGTTGGAAGGAACTGCCCGTGACTCAGAAGCCCGACCAGTGTCTTGGTGAATGGATTGACCGCGAAGCGCTCGCCGAAGCGATGATTCCGTTGATTGGTCAGCTGTACCGCAACAACAACGTGGTGACTTCGATCTACGGGCGCGGCCTGATCAATCGCTCGGTGATCGCCATTCTCAAGGCGCACCGCTTCGCGCGTCACCGTATCGCGGACGAGGCCGAGCTGTCGGTACATGACACCTTCCAGATCCTCAAGACCATGAGCGAGATGAACCTGGGCGCTGCTTCGGTTGACCTGGGCAAGCTGGTCGCCAAGTTCATGCAGGCTGGCGAAGGCCGCACTCTCGAGCAGTTCGTGCGTCAGGAACTGGCGGAAGTGGCTGACAAGCGTCATACCGCAACCGGCCGCAAGGGCACCGACGTGGTGCTGTATGGTTTCGGCCGCATCGGCCGCCTGCTGGCCCGTATCCTGATCGAGAAGACCGGCGGCGGCGACGGCCTGCGCCTGCGCGCCATCGTCGTGCGCAAGGGCGCCGACAACGATCTGGTCAAGCGCGCCAGCCTGCTGCGTCGCGACTCGGTGCACGGTCCGTTCGATGGCACCATCACCATCGACGAAGCCAATAACACCATCACCGCCAACGGCAACCTGATCCAAGTGATCTATTCCAACGATCCGGCCTCGGTGGACTACACCCAGTACGGCATCGAGAACGCGTTGCTGGTCGATAACACCGGCAAGTGGCGTGACGCCGAAGGCCTCGGCCAGCACCTCAAGTGCCCGGGCGTTGCCCGCGTGGTGCTGACCGCACCGGGCAAGGGTGAGCTGAAGAACATCGTGCATGGCATCAACCATGGCGACATCACCGCTGACGACAAGATCATTTCCGCCGCATCCTGCACCACCAACGCTATCGTGCCGGTGCTCAAGGCCGTGAATGATCAGTACGGCATCGTCAACGGTCACGTCGAAACCGTTCACTCCTACACCAACGACCAGAACCTGATCGACAACTTCCACAAGGGCAGTCGTCGTGGTCGCAGCGCTGCGCTGAACATGGTGATTACCGAGACCGGTGCTGCCACCGCCGCCGCCAAGGCGCTGCCGGTGCTGAAGGGCAAGCTGACCGGCAATGCGATCCGCGTACCGACGCCGAACGTGTCCATGGCCATTCTCAACCTGAATCTGGAAAAGGCCACCAGCCGCGACGAGATCAACGAGTACCTGCGCCAGATGGCCATGCACTCGGATCTGCAGAAGCAGATCGACTTCGTCAACTCGCAGGAAGTTGTATCAACAGATTTCGTCGGCTCGCGTCATGCTGGCGTGGTGGACGCCGAGGCCACCATCTGCAATGACAACCGTGTGGTGCTGTACGTCTGGTACGACAACGAGTTCGGCTACAGCTGCCAGGTGGTTCGCGTGATGGAAGACATGGCCGGCGTCAACCCGCCTGCCTTTCCCCGCTAAGCGCAGCGCCAGCTGAAACGAAACGGGAGCCTGTGGCTCCCGTTTCGCGTTTCTGGGGTAACGAAAAACGGCCGAGCATCGCCGGGCTGTGGTGCGCGCACTGATGTTTTATTACGCAAGCGAGCTGCCGCTATGCGGCGAAGGTGTAGATAAAAACGCTCGGTACCGGGTGGTCAGTCGGCGCGCCCCCCCCCTATAATCGGGCGGATTTTTCACTTGGGGCCGTGACATGGCGTCGCGCTGATGAGCTATCGGCGCGAGCGGTGTGGCGTTTTTTTGCTATCAGTCGCTTGGCTGAAAAAGCTTTCAGAATAAGTGGTTAAGCAAACCGATGATCAATATAAAACGAGGGCTGGACTTGCCCGTAGCCGGCGCGCCAGCGCAGCGTATCGAGGCTGCGAGGCCGGTGCGCAGCGTGGCCGTGATTGGCTTCGACTACCCGACCATGAAGCCGACCATGAACGTGCAGGTCGGGGATCGGGTCAAGCTGGGGCAGTTGCTGTTTTCCGACAAGAAATCTCCAGGCGTCAACTTCACCGCGCCCGGCGCCGGTGTCGTCAGCGCCATTCACCGCGGCGAGAAACGTGTCCTGCAGTCGGTTGTGATCGACCTCGAGGGTGATGACGAGCTGACCTTTGCCGCCTATAGCAGCGCTCAGCTGGATGGTCTGACAAGCGATCAGGTTCGCGAGAATCTGCAGCAGTCCGGCCTGTGGACCGCGCTGCGTACACGTCCCTACAGCAAGGTGCCGGCGGTCGATGCCGTGCCGAGTTCGATCTTCGTGACCGCGATCGATACCCATCCGTTGGCGGCCGATCCGGCGCTGATCATCGCTGAACGGGCCGACGCCTTCGAGGCCGGTCTCAAGACTCTCGCCCGGCTCGCCAAGGTGTTCCTGTGCAAGGCGCCGAGCGCGACGCTGCCCGGCGAAGGCCTGACCAACGTGCAGGTCGAGGCATTCAGCGGTCCGCATCCGGCAGGTCTGGCCGGCACGCACATCCATTTCCTGGATCCGGTCAGCGCCAGCAAGAGTGTCTGGAGCATTGGCTATCAGGACGTGATCGCCATCGGCCTGCTGTTCACCAGCGGGCGCCTGTCGGTCGAGCGTGTCGTTGCGTTGGCCGGTCCGGTAGTGACCGCGCCGCGCCTGCTGCGCACGCGTCTGGGCGCCAATCTGGACGAGCTGACTGCGGGCGAACTGCAGCCCGGCGGCAATCGCGTGGTTTCCGGTTCCCTGCTCGGTGGACGTACCGCGCATGGGGCATTCGCCTACCTCGGCCGTTATCACCAGCAGGTTTCCTGCCTGCGCGAGGGCAAGGAGCGCGAGATGCTGCATTATCTGCGCGCCGGTGCGGAGAAGCATTCGATCCTCAACATCTATATCTCTAAGTTGATGGCGGGCAAGAAGTTCGCCTTCTCCACCTCCACCAACGGCAGCCCGCGGGCCATGGTGCCGGTCGGCAATTATGAGGAAGTGATGCCGCTCGATGTACTGCCGACCCAGCTGCTGCGTTCGCTGATCGTCGGCGATACCGAGATGGCACAGAAGCTCGGCTGCCTCGAACTCGACGAGGAAGACCTGGCGCTGTGCAGCTATGTCTGCGCTGGCAAATACGAATATGGCCCGATCCTGCGGGACAACCTGACCCGCATCGAGAAGGAGGGCTAAGGCATGGGCATTCGCGCATTCCTCGACAAGATCGAGCACCATTTCGAGAAAGGCGGGCGCTACGAGAAGTGGTACGCGCTCTATGAAGCGGCGGACACGTTCCTCTATCGTCCCGGCAGTGTCACCAAGACTACGGCGCATGTGCGCGACGGCATCGATCTTAAGCGGATGATGATCACCGTCTGGCTGTGCACCTTCCCGGCCATGTTCTTCGGCATGTGGAACGCCGGCTACCAGGCCAACCTGATCTACGCTGCCAATCCGGAGTTGCTGCAATCGCAGTCGGACTGGCAGTTCGCGCTGACCGGGCTGCTGGCCGGGTTCGATCCGGGCAGTCTGTGGGATAACGTCATCCAGGGCGCGGCGTATTTCCTGCCGATCTATGCGGTGACATTCATCGTTGGCGGCTTCTGGGAAGTGCTGTTCGCCTCCATTCGCAAGCACGAAGTGAACGAAGGTTTCTTCGTCACTTCCGTGCTGTTTGCCTTGACCCTGCCGCCGAGCATTCCGCTGTGGCAGGTGGCGCTGGGTATCAGCTTCGGCGTGGTGATCGGCAAGGAGGTATTTGGCGGCACCGGCAAGAACTTCCTCAACCCGGCTCTGACCGGCCGTGCGTTCCTGTTCTTCGCCTATCCGGCGCAGATTTCCGGCGATCAGGTCTGGACCGCGGTCGACGGCTATGCCGGCGCTACGGCGCTGAGCCTGGGCTACGCCGGCGGCATGGAAAACGTGATCGACCACGGCATCAGCTGGATGGATGCCTTCGTCGGCACCATTCACGGCTCGATCGGTGAAACGAGCACGTTGGCGATCTTTATTGGTGGGGCAGTCCTGCTACTGACCAAGATCGCGTCCTGGCGCATCGTGTCCGGTGTGATGCTGGGCATGATCGGCCTGAGCTCCCTGTTCAACCTGATTGGCTCGGACAGCAACCCGCTGTTCGCCATGCCCTGGTACTGGCACATGGTGGTCGGCGGGTTCGCCTTCGGCATGATCTTCATGGCCACCGATCCGGTCTCGGCCTCGATGACCAATACCGGTAAATGGATCTTCGGTGTGCTCATCGGCGTGATGGTGGTACTGATTCGCGTGGTCAACCCCGCCTTCCCGGAAGGCATGATGCTGGCGATCCTGTTCGCCAACCTCTGTGCACCGCTGATCGACCACTTCGTCATTCAGGCCAATATCAAGCGGAGGCTGGCGCGCAATGTCTAGTAAAAAAGAATCCACCGCGCGCACGCTGACGGTGGCCCTGCTGGTCTGCCTGGTCTGCTCGGTGTTCGTCGCGGGCGCCGCGGTCGCGCTGCGGCCGACGCAGCAGCAGAACGCGCTGCTGGACAAGCAGCGCAGCATTCTTGCCATCGCCGGTCTCGGTCAGGCCAACATGTCTGCCAAAGAGATTCGCGCGCTGTACGGCGAGCGCATCGTGGCCCGATTGGTTGATTTGCAAACCGGCAAGTTCAGCGATGAGTTCGACGCGCAGCAATTCGATCCGCTGGCTGCTTCCAAGGATCCGGCGTTGTCCGCATCCCTGCCGGGTGAGCAGGACATCGCCTCGATCAAGCGCCGCGAGCGCTACAGCATCGTCTACATGGTGGAGAAGGACGGCCAGCTGGATACGCTGATCCTGCCCGTACGCGGCTACGGGCTGTGGTCGACGCTCTACGGCTTCATGGCCGTCAAGGGTGATCTGAATACCGTTGCCGGTCTGGGCTTTTATCAGCATGGCGAAACCCCCGGCCTGGGCGGCGAGGTCGACAATCCGAAATGGCGCGGTCAGTGGCCGGGCAAGGAGCTGTTTGACGATGGCAAGCTGGCTGTCCAGATCATCAAGGGCAGCGTCGATCCGCAGAGTCCGAAGGCCGACCACCAGGTGGACGGCCTGGCCGGGGCAACCCTGACCAGCAACGGGGTAAACAACCTGTTGCATTTCTGGCTGGGCGAGAACGGTTTCGGTCCTTTTATCGCTAACCTGCGCGCCGGGGAGGCTTGAGTATGTCGCAACCTACAGTCAAAGAAGTCCTGATCAATCCGATCATCGCCAACAACCCGATCGGCCTGCAGATTCTCGGCATCTGTTCGGCGCTGGCGGTCACGTCGAATCTCAAGACCGCCGTGGTCATGTCCATCGCGCTGACGCTGGTGACGGCGTTCTCCAGCATGTTCATCTCGATGATTCGCACGCAGATTCCGGGCAGCATCCGCATGATCGTGCAGATGGTGATCATCGCTTCCCTGGTGATCGTGGTGGACCAGATCCTCAAGGCCTATGCCTTCAGCCTGTCCAAGCAGCTGTCGGTGTTTGTCGGTCTGATCATCACCAACTGCATCGTGATGGGGCGCGCCGAGGCGTTCGCCATGCAGAACCCGCCGGTGCTGTCGTTCTTCGACGGCATCGGCAACGGCCTGGGCTACAGCGCCATGCTGCTGGTGCTCGGCGTCATCCGCGAGCTGTTCGGTGCCGGCAAGCTGATGGGTTACACCATCATCCCGGTGGTCAACGATGGCGGCTGGTATCAGCCCAACGGCCTGTTGCTGCTGCCGCCCTCGGCGTTCTTCCTGATCGGCCTGATCATCTGGGGCATCCGTAGCTGGCGCACCGAACAGGTCGAGAAGCCGACCTATCGGATGGCCCCGCAAGTCTCGAACAAGGAGGCTTACTAATGGAGCACTACATCAGCCTGTTCGTGCGTGCCGTGTTTATCGAGAACATGGCTCTGGCGTTCTTCCTCGGCATGTGTACCTTCATCGCGATTTCCAAGAAGGTGGAAACCGCCATCGGCCTGGGCATCGCGGTGGTCGTGGTGCAGGCGATTACCGTGCCGGCCAACAACCTGATCTACACCTACCTGCTCAAGGCTGGTGCGCTGTCCTGGGCCGGGCTGCCGGACGTGGATCTGAGCTTTCTCGGCCTGCTGAGCTACATCGGCGTGATCGCCGCGATCGTGCAGATCCTCGAGATGCTGCTCGATAAGTACGTGCCCAGCCTTTACAACGCACTGGGCGTGTTCCTGCCGCTGATTACGGTGAACTGCGCGATCATGGCCGGCTCGCTGTTCATGGTCGAGCGTGACTACAACCTGGCGGAAAGTACCGTCTACGGCGTCGGCTCAGGTCTGTCCTGGGCGCTGGCCATCGCTCTGCTGGCGGGCATTCGCGAGAAGCTCAAGTACAGCGACGTACCGGACGGCCTGCAGGGTCTGGGAATCACCTTCATCACCATCGGCCTGATGTCGCTGGGCTTCATGTCATTCTCTGGCGTACAGCTCTAAGGACGGGATGCAGATGAGTTACGAAATTTTCCTCGCCATCGGCATGTTCACCGCCATCGTGCTCGCACTGGTGGTGATGATCCTGGCGGCACGCGCCAAGCTGGTTTCCAGCGGTGATGTCAGCATCGTGATCAACGGCGAGCGCACCATCACTGTGCCTGCCGGCGGCAAGCTGCTGCAGACGCTGGCGTCCAACAACATCTTCCTGTCGTCGGCCTGTGGCGGCGGCGGTACCTGTGCGCAGTGCAAGTGCATCGTCGAGAGCGGTGGTGGCGAAATGCTGCCCACCGAGGAGTCGCACTTCACCCGGCGCGAAGCTGGCGAGGGCTGGCGCTTGTCCTGCCAGACGCCGGTCAAGGCGGACATGAAGATCGAAGTGCCGGAGGAAGTCTTCGGCGTGAAGAAGTGGGAATGCACCGTCGAGTCGAACCCGAACGTTGCCACCTTCATCAAAGAGCTCACGCTCAAGCTCCCCGAGGGCGAGAACGTGGACTTCCGTGCTGGCGGTTATGTGCAGCTGGAGTGTCCGCCGCACACCGTGCACTACAAGGATTTCGACATCCAGCCTGAGTTTCGCGCCGACTGGGACAAGTTCAACCTATGGCGCTATGTCTCCAAGGTTGACGAGACCACGATCCGCGCCTACTCGATGGCCAACTATCCGGAAGAGCGCGGCCTGGTCAAATTCAACATCCGCGTGGCGTCGCCACCGCCGGGGCGTGACGATATCCCGCCGGGCAAGATGTCTTCCTGGGTGTTCAGCCTAAAGCCCGGCGACAAGGTGACCGTGTACGGTCCGTTCGGCGAATTCTTCGCCAAAGATACCGATGCCGAGATGGTCTTCATTGGTGGTGGCGCGGGCATGGCGCCAATGCGTTCGCACATCTTCGATCAGCTCAAGCGCCTGAAGTCCACGCGCAAGATGAGCTTCTGGTATGGCGCGCGCTCGATGCGCGAGGCGTTCTACGTCGAGGAATACGACCAGCTGCAGGCGGACAATCCGAACTTCCAGTGGCATCTGGCGCTGTCCGATCCACTGCCCGAGGACAACTGGCAGGGCCCGACCGGCTTCATCCACAACGTGCTGTTCGAGAATTACCTCAAGGATCATCCGGCACCGGAAGACTGCGAGTTCTACATGTGCGGCCCGCCGATGATGAACGCCTCGGTGATCAAGATGCTCACCGAGCTGGGAGTCGAACCGGAGAATATCCTGCTCGACGACTTCGGCGGCTAGCGCATGATCCGAGCGATACTGCAGCCCGTCATCGTTGTCGCCTTGGCGGCGACGATGACGGGCTGCCTGTTTCAGGACACGATCGAGTCCTTCGACGGCCCGACTATGGGCAGTACCTTTTCGGTCAAATACGTACGCAGCAGTGGCGTGGCGGACAAGCAGACACTGCAGCAGGAAACCTCGAACATCCTGGCGGAACTCGATCGGCAACTCTCCACCTACCGTGCCGATTCCGACATCGAGCGTTTCAATGCACTGCCGGCGGGGCGCTGCGAAGTAATGCCACCCGCGGTGCGCTTGCTGGTCGAGACTGGCGAACAGCTGTCACTGCAAACGGATGACGCCTTCGATCTCACCCTCGAACCGCTGCTGAACCTGTGGGGATTCGGTCCGCAGGGGCGTGTCGAGCAGACCCCTGGCGAGGCACAGATCGCCGAGGTGATGCAGCGTGTCGGTCACAAACACCTGCGTATCGAGGGTGAGCAGCTATGCAAGAGCGCCGCCGTGGAGGTGGACTTCAACAGCATCGCTGCCGGCTATGCCGTGGATCGCGTAGCGCAGCGCCTGCAGGAGTTGGGCGTGAGCAGCTACCTGGTGGAGATCACCGGCGAACTCAAGGCCCAGGGGCGCAAGCCCGATGGCTCACCCTGGCGGATCGCTATCGAGGCGCCGCGTGACGATCAGCGCGTCGCCCAGCAGGTCATAGAGCTGGACGGCCTGGCGGTTTCCACCTCGGGTGACTATCGCAACTACTTCGAGCGCGACGGCAGGCGTTATTCGCATACGCTCGACCCGCACACCGGGCGTCCGGTCGAGCATAAGCTGGCGTCGGTGACGGTACTCGACGGGTCGGCGTTGCAGGCCGATGGCCTGTCGACCGCATTGATGGTGCTGGGACCCGAGCGTGGCTTCGAGTTCGCCCGCCAGCATCGGATCGCCGCGTTCTTCGTGATTCGCGAAGGGCAGGGTTTCGTAACCAAGAGCACCGATGGCTTCGAGCAAGTTATCGGTGCGGGAGCAAAGCAATGACCTGGCTACTGGTATTTCTGTTCATGCTGCTCGTGGTATTTGGCATGGCCATCGGAGTGATCATGGGCCGCAAGCCGATTGCCGGTTCCTGCGGTGGCATCGCCAATCTGGGCATCGAGAAGGAATGCTCGATCTGCGGCGGCAGTCGCGAGAAATGTGAAGAAGTGAACGAGGCGAGCAAGAGTCGCGGCGATAACGCGGCACTGGCCTACGACGCAGCCAAGCGCTGATTGCGCTTGCGGGCGCTGCCAGGCGGATCGCCCGTAAAGGATGCGCTGGCTACTGCGCCTATGCGTGGGATTGCCTCTGCCTGGCGTGCAGCGAATTTGTTGACAGCGGCGCTGGTTCGCCGCGTTCTCAGGAGTGTATATGGCTGTCTATAACTACGATGTGGTGGTGTTGGGTTCCGGTCCGGCTGGGGAAGGCGCGGCGATGAATGCCGTGAAGGCGGGGCGCAAGGTCGCCGTGGTGGACAATCGCCCGCTGGTGGGTGGTAACTGCACGCACCTGGGCACCATCCCGTCCAAGGCGCTACGTCACTCCGTTCGCCAGATCATGCAGTACAACACCAACCCGTTGTTCCGTCAGATCGGCGAGCCGCGCTGGTTCTCGTTTCCCGATGTGCTGAAGAGCGCCGAGAAGGTGATCAGCAAGCAGGTCACCTCGCGCACCGGCTACTACGCGCGCAACCGCATCGACACCTTCTTTGGCACCGCGAGCTTCGCCGACGAACAGAGCGTCGAGGTGGTTTGCCTCAATGGCATGGTGGAAAAACTGGTCGCGAACCAGATCGTCATCGCCACCGGCTCGCGTCCGTATCGCCCGGCGGACATCGACTTCAACCACCCGCGTGTCTACGACAGCGACACCATCCTGAATCTCAGCCATACGCCGCGCCGGATGATCATTTACGGCGCTGGGGTGATCGGCTGTGAATATGCCTCGATCTTCAGCGGCCTTGGCGTGCTGGTCGACCTGATCGACAACCGCGACCAGCTGCTCAGCTTCCTCGACGACGAAATCTCCGATGCGCTGAGCTATCACCTGCGCAACAACAACGTGCTGATTCGCCACAACGAGGAATACGAGCGGGTCGAAGGCCTCGACAACGGCGTGATCCTGCACCTCAAGTCCGGCAAGAAGATCAAGGCCGATGCGTTCCTCTGGTGCAACGGCCGAACCGGCAACACCGACAAGCTGGGGCTGGAGAACATCGGTCTGAAGGCCAATAGCCGTGGGCAGGTACAGGTAGACGAGTTCTATCGCACCGCGGTCGGCAATATCTACGCGGCTGGCGATGTGATCGGCTGGCCCTCACTGGCCAGTGCCGCCTATGACCAGGGGCGCTCGGCGGCCGGCAGCATCGTCGACAACGACACCTGGCGCTTCGTCGACGACGTGCCGACCGGCATCTACACGATTCCGGAAATCAGCTCGATCGGTAAGAACGAGCGCGAGCTGACCCAGGCCAAGATTCCCTATGAAGTCGGCAAGGCGTTCTTCAAGAGCATGGCGCGTGCGCAGATCTCCTACGAGCCGGTCGGCATGCTGAAGATCCTCTTCCATCGCGAAACGCTGGAAGTGCTGGGCGTGCACTGCTTCGGCTATCAGGCCTCGGAGATCGTGCATATCGGCCAGGCGATCATGAACCAGAAGGGCGAGGCGAATACCATCAAGTATTTCGTCAACACCACCTTCAACTACCCGACGATGGCCGAGGCCTATCGCGTTGCCGCGTTCGACGGGCTCAATCGGCTTTTTTGAGCGGCTCCGACCGGTGGCCTGAGCCGGTCGGAGACACCAGCGATTCCCGCGACTGGCGTTGGCCGAACCGGGAAAGCCTGTGATCAGGTAGCGAAACGGTGCGGTTTCAGCCCGAATGCTCGGGCTGATGACCGTAGCCAGTCTGACCTGCTAGATGTTGCAGCCGCCGTGCCCCAGCGTTTCCACAGCCAGACCGGGAAAGTCGGTGATCAGGCTGTCGACGCCGAAATCGGCAAGCCGGCGCATCAACGCCGGTTCGTTGACCGTCCAGACCGACACGTGCAGCCCCTGCTGCTGGGCCTTCGCCAAGCGCTCCGGCGTGCACAGCGTCCACTTCAGCGCGAGCAGTCCGCAGCCATGATGACGGGCGACCTTGAGTGGATCGAGCCAGGCGTATTCGGCAACCAGTCCGCGGGAAATCTCTGGAGTCAGGCGCTTTAGCGCATGCAGCACCTCGCGCGAACCTGACGTGACGGTGACGCGTTCGAGCAGCCCATGGCGCTCGGCCAGTTTGCGGATCGCCAGTACCGTGCGCGCCGCACGTTCGCGCGAAGCGCTCTTGACCTCCAGTTGCCAGTGCTCGAAGTCGCACTTCTCGAACAGTTCGCTTAAGCGCGGGATCGGGCAGGGCTGTTTCCAGCCCGGTCCACCCAGGCGCGCGTCGTAACCGGCCAGTTCCTCGGCGGTGTGCTGGAGGACTTTGCCGCGCCGACCGGTGGTGCGCTTGAGGGTAGGGTCATGGATGACCATCAATTGGCCATCGCTGGACAGATGCAGGTCCAGCTCGCAGCGGCGGACGCCATGCTCCAGGCAGCGCTGAAAGCTGGCCAGGGTGTTTTCCGGCGCCTCGCCTTTGGCGCCACGGTGGCCGTAGATCAGGGTCACGGTAGGGACTATTCCTGTGCAGAGTGAGTGGGCTGATGGTGAAGCACACTGTTGATGACCCGGTCGTTTTCGAAATACACCGAGAACTCGCGGTAATCCCAGCGGAGAATTGGTGGCTTGCCGACTGCGGGATGTTCCTCGTCGGCGAGACCGAAGCGTTCGAGAACCTGATGCTTGTGCTCGCCCCGCGCGGGCACGCCGATGTTCGTCGGGCCTTGCTGACCCAGCGGTATGCGGATTTCCTCGGCCACGGCGGGACCGCCGGCGAGCAGGAGCAGCAGGTACGACAGACGCAGCATGAAGTCAGCTTCCTTGTAGAGGATCACGGGCCAGACGCCGTTGCAGCGCCTGCTTCTGCAGGATATGCCTGGCCAGCAATTGCCGCTGTGCATCCGTCAGCGCTTCGAACTCGGTACCCAGCTGAAAACCGCCGTCGGCGTCAGCCGCGCAGTGGGTCACACGGGCCTGTAATCGCAGCCCCAGCCCTTGTGGCAGCAGGACCAGCTTGAGGGTGAGCAGGGTGCCGGCCGCGAAGGCGGTGTCATGGTGGAAGCTGACGCCGCCTTCGGAGAGCACCACCGTGCGTGCCGGGCCGATGTCCTTGAGCAGGTCTTGGGTCAGCGCCTGGCCGATCAGTTCGATACGCTTGTTCTGTACCTTCAGATAGCTGGCCAGCGTACGGTTGCCCTCGGCAATCTGGCGCAGCAGGTGCTGGGCTTCGAAGTCCAGCTGATGCAGCTCGCCGAGCAGGTCGAACAGCTGCTGACGCTCGTCGTCCGAAGCGGCTGGCTGCTGGGTATCGGGGATGATTTCCAGTGCGATCCGATCCTCGATACGGTAGTATTCCCGGCGTTCTTCAGTGTCTTGTGTCGGCATGGCGATACCCAGGCAGCGTGATGGCCAGAGTGTATCAGGCCTTGGGACAATCCCTGTCGCATGCTCGTTTCTTCCCCCGCCAGCGAACCCGTCGATCTATGTTCAGACCGCTGTCCGTTTATATCGGAGCGCGTTATACCCGCGCCAAACGCCGCAGCCTCTTCGTTTCCTTCATCTCGCTGACGTCCATGATCGGGCTGGCACTCGGCGTGCTGGTGATGATCGTCGTGCTGTCGGTGATGAACGGCTTCGATCACGAGATGCGCACCCGGGTGCTCGGCATGGTGCCGCACGCCACCATCGAAAGCCCCGTGCCGGTGAATGACTGGCAGCAGCTCGGTGAACGCCTCTCCCAGCACCCGCAGGTGGTCGCTGTGGCGCCGTTCATCCAGATGCAGGGCCTGCTGACGCACGAGGGAAAGGTCAGCAAGATCCTGATCAATGCGGTCGATCCGCAGATCGAGCCGCAGGTTTCGATCATCGATCGCTTCTTCCGCGAGGGCGAGCTGGCCGCGCTCGCGCCCGGTGAGTTTGGCATCGTGATCGGTGACAAGGCGGCGCAGAAACTCGGCGTGGGCGTTGGCGATAAGCTCACTTTCGTCGCGCCTGAAGTGACGGTGACGCCGGCCGGTATGTTTCCGCGCATGAAACGCTTCACCGTAGTCGGCATCTTCCACGTCGGCGCCGGCGAGATCGACGGTTACGTGGCGCTGGCCAACATCGCCGATCTGGCCCGCCTGCACCGCTGGAAACCCGATCAGGTCCAGGGGTTGCGCCTGCGTTTCGCCGATCTGTTCCAGGCGCCGCGGATCGCCTGGGAGCTGGCAGGCCAGCTGGACGGCGACTTCTATTCCCGCGACTGGACGCGCACTCACGGCAACCTCTACCAGGCGATTCGCATGGAAAAGGCGATGATCGGCCTGTTGCTGTTGCTGATTGTCGCCGTGGCGGCGTTCAACATCATTTCGACACTGGTCATGGTGGTCACCGACAAGCGCGGCGACATCGCCATCCTGCGCACGTTGGGCGCGACGCCGCGGCAGATCATGGCGATCTTCATGGTGCAGGGCACGGTGATCGGTGTGGTTGGTACGGTGGTCGGGGGCGCTCTCGGCATCCTGGCGGCGCTGAACATCAGCAGCTGGATCGCCGCGCTGGAACGACTGATTGGCCACAAATTCCTCAGTGCCGACGTGTATTTCATCGACTACCTGCCGTCGCGGCTGATGGCCGCCGATGTCGTCCAGGTGTGCGTCGCGGCGCTGCTGCTGAGCTTTCTCGCCACCCTGTATCCGGCTTGGCGTGCCGCGCGCACCCAGCCGGCGGAGGCGCTTCGTTATGAGTGAACCCGTTATGCATGAGCTGTCTTCCCAAGATCGTGCGGTGCTCAGCTGCCGCAACCTGGGCAAGCGTTACGAACAGGGACCGGAGTCGGTCGATGTGCTGCGCGGACTGCAGCTGGAGCTGTTTCCCGGCCAGCGTGTGGCGATCGTCGGCAGTTCCGGCTCCGGCAAGAGCACCCTGCTGAATCTGCTGGGCGGGCTCGATACGCCGAGCGAGGGCAGCGTCTGGCTGGCCGGCGAGGAGTTGTCCGCGCTGAACGAGAAGGAGCGCGGCCTGCTGCGCAATCGTGCGCTGGGCTTCGTCTATCAGTTTCACCACCTGCTGCCGGAATTCACCGCGCTGGAGAACGTCTGCATGCCGTTGCTGATCGGCAAGGTGGCGATCCCGGAGGCGCGCCAGCGCGCCGGCGAGTTGCTGGCCCGCGTGGGGCTCGGTCATCGCCTGGAGCACAAGCCGGCCGAGCTGTCCGGTGGCGAGCGCCAGCGGGTGGCGATTGCCCGAGCGCTGGTCAACCGGCCGGCGCTGGTATTGCTCGACGAGCCGACCGGCAACCTGGACCATCACACCGCGCAGGGTATTCAGGATCTGATGCTGGAGCTGAGCACCTCGCTGCGTACTGCGTTCCTGGTGGTTACTCACGATCGCCAGCTGGCGGCGCAGATGGATCAGGTTTTGCGCCTGGAAGACGGCCGCCTGGTGGCTGAATAATGTTCCGCCCGCTGAGCGTCTTCATCGGCAGCCGCTATACCCGTGCCAAGCGGCGCAATCACTACATCTCATTCATTTCCCTGACCTCGCTGATCGGGCTGTCGCTGGGCGTGCTGGCGATGATTCTGGTGCTGTCGGTGATGAACGGCTTTCAGCGCGAGATGAGTGCACGGATTCTCGGCATGGTGCCGCACGCCACGATCGACGGCGTCCAGCCACTCGACGACTGGCAGGCGCTGGCGCAGCGGCTGCGGACGCACCCCGAGGTGCAGGCCGCGGCGCCGCTGACCCAGCTCGAGGGCATGCTCTCGTTCAAGGGCAGCATGCAGCCGATCCAGGTCAGCGGTATCGAGCCGCAGGTCGAGGGCGATGTCTCGATCGTCGCTTCACGCATGGTTGCCGGCAGCCTCGATGACCTGCGACCGGGCGAGTTCGGCGTGATCATCGGCATGATCACGGCTCGGCGCTTCGGCCTTTCGGTGGGCGACAAGCTGACCCTCATCGTGCCGGAAGTCAGCGCAACCCCCGGTGGTATCACCCCGCGCATGCAGCGTTTGAACGTGGTTGGCGTGTTCAAGGTCGGCGCCGATCTGGATGGCAGCCTGGCGCTGATCCATCGCGCCGATGCCGCGCAGATCCGCCGCTGGCAGCCGGAGCAGGTGCAGGGCGTGCGGGTCAAGCTGAACGACCTCTATCGCGCACCGCAGGTGGCTGGGCAATTGCTGGCTCAGTTGGGCGAAGGCTACCGTGCGGAGGATTGGTCGCACACGCAGGGCAGCCTGTTCAGCGCGATGAAGATGGAGAAGACCATGATCGGCGTGCTGTTGATGCTGATCGTGGCAGTCGCGGCATTCAACATCATCGCCACGCTGATCATGGTCGTGGCCGATAAACGTGCGGACATCGCCATCCTGCGCACGCTGGGCGCAACGCCACGGCAGATCATGGCGATCTTCATGGTGCAGGGCAGCCTGATCGGCATCAGCGGTACGTTGATCGGCATCGTGCTCGGCGTGCTCGGCGCATTGAACGTGAGCGAGCTGGTGGGCTGGCTGGAGCGAGTGACCGGCCAGCGTATCTTCAGCTCCGACGTGTACTTCATCAGCACGCTGCCATCGGAGTTGCGCTGGGAGGATGTGGCGATCGTCGCCGTGGCGGCGCTGAGCCTGAGCTTTCTGGCGACGCTGTATCCAGCCTGGCGCGCCGCGCAGACGCAGCCGGCGGAGGCGCTGCGTTACGAATGAGAGCGGCGTTCAGCGCCGGCCGTTCTGCCGCCGGCGCCAGCTCCGTCCGACCCACCAGCGCCAGTAGGCCTGCGTGCCAACATAGCCGAGCACGGCAAAACCGATTGCCGCGACCAGCGAGCCGAGGTACAGCGGTTGCCAGTTGTTCTGCAGCAGCTGCGTCACCCAGGCGAGGGTGAGTTCTTCCGGCATGCTCAGGGCGGGCGCATCCATCAGCCAGGCACCGAGCTTGTACGTGCAATAGAACACCGGCGGCATCGTCAGCGGATTGGTCAGCCAGACCAGGCCGATGGCGATCGGCAGGTTGGCTCTGGCTGGCAGGGCGCAGCTCGCTGCCGCGAGCATCTGCATGGGCATGGGAATCAGCGCCCAGAACAGGCCGATGGCCATCGCCCGGGACACCGAGTGGCGGTTGAGATGCCAGAGGTTGGGATCGTGAATCAGCGCGCCGAGAAATCGCAGCGACTTGTTAGTCTTGATGCGGTCGGGATGCGGCATGTAGCGTTTGAAGAAGCGACGCGGCATGGAGATTCTCGGGCGGACGGAGCTCGGCGAATTATGCGCCGTTTACCGCGCAGGATCGGCAGCGGTTTTGTCACATAAGGTCTCCTGTCCGGCATGGCCGGCAGGTACGGTACGACTTCCGGGGAATGGATTCCGAGGGGGGTAGGAACATGCGGGCAGGGATGCTGGCATTGGCCATGGGTTTGTTGTTGCCGCGCTTTCTGCCGGGGTTGCCTGCGGCCTGGGTATTGATTGTGCTGGGCTTGCTGGGGCTGCTGTGCCTGTTGCGGCAAGCGTCCCGGCCGTTGTCCTGGCTGTGTTTCGGCCTGCTCTGGGCGTGTCTGCAGATGCAGGCGGCGTTGGACGAACGGCTCGCCAGCGAACTCGACGGCCGCACGTTCTGGCTCGAAGGTCAGGTGCTCGGTTTGCCGGCCGTGCAGGACGGTGTGGTGCGCTTCGAACTCGGCGACATCCGCTCGCGGCACGCCGGCTTGCCGCCGCGCCTGCGCCTGGCTTGGTATGGCGGTCCGCAGCTGCGCGCCGGTGAGCGTTGGCGGCTGGCAGCGCGGCTGAAACGCCCGCACGGACTGGTTAACCCGCATTCGTTCGATCATGAGGCCTGGCTGCTAGCGCACCACATCGGCGCGACCGGAACGGTCAAAACCGGCGAGCGTCTGCGGGAAGCGGTTGGTGCCGGTAGCTGGCGCGATCGCTTGCGTGCCCGGCTGTTGACTGTCGAGGCGCAGGGCCGGCAGGGCGCGATCGCGGCGCTGGTGGTCGGCGATAGCTCGGGCCTGTCACCAGCGGATTGGCGCATCCTGCAGGATACCGGGACGGTGCACCTGATGGTCATCTCCGGCCAGCACGTAGGCATGCTGGCCGGCCTGCTGTACGGGCTGGTGGCGCTGTTGGCGCGCATCGGTTGGTGGCCGCGACATCTGCCGTGGCTGCCCTGCGCCTGTACGGCGGCGTTCGCCGGCGCCCTCGGTTACGGCTGGCTGGCCGGGTTCGAGGTGCCGGTCCAGCGGGCCTGCGTGATGGTGGCGGTGGTGCTGCTCTGGCGTCTGTGCTTTCGTCAGCTGGGTGTCTGGCTACCGCTGCTGATCGCGCTCGACGGTGTCCTGTTGTTCGATCCGCTGGCCAGTCTGCAGCCGGGGTTCTGGCTGTCCTTCGGCGCCGTCGCCGTGCTCGCCTTGACGTTCTCCGGACGACTGGGCGCCTGGCGCTGGTGGCTGACTCTACCGCGTGCGCAGTGGGCGATGGTGGTGGGCTTGCTGCCCTTGATGCTGGCGTTGGGGCTGCCGATCAGCGCCAGCGGGCCATTGGCGAATCTACTGGCGGTGCCCTGGGTTGGTCTGACGGTGCCGGTGGCGCTGCTCGGCACCGCGCTGCTGCCGTTGTCAGGCCTTGGCGAAGGTCTGCTGCTACTGGCGGGCTGGTCGCTGGGATGGCTGTTCCAGTTGCTGGAGCTGTTCGCGGACTGGCAGGCAGCCTGGATAGTGGAGAGTCTGCCGCTCTGGGCCTGGTCGCTGGCGACGGTGGGCGCGCTGGTGTTGCTGCTGCCCGCCGGCGTGCCGTTCCGTGCGCTGGGTGCGCTGCTCCTGCTGCCACTGCTGTATCCGTCGACGCCGCTGCCGCTTGCCGGCAAAGCCGACGTCTGGGTGTTCGATGTTGGGCAAGGCCTCTCGGTGCTGGTGCGCACCCGCTCCCATGCCTTGCTTTACGATGCCGGCCCACGCCACGGTGACTTCGACACGGGCGAGCGAATCGTCTTCCCGTCGCTGCGGCGGCTGGGAGTGGATCGGCTGGACGTGCTGCTGATCAGTCATGCCGACAGCGATCATGCCGGCGGCGCGGTGGCCGTGCAGCGACTGCTGCCGACGCAGCGAGTGCTTGGCGGCGAACCGGCGCGACTGCCGGCGGTGCTGCAGGCGCAATCCTGCGAGAGTCAGACCTGGCGGTGGGATGGCGTGCGCTTCGGCCTCTGGCGCTGGGCGCAGGCGGCGGATGGCAACCAGTCGTCCTGCGTGCTGATGATCGAGGCGGGAGGCGAGCGCCTGCTACTGACCGGCGATATCGATGCGCGGGCGGAACAGGCGCTGGTGCAGAGTGACTGGCCGCTGGCGGCGCACTGGCTGCTGTTACCGCATCACGGCAGCAACAGTTCCTCTTCGCTGCCTTTTCTTTCGGCGGTACGGCCGCAGAATGCGCTGATCTCACGCGGCCGCCACAATGCGTTTGGTCATCCTCATCCGATGGTCATCGGACGCTTGCAAGACGTAGGCGTGCGGCTGTACGACACTGCCGAGTCAGGCGCGCTGAAGGTTGAACTGGGGGCGTTTCACGAAGCGCGTGGTTTGCGCGAGCAGCGCCGATTCTGGCGGGAAAAATGAGAACGGCGGCGGTCGGCGGGCTGCGGACCCTATGCTAGAGTGGCGCCACTTTTTCGAGGGGGATTCGTCTCGTGTGGGAGCTGGTCAAAGCGGGCGGCTGGATAATGCTGCCGATCATTCTGTGTTCAATCGTCGCCGCCGCGATCATCGCCGAGCGGCTGTGGACGCTGCGTCCGAGCCGTGTCACGCCGCCGCATCTGCTCGGTCAGGTGTGGAAGTGGATCAAGGAAAAGAAACTCAGCAACCAGCAGCTCAAGGAGCTGCGCGCCGATTCGCCGCTGGGCGAGATCCTCGCCGCCGGGCTGGCCAATTCCAAGCGCGGCCGCGAGATCATGAAAGAATGCATTGAGGAAGCCGCGGCCCGTGTGGTGCATGACCTGGAGCGCTATCTCAATGCGCTGGGCACGATTGCCGGCATCGCGCCATTGCTCGGTCTGCTGGGTACCGTGCTGGGTATGATCGAGATCTTCAGCGCCTTCATGGGGTCGGGCATGGCCAATGCGCCGCAACTCGCCGGCGGGATCGCCAAGGCGCTGATCACTACCGCGGCGGGCCTTATCGTGGCGATTCCGGCACTGTTTTTCCATCGCTTCCTGTTGCGTCGCGTCGATGAGCTGGTGGTCGGCATGGAGCAGGAGGCTATCAAGCTGGTCGAGGTGGTCCAGGGCGACCGCGATGTCGATCTGGACGAGGGCAAGGCGTGAAATTCCGGCGCAAACCGCGGGAGAATGTCGAAATCGGCCTGGCGCCGCTGATCGACGTGGTCTTCATCCTGCTGCTGTTTTTCGTGGTTACCACCACCTTCACTCGCGAGACACAACTGCAGGTGGATCTGCCGGAAGCGGCCAGTGGCACGCCGCCGGAGCAGACCGAAGTCAAGCAGCTGGAAGTCGTCATCGATGTTGACGGCAACTATTCGCTCAACGGCAAGGCTCTGCTCAAGAGCGACCTGAATTCGCTGATGGCGGCGTTGAGCAAGGAGGCTGAGGGCGACAACAGCCTGCCGATGATCATCAGCGCGGACGGCAAGACGCCCCATCAGGCGGTAATCACCGCGATGGATGCCGCCGGCAAGCTTGGCTTCGCACATCTGCGCATCACCACCGTCGAGGCGCAGGCGGCGCCTTGATGTCGTTCGCCGAGCGGCTGCAACGCGCCTGGTATCGCGGGCATCCCGCACTGCACCTGCTGGCACCGCTGGAGGCGCTTTATCGGGCGGTTGTCGAACGCAAGCGTCGGCGCTTCCTGGCCGGGCAGGGCGACAGCTACCGGGCGCCGGTGCCGGTCATCGTGGTCGGCAATATCACGGTCGGGGGTACCGGCAAGACACCGCTGATCCTCTGGTTGATCGAGCATTGCCGTGCGCGTGGTCTGCGGGTCGGGGTAGTCAGTCGCGGTTACGGCGCGACCCCGCCGACGGTGCCGTGGCGAGTGCGGGCGGAGCAGGCGGCGAGTGAAGCGGGCGACGAACCCCTGCTGATCGTGCAGCGAACCGCCGTACCACTGATGATCGATCCTGACCGCGCCCGCGCCGTGCGTGCACTGCTGGCAAGTGAGCCGCTGGATCTGATCCTGTCCGACGACGGCCTGCAGCACTATCGTCTGGCGCGCGATCTGGAGCTGGTGCTGATCGATGCCGCACGCGGGCTCGGCAACCGTCGCTGCCTGCCGGCAGGGCCCCTGCGCGAACCGGCCGAGCGCCTGCGGACGGTGGATGCGGTGTTGCTCAATGGCGCGCAGGCGGATGCTCCAGAAGGCTATGCCTTCCGTCTGCGGCCTTCGGCGCTGATCGAGCTGCACAGCGGCGAGCACTGGCCACTCGACCATTTTCCGCCGGGGCAGAGGCTTCACGCCGTCGCAGGTATCGGCAATCCGCAGCGTTTCTTCTCCACGCTCGAGGCGCTACACTGGCGCCCGATTCCGCACGCCTTCGCCGATCATGCCGCCTACAGCACGCAGCAGCTGCAGTTCGCTCCCGAGCTGCCGCTGGTAATGACCGAGAAGGATGCGGTGAAATGCCGGGCGTTCGCGCCCCCGGGCTGGTCCTATCTGCAGGTCGAGGCAGCGCCCTCGGCGGCGTTCGTGACCTGGTTTGACGAACAACTGGCCCGACTGCTGCCCGCTCACTCATAAGCCGTCCGATCTGCCGATGCAGTCGGCTGCTTTCCAAGGACTGCGCATGGACACCAAACTCCTCGATATTCTGGCCTGCCCGCTGTGCAAGGGGCCGCTGAAGCTGGCCGACGACAAATCCGAACTGATCTGCAAGGCCGACGGCCTGGCCTTCCCGGTGCGCGACGGTATTCCGGTGATGCTGGAAGGGGAAGCTCGTACCCTCGACGTGGATGAGCGTCTGGACAAATGAGCACCCCCTACACCGTGGTGATTCCGGCTCGCTATGCCTCCAGCCGCCTGCCGGGGAAGCCGCTGCAAGATATTGTCGGCAAGCCGATGATCCAGCACGTCTGGGAGCAGGCCAGCCGCAGCGCAGCGCAGCGTGTAGTGGTGGCGACCGACGACGAGCGGATTCTCAGCGCTTGCGCCGCCTTCGGTGCCGAGGCTGTGCTGACGCGCATCGAGCACAATTCCGGGACCGACCGCCTGGCCGAAGTGGCTGGTCTGCTCGGTCTGGGTGCCGAGGCCATCGTCGTCAACGTGCAGGGCGATGAGCCACTGATCCCGCCGGCGGTCATCGACCAGGTTGCGGCGAATCTGGCGGCGCATCCTGAGGCGGCGATCGCGACCCTGGCCGAGCCGATCACCGATGCGACGACGCTGTTCAATCCAAACGCGGTGAAGGTGCTGGCGGATATCAACGGTCTCGCTCTGACCTTCAGCCGCGCCCCGCTACCGTGGGCGCGTGATGCCTTCGCGCAGAACCGCGAGGCATTGCCGCAAGGCGTGCCGTACCGCCGGCACATCGGCATCTATGCCTATCGCGCCGGGTTCCTGGCCAACTTCGTGGCCTGGGGGCCGTGCTGGCTGGAGAACACCGAATGCCTTGAGCAGCTGCGGGCACTTTGGCATGGCCAGCGTATTCACGTCGCCGATGCCATCGAGGCGCCGCCGGCGGGAGTGGATACGCTGGAGGACCTCGAGCGGGTCCGGCGTCTGCTGGGACATTAAGCATGAAAGTGCTGTTCGTCTGCATGGGCAACATCTGCCGCTCGCCGACTGCCGAGGGCGTGTTTCGTCACCATGTGCAGCTGGCCGGTTTGCAGGATCGGCTCCAGATCGATTCGGCCGGTACTGACGACTGGCATGTCGGCAAGTCGCCAGACAGCCGGACTCGCCAGGCGGCGCGGCGTCGTGGCTATGACCTCGACACGCTGCGTGCGCGCCAAGTAGAGGTTGAGGACTTCCGTCGCTTCGACCTGATCCTGACCATGGATCACGACAATCTGGCGCGTCTGCAAGTGCTGCGTCCGGCGGATGCGACCGCCGAGCTCGACTTGTTCCTGCGTCGCTACGGTGTGGCGGGCGATGTGGTGCCCGACCCCTACTACGGCGGTGCGGATGGGTTCGAGCAAGTGCTCGACCTGATCGAACAGGGCTCGCAAGCGCTGCTTACAGAAGTTCGGGAGCGCCTGTGAACCTGCGGGTCGACACGTGGCGCTCGCTCAAGCCGTTCAACACCTTTGCCGTCGAGCAGCGTGCCCGCCTGTTTGCCGAGGCGAATGACGATGCCGAGGTCCGTCAGGCGCTGGCGCTCGCGACGCGACACGACCTGCCCCTGCTGGTGCTTGGTGGTGGCAGCAACCTGCTGCTGACACGCGATGTCGAGGCGCTGGTGCTGCGCATGGCCAGTCGAGGCAAGCGCATCGTGGCGGAGCAGGACGGCAGCGTGCTGGTAGAGGCCGAAGCGGGCGAGCCATGGCATCCCTTCGTGCTCTGGACGCTGCAGCAGGGCCTGGCTGGACTGGAGAACCTCAGCCTGATTCCCGGCACCGTGGGGGCGTCGCCGATCCAGAACATCGGCGCCTACGGCGTGGAGATCGGCGATGTGCTGGCGGGCATCACCGCGCTGGATTGCGAGACGGGCGCGCTGCGCGACTTCAGTCAAGCCGAGTGTGCCTTCGGTTACCGTGACAGCCTGTTCAAGCGGCAGCCGGGTCGCTACGTGATCCTGCGGGTGCGCGTGCGGCTGCAACGGCAGGCTTCCCTGCATCTGGAGTACGGGCCGATCCGGCAGCGCCTGGCGGAGCAGGGCATCATCGCGCCGACGGCGCTGGATGTCAGTCAGGCGGTCTGTGCCATTCGCCGTGAGAAGCTGCCGGACCCGAGCGAACTGGGCAATGCTGGCAGTTTCTTCAAGAACCCGCTGGTGTCGGCGGAGCTGGCCGAGCGGCTGCGCGCTGCCCATCCGGGGTTGGTCGCCTATCCTCAGGCGGACGGTCAGGTCAAGCTCGCCGCTGGTTGGCTGATCGAACGGGCCGGCTGGAAGGGCTACCGCGAAGGCGACGTGGGGGTGCATCGTTTGCAGGCGCTGGTGTTGGTCAACTATGGCCAGGCCACGGGCGCGCAGCTGCTGCAGCTGGCGCAGCGTATCCAGAGCGATATCGCCAGCCGATTCGGGGTGGCGCTGGAGATCGAGCCGAACGTCATCTGATCCGCTCGCGTCACGTGAGTCTCGGCTCGAAGCTTTCCGCCTGCGCCATTCGCCACATCCGCGGATAGAAGTCACCCTGCAGGTTTTCCGCCAGCAGCTCCCCGGGTGCGAGGAAGGTGTGCAGCTGAGAGAACAACTTGATCTCGGTGGCTGACATCCGGCGTACCAGGTGCTTGGCCTCCAGTTCGCTTGGGTGCGACAGCCCGGCCGCGGCAAGCATTTCGGCCAGCGCCTTGAGCGTATTGCGATGGAAATTGTGCACTCGCTCCGCCTTGTCCGGCACCACCAGTGCGCGCTGACGCAGTGGGTCCTGGGTGGCCACGCCGGTGGGGCACTTGTTGGTGTGGCACGACTGCGACTGGATACAGCCGATGGCGAACATGAAGCCGCGTGCCGAGTTGGCCCAGTCGGCGCCGATGGCCAGCACGCTGGCGATATCGAAAGCGCTGACGATCTTGCCGCTGGCGCCCAGTTTGATGTGTTCGCGCAGGTGCAGGCCGACCAGCGTGTTGTGCACGAACAGCAGGCCTTCGCGCAGCGGTACGCCGATGTGATTAGTGAACTCCAGCGGTGCCGCGCCGGTGCCGCCTTCCTTGCCATCGATCACGATGAAATCCGGCAGGATGCCGGTCTTGAGCATGGCCTTGGCGATTGCCATGAACTCCCACGGGTGGCCGAGGCACAGCTTGAAGCCCACCGGCTTGCCGCCGCTCAGCTCGCGCAACTGAGCGATGAATGCCAGCAGCTCCAGCGGCGTGGAGAAGCTGCCGTGGCTGGCCGGTGATACGCAGTCCTGGTCCATCGGCACGCCACGTGTCGCGGCGATCTCCGCAGTGATCTTGTGCCGCGGCAGAATGCCGCCGTGGCCCGGCTTGGCACCCTGGCTCAGTTTCACCTCGATCATCTTCACCTGTGGATCCACGGCCTGCTGGGCGAAGCGTTGCGGATCGAAGCGCCCCTGTTCGTCGCGGCAGCCAAAGTAACCGCTGCCCAGTTCCCAGATCAGATCACCGCCGTACTCGCGATGATAACGGCTGATGCTGCCTTCGCCGGTGTCGTGGGCGAAGTTGCCGAGCTTGGCGCCACGATTGAGCGCACGGATCGCGTTGGCGCTGAGAGAGCCGAAGCTCATCGCGGAGATGTTGAAGATCGACGCGCCGTAAGGCTGGCGGCATTGCGGACCGCCGATGCTGACGCGAAAGCTTGATGGATCGCTGTGCGGCGCCGTGCGGATCGAATGGCCGATGAACTCGAAGCCGGCGCCATAGACGTCGCTGAGCGTGCCGAAGGGCTTGTCGGCCACTTCGTTCTTCGCGCGGGCGTACACCAGCGATCGCTGTGCCCGGGAAAAGGGCAGGGGATCGCTGTCGTTCTCCAGCAGGTACTGGCGAATTTCCGGGCGGATGGTCTCGATCAGGTAGCGCAGGTTGCCGAGGATCGGGTAGTTGCGTCGCACAGCCTGGCGGGGTTGCAGCAGGTCCAGCGTGCCGATGGCGCTCAGCAATGCCGTGACCAGGGTCAGCCCCCAGACCTTTTCGAGCCAGGGAAGGCTGAACAGGGTGAACAGCACGCAGAACGCGTAGAAGGCGTAACGGTTCATCAGCGACAGATTCATCGGCACCCTCGGGTTTGCGGAATCGCACGGCGCGTGGATGGTGCGCTGATGGCGAAATGCCGGCTATTGCGCTTTGGTCGGCTGGCCTTACTTGATCGCGCCGCCTGAACGAAAAAAGGGATGCCGAAGCATCCCTTTTTTCGTTTTGGCGTGGGTCAGGCCTGAGGCTTGTCCTTGTCGTCTTGCTCGCCTTGTTCAGGCAGCGGCGCCTGCTCGACTTCCGGCGCGGGCTCCGCGACAGCGTGTGGCTCGTGCGCCGACACAGCCTGCTCCGGTTCGCTCGGGGCTGCTTGCGGTTCAGGCTGTTCCGATGGCTGCACCTCTGCCTGTGTCTCGGTTTGCGGTGCGGCAATCTCGGGCTCGCTCACGACGATCTCTGCAGCGGCCAGCGGCTGCTGCGCGATGCTCGGAGCTTCTTGTTCGGCTTGCACCGGCGCCGCGGCAGCCAGTGCTGCAAGGCGCTCGGCTTCGCGCTGACGACGGCGTACCTCTCGCGGGTCGTTGGGTGCGCGACCACTGGGCGCGACTGCCGGTGCCGTTTGCTCGGCGCTCGGCTCGACCGGCGCAGGCGCTTCCGCCGCCGGCTCGACGACCGCAATTTCCGGCGTTTCCGCATTGGTTTCAGCTGCGACGGCCGGCTGCTCTTCAATAAGCGTCGCGGGGTGCTCGATCGCAGCTTGCGGTGCTTCTTCGGCGACAGTCGTACTCTCGATGACGGCTTCGGTCTCTGCAGCGGTGGCGACTTCGGCTGCCGACGACGTGTCGGCTTGCGGCTCCGCTTCGGCGCTTGCAACGATGGCGGCGGCCGTGGCAGCGACGGCGATGTCCTCGCTCTTCACCGGCGCGTTGTCTTCGCCTGCTTCGGCGATTTCGTTGCCATCGGCGTCACGCTGGCGCTCGCGACGATTGCTGCGGCGGCGCTGACCGCGGGAACGGCGACGGGGACGCTCGCCGTCGGTGGTTTCCTGGTCTTCCTCGGTGCTTTCCTCGTTCTGCTGCATCTCTTCCTCGCTGGGTACCGGCTCGGCACGCGGCTTGCGTTCCTCACGCGGTGGTCGAGGCTTGCGTTCGGTCAGCTCTTCGCTTGGAGTCTCCAGTGGGCTGGCTTCATCCAGCGGCGCGCGCAGTTCGCGCTTGCGCTCCTCGCGCGGCTGGCGTTCTTCACGCAGGCCGCGTTCACGGCGCGGCTGAGCTTCGGCGGTTTCGAGCTGCTCGCGCGGCTTGCGCTCCTCGCGAGGCGGTCGCGGCTGGCGTTCTTCGCGCGGTTGGCGCTCCTCACGGGAGGCGCGCTCTTCACGCGGCTTGCGTTCCTCACGCGGTGCGCGTTCCTCGTCGCGACCACGGCCGTCACGACGACGATTTTGCTGACGTCCGCTGCGACGCTCTTCATTGCGCGGCGTGCGATTGCCGGCCGGCTTGGTCTCGGCGGTAACGGCTGCTTTCGGCTCTTCCTGCTTGCCGGCGAACAAGCCGACCAGCGACTTGATCAGTCCCTTGAACAGGCTCGGCTCGGGCGTGGCGGCAGGGGCCGGTGCCTCGACGGCCGTCGTTGCGGCCGGTGCCGGAGCGGGTGTGCTGCGCTGCGGCGCGGTCTTCACCGCGGCCTCTTGACGTACCAATGTACGGGTCGAGCTGACCGGCTGGACTTCCTCGGCTTCGCTGTGGCTCATCTCGTAGCTGGCGTGGCCAGCGGCGATCTCCGGGCTGTCGTCACGCAGGCGCTGGACTTCGAAGTGCGGCGTTTCCAGGTGATCGTCCGGCAGGATGAAGATGCGCGCGCGGGTGCGCAGTTCGATTTTGGTGATGGCGTTGCGCTTTTCGTTGAGCAGGAATGCCGCGACCTGGAACGGCACACGGGCGCGGACTTCGGCGGTGCGGTCCTTCAGCGCCTCTTCCTCGATCAGGCGCAGAATTGCCAGCGACAACGACTCGACGTCGCGAATGATCCCCTGGCCGTTGCAGCGCGGGCAGACGATGCCGCTGGTTTCGCCGAGCGACGGGCGCAGGCGCTGGCGGGACATCTCCAGCAGGCCGAAGCGCGAGATGCGCCCGACCTGGATGCGCGCGCGGTCGGCTTCCAGCGCTTCGCGCATCTTCTCTTCGACGGCGCGCTGGTTTTTCGCCGGGGTCATGTCGATGAAGTCGATCACGATCAGACCGCCGATGTCGCGCAGGCGCAGCTGACGGGCGATTTCTTCGGCTGCTTCCAGGTTGGTCTGCAGCGCGGTTTCCTCGATATCGCCGCCCTTGGTGGCGCGCGCCGAGTTGATGTCGATGGATACCAGGGCTTCGGTCGGGTCGATGACGATGGAGCCGCCGGACGGCAGTTTCACTTCACGCTGGAAGGCCGTTTCGATCTGGCTTTCGATCTGGAAGCGGTTGAACAGCGGAACGGAGTCTTCGTACAGCTTGATCTTGCTGGCGTACTGCGGCATGACCTGCTGGATGAAGGAAAGCGCTTCGTCCTGGGCTTCGACGCTGTCGATCAGCACTTCGCCGATGTCCTGGCGTAGGTAGTCGCGGATGGCGCGGATGATGACATTGGATTCTTGGTAGATCAGGAACGGCGCAGCGCGGCCCTGCGAGGCGTCCTTGACCGCGGTCCACAGTTGCAGCAGGTAGTCCAGGTCCCACTGCAGCTCTTCGCTGGAACGACCCAGACCGGCGGTGCGCACGATCAGACCCATATCGGCCGGCACATTGATGCCGTTGAGCGCTTCACGCAGTTCGTTGCGCTCTTCGCCTTCGATGCGGCGGGAGATGCCACCCGCACGCGGGTTGTTGGGCATCAATACCAGATAGCGACCGGCGAGGCTGATGAAGGTGGTCAGAGCGGCGCCTTTGTTGCCGCGCTCTTCCTTTTCGACCTGGACGATGACTTCCTGGCCTTCCTTCAGCACTTCCTTGATGTTGACGCGGCCTTCAGGGGCCTTGGAGAAGTACTCGCGGGAAATTTCCTTGAGCGGGAGGAAGCCGTGGCGCTCGGCGCCGAAATCGACGAAGGCAGCTTCCAGGCTGGGTTCTACGCGGGTGATTTTGCCCTTATAGATGTTGGCCTTCTTCTGTTCGCGTGCACCGGACTCGATGTCCAGGTCGAACAGCCGCTGGCCATCGACCAGTGCGACACGCAACTCTTCGGGCTGAGTTGCGTTAATTAGCATTCTTTTCATGTAGTACCGTCGGTTTCCGTGGCGTCCGGAAACGGCGTTCGGCACACACGACTCTCGCGGTCGGTGTCAGGTGAGTCAGGAATGGTTGTAAGGCACTCCAGTGTCCAGCGATGAGCGGCCAGATGGGCCGGCGTCGCGACGACGTCTCCTGCTTTGCTGTCGGAACAGCAGCAAATGCTTGGGGAGGAGGAATCAGACATCGGTAGCGGACGATTGATGAAGCGTCTGTGAAAGCCCTTGCTACGCAAATCCGATGCTGTGCATCTCCACCCAACACGCATACTTCGAAAATCGGGTGCCGCTCGCAGAATCCAGGGAGCGGGTTGTCGATTGTCGCGATTCCCCAACCTGGGGGCACGCATCATGTCTTCAAGGCTTGTTTCGTATCCTCACCACATTGGGAAGATGCGCCGGACAGCCTCACGTCCTCGAACATTTTCCGATCAAGGTTGGCGATATCGCTGCATCCCATGATCCGGCCGCTTTTGGCGGCGTTCGCGACTATAGCAGCAATGTTTAAGTGCTTCAATTCCATGAAAATTGATATGATCTCGCGATGACCAATACCCCCTCCCAGACCTCCGGCGTGCAAATGCTCGAGGTCGCGCCGGAACTTGCCGGCCAGCGCATCGACAATTTTCTCCGCACCCAGCTAAGAGGCGTTCCCAAGACGCTGATCTACCGCATCCTGCGCAAAGGCGAGGTGCGGGTGAACAAGGGGCGGGTCAAACCCGAATACAAGCTGCAGGCGGGCGATCTGGTGCGCGTCCCGCCGCTGCGCCTGGCCGAACGCGACGAGCCCGAGCCGTTGGCGCAGGGCCTGCTCGAGCGGCTCGAGGCGGCAATCGTTTATGAAGATAAGGCGCTTATCGTGCTGAACAAGCCGGCCGGCATCGCGGTGCATGGCGGCAGCGGGCTCAGTTACGGCGTGATCGAGGCCTTGCGTCAATTGCGACCGGATGCCAAGGAGCTCGAGCTGGTGCATCGTCTGGATCGTGATACTTCCGGGCTGCTGATGGTCGCGAAGAAGCGCAGCATGCTGCGCCATCTGCATCAGGCACTGCGCGGCGATGGTGTAGACAAACGCTACATGGCGCTGGTGCGTGGTCGATGGGAAACCTCCAAGAAGCAGGTGAGTGCGCCGCTGCTGAAAAATACGCTGCGCTCTGGCGAGCGCATGGTCGAGGTGACCGAGGACGGCAAGGAGGCACTGACGCTGTTCCGAGTGCTACGCCGCTTCGGTGACTTCGCGACGCTCGTCGAGGCCCGGCCGGTGACCGGGCGCACCCATCAGATCCGCGTGCATGCCCGGCATGCCGGGCATAGCATCGCCGGTGACAGCAAGTACGGCGATGAAGAGTTCACCCGCGAGATTCGTGAACTTGGCGGCAAGCGACTGTTTCTGCACGCCTATGCGCTGCGGGTGCCGTTGCCGGATGGCGGCGAGCTGGCGCTGGAAGCGCCTGTGGACGAAGTCTGGACGCGGACGCTGGAGAAGCTCGGTGAGTAGATACGAGCTGCTGATCTTCGATTGGGATGGCACGCTGGTCGACTCCATCGGACGTATCGTCGAGTCGGTGCGGGTGGCTGCGCGTGCTTTCGATCTGCCGCCACGCGACGATGTTTCCATCAAGGCCATCATCGGCCTTGCGCTGACAGATGCGATTTCCACGTTGTATCCGCATATCGATGATCCCGTTCTGATCGACGAATTTCGTCGACGCTACAGCGAGCATTATCTGGCCCTGGAGGCGCAGCCTTCGGCCCTCTATCCCGGGGTTGCAAGCGCGTTGCAGGAATTTCGCGAGCGCGGGCACCTGTTGGCTGTCGCTACCGGCAAGGGGCGTAAGGGGCTGGATCGAGTGCTGGCCGGGCAGGGCTGGACGGAATTTTTCGATGTCACGCGCTGCGCCGACGAGACGGCGGGTAAGCCTGATCCACTGATGATCGAGGAGATTCTCGCGCATTGCGACATGCGCCCGGAGCAGGCGCTGATGATCGGTGACTCGGTTTTCGACCTGCAGATGGCGCAGCGCGCTGGTGTCGATAGCGTGGCGGTCGCTTACGGTGCGCAGCCGGTGGAGAAGCTTCAGGCGCACGGTCCGCGGCTGGTGATCAATCGTTTTGCAGAGCTGGCCACCTGGTTGGGTGAGCCGCAAAGTACTGAGGTGAATGAGCATGTCGGATGAATGGAAGGCGCCGATGAACGAGGGGCGTGACGAGCGCAGTAGCTGGAAGCTGCTGGAGAAAACGTTGCAGGCAGGTATTCAGGAGCAGCGGCGCGCCAGGCGCTGGGGCATCTTCTTCAAGCTGCTGACCTTCATTTATCTGTTCGGCGCGCTGATGGTGTTTTCGCCGGCGTGGCAGTTCGGCAAGGATAAGGCGGCGCGCGAAAGCCATACCGCCGTTATCAATGTGCGCGGCATGATTGCCGACGAGGAGTCCGCTAGTGCTGACAATATCGTTGGTGCTTTGCGTGCTGCGTTCGAGGATACGAATACCAAGGGCATCGTTCTGCGTATCAACAGTCCAGGCGGTAGCCCGGTACAGTCGGGGTACGTTTACGACGAGATTCGCCGGTTGCGTGGCGAGTACCCGGCCATCAAGGTTTATGCGGTGATTACCGATCTGGGAGCGTCCGGCGCTTACTACATCGCCAGCGCAGCGGACGAGATCTATGCAGACAAGTCGAGTCTGGTTGGTTCTATTGGCGTGACGGCGGCGACTTTCGGTTTCGTCGAGGTCATGCAGAAGCTGGGTGTGGAGCGGCGCGTCTACACCTCGGGCGAGCACAAGGCATTCCTCGATCCGTTCCAGCCGCAGAAACCGGAGGAAACCGAGTTCTGGCGTGAGGTGCTGGCGACAACGCACCGACAGTTTATCGATAGCGTCAAGCGCGGGCGCGGTGATCGTCTGCAGGTGGCCGAGCATCCCGAGCTGTTCTCGGGCTTGGTTTGGTCGGGCGAGCAGGCGCTGGAGCTTGGTCTGATCGATGGCCTGGGCAGTACGGCGCATGTGGCGCGTGAGGTGATCGGCGAGCCAGAGTTGGTCGACTTCACCGTGAAGGAATCGCCGATCGATCGCTTCACCAAGAAGCTCGGCGCGGGCGTTGCCGAGCGGCTCGCGCTGCTGGTCGGTCTGCAGGGGTCAGCGTTGCGCTAGGTGGCCGCGTGTCAGGGTACTTCCACGCCCTCGGCCAGAAGCATGTCCACCAGACGAATCAGGGGCAGACCTACGAGGCTGGTAACGTCAGTGCCCTCGGTGGCGCGGAACAGGCTTATGCCCAGGCCCTCGGCCTTGAAACTGCCGGCGCAATCGTAGGGTTGCTCGAGCTGCAGATAACGCTCGATGCGCGCGTCGTCCAGTTCGCGGAAGTGGACTGTGAACGGAACGCAGTCGCTCTGAATGCGCCCGCTGCGACTATCGAGTAAGGCTAGGCCGGTGAGAAAGCGAACAGTGGTGCCGCTGGCAGCCTGCAGCTGACGTCTGGCTCGTTCGAACGTGTGGGGTTTGCCGAGGATGCTGTCGCCCAGTGTTGCTACCTGGTCGGAGCCGATGATCAGATGATCGGGGTGGGTTTCGGCGAGTGCTTGTGCCTTTTGGGCGGCCAGACGGCACACCAGTTGTTCGGCTGATTCGCCAGGATGTGGAGTTTCGTCGATGGCCGGGGCGCAGCTTGTGAAAGGCAGGCGCAGGCGTGAAAGCAGTTCCTGTCGGTACTTGGAACTCGAAGCAAGCAATAGTCGGCGCATGTGTCCTTCCTTTTATATATGGATGGGCAATTCTATGCGCGCGGTGTGGCCAGCGGGCTGAATTCCTTTGACAGTCATGGGGCGCATCCATAGAATGCCGCGCTTATGTTGAAAGGACCGATACCTCCGCACATTGATCCGCGCAAGCTTGCAGATCGGGCGGCTAGCCTGCAGGGCGAGCTAAGCCTGTCGCAGCTTCAGCGACTCGCTGAGTCTCTTGAAGATGATCAGGGTGTGGTGCGTGCCAGTTTTTCGTTCGGGCGCGACGAGCAGCGTACTGCGGTTATCCACAGCCAGCTCGATGTTGACGTCAAAATGATTTGCCAGCGTTGTCTGGAGCCGGTTGTTTTGCCCATTCACAGCGAATGCGACTACGCCGTTGTCAATGAGGGGGCGAGCAGCCAGCACCTGCCCAAGGGCTATGACGTGCTGGAAGTGGGAGAAGATTCGTTGGATCTGCTGGCGCTGGTCGAAGACGAGCTGTTGCTCGCTCTGCCGATTGTTCCACTCCATGATCCTGAAATTTGCCAGCCGCCGGTTGGGCCAGACGAGCCTGAGCCGAGTGAGGACGAGGTAACGCGGTCCAACCCGTTCAGCGTACTGGCGCAGTTAAAGCGTGACCCAAACGTTTAGGAGTTGATCCAAATGGCTGTTCAGCAGAACAAAAAATCCCGTTCCGCTCGCGACATGCGTCGTTCCCACGATGCTCTGCAGGCGAACGCTCTGTCCGTGGAAAAGAGCACTGGTGAAGTCCACCTGCGTCACCACGTTTCTCCGGACGGTTTCTACCGTGGTCGCAAGGTGATCGACAAGGGCGCTGACGAGTAATCCTTGTTCGCTCCGGTCATCGCGATCGACGCAATGGGCGGGGACTACGGTCCCCGTTGCATTGTTCCGGCCAGTCTGTCCTTGCTGGCTGACCTCCCCTCGCTGCATCTGGCTCTTGTCGGCCAATCTTCCCTTCTGGAACGCCTCATCGCCGAGCACTCATCGGTCGATCGCACACGTCTGCAGATCGTTGACGCCGAGGACGTTATCGGTATGGCCGAGCGTCCGGCGCAGGCTCTGCGCGGCAGATCGCAATCATCGATGCATGTTGCGCTGGAGCTCGTGCGCGAAGGGCGGGCGCAGGCCTGTGTCAGTGCTGGCAATACCGGTGCGCTGATGGCCTTGGCGCGGCAGGTGCTGAAAACCCTGCCAGGCATCGATCGCCCCGCGATGGTTACTGCCATCCCGACGCGCGCAAATCCCTGTTTACTGCTTGATCTTGGGGCAAACGTCGATTGCACTGCCGAGCAGTTGCAGCAGTTTGCGCTCATGGGGTCGGTTGCTGCACAGGCTTTGGGTACCGATCGCCCCCGCGTCGCCCTGCTGAACATCGGGATCGAAGAGATCAAGGGTAACCAGCAGGTCAAGCTTGCTGCCACGTTGTTGAAGCAGACGCAGGGGCTCAATTTCATCGGCTTCATCGAAGGTGATGGTCTATACCGCGGCGAAGCGGATGTCGTGGTGTGCGACGGCTTCGTCGGCAATGTTTTGCTCAAGTCCAGTGAGGGACTGGCGGAGATGGTGATCGCCAGGGTGGAGGCGCTTTTCCGGCGGTCGCTAGCGGCGCGCATCGTTGGCGGATTGGCTCTGCCGATGCTGCGTCAGTTGCGCACGGAGCTGCGGCCATCACGCTACAACGGCGCCAGTTTCCTTGGCCTTCAGGGGATTGTGGTAAAGAGTCATGGCAGCGCGGGGGAGGCTGGCTTCAGGTCGGCTATCCTGCGTGCGGCGGAGGATATTCAGCATGATCTGCCTGGCCATTTGCGCGAGCGCTTGGCGCAGGGGCTGGGGTCGGACAATGTGACTGCGTCCGGTAGTCGACCATCCAACTGAGATTCGCGACGCCTGTCCACGGGTGCGCGTATCAGACGAACAGAACCATAAGAGAGCTGCTTCATGTCCGCATCATTCGCTTTCGTCTTTCCTGGTCAGGGTTCGCAGTCGCTCGGCATGCTCGCCGAGTTGGCTGCCCGGCAGAGCCTCGTCATCGACACAATCGCCGAGGCCTCGGCGGCGCTCGGCTATGACATCTGGGCATTGATCCAGCAAGGTCCGGAAGAACAACTGAATCAGACCGACAAGACCCAGCCGGCCATCCTGGCTGCATCGGTGGCGCTGTGGCGTCTGTGGCTGGCCGAGGGTGGCGTACGTCCCGCCTTCGTCGCTGGGCACAGCCTCGGTGAGTATTCCGCGTTGGTCGCCGCGGGCAGTTTGCCGTTCGCCGAAGCGGTGAAACTGGTCGAACTGCGTGGTCAGCTGATGCAGCAGGCGGTGCCGGCTGGCATGGGTGGAATGGCGGCGATTCTGGGGCTCGAAGACGCTGACGTGCTGGCGGCCTGTGCCGAGGCGGCGCAGGGCGAAATCGTCAGTGCAGTGAACTTCAACGCTCCGGGGCAGGTTGTGATCGCCGGCAATGCGGCCGCCGTCGAACGCGCCATCGAGGCCTGCAAGGCACGTGGCGCCAAGCGTGCGATGGCGCTGCCCGTGAGTGTGCCTTCGCATTGTGAGCTGATGCGGCCCGCGGCCGAGCGCTTCGCAGATGCGGTTGCCGCTGTGGCTTGGCAGGCGCCGCAGATTCCGCTGGTCCAGAATGTCAGCGCAGCGGTCGTCGCCGATCTGCAAACGCTTCAGCGCGATCTCCTGGCTCAGCTCTACAGTCCGGTGCGCTGGGTTGAGTCGATGGTTGCGCTCAGCGAGCGCGGCGTGACGGATCTGGTCGAGTGCGGCCCCGGCAAGGTGCTGTCCGGGCTGAATAAGCGCTGCGTGAAGGGCATCAACACCTACAACCTCGATACCCCAGAAGCCTTCGCCGCCACCCGCGCTGCGCTGGCCTGATCAAGGAGAATGCTATGAATCTGCAAGGCAAGGTGGCGCTGGTCACTGGCGCTAGCCGTGGTATCGGCCAGGCCATCGCCCTGGAACTGGGGCGCCAGGGCGCCATCGTTATCGGCACGGCCACCACGCCGTCAGGTGCCGAGCGCATCGCCGAAACCCTGAAGGCGAATGGCATCGAAGGCGCCGGTCTGGTGCTCGACGTCGGCAATGACGAATCAGTCGCCAGTACGCTGGAACACATTCAGCAACATCTTGGGCAGCCGGCCATTCTGGTCAACAACGCCGGGATCACACGCGACAATCTGATGCTGCGGATGAAGGATGACGAGTGGTTCGACGTCATCAATACCAATCTCAACAGCCTGTACCGTCTTAGCAAGGCCGTGCTGCGCGGCATGACCAAGGCGCGCTGGGGACGCATCATCAACATCGGTTCGGTGGTGGGTGCAATGGGTAACGCGGGGCAGGTAAACTACGCCGCCGCCAAAGCCGGCCTCGAAGGATTCAGTCGTGCCCTGGCGCGTGAGGTGGGATCGCGGGGCATTACGGTCAACTCCGTGGCGCCGGGCTTCATCGATACCGATATGACGCGTGAGTTGCCTGAGGCCCAGCGTGATGCCTTGCTGGGACAGATCCCGCTGGGTCGTCTCGGTCAGGCTGAGGAAATCGCCAAGGTCGTTGCCTTTCTGGCTTCGGATGGCGCTGCTTATGTCACCGGTGCCACGGTTCCGGTGAACGGCGGCATGTACATGAGTTGAATGTGACGCCGGGCGTGACTCGGCAGTCATAATGACTGTTTTAATCGCTATAAGCTGCGAAACGTTTATAGACAGATGGTTGGAAGTGGGTTCATGCTTGCCCGCTTTCAGCTTGAAATGCGGAAAACGCTTTCTATACACTACCGCGCAGACCAGCTGCCTGCTTTTTCCATAGGAGTGAAAACAAGGTATGAGCACCATCGAAGAACGCGTCAAGAAAATCGTTGCCGAGCAACTTGGCGTTAAAGAAGAGGAAGTTACCAACAGCGCTTCCTTCGTCGAAGACCTGGGTGCCGACTCTCTTGACACCGTCGAGCTGGTGATGGCTCTGGAAGAGGAATTCGAGACCGAGATTCCGGACGAGCAAGCTGAGAAGATCACCACCGTTCAGGAAGCCATCGATTACATCAACGCGCACGCGCAGTAAGTTGTAGTCCTGCTTCGGAACTAGGAAAGCCGCACTGCCTTGCACGAGGTAGTGCGGCTTTTCTTTGAGAGTCGATTCGCGGTGCGGCGATGCATGTTCGCTGCAGCCGCGAGTGTTCCCGCACTCATCGGACTACCGGCGGGAGCTGAGCCAAACGTCAAGGTATAGGAGAATTGCTGTGTCGCGTAGACGCGTCGTGGTTACCGGTATGGGCATGCTATCGCCGCTGGGCAACGATGTGCCGAGCAGCTGGCAGGGTATCCTGACCGGCCGCAGCGGCATCGGCCTGATTGAGCACATGGATCTTTCCGCCTACTCCACGCGTTTTGGCGGTTCGATCAAAGGCTTCGAGGTTGAGCAGTACCTGCCGGCCAAGGAGGCACGCAAGCTCGACCTGTTCATCCAGTACGGCCTTGCAGCCAGCTTCCAGGCCGTTCGTGATTCCGGTCTGGAAATTACCGACGCCAACCGCGAGCGTATCGGCGTCGTCATGGGCTCCGGCATTGGCGGGCTGACCAATATCGAGAACAGCTGCAAAGCGCTGATCGAGCAGGGGCCGCGGCGTATCTCGCCGTTTTTCGTTCCCGGTTCGATCATCAACATGGTGTCCGGTTTCCTGTCCATCCACTTGGGGTTGCAGGGGCCGAACTACGCGATTGCTACAGCCTGCACTACGGGCACTCACTGCATCGGCATGGCGGCGCGCAACATCGCCTACGGTGAAGCGGATGTAATGGTTGCCGGCGGTTCCGAGATGGCGGCTAGCGGTCTGGGCATTGGCGGGTTTGCCGCTGCGCGCGCGCTGTCGACGCGTAACGATGATCCTGCCGCCGCCAGCCGTCCATGGGATCGGCAGCGTGATGGCTTCGTGCTGTCCGATGGTGCCGGCGCGCTGGTGCTCGAGGAGCTGGAGCATGCCAAGGCGCGCGGTGCGCACATCTATGCGGAGCTGATCGGTTTCGGTATGAGCGCTGACGCGTTCCACATGACCTCGCCGCCGGACGACGGCGCTGGGGCGGCACGCTGTATCCGCAACGCGTTGAACGATGCCCGACTCAACGCCGCCGAGGTGCAGTACATCAACGCTCACGGTACCTCTACCCCGGCGGGTGACAAGGCCGAGGCTGCGGCGATACGCAGCGTGTTCGGCGACCATGCCTACAAGCTGTCCGTGAGCTCGACCAAATCGATGGTTGGTCACCTGTTGGGGGCGGCTGGCGCGGTCGAGGCGATCTTCAGTGTGCTGGCGATTCGTGATCAGGTGGCGCCGCCGACCATCAATCTGGATGAGCCGGACGAGGGCTGTGATCTGGACTTCGTGCCTCACCAGGCGAAGCCGATGCCCATCGATGTGACGATTTCCAACTCGTTCGGTTTTGGCGGCACCAACGGTTCGCTGGTGTTTCGCCGGTTCGCTGAGTGAAATCCTGCTGGATCGACGGACAGCCTGCTACCGGGCTGCCCGTCGACGATCGCGGCTTGGCCTATGGCGACGGCCTGTTCGAGACGATCAAGGTCGTGCGCGGCAAGCCGCAGTTGCTCGAACGTCATCTGCAGCGGCTGGATGAGGGTTGTCGGCGGCTTGCTATCCCTCTCGATCTGCCGCTTGTCAGAGCAGAGCTACTGGCATTCTGCGGTGAACTCGACACTGGAGTGGCCAAACTTACGGTCACCCGTGGTGCCGGCCGCCGCGGCTATGCACCTCCGCATCCCTGCTCTCCGCGGCGCCTGCTGCTCGGCTCGTCACTGCCGGCCTATCCAGTACAAAACGGACAGACAGGCGTACGTCTGTTTCCCTGCGCGACGCGGCTTGCCGAGCAACCGCTGCTGGCGGGGCTCAAGCACCTCAATCGTCTGGAGCAGGTTCTGGCCCGGGCCGAGTGGCAGGATTCGGCCTATGCCGAGGGGTTGATGCGCGATAGCTCGGGACGGGTGATCGAGGGTGTCTTCAGCAATCTGTTTATCGTGCGCGACGGTGTATTGCTCACCGCAGCGTTGCAGCGCTGTGGTGTCGCTGGAGTGATGCGTGCGGAACTCATCGAATGCGCGCAGCAACTAGGAGTTGCCGTGGTCGAGCGCGACCTGACGTACGAGGAGCTGCTGGCGGCCGATGAGGTGTTGCTGTGCAACAGTCTCTACGGCATCTGGCCGGTGGTGGCGTTGGCCGGGCATACCTGGCCGGTGGGCGTTCTGACCCGTAAACTGCAAGCGGCCATAGCCGACCTGTCGAGTGTCTCGTGATTCGTAAACTTCTCATTTCGCTTGGGCTGGTCGCGTTGCTGGCGCTCGCCGGCCTCGGACTCTTTGCCTGGAAGCAGTACTCCGCGCTGGAACAGCCGTTGGCGCTGGAGGAGCTGCAGTTGCTCGACGTCCAGTCCGGCGACACGCCCAGTGGCGTATTCCAGCGGTTGGAGACGCAGGGCTTGTTGCGTGATTCGTTCTGGCTGCGTGTTTACTGGCGGTTGAACCTGTCCGGTCAAAGCCTGCACAGCGGCGAATACAGGCTGACGCCCGGCATGAGCGCGCGCGACCTGATCGGGCTCTGGCAACGCGGCGAGGTGGAGCAATACAGCCTCACCTTGGTAGAGGGCTGGAATTTCCGTCAGCTGCGCGCTGCCCTCCAGGCGCAGCCGAAACTGCAGCAGACCCTGCAAGGGCTCGCGGATGCAGAGGTCATGGCGCGTCTGGGGCAGCCCGGTCTGCATCCTGAGGGACGCTTCTTTCCCGATACCTATCGTTTTACCCGGGGTACCAGCGACCTCGACTTGCTGAAACAGGCCTACACGCGCCTGGAGCAGGTGCTCGCGGAAGAATGGCAGCAGCGCGCGCAAGGACTGCCTTACCAGGACGCCTATCAGGCGTTGATCATGGCCTCGATCATCGAGAAGGAAACCGGAGTGCCGCAGGAGCGCGGCGAAATCGCGGGTGTATTCGTGCGTCGCCTCGCACGCGGCATGTTGCTGCAGACCGATCCCACGGTGATCTATGGCATGGGTGAGAGCTATCGCGGGCGCATCAGCCGCAACGACCTGCGCCGGCCGACGCCTTACAACACGTATACCACCGCCGGTCTGCCGCCGACGCCGATTGCGATGGTTGGGCGCGAGGCGATTCACGCCGCGCTGCATCCGAAGGAGGGGCGCAGTCTCTACTTCGTCGCACGCGGCGATGGCAGCCACGTCTTCAGCGACACCCTCGACGAGCACAATCGCGCGGTACGTCAGTATCAACTCAACCGGCGAGCCGACTATCGGTCCAGCCCGGCACCTCAACCGGCCCCGAGCACCAGCGAGCAAGCACAGTGACAGGACTTTTCATCACCCTGGAAGGGCCGGAAGGCGCCGGCAAGAGCACCAATCGCGAATATCTGGCCGAGCGGCTGCGCGCTCGCGGGCTGGATGTGGTGCTTACCCGCGAACCCGGTGGTACGCCGCTGGCGGAGCGGATTCGTGAGCTGCTGCTGACGCCGGCCGATGAGCCGATGGCAGACGATACCGAGCTGTTGCTGGTCTTCGCTGCGCGCGCCCAGCATCTGGCACAAGTGATCCGCCCTGCGTTACAGCGTGGCGCCGTGGTGCTCTGCGACCGCTTCACCGATGCGACCTATGCGTATCAGGGGGGCGGCCGTGGCTTATCGGTGGAGCGGATTGCCCAACTTGAGAACTTCGTCCAGGGCGATCTGCGACCGGATTTGACGCTGATCTTCGATTTGCCTGTCGAGATTGGGCTCAGCCGCGCCGCTGCACGTGGCCGACTGGATCGCTTCGAGCAGGAAGGGCTGCGATTCTTCGAGGCGGTGCGCCAGGCCTATCTCGCGCGCGCGCATGCCAGCCCAGCACGCTATCGCGTGATCGATGCGGCGCAGCCTCTGATCCAGGTGCAGCAGGCCATCGATCTTCTCGTCCCCGAATTGCTGGGGCGCTTCGATGGGTGAGGTGCTGGCCTGGCAATGTGGGCTCTGGCAACAACTGGCGGGGCGCGCGCAACATGCTCATGCCTACCTGCTGCACGGTCCGCGCGGTATCGGCAAGCGGATGCTCGCCGAACAGTTCGCGGCGTCTCTGCTCTGCCAGAACCCCACCGCGGCGGGCGCCTGCGGCCGTTGCAAGGCCTGTCTGTTGCTGGCGGCACATACGCATCCGGATTACTACGTGCTCGAGCCGGAAGAAGTCGACAAGGCGATCCGTGTCGATCAGGTGCGCGATCTGGTCGGTTTCGTTACGCAGACGGCGCAGCTCGGCGGACGCAAGATAGTGCTGCTCGAGCCCGTCGAGGCGATGAACCTGAACGCCGCCAACGCCTTGCTCAAAAGTCTGGAAGAACCGTCGGGCGAGACGATTCTGCTGCTGGTCAGCCATCAGCCCAGTCGCCTGTTACCGACCATCAAGAGTCGTTGCGTGCAACAGGCCTGTCCACTGCCATCCCACCAGCAAAGCCTCGAATGGCTGGCGAGTCAGCTGCCCGAACTGGCCGCCGAACTGCGCGAGGAGTTGCTTGCGCTTGCCGGTGGCTCTCCGCTGCTGGCAGCGAAGCTGCACGGGCAATCGGTGTTGGAGCTGCGGGCGCAGGTGGTCGAGGGCGTGAAGAAGCTGCACAAGACGCAGCAGTCGCCGAGCCAGCTGGCGGAAAGCTGGAATGCCTTGCCGTTGGGGCTGCTATTCGACTGGTTTTGCGAATGGGCACACCTGATTCTTCGCTATCAGATGACCGGTGATGAAGCCGCGCTCGGCGCTGCCGATATGAACAAGGTCTTGCATTACCTCGGCCAGAAAGCTTCGCGCGAAAACGTCATGGCGTTGCAGGACTGGTTGCTGGCACAGCGGCACAAGGTGCTCGGCAAGGCCAACCTCAATCGTGTCCTGCTTCTCGAAGCATTGCTGGTGCAATGGGCAAGCCTGCCAGGGGCACGCTAGAATCCACCGGACGCGGCTTGCGCCGGAGCGTCAACAATCCTAGGAAATCGCATGAGCCTGCCAGCAAACCTCGGTCCGCGTAACGGCATTCTGTCCCTGACCATCAAGGACAAGTCTGTGCTGTATGCGGCCTTCATGCCCTTCATCAAGAACGGCGGATTGTTCATTCCGACGAACAAGAGCTACAAGCTCGGCGACGAGGTCTTCATGCTGCTCAATCTGATGGATGAGCCGGAGAAGATCCCGGTCGCCGGCAAGGTTGTGTGGATCACTCCCAAAGGCGCGCAGAGCAACCGCGCGGCGGGGGTCGGCGTGCAGTTCAATGACGGCGACGCCACGGCCCGCAACAAGATCGAGACCTATCTGGCCGGCGCGCTGAAATCCGATCGTCCGACCCATACCATGTGACCGGCGGGCGCGGCGCCTCCCCAAGCGTGCACGCGTTTACCTTACAATCGCCGCCTTTCCCAACCAGGCGATAAGCGATTTCCCATGCTGGTAGATTCCCACTGTCATCTGGATCGACTCGATCTCGCCGCTCATGGCGGTTCGCTCGATGCGGCTCTGGACGCGGCACGTGCGTGCGGTGTCGGACATTTTCTCTGCATTGGCGTCAGTGCGGACAATGCGGCCGCGGTCAAGGCCATCGCCGAGCGCCATGCCGATGTCGATTGCTCGATTGGCGTGCATCCGCTGGATCTGGAGCCGGAAGCGCAGCCGGCGCTGGATTGGCTGCTCGCTGAGCTGGCTCATCCGCGGGTGGCCGCCATTGGCGAAACCGGCCTCGATTACCACTACGAGCCGCAGGCTGGCGAGCGCCAGCGCGAGTCATTCCGACTGCATCTACAGGCTGCTCAGGTCACCGGCAAGCCGGTCATCGTGCATACCCGCGAAGCGCGTGCCGATACCCTGGCGCTGCTGCGCGAGGCCGCGTTGCCGCAGGCCGGTGTGCTGCACTGCTTCACCGAGGACTGGGACATGGCCAGAGCGGCGCTCGATCTGGGGTTCTACATTTCGCTGTCCGGAATCGTCACCTTTCGCAATGCGGACGCGCTACGCGACGTGGCGCGGCGGATACCGGCCGACCGCTTGCTGGTGGAAACCGATGCGCCGTACCTGGCACCGGTGCCTCATCGCGGCCAGCCCAACCTGCCGCAGTACGTGCGTGAGGTCGCGGAATTTCTCGCGCACTGGCGTGACGTACCCTTCGAGCGTTTTGCCGAACAGACCACGGCCAACTTCCGCCGCCTGTTCCCGCTGGCGCACGTCGCGCCTTGATTGCAGAGGGCTGCGTGGGCGTTCGGGCGTGTACAATGCGCGCCGCTTGTGCTCATGGCTCTGCGCCATCGAGCGTAATCCGATGCGTTGGCTACATGCTCGGAGTTTCGTCGCTGCCGACAGCGTGTCGGCGGCCCCACAACCGTCACAGAAGGTGACGCAATGACTCGCGACACACTGCATACCGGCCCGCTCCAGCGTGGCCTGAAGAATCGCCATATCCAGCTCATCGCGCTCGGTGGCGCCATCGGTACCGGCCTGTTCCTGGGATCGGCCGGGGTGCTGCGTAGCGCCGGTCCGTCGATGATCCTGGGCTACGCCATTGGCGGCCTGATTGCTTTCCTGATCATGCGTCAGCTCGGCGAGATGATCGTCGAGGAACCGGTCGCCGGCTCGTTCAGCCATTTCGCCCATCAATACTGGGGACCGTTCGCCGGCTTCATGTCGGGTTGGAACTACTGGGTGCTCTACGTTCTGGTAGGCATGGCCGAGCTGACGGCAGTCGGCAAATACGTGCAGTTCTGGTGGCCGGAAATACCCACCTGGGCGACGGCGGCAGCCTTCTTCGTACTGATCAACCTGATCAACCTGACCAACGTGAAGGCGTTCGGCGAGGCCGAGTTCTGGTTTGCGATCATCAAGGTCGCGGCGATCATCGGCATGATCATGCTCGGACTGTTCCTGCTGTTCAGCGGACAGGGCGGCGAGCAGGCGAGCATCAGCAACCTGTGGAGTCACGGCGGGTTCTTCCCCAACGGCATCCATGGTCTGGTCATGGCGCTGGCCATCATCATGTTCTCCTTCGGCGGACTGGAATTGGTGGGGATCACCGCTGCGGAGGCAGCCGACCCGAAAACGGTGATCCCGAAGGCGATCAACCAGGTCGTCTATCGGATTCTGATCTTCTACATCGGCGCGCTTACCGTGCTGCTGACGCTTTATCCGTGGGACAGTCTGCTGGAAACCCTGGGTTCGGCGGCCGACCCCTACAGCGGCAGCCCGTTCGTGCAGATCTTCTCGCTGATCGGCAGCGATACCGCCGCCCATCTGCTCAATTTCGTCGTGCTGACCGCCGCGTTGTCGGTTTACAACAGCGGCGTGTACTGCAACAGCCGCATGCTCTACGGCCTGGCCGAGCAGGGGGATGCTCCCCGCGCCTTGCTCAAGGTCAACCGACGTGGCGTACCCGTGCTGGCGATTGGCGTCTCGGCGGCGGTTACGCTGCTGTGTGTGCTGGTCAACTATCTGGCACCGCAGAATGCGCTCGAACTGCTGATGTCGCTGGTGGTGGCCTCACTGGTAATCAACTGGGCCATGATCAGCCTGGCGCACCTGAAATTCCGCAAGGCGATGCAGCAGCGCGGCGTCGAGCCGAGTTTCAAGGCATTCTGGTTCCCGTTCAGCAATTACCTGTGCCTGGCGTTCGTGGTCGGCATCCTGACGATCATGCTGTTCATCCCGGGTATCCGTTTGTCGGTGTACGCCATTCCGTTCTGGGTGGCCTTCCTCGGTCTGTGCTTTCAGATACGCCGCACGCGTATCGCCCGGACGGCCTAAAAAAACCCGGCTTCCCTGAACGGAGAGCCGGGTCAAGACCATTAGGAGTATGAGAGCGTGTTCCTCACGCTCTCAGCTGGTCAGGCAGTGGGGGGAATGCCTCACCAGTGCTCTCAAGTATTAGTCTGTTCGAAAGATTTCGCCGCCAATAGCGGCGATTTTGTTAAATCTATTTGGAATACATCCGCTGGCGATTCATCGCTCAAGCGCGTGCTAGGCGGGCGACCACCGCCAGGGTTTCATCGATGATCCGCGCCTCGGTGTAGAAGTGCGGTGAAAAGCGCACGCCGCCACCGCGCAGCGCGCACACGATCTGTTCGGCTTTCAGTTGCTCGAAAAGCGTTTGATTCGAGCCGCTGTCCAGGCGGAAGGTGACGATGCCGGAGCGACGTTCCCGAGTCCCGGGACTCAGAAGCTCGATGCCGTCGATGCCTTTCAGACCCTGGTGTAGCCAGTCGATACGCTCGGCCAGTCCGTTGGCAACCTGTGGCATGCCGATCTCCTCGAGCAGCGACAGGCTGGCATCCAGCGCCATCGCGCCAAGCATGTTCGGGCTGCCGCACTCAAAGCGCCGGGCGCTGTGGGCGGGCTCCCATTCGCTGCGCTCGTAGTCGCCGGCATGCTCGAGCATGTGCCAGCCGAATTCGTGCAGTGTGAGGCGCTCGCGCAGATCGCCACGGCAATAGAACACGCCAAGCCCCTCCGGTCCCAGCATCCACTTGTGTCCATCCGCCATCGCAAACGCGCAGCGGCTTTGTTGCACGTCGAAGGGCAGGGCGCCGATCTGCTGAATCGCATCGATACACAGCAGCACGCCCCGCTGCTCACAGCCTTCTCCCAGGCGCTGGAGGTCAAGACGCAGGCCGCTGGCATATTGCACGGCGCTGATGGCCATCAGACGTACCCGCGGGCCGCAGGCGGCGAGCAGGTCGGCTTCCGGATCGGCACCCTTGAGACTGACCTGGATGACCTCCACGCCTTGCGGGCGTAGCGCCTCCCAGACCACTCGGTTGGACGGAAACTCCTCATCGCTGATGATGATCTGGTCGCCGTGTTGCCAATCCAGGCCGAATGCCACGAACGACAGGGCTTCCGAGGTGTTCTTGACCAGCGCGATGTCCGCGCTGCCGGGCGCATTGAGCAGGCGCGCGAGGCGCTCGCGCAGGCGCTGTTCGGTTTCCAGCCATTGTGGATAGTCGCGGGCGCCGATGGTCATGTTCTGCTCGGCGAAGCGCGAGACGGCCTGCGCTGCCCGCCGAGGCCAAGGTGCGACGGCAGCATGGTTCAGGTATCTCAATCCGACCGGATGAGGAAATTCGTCACTGAATTGAATCATTGTTGGATGCCTCGTGCATTCGATGACTGGATAGGCATAATGGCTACCTCGTTTTTCACGCCAGCAGCCCTCCATGCAGACAGAATCCCGGAAGGTTCGCGAGTTTCGTCGCCGCGAACAGGAAATACTCGACATTGCCCTGCAGCTGTTTCTCGATCAGGGCGAAGACAGCGTCACGGTCGAGATGATTGCCGATGCCGTCGGAATCGGCAAAGGCACCATCTACAAGCACTTCAAGTCCAAGGCCGAAATCTACCTGCGGCTGATGCTTGATTATGAGCGTGACCTGAACGCGCTGCTTCATTCCGAAGATGTCGACCGTGACAAGGAAGCGTTGTCACGGGCCTATTTTGAGTTCCGCATGCGCGATCCGCAGCGCTACCGCCTGTTCGACCGGCTGGAAGAGAAAGTCGTGAAGGGCAATCAGGTGCCGGAGCTGGTGGAAGAGCTGCACCGCATTCGCGCCTCCAACTTCCAGCGTCTGACTCAGCTGATCGAAGGCCGCATCGCCGAAGGCAAACTCGAGGACGTGCCGCCGTATTTCCACTATTGCGCGGCCTGGGCGCTCGTGCATGGCGCGGTCGCGCTGTATCACTCGCCGTTCTGGAGCAATGTGCTAGAGGATCAGGAAGGGTTCTTCCAGTTTCTCATGGACATCGGCGTGCGCATGGGCAACAAGCGCAAGCGTGATTGAGGGATACCGGCGGGTGGTATGGCGTGGATGCTGCATTCAGGCAGCGACGTGCCGGCTTCCCGTCGCCGGCTGGAGAATATGCAGATGCGATTGCTCTACGTAGTGCTGGGCGCCCTGACCCTGACCGGCTGCATGAAGGTCAGCGATATGGCCGAAGGCACCCGCTATCACCTGCGCGACGCCGGTATCCTCGACCACAGCCAGACGCGCCGTGCCAGCCCGTGGCGTTTGCAGGCCGATTCCTTCATCTATATTGCGCAGGGGCCTTTCACCCCGCCGGGTAATGGCTATCCGCGTCCCAATGTGGTCGCCGAGGAGGCGTTCGCCGGGTTCGTCGAGTATTTCCCGATGGTGCGTCGCGCGGCGCAGCCGGTCGGCTTCGAAGACGCGATGGCGCAGGCAACGGCCGTCGGCGCGCACTACGTGCTCTATACGCGGTTCGCCGCGGCGGATGACCGTATTGGCAGTTTCGATGAGCTGAACGAACAGCGTGCCGTCGATCGTCTGGGGGTCGACAGTGGCGTCGTGCAGCTGATGCTGGTCGAGACCGGCACGCGTTATCTGGTCGATACTGCCCGTATCCGTGCTCGCGGCGGGCTACTCAATCTGTACGATGCCAAGCCTGACGAGCTGCTCGGCCCGCCGTTGCGAGATTATGCGCGGCGTCTGCTGGGGCTCAGCGACTGAGTGTCGAGTGTCGATGGGCGACGCGGAGGACCATATCAATGAGCGAATCTACGAAAGCCACCGAACTGCTGGGACAGATCCCGAAGGGCGAGGTGCGTGGACTGCCGCCGGTGCATCTCTGGAATCCGCCATTCTGTGGCGACATCGACATGCGCATTGCCCGCGATGGCAGCTGGTATTACCTCGGTACGCCGATCACCCGGCCGGCGATGGTGCGTCTGTTCTCCACCGTGTTGCGGCGTGATGGTGAGGGGTACTTTCTGGTTACGCCGGTCGAGAAGGTCGGGATACGCGTCGATGACGCACCGTTCGTGGCGGTGCGCCTGGAGGTGACGGGGCAGGGTGAAGCCCAGCAGCTGCGCATGATCACCAACGTCGAGGATGAGGTCCTGGTTGGCGGCGAGCATCCGCTGCGCGTCGAACTGGATCCGCAAACCGGCCAACCTTCTCCCTATGTGCATGTGCGTGCGAATCTGGAGGCGTTGGTTCATCGCAACGTGTTTTACGAACTGGTGGAGCTGGCGGTGCCACGTCTGCTCGACGGGGAGAGCTGGCTGGGTGTCTGGAGTGGCGGCGAGTTCTTCCCGCTCGGACGGGCGACGGAGTAGCGCCGCGCGACGGCTCGGCAAGAATGTCACCTCGACGAAAAAGGCTCCCGAAGGAGCCTTTTTTCGTTGACGCTTTATTTACATGTTGGGGTAGTTTGGGCCACCAGTGCCTTCCGGCGCCACCCAGGTAATGTTCTGCGCCGGGTCCTTGATGTCGCAGGTTTTGCAGTGCACGCAGTTCTGCGCGTTGATCTGGAAGCGTTTGCTGCCGTCGTCGTTGCTGACGACTTCGTACACGCCCGCCGGGCAGTAGCGTTGTGCTGGCTCATCGTAAAGCGGCAGATTCTTCTCGATCGGAATGTTCGGATCGGTCAGCCGCAGGTGGATCGGCTGGTCTTCCTCGTGGTTGGTGTTGGAGAGGAATACCGAAGAGAGCTTGTCGAAGCTCAGTTTGCCGTCCGGCTTCGGATAGTCGATCTTCTTCGCCTCGGCTGCCGGCTTCAGGCAGGCATGGTCCGGCTTGCTGTCGTGCAGGGTGAAGGGGATCTTGCCACCGAAGATGTTCTGGTCGATGAAGTTGAATGCGCCGCCAATGATTGCGCCCCATTTGTGGATGGCGGCGCCGAAATTGCGGCTCTTGTACAGCTCATCGTACAGCCAGCTATTTTTGAAGCCTTCCTGATAGGCGGTCAGTTCATCGCCGCCCTCGCGCCCGGCCAGCAGCGCATCGGCAGCCGCTTCGGCGGCAAGCATGCCGGACTTCATTGCCGTATGGCTGCCCTTGATCTTGGCGAAGTTCAGGGTGCCGGCGTCGCAGCCGATCAGCGCGCCGCCATTGAAGACCATTTTCGGCAGGCAGTTCAGGCCGCCCTTGGCGATGGCGCGGGCGCCGTAGGACACGCGCTTGCCGCCCTCGAGGTACTGCTTGATCACCGGATGATGCTTGTAACGCTGGAATTCGTCGAACGGCGACAGGTGCGGGTTGCTGTAGGACAGATCGACGATCAGGCCGACGACCACCTGGTTGTTTTCCAGGTGATAGAGGAATGAGCCGCCGGAGTTCTCATCGTCCAGTGGCCAGCCGGCGGTGTGTACGACCAGACCCTGCTCGTGCTTGGCCGGGTCGATGTCCCACAGCTCCTTGATGCCGATGCCGTAATGCTGCGGATCGACGTTGGCGTTGAGCTGGAAGCGGTTGATCAGTTGCTTGCCGATATGACCGCGGCAGCCCTCGGCGAACAGCGTGTACTTGGCGCGCAGTTCCATCCCGGGCGTGTACATGCCGTCCTTCGGATTGCCTTCGCGGTCGACGCCCAGATCACCGGTGACGATCCCGCGTACCACGCCTTGCTCGTCGATCAGCGCTTCCTGAGCGGCGAAGCCTGGATAGATTTCCACGCCGAGATTCTCGGCCTGCTGTGCCAGCCAGCGGCACAGATTGCCGAGCGAAATGATGTAGTTGCCCTCGTTGTGCATGGTCTTGGGAACCAGGGCGTTGGGCAGTTTGTTGGCGGCGTCGGCGTTCTTGAGCAGATAGATGTCGTCGCGCTTGACCGGAGTGTTCAGCGGGGCGCCAAGTTCTTTCCAATCGGGGAACAGTTCGTCCAGCGCGCGCGGCTCGAAGACCGCGCCGGAGAGAATGTGGGCGCCTACTTCGGAACCCTTTTCGACGACGCATACACTGATTTCCTGACCGGCATCGGCGGCTTTCTGCTTCAGGCGGCAGGCTGCGGACAGGCCTGCAGGGCCGGCGCCGACGATGACAACGTCGAATTCCATGTATTCGCGTTCCATTGGGCTTTCTCCTAGTCAAGGCTTGTTTGTTATGTGAGTGGCAAAGGCACAATCGTTCCCTGATCGAACCGGCCGGCGCATTATATATAGACGCTCGAACCGGTCCAATACAAACGTTTGTTTGAATTTTTCCGAAGCCTGTTAGAATCGCCCGCACCGCATGGTTATGACGGGGCATATGCGTTGTTGACCCCATCCGCGGCCTGCGGTCAAGATACGAACGGTTTGCGCTCGCCGCACAGGCAAATGACTGACGATCCCAGAGCCTTCGCGCCGGGTTCGGTTCGCCTCGGCGAAATTCTATTCACCGGAGAGTAACGAGGAATCCATGAAGGTTCTTGTAGCTGTCAAACGAGTGGTCGACTACAACGTCAAGGTTCGCGTCAAGGCGGACAACTCCGGCGTCGACCTCGCCAACGTCAAGATGTCGATGAACCCCTTCTGCGAAATCGCTGTGGAAGAAGCCGTGCGCCTGAAAGAGAAGGGCGTGGCGAGTGAGATCGTTGTCGTCACCATCGGTCCGGCCGCTGCTCAGGAGCAGCTGCGCACCGCGCTGGCACTGGGCGCCGACCGCGCCGTGCTGGTTGAGTCCGCGGATGAACTGAGCTCCCTGGCCGTCGCCAAGCTGCTCAAGGCAGTGGTCGACAAGGAACAGCCGCAGCTGGTGATCCTCGGCAAGCAGGCCATCGACAGCGACAACAACCAGACCGGCCAGATGCTGGCCGCGCTGACCGGGTACGCCCAGGGCACCTTCGCCTCCAAGGTGGAAGTGGCTGGCGACAAGGTCAACGTCACCCGTGAGATCGACGGCGGCCTGCAGACCGTCGCGCTGAGCCTGCCGGCAATCGTGACCACCGACCTGCGCCTGAACGAGCCGCGCTACGCGTCGCTGCCGAACATCATGAAGGCCAAGAAGAAGCCGCTGGAAACCCTGACCCCGGACGCGCTGGGCGTCGCCACCGGCTCCACCGTGAAGACCCTGAAGGTCGAAGCGCCGGCTGCCCGCAGCGCCGGCATCAAGGTCAAGTCCGTGGCAGAACTGGTCGAGAAACTGAAGAACGAGGCGAAGGTAATCTAAATGACTATCCTGGTTATCGCTGAACACAACAACGCCGTCCTCGCGGCCGCAACCCTGAACACCGTGGCGGCAGCCGCGAAAATCGGTGGCGACATCCATGTGCTGGTCGCTGGCTCCGGCTGTGGCGCCATTGGCGAGGCAGCTGCCAAGATCGCAGGCGTTTCCAAGGTGCTGGTTGCCGACGATGCCGCTTATGCCCATCAGCTGCCGGAAAACGTTGCGCCGCTGATCGCCGATCTGGCGAAGAATTACAGTCACGTGTTGGCCGCAGCCACCACCAACGGCAAGAACTTCCTGCCGCGCGTGGCTGCGCTGCTGGATGTCGACCAGATCTCCGAGATCACGTCGGTCGAAAGCGCTGACACCTTCAAGCGTCCGATCTACGCCGGCAACGCCATCGCCACCGTACAGTCCACCGCACCGATCAAGGTGATCACCGTGCGTACCACAGGCTTCGACGCGGTCAGCGGCGAAGGTGGTTCGGCTGCCATCGAGCAGATCTCCGGCAGTGGTGACGCGGGCAAATCCTCCTTCGTCGGCGAGGAGCTGGCCAAGTCCGACCGTCCCGAGCTGACCGCCGCCAAGATCGTCATTTCCGGCGGTCGCGGCATGCAGAACGGCGAGAACTTCAAGCACCTGTATTCGCTGGCCGACAAGCTCGGTGCGGCGGTAGGCGCCTCGCGTGCCGCCGTCGACGCCGGTTTCGTGCCCAACGACATGCAGGTCGGCCAGACTGGCAAGATCGTCGCGCCGCAGCTGTATATCGCCGTTGGTATTTCCGGTGCCATTCAGCACCTGGCCGGTATGAAGGATTCCAAGGTGATCGTTGCGATCAACAAGGACGAGGAAGCACCGATCTTCCAGGTTGCCGATTACGGCCTGGTCGGCGATCTGTTCGAGATCGTGCCCGAGCTGGAAAAGCTGGTCTGATTCGTCAGCCGCCAAAAAAACCCGCTTTCGAGCGGGTTTTTTTATGCGCGAACGGCAGGGCGGCCAATGCTAAGATCACGCCGCATCGCGTTCGTGTGCTCCTTCAAAAGGTGTCGTTCATGGGGTTTGGCCTTCTGCTGAAATCGGTTCTGGTTGCGCTGCTGGTGGTGCCCTCGCTGGCGTTCGCAGTGGGTAAATGCGAGCGACTGGTTGCCACTGGGGCGGCGGACAACCCACCGTTTCTCTGGCGCGATCCGCAGAATCCGCAACGGCTGCTGGGCGCCAACGCCGAGCTACTGAAGCAGATCGGCAAGTCCCTCGGGGTGAAGGTCGAATTGCTCTACAGCGGCGACGCCAGCAAGGCGCTCGACGAAGTGCGCAGCGGTCGGGTCGATATCCTGGCCGATGCCCGGCTGGTGACGCAGCGCCTGGACGAGATGGATTTCGTTCATCCGTCCATCGCGTCGCTGCAGACAGTGGCCTGGGTGCGCAACGAGCCGGGTTTCTTCTATGCCACGCGCGACGACCTCGCCGGGCATGACGGGCGTTTCGTCAGCACCAGTCGATTTGGTCGCGAGTTTGATGCTTTTGCCAGACAACGCCTGACGCTGCAGGCGGATGCTTCGTTGACACAGGCGATGGAGCAGCTGGTGGCCGGCAAGACCGACTACGTCCTGCACGAGCGCTACAGCGCGCTTGCCGGCATGGGCGCACTGGCGATATTGGACAAGGTGCAGCGGCTGGAGCCACCGGTGCTCAGCCATGAGATGCATCTGGCCATTTCCCACAACTCCGCCTGCAACGACGCCTGGCTGCGGGGACAACTGGCGCTGAAGATGACAGAATTGCGCGCCGCCGGGGTACCCGAGCAGCTGCTGGCCAGCAATCTGGAACGCTGGAAACTGCAGCAGGTCGGAACGGCGAAGGCGTCGCCACAGTAGGACATCGTCGTGAAGAAACTTTGCTGTCTATTATTCGGGCTGGCGCTGGCCGTCCTCGGTGGTTGCGCCAGTGATCCGGCACCGCGCGAACAAATACGTCTGACCGAACAGGCCGTGCAGCAGGCACGGGCAGTCGGTGCCGACGAGCATACGGCCGAGCTGATGCTCGCTGAGCTGAAGCTGGCCGCTGCCCGTGCGGCCATCAACGACGAGGACTTCCGGCAGGCGCGCCTGCTGAGCGAGCAGGCTGAGCTGGATGCGCGCCTGGCCGAAGCGCGGGTGCTGAATGCCAAGAGTGCCAGCCAGATTGCCGAGCTGAACCGCAGCATCGAGCGCCTGCGCCAACAACTGGGGGATCTGCGGTGAGCCGGTTTCGTCGACAGGCGCTGATCTGCCTCCTGCTGGGCGGGCTGGCCGGTTGCGCCAATCCCGACCTCGAACAGCAGCTTTCCCAGGCAGCAGAGAGCTACACCAAGGTCAGCAGCGACACGCGGATCCAGCGTGGGGCGCCGAAGGACGTCGTGCGCGCCGGCGAATCGCTGGCGCGGGCGCAGCGCTTTGCCGAGTTCTGGGGCGGCGCCGAGGACGCCCTGCATTATTCCTACCTGAGCCTCAGCTACAGCGAGATCGCCCGGCAGCACGGTACGTTGCTCGACAACCAGCAGCGCATCGTACAACTGCAGATGGAGCGCCAGCGCCTGCGCGACATGCTGCGCGACGCCCGCCTGTTGAGTGCGCAGCAACCGGGGCGCTGGGGTGATGACCAGATCATCAGCATGGCGGCGACCGAGACCGATCGCGGGCTGGTGATGACGCTCGGCGATGTGCTGTTCCGTGCCGACAGCGACGAACTGGGCCGCGAGGCCAATCGGACGCTGCTCAAGCTGGCGCATTTCCTCGAACTCAACCCGCAGCGGCGGGTACGCATCGAGGGCTATACCGATAGCCGCGGTGACGCCGACCGCAACCTTGCGCTATCGCAGGCGCGTGCTGCGGCCGTCGCCGAGGTGCTGACCGATCTGGGCATCGCCTCGCAGCGCATCGAGATACGCGGTTACGGCGAAGCCTTCCCGGTTGCGGAAAACGCTTCGGCGCGCGGTCGTGCGCAGAATCGGCGCGTGGAAATCCTCTTTTCCGATGCGCAAGGCGAGCTGGGGCCTGATCGCTGAAACATCTGTTTCGCCCACTCGCGATGTAACTGTATTGGTTTCGTTCTTCGTTGCTGAGCTACTGTTACGGTTCAGTTCGCGGGGATCGGCAAAAATGACCAATCTGTTGCTCTATCAGCGCATCGCTCAACAGCTGGCCGAGGATATCCGGCGCGGCGTCTATCGCCCGGGGGAGCGCGTGCCCTCGGTGCGCAAGATGAGCCAGCAGCTCAACGTCAGCCACGCGACGGTGCTGCAGGCCTACGCCAACCTGGAAGACCAGGGCATGATTCGCGCCCGTCCGCAGTCGGGCTTCTACGTGCACCAGACGCCCATGCTGACCGCGCCGACGCCCGACATCGCGCAGGTCGAGCGGCCCACGCTGGTCACCCGCAGCAGCATCATCAACCAGGTGCTCAACGAGTCACGCCGCGAGGGCCTGATTCCGCTGGGCGCTGCCGTTCCGCACGTCGACTACCTGCCGGTGCGCGCGCTGCACCAGCAGCTGGCCAAGGTGACCCGCTTCCACAGCCCGCGCGCCTTCAGCTACATGTTCAGCCCGGGTTACGAACCGCTGCGCCGGCAGGTTGCGATCCGCATGCGCGACGCCGGGGTGCTGGTCGATCCGGCCGAAGTGGTGATCACCCACGGTTGTGTCGACGCGCTGCAGATGTCGTTGCGCGTGCTGACCCGGCCCGGCGACCTGATTGCCGCCGAGTCGCCGACCTATTACGGCCTGCTGCAACTGGCGGACCTGCTGGGGCTGAAGGTGATCGAGATCCCCAGCGACCCAGACACCGGCATGAGCCTCGAGGCGCTGCAGCTGGCCGCCAGCCAGTGGCCGATCAAGGCGTTGGTGCTGACCGCGCGGCTGAGCAACCCGCTGGGCGTGAGCATGCCCGACAGCCGGCAGAAGCAGCTGCTCAACCTGGCGTCACGCTTCGACATCCAGATCGTCGAGGACGATATCTACGGCGAGCTGATGTTCGAGCAGGGCCCGTACAAGGCGCTCAAGTCCAATGACCGCGAAGGCCGGGTGATCTATTGCTCGAGCTTTTCCAAGACCCTGTCGCCGGGCGTACGCATCGGTTGGATCATCGCCGGCCGGCACCAGGCCGAGGTGCAGCGCCTGCAGACATTCAGCACGCACTCGGCGTGCAGCGTGACGCAGATGGGCGTGGCCGCTTATCTGGAGAATGGTGGCTATGACCGTCACCTGCGCTTCATCCGGCAGGAGTACCGCAAGAACCTGTCGGCGTTCCAGCTGGCGGTGCAGCGTTACTTTCCCGAAGGTACGCAGATGACCCGGCCCAAGGGCAACTTCATTCTCTGGGTCAGCCTGCCGGCGCGGGTCAACACCAAGGACCTGCAGGTGCGCGCGCTGGCGCAGGGCATCAGCATCGCGCCGGGGCTGATCTTCAGTAACACCGAGCAGTTCAATCACTGCATCCGGCTGAACTGCGGCCTGCCCTGGAACCGCGAGACAGAGCGGGCGCTGAGTACGCTCGGCGCGCTGGCCGTCGAGCTTTGCCGGGAGGCACAATAGCGCCGCGCCCGGTATGCGCGAACGAGAGGAGCGGCGCTGCGATGATCAAACCCCTGTGGCTGGCAGGTGCGCTGCTTGTTCTGACCGCCTGCGATAAGGAGCCGTCCACACCGCCGGCGCCAGCGAAGACCGCGCCGCCCGCGCTGCAGGCGCCGGCCGCACCGCAGCAGGCCGAGGAAACGCCGCCGGATCTGAAGATCGAGGTGGCGCCCGCAACTGAACAGGCCGACGAAACGAAGCCGCCCGTGCAGATCAGCGTACCGAAGCCGCCACCCGCGGCGCCGGCGCACAAAGTCGCGACTCCCGAGAAGCTTGAGAAGATCGAAGAGATCGAGTTGACCACCCCCCGGCTCGACCTGAGCCTGCCGGAAGACTGGGCCAAGGAGTTCGGGCACGACGAGTCCGCGCCGGCGATGAGCCTACTGCCGCCGCTGTTCAGTGAGCCGACGCAGTCGGTACAGATGAGCGGGCGGCTGATCACCGGCGACGAGGAAGACGATCCGCTGATCGAAGGCGCGGAAATCCAGTTCGAATTCAAGCGCTGAGCGCGGCCGGACGAACCGCGCCGCTCAAGGTGTCCGACGTGCCAGTAGTGTCAGCAGTGCGTCGGCCGCCAGCGGCCGGCTCATATGGAAGCCCTGTACCTCGGTGCAGCCGTCGGCCTGCAGTAGGCGCAACTGCTCGGCGGTTTCCACACCCTCGGCGGTGACCTGCAGATTCAGCCCGCGTCCGAGATCGATCAGTGCGCGGACGATCGAGTGATCTTCGGCATTCTGCTGCATGCCGCCGACGAAGCTGGTATCGATCTTGATCACGTCGAACGGGTAGGTGCGCAGGTTGCTGAGCGACGAATAGCCCGTGCCGAAATCATCCATCGCCAGTCGCACGCCCAGCGCCTTGAGGCTGCTGAGCAGCGCCAGGGTGCCGGCGTTTTCCTGCAGCAGGGCGCTCTCGGTGATTTCCAGCTCCAGCCGGCTGGCGGGCAGGCCGCTTTCGGCCAACGCGGCCTTTACCTCATCCAGCAGTTGCTCATGGCGCAGCTGCAGCGGAGAAAGGTTGACCGAGACCACCAGACCGTCCGGCCAGGCTACGGCGTCGCGGCAGGCCTGGCGTAAAACCCAGTTGCCCAGCGTGGCGATCAGGCCGGTTTCTTCGGCGAGCGGGATGAACGACTCGGGCAACAGCAGCCCGCGTTCTGCATGCGGCCAGCGCAGCAGCGCCTCGGCGCCGATGATGTGCAAGCCCGCGCTGCGGTAGCGCGGCTGGTAATGAATTTCGAAACGTTCGTCGGCAATCGCCTGACGCAGCTCGTCTTCCTGTCGATGGCGATCGTTGGCGCGATTGTCCAGTTCGCGCGTGTACGGATGCCAGATGCCGCGGCCGTTGGCCTTGGCCTGGTACAGCGCGATGTCGGCGCAGCGCAGCAGCTCGCTGGCCAGCAGGCCGTCGCCGGGCGCCACCGCGACGCCGATACTGGCGCCGACGTAGATCTTGTGTCCCTCGTAGAAGAACGGCTCGCTGATAGCGGCGATCACTCGCTCGCAAAGCCGCGCGATGTCCTCCGGCGCGCCCAGACGGCCGAGCACCATGACGAACTCGTCGCCTCCCAGGCGGGCCACCAGATCATCGTCGCGTGTGCATTGCTTGAGGCGCTGGGCGACCCCGATCAGCACCTCGTCGCCTGCGGCGTGGCCGAGTGTGTCGTTGACCGGCTTGAAGCGGTCCAGATCGAGATAGAGCACCGCCAGCCGGGAGGTGCCGCGCAGCGCCGCCAATCGGCCTTCCAGGTGGTCGCGCAGGCGGGCGCGGTTGGGCAGCCCGGTCAGCGCGTCATGTTGCGACAGATACTGGACGCGTGCCTGGGCACGGGTTTCCTCGGTGATGTCGCTCGCAGTGCCGCGATAGCCGCGCAACTGGCCGTCATCGCGGATCGCCCGTGCGGCCAGCCGGCAATGCCGTTCGCGACCATCTGCATCGCGATAGCTGCATTTCAGCGCGTTTGCCTGTGGCGCCTGCAGCCACTCGTGCAGGGCGGCGTGGTCGCTGATCAGCAGGTTGATCAGCGGACGGCCGATCCAATTAGCCGGAGCGTGGCCGGTGATTTCTTCGAAACGACTGGAGAGGTAGGTCAGGTGCGCCTGTGCATCGGTTTCCCAGATCCAGTCGGAGGCCGCCTCGGCGACATCGCGAAAACGTGCCTCGCTGGCGCTCAGCTCGCGACTCTTGCTGGCCAGGCGGGCGTAGTTGGTGTCCATCATCTGCACCGTACGCAGCGCCAGACGCCCCAGCACCCAGATCAGCCCGCCCAGCGCCAGCGCCGCCAGCGCGAGCGTCGGTAGCGCTACCCAGAGCATCCGTCGTCCTGGCTGCGCGGGTTTCCAGGTCAAGGTCTGGGCGGTGCCGTCTTCCAGCGTCAGCGGCAGCTGTGGCGCCGTGCGCGGGGTGTCGGCATCCGCTACGCGCAGCGCGTCGACGGCGTAGTCCTGGCCGAGCTCGGCCAGGCGTGCGGTATCCAGCACATCGACGAACAGCACGATCGAGGCCGGCGTCGCGGCAGCCTTGACCGTGCTGTCTCCCGGCGACAGCACGGCCGCGGCCACCATCGCCGGCGTGCCATCCACCGACAACAGGCCGACCACGCCCTGTTCGTGGTCGAACGCCAGGCGTGCGCGCGCCAGCAGCGGCTCCAGGCCGCCCTGCAACCACCGGTAGGCGTCGACCGAGCGCAGCTCGCCGTCAATCACCGCATAGGACGTCTCGCCCTGCGGTGTCACCAGCAGCACGCCTTCATAGCCGAAGTCTTCGTACAGCGAGGCGCCGAAGTTGGCTTGCGTATAGGCCCAGTCGATGCTCACCGGGCCGTTGAGGTGCGCATAGGCATCACCCCAGAAGGCGTAGTCGACCACCGAGCGGCCCATCCACTCGCGCTGCCCCTCGATGGCCTTGCCGGTGAGGAAGCGGCTTTGCGCAACGGCATCTTCATCGATGCTCGTGGCGATCCGGCTGACCGCGACGCTGGCGCCGAGCAGCGCGCAAAGCAGCACGCCAACTGCGCCGGGCAGTATGCGGCGGGTAAAAATGGCGCGGGCGTGGAGGCGGTTTTCTTCGATATCGGGCAGGGCTGCTGACATGCACATTCATCTGGAGGGAAAGGAAAAATCGGCGCAGCGATCCGGACAGGCGCTGCCACCGATGAGCGTGTCGTGCTTCCTTTCACCTCGCCGAACGTGCGGCGATTGCGATGCTGCAGCCGCAGCGGCGACCGGGTTCAGCGGTCGCGTGCGTCCTGTGCGTCTGCTGCGGCATTGCGCTCGGCGATGCGCTTCTTCTGTTCTTCGCTGAGGGGAATCTTGCGCGCCGTCGAGCGCAACATGAGCAGGCTGCCGACGATGGAGCCGAGCGCTACGGCCAGAATCAGCCAGAAGTACCAGGGCATGGCGTACCTCCACAGACGAAATAGACGAAGCCGCAGACCTTATTTGCGGACAGCGTCACTTTACGCTGCACCGTAGTGTGGGTCACGTGCGATCCGGTTTGTCGGCGCAAGCGGCGGGGGCTTTAGTTCGACCGCAGATTTTCTGCGACAATGCGCGCCGAATTTTGCCGAGGACCCCGTCATGACTTGCCAGACTCCGATCATCGTTGCGCTCGACTTCCCTTCGCAGGACGCCGCCCTGGCGCTGGCGCAGCAGCTCGATCCCGCGCTGTGCCGGGTCAAGGTCGGCAAGGAGTTGTTCACTCGCTGCGGCCCGGCGGTGGTCGAGGCGCTGCGCGCGCGCGGCTTCGAGGTGTTCCTCGACCTGAAATTCCACGACATTCCCAACACCACGGCGATGGCGGTCAAGGCAGCCGCTGAGCTGGGCGTATGGATGGTCAACGTGCACTGCTCGGGTGGCCTGCGCATGATGGCGGCCTGCCGCGAGACGCTGGACAAGATCGGCGGACCGGTGCCGCTGCTGATTGGCGTGACCGTGCTGACCAGCATGGAGCAGGCCGATCTGGCTGATATCGGCCTGGACATCGCGCCGCAGGAGCAGGTGCTGCGCCTGGCCGGGCTGGCCGCGCGAGCCGGTCTCGACGGCCTGGTCTGCTCGGCCCAGGAAGCGCAGCCGTTGAAGGCGCAGTACCCGCAGCTGCAGCTGGTGACGCCCGGCATTCGTCCAGCCGGTAGTGCCCAGGACGACCAACGGCGCATCCTCACGCCGGCGCAGGCGATGGCCGCCGGATCGGATTACCTGGTCATCGGTCGGCCGATCGCCCAGGCCGCCGATCCGGCGCAGGCGCTGGCCGCGGTCGTTGCCGAGCTGGGTTGAGCGCTCAGCCGACCTTGAGCACCAGCTTGCCGAAGTTCTCGCCGCTGAAGAGCTTCAACAGGGTTTCGGGGAAGGTTTCCAGGCCCTCGACGACGTCCTCCTTGCTCTTCAGCTGGCCGCTGGCCAGCCAGCCGGCCATCTCGCGCATCGCCTCCGGGTAACGAGCCATATAGTCGGTCACCACCATGCCTTCCATGCGCGCACGGTTGACCAGTAGCGACAGGTAGTTCGCCGGTCCCTTGACCGCCTCCTTGTTGTTGTACTGACTGATCGCGCCGCACAGCACCACTCGCGCACCGACGTTGATGCGAGTGAGCACGGCGTCGAGGATGTCGCCGCCGACGTTGTCGAAATAGACGTCCACACCCTGCGGGCATTCGCGCTTCAGGCCCGCGGCCAGGTCCTCGTGCTTGTAGTCGATGGCACCGTCGAAGCCCAGTTCCTCGGTGAGGAAGCGACACTTGTCGGCGCCGCCGGCGATGCCCACTACCTTGCAGCCTTTTATCTTGGCGATCTGCCCGGCCACGCTGCCCACCGCGCCGGCAGCGCCGGACAGCACCACGGTATCGCCGGCCTTCGGCTGGCCGACGGCGAGCAGGGCGAAGTAGGCGGTCATGCCGGTCATGCCCAGCGCCGACAGGTAGCGCGGCAGCGGCGCCTGCTGCGGGTCGACCTTGTAGAAGCCTTTCGGCTCGCCGCGAAAGTACTTCTGCACACCCAGCGGACCATTCACGTAGTCGCCGACGGCGAAGCCCGGATGCTGCGAGGCGATCACCTTGCCGACGCCGAGCGCGCGCATCACCTCGCCGAGGCCCACCGGCGCAATGTACGACTTGCCTTCGTTCATCCAGCCGCGCATGGCCGGATCGATGGACAGGTATTCGACCTGCACCAGAATTTCGTTGGGGCCGGGCTCACCGGTGTCGGCCTCGGCAAAGCGGAAGGTGTCGCGCGTTGGCGCGCCGATCGGTCGCTGGGCCAGCAGGTACTGTTGATTGAGCATGTCGAACAAGCCTTTGTTGAGCGAAAAGCTTGGTTTAGCCGCCGCTGCGCGTGACCGCAACATGCATCCGTCGGCGCGTATGCACTGGCATCCAGAGCGGTGATATCGGCGTCGAGGGTTCCACGGAGCGGTATAACGGTGACCGCTTATGGTCTCGCGGTCACGTCAGGACCCGGCGCCAGGTTCAATCTCTCGTTCAGGAGCTTCAGCATGAGCATGAAATTCTCCGGTCAGGTCGCCCTCGTCACCGGCGCAGCGGCGGGCATCGGCCGCGCCACCGCGCTGGCCTTCGCCGAGCAGGGCCTCAAGGTCGTCCTCGCCGATCTCGATGACACCGCTGGCGAGGCGGCCGCCGCGGCGATTCGGGAAAACGGCGGTGAGGCGTTGTTTGTCCGTTGCGATGTTACGCGCGACGAACAGGTCAGAGCCTTGCTGGAGCAGGTCGTGGGTCGTTTCGGCCGGCTCGACTATGCCTTCAACAACGCCGGTATCGAGATCGAGCAAGGCCGGCTGGCCGAAGGCAGCGAGGCGGAGTTCGACGCGATCATGGGCGTCAACGTCAAGGGCGTGTGGCTGTGCATGAAGCACCAGTTGCCGCTGATGCTGGCGCAGGGCGGTGGCGCCATCGTCAATACCGCCTCGGTGGCCGGCCTCGGTGCGGCGCCGAAGATGAGCATCTACTCGGCATCCAAGCACGCGGTGATCGGCCTGACCAAGTCGGCGGCCATCGAGTATGCGAAGAAGGGAATTCGGGTGAATGCGGTGTGCCCGGCGGTGATCGACACCGACATGTTCCGTCGCGCCTACGAGGCCGATCCGCGCAAGGCGGAGTACGCGGCAGCGATGCATCCGGTGGGGCGTATCGGCCGGGTGGAGGAGGTGGCGGCAGCGGTACTCTATCTGTGCAGCGATGGCGCCTCGTTTACCACGGGCCATGCGCTGGCGGTGGATGGCGGGACGACGGCGATTTAGCGTTCTGATTTGAGCGGGTGAGGGGCGATTCTCGAGTGCGGCAATGCCTCGGGCTTCGCCTGCCGGTCGCCTTGTCGGCTGCCGGATCGCCCCGGCGCGGCGCCGAAACCAGGCCCGCTCAGCCTCGCTTGCTTAGCACCAGCAAGGTCACCACCCCCGCAATCAACCCCCACAGCGCAGCCCCGATGCCGAACAGCGTCAGCCCCGACGCCGTCACCATGAAGGTAACTAGCGCTGCCTCGCGCTCATGCGGCTGCTGCATGGCCTGGGTCAGCCCCGCGCCGATCGAGCCGAGCAGCGCGAGCGCCGCGATCGACAGCACCAGCGCCGTCGGAAACGCCGCGAACAGTGCCGCCAGGGTCGCGCCGAAGATGCCGGCGATGCCATAGAACACCCCGCACCACACCGCCGCCGTGTAGCGTTTGCGCGGGTCGGGATGCGCCTCGGGGCCGGCGCAGATCGCCATGGTGATCGCCGCCAGATGGATGCCGTGCGAGCCGAACGGTGCCAGTAGCACCGAGGCGATGCCGGTCACCGAAATCAGTGGCGAGGCTGGCACGTCGTAACCCTCGGCACGCAGCACTGCCAGCCCCGGCATGTTCTGCGACGCCATCGCGATGACGAATAGCGGGATGCCGATGCTGAGAATTGCGGCAAACGACAGCGCCGGCGTGGTCCATACCGGCACCGCCAGCTCCAGACGCAAGTCGCGGAAATCCAGCAGCCCCTGCATGGCCGCCAGCACGCAGCCGACCACCAGCGCACCCGGCACCGCATAGCGCGGCAGCAGCCGTTTGCCCAGCAGGTAGGTGAAGAACATGCCCAGCACCAGCAACGGCTGGGCCGGCACGGCGCGGAAAATCTCGCTGCCGATATTGAACAGCACGCCGGCCAGCAGCGCCGCGGCGAGCGAGGCGGGAACGCGGCGCATCAACCGTTCGAAGCTGCCGGTAAGCCCGCACAGCACGATCAGTGCCGAGGCGAAGATGTAGGCGCCGATCGCCTCCGCGTACGGTACGCCGGGCAGACTGGCGATCAGCAGGGCGGCGCCGGGCGTCGACCAGGCGACCACCACCGGCGTGCGGTAACGCAGCGACAGGCCGACGCTGCAGATCGCCATGCCGATCGACAATGCCCAGATCCACGAGGAGATTTGCCCGGCGCTCAGCCCGGCTGCCTGGCCGGCCTGGAACATCAGTACCAGCGAGCTGGTGTAGCCGGTCAGCATGGCGATGAAACCGGCGACGATGGTCGAGGGCGAGCTGTCGCTGAGGGGACGCAGTCCAAGGCGGGCGGATTCGGTCATGGTGCTTGTTCTTGTGGGGCCGACGGGACGCCGCCGGTCGGGCCGGGACGCATCTGCAGGCTAGCCTACCGGCACGGTGCGCGCGGCATGCAGTACAGCCGGCGGCGGGTTCGACGGAACAGTGTCGGTGTTCGCAGTCGGACGAAGGTAGGTGCCGGTGGCAGGGCATGTCACAGTTTCTGGCACCCTTGTTGCTATCTACTCACTGCCTGCCACGTAGCGTCAAAAAACCGTGGCTGTTGGAGGAAGTAGATGAGTCAGGGTGTCCAATTCAATCGCTTGATGCTGGAAATGCGGGCCATGCAGACCGATGCCATGGCGCGCACCAAGCCCGAGGCGCCGGTACAGGAAGCCGGTGCGCCGAGCTTCTCCGACATGCTCGGCCAGGCGGTGAACAAGGTGCACGAAACCCAGCAGGTTTCCAGTCAGATGTCCTCCGCCTTCGAGATGGGGCAGGGCGGCGTCGACCTGACCGAAGTGATGATCGCCTCGCAGAAGGCCAGCGTTTCTTTCCAGGCCCTGACCCAAGTGCGTAACAAGCTGGTCCAGGCCTATCAAGACATCATGCAGATGCCGGTGTGAGGCGGATTGAATTATGGCTGATGCGGTGAGCAACGTTCCGGTGCAGAGCGGCGCGGTAGAGGCGAAGAAGCCGCTGCTGGGGCTGTCGTTCCTGGAAAATCTCTCCGAGATGTCGATGCTGCGCCAGATCGGCCTGCTGGTCGGGCTGGCGGCGAGCGTCGCCATCGGTTTCGCCGTGGTGCTCTGGTCGCAGCAGCCGGACTATCGCCCACTGCTCGGCAGCCTCGCCGGTATGGACGCCAATCAGGTGATGGAGACGCTCGCCGCGGCGGATATCGCCTACACTGTCGAGCCCAATTCCGGCGCGCTGCTGGTCAAGGCCGACGACCTCGCACGCGCCCGGCTGAAGCTCGCCGGTGCCGGCATCGCGCCAGCCGACAGCAACATCGGTTTCGAGATCCTGGACAAGGAGCAGGGCCTGGGCACCAGCCAGTTCATGGAGGCGACCCGTTACCGCCGCGGCCTGGAAGGCGAACTGGCGCGCACCGTGTCCAGCCTGAACAACGTCAAGGGTGCCCGTGTGCACCTGGCGATTCCCAAGAGTTCGGTGTTCGTCCGTGACGAACGCAAGCCCAGCGCCTCGGTGCTGGTCGAGCTGTACCCGGGCCGCTCGCTGGAGCCGAGCCAGGTGATGGCGATCATCAACCTGGTCGCCACCAGCGTGCCGGAGCTGAGCAAGTCGCAGATCACCGTGGTGGACCAGAAGGGCAACCTGCTGTCCGACCAGCAGGAGCTGTCCGAGCTGACCATGGCCGGCAAGCAGTTCGACTACAGCCGGCGCATGGAAGGGCTCTACACCCAGCGCGTGCACAACATCCTGCAGCCGGTGCTGGGCAGCGGCCGCTACAAGGCGGAAGTCTCGGCGGACGTCGATTTCAGTGCGGTGGAGTCCACCTCGGAAACCTTCAACCCTGACCAGCCGGCACTGCGCAGCGAGCAGAGCGTCAACGAACAGCGCCAGAGCAGCCTGCCGCCGCAGGGCGTGCCCGGTGCGCTGAGCAATCAGCCGCCCGGACCGGCTTCGGCGCCGGAGCAGGCCAGACAGCAGGCCGCCGCCGCGGGCGCCGTGGCACCCGGTCAGCCGCTGCTGGATGCCAACGGTCAGCAGATCATGGACCCGGCGACCGGCCAGCCGATGCTGGCACCATATCCCTCGGACAAGCGCGAGCAGGCCACCCGCAACTACGAGCTGGATCGCTCCATCAGCTACACCAAGCAGCAGCAGGGTCGCCTGCGCCGGCTGTCGGTGGCGGTGGTGGTTGACGACCAGGTCATGACCAATGCTGCCGGAGAAGTCACCCGTACGCCGTGGACCGCCGACGACTTGGCGCGCTTCACCCGTCTGGTGCAGGACGCCGTGGGCTTCGATGCCAGCCGTGGCGACAGCGTCAGCGTGATCAACACCGCCTTCGTCGCGGATTCCTTCGACGATGCGGTGATCGATATCCCGTTCTACTCGCAGCCGTGGTTCTGGGATGTGGTCAAGCAGGTGCTGGGCGTGCTGTTCATCCTGGTGCTGGTGTTCGGCGTGCTGCGTCCGGTGCTGAACAACCTGACCCATGCCGGCAAGGGCAAGGAACTGCAGAACATTGGCGACGGCGATGTCGAACTGGGAGACATGGACGGCGTCGACGGTGCGCTGGCCAACGACCGCGTCAGCCTCAGCGGTCCGCAGAACATCATGTTGCCGAGTCCGAGCGAGGGATACGAAGCCCAGCTCAACGCGATCAAGAACCTGGTGGCCGAAGATCCGGGACGGGTCGCCCAGGTGGTGAAAGAGTGGATCAACGCCGATGAGTGAGAACCGGGTTCAAACCAAGCTCAACAAGGTCGACAAGGCCGCCATCCTGCTGCTGTCGCTGGGCGAAACCGATGCCGCGCAGGTGCTGCGTCACCTCGGTCCGAAAGAGGTGCAGCGGGTCGGCACGGCGATGGCGCAGATGCGCAACATCCACCGCGAGCAGGTCGAGCGGGTGATGAGCGAATTCGTCGAGATCGTCGGCGACCAGACCAGCCTCGGCGTCGGCTCCGACGGCTACATCCGCAAGATGCTCACCCAGGCGCTGGGCGAGGACAAGGCCGGCGGCCTGATCGACCGCATCCTGCTGGGTGGCAACACCAGCGGCCTGGACAGCCTGAAATGGATGGAGCCGCGCGCCGTGGCGGACGTGATCCGCTACGAACACCCGCAGATCCAGGCCATCGTGGTGGCCTATCTGGACCCCGACCAAGCGGGCGAGGTGCTGTCGCACTTCGACCACAAGGTGCGCCTGGACATCGTGCTGCGCGTGTCCTCGCTCAACACCGTGCAGCCGGCAGCGCTGAAGGAACTGAACCTGATCCTCGAGAAGCAGTTCTCCGGCAACACCAACACCAGTCGCGCCAGCCTCGGCGGTGTGAAGCGTGCCGCCGACATCATGAACTACCTCGACAGCTCCATCGAAGGCCAGCTGATGGACGCCATCCGCGAGGTCGACGAGGACCTGTCGACGCAGATCGAGGACCTGATGTTCGTCTTCGACAACCTGGCCGACGTCGACGACCGCGGCATCCAGATCCTGCTGCGCGAGGTTTCCTCCGACGTGCTGGTGCTGGCGCTCAAGGGCGCCGACGAAGCGATCAAGGAAAAGGTCTTCAAGAACATGTCCAAGCGCGCCGGCGAACTGCTGCGCGACGACCTGGAGGCCAAGGGCCCGGTGCGCGTCAGCGAAGTCGAGAACGCGCAGAAGGAAATCCTCACCATCGCCCGCCGCATGGCCGAAGCCGGGGAGATCGTCCTGGGCGCCAAGGGCGGCGAGGAAATGGTCTAAGCCGTGGCCAAGGAAAATCCTAGCGATGTGATCCGTGCCCAGGACGTGCGGCTGTTCGACCGCTGGGCGCTGCCCAGCTTCGACGCCGAGGGTGCGGCAGCCGAAGAGTCCGTCGAAGCGGAACCGGTCGTCGAAGAGCTGGCGCACAGCGAAGAGGTCCCGGTCGAGGAAGTCAAACCCTTGACACTCGACGAGCTGGAAGCGATTCGCCAGGAGGCCTACAACGAAGGCTTCGCCACCGGCGAGAAGGACGGCTTCCATGCCGGCCAGCTGAAGGCCCGCCAGGAGGCCGAGACGGCGCTGGCCGCACGCCTGCAGAGCCTGGAGCAGCTGATGACGCAGCTGCTCGATCCGATTGACGAGCAGGATCGCAACCTCGAGCACGCGCTGGTCACGCTGGTCAGCCACCTGTCGCGCGAGGTGATCCAGCGCGATCTGCTGATCGATTCCAGCCAGATCCGCCAGGTGCTGCGCGAGGCGCTCAAGCTGCTGCCGATGGGCGCGCAGAACGTGCACGTTCACGTCAATCCGCAGGATTTCGAACTGATCAAGGCGCTGCGCGAGCGTCACGAGGAGAGCTGGCGGATTCTCGAAGACGCCAGCCTGCTGCCCGGCGGCTGCCTCATCGAGACCGAACACAGCCGCATCGACGCCAGCGTCGAGACGCGCCTGAGCCAGGCGATCAAGCAGTTGTTCGAGCAGCAGCGCGAGAACGCCACGCATCCGCCGGCGGCCGATCTGCACCTCGATCTGGACCACCCCGATGCGCCTTGACCGGGTCAGTTTCGCCCGGCGCCTGGCCTGCTACACCGAGGCGGTCAAGCTGCCCAGTCAGCCGATTCTCGAAGGCCGCCTGCTGCGCATGGTTGGCCTGACGCTGGAAGCCGAGGGCCTGCGCGCCGCGGTCGGCAGCCGCTGCCGGGTGATCAACGACGACAGCTACCACCCGACCGAGGTCGAGGCCGAGGTCATGGGTTTCTCCAGCGGCAAGCTCTACCTGATGCCAGTCGGCAGCCTCGCCGGTATCGCGCCCGGCGCGCGGGTGGTGCCGCTGCCCAATACCGGTCGCCTGCCGATGGGTATGTCCATGCTTGGCCGCGTGCTCGACGGCGCCGGCCGCGCGCTGGACGGCAAGGGCGGCATGCGCGCCGAAGACTGGGTGCCGATGGACGGTCCGGTGATCAACCCACTCAAGCGCCACCCGATCAGCGAGCCGCTGGACGTCGGCATCCGCAGCATCAACGGCCTGCTCACCGTCGGCCGCGGCCAGCGCCTGGGCCTGTTCGCCGGTACCGGCGTCGGTAAGTCGGTGCTGCTGGGCATGATGACCAAGTTCACCGAGGCGGACATCATCGTCGTCGGCCTGATCGGCGAGCGCGGGCGCGAGGTCAAGGAATTCATCGAACACATCCTTGGCGAGGAAAGCCTCAAGCGCTCGGTGGTGGTCGCTTCGCCCGCCGATGAGGCGCCGCTGATGCGCCTGCGCGCCGCACAGTACTGCACGCGCATCGCCGAGTACTTTCGCGACAAAGGCAAGAACGTCCTGCTGCTGATGGATTCGCTGACGCGCTACGCCCAGGCCCAGCGCGAAATCGCCCTGGCCATCGGCGAGCCGCCAGCGACCAAGGGCTATCCGCCATCGGTGTTCGCCAAGCTGCCGAGCCTGGTCGAGCGCGCCGGTAATGCCGAGCAGGGCGGCGGTTCGATCACCGCGTTCTATACGGTGCTCTCCGAAGGCGACGATCAGCAGGACCCGATCGCCGACGCCGCGCGCGGCGTGCTCGACGGCCACATCGTGCTGTCGCGGCGGCTGGCCGAGGAGGGTCACTATCCGGCCATCGATATCGAAGCGTCGATCAGCCGGGTCATGCCGCAGGTGGTGGATGCCGAGCATGTGCGCGCCTCGCAGCGTTTCAAACAGCTGTGGTCGCGTTACCAGCAGAGTCGCGACCTGATCAGCGTCGGCGCCTACGTGCCCGGCGGCGACCCGGATACCGACCTTGCCATCGCCCGCCAGGCCGAGATGGTTCGCTACCTGCGCCAGGGTCTGAACGAAAGCGAGCGGCTGGAGGAAAGCGCGGCACAACTGGCCGCGGTATTCGGCCCGCGTCAGGGCGCGTAATCCGTGGCAAGCAGTCGTGCCGACCGGTTGGCGCCGGTGATCGAGATGGCGCAGAAGGCCGAGCGCGACGCCGCGCGCATGCTCGGTCAGGGGCAGATGCAGCTGTCGCAGGCCGAGGCCAAGCTCGGCGAGCTCGAGCAGTATTTCAGCGATTACCAGCAGCAGTGGCTGCGCCAGGGCAGCCAAGGCGTGTCCGGCCAGTGGCTGATGAACTATCAGCGTTTTCTGTCCCAGCTCGAATCGGCCATCGGCCAGCAGCAGCGCAGCGTGGCCTGGCATCGCGACAACCTGGCCAAGCTGCGAAGCCAGTGGCAGCAGCGGCACGCGCGGCTCGAAGGGCTGAGCAAGCTGGTGGAGAGTTATCTGCGCGAGGCGCGCGTCGCGGCCGACAAGCGTGAGCAGAAACTGCTCGACGAGTTCTCGCAGCGGCTGGCAGGACGGCCCCGGCAGGATTGAGCTTGCCGCTGTAGGGTCTGAATGCTAAATCTTCTCGGGTATCATCGCAGCAGCCCGCGACAGCTCGCTGGTACGCGCCCATTCAGCGCCGTGCAGCCTGCGCCCGGTTCACCGGCAGGCACAGTCGTTCTCACGTGGCGCATGGCGGTCTGGCAAGACCCCGTTTCGGATCAGGGAGTGCTACATGACCATTACTTCTCAACCATCGGCCGATGGGCGCGAACTGACGATCGCCATCAGCGGACGCTTCGATTTCAACGCCCACCAGGCATTCCGCGATGCGTACCAGCGTCAGGACGTCACGCCCGAGCGCTATGTCGTCGATCTGCAGGGCGCGACTTATCTCGACAGCTCGGCGCTCGGCATGCTGTTGCTGCTGCGCGACCATGCCGGCGGCGATGAAGCCGACGTCCGGCTGCTCAACTGCAATGCCGACGTGCGCAAGATTCTTTCGGTGTCCAACTTCGAACAACTGTTCGTGATCGCCTGAGGTGCCGATGCGCCTGACCATCCTGATCGCCGAGGACAGCCCGGTCGATCGGATGCTGCTGTCGACCATCATCGCCCGTCAGGGCCACCATGTGCTGACCGCCGGCGACGGCCTGGAAGCCGTAGCGCTCTACGAACGTGAGCGTCCGCAGCTGGTGCTGATGGATGCGCTGATGCCGCTGATGGACGGCTTCGAGGCGGCGCGGCGGATCAAGAGTCTGGCCGGCGACGAGCTGGTGCCGATCATCTTCCTCACCTCGCTCAGCGAGAACCAGGCGCTGGTGCGCTGTCTGGAAGCCGGTGGCGACGACTTCATCGTCAAGCCGTACAACCCGGTGATTCTCGAAGCCAAGATCAAGGCCATGCATCGGCTGCGTCGACTGCAGGCGACGGTGGTCGAGCAACGCGACCTGATCGCCCGGCGCAACCAGCAGCTGCTAGACGAGCAGCGTGCGGCCAAGGCGATCTTCGACAAGGTGGCGCATGCCGGTTGCCTGGGCGCGCCGAACATCCGCTACCGGCAATCGCCGCGAGCGCTGTTCAACGGCGACCTGCTGCTGGCGGCGCAATCGCCGACCGGGCAGATGTTCGTGCTGCTGGGCGACTTCACCGGCCACGGCCTGCCGGCGGCGATCGGCGCCATGCCGCTGGCCGAGACCTTCTACGGCATGACCGCCAAGGGCTACGCGGCCAAGGACATCCTTCGTGAGCTGAATGCCAAGCTCAAGCAGATCCTGCCGGTGGAGATGTTCTGCTGCGCCACACTGCTGGACATCAACCTCACCCAGGGCGTGCTGAATGTCTGGAACGGCGGGCTGCCGGACGGCTACCTGATTCGTCCGGACGGTGAGCGCGTGGCGCTGGTGTCGCGCCATCTGCCGCTGGGCGTGCTGGCGCCGGGTGCGTTCGATGCGCACTTCGAGAGCCACCCGCTGAAACTCGGCGATCGCCTGCTGCTGCTGTCCGACGGCGTGGTGGAGAGCAGCAATGCGCGCGACGAGTTGTTCGGCGAGCAACGCCTGCTGGCCGTTCTCGATGCCAACCACGATGCGAAGCGGCTGTTCGACGAGATCGAGGAGGCGCTGCTGGCGTTTCACGGCCAGCTGCGCGACGACCTCAGCCTGGTCGAGGTCGATCTGAGCGAGAAGATGGCGGCGCTGCAGCTGCCTTTGTCGTTCGGTGCGCCGAAGGAAGGCCGGCCGGCCGACTGGTCCGGGCGCTTCGAGCTGCGTGCGGCCAGCCTGCGCGCCGGCAATCCCTTGCCGCTGTTGCTGCAGGTGCTGCTGCAGGTCCATCAGCTGCGGCCTCGCGCCGGCGCCGTTTATGCGGTACTGGTCGAGCTGTATTCCAACGCGCTGGAGCACGGCGTGCTCGGCCTGGATTCGGCGCTCAAGCGCGATGCCGCCGGCTTCGCCCGCTATTACGAGGCGCGTAGCGAGCGTCTGGCCGCGCTGGTGGACGGCTACATCCGTCTCGAACTGGATATCCAGTGCGACGCAGTGGGTGGTCGCCTGCGCATCGGCATTCAGGACAGCGGCACGGGCTTCGATGTCGAGCGCGCGCTGGGCGAGGCGCGCGGCGTGGAATCTCTGGGTGGACGGGGATTGCAGTTGATCCGTCAGCTCAGTGACGGTTTCGCCTGGCAGGCCGACGGGCGCGGACTGAGCGTGGAGTTCCGTTGGTCGGCTCAGGCATAATTCAGCGCCTTTCTCCCAGGAGCGGATCTGTGTCCATTCCTCATCTCGACAGTGCCGTACTCGTCACGCTGCAAGCGGTCATGGAGGGCGAGTACCCACTTCTGCTGGACACCTTCCTGGTCGACTCCGAGGAGCGCCTGCGCCTGCTGCGCCAGGCCTTCCAGGCCGGGGAGGGCGAGACGCTGCGGCGTGCGGCGCACAGCTTCAAGGGCAGCTGCAGCAACCTGGGCGCCGCCGCGCTGGCCGATCTGTGCTGCCAGCTGGAGACCCTGGCCCGCGAGCAACGACTGGTCGAAGCGCCGGCGATGATCGAGCGGATCGAGCGCGAGTTCGCCATCGTCGGCATCCTGTTTCGTGCCGAGCGTCAGCGCTACGGCTGAACGGACGGCTCTCTGACGGTTTTGCTGGCCCGGAACTTGCTCAAGGTTCTGCACGAACCACACTGAGCGGAATGTTTCATGGCCGTTTCCCCCGATCTGTTGCTCAAGTCCCCGACTCTCGAAGTGCGTCCCAAGGCCGCCGCCGCGCAACCGTCGCCGGCGCCCGAGGCGAGCGATGGCAAGCGTTCCAGCTTCTCCGAGGTGTATGCGCGCGAGCGCCAGACCAAGCCTGTCGAGCGCAAGGACGATGCTTCGGCATCGTCGCGCGAGCAAGTCGACGAGGAGCAGAGCGCCGGTGAGCCGACGGCAACCGCTGACGCCGAGAAGTCGACGGTTGCCGAGAGCGGCAATTCCTTGCCTGGCGAGGAAGCGAGCGATGAGCCGCTGCCGGAGGGCGAGCTCGATCCGCTGCTGCTGTTCGGCCTGAATGGCCAGTTGCCGGCGCCCGAGCCGGCCGCCGCTCAGACCGAGGCCCTGACGCTGATGCCAGGGCTGGGCCAGACGCAGCTGACACCGCCGCTCGCTGATGCCGAGACGCAAGTGTCGGAAGATGTTTCCGGCGAGTCGGCGACCACCGTCGCGGCACCGGCCCTGACGCTGAAGGCCGCGCCCACCGCCGTTTCGCCAGCCGCTGCGAGCGAGACCGCGGCACCCGCCGAGGACGACTTCGCCAGTCTGCTGCAAGCCAGCAGCGAGCCCGAGCCGGAAGTCGAGCTGGAGGTTGCGCTGAGTGAAGTCTCGAAGGGCCTGGATGCGCCGCAGGACAGCCGTCAGCCGGCCGATCCGGCGCTCGGCCGTGCCAGCCCGCTGAGCCAGGCGATCACCCAACAGATTCAGCAGGCGCAGCGCACGCCGCTGGTACCGGGGCAGCCGGTGGCGATGCAGCAGGCCGGCTGGAGCGAGGCGGTGGTGGATCGGGTGATGTGGCTGTCCAGCCAGAACCTCAAATCGGCGGAGATCCAGCTCGATCCGGCTGAACTGGGGCGGATGGAGGTGCGCATCGAGATGAACCGCGAGCAGGCGCAGATCACCTTCCTCAGCCCGCATGCCGGCGTGCGCGATGCGCTCGAAGGGCAGATGCAGCGCTTGCGCGAGATGTTCGACCAGCAAGGCATGAGCATGAACGTCAACGTTTCCGATCAGTCCCTGGCGCGTGGCTGGCAGGGCCGCGGCGAAGGCGAAGCGGGGCGCGGTGGCGCGTCGCCTGCCGCGACGGCGGGCGACGACGAGCAGCTGCAAGGCGTCAGCGAAGTCGCCAGCAATCGTGCCGTGGGCAACCGCGGGCTGGTGGATTACTACGCCTGACCGGCCGCCGCCGGTTTCCCGTCGCTCTGGCGCGCAGGCCCGTCTCGCGCCGGAGCGTCATCTATCTTCCTTCGGGCGTGCCGGGCGGCGCCTTCAGGGATGCCGTATCCTCTGCGGCCTAACGCGCAGCGCGTCGCTGACATTGGCACAGCAGTTGCTCCAACGATGCCTCAGTGAGCGGTCGCGCGTAGAATGACGGATATTTGGCATGGCGAAGAAACAGGTACCCCCCGGACCACCGATTGCCGACGCGCAGGACGCGGGCAAAGGTCGGTTGAAGATCATCATCGCGATCGCGGTGGCCTTCCTGCTGGCCATCGGGTTGTCCATCGGCGGCACGCTGTTCTTCCTCGATAAAGGTGACGACAAGGCGGCTGAGCAGCCGGCCGAGGCCGGGCAGACGGCGACCGGCAAGCCGGCGGCGATCTACGAGGTGCTGATGCCGGCCTTCGTGGTCAACTTCAATCACAAGGGGCGTCAGCGCTACATGCAGGTGAGCGTGGCGCTGATGTCGCGCGATCAATTGGCGCTCGATGCGCTCAAAGGACATATGCCGTTGCTGCGCAATCATCTGGTGATGCTGTTCTCCAGTCAGGATTTCGCGGCGTTGATGACCCCGGTGGGCAAGGAAATGCTGCGTCAGCAGGCTACCTCCAGCGTGCAGGAACTGGCGCAGAAGGAAGTCGGTAAGCTGGCGGTCGAGCAAGTGCTGTTCACCAACTTCGTACTGCAATAGAAGGTTCCGCCGATGGCTGTTCAAGACCTGCTTTCGCAAGACGAGATCGATGCGCTGCTGCATGGCGTCGATGACGGTCTGGTCGATACCGAAAGCGATGCCGAACCGGGCGCGATCAAGAGCTACGACCTCACCAGCCAGGATCGCATCGTCCGCGGGCGCATGCCGACGCTGGAAATGATCAACGAGCGCTTCGCGCGTTACACCCGCATCAGCATGTTCAACCTGCTGCGCCGCTCGGCAGACGTCTCGGTGGGCGGTGTGCAGGTCATGAAATTCGGCGAGTACGTGCATTCGCTGTACGTGCCGACCAGCCTCAATCTGGTGAAGATGAAGCCGCTGCGCGGCACCGCGCTGTTCATCCTCGACGCCAAGCTGGTGTTCAAGCTGGTGGACAACTTCTTCGGCGGCGACGGCCGCCACGCCAAGATCGAGGGTCGCGAGTTCACCCCCACCGAACTGCGGGTGGTGCGCATGGTGCTCGATCAGGCCTTCACCGACCTCAAGGAAGCCTGGCATGCGGTGCTGGATGTCAACTTCGAGTACATCAACTCGGAGGTGAATCCGGCGCTGGCGAACATTGTCAGCCCCAGCGAAGTGGTGGTGGTGTCGACCTTCCACATCGAGCTGGACAGCGGCGGCGGCGACCTGCACGTGACCATGCCCTATTCGATGATCGAGCCGATCCGCGAAATGCTCGACGCCGGCTTCCAATCCGACGTCAGCGACCAGGACGAGCGCTGGATCAAGGCGCTGCGCGAAGACATCCTCGACGTCAACGTACCGCTCGGCGCGACGGTGGTGCGCCGCCAGCTGAAACTGCGCGACATTCTCAACATGCAGCCGGGCGACGTGATTCCGGTGGAGATGCCCGAGGACATGATCATGCGCGCCAACGGCATGCCGGCCTTCAAGGTCAAGCTGGGTGCGCATAAGGGCAATCTGGCCCTGCAGGTGCTGGAGCCGGTGGTGCGAACCCGGTGACTCATTTTTCTACTCAATTCGAGCCGGTCGAGGACTAGCGATGGCAGACGATCAGAACACTTCCCCCGAAGAGCAGGCGCTCGCCGACGAATGGGCCGCGGCTCTGGCCGAGGCCGGCGATGCCAGCCAGGACGACATCGACGCGTTGCTCAATCAGGGGCCGGCGGCGGCACCGGCCGCTCCGCGTGCACCGCTGGAGGACTTCGCCAGCGCACCCAAGGGCGGCGGCGTGCCGCTGGGGCTGGAAGGGCCGAATCTGGATGTGATTCTGGATATTCCGGTGTCCATCTCGATGGAAGTCGGCAGCACCGAGATCAGCATCCGCAACCTGCTGCAGCTCAATCAGGGCTCGGTGGTGGAGCTCGACCGGCTGGCCGGCGAGCCGCTGGACGTATTGGTCAACGGCACGCTGATCGCCCATGGCGAGGTGGTGGTGGTCAACGAGAAGTTCGGCATTCGCCTGACGGACGTGATCAGCCCCACCGAACGCATCAAGAAGCTGCGCTGACATGCGCGCGCTAGCCTTTCTCGCGCTGCTGGTAGCGCTGCCGGCACTGGCTGCCGAACCGTCCGCCAGCATGAGTGGCACCGACATGGGCGCGCAGCTGAGCAAACTGCTGCTCGGCCTGCTGCTGGTGGTCGGCCTGATCTTTCTGCTGGCCTGGCTGCTGCGCCGCGTCCAGCAGATGAATCCACGCGGTACTCAGGTGATCAAGCTGGTTTCCAGCCAGGCACTCGGCCCGCGCGAGCGGCTGGTGCTGGTGCAGGTCGGCAGCGAGCAAGTGCTGATCGGCCTCTCGGCCGGGCGCATCACGCCGCTGCACGTGCTCAAGGAGCCGGTGCATCTGCCCGATTCCGAACCGGCCAACCCGGAGTTCGCCCAGCGCCTGATGGAGCTGTTGGGCAAGGATCACAAGGACAAGCCCTGATGTTGCGAATTCTGCTGGCGTTGCTGCTGGCCGTGGTCGCCCCGCTGGCTCTCGGCCAGGAAGCGGGCGGACTGCTGACCCGTGGCGACAATCCGCTGTCGATCCCGGCGATCACCCTGAGCACCGACGCCCAGGGCCAGCAGGAGTATTCGGTCAGCCTGCAGATTCTGCTGATCATGACGGCGCTGAGCTTCATCCCGGCGTTCGTCATGCTGATGACCAGCTTCACGCGAATCATCATCGTATTCTCCATCTTGCGTCAGGCGCTGGGCCTGCAGCAGACGCCATCGAACCAGATTCTCATCGGCCTGACGCTGTTCCTTACGCTGTTCATCATGGCCCCGGTGTTCGAGCGGATAAACCAGGAAGCGCTGCAGCCGTACCTCGCCGAGCAGATTCCGGCGCAGGAGGCGATCACCCGCGCCGAAGTCCCGCTCAAGGCGTTCATGCTGGCGCAGACTCGCGAGAGCGATCTGGACCTGTTCATGCGTCTGTCGCGGCGTACCGACATCGCCAGCCCGGAAGCGGCGCCGCTGACCATTCTGGTGCCGGCCTTCGTCACCTCGGAGCTGAAGACGGCGTTCCAGATCGGTTTCATGATCTTCATTCCGTTCCTGATCATCGACATGGTGGTGGCTAGCGTGCTGATGGCGATGGGCATGATGATGCTCTCGCCACTGATCATCTCGCTGCCGTTCAAGATCATGCTGTTCGTGCTGGTCGACGGCTGGGGCCTGATCATCGGCACCCTGGCCGGCAGCTTCGGCACGCTCTAGGAGGCTCGTCATGACGCCCGAAGTCGCGGTGGACCTGTTTCGCGAAGGCCTGTGGATGACCGCGATGATCGTCGGTGTGCTGGTGATGCCGAGCCTGCTGGTCGGCCTGGTGGTGGCGATGTTCCAGGCCGCCACACAGATCAACGAACAGACCCTGAGCTTCCTTCCGCGCCTTTTGGTGATGCTGCTGACGCTGATCTGGGCCGGGCCGTGGCTGGTGCGCGAGCTGATGGAGTACACCCAGGGCCTGATCGCCAACATTCCGCTGATCATCGGCTGAACCATGCTGGAACTGAGCAATGCGCAGATCGGCAGCTGGGTGGCGCAGTTTCTGCTCCCGCTGTTTCGTATCGCCGCGTTGCTGATGAGCATGCCGATCATCGGCACGCAGCTGGTGCCGCCGCGGGTGCGACTGTATCTGGCGCTGGCCATCACCCTGGTGCTGGCGCCGACGCTCGGGCCGATGCCGCTGGTCGAGGCGCTGAGCGTGCGCGCGCTGCTGCTGATCGCCGAGCAGATTCTGATCGGCGTGATGCTCGGTTTCGTTCTGCAGCTGTTCTTCCAGGTGTTCATCGTTTCCGGGCAGCTGCTGGCGATGCAGATGGGCCTGGGGTTCGCCTCGATGGTCGATCCGGCCAACGGCGTGTCGGTGCCGGTGCTCGGCCAGTTCTTCAACATGCTGGTGATCCTGCTGTTCCTGGCGATGAACGGCCATCTGGTGGTGCTGGAAATCCTCACCGAGAGCTTCGTGACCCTGCCGGTGGGCGGCGGGCTGTCGACCAATCATCTGTGGGAGGTGGCGAGCAAGCTCGGCTGGGTGCTCGGCGCCGGCCTGCTGCTGGTGCTGCCGGCGATCACCGCGCTGCTGGTGGTCAACCTGGCGTTCGGCTTGATGACTCGTGCCGCACCGCAGCTGAACATCTTTTCCATCGGCTTTCCGCTGACGCTGGTGCTGGGTCTGGTCATCGTCTGGATCGGCATGGCCGACATCCTGGCGCAGTATCAGATCTTCGTCGGCGAGTCGCTGGCGATGCTGCGCGAGCTGGTGGGGCTGCGCTGATGAATACGCTGATGCACAACGCGGAGGCCGTCGATGGCTGAAAGCGAAAGCGGTGCCGACAAAAGCGAGGAACCCACAGAGAAACGGCTACGGGAATCTCGCGAGAAAGGCCAGATCGCGCGCTCGCGCGAGCTGAACACGGTGGCCGTAACCATCGGCGGCATTGGCGGCCTGCTAGCGTCCGGCAGCGGGCTGGCGCAGGCGCTGATGGCGATGATGCAGGGCAGTTTCGAGCTGAGCCGCGAAACCCTGCTGGACGAGAGCAACATGGCGATGCTGCTGGCGGCCAGCGGCAGGATCGCGCTGGAGGCGACCCTGCCGTTGCTGATCGCCTTGCTAATCGCGTCCATCGCCGGGCCGATCGCGCTGGGCGGCTGGCTGTTCTCCGCCAAGGCAATGGCGCCCAACTTCGGCCGGATGAATCCTGCTGCCGGGCTCAAGCGCATGTTCTCGACCAAGGCGCTGGTGGAGCTGCTCAAGGCCCTCGGTAAGTTCTTGGTGGTGCTGCTGGTGGCGTTGATGGTGCTGTCCTCCTACGAGGACGATCTGCTCTCCATCGCCAAGCAGCCGCTGGACCTGGCGATCATGCACAGCGCCGAGGTAGTCGGCTGGTGCGCGCTGTGGATGGCCTGCGGGCTGATCCTGATCGCCGCGGTGGATGTGCCGTTCCAGCTCTGGGACAACAAGCAGAAGCTGATGATGACCAAGCAGGAGGTCAAGGACGAGTACAAGGACTCCGAGGGCAAGCCGGAGGTCAAGTCGCGCATCCGTCAGCTGCAGCGCGAGGCGGCGCAGCGGCGCATGATGCAGGCCGTGCCCGAGGCCGATGTGGTGATTACCAACCCGACGCACTTTGCCGTGGCGCTGAAATACGACGGCGACAAGGGTGGCGCGCCTCGGCTGGTGGCCAAGGGCGGCGACTTCGTGGCGCTGAAGATTCGCGAGATCGCCCAGGAGCACAACGTGACGGTGCTTGAATCGCCGGCGCTGGCGCGAGCGGTGTACTACTCGACCGAACTGGAGCAGGAAATTCCTGCCGGCCTCTACCTGGCCGTGGCGCAGGTGCTGGCTTACGTCTATCAGTTGCGCCAGTACCGCGCCGGCAAGGGCCGTCGACCCGATCCACTGAACGACCTGCCGATTCCGCCAGATCTGCGGCGCGACGAATAGCGGCGGGCTGCAAGCGTGTCGCTTGCAGCCCGAGGCCCGTCGCTGCCGTTACTCGATGACGCCGCAGGCCACCCGGGCACCGCCACCGCCGAGCGGCTGCGGATGGTCGGCATGGTTGTCGCCGCCCTGATGCACCATCAGCGCCAGGCCCTTGATGTCGCCCAGGCTCTTCAGGCGTGGGGCCAGCACGGGCTGGCTGGCCTTGCCATCCTTGTCAACATAGAGCGCGGGCAGGTCGCCCAGGTGGCCGTCGCCCCAGGGTTCGCCGTGCTTGCCGCTGTTCTTCGGATCCCAGTGGCCGCCGGCAGCGCCCGCCGGCGTGACCTTGCCGTCGATCTCGGCGCTCTCGCAATTGCCCTTGGCGTGCACGTGGAAGCCGTGAATGCCGGGCTCCAGCCCCGACAATTCGGGGCGCAGGACCAGGCCGTATTCGCTGCTCTCGATCTTCACGCTGCCGACGGCGGCGCCGATGCCCTGGGCGCTGACGGCCTTGAGCGGAACGCTGAGCGTCTCCGCCTGGACAGTCAGCGCGGTGCAGCCGGCCAATGCGGCGATGATCCACTGTTTCATCGATTGTCTCCTTGCAGGTTGGGCCGGGCGGAGCGGTTCCGCCGGTCGAAGGTCTGACTGCGCGACACCGGTCGGGTTCGCCCGCAGGCGGCGAGACGTCCCGTAGCGCCTGCTTCAGTTGAGTTCAACTGGCCCGCGTCCGCCAGTCCGCCGCTGCGCCGCCAAGTTGGACCCCTTCTTGCTATAGCCCACGGCAGGGCGCATCGGGCGTCAAAAAACTTTCTGCTGGGGGCCACGTTGGATCGCACGCAACTCATCAACATGCGCAACAACCTGACGGGTGTCGGTCGCGGCAACCTCGGGGTGCCGCTGCTGTTGCTGGTGATGCTGGGCATGATGATGCTGCCCGTGCCGCCGTTCCTGCTCGACGTGCTGTTCACCTTCAACATCGCACTGTCGATCGTCGTGCTGCTGGTCAGTGTCTACGCGCTGCGGCCGCTGGATTTCGCGGTGTTCCCGACCATCCTGCTGGTGGCGACCTTGCTGCGTCTGGCGTTGAACGTCGCATCCACCCGGGTGGTGCTGATTCACGGCCACGAAGGCGGCGCGTCGGCCGGTCACGTGATCGAAGCCTTCGGCAACGTGGTGATCGGCGGCAACTACGTGGTCGGTATCGTGGTGTTCGCGATCCTGATGATCATCAACTTCGTGGTGGTCACCAAGGGCGCCGGGCGGATTTCCGAGGTGAGCGCGCGCTTCACCCTCGACGCGATGCCCGGCAAGCAGATGGCGATCGATGCCGACCTCAACGCCGGGCTGATCGATCAGGCCGAGGCGAAAAAGCGCCGGGTCGAGGTGGCTTCCGAAGCGGACTTCTACGGCTCGATGGACGGTGCCAGCAAGTTCGTGCGCGGCGACGCCATCGCCGGCCTGCTGATCCTCTTCATCAATCTGCTCGGCGGCATGGGCATCGGCATGGCGCAGCACGGCCTGAGCTTCGCTGAAGCCGGCAAGGTCTACGCGCTGCTGACCATCGGTGACGGTCTGGTGGCGCAGATCCCCTCGCTGCTGCTGTCCACCGCGGCGGCGATCATGGTGACGCGGGTCACCAGCTCCGAGGACATGGGCCAGCAGGTCAACCGGCAGATGTTCGCCTCGCCCAAGGCGCTGGCGGTATCGGCCGCGATCATGATCGCGATGGGCCTGGTGCCGGGCATGCCGCACCTGTCATTCCTCGGCCTCGGTGCGCTCGCCGCCGGTGGCGCCTACTGGATCTGGTATCGGCAGAAGCGCGTCAAGCAGCACGCCGAGCAGGAAGTGCAGAAGCAGCAGGAGCTGCTGCCAGCGCAGCGCGCGGCGGAAACCAAGGAGCTGGGCTGGGATGATGTCACGCCCGTGGACATGGTCGGTCTGGAGGTTGGCTACCGGCTGATTCCGCTGGTCGATCGCAACCAGGGTGGCCAGCTGCTGGCGCGGATCAAGGGCGTGCGCAAGAAGCTGTCGCAGGACCTGGGCTTCCTCATGCCGTCGGTGCATATCCGCGACAACCTCGATCTGCTGCCCAATGCCTATCGCCTGACGCTGATGGGCGTCAGCCTGGCCGAGGCGGAGGTCTACCCGGATCGCGAGCTGGCGATCAACCCGGGCCAGGTGTTCGGGCCGCTCAACGGCATCGCGGCCAAGGACCCGGCGTTTGGGCTGGATGCGGTGTGGATCGAGGGCAGCCAGCGCGACCAGGCGCAGTCGCTCGGCTATACCGTGGTGGATGCCAGTACCGTGGTTGCCACCCACCTCAATCAGGTGTTGTACAAGCACGCGCATGAACTGCTTGGCCATGAGGAGGTCCAGCAGTTGCTGCAATTGCTCGCGCGCAGCTCGCCCAAGCTGGCCGAGGAGCTGGTGCCGGGCATGCTGTCGCTGTCCACGCTGCTCAAGGTGTTGCAGGCGCTGCTGCAGGAGCAGGTACCGGTGCGTGACATCCGCACCATCGCCGAAGCCATCGCCAATGTCGCCACTAAGAGTCAAGATCCCGCCGCGATGGTGGCGGCAGTGCGCGTCGCGCTTTCTCGCGCAATCGTGCAGAACGTTGTGGGACTAGAGCCGGAGCTGCCTGTGATCACGCTGGAACCGCGATTGGAACAGATCTTGCTCAATAGCCTGCAGAAGGCCGGACAGGGTGCCGAAGATGGCATCCTGCTGGAGCCGGGAATGGCAGAGAAGTTGCAAAGGTCGCTGGTAGAAGCGGCGCAGCGCCAGGAAATGCTCGGTAAGCCGGCGATCCTCCTGGTGGCCGGACCGGTTCGCGCGATGTTGTCCCGCTTCGCCCGGCTGGCCGTACAGAACATGCATGTACTGGCCTACCAGGAAATTCCGGACAACAAGCAGGTCACCATCGTTGCGACGGTGGGTCAGAATTAATCGAGGGTGCAGGCCATGCAGGTCAAACGTTTCTTCGCCGCCGATATGCGCATCGCCATGAAGATGGTGCGCGACGAGCTGGGCGCCGATGCCGTGATCATCGGCAATCGCCGGGTCGCCGGCGGTGTCGAGCTGACTGCCGTGCTCGATTACCCGATGCAGGCCGCGCCGGAAGCGAACAAGCCCAACCCCGTGCTGGAAGCCGAGCTGCGCAAGACGCAGGCGCGCATCGCCTCGGCGCATGCCGAACTGAGCGCGCCGAGCCGCGTGAAGGCGGGCCAGGACCGTCAACTGCTTGACGAGCAGCCGGCCGCCGCGCCGCAGCCCGCTGCCAGTGCGCCGGTCGATACGCGCGCCTTCGAGAGCATGTGCACCGAACTGCAAGGCCTGCGTGAGCTGATCGAAGTGCAGCTCGGCTCCATCGCCTGGGGCCAGGAGCAGAGCCGACGGCCGCAGCAGGCCGGACTCTGGCGCCGCCTGCAGCGTCTCGGCCTGCCGGCAGAACTGTCGCGCAGCCTGCTGGAAAAGGTCGCCACCATCGCCGATCAACGTCAGGCCTGGCGCATGCTGCTGGCGCACCTGGCGCAGGCGATCAAGGTCACCAAGCACGAACCGCTGGAAGAGGGCGGGGTAATCGCCTTGGTGGGACCGGCCGGTGTCGGCAAGACCACCACGCTGGCCAAGCTGGCGGCCCGTTACGTATTGAAGTACGGCGCGCAGAACATTGCGCTGGCGAGCATGGATAACTACCGCATCGGCGCGCAGGAGCAGCTCAAGACGCTCGGTCGTATTCTCGATGTGCCGGTGGTGCAGATCGACCCGTCGCAGCCGCTGGGCAAGACGCTGGCGCCGCTGGCGCGCAAGCGCGTGATCCTGATCGACACGGCCGGGCTGCCGGCGAGCGATCCGACACTGCGCATGCAGCTCGAAGCGCTGTCCGATCGTGGCGTGAAATCGAAGAACTACCTGGTGCTGGCCGCCACCAGCCAGAGCCAGGTGCTCAAGGCGGCGTGGCACAACTATCGTCGCTGCGGCCTGGCCGGTTGCATCCTGACCAAGCTCGACGAGGCCGGCTCGCTCGGCGACGTGCTCGGACTAACGATCAGCCAGCACCTGCCGATAGCCTACCTCGCCGACGGGCCGCGTATTCCCGATGACCTGCACCTGCCGCGCAGTCATCAGCTGGTCAGTCGGGCGGTGAGCCTGCAATCTGGCGAGGAGCCGAGCGAGGAAACGATGGCCGATATGTTCGCCGGCCTGTACAACGAATCATCGCGGCGAGCGGGCTGAAGCGGCAGTGCGTTACTCGGATAAACCTGATGCATTCGAGCTGAATGCATCGCCGGCCTTGCAGGCCGAGCAACATATAGGCGTTTGAACATGGGTATGCATCCCGTACAGGTGATTGCGGTGACCGGCGGCAAGGGTGGCGTCGGCAAGACCAACGTGTCGGTCAATCTGGCACTGGCGCTGGCCGAACTCGGCCGGCGGGTGGTGCTGCTTGACGCCGACCTCGGGCTGGCCAATGTCGACGTGCTGCTGGGGCTGACTACCAAGCGCACGCTTGCCGACGTGATCGCCGGTGAATGCGACCTGCGCGACGTGCTCATCCAGGGGCCGGGCGGCATCCGCATCGTGCCGGCGGCATCCGGCACGCAGAGCATGGTGCAGCTGTCCTCGCTGCAGCACGCCGGCCTGATCCAGGCGTTCAGCGAGATCGAGGATCTCGACGTACTGATCATCGACACCGCCGCCGGTATCGGCGAGGCGGTGATCAGCTTCGTGCGCGCCGCGCACGAGGTGCTGCTGGTGGTCACCGACGAGCCGACCTCGATCACCGACGCCTATGCGCTGATCAAGCTGCTCAACCGTGATTACGGCATCAACCGCTTCCGCGTGCTGGCCAACATGGCGCACGCGCCGCAGGAAGGGCGCAACCTGTTCGCCAAGCTGACCAAGGTCACCGAGCGCTTCCTCGATGTCGCACTGCAGTATGTCGGCGCGATTCCCTACGACGAAACCGTGCGCAAGGCCGTACAGAAGCAGCGTGCAGTCTACGAGGCCTATCCGCGGTCGAAATGCGCATTGGCTTTCAAGGCCATCGCGCAGAAGGTCGACACCTGGCCGCTGCCGGCCACGCCGCGCGGGCATCTTGAATTCTTCGTCGAGCGCCTGATCAGGCCTGCGAACGACACTCACGAATGACGGCTGCTGGATTCGCTATGTATTACAGCAAGGCTCAGGCGAAGGATGCCCAGCATCGTTTGATCGACCAGTATGCGCCGCTGGTCAAGCGCATTGCCTACCACCTGCTCGCACGCCTGCCGGCCAGCGTCCAGGTCGACGACCTGATCCAGGCAGGGATGATCGGCCTGCTGGAGGCAGCGAAGAAGTACGACGCCGGCAAGGGCGCCAGCTTCGAAACCTACGCCGGTATCCGCATCCGCGGCACCATGCTCGACGAGGTGCGCAAGGGCGACTGGGCGCCACGCTCGGTGCATCGCAACTCGCGCATGGTCAGCGAGGCGATTCGCGCCATCGAAGCGAAAACCGGACGTGACGCTAAAGATCACGAGGTTGCGGCCGAACTTAAGCTCAGCCTCGATGAGTACTACGGCATTCTCGGCGATACCCTGGGCAGCCGCCTGTTCAGCTTCGACGACCTGTTGCAGGACGGCGAACATGGCGAGTTGCACGACGATGCCGCCAGCACTCATTCCGAGCCGTTTCGCGATCTTGAGGACGAGCGTTTCCAGCAGGCGCTGGCCGATGCCATCACCAACCTGCCCGAACGCGAAAAGCTGGTGCTGTCGCTGTACTACGACGAAGAGTTGAATTTGAAGGAAATCGGTCAGGTGCTCGGGGTCAGCGAGTCGCGGGTCAGTCAGCTGCATAGCCAGTGCGCCGCCCGTCTGCGTGCCCGCCTCGGCGAATGGCGGGCGAGCTGACCGGTACCCTCACTGCGAGACGTGCTCGGTTGCCGAGATTTTGGGATTTACGGAGGTCGACTTGGACAAGAACATGAAAATCCTCATCGTCGATGACTTCTCGACGATGAGACGAATCATCAAGAACCTCCTGCGAGACCTGGGGTTCACCAACACCGCCGAGGCCGACGACGGCACCACTGCGTTGCCGATGCTCAAGAGCGGCAGCTTCGATTTCCTCGTCACCGACTGGAACATGCCGGGCATGAGCGGCATCGACCTGCTGCGCCACGTGCGTGCCGACGAGCGCCTCAAGCACCTGCCGGTGCTGATGGTGACGGCCGAAGCCAAGCGCGATCAGATCATCGAAGCGGCCCAGGCCGGCGTTAACGGTTACGTCGTCAAGCCTTTCACTGCCCAGGTGCTCAAGGAGAAGATCGAAAAGATCTTCGAGCGCGTCAACGGCTGAAGCAGTAACGCCGCGAGGGCACTATGACGCAAGCAGACCAACGCCTGGCGGAGTTCGAAGCGACTCTGCAGGCCAATGCACCGCAGCTGATTGAAAGCCTGCAGCAGGGCCGCTTCGATGAGGCGGCGCAAATGTTCAACGAGCTCAACCAGGCCCGTAATCAGGGGCTCTATCAAGAGGTTGGCAAGCTCACCCGCGAACTGCACAACGCGATCGTCAAGCTCGAGATGGACACCTGCGCCACGGGCGGGGATCCGTCGCCGATAACCGATGCGACCGACCGGCTTTCCTACGTGGTGGCGATGACCGAGAAGGCCGCCAACCGCACCATGGATCTGGTCGAGGAGTCGGCGCCGCTGGTGAACTACGTAAGCTACGAAGCCCAGAGTCTGACCGCCGACTGGCAGCGCTTCATGCGCCGCGAGATGAACGCCGAGCAGTTCCGCGAGCTGGTCCGGCGCATCGACCAGTACCTGCAGCGCTCGATGAACGATGGCAGCCAGCTGTCGCAGAACCTCAGCGAAATCATGCTGGCACAGGACTTCCAGGACCTGACCGGGCAGGTGATCAAACGCGTCACGCGGCTCATCACCGAGCTGGAAAGCAACCTGGTCAACCTGGTGGCAATGGCCGGGCAGGTCGATCGCGTGGCCGGCATCCAGCACGACCGCGACGCGATGCGTGCCGAGCAGGAAAAGAAAAAACAAGAGAAAGAGCCTTCCAACGGTGAAGGTCCGCAGATGCATGCCGATATACGTGAGGACGTCGTATCTGGACAGGACGACGTGGACGATCTGCTTTCGAGCCTGGGCTTTTAGGGGAATTGCAATATGAGCTTCGACGCCGATGAAGAAATCCTCCAGGATTTCCTGGTAGAGGCCGGCGAGATTCTCGAACTGTTGTCAGAGCAGTTGGTGGAGCTGGAAAGCAGCCCCGACGACATGGCGTTGCTCAATGCAATTTTTCGCGGGTTCCACACGGTCAAGGGCGGGGCGGGCTTCCTGCAGCTTAACGAGCTGGTGGAATGCTGCCACATCGCCGAGAACGTCTTCGACATCCTGCGCAAGGGCGAGCGCCGGGTGGATTCCGAGCTGATGGACGTGGTGCTGCAGGCGCTGGACGCCGTCAATGCCATGTTCAGTCAGGTTCGCGAGCGCGTCGAGCCGACCCCGGCAACCCCTGAGCTGCTGGCGGCGCTGTCGCGCCTGGCCGAGCCGGCGTCGGCGGATGCGCCCGGTGTAGCGGCAGAAGTCGCGGCGCCGGTGGTGGCGGACGATGAGTTCGAGCAGATGCTGCAGGCTATCGATACGCCGGCCGTCGCCGAGCCCGCAACGGCGTCGAGCGATGAAATCACCGACGATGAGTTCGAGTCGCTGCTCGACCAGCTGCACGGCAAGGGGCAGTTCAGTGCCGCGGCCGCCGAAGCGGAAACGGCAGCAGAGCCGGTAGCAGCCGCGAGCGACGAGATCACCGACGAAGAATTCGAGGCGCTGCTCGACCAGCTGCACGGCAAGGGGCAGTTCAACGAGCCTGCCGCCACGCCTGCGTCAGCACCCACGGTAGCCGAGGCCGGCGCCCCGGCGGCCGGCGACAATATCACCGACGACGAATTCGAAGCGCTGCTCGATCAGCTGCACGGCAAGGGCAAGTTCGAGCCCGAGAGCGTGGCGCCGGCCGCTGCAGTAGCGGCAGCGGCTCCGCCTGCATCGGCGGCCAAGAGCGCGCCGCGCCAGCCCGCTGCCGTGCCGAACAAGGCAGAGGCGGCACCGCGCGCAGCGGCCCCGGCCGAGAAACCGGCCAGCGACGCGGAAACCACCGTGCGGGTCGATACCGCCCGGCTCGACGAGATCATGAATATGGTCGGCGAACTGGTGCTGGTGCGAAACCGTTTGGTGCGCCTAGGCGCCAACAGCGGCGACGAGGCGATGTCCAAGGCCGTGTCCAACCTCGACGTGGTCACCGCCGATCTGCAGAGCGCGGTGATGAAGACGCGCATGCAGCCGATCAAGAAAGTCTTCGGCCGCTTCCCGCGGCTGGTTCGCGATCTGGCGCGTAACCTGAAGAAAGAGATCAACCTGGAGCTGGTGGGCGAAGAGACCGATCTCGACAAGAACCTCGTCGAGGCGCTGGCCGATCCGCTGGTGCACCTGGTGCGCAATGCCGTCGACCACGGCATCGAGTCGCCGGAGGACCGCGAGGCCGCCGGCAAACCGCGCGTCGGACGCGTGGTGCTGTCCGCGGAGCAGGAGGGCGACCACATCCTGCTGATGATCACCGACGACGGCAAAGGGATGGACGCCAACATCCTGCGTGCCAAGGCGGTGGAGAAGGGCATGCTGGACAAGGATGCCGCCGAGCGCCTGAGTGATCTGGAGTGCTACAACCTGATCTTCGCGCCCGGTTTCTCGACCAAGACCGAGATTTCCGACGTGTCCGGCCGTGGCGTCGGCATGGACGTGGTCAAGACCAAGATTTCCCAGCTCAACGGCACGGTCAACGTGTTCTCCACCAAGGGCCAGGGCTCGCGGGTGGTGATCAAGGTGCCGCTGACCCTGGCGATCATGCCGACGCTGATGGTCATGCTCGGCAACCAGGCATTCGCTTTCCCGCTGGTCAACGTCAACGAGATCTTCCACCTCGACCTGTCGCGCACCAATGTGGTGGACGGCCAGGAGGTGGTCATCGTCCGCGACAAGGCACTGCCGCTGTTCTATCTCAAGCGCTGGCTGGTGCAGGGCGCCGAGCAGGACGAGCAGCGTGAGGGGCACGTGGTCATTCTCAGCGTCGGCAACCAGAGCATCGGCTTCGTCGTCGACCAGCTGGTGGGTCAGGAAGAGGTGGTGATCAAGCCGCTCGGCAAGATGCTGCAGGGTACGCCCGGCATGTCCGGCGCGACCATTACCGGCGATGGCCGCATCGCCCTGATCCTCGATGTTCCCAGCATGCTCAAGCGCTACGCGCGTCGGGTGTGACAGACCGGCAGGGGTCGTGACGGGCCACTGCCGCTAGGAGTGTTTTATGGCAGTCAAGGTCCTGGTGGTCGACGATTCGGGGTTCTTCCGCCGGCGTGTCTCGGAGATCCTCGCCTCGGATCCCGGTATCCAGGTGGTCGGCACCGCCACCAACGGTCGCGAGGCCATCGATCAGGTACTGGCGCTCAAGCCGGATGTTGTCACCATGGACTATGAAATGCCCATGATGGACGGCATTACCGCCGTGCGGCAGATCATGCAGCGCTGTCCCACGCCGGTGCTGATGTTCTCGTCGCTGACTCACGAAGGCGCCCGGGTCACGCTCGATGCGCTCGACGCCGGCGCGGTGGACTATCTGCCGAAGAACTTCGAGGATGTCTCGCGTAACCCGGAGAAGGTCAAGCAACTGCTGTGCGAGAAGATCCATACCGTCTCGCGCAGTAACCGGCGCTACGGCAGCTGGAGCGGTACGGCAGCGCCCGCACCGACCCCGGTCGCCCGCAGCACGCCGCTGACGACCGGGGCCGTGTCACCGCGCGCCAGCACCTCTGCGGCGCCCGTCGCCGCGGCACCCAAACGCAAGGCCTACAAGCTGGTCGCCATCGGCACCTCGACCGGCGGCCCGGTGGCGCTGCAGCGGGTGCTGACCCAGTTGCCAGCCAGTTTCCCGGCGCCGATCGTGCTGATCCAGCACATGCCGGCGGCGTTCACCAAGGCCTTCGCCGAGCGCCTCGACAAGCTCTGCAAGATTCGCGTCAAAGAAGCCGAGGACGGCGATTTGCTGCGCCCCGGGCTTGCGCTGCTGGCGCCGGGCGGCAAGCAGATGATGATCGACGGACGCGGGGCGGTGCGCATCCTGCCCGGCGATGAACGACTGAACTACAAGCCGTGCGTGGACATCACCTTCGGCTCGGCGGCCAAGTCTTTTCACGACAAGGTGCTGGCGGTGGTGCTCACCGGCATGGGCGCCGATGGCCGCGAGGGTGCGCGCCTGCTCAAGCAGAGCGGCAGTCAGGTGTGGGCGCAGGACGAGGCCAGCTGCGTGATCTATGGCATGCCGATGGCGGTGGTTAAGGCGAATCTCAGCGACGCCGTCTACAGCCTGGACGATATCGGTCGCCATCTCACCGAGGCGTGCATCTAGATGGATGTTCTCAGCCTGATCGGGCTGGTGCTGGCCTTTGTCGCCATCGTCGGCGGCAATTTCCTCGAAGGCGGGCACATTTCCTCGTTGCTCAACGGGCCGGCCGCTCTCATCGTGCTGGGCGGCACCCTGGGCGCGGTGCTGCTGCAGACGCCAATCGCGGTGTTCATGCGTGCGGTGTCCATCGCGCGCTGGATCTTCTTCCCGCCGCGCATCGATATGAACGGAGGCATTCAACTGGTCACCGGCTGGAGCAACACCGCGCGCAAGGAGGGCCTGCTGGGCCTGGAGCCGGCGGCTGAAACCGAGCCCGATCCCTATGCGCGCAAGGGCCTGCAACTGCTGGTCGATGGCGCCGAGCCGGAAGTCATTCGCAGCATCCTCGAGGTCGACCTGTACACCCAGGAGAGCCGTGACCTGCGCGCGGCCAAGGTCTACGAGAGCATGGGCGGCTATGCGCCGACCGTTGGCATCATCGGCGCGGTGATGGGCCTGATTCACGTGATGGGCAACCTCGCCGACCCCAGCCAGCTGGGCAACGGCATCGCCGTGGCGTTCGTCGCGACCATCTACGGCGTCGGCGTGGCCAACCTGCTGGTGCTGCCGATCGGCAACAAGCTCAAGAGCGTGGTGCAGCGGCAGACTGCCTATCGCGAGATGCTGCTCGAAGGCGTGTTGTCGATCGCCGAGGGTGAGAACCCGCGTTCCATCGAAATGAAGCTGCAGGGCTTCATCGACTGAGGCCGCCGCGATGGCACGACGCAGACACGCCGAAGAGCATGAAAATCACGAGCGCTGGATGGTGTCCTACGCGGACTTCATTACCCTGCTGTTCGCCTTCTTCGTGGTGATGTACTCGATCTCGTCGGTGAACGAGGGCAAGTACAAGATCCTCTCCGATTCATTGGTCGGCGTGTTCAACCAGGTGGATCGCGCGGTCAAGCCGATCCCTATCGGTGAGGAGCGGCCACGCACCACCAGCCCGGCGCTGTCGGAGGTCGATCAGCCGACCGGGCAGTCGCTGCTGGAGCAGAGCGTCGCCGACCCGCTGCATAGCATTGCGCAGAGCATGCGCGAGACCTTCGGCGAGCTGATTGCCGACGGCCAGCTGACGGTGCGCGGCAACGAGCTGTGGATCGAGATCGAACTCAATTCCAGCCTGCTGTTTCCCAGCGGCGATGCCATTCCCAACGATCTGGCCTTCGATCTGATCGCCCAGGTGGCGGCGATTCTCGCGCCGTTCGACAACCCGATCCATGTCGAAGGGTTCACCGACAACCTGCCGATCAGCACCGCCAAGTTTCCGACCAACTGGGAGCTTTCCGCAGCGCGCGCCGGCAGCGTGGTGCGCATGCTGGCTGCCGATGGTGTCGATCCGGCACGCATGGCGGCGGTGGGCTACGGCGAGTTCCAGCCGGTGGCGGACAATGCGACGCCCGAGGGACGCGCGCGCAATCGGCGTGTGGTGCTGGTGGTGTCGCGCAATCTCGACGTGCGCCGCAGCGTTACCGGCACCGGTAGCAGCAACGCGCGGGCGGACGCGGCGCTGCAGCGAGCTGGCACACAAACTGCACCGGTCAGCGGCAATTCGGCGCACTAGGGCGCCTTCGTCAAATCACCGTCGTCGCGGGGCCTGGCAGTCGCCGGCCCGCTCGGATTCGGATGGAATGTGCGCAATGAGAGTCTGGGCAGTAGCCAATCAAAAGGGCGGGGTGGGCAAGACCACCACGTCGATCGCACTGGCAGGCTTGCTCGCCGATGCGGGCAAGCGGGTGGTGGTGCTCGATCTCGACCCTCATGGGTCGATGACCAGCTATTTCGGCCATGACCCGGATAACCTCGAGCACAGCGTCTTCGATCTGTTTCAGCACAACGGCAGCGTACCCGAGGGCTTGCCGTGGCAGTTGCTGCTGTCGACCAGTCATGAGCGTATCTCGCTGTTGCCGTCCAGTACCGTGCTCGCCACGCTGGAGCGCCAGTCGCCCGGGCAGAACGGTCTGGGCCTGGTCATCGCCAAGAGTCTGTCGCAGCTGTGGCAGGACTTCGATTACGCCATCATCGACAGCCCGCCGTTGCTCGGCGTATTGATGGTCAATGCGCTGGCGGCCAGCCAACAGCTGGTGATTCCGGTACAGACCGAATTCCTCGCGATGAAGGGGCTGGAGCGGATGGTCGGCACCCTCGCGATGATCAATCGCTCGCGCAAACAGCCGCTGCCTTATGTCATCGTGCCGACCCTGTTCGACCGCCGGACGCAGGCGTCGATGAATACCCTCAAGGTGTTGCGTGCCGGTTACCCGAACAGCCTGTGGCCAGCGTTCATCCCGATCGATACGCGCCTGCGCGACGCCAGCCGGGCGGGGCTCACGCCGTCGCAGTTCGACTCGGGCAGCCGGGCGGTGCTGGCGTACCGCGCGCTGCTCAAGCATCTGCTGTCACTGCAGACCTCGCCCGAGGCAGCCTGACATGCTGACGAAGTGTCGGATGACCGGCTCAAGTTCGCCTTGGCACTGGCCGATAGCCTGTCTGAATTTTCAACAGAAGTGGGTCCCATGAGCCGCGCCGTTCTCACCGAAACTCGCTCCCAGCTCGCGCTGCAGTCGTATCTCGATGCGCTGCTGCAGGACGCGACGGTCGAGCTGGCGGAGTCGGTCAGCCTGGACGAGTTCCAGGCCGCCGTGCTGGAGGAGCAGCAGCGCGATAACCTGCGCCAGGTCGAGACCGTTAGCGAGTTGCCGGCGGAAAGCCCGCCGGCGACCACGGTGGTCGCCGAGATTGCCGTGCCGGCTGCCGTAGTCGAGCCGGTCGTGGAGCTGAGCGTGGCGGCGGCATCGGCGGCTGAACCGCCGGCGCTCGACCCGCACCAGCCGCCCCAGTGGGGGGAGCAGCCGTTCGAGTGTCTGCTGTTCGATGTCGCCGGGCTGACCCTGGCCGTGCCGTTGGTCTGCCTCGGTTCGATCTACCCGCTGACGGGGCAGGAACTGACGCCACTGTTCGGCCAGCCGGACTGGTTTCTCGGCATATTGCCGAGCCACGCCGGCAATCTGAAGGTGCTGGATACCGCACGCTGGGTCATGCCCGACCGCTATCGCGATGACTTCCGCGAGGGCCTGCAGTACGTGATTTCCGTGCAAGGTTACGAATGGGGGTTGGCGGTGCATCAGGTCAGCCGCTCGATCCGTCTGGACCCGCGCGAAGTGAAATGGCGTACGCAGCGCAATCAGCGGCCGTGGCTGGCCGGTACGGTGATCGAACACATGTGCGCGCTGGTGGATGTCACCGCGCTCGCCGAGCTGATCGCCAGTGGCGCGGTCAGGCAGCTGCACCCGGCATCGACAAGGAAACATTGAGATTGATACGCGCCGGACGCATCCGTCGGCTCCGGTGCAACCGACAAATCGACCGCTGCGGCGGTATCTGAAAAAGGGTGGGACTATGAAGATGACGTCTGCGCAGGGTTCCGATGATCCTGTCCTGCAATGGGTAACCTTCCGTCTGGACAACGAGACCTACGGCATCAATGTGATGCAGGTGCAGGAAGTGTTGCGCTATACCGAAATTGCGCCGGTCCCTGGTGCGCCGAGCTACGTGCTGGGCATCATCAACCTGCGCGGTAATGTGGTCACGGTGATCGACACGCGCCAGCGCTTCGGTCTGGCACCGGCGCCGGTTTCCGACAACACGCGCATCGTGATCATCGAGGCCGACCGTCAGGTCATCGGCATCATGGTCGACAGCGTCGCCGAGGTGGTTTATCTGCGTCAGTCGGAAATCGAGACCGCGCCGAACGTGGGTAACGACGAATCGGCCAAGTTCATTCAGGGTGTGTGCAACAAGAACGGTGAGCTGCTGATCCTGGTTGAACTGGACAAGATGATGACGGAAGAGGAATGGGCGGAACTTGAGAGCATCTGATCCATGCTGATCGTGTCGCTGGTCGCGTCGGTCGTCGCCCTGGCCCTCGGTTGCCTGGGGCTACTGGGCTTCTGCGTGTGGCTGCTGCGCCAGCAGCGGCGCCAGGCTGAAGAACAGGCCAAGCGCGACGCTGTCCGCGACCGACGCATCAAGGATCTGGTCCAGCAACTGGACGTCTACGCCGAAGGCAGTGCGCGCATGGGCGATCGGCTCGAGGAGCTGGCCCGCCTGGTGGCGCCGCTTCCGGACAAGCTGGTGCAGCTCGAGCAGCGCGATCCCAACAATTTCTCGTTCAGCCAGGCCGCCAAACTGGTTGGCATGGGCGCCAGCGTGGACGACCTCACGCATTCCTGCGGCCTCTCGCAATCCGAGGCCGAGCTGATGAGCAAGCTGCACAAGGCGCGCAAGCCCTGACAGCTGGCCATGCGTCGCCCGCTGACGTGTTGGTTGGAACCTCGCCTCGCCGTATTTCTCCAAATCTCCACGAGCTTTGCTGCGCGGTGCAGTCGCCGCGGGCCGAGGAGGCGTGGGCGATGGTGCGCGTACTGATTCTGCTGCTGTGCATGGTGCCGCTGAGTGGGCTGACGCGGGAGGCGCCACAGGAAGTGCATGGCGCGCTGACGGTGAATGCTCACCAGGCCAAACGTCTGCACGAGCTGGGCGCGATGTTCGTCGATATCCGCCCCATGCGCGAGTGGACCTGGGGGCATGTGCAGGGTGCGCTGCACCTCGATCTGGCGACGGGCTTCGGCATCCTGGCGAGCCAGAACATTCCGCGCAGCGTGCCGCTGGTGATCTATTGCGACAGCGAAATCTGCCCCGGCAGTGCGCAGGCTGCGCGGATGGCGGTGGCGTGGGGATATCGCCAGGTCTTCTATTTCCGCGACGGCTATTTCGCCTGGCAGCTGGAAGATTTCCCGCAGGAGAAAGGCAGCGACGACACCTACACCGCGCTCAGCGCTCTGGTGCGTTGAGCAGCGGTGGCAACGCGGCGGGCGCCGCTTGCGGATCGAAGTCAGCAGGGCGCTTGCCTTTGAGATACCAGGCGAAGGCGATGATCTCCGCGATTACGCGATACAGTTCCGGCGGGATCTCGTCGCCCAGCTCCAGGCGCGCGAGCAGCTTGACCAGCTCGGCGTTTTCGTAGATCGGCACCTCGTGTTCGCGGGCGATCGCCAGAATCATCTCCGCCAGTTCGTCGTCGCCCTTGGCGCTCAGGGTTGGGGTATGCCGGCCATCGTAACTGAGGGCAATCGCCTGGCGTGGCTGCTGGTCGTTCATGCGGTTTCATCCACGAAACGCTGATCCAGCGACGTACGCGGTCCCTGCGGTGGCACCCCTTGCCGACAGGCCAGCTCGCCGACGTTGAGACCGGCGGCTTGCAGGCGTTCGCGCAGATGTTCGAGTTCGCTGGCGATCAGCTCGGCGGTTTCGCCGCGTTCGGCCCACAGCTGGCTGGACAGGCTGCCGCGCAGCAGCTGTGCCTGGACCTGCAAGGGGCCCAAGGGCTGGATGTCGAAAGCCAGTTCGATCTTCCAGAGCGTGTCCGGTTGTTCCTTGTCGCGCTGGCGCTGGCTCTGCTCGCGCTGCACTTTGATCTGCAGGGGCACGATGTCGCGCTGGTCGCGCATCGGTACCTCCAGCTGCCAGGTCGTCAGCTGGACACCATCCGGTAGCGTTTGCGTCTGCGCCAGACTCGACAGTTGATGCGTCTGCAGGCGTGAGACCGCGGCCGCGGCGAGCTTGAGCAGCAGCTCCAGATCAGCCTGTTCGTCCTGACCATCCGGCAGCTTGCCGCCCAGCGGACTGCCGCCGAGGGGAAAGCCCAACGCCAGCTGGCGTGCATTGTTCTGGCCGAGAGCCCCCAGCGCGCTACGGGCAAATGCCGGCAACGCCTGGCCGGTTGCCGCGCCCAGCTGTGCCGCGGCCTGCGGAGTGCTGCCCAGCAGGTTGGGCAGCTGCGCCATCAGCCTCAGCAGTGCGGCCTTGAGATCGCCGGCGACCCCGGCGGTGTGCCCGCTCAGCAAATGTGCCTCGAGAAACGCTCCGCTGGCGGCGAAGGCCCGGGCCACCCCTTGAGGATCGCTTAGTTGCTGGACGCCGGGTAGCAGGCCGAGGAGCTTTCCGGCGGCGTCGCGCAGGCCGTCGGGCAGCGTATTGCCGAGCGCCGCCAAGGCTTGGAAAACACCACTCAGCGGTGCCTGCCGACCGTGCTGGGCAGCCAGCTGCTGGCCGAGCAGCAGCCGGTCGAACAGGCCGCTCAACGGCACGAAGCTCAATGCCTGGCTGCCCTGGACCTGGGCCGTCAGCAGGCTGCCGAGTGCCAGCGGGGTGCTGGTCTCGAGCTGCAGTTTCTGCCCGGCCAGCGGGGAGTTGAGCAGGCTGAGCACGACCTGGAATGTGGGGCGGCCATCGCCGCCAGTCTGCTGGCCGGTGGCGATCACCTTGCCTTGCAGGATGCTGCCGGCCGGCAGCAGTGCCAGGTCGATGCTCTGTAGCGGCTGGTTGCGCCCCGGTTGCGGCTGCGCCAGCAGCCGGCTATCCGACAGCGCCGCTACTGCGTAGCTGGCGCCGGGCAGCACCGGGCGTGGACTCTGGGCTTCGACGGTGGCCTGGCGGCCGTTCTCCAGCGTCAGGCGCAACACCAGCTGGAAGCTCTGCGCGGTTTCCTTGACGGAGACGACCTCGGCCTGCGCGCTCTCGCCCGCTCCCAGCAGGCCCTGCATCGGCTGCAGCAACCTGAGCGCCACATCGAGCGCGGCAGTACTGGCGCGCGGGGTGGTGGGCGGCGGGACGGGAGAAGCGCTCTTGATCTCGGTCATTTTTCCTCAAATGCTCTTACAACCTTTCGCTTCCGCAGCCTTTGGTGCAAGGGGTTGCCATGTATAATTCCGACCGCCCTCGGGTGGCCGCCTGAATTATAGCGGCCACGCTCTTTTCATCTTGAGGTATCGCCGGCGTGTCAAATCCCTTTCTCGAAGCTGTGGCGCTCGCCTGTGAGCGGGATTGGCGCTTGCTGTTCGAGCAGCTCGAATTGCGCCTGGAGAAAGGCCAGATGCTGCAGATATCCGGCCCCAACGGCAGCGGCAAGACCAGTCTGCTGCGTCTGCTCTGCGGACTGATGCAGCCGACCGCCGGGCAAATCCTGCTCCAGGGCCAGCCTCTGGAGTCCCAGCGTAGCGAACTGGCGCGCAACCTGCTGTGGATCGGCCATGCTGCCGGCATCAAGGGGCTGCTCACGCCGGAGGAGAATCTCGCCTGGCTCTGCGCCTTGCACCAGCCGGCCGACCGCGAGGCGATCTGGCAGGCGCTGGCGCAGGTCGGTCTGCGCGGCTTCGAGGACGTACCCTGCCACACGCTTTCTGCCGGCCAGCAGCGCCGCGTCGCTCTGGCGCGGCTGTATCTGGCGCCGCCGCCGTTGTGGATTCTCGACGAACCGTTCACCGCGCTCGACAAGCACGGTGTGGCCCAGCTGGAAGCCCATCTGGCGCGTCACTGCGAGCAGGGCGGTCTGGTGGTACTCACCACGCATCACACGCTGACGGAAAAACCGGCCGGCTACCGTGAACTGGATCTGGGGCAGCGGGCCGCATGAGCAGCGTCTTCACTCTTCTGTTGGCTCGCGAGGCGCGCCTGCTGTTTCGCCGCCCGGCCGAGCTGGCCAACCCGCTGGTGTTCTTCGCCATCGTCATTGCGCTGTTTCCGCTGGCGGTCGGCCCAGAGTCGCAATTGTTGCAGACGATTTCGCCCGGGCTGGTATGGGTCGCGGCGCTGTTGGCCGTGCTGCTCTCGCTGGACGGGCTGTTTCGCAGCGATTTCGAGGACGGTTCACTCGAGCAGTGGGTCGTTTCGCCGCACCCGCTGGCGCTTCTGGTGCTCGCCAAGGTGCTGGCACACTGGCTGTTCTCGGGGCTGGCGTTGGTCTTGCTGGCTCCCTTGCTCGGGCTGATGCTCGGCCTGCCGATGAGCGCGATGCCGGTGTTGCTGCTGTCGCTGCTGCTGGGGACGCCGATCCTCAGTCTGCTCGGCGCGGTCGGCGCGGCGCTGACCGTTGGCCTCAAGCGTGGTGGCTTGTTGCTCGCGCTGTTGATTCTGCCCTTGTACATCCCGGTGCTGATTCTTGGCAGCGGGGCTCTGCAGGCGGCCTTGCAGGGACTGCCCGCCGCCGGCCATCTGTTATGGCTGGCCAGCCTGACCGCCCTGGCGGTTACTCTGACCCCCTTTGCGATTGCCGCCGGGCTGAAGATCAGCGTCGGCGAGTAGCGGTACATAACGCCGGCCGGAGTCGCTAAGCTCATCCGGCCGCTGAAACGGATTGTCGAGGCCGGGTTGTCGGTCTCTAACCACGATGAGTCATTCGATGAACTGGACATGGTTTCACAAGCTGGGTTCGCCCAAGTGGTTCTACGAGATCAGCGGTCGCTGGCTGCCGTGGCTAGGCTGGAGCGCGGCTATCCTCATCGTCGTGGGAACGATCTGGGCGCTGGCGTTCGCGCCCGAGGATTACCAGCAGGGCAACAGTTTTCGCATCATCTATATCCACGTTCCGGCGGCGTTCCTCGCCCAGTCGGTTTACGTGATGCTGGCCGTGGCGGGTGTGGTCGGTCTGGTCTGGAAGATGAAGCTCGCCGACGTGGCGTTGCAGCAGGCCGCGCCCATCGGGGCCTGGATGACCTTTATCGCACTGCTGACCGGCGCGGTCTGGGGCAAGCCCACCTGGGGCGCCTGGTGGGTCTGGGATGCACGCCTGACCTCGATGCTGATCCTGCTGTTCCTCTATTTCGGCGTGATCGCGCTTGGTCAGGCGATCAGCAATCGTGACAGCGCCGCCAAGGCCTGCGCGGTGCTGGCGATCGTCGGCGTGGTGAACATTCCGATCATCAAGTACTCGGTCGAGTGGTGGAATACCCTGCACCAGCCGGCCACGTTCAAGGTTACCGAGAAACCCGCGATGCCCATCGAGATGTGGCTGCCTCTGCTGGTCATGGTGCTGGGCTTCTACTGTTTCTTCGCCGCCGTGCTGCTGATGCGCATGCGCCTGGAAGTGCTGCGCCGCGAGTCGCGTAGCAGCTGGGCGAAGACCGAAGTCACCGCTCTGGTGGGGAAAATGTCGTGAATTTTTCGTCCTTCGCCGATTTCATCGCCATGGGCAACCACGGCCTGTACGTCTGGACCTCCTATGGCATCAGCCTGGCGGTACTGATCCTGAACGCGGCGCTGCCGATGCTGGCGCGTCGCCGTTACCTGCAAGACGAGGCGCGCCGTTTGCGCCGGGAGGAAGTGAAGTGAATCCGGTGCGCAAGAAACGCCTGTTCATCGTGCTGGCGATCCTCGCCGGCGTCGGCATCGCCGTCGCCTTGGCCCTGTCGGCGCTGCAGCAGAACATCAACCTGTTCTACACGCCGACGCAGATCGCCAACGGTGAGGCGCCCGAGGGCACGCGAATTCGCGCCGGCGGGCTGGTGGAAACCGGCTCGGTGCAGCGCTCCAGTGATTCGCTGAGCGTGTCCTTCCGTGTGACCGACGGTGTGGAGACGGTGACGATCAACTATCAGGGCATCCTGCCGGATCTGTTCCGCGAAGGGCAGGGCATCGTCGCGCTGGGGCGGGTGAACGCCGATGGCGTGCTGGTCGCCGACGAAGTGCTGGCCAAGCACGATGAAAACTACATGCCGCCGGAGGTTTCGCAGGCGCTCGAGAAGAGCGGCATGATGAAACATTACGAGGGCGGCAAGCAGGAGTATGCGAAATGATTCCTGAGCTTGGCCATCTGGCGATGATCCTCGCGCTGTGCCTGGCCTGCGTGCAGGGCACGTTGCCGCTGATCGGCGCCTGGCGCGGTGACCGGCAGTGGATGAGTCTGGCGCAGCCGGCGGCCTGGGGGCAGTTCGCGTTCCTCGCCTTCGCCTTCGCCTGTCTGACCTATGCGTTCATGGTCGACGACTTCTCCGTTTCCTACGTGGCGCAGAACTCCAACAGCGCGTTGCCCTGGTACTACAAGTTCAGCGCGGTATGGGGCGCGCATGAGGGCTCGCTGCTGCTCTGGGCGTTCATTCTGTCGGCCTGGACCTTCGCCGTCTCGGTGTTCTCGCGGCAACTGCCGGAAGAGATGCTGGCGCGCGTGCTGGGGGTGATGGGGCTGATCAGTATCGGTTTTCTGCTGTTCCTGATCGTTACTTCCAACCCGTTCGACCGTCTGCTGCCGCAGTCGCCGATGGATGGCCGCGATCTCAATCCGCTGCTGCAGGACTTCGGCCTGGTGGTACACCCGCCGATGCTCTACATGGGGTACGTCGGCTTCTCCGTGGCCTTCGCCTTCGCCATTGCGGCACTGCTCGGCGGGCGCCTGGATGCCGCCTGGGCGCGCTGGTCGCGCCCCTGGACGCTGGTGGCCTGGGCGTTTCTTGGTATCGGTATCGCGCTGGGCTCCTGGTGGGCTTATTACGAGCTGGGCTGGGGTGGCTGGTGGTTCTGGGACCCGGTGGAAAACGCCTCGTTCATGCCCTGGCTGGTCGGCACGGCGCTGATCCATTCGCTGGCGGTCACCGAGAAGCGCGGTGTGTTCAAGAGCTGGACGGTACTGCTGGCGATCGCCGCGTTCTCGCTCAGTCTGCTGGGCACCTTCCTGGTGCGTTCCGGCGTGCTGACCTCGGTACATGCATTCGCCACGGATCCTGAGCGCGGCGTGTTCATCCTGGTCTTCCTGCTGGTGGTGGTGGGCGGCTCGCTGACGCTGTTCGCCCTGCGTGCGCCGGTGGTCAAGAGCCAGGTCGGCTTCGGATTGTGGTCACGCGAAACGCTGCTGCTGATCAACAACCTGCTGCTGGTGGTCGCCACGGCGATGATCCTGCTCGGCACGCTGTATCCGCTGCTGCTCGATGCGCTGTCGGGAGCCAAGCTGTCGGTAGGACCACCCTACTTCAACGCCATGTTCGTACCGCTGATGGCTGCGCTGTTGCTGGCTCTGGCGGTCGGCATTCTGGTGCGTTGGAAGGACACGCCATTGCGCTGGCTGCTGGGCATGCTGACACCGGTGCTGATTGCCAGTGCAGTGCTCGGCGGGCTGGGCGCGCTCGCTTTCGGTGACTTCCACTGGGCAGTGCTGGCAGTCAGCTTCCTGGCGGCCTGGGTGGTACTGGCGAGCGTGCGTGACCTGCTCGACAAGACCCGACACAAAGGCCTGCTGAACGGCGTGCGCAGCCTGGCGCCAAGCTATTGGGGCATGCATCTGGCGCATATCGGCCTGGTGATGTGTGCGCTGGGCGTCGTGCTCACCAGCCAGCAGAGTGCCGAGCGCGACCTGCGTCTGGCACCGGGCGAGTCGTTGGAGCTGGGTGGCTATCAGTTCGTCTTTGAAGGCGCGCAGCACCACGAAGGGCCGAACTACACCTCCGATCGGGCCACCATTCGCGTACTCGACGGTGATCGCGAGATCACCGTTCTGCACCCCGAGAAACGCCTTTACACCGTGCAGCAAATGCCGATGACCGAGGCAGGCATCGACGCGGGTTTTACCCGCGACCTCTACGTCGCGCTGGGCGAGCCGCTGGGCGATGGCGCCTGGGCGGTACGGGTGCATATCAAACCCTTCGTGCGCTGGATCTGGCTCGGTGGGCTGATGATGGCCTTTGGCGGCATGCTGGCGGCGAGTGACCGGCGGTATCGGGTCAAGGTGAAAACCCGGGTGCGTGAAGCACTGGGGCTGGCTGGACAAGGAGCCTGATGTGAAACGAGTGCTGATGTTGCTGCCGCTGGCGATCTTCCTGGTGGTGGCGGTATTTCTGTATCGCGGGCTGTTTCTCGATCCGACCGAGTTGCCTTCGGCGCTGATTGGCAAGCCGTTTCCGGCGTTCGAGCTGCCGGCAGTGGAGGGCGACCGGCAGGTTCGCCGCGAGGACTTGCTGGGCAAGCCAGCGCTGGTGAACGTCTGGGCGACCTGGTGTCCGACCTGTAAGGCCGAGCACGCCATGCTCAATCGCCTGGCCGAGCAGGGCGTCGTGATTCACGGCATCAACTACAAGGACGAGAACGCCAAGGCACAGCAGTGGCTCAAGGATTTCCTCGACCCCTACCAGCTCAACGTCAGTGATCCGGATGGCAAGCTGGGATTGGACCTGGGCGTCTACGGCGCACCGGAAACGTTCCTGATCGACAAGAACGGCATCATTCGCCACAAGTACGTTGGCGCGATCGACGAGCGAGTCTGGCGCGAGCAGCTGGCGGCGCTCTATCAGGAGCTGGTGGACGAATGAAATCGATGATCCGCGCGCTGCTGCTGGGTTTGGCCGTCAGCGCTACGGCACATGCTGCCATCGACACCTATGACTTCAAGGACGAAGCCGAGCGCGAGCGCTACCGCACGCTCACCGAAGAACTGCGCTGTCCGAAATGCCAGAACCAGAACATCGCCGACTCCAACGCGCCGATCGCCATGGACCTGCGCGAAGAGATCTTCCGCATGCTGGAGGAAGGCAAGAGCAACGATGAGATCGTCGCCTATCTGGTCGATCGCTATGGCGATTTCGTGCGCTACAACCCGCCGGTAAACACCACCACGCTGTTGCTCTGGTACGGCCCAGCGGGCCTGCTGATCCTTGGTTTCGGTGTGTTGACGGTAATTCTGGTCCGCCGCCGCCGAGCGGATACCGCACCTGCGGCAAGAACCCTTTCCGATGCCGAGCGCGAACGCCTCGCCACGCTGCTGGATAAAAAAGACTCATGATCGATTTCTGGATTGCTGCCAGCGTACTGCTGCTGGCGGCTCTGGCCTTTCTGCTGCTACCGATCCTGCGCGGGCGCAAGGCCCAGGCCGAGGAAGACCGCACTGCGCTGAATGTCGCCCTGTATCAGGAGCGTCTCGCTGAACTTGCTGCCCAGCGCGCCGCCGGCACCCTTACCGAGGAGCAACTGGAAGCGGGGCGTGCCGATGCCGCACGCGAGCTGCTGGATGATACCGAGGGCAGCGACGACGCGCGCAGCGCGCGGCTGGGGCGTGCAGTGCCGCTGCTGGCGGCGCTGCTTGTGCCTCTGCTTGGCTACGGCCTGTACCTGCACTGGGGCGCCAGCGATAAGGTCGAGCTGGCCCGCCAGTTCGGCGAGCAACCGCGTTCTCTCGAGGAAATGACGGTGCGCCTGGAGCGGGCTGTCGAAGCGCAGCCCGATTCCGCCGAGGGCTGGTACTTCCTCGGACGTACTTACATGAATCAGGAACGTCCGGCCGACGCCGCCAAGGCGTTCGCGCGAGTGATCGAACTGGCCGGCCGGCAGCCCGAGCTGCTTGGGCAGTGGGCACAGGCGCAGTATTTCGCCGGCAATCGGCAGTGGACGAAGGAACTGCAGGCGCTGACCGACGAAGCCTTGCGCGCCGATCCGCAGGAGGTGACCAGCCTAGGTCTGCTGGGGATCGCGGCGTACGAAGAAGCCCGCTTTCAGGATGCGATTGGCTTCTGGGAGCGTCTGGTGGCCACACTGCCGGAAGAGGACCCATCCCGTGAGGCGATCAAGGGCGGTATCGCCCGCGCGCGTGAACAGCTTGGCGAGACAGCACCTGCGCCTGCGGCCGCCAGCGAATCGGCGGCGGTTCGGCTTCAGATCGAGGTAACCCTGGACCCGTCGCTGCAGGACGATGTGCGTCCGGATGACAGCGTATTCGTGTTCGCCCGTGCCGTATCGGGGCCGGCGATCCCGTTGGCGGCCAAGCGCCTGCGCGTTGCCGATCTGCCGGCCAACATCAGTCTGGGCGACGCAGATGCGATGATGCCGCAGCTGAAGATGTCCAATTACCCTGAGGTGAAGCTGGTGGCGCGCGTTTCGCGTGAGGGTAATGCAACCAAAGGCGAGTGGGCGGGTCAGAGCGAAGCGTTGAAAACCGCAGGTGGCGACAAGACGATTCGCCTGATGATCGACAAGCCCGACGCTCCTTGACGCGCCGGCAGGTAGCGGAGGGATGAAGATGGTGCGCGTTGGCGATATTTCGTTGGTGCGGCACGCGCAGCGGATCGTAGCGCTAGGCGCGACGCTGCTTCTGGCAGCGTGTGCGGGAACGCCCTATGAGGCCGAACGGCCGGTTCCGCCTGCCAAGCCTGTGCCGCAGGCACCGGCTCCACGCGGTCCGGTTATCGCTCCGCCACCCATCCAGACCCCACCGGCGCCGCGGGCACCATCGGTGCAGCGCAGCCATCCGCGCTATGCGCCGCCGCCGCATGCGGCAGCGCACTGGGATAATCGTTTGGGCGTGTATGTGGTGGAAGGCACCGAGCTGTTCTACCGCGAACGCCTTTATTACCGCTGGGATGGCGAGTGGTACTGCTCCGGACGCCCGGATGGCCCGTGGGATCCAGTGGCGCCGCCCAGCGTTCCGCCAGGGCTGCGTAATCGCTACTGATCGCGGTCGGCTTGCACGGCGAGTCTTTTCGTCGGCTCTGCTAAAGCCGGCTGGCGGTGTGCCGATAAGCAGGAAGCAGCTAGCGGCTGCATGATGAGCCTGCCCGGAGTCGATCCATGAATATGTCCGTCAAACGTCTCGAAGAAACCGGTAGCGCCTTGCGCAATGCACTGGCGCAACAGGACTGGGCGGCTATCAGTGTGCTCGATCGTCAGTGCCGGCAGGCAGTCGACGAAGCCATGAGCGAGCCTGAGCGCGACGAAGTTCAGCTACGCCACGGCATGCAGCAACTGCTGAACCTATACGGCGAGCTGGTTGGCGCATGCCAGACGGAGCGGCAACGTATCGCCGGCGAGTTGCGACAACTCAACCAGGCACGCGAGAGCGCCAAGGTCTACCAGCTGTTCGGATAGTCGCGGCCTGCGGGTGCGACATAGCGTCAATCTGCCACAGCTGGCTGTGCCGCCTGTCAGGCGCCGCTCGCCAGGACGCTCGTGTAATCGTTCCGTCCAACTTCCCGGAAAAGCCGGCATCTTCCTGCTGGTGCTGTCAATTAGCTATCAAAATTAAGGTTTGATAGATTTTTGACTCTGGCGACGCTATGCCTTTACCCCGTAGATATTCCTATCCGGCGGCACGGGAAGTGTGTGCTGGCGCCGATTAACGGCATTTCCGGCGCTGCCTTTGGTCGACAATTCACGTCATAAATTTGACTCCGTTCATTTTTTTTAATTAACTACCGGCCAATTGCCTCTGGTGTGGCCGCGTTTCCCCATGGATGCGAAAACTCCGGCGCTTCTTTTCTGCAAGCCAAGAGCCCTATAAACAAGATGTGGCGTGATACCAAGATTTTGTTGATAGACGATGATCGTGACCGTTGTCGTGACTTGACTGTGATCCTGAATTTCCTCAGCGAGGATCATCTGGCGTGTTCCAGCCACGATTGGCGCGACGCCGTGGAGGGCTTGGAGTCGCGGAGCGTCATTGGCGTCCTGCTGGGCGAGGTCACCAGCAAGGGCGGGGCGGTCGAGCTGTTCAAGCAGATGAGTCAGTGGGACGAGAACGTGCCGGTGATCCTGATTGGCGAGCCGGTGCCGACGGATTGGCCGGAAGAGCTGCGCCGCCGCGTGCTCACCAGCCTTGAGATGCCGCCCAGCTATAACAAGCTGCTCGATTCGCTGCACCGCGCGCAGATTTACCGGGAAATGTACGATCAGGCCAAGGGGCGCGGGCGTCAGCGCGAGCCGAATCTGTTTCGCAGCCTGGTCGGCACCAGCCGTGCCGTGCAGCATGTACGCGAAATGATGCAGCAGGTCGCCGACACCGAGGCCAGCGTGCTGATACTCGGTGAATCCGGGACGGGCAAGGAAGTTGTCGCGCGCAACCTGCACTACCACTCCAAGCGCCGCCAGGCACCGTTCGTGCCGGTGAACTGCGGCGCGATTCCGGCGGAACTGCTGGAGAGCGAGCTGTTTGGCCATGAGAAAGGCGCCTTCACCGGGGCGATCACGGCACGCGCCGGGCGTTTCGAGCTGGCCGAGGGCGGTACCCTGTTCCTCGACGAGATCGGCGACATGCCGCTGCCGATGCAGGTCAAGCTGCTGCGCGTGTTGCAGGAACGCACCTTCGAGCGCGTGGGCAGCAACCGCACGCAGGTCGCCGATGTGCGCATCATCGCTGCGACGCACAAGGATCTGGAGAAGATGATCGAGGCGGGCACCTTCCGCGAAGATCTCTATTACCGCCTGAATGTCTTCCCGATCGAGATGGCGCCGCTGCGCGAGCGCGTTGAAGACATACCGCTGCTGATGAATGAACTGATCTCGCGTATGGAGCACGAGAAGCGCGGTTCGATTCGCTTCAACTCGGCAGCCATCATGTCGCTCTGCCGGCACGATTGGCCGGGCAACATTCGCGAGCTGGCTAATCTGGTCGAGCGAATGGCCATCATGCACCCGTATGGGGTAATCGGCGTCATGGAGCTGCCGAAGAAGTTTCGCCATGTCGATGACGACGACGAGCAGTATGCCGTCAGCCTGCATGATGAGATGGAAGAGCGCGCTGCGATCAGTGCGCCGATGGCGGTTCCCGAAGCGCACGCCATGCTGCCGATCGAGGGGCTGGATCTCAAGGAGTACCTCGGCAATCTCGAGCAGGGCCTGATCCATCAGGCCCTGGAGGATGCCGGCGGCGTTGTGGCGCGGGCCGCGGAGCGCCTGCGCATCCGGCGCACGACGTTGGTGGAGAAAATGCGCAAGTACGGCATGAACCGCCGCGACGACGATAACGGCGAGCTGGCAGCAGCCGAAGACTGATTGTCTGGCGGGCGTAGCCGTACCGGTTGTTGTCGGTACGGCCCGCTCATGTCCATCCCTCTCCGCGCCCAGCGTGCCTCGGGCACGAACCTTGCTCCCGCCAGTGACAGGTCTTTTTTTTGACAGTCACGAGTGGAACAGTGAGCGCCGCCTCTAGCCCAACCCCCGCCGAACGTCCGTGCTCGCCATCGCTCGATGGGCTGACCCAGCTGCAAACCCAGCTGGACGCCACTCAGCAGCGGATGGCTGCACGCGTGGCCTCGCTCGAAGGTCAGTTGGACGCCGCCAGCGCGCTGCGTCTGCGCGAGCTGGATGAAAAAGAGCGGCTGGCCCAGCGGTTGCGCAGCCTGCTCGATCTGCTTCCCGGTGGCGTGGTGGTGCTCGACGGGCATGGCGTCGTGCGCGAAGCCAATCCGGTTGCCATTGAGCTCCTGGGCGAGCCGCTGGAGAATCAGTTGTGGCGCAACGTCATCGCACGCTGCTTCGCCCCGCGGCGCGACGACGGCCATGAGATATCGCTCGCCAACGGGCGGCGGGTTGCGCTTGCCACCCGCTCGCTGAGCGGCGAGCCGGGGCAGCTGGTACTGCTCACCGACATGACCGAAACGCGCCGGCTGCAGGATCAGCTGGCGCGCCATCAGCGCCTGTCGTCACTTGGGCGGATGGTCGCCTCGCTGGCGCATCAAATTCGCACGCCGCTGAGCTCTGCCTTGCTCTACGCCAGCCACCTGGAAGAGGGTGGGCTGAGCACGGAACAGCAAACGCGTTTTGCCGGACGCCTGAAGAGCCGGCTGCACGAACTGGAGCATCAGGTTCGCGACATGCTGGTGTTCGCCCGCGGCGATCTGCCTCTGCAGGATCGCATTACCCCGGCCGAGCTGTTCGGTGCGCTATGCGCGGCGGCCGAGTCGCGCTTGCAGAATATCCACCTGCGCTGGCAGTGCGATGCGGCGCAAGGGCTGCTGCTGTGCAACCGTGACACGCTGGTCGGCGCATTGCTCAATCTGATCGAAAATGCCGTGCAGGCTGCAGGCGCCGGTGTGCGGCTCAAGATTCATCTCTACGCACGCGGCGACAGCTTGCGCTTGTGTGTCAGCGACAACGGGCCGGGCATCGAGCCGGCGCTGCTGGCGCGGTTGGGTGAGCCTTTTCTCACCACCAAGGCGACCGGTACCGGGCTTGGGTTGGCGGTGGTCAAGGCCGTTGCGCGTGCCCATCACGGTGAGCTGCAGCTGCTTTCCCGGCCTGGACGAGGCACCTGCGCGCGGCTGGTGATTCCCCTGCTTCCAGCAGGCCCGCAGGAGATTTGCGAATGACTGGCAGAATTCTTCTGGTTGAAGACGATCACGCATTGCGTGAAGCACTGGGCGACACCCTTGAGGTCGGCGGTTATGCCTATCGCGCTGTGGCGAGCGCCGAGGCGGCATTGCAGGCGCTGCGCGAAGAGGCGTTCAGTCTGGTGGTCAGTGACGTCAATATGCCGGGTATGGATGGCCACGAACTGTTGAGCGTGATCCGCCAGCGTTATCCGCAGGTGCCGGTGCTGCTGATGACCGCTTTCGGCGCCATCGAGCGCGCGGTGCAGGCCATGCGTCAGGGGGCGGTGGATTACCTGCTCAAGCCATTCGAACCGAAGGCTCTGCTGAACCTGATCGCGCAACACGCCTGCGGTCGCTTGGATGATGCCGAGCAGGGGCCGGTCGCTCATGCACCGGCCAGTCGACAATTGCTCGAGTTGGCCGCACGGGTGGCGCAGAGCGATTCCACGGTGCTCATCTCCGGTGAGTCGGGGACCGGCAAGGAAGTGCTGGCGCGTTACATCCATCAGCAGTCGCCGCGGGCGAATGGACCGTTCATTGCAATCAACTGTGCGGCCATTCCCGACAACATGCTCGAGGCCACGTTGTTCGGTCATGAGAAGGGCGCCTTTACCGGAGCGGTCGCCGCGCAGCCGGGCAAGTTCGAACTGGCCGATGGCGGTACGCTGCTGCTCGACGAGATATCCGAGATGGCGCTGCCGTTGCAGGCCAAGCTGCTGCGGGTGCTGCAAGAGCGTGAAGTGGAGCGGGTCGGCGCGCGCAAGCCGATCACGCTCGATATCCGCGTGCTCGCCACGACCAACCGTAATTTGCAGGGCGAAGTGGCGGCGGGGCGTTTTCGCGAGGATCTGTACTATCGGCTATCGGTCTTTCCCTTGGCGTGGGCGCCACTGCGTGAGCGGACTGCGGATATCGTGCCGCTGGCCGAGCGGCTGTTGGCCAAGCATGGGCAGAAGATGCGACAGGCGCCGGCGCGGTTGTCCGAGGCCGCGCGGCGCTGCCTGCAGGCTCATGCCTGGCCGGGGAACGTGCGCGAGTTGGACAACGCCATCCAGCGCGCGCTGATTCTTCAGCGCGGCGGCGTGATCGAGCCGGCCGACCTCTGCCTGGGCGGTGTTGAGCTGATGCTCGCGGCCGTCTCGAGCCAGGCGCCAGCGGCCAGCGACGTCGCGACGAAATCCGCCGCGGCGCTTGGAGAGGATCTGCGGCAGCACGAATTCCAGCTGATCATCGAAACCTTGCGCAGCGAACGCGGACGCCGCAAGGAGGCGGCGGACCGCCTCGGTATCAGCCCGCGTACGCTGCGCTACAAGCTGGCGCAGATGCGTGATGCCGGCTTCGATGTCGAGGCTGCGCTGTACGCAGAATGATCGGCTTCGCCTGTAAGGTGCTCTGCTAAGCTGCCGTCTTCATTGGAAGGAGGTTTGCGGATGCACGAAGACTTCTGGCTGCAGCGCTGGGCGCGCAATGAAATCGGTTTTCACCTTGGCATGGTGCATCCCGGGCTGCGGCGCCACTGGCCGCGGCTTGGGCTTGCGCCGGGTGCGCAGGTATTGGTGCCGCTGTGCGGCAAGAGCGTCGATCTTGCCTGGTTGGCCGAACAGGGGTATCGGGTGCTGGGTGTCGAGCTGAGCGAGAAGGCGGTCGAAGCGTTCTTCGCTGAACAGCAGCTCGACGCCGAGGTCTCCCAAGCCGGGCCTTTCAAGATTTTCCGTGCAGGCGCGCTGGAGATCCGCTGCGGTGATATTTTCGCGCTCGCGGCGCAGGATGTTGCCGACTGCCAGGCTCTATACGATCGTGCCGCGCTGATTGCCTTGCCGCCGCCGATGCGCCAGCGCTATGCAGCACATCTTTCGGCAATCCTGCCGAATGCCTGTCAGCAGTTGCTGATTACCCTCGATTACGAGCAGTCGCAGATGGACGGGCCGCCCTTCGCCGTCGATACCGCTGAGATCACTGCCCTTTATGCGGCCGACTGGCACGTCGAACTGCTCGAGTCGAAGGAGGTGCTGGAACGCAACCCGCGCATGCGTGAGTGCGGTCTGGGGCGCCTGGAGGAGCGTTTCTATCACCTGCGGCGCCACGCCTGAGACATCCCCGCGCTTGTCATGCCGTCACGGCGACCGGGCGGGGCGCTCAGCTTCCCGCCTGCAGACGGCGGATGAAACTGTCCGCTTCGTCGATGGCGCGCTGCATGTCCGCCATCAGCTGATCGACGTTGCTCTGCAGCGTCCGGTATTCGCCCTGCAGTGCGCCAATGGCGCGGGCGTTGAGATTGTGCTTGAGAAACAGCACTTGGTCGCGCAGCACGGCAAGCACCGGCGCAATGCGCTTCTCGGCAGCCTTCATGCGCTGCAGCAGTGTGCGGTATTCGCTGCGCGTGCGGCTCAGCTCACGTGTACTGGCGCTCTTCAGGCTGGCGTTGCTGTACTGCTGTAATTCGTCTTCCCATTCGTCGAACAATGCCTCGGCGACATCTTCGACAGCCTCGATGCGTGCGCGCACGTCGTTGGCTGCGGCGACACTGGCCTCATATTCCCGGTTCAGCGCCTCGTAGCGCTGTTCCAGATCGCCGCCGTTGACTTTGACGACGCTGCGGTAGCGCTCCAGCGCATCCTTGAACTGCTGCTTGGCGTCCTGCTGCGAGTCGCGGGCATCCTCGACGCGATCAACCAGAATGTCACGTTTATGAATGCCTGCCTTTTCCATCGCGGAGTAATAGGCGCTCTGGCAACCGCTGAGCGTGAGCATGACGCAGCAGGTGAGTAGAAGTCGGCGCATGAGGGTTCCTTTGTGCGCGGGAGGAAGAAGATAGACAAACAAAAAGGGCGACTTGCGTCGCCCCTTTTTCATCCGAACATGCTCAGCCGCGCTGACGCAGCGCCTCGATGCGATCGTCCAGCGACGGGTGGGTCATGAACAGCCCAGCCATGCCATGTTTCAGCGCGCCGTTGATGCCGAACGCCTTGAGCGTATCCGGCATCTGAACCGGCACGCCTTGTTCGGCCTGCAGGCGGCGCAGCGCGCCGATCATGGCTTGGGTGCCGGCGAGCTGAGCGCCGGCTTCATCGGCGCGGTATTCGCGTTTGCGCGAGAACCACATGACGATGATGCTGGCCAGCAGACCCAACACCAGTTCGGCGAAGATGGTCGCGATGAAGTAGCCGATGCCTTGGCCTTCCTCGTTCTTGAGGATCGCTTTGTCGACGAAGTTGCCGAAGATCCGCGCGAAGAACATCACGAAGGTGTTCACCACGCCCTGGATCAGCGCGAGCGTGACCATATCGCCGTTGGCCACGTGGCCGATTTCATGGGCCAGTACGGCCTTGACCTCGTCCGGCGAGAAGCGCTCCAGAAGACCCTGGCTGACGGCCACCAGGGCATCGTTCTTGTTCCAGCCGGTGGCGAAGGCGTTGGCCTCGTAGGCCGGGAAGATACCGACTTCCGGCATCTTGATACCGGCTTCGCGCGACAGTTGCTCGACGGTCTGCAGCAGCCACTGCTCATGGCGCGTACGAGGCTGGCTGATGATTTCGGTGCGGGTGCTCATTTTCGCCATCCACTTGGAGATGAACAGCGAAACCAGCGAGCCGGCGAAGCCGAAGACCGCGCAGAAGGCCAGCAAGCTGCCATAGTTCTGGCCGGTGTAGCGGTCGACCCCGAGCACCTTGAGCGTGATGCTGGCGATCAGCAGTACCGCGAGGTTGGTGGCCACGAACAGAAAAATGCGCATCATGGTTGCGACTGACTCCGGGAGTACGAGAAAGAACGTAGGCTATATAAGGTGCGCCCCCGGGCTATTCAACCGGGCGACTATTTCAAGCTATGTCGTGTCGTGCTGGCAGCGGGCCGCTTTCGAGGAGCAGTCGGGCCAATCCGGCGAGACGCTCGCTGTTTCCGCTTTTCAGCGCTTCGCGTAGCTGATGGGCGAGGCTGGCATGAACGCGTTGCACGCTCGAAGGCAGGGTTTCCGTTGCGGCGGGCAGATCGGGAACGCTGCGAGTCAGGCGCAGGAACGCCTTTTCGGTGAGTACCGCCTGATCCAGCGCCTGATACTGAATGGTGCTGTCGAAGCGCAGGTAGCCTTCTTCGGCGAGCCATAGCAGCGCCCCAAGGCAGCCCTGGTGGCGCTTGCTCGGCAGGCCGAATTCGTCCGGCTCTTCGTGGCCGATCAGATCCTCGACGTACAGCGCGACCTTGCGCGGAAAGGCCTGATAGAGCATCAGCAGGCCTGCCGCGGCGTCCCGGTAGAAATCGTCGATGTGCAGATCCATGCCGTTACTGGTGATAGGTCTTGAGGAAGTTGCCTATGCGACCAATCGCCTGCTCCAGATCGTCGACGCGCGGCAGGGTGACCACGCGGAAATGATCCGGCCACGGCCAGTTGAACGCCGTGCCCTGGACGATCAGCAGCTTCTCGGCCAACAACAGGTCGAGTACGAACTTTTCGTCGTTGTGAATCGGGCAAACCTTCGGGTCGATCCGCGGGAAGGCGTAGAGCGCACCCATCGGCTTGACGCAGCTGATGCCCGGAATGTCGTTGAGCAGCTCCCAGGTGCGGTTGCGTTGCTCGATCAGGCGGCCTGGCGGCAATATCAGGTCGTTGATGCTCTGATAGCCGCCCAGGGCGGTCTGGATCGCATGCTGGGCCGGCACGTTAGCGCACAGGCGCATGTTGGCAAGGATATCCAGGCCTTCGATGTAGCTCTGCGCCTTGTGCTTGGGGCCGGAAATTGCGACCCAGCCCGAGCGGAAGCCTGCCACTCGGTAGGATTTGGACAGGCCGTTGAAGGTCAGGCAGAGCACGTCCGGCGCCAGCGAGGCGGTGGAAATGTGCACGGCGTCGTCGTAGAGAATCTTGTCGTAGATCTCGTCGGAGAAGAGCACGAGTTTGTGCTGGCGCGCCAGCTCCACCATGCCTTCCAGCACTTCTTTAGGGTAGACCGCACCGGTCGGGTTGTTCGGGTTGATCAGCACCAGCGCCTTAGTGTTCGGCGTGATCTTGGCCTTGATATCGGCCAGGTCCGGCCACCAGTTGGCCTGCTCGTCGCACAGATAATGCACCGGCTTGCCACCGGCCAGGCTAACGGCTGCGGTCCACAGCGGATAGTCCGGCGCCGGGATCAGTACTTCGTCACCGTTGTTCAGCAGGGCCTGCATGGACATGACGATCAGCTCGGACACGCCGTTGCCGAGGTAGATGTCCTCGATACCGACGCCTTCGACCTGCTTCTGCTGGTAGTACTGCATGATCGCCTTGCGGGCGCTGAACAGACCTTTGGAGTCGCTGTAGCCCTGGGCGGTTGGCAGATTGCGGATCACGTCCTGGAGGATTTCCTCCGGGGCCTCGAAACCGAACGGCGCCGGGTTGCCGATGTTCAGCTTGAGGATGCGATGGCCTTCCTCTTCCAGGCGTTTGGCGTGCCGTAGCACCGGCCCGCGAATGTCGTAGCAGACATTGGCGAGCTTGTTCGATTTGCTGACCTGCATGATCCTGAGTGTCCCGAAGTGAAAACGCGCCAGCTCCGGAGTGGCTGGCCACGCTTGGCATGAACCCGGGCGCCTTGGCAGTCGGAAACCCCGCTGCCAGACTAGGCGTCGAAGAGCCACGCATGATACGTGCGGCCCGATCACCGGAAAAGGTACAGATCGGCCTTTTTTAAGCTGTGGAGGTGTACCGATGGATAAGCTGGAAAAACCGCTCGAAGTCTGGCGCGAAGAGCTTTCCGACGAGCAGTTCCAGATCTGCCGCCTCGGTGCCACTGAGCGTCCGTTCAGCGGCAAGTACAACGACAGCAAGACCCCGGGTACCTACCGTTGCGTCTGTTGCGGTGCGCCGCTGTTCGATTCGGCTGCCAAGTTCGATTCCGGTTGCGGCTGGCCCAGTTACTTCCAGCCGGTCAGTGACACGGCGATCGCCAGTCTGGATGATTTCAGCCACGGGATGCATCGCATCGAGGTGCGTTGTGCGCGCTGCGATGCACACCTCGGCCACGTGTTCCCCGACGGACCGCGACCAACCGGCTTGCGCTATTGCATCAATTCCGCGTCTCTCGATCTGGAGCCGCACGACGCCTGAGTCTCCCCGCCGCGGAGGACGCTGCGAGCGCCCGCTGCGTCGATGGGGTAGTGGGTGTGGAGCTCGCGCCGCTCAAGTCTATGAATCACATCTGGAGTCGCCCGATGGATGTCGAACTGAAAGCATTTCTGCGGCGTGCCGAGGCGCTGCTGACGCGTGTCGAGCCGTTATTGCCGATACCGCATGAGCCCATCGACTGGGGTGGGACCATTGCCGCGCGCTGGCAGCGAGATGCGCGCGGGGGCTGGCTGGCGCCTTTGCGCGTGAATCTCGATCTGTCGCTGGACGACCTGATCGGCATCGACCGCCAGCGCGATCTGCTGGCGGCCAATACCCGCCAGTTCGTTTCCGGAATGCCGGCCAACCATGTGCTGCTTTGGGGCGCGCGTGGCACCGGCAAGTCGTCGCTGATTCGCGCCCTGCTGGCTGAATACGCCGCCGCCGGACTACGTCTGATCGAAATCGAGCGCGACCACCTGGCCGATCTGCCCCGCCTAGTGGAGGCGCTTGCCGGCGAGCGGCGGGCGTTCGTAGTGTTCTGCGATGACCTGTCCTTCGAGGCCGGCGAGGGGGATTACCGGGTGCTCAAGAGCGTGCTCGACGGTTCGCTGGAGCGGGCACCGGAAAACGTGCTGCTTTACGCCACCTCCAATCGCCGCCATCTCGTGCCGGAACGGCAGAGCGATAACGAGCACTGGCAAATGGTCGATGGCGAGTTGCATCCCAACGAGGCGGTGGAGGACAAGATCGCCTTGTCCGACCGGTTCGGCCTGTGGCTGTCGTTCTACCCGTTCAGTCAGGAGCACTACCTGAGCGTCGTTCGCCACTGGATCGGCTCGCTGGCAGATCGGGCCGGGCTGGACTGGGTATGGAGCGAGGCGCTGGAGAGAGATGCGATTCGCTGGGCAACCGGACGCGGTAACCGCAACGGACGATGCGCGTATCAATATGCGCGTCAGTGGGTCGGTCAGCGTTTGCTCGAACGTCGCGACTGAAGAGTTGCAGCGCCTCGGTCGGGCGCTGCGTACGTTTAGGCTCAGCGTGCCGCCGCTTTGGCCATTTCCTTGAGCTTGTCGTTCATGCGCTGCTCGCTGGGCAGCAGACCGGCGAGCGAGGGCAGGGCAAGCATGCGGGCGTAATGATCAGCCAATGCGGGCCAGCGAGCGGTGTCCAGCGATTCACCACCGTGAGCCAGGTTGATGAACTGGCTGGTAATGGCGAGATCGGCCAGCGACAGGCGCCCGCCAACGAAATAGTCCTGCTGCCCCAGTTGCTGCTCAAGGTAGTCGAGGTGTCGCGGCAGCTTTTCGTGCAGCGCCGACTGTACGGCTTGCTCGTCGCAGCTGCCCCCCGAGCTCGGTTTGAGTATGCGGTTGGCAAAGATGCAGAAGGTTGTCAGCGGCGCGAGCTCGTAGTCGGCGTATTTCTCCAGCCAGCGAATCCTTGCTCGGCTTGCAGCGTCATCGCCGTACAGGCGGTGCGTATCGGCATAGGCGTCTTCGAGGTACTGGCAGATCACGCTCGAGTCGGCCAGCGTAAGGTCGCCGTCGCGCAGCGCCGGAATGCGACCGAGAGGGTTGAGTTGCAGATACCAGTCCGGCGGATTGAACGGCATCACCATTTCCAGCTGATAGTCGAGCGCTTTTTCCAACAGGCAGAGCCTGACCTTGCGTACGAAAGGCGAAAGCGGGGCGCCGTAAACCGTCAGTGTCATTGTTGTTCTCTCTGTAGGGCCTAGTAGACGTTGTTCTTCTTCCACAGATCCTCGTCGTCGAACGCCTTCATGCCTTCGGCCAGCTCGCTCGGCTCATCCGCGGCGGGACGCACCTGGTTCGACACCAATGCATTGGCGTGATCGAGAAGATTCTGCAATTGTTTGAGTTGCGCCGAGTACTCGACTGTAGACGGCTGTTTGCGAATGTGCTGGATCGCACGCTCGAAGGCCAGGCGCGCGCGTTGTGGCAGGTTCTGTTGCAGCGCCTGGCGACCGAGACCCGCAAAGTATTCGATGTGCAGTACGGCGAGCAGGCGCTGGATTTCCTGAACCCAGCGGCGACCTTCCTCCTGGCTGAGCTGACGCTCCTTGGCTGCTCGAACGATCTGCGCATGGAGATCTTCAAGCATGAAGCGCACCTCCTTGGCCTGGGCTTCGCTGATGATCTGCCGTGGCGGATTGCGAACCGGGATGGCGTCGCCTTCGGCGATTTCGGCGCGCAGGCCCTGGATTCGGCTGGTCAGCTGATCGTTGCCGCGCTCGAGCGGCAGCAGCCGTTCGCTGAGGTTCAGCTCGATACGGGCGAGTACCTGCTTCAGGGCTGGTGTCATCATCTGCCCGGGTAGCGCTTCGCTGAGGTTGCTGCAGCGGCGTCGGCGATCGTTCAGGTCTGCCCGTAGCCTGGCTTTCTCCAGGTTCTTCCGCTCGACGAGTTGGTTGATATAGCCGATAGCAACCAGCAGAACTACGCCGGCAACGACCAGGCCGGTGACCATTAAAGGAGACACATCAGGCACTCCGTGCGGCTGAGTTTGCGCCTGAGTGTAGTGGCTGGGGTGGCAAGCTGATAGCGTCGAAGACGATGTCGATTTTTTTTGGTTTGCAGGGTTGACGGGCTATCGGTGCCTCCATAAAATGCGCGCCACTTGCAGCGTGAAGCACCAAACGAAGCGCGGCAAGCCGGAATCAGGCTGTAGTTTCCGGGGTGTGTCCCCTTCGTCTAGTGGCCTAGGACACCGCCCTTTCACGGCGGTAACAGGGGTTCGAGTCCCCTAGGGGACGCCAAGTTTGCGGGAATAGCTCAGTTGGTAGAGCACGACCTTGCCAAGGTCGGGGTCGCGAGTTCGAGTCTCGTTTCCCGCTCCAAATTCGCTTCAGGTGTCGAAACCGGCATTTGAAGCTAAAAAAGCGACCTCAGGGTCGCTTTTTTTATGCCTGCAATTTCTCACATCGCTCATTTCCTGTACGGCATCGCTACGCGGCAGGCGCGTCGATCGCTCAGGTGTACTTGGTGAAGATGCTGCGCACACGCTCCAGTGCGGCCGCCGTGTCCTGTTCCTGATCGTGTAGCGCCTCCTCGAGCAGGCAGGTCAGCATCAGCCTATAGGCCTTATCCAGTGCGCTGCGGGCTGCCGAGAACTGCTGAGCGATGGCCTCGCATTCCTCGCCGCGCTTGATCATCGCCTGAATGCCGCGAATCTGGCCTTCGACCCGGGCCAGCCGTTTGAGCATGGCCTGCTGCTGGTCCTGCATGTCGATCGACGTTATTGCCTGGTCTTCCATCAATCACCTCGGCGGGAAGAAACGAACAGAGCGCCCGGCGCGAGTACGTTTTGCGTGGGTCGGTCATATACCGGTAGGGGCATCCTAGCGATGGCAACGAGCGTTGACCACCGCTGTGTTGACAAGTGGGTCACCAAACAATATAGATATAAATATATTGTTTTTTTTGAAGGTGTTTCTTGTGACGCTTGCTTCCGCTGAATTGGATATCCAACGCCTGCGTGACAGCGCGGCGGCGGCAGGGCAGCTGCTGCGAACGCTCGCGAATCCGGACCGACTGTTGCTGCTGTGTCAGTTGAGCCAGGGCGAGCGCAATGTCAGCGACATGGAGCAGTTGCTGGGCATCCAGCAGCCGACGCTGTCGCAACAGCTCGCGGTGCTGCGGCGCGAGGGGTTGGTGGAAACCCGTCGTGATGGCAAACAGATCTTCTACCGCATCAGCAGTCCCGAGGCGCTGGCGGTCATCGCCACCCTCTACCAACTTTTCTGCGGGAGCGAGCAATGACTATCGATTGGGTCAATTTCACCCCTTGGTCGGCCTTGGCCGGCGGCGCGCTGATCGGGCTGGCAGCTGCTCTGTTCGTCATGCTGAACGGCCGCATTGCCGGCATCAGCGGCCTGCTCGCCAGCCTGCTGGAGCGCAACGCGGAGGGGCGGGGCGAGAAGGCGCTGTTCCTGCTCGGTATCCTGCTGGCGCCGTTGCTGTGGTTGATAGCCGGCGAATGGCCGCAGATGGAATTCCAGACCAATTGGCTTGGCCTGCTGATCGCCGGCGTGCTGGTAGGTGTAGGGACGCGCTATGGCGCGGGCTGCACCAGCGGTCACGGCGTTTGCGGTATTTCACGCCTCTCGGCGCGTTCTATCGTCGCGACCCTGGCCTTCATGGCCGCAGGATTCGCGACCGTTTTCGTCATTCGCCACCTTGTCGGAGCTTGAACATGCGCAAGCTGACTGCATTTGCCGCGGGTCTGCTGTTCGGTATCGGTCTGCTGCTTTCGGGCATGGCCAATCCGGCCAAGGTGATCGGTTTTCTCGACCTGGCGGGCGTCTGGGATCCCTCACTGGCGCTGGTGATGGCCGGTGCCATCGCAGTGGCGCTGTTGCCGTTCGGCTGGGCGCGACGCCGCCATGTCTCGCTGCTCGATGCACCGATGCGCTTGCCGGAAAAGCGTGAGCTGGATCGGCGCCTGATCGGCGGCAGCCTACTGTTCGGCATTGGCTGGGGTATCGCCGGCATCTGTCCCGGTCCGGCGCTGGCGATGCTGCTGTCCGGGCGCTGGCAGGTCGCGCTGTTCGTCGTGGCGATGCTGGGCGGAATGTTGCTCTTCACTGCGCTGGAAAGCCGGCGCGCGCACTGACCTTGGAGGTCATCATGAAAGCCAATGTGGGAACAATCGATCGTACGGTGCGGATAGTCGTCGGGCTGTTACTGATCGGCCTGACGCTGGGCGGCGTGATCGGCATGTGGGGCTGGATCGGCCTGCTACCGCTCGCGACCGGCATCTTCCGCTTCTGCCCGGCATACGGTCTGCTGGGCATCAAGACCTGCAAGCTGCGCCATTGAGGCCACACTCGCCGCTGGTCGGCAATCGACCGGCGGCGACTGCCATCGCCATGCTCAGTAGCGCATGTCGATAATGATGGTCGTGTTCTGCTCGGCGACGACGTCAAAGGCGCTGTCGTCGAAGGCCGGCGGGCCCATCACCTTGGGGTTGTTGGACAGACCGTAGCCTTCGGCCGGAAACATGCCGAAGCGGCGGTCGAGTTCGTCGTTGGCGTTCTCGTCGTGGTAGGCCATGACCGCATAACGCCCCGGCGGAACATCACCGAAAGTCAGCGTCACGTCGCCCGTTGCCGCGGGGGCCTGCTTGGTGGCGAATGCTTTGGCCTCCTTGCGGAAGGTCTTCGGATCAGCATACAAGCCGACCCGCACGTTGCCGCGGTCATGCTCGACGCCCGCCAGGGTGATTTTCAGCTCCTGAGCCTGCACCCACTGGCTCGTGCCGATGCCGATGCCGATGCACAGCAGCAGCGCCCATGTCCCTCGCTTCATCGTCTTCATCTCCGCTGGTCATTGCGTGGCGACCATTGCGACCGCCGCGCTGCGTGCAGAAGTCTAGCGCGATTGCGCAATGCCACCCGATGCTTTGTCTGTCGCTTGAGCCGGAGCTCAACTGAAATCGGGCAGGCTCGGAGTCGTTTGCGGCAGGCCGGCCGCGCACCAGGCATCGAAGCCGCCTTCGATGGACCTGACCTGCAGATAGCCCATCTCCCGCAGCGCTGCGGCGGCGAGCGCGGCGCGCCCGCCGGTCTTGCAGTAGAGCACGATCGCCAGGTCGCGCGAATCGAACTCGGGCATGCCGCTGAGCTTGAACTCCAGCACGCCACGTGGAATGTTCACGGCACCGGGAACGTGCGCGGCGTGATATTCGTCGCCTTCGCGCACATCGATCAGTACGTCCGATTCGCGAATCGCCGTTTCGGCATCGGCAATCGGAACTTCCCGGATGCGGGTCCTGGCCTCGACGACCAGGTCATGGGCGGTTTTCATGTCTATCTCCCGTGAGGCAAAGGTTCGTTGTCTGGGCGGTCAGAGCCTGTCCAGAGGTATTTTCAGGTAGCGCGTGCCGTTGCTCTCGGCTGGAGGCAGTTCGCCGCCGCGCATATTGATCTGCACCGAAGGCAGGATCAGGGCTGGCAGCCCAAGCGTGGCATCGCGCGCGGTACGCATGGTCACGAACTCCTCCTCGGTGATGCCAGCGTGGATATGCACGTTGTGCACGCGCTCGGCGCCGATGCTGGTTTCGTGGAAGAACGTCTCGCGGCCTGGCGCCTTGTAGTCATGACAGAGGAACACGCGGGTGCTGTCGGGCAAGGCGAACAGTTTCTGGATCGAGCGGTACAGCGTACGCGCGTCGCCGCCGGGAAAGTCACAGCGGGCGGTGCCGTAGTCGGGCATGAACAGCGTATCGCCGACGAATGCGGCGTCGCCGATCAGGTAGGTCAGGCAGGCGGGCGTGTGGCCTGGCGTATGCAGTGCCTGTGCATCGAGGTTGCCGATCTGGAACCGTTCGCCGTCACGAAACAGCTGATCGAACTGCCGACCATCGGTGGCGAAATCGGCGCCGGCGTTGAACAGTTCGGCGAAGGTACGTTGCACTTCGGTGATGCGCTCGCCAATGGCGAGCCGACCGCCCAGGTGCAGCTTGAGATAGTGAGCGGCGCTCAGGTGATCGGCATGCACGTGGGTTTCCAGCAGCCATTGGACCTGCAGCTCGTGCGTACGGATGTAGTCGATGATGCGATCGGCGGCCTGATGCGATGTGCGTCCAGAGGCGGCGTCATAGTCGAGCACGGAGTCGATCACCGCGCACTGGCGCGTCTGCGGATCGCTGACAACGTAGCTGTAGGTGAAGGTGTCGGGGTCGAAGAAGGCTTCAATCCGGGCGCTCATGTCGCAACTCCTTTCAACGTATTAATACCCCGCGGGGTATGCAAGCCTGTCGATAGTAGCGCGTTTTTTGTGGTTGCGTTTCCACGGGCCGACGACTAGTTCGGCGGTGGCGTTTACCCATCGAGCGGCGAATTCAACGCGTCGCTGACGATCTGTCCGTCGACGAGCTGCACGGTGCGTGCGCAGTTGGCCGCCAGGCGGGGATCGTGGGTGACCACCAGCACCGCACAGCCGAACTGCGCATTGATGCGGTGGAACAGCTCGAACACGCTCTGTGCGGTACGTGTGTCGAGATTGCCGGTCGGCTCGTCGGCCAGCAGCAGCGGTGGGCGGGTCACCAGCGCACGGGCGATGGCGACCCGCTGCTGCTGGCCACCGGAAATCTGCGTGGGCTTCTTGTCGGCGTACGCGGCGAGGCCGACCTCGTCGAGCAGGCTGCGCGCCAGGTCGATCTCCGTCGCCGACGGTTTGCCATGGCGGATCATCAGCGGCATCAGTACGTTATCCAGCACGCTGAACGCCGAGATCAGGTGATGGAACTGGAAGACGAAGCCGATCGCCTCGTTGCGCAGGCGCGTGCGCGTCTCGTCATCGACCATCCGTGTCGGCCGGCCGAGCAGGTACAGCTCGCCGGCGCTCGGCGGGTCGAGCAGGCCGATGACGTTCAGCAGCGTGCTCTTTCCCGAGCCGGACGGGCCGATAAGGGCGGTCAGCTCGCCGGCACGCAAGCGCAGATCGATGCCGTGCAGCACCTCGCTTTCTAGTGGCGTGCCGAGGTTGAAGCTCTTGCGCACGCCTTCCAGGCGCAGCACTTCGCGCGGGTCAGGCATGGTCGGCTCAGACATAGCGAATGGCCACCGCCGGGTCGTAGTGTGCCGCGCGGCGGGCGGGCAGGGCGGCCGCCAGGACGCCGGTCACGGTTGCCACGAGCATGGCCAGCGGCACCAGCGTCGGGTCGACCGGGATGTAGAACAGCCGTGGCCCCAGCAGGTTGAACACCTGCACCAACCCCCAGCCGACGCCGCCGCCGCAGGCCGAACCGAGCAGGCCGAGCAGGCCGCCCTGGATCAGGAATACCCGCAGAATCTGCTGGCGCGGGCTGCCCATCGCCCGCAGGATGCCAATCTCCCGCGTGCGCTGAACGACGCTGACGGCGAGCACGCTGGCGATGCCGAAGGCCACCGAGATGCCGACGAACACGCGAATCATCTCGGTGGTCATGCTCTGCGAGCTGAGTGCGTTGAGCAGCTGACCGTTGGTATCCATCCAGCTTTCGGCGCGCAGACCGGTCAACCGGGCGAGGCGGCGGGCGATCCGGTCGGCCTCGAAAATCTGCGCCACGGTGGTGTCGATCACCGTCACGCCGCCGGGCAGGTCGAGCAGGGTCTGTGCCTGCTTGAGATCCAGATAGACGTAGCGCTCGTCCAGCTCGCGCACGCCCAGCTCGAAGATTCCGGCGATATCGACGACCGCCTCGCGCCCCTCGCCGGCGTCCAGACGCAGCTTGTCGCCGACGCCAAGGCCCAGGTCACGCGCCAGTTCGGTGCCGATCACCGCATCGCCGGCACCGACGCGCAGTTCGCCCGCAACCAGTTCCTCGGCCAACGGAATGATGCGCTGGTAGCGCTGTGGATCGATGCCAACCAGCGCCACCGAAGCCCGCGCGACGCCGCGGCGCGCCAGCGCCGGACCGCTGATGACCGGCGATACGGCGAGCACCTGGGCGTCCTGATCGAGCACGTCGCGCACATCCTGCCAATTACTGATCGAACGCAGACGCTGAGCGCGCGGGCTTTCCAGCAGCAGCGTCAGCGCGCCGTCGGCTGCCGGCAGCACGCGATTGACCTCGTCCGGCGGCAGGATACGAATGTGCGACTGGGTGCCGAGTGTGCGCTCGATCACGTTGGCCTGCAGGCCGGTGATCAACGCGGTGATGAAGACGATCACTGCCGAGCCCACGGCGATGCCGAAGACGATCAGCAGCGTCTGCAAGCGGTTGTCGAGCAGAAAGCGCAGGGCGATTTTCCACTCGGTCCACAGCGAGTCGAGCAGGCGCATCGGTGGTCAGTCCTGCACGCCGGTGGGAATCGGCTGCTCGCGCAGGCGTACCCGCCGGCCTTCTTCGGCTTCGGCGGCGAGCACGCGGTCGCCGGCCTGCAGACCATCGAGTACCTCGCTCAAGGCCGTGCCGAGCAGGCCGAGACGTACGTCCACCCGTTCGACCTTGCCGTCACGCACCCGCAGCACCCGCGCATGCTCGCCGTCGCGGCTGCGCAGCGCGTCGTTGGGCAGTACCAGCGCCTGCTCACGGTGCCCGGTCTCGATGTTCACCGACACCGTCATGCCCTGGCGCAGCAGTTCGGCGGGCTCTTCCAGGTCCAGATGCACGTCGATGGTGCCGCGCGCAGTGTCGACGCTGGGCGCGATGAAACTCACGCGGGCGGCGAACGCGCGCAGCGGATAGGCATCGGCGATCACCTGCGCCGCCTGGCCGATCGCCACGGGCGCGAGGTTCTTTTCGTCCAGCGGCAGGATGATTTCGCGTCGGCCGGCGCGGGCGATTTCCAGCAGCATGCGTCCCGGCTGGACCAAGTCGCCCGGCTCTACGGCGCGGGTCTGCACGATGCCATCGACCTCGGCGTGGATGCGCGTCTTGGCGAGGTTGGCGCGTGCAGCCTCCAGGCGCTGGCGCAGTACCTGTTCCTCGCTACCACCGGGCGCCTGCGCGGCAGCGGCGAGGCGGGCGCGATCACGTATCACCCGCGCCGCCAGCTCGGCGCGACGCGCCTGCTCCAGCGCCTCGGAAGCCAGCAGCTTGCGTTCGAAGAGGGTTTCGCGGCGCTCACGTTCGCGCACCAGCTGCTGCAGGTTGCTCTGCGCATCGCGCAGCGTGGCCTGGGCTTGCGGCCGGCTGCTGTCGATCAGCTGGCGCAGCGCAGCTTCGGCCTCGCGCAGGCGCGCCAGTTGTTCGTCGTCACGCAGCTCCAGCAGCAGGTCGCCCGCCTTCACCGGATCGCCTTCGCGCACGTGGCGGGCGGCGATCACACCGGTGATCTCGCTGCCGATCTGGGCGACCGACTGATTGTCCACCTCGCCGCTGGCGACCACCCGCTGCACCAGCGGGCGCGGCTCCAGGCGATAGCCCGGCAGCTCCGGCCCTTGCCAGTGCTGCCAGAGCAGCCAGCCGGCGATCAGGACGGCCGGCAGGATCACTACGAGCGAGCGGCGAGAAGGCGTTGCGAGCAAGTTGAGCACTCCCCAGAGTATGTCGCCGCAGCTTACGGCCAATCCATTCGTCGAGCCATCCTCGCGCGGTGCGGGCGCGCGTCTATCGCGGTCATAGCAGGAACCGCCAGAAGGCGCGGCGCTACAATGAAGGCCCGCTCCAAGGATCCGACGACATGGATACGACGCAAAGCTCCGCTGCGACACTGCGCTCCGCCTGGATTGCCCAGGCGCAGGCCAATCCCTGGATTGCGACCGGGCTTGGCGCCGCCTTGCTGGCGGTGCTGGCCCTGCTGCTGGCGAGCGGCTACAGCGCGTTGCACAACGGCGACCAGAACAACCTGCGCCTCGCCATGCTGGGCGGCAGCGCGGGGTTCTCCGCCACGGCGCTCGGTGCTCTGCTGGCCATCGGTCTGCGCGAGATTTCCAGCCGCACCCAGGACAGCATGCTCGGCTTCGCGGCCGGCATGATGCTTGCGGCCGCTTCGTTCTCGCTGATCCTGCCGGGGCTTGCCGCCGGCCGGGAGATTTTCGACAGCGGCTCGGCGGCGGCGCTGATGGTGGTCGTCGGGCTCGGCTTGGGGGCGCTGCTGATGCTCGGGCTCGATTATTTCACGCCGCACGAGCACGAAAGCACGGGGCCCTGCGGGCCGGATTGCGAGCGGTTGAATCGCGTCTGGTTGTTCGTGCTGGCCATCGCCCTGCACAACATTCCCGAGGGCATGGCGATTGGCGTGAGTTTCGCCAATGGCGACCTCGGCGTGGGCGTGCCGCTGACCACGGCGATTTCCATCCAGGACATCCCCGAAGGCTTGGCCGTGGCGCTGGCACTGCGTACCACCGGCCTGTCCGCGCTGGCCTCGGCACTGGTCGCCGCGGCTTCCGGCCTGATGGAGCCGCTCGGTGCGCTGGTTGGTCTGGGCATGTCCAGCGGTTTCGCCGTTGCCTATCCGGTGAGCATGGGGCTGGCGGCCGGCGCGATGATCTTCGTGGTGTCCCACGAGGTGATTCCCGAAACACACCGTAACGGCCACCAGACGCCGGCGACCATCGGCCTGATGATCGGCTTCGCAGTGATGATGTTCCTCGACACGGCGCTCGGCTGAGCGCCGCGCTCAGGGTGCGGGCGGCTGGGTCTGCATCACCAGTTCGACTCGTCGGTTGCCGGCGCGGCCCTGGTCGCTGGCGTTGTCGCGTAGCGGGCGGGTTTCAGCGTAGCCGGTCGCGCTCATCCGGGCGGCGGCGATGCCGCTGACCTGCAGGTAGCGCACCACGCTGCTGGCGCGGCTGGCTGACAGTTCCCAGTTGGACGGAAAGCGCGGCGTCTGGATCGGCAGGTCGTCGGTGTGGCCCTCGACGATGATCCGGTGCGAGGTGGCGGCGAGTGTCGGGATCAGCCGGTCGAGCACGGCAAACCCGGCCTCCTCGAGTTCGGCCTGGCCGGAGCCGAACAGGATTTCGCTGCTGATGCGAAAGCTGATGCTGCCCTCGTTGACGATCACTTCGATGTCCTCGCCCAGGTCCGGCAGCGTCGGTGCCGGTTCGCGCGTCTGCTCCGGCAACGGCGGCGCGGGGGCAATCGCGGCAATCGCCTGCACTCCATCAGATGGCTGCGGCGTGCCGATAACGAGCGGTGCCTGCCCATCGGCAGCCTGTGCTGCGCTGGATTGCTGCGTCGCGCCGTCGCCCTGGCCGGCGAAGGCGAGCATCACCACCAGCATCACCAGCAGCAGGGTGATCATGTCCAGGTAGGTGAGCAGCCAGCCTTCCTGTTCTTCTTCGCCGCGAGGCTCGACGTGCCACCTGGCGAAGCGGCCGTTGCGTTGTGCGGAACCGTTCATTTCAGACGTCCGGCTGCGCGGCGCGTGGTTTGCGCGGGTTGCCGTCGCGAATCTCGTCGTCGTGATGGGCAATGAAGGACTTCAGCGTCTCGCGCATGTAGGCCGGGCTGCGCTTGTTGCACATCATCGCGATGCCCTGCATCACCAGGTTCATCAGCGCGACGCGCTGCTCGGTGCGCCGCTCCAGCTTCACCGCGACCGGCTTGAGCAGCAGGTTGGCCAGTAGCACGCCATAGAAGGTGGTCATCAGCGCGACCGCCAGGCTGCGGCCGATCTGCTGCATGTCGCCGCTGCCGAGCAGGAACATCAGGTTGATCAGCCCGACCAGCGTGCCGATCATGCCGAACGCCGGCGCGTAGCTGGCCATCGTGCGGAACAGCTGCGCCTCGGCGTTCTCGCGTGCGCGCAGCCGGGCGATGCGCCACTGCAGCAGGTCGATGATGTCTTCTTCGGGGGTGTTGTCGATCACCAGTTGCACGCCGGTGCGCAGGAACGGGTTCTTCACCTGCTCGACGGCCCGTTCCACGGCCGGCAGCTCGCCTGCGATCCACAGCCGGGAGATCTGCACCAGCTCTTCCAGGTCCTGGCGGGTGTACAGCCGTTCGTTGCGCAGCACCGTGCCGATCAGGCCGAACACACGCATTACCTCGCGCAGCGGGTAACTGATGAAGGTCGCGGCCAGCGTACCCACCAGCACGATGCCCAGACTGGGCAGGTCGAGATACAGCGCGGGATCGTGCGCGGCGAACAGCATGACCACCGCAAGCAGCGCGATGCTCGCGACGATACCGATCAGGGTTGAGGGGTTCATCGAAACTCCCGAGAGACAAAGACGTGCCGACCAAGGCGCGGCGTTCAATCGGGAGATTCGGCCGTTGCCGGCGCAACTTTAGCGAGCCGCGTGCCGACTCGCGCAGTCGTCGCTACAGATGCTCGAGCAGACGTCGGGCCGCTTCCTGACCGCTGAGCCAGGCGCCTTCGACCCGCCCGGAGAGACACCAGTCGCCACAGGCGTACAAACCCAGCCCCGCATCGGCGAGCGCGCCCCATTCATGCGGCTGCGCCGGGCGTGCGTATAGCCAGCGATGCGCCAGAGTGAACTCGGGAGCTGGCACGACACAGTCGATCAGCTCGGCGAACGCACCGAGCAACTGCTCGCTGACGGCCTCCTTGGACAGATCGAGGTGCTGGCGACTCCAGCTGTTGGTGGCATGCAGCACCCAGGTGTCCAGGTGTCCGTTGCGCCCGGGTTTGCTGCGCTCGCGTGCCAGCCAATCGAGGGCGTCGTCCTGTACGAAGCAACCTTCCACCTGGGTGGGCAGCGGCGTGGCGAAGCCCAGGGCGACGGCCCAGGTCGGTTCCATTGCGACGCTGGCGGCGACGGCCGCGAGCTTCGGTGCGGCAGCCAGCAGTGCACTGGCTTGCGGCGCCGGGGTGGCGACGATCACGTGGCTGAAGGGGCCATGACTGGCGCCGTCGGCATCCACCAGGGTCCAGAGTTCCTCGCCGCGAAACGCTTCGGTGATGCGGCAGCTGAACGTCACCGGCAGATCGCCGAGCAACGCCCGGGCGATCGACGCCATCTGCGGTGTGCCGACCCAGCGCGCCTGTTCGTCGGTCGATGGTTCCAGCTGGCCGGCGCGGGAAAGGTAGAGGTTGGGCGACCAGGGTGCGGCCCAGCCTTCCTCCTGCCAGTGCTGCAGTGCTTCGCGAAAGCGCCGATCGCGCGCGGTGAAATACTGGGCGCCGAGATCGAACGAGCCACTCTCGATCTGCTTGCTGGCCGTGCGCCCGCCGCAGCGGCGGCTCTTGTCGAACAGCTGGACGGCCTGCCCCGCCGTGTGCAATGCCTGAGCCGCGGACAGCCCGGCGATACCGGTACCGATGATGGCGATGGGAGCCTTGCTCATGATTACCTCATTGCTGTTGCCATCCGCCGCGCCGCTATGAAGGGTTTCGCCGGCGCAGCATGTTTGCGTGACAGGCGTTCTACTCCAGCCGCGCACTTTCATCCTCGAACAGACGACCGGCTTTGGCTAGGGGCAATTCGTGCCATGCGGCTAACGGATGGCGCGCCTGATCCCTTGACTGACCGACGGTAGCGGCTGGCGTTCGCCACAGATGCGATCTTCTGCCCTGGCACCGCAGCTAGACAGCGGTTGTAACTTGTCGATAAGCCGGTACAATGGCGCCGCTCGCCGCCAGGCGGGTTCGTCATGGTGGGCTCTGTCGGTCCCCCCGCAACGATCAGCCGTGAACCCGGTCAGGCCCGGAAGGGAGCAGCCGCAGCGGTGACATTGTGTGCCGGGGTGTGGCTGGCAGGGCTCACCTCCATGACGCCTTCTCGCAGTTTCCTCCTTTGCCTTCCTGTCTGATTACGGCCTTTGTGTCGGGCATCCGCGTGCGTGGCGTTAGCCTCAGCGATAGATCAGCGACCGATTTGCAGGGCCGCCAATGATCCGTATCCTGCCCCGATTGGTTTGCGATGGGCGCCATGCACGGTGGCCAGCCTGCGTTCGAAGGAGTTCGGTTTGTCAGTGAAAGTTGCCTGGGACATCTTCTGTGTCGTGGTGGACAACTACGGCGATATCGGCGTGACCTGGCGCCTGGCGCGCCAGCTGGCCGCCGAGCATGGCCAGCGAGTGCGGCTCTGGGTCGACGATCTCGAGACGTTCGCCCGCCTGTGTCCCGGCACCAGCGCGAGCGCGGCGCAGCAGTGGCACGAGGGTGTCGACGTGCGCCATTGGTCGCGCGAGTGGGGCGGCGCCGAGCCGGCCGATGTGGTCATCGAGGCGTTCGCCTGCGAGCTGCCACCTGCCTATATAAATGCAATGGCCGCGAGCAGCCGGCGCATTCTTTGGCTGAACCTGGAATACCTCAGTGCCGAGGATTGGATCGTCGGCTGCCATGCGTTGCCGTCGCTGCAGTCCAGCGGGCTGCAGAAGTACTTTTTCTTCCCCGGTTTCGAGGCGAAAACCGGCGGGCTGATTCGCGAGGCGGACCTCGTTTCGCGCCGCGAAGCGTTCCAGGCCGATCCGGCACGCCGCGAGGATTTCCTTGCCAGTCTGGGTGTGGTGTTGCAACCCGGCGCGCGGCTGCTGTCGTTGTTTGCCTACGAGAATGCCGCCGTAGCTGGCTGGCTCGATGCGCTGGCCGCCGATACCCGGCCGAACCAGCTGCTGGTGCCCGAAGGTCGCGTGCTGGCGGATGTTGCAGCATGGCTCGGCGTACCGTCGCTGCAGCCGAGCGAACGCCATCAGCGAGGCGCGCTGCAGATCGCCGTGGTGCCGTTCATGACGCAGGACGAGTACGACCTGCTGCTGTGGAGCTGCGATTTCAACGCGGTGCGCGGCGAGGAATCGTTCATTCGCGCGCAGTGGGCGGGGCGTCCGCTGGTGTGGCACATCTATCCGCAGGAAGACGATGCGCACTGGGACAAACTGCATGCCTTCCTCGATCTGTACAGCCACGATCTGGCACCAGCCGCACGCGGCGCGCTGCAGGACTTCTGGCGGGCATGGAATGCCGGGGAGGGCGCCGGGCCCGCCTGGAGCGCGCTGCTGGATGAATATCCGGCGCTGCTGGCGCATGCCGAGGCCTGGCTGCACAAACAGGTGGCGAATGGCGATCTGGCTGGAAAGCTGGTGTTTTTTTACACAGATTGGCTATGATACGCCGCCTGGTGCGACACGTATGTTCGTGTCGTTGCTTGGTTGGGAACTTCCCCTTTGACACCAAAATCCTTTGCTATCAAAGGATTGAAGTCATAAAGAAGTTAAGAAACCTGGCTAGCCTAGGAACGACCCGCTTATGGGGATGCGCAAATCCCTATCTGTAGGGAAAGTACATTTCAAATGTGGCCCGAATGGGACTGCATTTGATCAAAACCGAAAGCAAAGAACATTCTCGGATTCCGGGTCTGTTGCCAAGCATTTCAAAAGCCCGAGGGTGAATCATTCCCTTCGGGGATAAATTCATCTCCTGGTGATTGGGCTGTTTGGTCCCATCGCCACCGTCGAGAGACGTGGGAGGTGTCTTGCCTAAGCAACGGAGCGATAGCTCCGAATCGCATTGCTCAACCTCGCTCACATAGGAGGCACCGAGCCTGGCGTGTACCCGCCAGTTCATCAGATCGGCATGCGTCGGGGGCCAACCCCGGGGTGTGAAGCCTGATCAACAATGTCTCGCTCACAAAAGGGTGTTATCCGGTGACGGAGAACGCCTCGCGTCCGAATTGCACGGGCGTGACGAGGCTAATGACCCAACCCGCATGGCTAACGCATGTGAATCGTCGACAGACCCCTCGTAAGTATCAACGGGCCTACGGCAATTATTGGCCCCAGCCAAAATGGCAACGCAGTCGGTCATCGCCATCAGACGAGGTGATGCGGTACCACGACGACTGCCGGGGGAAAGACGAAGCCTAAACGGGGAATCGATGCGACTCGGGGAACGTGGCAATCCCGACCACTCGCCCGGCCAGCAGCATCGGTCAGGCAGGCAAACCGCAAGGGGCGCTGATGGGTGTGGGGAATGGGAGGATGCAAAAAGCGAATGGTCGCCTGTAATGGGTGGCATACCGGTTGAAACATCACCGGCAGGGGCAACCCTGGCTGACGTGCATCTGGTTTACGAGCGCAAGAAGAGCGGCTGATTCCAGCGATAACCAAACGACCCTATGGGCGACTACTGCCCATAGGGGAGTAGTCCGTCCTGAATGTCGTGCATATCAGGAGGACAGTATGAAAACGCAACCAGCAACACCGGTCGCGTCTGCGTCCTTCGACGGAATGAAGAACTGGCACGCTCTCGATTGGGCCAGGATTCAACAAACCGTTCGGAAGACGCAGCTAAAGATTGCGCAGGCAACTGGGGAAGGCGATTGGCGCAGGGTTAAACGCCTGCAACGACTGCTGATCCACTCGTTTTATGGCCGCTGTCTGGCTGTAAGGCGAGTCACGGAAAACCGGGGTCGCAAGACGCCGGGAGTCGACGGAGAAACCTGGGGAACGCCTCAGGCCAAGCTCCAGGCCGTGGGACGTCTGTCGAAAAAGCGAGGCTATCGGCCCAAACCGCTACGGCGGGTATGGATACCGAAGCCCGGCAAGCAAGAGAAACGCCCGCTGGGTATCCCGACGATGCTGGATCGGGCCATGCAGGCGCTGTATCTGCAAGTCTTGGAACCTGTAATCGAAAGCACCAGCGATCCGAAGTCCTATGGGTTTCGCCCGGATCGTTCAACTGCTGACGCGATGGTTGAGCTGTTCCACCTGCTGTCGCCGCAAACGGCGCCGGTCTGGATTCTGGAAGGCGACATCAAGGGGTTCTTCGACAACATCAATCATGAGTGGCTGTGCCGGAATGTCCCGATGGACAGGATGGTGCTGCGCAAGTGGTTGAAAGCCGGGGTTATCGACCGGCGACAACTCATGGCTACGGAGGCCGGGACGCCGCAGGGAGGGATCATCTCGCCCTGTCTGGCAAACGCCACCCTCAATGGCTTGGAAACCCAACTGAAGCGCCATCTGGTGCAGAAGCTGGGAACCCAAATAGCCAAGAAGGCCAAGGTGCACTGTGTTCGCTATGCGGATGACTTCGTCGTGACAGCAGCCTCGAAAGAGCTGCTGGAGGACGAGGTCAAACCCTGGGTCGAGCAATTCCTGTCGGTACGAGGGGTTGCGTTGTCACGGGAGAAAACGCAGACCGTCCATATCCACCAAGGCTTCGATTTTCTGGGATGGAATTTCAGGAAGTACGTGCCGAAATCGCCGTATAGGAACGCCAAGCTGCTGATCAAGCCCTCGAAGAAAAACGTCTCGGCGTTTTATCGAAAAGTGCGCGAGATCATCAAAGGCAGCGGAGCACTGACGCAGGAAGCGTTGATCGGCCAGCTGAACCCGGTACTGAAGGGGTGGGCGCAATACCACTCCCCGGTCGTGGCAAAACGGACCTTCAACACGCTGGATAATCTGATGTTCTGGCGGCTTTGGAGGTGGGCGAAGCGCAGGCATCCAAGGAAGTCTTCTAACTGGATCAGGAATAAATACTTCCGATCCATAGGGGGGCGAAATTGGGTGTTTGCGTATCCCAAGAAAAATGGCAAAGGAGAAAGGCAGTTCCGACAGCTGTACAGGCTGGCGGAAACCGCAATCGTGCGTCACAAGCGTTTACCGGGGGAGTATCAACCCTATGACGCGACGCAGGAGCTGAAGTGGGAGGCGTTGAGGGTTCAACGGATGCAGCACAAGCTGCGTTATCGGGGACAGATACTCAGCATTTTCCGCAGGCAGAAGGGGCGTTGCGCCCTGTGCGGGCATGCGATCAGCAAGGAAACCGGTTGGCATGACCATCACGTCATCAGGCGCGTGGACGGCGGACTGAATACCTTGGGGAACCGTGTGCTGCTTCATCCCAACTGCCATGCGCTGGTGCATAGCCGGCAAGAAAAGGTGACTTTGCGGCACGGTGGGTTGAAATGATAGGATCGCCCGTCATAGTTGCCGGCCAGTCATTGATTGGCTTTTCGTAAGCTTGAGCCGTATGCGGTGAAAGTCGCACGTACGGTTCTAAGGGGGCCCTGGATCAGTAATGATCTAGGGCTACCCGACTTTTTTGTCTCTAATTCCTATCGGATGTTCGTATGAAAACCGCACAAGAGTTCCGTGCCGGCCAGGTGGCCATCATCAACGGCGCACCCTGGGTCATCCAGAAAGCCGAGTTCAACAAGTCCGGCCGCAACAGTGCCGTGGTCAAGATGAAGCTGAAGAACCTGCTCAACGGTTCGGCGACCGAGACCGTATACAAGGCCGATGACAAGCTGGAGCCGGTAATTCTCGAGCGCAAGGAAGTGACCTACTCCTACTTCGCCGATCCGCTGTATGTCTTCATGGACGACGAATTCAACCAGTACGAGATCGAGAAGGCCGACCTCGAAGGCGTCATGACCTTCATCGAAGACGGCATGACCGACGTCTGCGAAGCCGTGTTCTACAACGACAAGGTGATCTCGGTCGAACTGCCGACCACCATCGTTCGTGAAATCGTCTACACCGAGCCGTCGGTTCGTGGCGATACCTCCGGCAAGGTGATGAAGACTGCCCGTCTGAAGAACGGTGCCGAGCTGCAGGTTTCCGCCTTCTGCGAAATCGGCGACTCGATCGAGATCGATACCCGCACCGGCGAGTACAAGTCCCGCGTCAAGGCCTGATCGCCTCCTCGCAGACTCGCAACGAAAAGCCCGGCCAAGTGCCGGGCTTTGTCGTTTCTGCGGTCTGTCGAACGACCGATCGTGTTCGCGCGCTCAGTTCTGACGCAGCTGTTTCAGCGTCTCGGCGATCATGAACGCCATCTCCAGCGACTGGTCGGCATTCAGGCGTGGGTCGCAGTGAGTGTGGTAACGGTCGCTGAGCCCGGCTTCGGTGATTGCGCGCGAGCCGCCGATGCATTCGGTGACGTTCTGCCCGGTCATCTCGATGTGGATGCCGCCCGGGTAGCTGCCCTCGGCCCGATGCACGTCGAAGAATTGCCGAACCTCGGCCAGTACCCGCTCGAAATCGCGGGTCTTGTAGCCGCTTGAGGCCTTCATGGTGTTGCCGTGCATGGGGTCGCAGCTCCACAGCACCTGGCGTCCCTCCTGCTGCACCGCGCGGATCAGACGCGGCAGGCCGGCTTCGACCTTGTCGGCGCCCATGCGCACGATGAGGTTGAGGCGGCCGGGATCGTTCCGCGGGTTGAGGATATCGATCAGACGAATCAGCTCTTCGCTGTCCATGCTCGGGCCGACCTTGACGCCGATCGGGTTGCCGACACCGCGCAGGAACTCCACATGCGCGCCGTCGAGCTGGCGGGTGCGGTCGCCGATCCACAGCATGTGCGCCGAGCAGTCGTACCAGCCACCAGTGAGGCTGTCCTGACGCACGAAGGCTTCCTCGTAGTTCAGCAGCAGCGCCTCGTGAGCGGTGAAGAAGCTGGTTTCGCGCAGTTGCGGGGCATCGCTCAGGCCGCAGGCACGCATGAAGCGCAGCGTTTCATCGATGCGCGCCCCGAGCTGGTGGTACTTCTCGGCCAGCAGCGAGTTGGCGATGAAGTCCAGATTCCACTGGTGCACCTGATGCAGGTCGGCGAAACCACCCTGGGCGAAGGCGCGCAGCAGGTTGAGGCTGGCGGTGGACTGGTGGTACGCCTGCAGCAGGCGCTCCGGGTCCGGCACGCGGCTCTTTTCGTCGAAGCCGATGCCGTTGACGATGTCGCCGCGGTAGGCCGGCAGCGTCACGCCGTCGATGGTTTCGTCGCCGGCCGAGCGTGGCTTGGCGAACTGTCCGGCCATGCGGCCGACTTTCACCACCGGGCAACCGGCGGCGAAGGTCATGACGATGGCCATCTGCAGCAGCACCTTGAAGGTGTCGCGAATCTTGGTGGCGGAGAACTCGGCGAAACTCTCGGCACAATCGCCGCCCTGCAGCAGGAACGCACGGCCCTGGGTGACTTCGGCGAACTGGCGCCGCAGTTCGCGCGCCTCGCCGGCGAACACCAGTGGCGGAAGGCCGGCCAGGGTGCGCTCGACGCGGCCAAGGTGGTCGGCATCGGGGTATTCGGGTTGCTGCTGAATCGGTTTGCTACGCCAGCTCGACGGGCTCCAGGCGGTGGTCATGGGTGGGTATTCCATTCGCGAAAAAGTGCGGCGATGTTACCGCAAGCGTCGGCCGAAGACTGATAGCGAGCGTCAATCGGCTGGTAAGATGCGCGCCTTCCGCGGGAGGGCGCAATGCAAGACGAAGAACGGCTGCTGGCCGAGGTGCAAGATGAGTTCGGTCTGATCCGGGTATACGAGGTTGGCGACTATCGCTTCCTCGAATTCGGTGCGGCGGTGGAGCAGAGCTGTGTCTTCACGCCCGCTCCGAGCTGGCTGGAGTACGACTACACGCGTGCCATGCTGATTGGCGCGCTGTGCCATCCGGCACCGGAAACCGCGCTGTTCCTCGGACTGGGCGCGGGGACGCTGACCCAGGCCTGCCTGGAGTTCCTGCCGCTGGAGGATGTCGAGGCCATCGAGCTGCGCCCCGCGGTACCCGAGTTGGCGATGCGCTACCTGGGTCTGCAGAACGACGTGCGGCTGTACATTCGCATCGGCGATGCCGTGGAGCTGCTGGAGTCGGCGGAGTCGGCCGATCTGGTGTTCGTCGACCTGTATACCGATGTCGGTCCGGCGGCGGCGCACCTGGCCTGGAATTTCCTGAAGCGCTGTCAGGAGAAGCTCAATCCCGGTGGCTGGTTGGTCATCAATCAGTGGGGGACCGACGAGGGCAAACCGTTGGGCGCCGCATTGTTGCGTGGATTGTTCCACCGCCATTACTGGGAGTGCTCGGTGAAGGAGGGCAACGTGGTGCTGCTGGTGCCGGCGGATCTCGACCAGGAGCTGGATTTCGACGGTCTGCGCCAGCGCGCCGAAACGCTGGCGCCACGTCTGGGCTATTCGCTCGACTACCTGATCGCCGCACTGCGTCCGGCGAGCTGATGGCGGTAGCCGTCGATCCGACGAGCCCGGGCGGTAAACCTTAATACGCAAAATTCACGCACAGCCGCCGTTATTCCGGTATAGTACGCGCCGGCTGAAACCCAGCCTGCGTTCAGGTACCGCAACACACGAAGCGCTGCTTCGGCTGCTGTCCGCTTCGAGCGGACTATCCTTGACGATTCATCATTCATACGTTTTCGCAACCCCGCCGACCAGGCTGCCAGGGTGACCTTCGGGTTTTGCACGGCATGCGCAGCTTCGGAACATGGGTCTTGCGGAGCATCAGAGACAAGACCCATGACCCAGGAAATCGGCGGCTTTGCCGCACTCGGTATTCATTCCGCTGTTCTGGCTGCCATCAGCGCAGTCGGCTACGAAGAACCTTCTCCCATTCAGGCCCAGGCGATCCCGGTGATCCTCGGTGGCCACGACATGATTGGCCAGGCGCAGACCGGCACCGGCAAGACCGCGGCCTTTGCGCTGCCGATCCTGTCGAAGATCGATCCGGCCAAGCGCGAGCCGCAGGCGCTGATCCTCGCGCCGACCCGCGAACTGGCGCTGCAGGTCGCCACCGCGTTCGAGACCTATTCCAAGCAGATGCCCGGTGTTGGCGTCGTCGCCGTCTACGGTGGTGCCCCGATGGGCCCGCAGCTCAAGGCCATCCGCCAGGGCGCGCAGGTCATCGTCGCCACTCCAGGCCGCCTGGTCGACCACCTGAGCCGTAACAGCGAGCTGCTGTCGACCATCCGCTTCCTGGTCCTCGACGAAGCCGACGAGATGCTCAAGCTCGGCTTCATGGACGATCTGGAAGTGATCTTCGAAGCCATGCCGGAAAGCCGCCAGAGCGTGCTGTTCTCCGCCACGCTGCCGCATTCCATCCGCGCCATCGCCGAGAAGCACCTGCGCGAGCCGCAGCACATCAAGATCGCCGCCAAGACCCAGACCGTCGCCCGCATCGAGCAGGCGCACCTGATGGTCCACGCCGACCAGAAGATCCAGGCCGTGCTGCGCCTGCTGGAAGTCGAGGATTTCGACGCGCTGATCGCTTTCGTGCGCACCAAGCAGGCCACTCTGGATCTGGCCGCCGCGCTGGAAGCCAAGGGCTACAAGGCCGCCGCGCTGAACGGCGACATCGCCCAGAACCAGCGTGAGCGCGTTATCGAATCGCTCAAGGATGGCCGTCTGGACATCGTCGTGGCTACCGACGTCGCCGCCCGTGGCCTGGATGTGGCGCGCATCACCCATGTGTTCAACGTGGACATGCCCTACGATCCGGAATCCTACGTGCACCGCATCGGTCGTACCGGCCGTGCCGGTCGCGAAGGCCGCGCGCTGCTGCTGGTCACTCCGCGTGAGCGCCGCATGCTGCAGGTTATCGAGCGCGTAACCAACCAGAAGGTCGCCGAGGCTCGTCTGCCCAACGCCCAGCAGGTGTTGGACGCGCGCATCAAGAAGCTCACCAACAGCCTCGCGCCGCTGGTCGCCGATGCAGAAGCCACGCATGGCGAACTGCTCGACAAGCTGGTCGCCGATATCGGCTGCAGCCCGCGTGCCCTCGCCGCTGCGCTGCTGCGCAAGGCCACCAATGGCCAGGCGCTGACCCTGGCCGAAGTGGAAAAAGAGCAGCCGCTGGTACCGGGTAGTGGCCCGCGTGAGCGTTCCGAGCGCCCCGACCGTCCTGAGCGTAGTGGTGATCGCGAGCGTCGCGCGCCAATGCCGCTGGCCGAAGGCCGCGCGCGTTGCCGCACGCCGCTGGGTGCGCGTGACGGCATCGCTGCGCGCAACCTGCTCGGTGCGATCCTCAACGAGGGCGGCCTGGCCCGCGAAGCCATCGGTCGCATCCAGGTGCGCGACAGCTTCAGCCTGGTCGAACTGCCGGAAGAAGGTCTCGAGCGCCTGCTCGGCAAGCTCAAGGACACCCGCGTGGGTGGCAAGCAGCTCAAGCTGCGTCGCTATCGCGAAGACTGAGCAGCCGATGCGCGCAACGGGCCGTGAACTGCCCTGAAGCCTCGATTAGAGCCAGCCGCAAGGCTGGCTTTTTCGTTCAGGGGGTGCGCGACTCGCATCAATCCGTTGCCGGCTGGCACGTTCAGAGCAGCGGCAGCGTCACCGGTTCCAGATGGTTGTCTTCCACGCGTACCGCCAGTTCGCCTTCGCCCAGTTTCGCCTTCAGGCGCTGGCCGGCGTGGGTCTGGCTGGCGCTGCGAATCGCCTGGCCGCGCTCGTCGAGCAGGATGCTGTAGCCGCGGCCGAGGGTCGCCAGCGGGCTGACGATCTGTAGCGTCTGCGCCAAGCCCTGCAGCTGCTGGCGCCGGGCCTTCATGCCCGACTGCATGGCGCGCGGCAGGCGGTCGGAGAGGTGTTCGAGACGCTGGCGCAGCAGGTGCAGCGTGCGCCCGGGATGCTGCGCGGCGAGGCGGGTTTCCAGGCGCGCCAGGCGCTCCTGACCGCCGCACAGGCGACGGTCGACGGCGCGCAGCAGGCGTTGTTCGAGGTCGTCGATGCGCTGGGCCTGCTGCTGCAGGCGTTCGCCCGGATGGCGCAGGCGCCGAGTCAGACTCTCCAGGCGCATGGCGTCACGGTGCAGGCGGTCGCGCATGCGCAGCAGCAGTCGCTGATGCAGACCGCTCAGGCGCTGCTGCAGGTCGGCGCTGCTTGGCGCCAGCAGCTCGGCCGCTGCCGAAGGCGTGGGGGCGCGTACGTCAGCGACGAAGTCGGCGATCGATACGTCGGTTTCATGCCCCACGGCACTGACGATTGGCGTAACGCAGGCGTCCACCGCGCGCGCCACGGCTTCTTCGTTGAAGCACCAGAGGTCCTCCAGCGAGCCGCCGCCACGGGCCAGGATCAGCGCGTCGAAACCTTGCGCATCGGCCAGTTGCAGCGCCCGAACGATCTGTCCGGTGGCTTCGCGGCCCTGCACGGCGGTCGGAATCAGCGTCAGTTCGACCTGCGGCGCGCGGCGTTTGAACACCGAGATGATGTCGCGGATCACCGCGCCGGTCGGCGAGCTGACGATGCCGATGCGCCGCGGATGGGCGGGCAGGGCGGCCTTGCGCTCGACAGCGAACAAGCCTTCGCCGGCAAGCTTTTCCTTGAGTGCCTCGAAGGCCAGGCGCAGTGCGCCATCGCCGGCCGGCTCCAGCGTGTCGAGAATCAGCTGATAGTCGCCGCGGCCTTCGAACAGCGACACCTTGCCTCGCACGCGCACCGCCAGGCCGTCACGCAAGGCTTGGCGCACCCGCGCGGCGTTCTGGCGGAACAGCGCGCAACGCACCTGGGCGTTCTTGTCCTTGAGGGTGAAATAGATGTGGCCGGAAGCCGGGCGGGCGAGGTTGGATATCTCGCCTTCGACCCAGACCTGGGCGAACACGTCCTCCAGCAGCAGTCGGGCTCGGCCGTTGAGCTGGCTGACGGTGAGGACTTCGCGATCGAGATTGAGGCGTTCGAAGGGATCTTTGAGCATGGCGGCGATGATACGGGAAAACGCCCGGAGCAGCCGCCCTGCGACCGGCTGCGATTGACCTGAGCGATCCGCGCATTAAGCTGCCCGGCCGCCCACTGCCTTCCGACCGAGCCATTCATGAGTCACAGTCAAGCCATCGTCGTGCCGCGCATTTCCAGCTTTCCGGCGCATGAGGCCCGCGCGCGGATGATCCTGCGCTGGTTGGCCGAGCGGCGCATCGTCGAGGCGCTGCCGACCACCTGCGGCCGCGGTACCCATGGGATGGCCTATGCGATTGCGCCGGGCGCGCGCCGCGTCATGCTGCACCCGGAGCGGCTGCCGTTCGGTGAGGCCGTCAACGGCCTGGAGGTGGTGACCAAGCGCTGCATTTACACGCCGACCCGCGATTTCGCCGAGGAAGCCGGCTGCCCGGAATGCCGTCGGGAGATCGGCGAGGCGCTGTTCGAGAGTCTGGATGAGTGGATGCCTGGGCAGACCGACAATTTCACCTGTCCCGAATGTGGCTTCGAGGACGACATCAACGGTTTCCTGTTCATTCCGGCGTGTGCGTTCTCCAACCTGGGATTCATCTTCAACGGCTGGGGCGAGGCGGGGTTTCGTCAGGAATTCCTCGAAGAGTTCGGCGAGCGGCTGGGGTTCAAGGTGGCGCTGGTCATCGATCAGGCGTGACCGTACGGTCACTTCGTCGATGCGGCGCGCCGGAACGTGCGCAGCAGACCGCACAACCACGTTGAGCGCGAGAGGGTGCGTGGGTATAATGCCGCGCTTCCTTTTTCCCGCCTGGGAGCCCCCGCCATGCTGCGTATCAGCCAAGAAGCCCTGACTTTCGATGATGTTCTCCTGATCCCGGGATATTCCGAGGTTCTGCCGAAGGATGTCAGCCTGAAGACCCGCCTGACCCGCGAAATCGAGCTGAACATCCCGCTGGTTTCCGCAGCGATGGATACCGTCACCGAGGCCCGCCTGGCCATCGCGATGGCGCAGGAAGGCGGCATCGGCATTATCCACAAGAACATGAGCATCGAGCAGCAGGCTGCCGAGGTGCGCAAGGTCAAGCGCCACGAGACGGCCATCGTGCATGACCCGGTCACCGTGACGCCGGAAACCAAGATCAGCGAGCTGCAGCGCAAGGCGCACGAGCTGGGCTTCTCCGGCTTCCCCGTGGTGTCGGGCAAGGAGCTGGTGGGCATCGTCACCGGGCGCGACCTGCGCTTCACGCCGAACGCCGGTGATTCCGTCGCGGCGATCATGACCCCCAAGGACAAGCTGGTCACCGTGCTCGAAGGCACCGGTCTGGAAGTGATCAAGACCAAGCTCTACGAGCACCGCATCGAGAAAATGCTGGTGGTCGACGGCAACTTCAACCTGCGTGGCCTGGTGACCTTCCGTGACATCGAGAAGGCCAAGACCTACCCGCTGGCGTCCAAGGACGGCCAGGGCCGTCTGCGTGTCGGCGCAGCCGTCGGCACCGGCTCTGACACCGCAGAGCGTGTCGAAGCACTGGCCGCCGCTGGCGTCGACGTCGTCGTGGTGGATACCGCTCACGGACACTCCAAGGGTGTGCTCGACCGCGTGCGTTGGGTAAAGGACAACTTCCCGCAGGTGCAGGTGATCGGCGGCAACATCGCCACCGCCGAAGCGGCGCTTGATCTGGTCAAGGCCGGTGCGGACGCGGTCAAGGTCGGTATCGGCCCGGGCTCGATCTGCACCACACGCATCGTCGCCGGCGTCGGTGTGCCGCAGATTTCTGCGATTGCCAACGTCTCCGCCGCGCTGCAAGGCACCGGCGTGCCGATGATCGCCGACGGCGGCATCCGCTTCTCCGGTGACCTGTCCAAGGCCATCGTCGCTGGCGCCAACGCGGTGATGATGGGCTCGATGTTCGCCGGTACCGAAGAGGCGCCGGGCGAGGTTGAGCTGTTCCAGGGGCGCTCCTACAAGGCCTACCGCGGCATGGGCTCGCTGGGCGCCATGGCGCAGGCGCAAGGGTCCTCGGATCGTTACTTCCAGGACTCCTCTGCCGGGGCCGAAAAGCTCGTGCCGGAAGGCATCGAAGGCCGCGTACCGTACAAGGGTGCTCTGGCCGCGATCATCCATCAGCTGATGGGCGGCCTGCGCGCCTCCATGGGCTACACCGGCAGCGCCACCATCGACGACATGCGCAGCAAGCCGCAGTTCGTCCGCATCACCGGCGCCGGCATGGCCGAGTCGCACGTGCATGATGTGCAGATCACCAAGGAAGCGCCGAACTACCGCGTCGGTTAATCGAACTCTTCGCTGGAGGCTGGCGGCGGCAGGTTGAACGGATTGCGTTCGGCCTGCGGCCTTCAGCCTTCAGCCATTTCTCCAGGTGAAGAAAATGGCTCAACCTGATATCCACGCCCACCGCATTCTCATCCTCGACTTCGGCTCCCAGTACACCCAGCTGATCGCCCGCCGCGTGCGCGAGATCGGCGTCTACTGCGAACTGCACCCGTGGGACATGAGCGAAGACGACATCCGCGCCTTCGCGCCACGCGGCATCATCCTTGCCGGTGGCCCCGAGTCGGTTCATGAAGAAGGCAGTCCGCGCGCGCCGCAAGCGGTGTTCGATCTCGGCGTACCGCTGTTCGGCATTTGCTACGGCATGCAGACCATGTCCGAGCAGCTGGGCGGCAAGGTGCAGGGCTCGGATGTGCGCGAGTTCGGCTACGCGCGTGTCGATCTGGTCGGCAAGTCGCAGCTGTTCGACGGCATCGAAGACCACATGGATGACGATGGCGTGTTCGGCCTCGACGTGTGGATGAGCCACGGTGACAAGGTCACCGAGATTCCGGCCGGTTTCCATATCATCGCCAGCACGCCGAGCTGCCCGATCGCTGCCATCGGTGACGAAACCCGCCACTACTACGGCGTGCAGTTCCATCCGGAAGTGACCCACACCCGCCAGGGCGGTCGCATCCTGTCGCGCTTCATCCTGGAAATCTGCGGCTGCGAAGCGCTGTGGACGCCGTCCAACATCGTCGAAGATGCCATCGCCCAGGTGCGTGCGCAGGTCGGCAATGCCAACGTGCTGCTCGGCCTGTCCGGCGGCGTCGATTCCTCGGTGGTTGCTGCGCTGCTGCATCGGGCCATCGGCGACCAGCTGACCTGCGTGTTCGTTGACAACGGCCTGCTGCGCCTGCACGAGGGCGATCAGGTGATGGCCATGTTCGCCGAGAACATGGGCGTCAAGGTGATTCGTGCCGACGCCGAAGCGCAGTTCCTGACCAACCTCGAAGGCGAGGCGGACCCGGAGAAGAAGCGCAAGATCATCGGCCGCACCTTCATCGACGTGTTCGATGCCGAGGCCAGCAAGCTGGACAACATCCAGTTTCTCGCCCAGGGCACCATCTACCCGGACGTGATCGAGTCGGCCGGCGCCAAGAGTGGCAAGGCCCATGTGATCAAGTCGCACCACAACGTCGGCGGTCTGCCGGAAGAGATGAACCTCAAGCTGGTCGAGCCGCTGCGCGAGCTGTTCAAGGACGAGGTGCGCAAGATCGGCCTCGAACTCGGCCTGCCGTACGATATGGTCTACCGTCACCCCTTCCCGGGCCCGGGCCTGGGTGTGCGCATTCTCGGCGAGGTGAAGAAGGAATACGCCGACCTGCTGCGGCGCGCCGACCACATCTTCATCGAGGAGCTGCGCAACTTCGACTGGTACCACAAGACCAGCCAGGCCTTCGTAGTGTTTCAGCCGGTGAAGTCCGTGGGCGTGGTCGGTGACGGCCGTCGCTATGCCTGGGTCGTCGCCCTGCGCGCGGTGGAGACCATCGACTTCATGACCGCACGTTGGGCGCATTTGCCCTATGAGCTGCTGGAGAAGGTTTCCAACCGCATCATCAACGAGATCGAAGGCATCTCCCGCGTCACTTACGACGTGTCGAGCAAGCCACCGGCGACCATCGAGTGGGAGTGAAATCAGGTCCTTCGGGGGCTATCGGTACCTATCGATAAGATGCTGTAACGTGTTGATTTAAAAGAAAATACGTCGCGGCATCTATCGGTGACTATCGCCGGGCAGCAGAACGGTTTGGCGGTAGTGGTGACGGTAGGCGCTGGAGGTCGGATTAAGACCCTCCCGTTTACTATCGAGACCAAACCGGTCTTTGACGGTAAATCTCTTCTTGGGAACGCTTCTGTTCTGCGGCTTTCCCGGCATCAGCAGGTCTCCTGGCCCTTGACGGTAAAAGCCGTCATGAACAGGAGGAAAAACCTCGATGCTTACCGACACCGCACTGCGCAATCTCAAGCCAAAGGCCAAGCCCTACAAGGCTTCCGACCGCGATGGCATGTACGTGACGGTATCGCCTAGCGGTACCGTCACCTTTCGCTACGATTACCGTCTCAACGGACGTCGGGAAACGCTGACCATCGGACGGTATGGTCCAGCGGGAATATCGTTGGCCTTGGCTCGCGAAAAGCTGCTTGATGCCAAGCGCATGGTTGCCCAGGGACACTCGCCTTCCCTGGAAAAGCAACGGGCCAAACGACGCCTGACGGCTGCCAAGGCTTTTGGCGATATGTTGAAGAGCTGGCTGGCCGGTGCGCGTATGGCCGACAGCACGCGGGCCATGCGCAAGAGCATCATCGACCGCGACATCCTGCCGGTTTTCGAGAATCGGCTTCTGACCGAAATCACTCCTGACGATCTGCGAGCGCTCTGTGCCAAGGTGAAGGCCCGTGGGGCACCGGCTACGGCGGTTCACGTTCGTGACATCGTGAAGCAGGTCTATGCGTTCGCGATCCTGCATGGGGAGAAGGTCGAGAATCCGGCCGATGATGTGAAGGCGGCGTCGATCGCCACCTTCGTGCCGAAGGATCGAGCGCTAACCCCGACCGAGATACGGTTGGCATTCCACCAGTTGGAGTCCATTGCCGCATACCCCACTATCCGGCTGGCCTTGCGGCTGGTGCTGTTGACCCTGGTACGCAAGAGCGAACTGATCGAGGCGACCTGGAATGAGGTGGATTTTGAGAACGCCACCTGGACGATCTCCAAGCAACGGATGAAGGGGCGCAACCCTCACGTGGTCTACCTGTCGCGCCAAGCCTTGGACATCTTTATCGCGCTGCACACCTGTGCTGCTGGTTCGAGATTCGTGCTTCCCTCGCGCTACGACATCCACCGCGGCATGTCGCACGCCACCTTGAACCGGATCACCCAACTTATTGCATCGCGTGCCAAGGAAGCAGGGCTGCCGTTGGAGCCGTTTACGGTTCACGACCTGCGCAGGACGGGCTCCACGCTACTCAACGAAGTGGGCTTCAATGGCGACTGGATCGAGAAGTGTTTGGCGCATGAGGATGGGCGCTCCTCGCGCTCGGTCTACAACAAGGCCGAGTACGCCGAGCAGCGCCGCCACATGCTGCAGGAGTGGGCGGACATGGTCGATGCTTGGATCGACGGTCGGACTCATGTGCCGAAGCTGTTGCCGGACAATGTGGCTGTGCCGGTGTTGAGTGCCGCCGTTTAAAGGAAGGACAAGGTTGTCAGTTGACAACCTTGTGAGTCATGCGAATACTGGAGATCACCAATGACCCGTCCCTCGCACCCGAAGAAAGAGGTCGAAGAAGCGCTTAGACATGCCGAAGGGCAGGGCTGGCGCGTAGAAGTTGGCGGCAGTCACGCCTGGGGACGGATCTACTGTCCCTACAACGACGAGGAATGTCGTTGCGGCGAGTTCTGCATCACCAGTGTATGGAGCACGCCGAAGAGCCCTGGCAACCACTCACGCGCCCTGCGGCGCGTCGTGGACAACTGCACCACGCACCGTAAGCAGCAGGATCCTGCCGACGGTGCAGAGGAATAGGACTATGGAATACACCTTCACGCTGAAATATCAACTTGCCGACGATGACCGTGACCCGGATGCACTTGTCGAGCGCCTTGGCGAGGCTGGCTGCGACGATGCCCTGGTTGGCATCGGCCAGCCCGGGCGGCTGGCGCTGGAATTCATCCGCGAGGCAGAGAGTGCAGATGCGGCTGTGCGCAGTGCACTGGCTGATGTTCGCCGTGCAGTGCCCTCGGCCAGGCTGATCGAGGTTGCCCCGGATCTGGTCGGGCTGACCGAGGTGGCCGAGATGATCGGAGTGTCGCGGCAGAACATGCGCAAGTTGATGCTGGCACATCCAGGGAGTTTTCCGGCACCGGTGCATGAGGGTAGTGCATCAATATGGCATTTGGCGGACGTTCTGACGTGGTTGCAGGCTAAGGGCAGCTATTCGCTTACCAAGAGCGTGTTGGATGTGGCTCAGGTGGCCTTACAGGTCAACGTTGCGAAAGAGGGGCGACGGTTGCCGAGCTTGGCTTTCAAAGAGTTGGAAGCTTTGGTTGGGTGACAACCTTGGACGAGTCGCAGCTTCGGTTGGAAGCAGCCGTTAAAGGTTGCTGAGAATATTCCTTGAAATCAGTTTTGCTCCGGTGATTCTCCAGAGACTTTTTAGAAGATTACGATGACCAACGAAGAGATTGTTAAGCGTTTGAGAGAGCTCGAAGGCAGAGTTGATCGGATTGAGGTTCGGCTTGACGCTGTTGAGCAGCATGTAGTTTCGACTCTCGACCAGTTCGGAGATTACAAAAATCGAACTGTCGAAGAGCTTGTTCTCATGAAGGGGCAGATTGACGGGCTTGTGCAATCTGTCGAGTCCTTGATTCTATCGGCAGAGAATACCGCTGCTATGGAACGAGCGAAGAGCTTGCGCCGCAGGCTTCTCAATAATCAAACAAGAATTGAAAAGAATTTGAAGGAAAAGAAAAAAGATGGCTGACCTGAGAGATCTTCAGAGGCGTGCAGCCGACCTTGAAAGAGAGTCGTTCAATAACTTGTTCGCGCTGCTTGTTGAGTGCTCTCAAATCCTGAAAGACATTGCCCCCGCGCGTCGACGGCCGTGGTTGTTGAATGTCGTTCAAGAGCTCTACAAAAGTCAAAATGGGCTCTGTTCAATCTGTAATGGACCGCTGTCTCTTGGTGATATGGATGTGGATCATAAGGTTCCTTTCAGCTATGGCGGTGGTAATGAAAGGAATAACATCCAGCTTGCACACAGCTCGTGTAATCGCAGCAAGCAGGCGCAGGTCGATCCGCATGATCTACTCCGTTATTTGGAAGACCGCTACATGAATTTGTAGGCTTGGTCTCAACCTTCATTCGAAGTTGCCCGAGTAGGGCGCGTTTTTCGTAAGTGGACATCTGGCTTGGAGATGTTTTCACGAGGAGCTTTTTTGCGCACCTCAATCCACGCTTCCACCTCGGCCAGATCCCACACAACGCAGCGCGGGGTCAGATTGAAGCGACGCGGAAACTCGCCTCTGCGTTCCATTTCGTAGATTGTTGTTTCGGCTAAAGGGACGATCTGCCTCAGATCTTGGCGGCGAATCGTTCGGCGAAATGGCAGGACACTGTGTTTCGGAAACTGCGGCAGATCATCGTAGGTGTCCGCGCCTGGCAGGGGAAGGGATACAGGCTGCGGGTGCTCCTCAGCGCTGCTGTCTCGGCTGGTTTGACGTGGCGCGTTATTCTCCATGTGGCACTCCGTAATCGTTTGGCGATACAAGAACTTCCTACTGCAGGAAGCAATGGTGGCTTTCATTGGCTATCGCGAAAACTCACAGGAGCGTAGATGAGCGTATTAAGGACTAGGTTGCCACGGAAAGGGGGAAGGACATGGCGACAGTGACGGTTTCTCCGATACATTTCGAGGATTACAGTGGTATTCAGTTTGAGCGCCTTGTCTTTGCGTACCACGTGCGCGCAGGCTGGCGCGACTTGGCCTGGCGCGGCCAATCGGGAGGCGACCAGGGCCGGGATATCTCCGGTGTCGAGCCTTTTGATGACCGGCCGGCACGCAAGACCATCATTCAGTGTGCCAATCGGGACACGCTGACGCTGGCCCAAGACAAATTAGCCCATGTCCGAACAGGACGCTCTGGATATTCTGACATTGGTATCACTGATTCACCGCAAGCTGGATGGCGCTATGAAAGTAGCTGCCATATCGACATAAGGGTAATTACAGGGGCTACCTAAGAGGCGTGGTCATGCAATGCTAGAACTCATTTCGCGGACAGACGCTCCAATGAAACTGATTTCCAGGCTTTCCCAAGCAAGGCTGCAATGCTCGCTCCGCCTGATTGTCGTATGGTTGATACGACAATCAGGTGAGGACGCTCAGTTGTTCAGAGTTCCGAAAACATCACCCTATCAACACCCCAGTAGTCGAGCAGGCAAAATAGCGTACTACGAAGCTCGATGCTCGCGGAGCTATGAGGATTGAACTTTCTGGCCATAGCAAGCTGTTCGAACTCTCTAGCGACGCTAAACAATGTCCGAGTGACATCATTCTTCGAGAAAAAATCGCCCAGTATCGAGGTATTTAATTGAGCCAATTGCTTCTCAACGCTTGTTCTCACCTGCCGAGAAATTGCTGGGCCATCATTCGCATGCTCCTCGACCAAAGCCATTGCGACATTTAGTACCTTTTTCAAGCCAGAGCTGCCTCTAGACCCATAAGTAAATCCATCTTTGATTAGTTCGCTGCGTTCGGATTGCTCATGGAACGAAAGCTCTTTCATGGAGTAGTCAATCGCAATGGCAATGAACGAACATACTAAATAAAGACACCTGAGAGCTGTTTCGCGCTGGGTTCCTTTGGTGATGGACTGTTCGGCAAAGAACTTCCCTTGCCCAAGCCATTCATTGCAGCTGTCAAATGAAAGCGATTTGGCCAGCAGGCTCTTGGATAGAACTATTCGTCCACGCCAGTCACCGTCCAGCTTGCTCAAAGTGTAGTCATTTATCCGAGCAAAGAATTCTTCGTCAGAAAGTCTCGTCGCATTTGGGTCTTCCGACTTTGCAAGTTTGCCGAGGAAGCTACCATCAAGAACGAGCACGCCAAGCTCTCTGCCAAAATCCTTTACCTCTTGACGCTTTTCTGTTGTTGCCACAATCGCGTTTGTTGCTTTCGTGGCAATGCGCAGTCCCTGCACCCAGAAGATACGCTCTATCGCTTGGGGAGTTTTCTTGTTCTTGGCATCAACCAAGGCGACTTCGCGCGATACTGAGGATGTTCGGCTGTAAAGCCACAGATCTATGTCGGTGACATCGAAACCCTCATACACAAACGGAACGCCACGAGCCACGTAGTAGCCAGCTTTAAGGAAATAGCTACGCAACAACTCTTCCATCTTTGGCCCTTTGGGCAAGGCTTGTTGTTGACCCTTGCTCATAGTCCACCCCCTGTCCGGAGGATGGATAGCATGTCGTTCGTTGCTTTCGGGCTCATCTTTGTTTGTGTCCTTCGAACCTTCTCGCGATTGTGCTCAGGGCCGTTGAATGTGGTTACGGCAGCCGTTGGTAAGGCATTCAAAGAGTGCTCGCTGACATCCCCTTGTCGTATTGCTTGAAGAGCCAATTCACCAACCTCTGTTTTTAGGAGGCGAAGCATCGGGCCAGATCGCCCCTTCTTTGATCCGTGTGTTACTTCAACCACACCTTTCAACTCAAGCAGCTTGTAGTCTTCAGCAATCGCGCGTACTGGACCAACGCTTTCTCCGCGAACCAATGCACCTAGTAGGGCGTCGACCATTTGGATCTGCCCACGCTCATAGTAGCTTTTGGTCATGCCATAAGTTACAGAGCTGACAAAGGCTTTCGCGAGGTCGAAGGCATCATCGATCATCGAGTTGCTGTACTTGGAGAACGCCGACGGCAAGGTCAGGAATCCAACATCTTCGGTCGAATTGCTAACCACACTGATGTCGAACAAGCCGATCGCTGTCACTTTTTGGAAGAGAGCGTCACCCAGGAACTGCTTTGCGTGGTCTGTGCTGACGCACGCTCGCTTCCTCAGTGTTTCGGTGAGCTCATTGAGCTTTACTTGCTCTGCTGGGTTCAGAGAGTCCAGAACTGCTTTGATCTTTTGAGTGGTATCGCGGCGAAACAGGTTTCCGTTGAACAACAGCGTCTGGTTACCGTCAAGTCTCTCCGTATCGACGAAACCAATCTGCTCTGCATCTGAGAACAACTGGCCTAGGTCCGCAGTCGCCAGCTTGTATGTGTCAGCTAAATTAGCTGCGATATCGTTGGCGAGCACGGGGGCAATGGAGGCATGCTCGGCAAGCTCGATTGAAGCAACTTCATTGGCCGTCGGCGCTAGAGAGTCAAAGAGGTCAGAAGTGTGTTGCAACGCAGTAGAGGTAGTCACACCAAGTACGGCAACTCCTCCCGGTGACTTGTCGATCAGGGATTGTTGCTGCAGCACTTCGATTAGCTTGGGAAGCTCAAATGTTGTATTTATATTGGCTGCCTTAGCCAGTACCGCCAGTCTGTCATTGTTGACTGTGATTTCCTTGTTGGCAGAAATGGCCGATAAGAGTATTCCAGCCTTGCCCGCCAAGTAGGTTTTTTCATAGCCTGATTGATTAGTGACACCTTGTAGCTTATTAGTGTGGTGGATCAACCAAGATCCTTTGGTCTTCTTATCCATTGTATTTCCCTTAAGGTCCACAGCGGGCCGACACTCCCAGAGTTGAACAGCCACAATCTGCTCATTAGCCAAACCTTATGCCAAACAAACCGCCGTCTTCGGTGGCGTCGGTCAAACGCGTGGGCAGGACGTAGTCATTGAGGTCGAATCCATCAATGGTCTCCTTGAAGGCATCGTCTTCATTCATCGTCACGATGTACTGAAAGCCAAGCTCATGCGCAATCTCAGCGCCAAGGCGCAATGCGCTGATGACCTGGCGTCCGTCAACACCGTCGAACAGGTGGCTGTCGTGTATCAAGAATCCAGGTCCAATTTTTCGGCTGGCGCAAAGACGCATCAGCATCATGTCGAAGCAGAAGATCTGCATGTTCTTGATGCCCTTGCTGCGCTGCCCCTGCATCGGAAACTTGAAGACTGGTCCATTCGAGGTTTCATCGATTGTCATGCTCCCCGCCGACTCATACAGGCGTTGAGAGGTTTCCTCGAAGGCGACGATAGCTTCAGCCAGCCGGTCCTTCTGCTCGGTGAAGTCACGCCGTAGGCGGATCGTGAGGCGGTTGCGTTCGATCTCCAGCTCGTTCTTGGTGCCTTCGAGCTGCTCTGCTGCTTCGAAGCGTTGCCGTAGGGATTCCACTTCGGACTCTAGCCGTCCCAGCTCGCCTTGCAGCTTGATGAACTGCTCGAGCGCACCATGGCTCCTGAGAATGCCCAGGATCTCGCCGCGCCTCTGGTCGAACTGCGCCTTCTTACTATCGCGCAGCTCGATACGCAGTTTGGCAGCTTCGAGTTCGCTGGACAGATAGTCCCTGCGATTGCGCACCACAGAGTCATGAAAACTCTTCACATCCTCGTAGCGGCGCTTGACCAAGTCAGGCAGCACGATGCCTGCTTCTTGATAAACCGCCTGGAGATCCTCGTGGTCAGGAGGGACCTCGGAGGCGAGGGCACTTTCCAGATCACGGATAGCTGAGAAGTCGATGGTATTGGCGTTGGCAAGCTCGTTGAGTTGGCGGGTCAAGCTGGCGCTTTCGACTTCCAGTTCCCGGTACTCAGGCAAGACCTGAAACGTCTCAACTTCCGCGTGAAGCTTCTTGAGGCGAGCCTCCTGAATGGTCAGTTCTGTGCGCAGGTCGGCGGCCTTGCCGATAATTGAGCCGAATGCACCGTTCCCAGCTGCCTTCTTTAGCTCTTCAAGAGTCTTTTCCCTATCCCGTACAGCCTGCCAGTCCCTGGCAATCTGCCAGTCCAGTCCGAGCAGGAACATCAGCGCCATCTGCAAGTCGCCGGTACCCTGCATCGCGGCCTGCTTCTCCGGCGTCATGAAGGCACCACTCGCCTGTCGGCGCACAAAGTAGGCAAACAGCGATCGGAACGAAGGTGGCTTACTGCCTGCGGCTTCAAGGCTGCTCAGACCAAACATTTGTTCGCCAAGGAACGTACACCACTCGGTGGCCGAGAACTTAACCTTTGCGGCTGGTTGGACAGTCACGAAAACTTTGGCTTTGGAGCCACCACTGCGTTCGACGACAGTGCGTTCCGACTTCAAGTCGAAGTCCATGCCGAAGGTGTGCTCCGCCAATTCCGGGGTTCGGAAAATCGAGTCCGGGCCCGCGTCGGCACCAAGAAGAAAATGCACTAGCTCCACGAAACTCGTTTTACCAGCGCGATTGCGTGTTTGTTTTGTGGTCGCTCCCTCGGTTTTTTGAGCGAGCAGCACATTTAGACCTGGTTTCAGATCTCCAAGATTCTTAAAGGTCGGCAGAGTGCTGAAGATGTTGTGAATCAAGCTGTTCTCCGTGTCACAAGGCCGCTTTCGAGTTCAATGGTTCCAAGGGCGTACAGAAGATCGAGGGAAAGCAAGAACCAGTCGTACGTGATTCGCCGAGGCATGGCAGTCACGCCCGCCTCATGCCGATTGAGCTCCTCCCAAAGTGCGGAGACAGTCTTTGGTCGTGTGAGAAACGTCAAAATGTGCCCGCCGACGGTCAGCAACGCGCGATCCTGCGGAAGATGCTTGGATGGAAGGATCATGCTGTCCCCACCGTTTGAGCGTCTTCGAAAATTTCGCACTTGTCGAAAAGGTATGCCATGACTG
>NZ_JAMOHV010000005.1 GCF_024448505.1 Stutzerimonas degradans
TTTTTTGTTTGTCGGTCATGACGTTTCTCGTAATAAAAAAGCCCCGCACTAGGCGGGGCTTTTGATCGTGCTGATCGCTACCCCAATATCCATTTCAGGTAAAGCGCTCTTAATCTCTTTAGTGAGTCACCAGAATCAATCCCAGCTCAAAGCCCCACCAGTCTGATATTCAATCACCCGCGTCTCGAAGAAGTTCTTCTCCTTCTTAAGATCCATGATCTCGCTCATCCAAGGAAACGGGTTGGTTGCGCCGGCGTACTGCTCAGGCAACCCAATCTGCGTCAGGCGACGGTTGGCGATGAACTTGAGGTAGTCCTCCATCATCGCGGCGTTCATGCCGAGCACGCCACGGGGCATGGTGTCGCGGGCGTATTCGATTTCCAGCTGGGTGCCCTGGAGGATCATCTGGGTCGCTTCGTCCTTCATCTCGGCGTCCCACAGGTGCGGGTTCTCGATCTTGATCTGGTTGATCATGTCGATGCCAAAGTTCAGGTGCATGGACTCGTCACGCAGGATGTATTGGAACTGCTCGGCGGTGCCGGTCATCTTGTTGCGGCGGCCCATGGAGAGGATCTGGGTGAAGCCGCAGTAGAAGAAGATGCCTTCGAGTACGCAGTAGTAGGCGATGAGGTTGCGCAGGAACTGCTTGTCGGTCTCCGGGGTGCCGGTCTGGAAGGTCGGGTCGGAGATGGAACGGGTGTACTTGAGGCCCCAGCTGGCTTTTTTCGCGACGCTTGGGATCTCGTGATACATGTTGAAGATCTCGCCTTCATCCATGCCCAGCGATTCGATGCAGTACTGGTAGGCGTGGGTGTGGATCGCCTCTTCGAAGGCCTGGCGCAGGATGTACTGGCGGCACTCGGGGTTGGTGATCAGGCGGTAGGTGGCCAGCACGAGGTTGTTGGCGACCAGGCTGTCGGCGGTGGAGAAGAAGCCGAGGTTGCGCTTGACGATGCGGCGCTCGTCTTCGCTGAGGCCGTCCTTGCTCTTCCACAGGGCAATGTCGGCGTTCATGTTCACTTCCTGCGGCATCCAGTGGTTGGCGCAACCATCCAGATACTTCTGCCAGGCCCAGTCGTACTTGAAGGGGACGAGCTGGTTGAGGTCGGCACGGGCGTTGATCATGCGCTTCTCGTCGACGCGCACGCGGGCGGCTTCGCCTTCCAGTTCGTTGAGGCCTTCGCGCACGTCCAGCTCGTCCAGCGCGCGTTTGGCGCGGGCGATGGCGTCGGAGTCGTCAGCGGCAACGGCGCGGGCTTCTTCCACGGAGCCGGCGGCTTCGTTGTCCAGCTTGGCGGTGGCCTGGCTCGCCGGCTGCGCGGCAGCAGTGGCCGGCGCGGCGGTGGTAGTTTCTTCTTCGTCGAATTCGTCCCAGCTCAGCATGTGCGGTTGCTCCTGATTGGGGACCGGGGCTTGGCCGGTCGGGTGTATGGGTGGCTTTGCTTGTGCACGCAAAAGCGCGAAATTTGTTGGTCACTCCTGACCGTGGGAGTGGGCGGCACGGTGGATGCGAAAAGCGGCATCCACCCTACGAATCAGGCCACTCGGTGCGAGCGTGAAGCTGAGCGAGTGGCTGCAAGGCGCTCGGCGAGGAGGAGCCCCTGAGCGTACTGATGTACGCGATGGGGGCCGACTCGCCGGGCAACGCCGCAGACGCCGCTCAGCTACGCGCGACTTCTATTACTGGCAGGCTTCGCAGTCGGGGTTATCGATACTGCACGCCTGCGGCACCGGAGCCGGCTTCGGCTCGGCACTCAGGCTTTCGTCGATCACCGAACTCACGGCATTCAGCTTGCCGGTGTTGATGGTGGACTTCTCGGTGCTGGTCGCGGCCAGGGCACGGAGGTAGTAGGTGGTCTTCAGACCGCGGTACCAGGCCATGCGGTAGGTCACGTCGAGCTTCTTGCCGCTGGCGCCGGCGATGTAGAGGTTCAGCGACTGGGCTTGGTCGATCCACTTCTGGCGGCGGCTGGCCGCCTCGACGATCCACTTGGTTTCCACTTCGAAGGCGGTGGCGTACAGGTCCTTCAGGTCCTGCGGGATGCGCTCGATCTGCTGTACGGAGCCGTCGTAGTACTTGAGGTCGTTGACCATCACCGGGTCCCACAGGCCGCGGGCCTTGAGGTCGTGGACCAGGTACGGGTTGATCACGGTGAACTCGCCGGACAGGTTCGATTTGACGTACAGGTTCTGGTACGTCGGCTCGATGGACTGCGATACGCCAACGATGTTGGAGATGGTCGCGGTCGGCGCGATGGCCATGATGTTGGAGTTGCGGATGCCTTTCTTGACGCGCTCGCGCACCGGCGCCCAGTCCAGGGATTCAGTCAGGTCGACGTCGATGTACTTCTGGCCACGGGCCTCGATGAGGATCTGCTGGGAATCCAGCGGCAGGATACCTTTGGACCACAGCGAGCCTTCGAAGCTGGAGTAGGCGCCACGCTCGTCGGCCAGGTCACAGGAGGCCTGGATGGCGTAGTAGCTGATGGCTTCCATGGACTTGTCGGCGAAGTCGATGGCGGCATCGGAGCCGTAGGCGATGTGCTGCAGGTACAGGGCATCCTGGAAGCCCATGATGCCCAGGCCCACCGGGCGGTGCTTGAAGTTGGCGTTCTGCGCCTGCGGCACGCTGTAGTAGTTGATGTCGATGACGTTATCGAGCATGCGCACAGCGGTGCGCACGGTGCGCTCCAGCTTGGCCGAATCCAGCTTGCCGTCGACGATGTGGTTGACCAGGTTGATCGAGCCCAGGTTGCAGACGGCGATCTCGTCCTTGTTGGTGTTCAGGGTGATCTCGGTGCACAGGTTGGAGCTGTGCACCACGCCGACGTGCTGCTGCGGGCTGCGCAGGTTGCACGGGTCCTTGAAGGTCAGCCACGGGTGGCCGGTCTCGAACAGCATCGAGAGCATCTTGCGCCACAGGTCCTTGGCCGGCAGGGTCTTGAACAGCTTGATCTTGCCGTACTTGGTCAGCTCCTCGTAGTACTCGTAACGCTCCTCGAAGGCGCGGCCGGTGAGGTCGTGCAGGTCCGGTACGTCGGACGGGGAGAACAGGGTCCACTGGCCGTCGTCGAAGACGCGCTTCATGAACAGGTCCGGAATCCAGTTGGCGGTGTTCATGTCGTGGGTACGGCGACGGTCGTCACCGGTGTTCTTGCGCAGCTCGAGGAATTCCTCGATGTCCAGGTGCCAGGTTTCCAGGTAGGCGCAGACGGCGCCCTTGCGCTTGCCGCCCTGGTTGACCGCCACGGCGGTGTCGTTGACCACTTTCAGGAACGGCACGACGCCCTGGGATTTGCCGTTGGTGCCCTTGATGTAGGCGCCCAGTGCGCGTACCGGGGTCCAGTCGTTGCCCAGGCCGCCGGCGAACTTGGACAGCAGCGCGTTATCGCGGATGGCGTCGTAGATGCCGCCCAGGTCGTCCGGCACGGTGGTCAGGTAGCAGGAGGACAGCTGCGGGCGCAGGGTGCCGGCGTTGAACAGGGTCGGCGTCGAGGCCATGTAGTCGAAGGACGACAGCAGGTTGTAGAACTCGATGGCGCGCGCTTCTTTCTGCTCTTCCTCGATGGCCAGGCCCATGGCCACGCGCATGAAGAAGATCTGCGGCAGTTCGAAGCGAATGTCGTTCTTGTGGATGAAGTAGCGGTCGTACAGGGTCTGCAGGCCGAGGTAAGTGAACTGCTGGTCACGCTCATGGTTGAGCGCGGCGCCCAGCTTGGCCAGGTCGTAGCTCTTGAGCTTGGAATCGAGCAGTTCGAACTCGACGCCTTTCTCGATGTAAGCCGGCAGGGCCTTGGCGTAAAGATCGGCCATCTCGTGGTGAGTGGCGGACTCTGCTACGCCGAGGAAGCCCAGGGCTTCGGCACGCAGGGTGTCCATCAGCAGACGCGCGGTGACCTGGCTGTAGTTCGGCTCGCGCTCGACCAGGGTGCGGGCAGTCATCACCAGCGCGGTGTTGACGTCCTTCTCGGCCACGCCGTCGTAGAGGTTCTTCAGGGTCTCGCGTTCGATCAGCGCGCCATCGACTTCGGCCAGGCCTTCGCAGGCCTCGGTGATGATGGTCCGCAGACGGCCCATATCCAGCGGCTGCTGGCTGCCATCGGCGCGGGTGACGCGGATGCTCGGGTGCGGCTGGGCGATGTCGCTGCTGTCGTTGGCGCTCTTGCGCTTGGCAGCCTGGGCTTCGCGATAGATCACGTAGTCACGGGCGACCTTCTGCTCGCCGGCGCGCATCAGAGCCAGTTCGACCTGGTCCTGGATTTCCTCGATGTGGATGGTGCCACCCGAGGGCATGCGGCGACGGAAGGTGGCGGTGACCTGCTCGGTCAGGCGTGCGACGGTGTCATGGATGCGCGAGGAAGCGGCAGCGTTACCGCCTTCCACTGCGAGAAAGGCCTTGGTGATGGCAACGGTGATCTTGTCGTCGGTGTAGGGGACGACGGTGCCGTTGCGCTTGATCACGCGCAGCTGGCCCGGGGCGGTGGCCGCCAGATCCGGTGCATCGGCTGATAGCGGGTTCTCGCGAGTGGTTGGGTTCTGCATGGGGGCTCCGGGTCTCTCTTGGTCGCGGTAATGGGGCTGGTTGGGCTTGTGCCCGCAAGGTTGGTTCGGGTCGAGCGTTGCTGTTCGGTTGGCGCCAATGACGTCGGTCAAGGGCGCAAGAATGTCGGGAAGAATAGCTTCGTGAAAAACACTGTCAACACAATATCTAGTGTCTGTTGATCTGGTCGGTACTACCGGTGCGAGCGGTCGGGGATGGCAGGCTGTCGCGCAGAGCCTGGCATCTCAGCGGCGCATGCGGCTCTGCTCAAGCGCCCGTTGGCGAGTTGCAGGCCGAAGGAAGGTGACAAGTGGCGTCGCCAAGCGATTTGTGTCTCTGGTTGAGTTAAACCCCAAGATATGGGGTTCTGGCTGCGAGGGGGCGACACCTTAATGCCGCTGGCGCGCCTTTGCAACCGGCCTTCTCTGAGCAAGCTGTGGATAAGATGTGGGTGTTTTGTGGGTTAAAAAGCACTCCGCCAGGCAAACCCCCGTGCCATCGAAGCTAGCCCCGGAGGCGGAAAAAAGACGGGTCGACCGCGCCACTCGTCGCGCCGACGCGAAAAGCGGCCATCACTATATGTTGTGTTTGTGATAGGCGGGTTCTGCAGGCTCTTTCCCCGACGCGGTTGGGTACAATGCGCCGGCGTTCGGATCGGTCTTGCAGTGTCGGCGGAGGCATCAATGGAGCAGGAAACGTGGCGAATCCTCATCGTCGAGGATGATCGGCGGCTGGCGGAGTTGACTCAGGAATACCTGCAGGGCGATGGCGCGTTCGAGGTGTCCATCGAGGCCGATGGCGCGCGCGCGGTCGAGCGCATCGTCAGCGAGCGTCCCGATCTGGTGGTGCTCGACCTGATGCTGCCCGGCGAGGACGGCATGTCCATCTGCCGGCGCGCGCGTGAACAGTATGACGGGCCGATTCTCATGCTCACCGCACGGGCCGATGACCTGGACCAGGTGCTGGGCCTGGAAACCGGCGCCGACGACTATGTCTGCAAGCCGGTGCGCCCGCGCCTGTTGCTGGCGCGCATCCGCGCGTTGCTGCGGCGGCGCGAAACGCCGGAAGCGGCGGGCAGCGCCAAGCGCCTGCAGTTCGGCCCGCTGGTGGTCGACAGCGCGTTGCGCGAGGCCTGGCTGCGTGAAAAGCAGATCGAGCTGACCGGCGCCGAATTCGATCTGCTCTGGCTGCTGACCTCCAACGCCGGCCGCATCCTCTCGCGCGAGGAAATCTTCGCTCAGCTGCGCGGCATCGAATACGACGGCCAGGACCGCTCCATCGACGTGCGCATCTCCCGCATCCGGCCGAAGATCGGTGACGACCCGGAGCATCCGCGCCTGATCAAGACCGTGCGCGGCAAGGGCTACCTGTTCGTCTCCGAAGCCGCCGAGGCGCTGGCCTGACGTGCCGCGCCCGCAGAGCGCTGTCTGAATGAATTCGATCTTCCTGCGCATCTATGGCGGCGTGCTGGCGGTGCTGGTGCTGGTGGCGCTGCTGGGTGCCGGGGGCCTGCAGCTGCTCAACGAGGTGCGTGCCGATGCGCACCGCGAGCGTCTGGCCGGCGGCACTTTCCGTTTGATGGCGCACAACATGAGCAGCATGACCCCGGTTGAGCGGCGCCAGGCGGCCAACCTGTGGGGGCGCCTGCTGGGCATTCCGCTGCGGGTGCGCACGCTGGACGACGTCGATCTCGAAGACCGTCTGGAAACCCGCTTGCTGCGCGGTCAGGTGCTGGTCGAACAGCTGCGCCCGCAGAGCACCACGGTGTTCAGCCTGGTCAGCGCCCGCGACGGGCTGGTACTCACCGGCGAGGTCGAGCAGGTCAGCGAGCAGCTGGCACGGGCGACCATCTACCTGCTGATCGACGAGCTGATCCGCTATCCCGAGAGCGAGCAGCCGCGGCATCTGGCCGAACTCAAGGAAGCGCGCGGCTTCGGCTATCCGCTGCAACTGCTGACGCGCGACAGTGCCAACCTCGACGACGATCAGCGCCGGCGCCTCGACGAGGGCGACACGGTGATGGCGCTGGACCAGGGCGGCGGCGCCATCCGCGTGTTCGCCGCCGTCGCCGGTACTTCGTGGATCATGCAGCTCGGCCCGCTGTATCCGCTGGATGCCTATCCGCCGCATCTGCTGCTGCTGATCGGCCTGCTCGGTCTGTCGCTGATCGGCCTGACCGTTTACCTGCTGGTGCGTCAGCTGGAGCAGCGCCTCAGCGTGCTGGAGGCGGCGGCCACGCGCATCGCCAGCGGCAACCTGAGCGCGCATGTGCCCGATGCCGGCAGCGATTCGGTGGGGCGTCTGGCGGCAGCGTTCAACCTCATGGCCAGGCAGCTGCAGCGCCTGCTGGCGGTACAGCGCGAGATGGTCAGCGCGGTGGCGCATGAACTGCGCACGCCGGTGGCGCGCCTGCGCTTCGGCCTGGAGATGAGCGCCGACGCGCAGAACGACGAGGCGCGGCGCAAGCATCTGGCGGGTATGGATGCCGATATCGACGATCTCGACCGGCTGGTGGACGAGATGCTGGTGTACACCCGCCTGGAGCAGGGACTGCCGACGCTGAAGTTCGCGCCGGTGGACCTGGAGGCGCTGGTCGATCAGGTCATCGGCGAGCTGGCGCCGCTGCGACCGACGATTCGCATCGAGCGTGGCCGTTGCGTGCCGGCGGCGGACGGCAGCAGCCGCGCCGACGCCGAGCTGCAATACCTGCGCCGTGCGCTGAGCAATCTGATCAGCAACGCGGCCCGCCATGCCGAAACGCAGGTGCGGGTGAGCTACGCCTTCGACGCCGGGCAGGTCTGGCTGCGCGTCGAGGACGACGGCCCCGGCGTGCCGGAGGCGGACTGGGAGCGCGTGTTCACTCCCTTCCTGCGCCTGGACGACAGCCGTACGCGGGCTTCCGGCGGGCATGGGCTGGGGCTTTCCATCGTGCGGCGGATCATCTACTGGCACGGCGGCCGCGCGCTGATCGGCCGCAGCGAACTGGGTGGTGCCTGTTTCAGCCTGCGCTGGCCCAGTCGCCACCCGCCGCGGGTGGGCGAGGCCTGAGCGCGTCGGTCAGGCGGGAATGCTCACCAGCGTCAGCAGATGGTCGTCGAACGCACTGAACTGGCCTTCCAGCTCCGCGCCGTGGCGCCATTGCGACGACAGTTCGGTGAGCAGACGCAGGCGCGCGAAGCCGCTGGCGTCGCAGGCCACCAGTTCGGCGTCTTGGAAATAGAAGCGCCGCTTGACTAGCGGATAGAGCGCCTTGAACAGGCTTTCCTTGAGCGAGAACGTCAGCGTCACCCGCTGCGCGCGCTGCACGGCGGGCAGCGCGGCGTAGCCTTGCAACTCGTCTGCGGTGAGGATCTCGCTCGCCAGCCGGTCGGCCCGCTCGGGCTCCAGCTGCTGCTCGATATCCAGCCCCAGGCCACGCCAGGCCTGCTGGTGCGCGACCACCACGCCGGCCCAGCCGGCACCGTGGGTGATCGAGCCGACCACACCGGCGGGCCAGCATGGCGAGCGATCGGCCGCAACCGTCGGCACCGCTGGCGCGCCGGTCAACCGCAGCAGTGCCTGACGGGCGCACAGCCGGCCGGCGAGGAATTCCGCCTGGCGCTTGCTCACGCCTCGCGGTGTCGGGATGCCCCAACGCGGAAAATCTTCCGGATCGAGCAACGCCGGATCGAAGCGCGTGCTCAGCAGATGCACGCCGGCCAACGCGCGCGGCAGCGGCCAGCGGTCATCCAGGGCGGTGCAGCAGCGGGGCAGGGGTGGGTGCGCGTTCATGCCGCGCATTGTGCCTCAAGCACGCCGCTCGCGCGCGCCGCCACCGGCCTGCTAGGGTGAACGGCATTGCCAGACAGGGAGAAAGCGATGTTCGAATCCGCCGAGATTGGCCACGCGGTCGACAAGGCCACCTACGACGCCGAAGTGCCGGTGCTGCGCGAAGCGCTGCTGCAGGCGCAGTACCGACTGCGCGAACAGGCGCGCTTTCCGATGCTGATCCTAATCAACGGCATCGAAGGCGCCGGCAAGGGCGAGACGGTCAAGCTCCTCAATGAATGGATGGACCCGCGGCTGATCACCGTCGAGAGCTTCGAGGTGCCGAGCGACGAGGAGCTGTCGCGTCCGCCAGCCTGGCGTTACTGGCGGCGTATGCCGCCCAAGGGGCATACCGGCATCTTCTTCGGCGACTGGTACAGCAAAATGCTCGAGGACCGCGTGCACGGGCGCATCGACAAGGCCGAACTGGAGCTGGCCATCGCCCGCGCGCAGCGGCTGGAGCGCATGCTCTGCGACGAGGGCACGCTGATCTTCAAGTTCTGGTTCCACCTGTCCAAGGCGCAGATGAAGGCGCGCCTGGATTCGCTCAAGGACGACCCGCTGCATAGCTGGCGCATCAGCCCGCTGGACTGGCAGCAATCGAAGACCTACGACAAGTTCGTGCGCTATGGCGAGCAGGTGTTGCGCCGCAGCAGCCGCGACTTCGCGCCCTGGTACGTGATCGAGGGCGTCGACGAGCGTTACCGCAGCCTGGCGGTTGGCCGGCTGCTGCTCGAGGGACTGCAGGCCGCGCTGGCAGCGGCGGAACAACCGGTGAATGGAATTTCGCATCCACATTCGGCGCCGCTCGCGCTCGATCTGGACCGCCTGACGCTGCTCGGCAGCCTCGACCTCAGCCAGAAGCTCGACAAGGACAGCTATCAGCTGCAGCTCGCCGAGGAGCAGGCGCGCCTGTCGCGGCTGTTGCGTGATCGGCGCATCCGCAAGCGTGGCGTGCTGGCATTGTTCGAGGGGCACGATGCGGCCGGCAAGGGAAGCGCCATCCGCCGGGTCACCGGGGCGCTCGATCCGCGTCTGTACCGCACCGTGCAGATCGCCGCACCGAGCGAGGACGAACGCGCCCAGCCCTGGCTGTGGCGCTTCTGGCGCAACGTGCCGGAGCGCGGCAAGTTCACTATCTTCGACCGCTCCTGGTACGGCCGCGTGCTGGTCGAACGCGTCGAGGGCTTCTGCACGCCGGACGAGTGGTTGCGTGCCTATAGCGAGATCAACGACTTCGAGGAGCAGCTGGTAGACGCCGGCGTGGTGCTGGTGAAGTTCTGGCTGTCGATCGATCAGGACACCCAGCTCCAGCGTTTCAAGGAGCGCGAGGAGACGCCCTTCAAGCGCTTCAAGATCACCGAGGAGGACTGGCGCAACCGCGAGAAGTGGGACGCCTATGCCGGTGCCGTGGCCGACATGGTCGACCGTACCAGTACCGAGATTGCCCCCTGGACGCTGGTCGAGGCCAACGACAAGCGCTTCGCCCGGGTCAAGGTGCTGCGCACGCTCAACGAGGCGCTGGGGGCGGCCATCGCCCGGTAACGGCAGCGCACGATGGTCATGCATAGGCGGGCTGAATGGTCATCGTCAGCGCCGCGCGGGCACCTCTATGCTCGGCGCAACGCCAACAACAAGATCACCGAGGTGAGCCATGCGTGAAGTGGTAATCGTCGACAGCGTGCGGACCGGCCTGGCCAAGTCCTTTCGCGGCAAGTTCAACATGACCCGTCCCGACGACATGGCGGCGCATTGCGTCGATGCGCTGCTGACGCGCAACGGCCTCGACCCGCGGCTGGTCGAGGACTGCATCGTCGGCGCCGGTTCCAACGAGGGCGCGCAGGGTTACAACATCGGGCGCAACGTCGCGGTGCTGTCGGGGCTGGGCATCGACTGCCCGGGCATGACGCTCAACCGTTATTGCTCGTCGGGCCTGCAGGCCATCGCCATCGCCGCCAACCAGATCGCCTCCGGCTGCAGCGACGTGATCGTCGCCGGCGGGGTGGAATCGATCACCCTCACGGCCAAGAGCCGCAACACCGACCACCTCTACAATCCGATCATCCAGGAGCGGGTGCCCGGCATTTACCACAGCATGGGCCAGACCGCCGAGCTGGTCGCCCGCCGCTACAACGTCACCCGCGAGCAGCAGGACCGCTACGCGCTGCAGAGCCAGCAGCGCACCGCGCGGGCGCAGGCCGAGGGTCTGTTCGTCGACGAGATCGTGCCGATGCAGGTGCGCTATTTCACCGAGGACAAGGCCACCGGCGAGCGGACCGAGCACGACGGCGTGGTCGATCGCGATGACTGCAACCGCCCGGATACCAGCTACGAAAGCCTGGCCGGGCTCAAGCCGGCATTCGCCGAGGACGGCTCGGTGACCGCCGGCAACGCCTCGCAGCTCTCCGATGGGGCTTCGATGACCCTGGTCATGAGCCTGCAGAAGGCCATCGAACTGGGCCTGAAGCCGCGCGCGTTCTTCCGCGGCTTCACCGTCGCCGGGTGCGAGCCGGAGGAGATGGGCATCGGTCCGGTGTATTCGGTGCCGCGCCTGCTCAAGGCCAAGGGGCTGAAGATCGACGACATCGACCTCTGGGAGCTCAACGAAGCCTTCGCCTCGCAGTGCCTGTACTGCCGGGACAAGCTGGAAATCGACAACGAGAAGTTCAACGTCAACGGCGGTTCGATTTCCATCGGCCACCCGTTCGGCATGACCGGCTCGCGCACCGCCGGCCACCTGATCCGCGAGCTGCAGCGGCGTAACCTGCGCTACGGCGTGGTGACCATGTGCGTCGGTGGCGGCATGGGCGCTTCGGGGCTGTTCGAAGCGGTGCGCTGACGGCGAGGGCGAGGCGTTCTGGCAAACCGGTGGATGGCTGCGGCCATCCACCCTACGCTCCGACCGGATTCCGTAGGGTGGATAACCGCGCAGCGTTATCCACCGGCGGAGTCGCCCGCCGCATCAGGCGAGCCTGCTCAACCCTGCTTGCCGGATTCGAGCATGCTTTCCGGGCGCACCCACTGGTCGAACTCCTCATCGGTCAAGTAGCGCAGCTCCAGCGCCGCCTCGCGCAGCGTCTTGTTCTCGGCGTAGGCCTTCTTGGCGATCTCCGCTGCTTTGTCGTAGCCGATGTGCGGGTTCAAGGCGGTGACCAGCATCAGCCCTCGCTCCAGGTGCTCGGCCATGCGCGTCGGGTCCGGCTCCAATCCCACCACGCAGTGCGTGTTGAAATTGCGGCAGCCATCGGCCAGCAGGCGGATCGATTGCAGCAGGTTGTGGATGATCACCGGTTTGAACACGTTGAGCTGCAGGTGACCCTGGCTGGCAGCGAAACCGATGGTCACGTCGTTGCCCATCACCTGGCAGGCGAGCATCGACAGCGCCTCGCACTGGGTCGGGTTGACCTTGCCGGGCATGATCGAACTGCCGGGCTCGTTGGCCGGCAGGCGCACTTCGGCGAAACCGCCACGCGGACCGGAGCCGAGCAGGCGCAGGTCGTTAGCGATCTTCATCAGCGCCACGGCGAGCGTCTTCAACGCGCCGGACAGCGCCACCAGCGGTTCGTGGCCCGACAGCGCGGCGAACTTGTTCGGTGCCGAGACGAAGGGCAATCCCGACAGCGCCGCCAGTTCCGCCGCAATGGCCTCCGCGAAGCCGTGCGGCGCGTTCAGCCCGGTGCCCACCGCCGTGCCGCCCTGGGCCAGCTCGTAGACCGCTGGCAGGGCATGGCGAATCGCCTGCTCGGCGATATCCAGCTGGGCGACGAAGGCCGACAGTTCCTGGCCGAAGGTGATCGGCGTGGCATCCATCATGTGCGTGCGCCCGGTCTTGACCAGCTTGCCATAGCGTGCCGCCTGCTCGGCGAGGCCGCCGGACAGCTCGGCGATGGCTGGCAGCAACAGGTCATGGATCGCCTTCGCGGTGGCGATGTGCATCGCCGTGGGGAAGCAGTCGTTGGAACTCTGCGCGCGGTTGACGTGATCGTTGGGGTGCACCGGGCTCTTGCCGCCGCGAGTGCCGCCGGCCAGCTCGTTGGCGCGCCCGGCGATCACCTCGTTGACGTTCATGTTGCTCTGCGTGCCGCTGCCGGTTTGCCACACCACCAGCGGAAACTGGTCGTCATGCTGGCCGTGCAGCACCTCGTCGGCGGCCTGTTCGATCAGCCGGGCCACGTCGGGTGGCAGGTCGCCGATACGGTCGTTGACCCGCGCCGCGGCCTTCTTGATCAGCGTCAGCGCGTGCAGCACGGCCAGCGGCATGCGCTGGTCGCCAATGGCGAAATTGACCAGCGAGCGCTGCGTCTGCGCCCCCCAGTAGGCCTGCTCAGGTACCTCGATCGGGCCCAGACTGTCGGTTTCAGTGCGTGTCATGCCGTGCTCCTGATAAGTGATCGAAGGTTAGGCTGCCTGGCGGCACTACGGGTTCCGTGCGGCGGGACCGGTTCTTGAGGCATTGGAACTCCGGGCGCAGAATGTGTCCATTGAGGGCACCTATCGCCCATTCAGGAAAAATCCAATGTCCATGTTGCGTGTTTTCAGTGTCTGCACCGCCCTCATTCTCTCCCTTGCCAGCGTCGCGGCTAATGCCGACCAGGCCAGCCATGCGCGCAATGCCGAGCGCTTCCTGCAGCTGGCCAACGCCGACCGGCTCGCCGTGCCGGTGTATGCCCAGGTGCAGCAGATGTTTGCCCAGCGTTTCGCCGAAACCCAGGCGCCGGAGAACAAGAAGGCGCTGCTCGAGCGCTATCAGGCCAAAGCCGATACGGCGCTGGACAAGGCCATCGGCTGGAAGAAGCTCGAACCCGAGCTGGTCAACCTCTACACCTCGCAGTTCACCGAGCAGGAACTGGCCGGGCTGATCGAATTCTACGAATCGCCGCTGGGCAAGAAGATGCTCGACAAGCTGCCGGAGCTCAACGCGCGTTCGGCCCAGCTGACGCAGAAGAAGCTCGAAGCCGCCGTGCCGGAAGTGAACAAGCTGTTGGCCGAGATGACGGCCGAACTCGATACCCAGAAGCCCTGATGGAGCCAGAATGTCCAAGCTCGAACTGATCCAGAACGCCCTGCAGGCGCTCGAACCGCAGCACCTCGAAGTGTTCGACGAGAGCCACATGCACAGCCGCGGCCAGGAAACCCACTACAAGGCGGTGATCGTGAGCCCGCAATTTTCCGGACTCAATTCGGTCAAGCGCCATCAGAAGGCCTATGCGGCCATGGGCGAGCTGATGCAGCAGGTGCATGCGCTGGCGCTGCATACCTATACCCCCGAGGAGTGGGCACAGCAGAACGCCGTGCCGGCCTCGCCGGTGTGCGCCGGCGGGCACAAGTAACCTCGCCGAGGTCGTTCGGCGCCTGCGAGCGCGCCAGCGGCGACTTGTTTGCTAGAATCCGCACCCCGCGCCGGCTCACGCCGGCGCTTTCGTTTCGCTGTCCCGTCCGCCCTTTGCGAGGGCGACCACCGGAGGAAATCGGCATGACTGCGAAGATCGTCGTCGCGGCGCTGTATAAATTCGTCGCCCTGCCGGACTACGTCGCGCTGCGCCAGCCGCTGCTCGACACGCTCACCGCCCACGGCATCCGCGGCACGCTGCTGCTGGCCGAGGAGGGTATCAATGGCACCGTTTCCGGCAGCCGCGCGGCGATCGATGCGCTGCTCGCCTGGTTCGCCCGCGATCCACGGCTGGCCGATATCGACCACAAGGAGTCGTACTGCGACGAGCAGCCGTTCTACCGCACCAAGGTCAAGCTGAAGAAGGAAATCGTCACCCTCGGCGTGCCCGGGGTCGATCCCAACCAGCGCGTCGGCACCTACGTCGAACCGAAAGACTGGAACGCGCTGGTCGACGATCCCGAAGTGCTGCTGATCGACACCCGTAACGACTACGAAGTCGCGATCGGCACCTTCGAGGGCGCGGTCGATCCCAAGACCGCCTCCTTCCGCGAGTTTCCCGAGTACATCAAGGCGCATTACGACCCGGCCCGGCACAAGAAGGTGGCGATGTTCTGCACCGGCGGCATCCGCTGCGAGAAGGCGTCGAGCTACATGCTCGGCGAGGGCTTCGAGGAGGTCTATCACCTCAAGGGCGGCATCCTCAAATACCTCGAGGAAGTGCCGGAGGCCGAGAGCCGCTGGCGTGGCGACTGCTTCGTGTTCGACAACCGCGTGACCGTGCGCCACGACCTGTCGGCTGGCGATTTCGACCTCTGCCACGCCTGCCGCAGCCCGATCTCCGTGGAAGACCGCCAGTCCCCGCACTACGCTGCCGGTATCAGTTGCCCGCACTGCTGGGACAGCCTGAGCGAGAAGACCCGCGCCAGCGCCCGCGAACGGCAGAAGCAGATCGAACTGGCGCGTCAGCGCAACCAGCCGTCGCCTATCGGCCGCGACCCGCGGCAACCGGACGCATGACCACCGCGGCGATGGCGGCCTAGTCTGCGCGCCGCCATCCGACCGAACATCGACCACCATCCCGGAGAAACCATGAGCGCTCGACTGATCTACGTGATGGACCCGATGTGTTCCTGGTGTTGGGGCTTCGCGCCGGTGCTGCAGGCGCTGGCCGAACAGGCGCAGGCACGCGACGTGCCGCTGACGCTGGTGGTCGGTGGCCTGCGTCGCGAACGTGCGGCGATGGATCAGGCCGGTCGGACACGCACCTTGTCGTACTGGCAGGCGGTGCACGATGCCACCGGTCAGCCGTTCAATTTCGACGCCGGCCTGCCCGAAGGACTGGTCTACGACACCGAGCCGGCCTGTCGCGCGCTGGTGGCGGCGCGCAGCCTGGAACCGGAGCGCGTCTGGCCGCTGGCGCAACTGATCCAGCAGGCCTTCTACGTCGAGGGGCGCGATGTGACTCTGCCGGCGCAGCTGGTCGAGCTGGCCGAGGCCGCCGGCATCCCGCGCATCGAATTCGCCGAGCGCTTCGATTCGCCGGACAGCCGCGCCGCCACCGAAGGCGACTTCAGCTGGGCACAGAACCTCGGCATCGCCGGCTTCCCGACCCTGCTCGCCGAGCGCCACGGCCAGCTGGCGTTGCTGACCAACGGCTATCAATCGCTGGAGCAGCTCGCGCCGTTGCTGGCGCGCTGGCTGGAGCGCAACGCCCATGCCTGATCGGCTCAGCTGGGCGGAGATTCGCCGCCTCGCCCTGCGTCACCGCAAGGCGCTGATCCTCGCCAACCTGGTCGCCGTGCTGGCGACGCTGTGCAGTGTGCCGATTCCGCTGCTGCTGCCGCTGCTGGTCGACGAAGTGCTGTTGGGGCAGGGCGACAGCGCGCTGCGGGTCATGGACCGGCTGCTGCCGGCGGACTGGCAGACGGCGGCCGGCTACATCGGCCTGATGCTGGGCGTGACCTTGCTACTGCGTAGTTCGGCGCTGGTGTTCAACGTCCTGCAGGCCCGGCTGTTCGCGCGGCTGTCCAAGGACATCGTCTACCGCATCCGCGTGCGACTGATCGAACGGCTCAAGCGCATCGCCCTGGCCGAGTACGAAAGTCTTGGCGGCGGTACGGTGGCGGCGCACCTGGTCACCGATCTGGAAACCATCGACAAATTCATCGGCGAGACCCTCAGTCGCCTGCTGGTGGCGCTGCTGTCGATCGTCGGCACCGCGGCGATCCTGGTGTGGATGCACTGGCAGCTGGCGCTGCTGATCCTGCTGTTCAACCCGCTGGTGATCTACGCCACGGTGCAGCTGGGCAAGCGTGTCAAACACCTGAAGAAGCTGGAAAACGACAGCACCGCCGGCTTCACCCAGGCGCTGACCGAAACCCTCGACGCGATCCAGGAGGTGCGCGCCGGTAATCGCCAGGGCTTCTTCCTCGGCCGGCTGGGGCTGAAGGCGCGCGAGGTTCGCGATTACGCCGTAGCCTCGCAATGGAAGACCGATGCCTCCAACCGCGCCAGCGGCCTGCTGTTCCAGTTCGGCATCGACGTGTTTCGCGCCGCGGCGATGCTCACCGTGCTGTTCTCCGACCTGTCCATCGGCCAGATGCTCGCGGTGTTCAGTTACCTGTGGTTCATGATCGGCCCGGTGGAGCAGCTGCTCAGCCTGCAGTACGCCTACTACGCCGCCGGAGGAGCGCTGACGCGCATCAACCAGCTGCTGGCACGCGCCGACGAACCGCAGTACGCCGGCAGCCAGGACCCGTTCGCCGGGCACGACACCGTGGCCATAGAGGTGCGCGGGCTGCAGTTTTCCTATCAGGACGAGCCGGTACTGGAGGGCTTGGACCTGACCATCGCCGCCGGCGAGAAGGTGGCCATCGTCGGCGCCAGCGGCGGCGGCAAGAGCACGCTGGTGCAGTTGTTGCTGGGGCTGTATCAGCCGCAGGCGGGGGAAATCCGCTTCGGTGGCGTGCCGCTGCCGGACATCGGCCTGAACACCGTGCGCGACAACGTCGCGGTGGTGCTGCAGCACCCGGCACTGTTCAACGACACGGTGCGTGCCAACCTCTGCATGGGCCGCGAACGCGACGACGCCAGTTGCTGGCGCGCGCTGGAGATCGCCCAGCTGGCCGAGACCGTGCGCCAGCTGCCGCAGGGGCTGGACAGCATCGTCGGCCGCTCCGGCGTGCGCCTGTCCGGTGGGCAGCGCCAGCGCCTGGCGGTGGCGCGGATGGTGCTGGCCGAGCCCAAGGTGGTAATCCTCGACGAAGCCACCTCGGCGCTGGATGCGGCCACCGAATATGCGCTGCATCAGCAGCTGGCGCGTTTCCTCGAAGGCCGCACCACGCTGATCATCGCCCACCGCCTGTCGGCGGTTAAGCAGGCCGACCGCGTGCTGGTGTTCGATGGCGGGCGCATCGCCGAACAGGGCGAGCATCGCCAGCTGATCGCCGAGGGCGGGCTCTACGCCAGGCTCTACGGCGATCTTCAGCATTGACGGGGACGCCCGCAGCCCGGCTGTCTGGCCGCCAGTCGCCTGGCGCCAAAAAAATCTAATTATTTAATTATTTACTCAACTATTAGTAAGCTCGGCCGACTTGCACTCCGTGCCTGACCAAACGGAAGTTCTCTGATGCGATCGCTTACCCAACTCTTCACTCATCTGTCCGTCGGTAAGAAGCTGGCTCTCGGTTTCGGCATGGTGCTGCTGCTGACCCTCGCCGTGGCGGCCACCGGCTTTGTTGCGGTAGACGCCACCGTGGCGCGTTCGCAGCAGATCAGCCAGGTGGCGCAGATCAACGCCGATATCCTCGACGCCCGTGGGCTGGAGCGCGATTACGCGCTGACCCGCCAGGAGCAGTCAGCCACCGCGCTCGGCGAGGTGCTGGGAAAACTGAATCGCGAGCTGGATGCCCTGGCGGCGGACGCCGGCACGGCCGAGCAGGCCAACCTGCAGCAGATTCGCCAGGCCGCGCAGGAATACGGCCGGCTGTTCGACCAGTATCGCCAGCTGATTATCCGTGGCGCCGAGCTGCGCGTGCGTATGGGCACGGCGGCGCAGACCAGCCGCGAAGAGTTCGAGTTCATCGAGCTGGACATGTACGACGCCGTGCGGGCGCTGCGTCTGGAGGGGGATCGCCTGAAAGGCAGCGATCCGCTGACTGTCGCCGAGGCCACCTCGGGGCTGACCAAGAACATCCTCGACCTGCGTACCCAGGAGAACGCCTACGTCGCCACCAGCGCCGAGGAGAACGCCCGCAACTGGCAATCGCTGCACACCGATGTCGTCACCATCGGCAGCAATTTGAAGATCTGGCTGAACGACGAGCAGAAAACCTCGATGGACACCGCGCTCGCCGAGCTGGAGGCCTATCGCCAGGCGTTCGACGAGTTCCGCGCGAATCGCGCCAAGCGCCTCGACGTGGAGCAGCAGATGGCCGAGCAGTCGCGCGTGGTGATCGCCGCCGCCGAGCAGACGCTGGCCGCGGCCACCGAGCAGATGCACGCGCAGCGCTCGAGCACCTACCTGCTGCTGGCGGTGATCGGTGCGCTGGCGATTCTCATCGGCCTGCTCGCCGCGGCGGGCATCTCGCGGATGATCGTCGTGCCGCTGCGCCACACCGTGCAGCAGGCGCAGCGGGTGGCTTCTGGCGACCTCACCCAATCGCAGGCCAGCCAGCGCGGCGATGAGCTGGGCCAGCTGCAGAACGCCATGCACGACATGACCGACAGCCTGCGCACACTGATCGGCCGCATCGGCGGCGGCGTCAGCCAGATCGCGGCGGCTGCCGAACAGCTGTCGGCCGTCACCGCGCAGACCAGCGCCGGGGTGGAGCGTCAGCGCGAGGAAACCGATCAGGTCGCCACCGCCATGAACGAAATGGCCGCCACCGTGCAGGAAGTGGCGCAGAACGCCGAGCAGGCCTCGTTCGCCGCGCAGCAGGCCGACCAGCAGTCGCGCCAGGGCGATCAGGTGGTGCGCAGCGCCATCGACGGCATCGGCAACCTGTCTACCGAGGTCGAGCAGTCGGCGCGTGCCATCGAGGAGCTGAACAGCGAAAGCGGGCGCATCGGCAGCGTGCTGGAGGTGATCCGCGCGGTAGCCGAGCAGACCAACCTGCTGGCGCTCAACGCCGCCATCGAGGCTGCGCGTGCCGGCGAGCAGGGGCGCGGCTTCGCCGTGGTCGCCGACGAGGTGCGCGCGCTGGCGCGGCGCACGCATGATTCCACCGAGGAGATCGAGGGGCTGATCGGTAACCTGCAGCGCGTCGCGCGCCAGGCGGTCGAGCAGATGGAAACCAGCCGCGGCCTGACCCAGAGCACCGTCGAGCTGGCCAACGAGGCAGGTGCGGCGCTGGGCCGGATCACCGAGTCGGTGTCGACCATCGAGCAGATGAATCAGCAGATCGCCGCCGCCGCCGAGCAGCAAAGCGCGGTCGCGGAGAACATTTCCGAGAGCGTTACCCGTGTGCGCGACATCGGCGAGCAGAGCGCCAGCGCCAGCGAGCAGACCGCCGCCGCCAGCGCCGAGCTGGCGCGCCTGGGGGGTGAGTTGCAGGCGCTGGTCCGGCAGTTCCGTATCTGACACCTGGCCGCCCAGCCACAACGACCCCGGCCACACGCCGGGGTTTTTATTCCGGGTCGCTCAGCGCTGGCCGAGGTCGGCCGCCCAGGCCTGTAGCGGCACTTCCGGATGCTGCTGCCAGATCCGTCGCCAGAGCACTTCCAGCCGCGCCAGATCGCCACGCTCGGCGGGGAGCCGCGCGGCCTCATGCAGCAGCGTCCAGCCGCTGCCGTTGCGTTCGGCCAGGGGGAAGCGGAAGGGGTGGTAGCCGGTCATGCCCAGGCGCAGGTCGGTGACCAGCAACTGACCGTCTTCCTCGTCGTAGCGCAGAAAACGGCCACTGAACCATTGCAGGCGCGCGTGCTGCGGCGAATCGGCCAGCACCTGCGCGAGCGCCGCGCCGCGCGGCAGGCTCACGAACTGCGGCGGCGCGTCGTCGAACCAGCCGACCAGCGCCTCGTGGTACTGCGCGCCGTCAATCAGGATCACCCGCCAGAGCAGGCTGTTGAACGGCGTTGGCGTGCTGAACAGCCGTTCGGCCTGGATGCCCGCGCGTGCCATCGCGGCCTCGACCCGTTGCTCGGCCATCTGCTTGCCGGCGACGGTGAAGCCCAGGTACAGCGACGACAGCAGCAGCGCCGCCGCCGGCCAGCGCGCGGCACGCCCGCGCAGGCCGAACAGGCCACCGACCAGCACCGCCAGCAGCAGTGGCACGCTGTACAGCGGATCGATGATGAACACGCTCGACCAGGCGATCGGCGGCGTCGGCAACGGCCACAGCAGTTGCGTGCCATAGCTGGTGAACGCATCGAGCAGCACATGGGTGAGCAGCACCAGCCACAGCGTGAGCAGCAGGCGCGTGCCGGAGTAGCCGGCATCCGGTCGCCAGCGGCGGATCAGTGCCGTCAGCAGCAGGGCGACGGCGCTGACCACGAACAGCGAATGGCTGAAACCGCGGTGATAGGTCATGTTGGCCACCGCATCGCCGTAGTCGATGACTACGTCGAGATCCGGCAGGGTGCCGAGCGCGGCGCCATACAGCAGCGCCTTGCGGCCCTGCCAGCGGCCGAGCAGGGCCGCCTGCACGCTGGCGCCGAGTACCGCCTGGGTGATCGAGTCCATCAAATAATTCCGTACGCGAGGTGGATTACCTTAGCCGAAACCCCGGCGCGCTTTGCCGGCCAATTGTGTTCAAACCTGTCCGTGACGGCGCGCGCGTAGGACAATCGCCGCGACTCCCGATTGCGCGAAGGTCCCATGCTGGAAATCTCCAACGCCGTGCAGCTGCCGGATGCCGAGATCGAGTTCACCGCAATTCGCGCCCAGGGCGCCGGTGGGCAGAACGTCAACAAGGTATCCAGTGCGCTGCACCTGCGTTTCGACATCAAGGCTTCGTCGCTGCCGGCGTTCTACCAGGAACGCCTGCTGGCGCTGCGCGACAGCCGCATCACCGCCGATGGCGTGATCGTCATCAAGGCCCAGCGCTATCGCACGCAGGAGCTGAACCGTGCCGATGCGCTCGAACGGCTCGCCGAGCTGATTCGCAGCGTCGCCAAGGTCGAGAAGGCGCGCCGCCCGACGCGGCCCACGCTGGGCTCGAAGACGCGCCGGCTGGAGGGCAAGAGCAAACGCGGTGCGATCAAGGCCGGGCGCGGCAAGGTGGATTACTGAAGCGCCATCAGGTGCCGGTGCGTTGCTCCGCCGGCGGCTCTTCGGGTGGCAGATCGTCCAGAGGCTCCTCGCTGAGCGGTTCGGCAGGCACGCTTTCCGGCGCATCGGGCATCAGCTCCATCACCGTGGGGCTGGTGCGCAGCATCGGCGTGAAGTGGCCGTGCGGTTCGGTGACCAGATCGATGACCTTGCGCGGACGATAGAAGGCGTAGAACGCCAGAACGCCGAGCGACACCGTGTAGAACAGCGGCAGCGCCACCGGGCCGGCCAGGTGCATCAGGCCGCCGGCGATCACTGGGCCGAGCGCCGCGCCGAAGCCGTTGACCAGCAGCAGGCCGCTGGAGCCGGAGAGAATCTCGTCCGGGTTGAGGTGGTCGACCATCTGCGCGACGGCGATGGAATAGATCGAGAACGCCAGCCCGCCCCAGACGAACATTACACCCAGCAACACCGGGCCGGCGTCGAGCAGCGCCAGGCCGAGCGGCAACGCTGCGGCCAGCGTGACTACCCAGAGCAGCACGCTGCGCCGCTCGAAGCGGTCGGACAGCAGTCCGATCGGCCATTGCAGCAGCGCGCCGCCGAGAATGGTCACGCTCATCATCAGGCCGATCCCGGCGTCATCGAAGCCGACCTGCCCCGCATAGACCGGAGCCAGCCCCCAGAACCCGCCCAGACAGAAGCCCGAGATGCCGGCCGCCATCAACGGCAGCGGGGCGATGCGCGCCAGTTGTAGCAGGTCGGTCGGCGGCACGTCCGGCAGTGCCGGTTGCGGCTGGCGGGTGAGGGTGATCGGCATCATCGCCGCGCCGATGAGGATGGTCGCCACGGCGAACAGGGTGAATTCCATCGGGCTGTCGAGCCCCAGCAACTGCTGCGCCGCCGCCAGCGAACCGAGGTTGACCGCCATGTACACCGCGAACACCTGGCCGCGCTTCTCGCCGCTGACCTGCGCGTTCAGCCAGCTCTCGATGACCATGTACAGCGTCACCAGCGCGACCCCGTACATCACCCGCAGCACCAGCCACACCCAGGGATTGACGATCAGCACGTGCAGCAGCACGGCGGTCGCCGCCAGCGCGGCGTAGAAGGAAAACGTGCGGATGTGGCCGATACGCCGGATCAGCGAGGGCGCGAGCCAGGTGCCGATCAGGAAGCCGCCGAAATAGCCGGACATCAGCAGGCCGACCATGCCGGTCGAATAGCCCTCGGCGATGCCGCGCAGCGTCAGCAGGGTGTTGAGCAGACCGTGCCCGAGCAGCAGCAAGGCCACGCCGCCGAGCAGCGAACTGATGGGAGCGATCAAGGACTTCATGGGCGACACCCTAGGCAACGAAATCGGCTAAGGCAAGTTTCGGTACGCCGGCCCTGGGCCTGCGAAAGCTCGTAACCTGCTGATTGGAAAGTAGAAAATCGATTGGGTGGGGTGGCTCATCGCAACACACCGCTCCCTGTGTTGCTGTTGGGCAGCAGCAAACGCTCAGGATTCCCGCAGCAGCGTGCGCGACAGCGGCTCGGCATGACGTACCGCCTGGTTCAGTGACTGCACCGCCTCGGCCATCGCCTGGCGATCCAGCGCGCCGGACAGGGTGATCGATGCCTGTTCGACGACCGCTTCGGCGTGGTGCAGCAGGACACGCTCGGTGGCGCTGTTGCCGGCGGCGTACAGCAGATTCTTGCAGGCCTGCAGCAGCGTCATCAGTATCTGCAGGTCGTTGCTGCCGTAGCGGCGCAGGGGGCCGAACGCCAGCTGCAGCATGGCGTCCAGCTCCAGCTCGCGGATGAACAGGCGCGGCTGGCCCTCGATCGGGGCGACTTCGTGGTTGGGCAGGCGCATGCGCTCGGCCAAGAGCACGCCAAGCATGTCGATCGCCTTGATCGCCGTGCCCGGGTCGTTGATGCCCGGGCTCAAGGCGCGGATGGCGATCTCGACGATCTGCTTGAAGCCGAAGAAGAAGTGTCGGTGGGCGTACTCTTCGACATAGAAGTCGAAGCAGTCCAGCAGCCGGCTCACGCAGTCTTCGTCCAGCTCGCGGTCCAGGCGGATCAGCGGGTGGCCCGGCATGACGAAAAAGCCGTAATGCACCTGGATCGTCATGTGCGCGTTCTGCTCTTCCAGCAGCGCCTGCGCCGCAGAGACGTTCAGCGCCTTGAAGTAGCCCGAACGTCGCGCGCGGATCGTCGTCCAGCGGCTGTCGTCGGGCCAGGGAATCACGTCGCGGTCGTCAAGCTGGCGGCGTCTGGCGTGGAGCTGGCCGAGGGTCTGCTTGTAGACCCGGTTGAGGATGTAGTCGACCTGGATCGACAGCGAAATCGAGCGGATGAAGTAGATGAACAGGCACAGGCAGATCACGCCCAGAAAGAGCGCCAGAAAGACGCCCAGACTCGGCACATTGATGTCGTCGCCTTCCTGAATGGTGGAAATGAGCATCAGCGAACCGATGATCGTGCCGAGATAGACGCCGAGCACCAGCTGATGACTGCGGCTGCTGATCAGCCCGGGAATGACCCGCGGCGACAGCGAGGAGGCGGCCGAGTTGAGCACCACCATGACCATCGAGAAGCTGAACACCATCAGCGAGATGATCCCGCCGACCAGGGTGCCGAGTATCAGCCGGGCGTTCTCGGCGTTCTTCACCACGCCAAGTTCGAGCTGCTCCTTGTAGGGCTGCAGCCAGGTCAGTTCCAGCACGATGGTGATCAGGCACAGGCAGGCCAGGCCCAGGGCAATAAGCGTCGGGTAGAAGGCGATGCTGCCGATGACTCGGTGATACAGGCGAAACAGCCTGTTGGTCAGTGCGGACATGTCAGCTCCCTGCAGAGGTTCGGCGATGCGTGCCTAACCGCCGTTCGGCAGCAAAGGCCGGGCAACGTTCGTTTCGGCGGCTACATCGGGCGCCAGGGTGGCGATCAGGGCCCGTACCGAACCGGGCAGGGCGTCCAGCTCGCGCACCAGGATGCTGCGTTCGCGCACCGCCCAGGGCTCGTCGAGCTGCACCAGCGCCAGCTGCATGGTGCGGCTGTGCCGGCGCGCGGCCGACTCGGGAATGATGCCGATGCCGACACCGGCCTCGATCATCCGGCACACCGCCTCGAAGCTCGACACCTGGATGCGCAACGACAGCTGACCGCCGAGTTTTTCCACCTGATCGCGCAGGAAGGTCAGCAGCGTGCTGCCTTCGTGCAGGCCGATGTGCTGGTAGGCCAGGGTCTGGCGCAGGGTCAGGTTCGATTCGCCGGCCAGCGGATGGCCGACCGGCACCGCCAGCAGCAGGCGGTCGGTGCTGAAGTGCAGCACCTGCAAACCTTCGGCGCGCACCGGGCCGGCGATGATGCCCATGTCGGTGCTGCCGTCGAGCACACCACGGACGATGTCGCGGCTCAGCCGTTCCTGCAGGTCCACCGTGACGCCGGGGCGCTCGGCAAGAAAACCGGCCAGCACTTCCGGCAGGAATTCGGTCACCGCCGTGGTGTTGGCGAAGATGCGGATGTGGCCGGCCGAATCGGTGCCGTATTCGGTGAACTCGCTTTTCAGGTAATCCACCTGGCGCATGATCAGCCGCGCGTGCTGCAGCAGCTTCTGCCCGGCCGGCGTCAGCTCCACCCCTCGGCTGTCGCGATACAGCAGGCGACTGTCGAGCTGGCTTTCCAACGCCTTGATCCGCGCGCTGGCCGCCGCTGGCGAGAGGTGCGCGCGGCGGGCGCCCTGAGTCAGGCTGGGCGATTCGGCGATATGGATGAACAGGCGCAGATCGGCCAGATCGAAATGCATGGACGAGCCTCGTACGGTGATTGGCGTTCAGCTTAGCCGAACGCGGGTGTCGAAAAATACAAATTCCCGGAACGCCGGCTCCGTTGCATCCTCGATTCAAACAAGACAACAACCGGACAGCGCAATGACCGATATTTCTGCCTGGATTGGCCGCACCGAAGAAGTCCACGACCAGCTCAGCCGCAACCTGCTGATGCGCATTGCCGCCACGCTCGGCGAGAAGACGCCTGCGCACGGCGAGGCGCTGCCACCGCTGTGGCAATGGTGTTTCTTCCAGGAGCCGGTGTTCGAGAGCGGTCTCGGCGAAGACGGCCATCCGGCGCGCGGCGGCTTCCTGCCACCGGCCGCCGACCGCAACCGCATGTGGGCCGGCGGCCGGGTCGAGTTCCTTCGTCCGCTGGAGGCCGGCGGTGAGGCACGGCGGGTTTCCACCATCAAGCACATCGAAGAAAAGCACGGCCGCAGCGGCGCGTTGCTGTTCGTCACCGTGCAGCACGACTACCTGCAAGACGGCCGTCTGGCGATCCGCGAGGAGCAGGACATCGTCTACCGTGAACCCACTCCGCCCAAGGCCAGCAGCGGCGAGCCGATGGTCGCCGGTGACTGGCGCGAAGCGGTGACGCCGACGCCGACGCTGCTGTTCCGCTATTCGGCGGTCACCTTCAACGGCCACCGCATCCATTACGACTGGCCCTACGTCACCGAGAGCGAAGGCTATGCCGGGCTGGTGGTGCACGGCCCGCTGATCGCCACCCTCAACCTGCGCGCGTTCTGCCGTGCCAACCCCGAGGCCCGCCTGCGCCGTTTCGCCTATCGCGGCGTGCGGCCGCTGATCGCGCCGCAGCCGTTCGAGGTGGGCGGGCGCATCGTCGCGCCGGGCCAGGCCGAACTCTGGGCCGGCGACCACAACGGCCTGGCGCAGAAAGCCGAAGTGGAATTCGACTGAATCGTAGGGTGGATAACGGCGCAGCCTTATCCACCGAAAGCCCGGCGGTGGCGTTCCACCCGGTGGATTCGCCACCCGGTGGAACGCCACCCGGTGGATCGATGAAGCGCGATCCACCCTACGCCTGCCGCGACAACCAGAAGTGGTGAGAATCGAGATGACCCCGAACAAGACCGAAGAACTGAACTTCATCCGCGAAGGCGTACGCGCCCTGTGTGCCGACTTCCCCGCCGAATACTGGCGCAAGATCGACGAGGAAAAGGGCTTCCCCGAAGCCTTCGTCACGGCCATGACCGAAGCCGGCTGGCTGTCGGCGATGATCCCCGAAGAATACGGCGGCTCGGGCCTGGGCCTGGCGGAAGCCTCGGTGATCCTCGAGGAAGTGAACCACTGCGGTGGCAACTCCGGGACCATCCACGGCCAGATGTACAACATGTTCACCCTGCTCAGAAACGGCAGCGAGGAACAGAAACGCTACTACCTGCCCAAACTCGCCAGCGGCGAGCTGCGCCTGCAGTCGATGGGCGTCACCGAGCCGACCACCGGTACCGACACCACCAAGATCAAGACCACGGCGGTGAAGAAGGGCGACAAGTACGTCATCAACGGGCAGAAGGTGTGGATCTCGCGCATCCAGCATTCGGACCTGATGATCCTGCTGGCGCGCACCACGCCGCTGGCCGAGGTGCAGCGCAAGGCCGACGGCATGTCGATCTTCCTCGTCGACCTGCGCGAAGCCATCGGCAACGGCCTGACCGTCCAGCCGATCGCCAACATGGTCAACCATGAGACCAACGAGCTGTTCTTCGACAACCTGGAAATCCCGGCCAGCAGCCTGATCGGCGAGGAGGGCAAGGGCTTTCGCTACATCCTCGACGGCCTCAACGCCGAGCGCACGCTGATCGCCGCCGAGTGCATCGGCGACGGCCGCTGGTTCGTCGAGAAATCGGCGCAGTACGCCCGCGACCGCGTGGTGTTCGGCCGGCCCATCGGGCAGAACCAGGGCGTGCAGTTCCCCATTGCCGAGGCGCACATCGAGCTGGAAGCGGCCGACCTGATGCGCTGGCGCGCCTGCGAGGAATACGACGCCGGGCGTAACGCCGGTGCTGCGGCGAACATGGCCAAGTACCTGGCGGCCAAGGCCAGCTGGGAGGCGGCCAACGCCTGCCTGCAGACCCACGGCGGCTTCGGCTTCGCCAACGAATACGACGTGGAGCGCAAGTTCCGCGAGACGCGGCTGTACCAGGTCGCGCCAATCTCCACCAACCTGATCCTGTCCTATGTAGCCGAGCACCTGCTGGAGCTGCCGCGCAGTTTCTGACGGTAGGGTGGAAAACGACCGCAGGTCTTTTCCACGCGCGTTCAACAGGCGATGCAGTTGAGCGGATTCGGACAGATGCGTGGAAAAGGCTTCGCCGTTTTCCACGCTACGACGGCGGGTTTGTAGGGTGGATGTCGCGAAGCACATCCACGCGGGCATTGATCAAAGAGGCAACCATGCAAATCGACCACCTCGACCATCTGGTCCTGACCGTCGCTGACATCGAGACGACGGTGGACTTCTACACCCGCGTGCTCGGCATGCAGGCGGTGACCTTCGGCGAAGGGCGCAAGGCGCTCGTCTTCGGCCAGCAGAAGATCAACCTGCACCAGGCCGGCCGCGAGTTCGAGCCCAAGGCCGAACGGCCCACGCCCGGTTCGGCGGACCTGTGCTTCATCGTCGCCACGCCGCTGGAGCATGTAATCGCGCACCTTAAGGCGCAGCAGGTCGCCATTCTCGAAGGTCCGGTGCAGCGCACCGGCGCCACCGGGCCGATCCGCTCGGTCTACGTTCGCGACCCCGATTCCAATCTGATCGAACTATCCAACCCCCTGGAGCCGAGCGCATGAGCCAGCACACCCGCGCCCTGACCGAATTTCTCGCCGGACTCGCTTACGAGCAGATTCCCGACGCGGTGCTCGCCCGCACCGAAGACCTGTTTCTCGACTGGCTCGGCTCCGCGCTGGCCAGCGCCGGCGCGCACCCGATCCCGCTGTTCGAGCGCTACGCGCAGAAGATGGGCCCGGCCGATGGTCCGGCGCGCATCCTGGTCAACGGCCAGAGCAGCAGCGCCTATTTCGCCGCGCTGGTGAACGCCGCCAGCTCGCATCTGGTGGAACAGGACGATCTGCACAACAGCTCCGTGCTGCACCCGGCCACCGTGGTCTTCCCGGCCGCGCTGGCGGCGGCGCAGGATCTGGGCAAGTCCGGCCGTGAGTTGCTGGTGGCCTCCGTGGCCGGCTACGAGGCGGGCATTCGTATCGGCGAATTCCTCGGCCGCTCGCATTACCGCATCTTCCACACCACCGCGACGGTCGGCACGCTGGCCGCAGCGGTGGCAGTCGGCAAGCTGATGGATTTCGACCAGCAGCAGTTCACCCATCTGCTCGGCAGCGCCGGTACGCAAGCGGCGGGGCTGTGGGAATTCCTCCGCGATGCGGCGGATTCCAAGCAGCTGCACACCGCCAAGGCGGCGGCTGATGGCCTGCTCGCTGCGTACCTCACGGCCGATGGCCTGACCGGCGCGCAGAACATCCTCGAAGGCGAGCAGGGCATGGCCGCGGGCATGTCGAAGGACGCCAATCCGAGCGCGCTGTCGGATCGCCTCGGCAGCCGCTGGGCGCTGGCGGAAACCTCGTTCAAGTTCCACGCCTCCTGCCGCCACACCCACCCGGCCGCCGATGCACTGCTGGCGCTGATGCAGCGTGAGGGGTTGCAGGCGGATGACATCGCCAGCGTGACCACCCGCGTGCACCAGGGCGCGATCGACGTGCTCGGCCGCGTGACGGTGCCGCAGACCGTGCACCAGGCCAAGTTCAGCATGGGCACCGTGCTCGGGCTGATCGCCCTGTACGGCAAGGCCGGGCTGACCGAATTCCATACGCATGCACTCAGCGATCCGCGCGTCGGGCAGTTCCGCGAGAAGGTTTCGATGACCCTCGATCCCGAGGTGGACGGCGCTTATCCCGCGCGCTGGCTCGGTCGCGTCGAGGTAGCCACCACCGACGGCCGCACGCTGCGCGGCGCCATCGACGAACCTAAGGGCGACCCGGGCAACACGCTGAGCCGCGCCGAGCTGGAGGACAAGTTCCGCCGCCTGCTGCAGTTCTCCGGCGCACGCAGCGAAGGCGAGGCGAGCGTGCTGATCGACACGGTCTGGCGGCTGCGCGAGCTGCAGCGGCTGGACGCGCTGGCCTGAACGTAGGGTGGAAAACGACCGCAGGTCTTTTCCACCGGTTTGTACGGCACCCCGTCGCATCGCTTGGAGCCGGATGGACCTGAACAAACGCGTGGAAATGGCTTCGCCGATTTCCACCCTACGCCGAATTTGCAGGAACCGAACATGAACGACACCCAAGTCAAACCCCGCCCACTCGATGGCATCACCGTGGTCAGCCTCGAGCACGCCATCGCCGCGCCGTTCTGCACGCGCCAGCTGGCCGACCTCGGCGCACGGGTGATCAAGATCGAGCGGCCCGGTGCCGGCGACTTCGCCCGCGGCTACGACGAGCGGGTCGACGGCCTGGCCTCGCATTTCGTCTGGACCAACCGCTCCAAGGAAAGCCTGAGCCTGGACGTGAAGCAGGACGCCGCTGCCCAGGTGCTCGACCAGCTCTTGGCCAAGGCCGACGTGCTGGTGCAGAACCTGGCACCGGGCGCCGCGGCGCGCATGGGGCTCTCCTTCGAGGCGCTGCACGAGCGCTTTCCGCGGCTGATCGTCTGCGACATCTCCGGCTACGGCGAGGGCGGCCCTTACGAGCAGAAGAAGGCCTATGACCTGCTGATCCAGAGCGAGGGCGGCTTTCTCTCCGTCACCGGTGGGCCGGGTGAAACCGAGATGGCCAAGGCCGGCTGCTCCATCGCCGATATCGCCGCGGGCATGTACGCCTACACCGGTGTGCTCTCGGCGCTGATGCTGCGCGACAAGACGGGCGAGGGCAGCCGCGTCGACGTTTCCATGCTCGAAAGCCTGGTGGAGTGGATGGGCTACCCGTTGTACTACGCCTACAAGGGCGCGACGCCGCCGCCGCGTGCCGGCGCCGCCCACGCCACCATCTACCCTTACGGCCCGTTCCCCACCGGCGACGGCGGCACGGTGATGCTCGGTCTGCAGAACGAGCGCGAGTGGCTGGCGTTCTGCGACAAGGTCCTGCTGCAGCCGGAGCTGGCGCAGGACGAGCGCTTCTCGAGCAACGCCCGGCGTTCGGAGCATCGCACCGAATTGCGTGCGCTCATCGTCGAGGCGTTCAGCCACCTGAGCGCCGAAGAGGTGATCGCCCGGCTGGATGCCGCGCCCATCGCCAATGCGCATGTCAACGACATGGCCGGTGTCTGGGCGCATCCGCAGCTCAAGGCGCGCCAGCGCTGGAGCGAGGTGGACAGCCCGGCCGGTCGCTTGCCTGCGCTGCTGCCGCCGGGGCGCAACAGCGCCTTCGCCCCGCGCATGGACCCGATCCCCGCGCTGGGCCAGCACACCGACGCGCTGCTGAGCGAACTCGGCTACGCGCCGGGCGATATCCAGCGCCTGCACGAGCAGGGCGCGGTATGAGCGTGCCCAGGAGCCAGCCCATGAACTCATCGATCATCCGTAGCGCGCTGTTCGTCCCGGCGACCCGCCCGGAGCGCATTTCCAAGGCGCTGGCGAGCGGCGCCGACGCGGTCATTGTCGACCTTGAGGATGCGGTCGCGGAGAACCTTAAGGCAGAGGCGAGGGGCAACCTCGATGCCTTCCTCGCGGCCAACCCGGCGGCGCGCCTGCTGGTGCGCATCAACGCGCCAACCCATGCCGAGCAGGCCGCGGACCTGGCGCTCTGTGCCCGTCATGCCGGTGTCACCGGCGTGCTGCTGCCGAAGGTCGAAAGCGCGGTGCAGGTTGCGCTGGCGGCCAGCTGCGGCAAGCCGGTCTGGCCAATCGTCGAAAGTGCCCGCGGGCTGGCCAATCTGGCGGAAATTGCCCACGCCCAGGGTGTCGAGCGGCTGTCCTTCGGCGCGCTGGACCTGGGCCTCGATCTCGGCCTGGCCAATGGCACCGCCGGCGCCGAGCGCATGCTTGACCAGGCACGCTATGCGCTGCTGCTGCAGTCGCGATTGGCCGGGCTGGCAGCACCGCTGGACAGCGTCTTTCCCGACATCAAGAACCTCAATGGCCTCACCCGTGCCGCTGCCGACGCCCGCGACATGGGCTTTGGCGGCCTGCTGTGCATCCACCCGAGCCAGGTGGCCGTGGTGCACGAAACCCTGATGCCCAGTGCCGCGGAACTGGACTGGGCGCAACGCATCCTCGCCGCCGGAGCTTCCGGCGATGGGGTTTTCGTGGTGGACGGACAGATGGTCGACGCCCCCGTCATCGGCCGTGCCCGTCGCCTGCTGCAACGTGCCGGGCAAGCGGTGCCCTGACCGCAACGCTTGCCCGCGAAACGTACCAACCGACAAAAACAAGAGGGTACTTCCATGCTGAGTAACAAGCTCAAGGCACTCGCCTGCGCGCTTTCTTTCACCGTCGCCGGGTTGGTGCATGCCGCCGACCCCGTGACCATCAAATTCGCCCACGTAGTGGCGGACAACACACCGAAGGGGCAGGGCGCGCTGCTGTTCAAGAAACTCGCCGAGGAACGCCTGCCGGGCAAGGTGAAGGTCGAGGTCTACCCGAACTCCTCGCTGTTCGGCGACGGCAAGGAAATGGAGGCCCTTTTGCTCGGTGACGTGCACATGCTGGCGCCGTCGCTGGCCAAGTTCGAGCATTACGCCAAGGCCATCCAGATCTACGACCTGCCGTTCCTGTTCGATGACCTGGCGGCTGCCGATCGTTTCCAGAGCGGCCCGCAAGGCAAGGCGCTGTTGCGCGCGATGGAAGACAAGAACATCACCGGCCTGGCCTATTGGCACAACGGCATGAAGCAGCTTTCTGCGAACAAGCCGCTGCGCGAGCCGAAGGATGCCCGCGGGCTGAAATTCCGCGTGCAGGCTTCCGCCGTGCTCGACGAGCAGTTCAAGGCGGTGCGCGCCAACCCGCGCAAGATGAGCTTCGCCGAGGTCTATCAGGGCCTGCAGACCGGCGTGGTCAACGGCACTGAGAACACCTGGTCGAACTACGAAAGCCAGAAGGTGCACGAGGTACAGCCCTACATGACCGCCTCCGATCACGGTCTGATCGACTACATGGTGATCACCAACACCCAGTTCTGGAACGGTCTGCCGGAAGACGTGCGCGGCGAGCTGGAAACGATCATGGAAGAGGTCACCGCCGAGGTGAACCGCCAGGCCGACGACCTCAACCAGCAGGCGCGCCAGGCCATCGTCGCCTCCGGCAAGACCGAGATCATCGAACTGTCCCCCGAGCAGCGCGCCAAATGGCGCGAGGCGATGAAGCCGGTGTGGAAGAAGTTCGAGGGTGATATCGGTGCCGAGCTGATCGAAGCGGCGCAGTCAGCCAACCGCTCCTGAGCCATGGGTGGCGCCAAAGCGCCGGAAAAACAAACGGGCCTGTCGAATTCGACCGGCCCGTTTTTCATGTCTGGCTGGCTTATGCTGGCCGGCAAACGCGCAAGGAGACGCCGGCATGAGTCGTTACGCCAGGGTCAGCACACCGGTGCTGGATATCGCTTATCTCGAATGGAATCCTCGTGGCCAGCAGGTCGCGGTGCTGGTGCATGGCTGGCCGGATTGCCCGGAAGGCTGGACGCCCGTGGCCGAGCGCCTGGCCGCGGCCGGCTACCGCGTGCTGTGCCCGACACTGCGCGGTTTCGGCCAGACGCGTTTCATCGATCCGCTGACCCCACGCAGCGGTCAGCTGGCGGCACTGGGCCGCGATCTGCTGGATTTCATCGATGCGCTGCGCCTCGATCAGCCAGTGCTGGTCGGCCATGACTGGGGCGCGCGGGCGGTGGCCAATGCCTGCGGGCTGCGCCATCACGCCGCCGCACGGCTGGTAATGCTCGCGGTGGGCTACGGCACCAATGACCCGAACCAGCACATCTCGCTCAGCCAGGCGCGCAACTACTGGTACCACTGGTACATGGCCACCCCGCGCGGCGAGCGCACGGTAGTTGAGGATCGCGCAGCCTTCACGCGGCTGCTGTGGGATACCTGGTCACCGGCCGGCTGGTACAGGGAGGCTGATTTCATCCAGGCGCTGGAGGCATTCGACAACCCGGACTGGGCCGCCGTGGTACTGCATTCCTATCGCCACCGCTGGGGCTTAGTCGACGGCGATCCTGCATATGCATCGGACGAGGCGCTGCTGCAACCGACCCCGGTACTCGCTGTGCCGACGCTGGTGTTGCATGGCGAGGCGGATACCTGCAACGCACCGGAAACCTCGGCCGGGCGCGAAGCCATGTTCAGCGGGCCCTACCACCGACAGTTGCTGCCTGGAGTAGGGCATTTCCCTCAGCGCGAGGCGCCGCAGGCGGTGGCTGAGGCGATTCTGCGGTTCTGTCAGGCGGATTGATCACAGGGTGAGGGCGGAGAGACTCGAACTCTCACGCCCTCGGTCGTCCGCTGCGTTCAAACGCCCGCTTCCTGCATCCACTTCGGTTTCGGATAACGGCGATCGGCCTTGCCGGCCTTGAGTACCGCCCCCGGCACGTCGTGGCCGACCAGTTGCGGCAGGTCGGCGGCGCACTGCAGCAGTCGGTCGAGATCGACGCCAGTGTTCAGGCCCATGCGCTGGAACATGTGCACCAGGTCTTCGGTGCAGATGTTGCCGCTGGCACCCGGCGCGTAAGGGCAACCGCCGAGTCCGCCGAGAGAGGCGTCGAAGCGGTCGATGCCGGCGTTCAGCGCCGCCAGGGCGTTGGCCAGGCCCATGCCGCGGGTGTTGTGGAAATGCGCAGTGAATACGGCTTCCGGCCAGCTGTGCAGCGCTTCACGGCAGATGCGCTCGACCTGCGCCGGGTCGGCCATGCCGGTGGTGTCGCAGAGGGTGATGCCCTGCACGCCGATCTCCAGCAGGCGTTGCGCCAGCTCATAGACGCGCCGCTCCGGCACCTCGCCCTCGAACGGGCAGCCGAAGGTGGTCGATAGCGAGGCGTTGATGAACACGCCACTGCCACGAGTAACCTCGATGATCTCGCGGAACTGCACCAGCGACTGTTCGGGCGTCATGCGCAGGTTGGCCAGGCCGTGGGTGTCGCTGGCTGACATCACTAGGTTGATCTCGTCCACCTCGCAGGCCAGCGCGCGCTCGCAGCCCTTCACGTTGGGTACCAGCACGGTGTACTCGACGCCCTCCACGCGACGGATGCCGCGCATCACCTCTTCGGCGTCGCGCAGGTTGGGGATGGCCTTGGGCGAGGTGAAGGAGGTGACCTCGATCTTCGCCAGCCCGGTTTGCGAGAGGCGGTCGATCAGGGCGATCTTGGCTTCGGTCGGCACGAAGCTCGCTTCGATCTGGAAGCCGTCGCGGGTGGCGACTTCCTGGATGTACAGGCGCTTTTTCATAAGTGAATCCTGGGTTTCGTAGGGTGGATGACGCTTCATCCATCCACCTTTTCGGCTGGCTCGGAGGTGGACAAGCTTCGCGTTGTCCACCCTACGGGCAGTGTCAGATGATCCCGCGTTCGCGCAGGCCCTGGCGTTGTTCATCGGTGAGGCCAAGGCCGGCCAGCACGTCGTCGGTGTGCTCGCCCAGTTGCGGGCCGCCTTCGCCGATACGTCCCGGCGTGCGTGACAGCTTGGGCAGCACGCCCGGTACCTTGAGCGGGCCGGCGAAGGTCTGCACCTGCTCGATCATCCGCCGCGCCAGGTAGTGCGGGTCCTTGACGATATCGGCGGCGGTGTAGGGATAGCCGGCCGGCACACGGGCGCCCTTGAGTGCTTCGATCACCTCGTCGCGGCTGTGCTGGAGGGTCCATTCGCCGATGGCGGCATCGATCAGCTCGGCGTGCTGGGCGCGGCCGTCGTTGTGGGCGAAGCGCGGATCGTCGGCGAGGTCCTGGCGGCCCATCAGGGTCATCAGGCGCTTGTAGATGCTGTCGCCATTGCCGGCGATCAGCACGTAGGCGCCGTCGTTGCACAAATAGGAATTGGACGGGGTGATGCCGGGCAGGGCGCTGCCGGCCGGCTCGCGAACGTAGCCGAAGGCGTCGTATTCGGGCACCAGGCTTTCCATCATGGCGAACACCGACTCGTACAGCGCCACGTCGATCTCCTGGCCCTGGCCGCTACGGTTGCGCTCCTGCAGGGCGAGCAATACGCCGATCACCCCATACAGTGAGGACAGCGAGTCGCCGATGCTGACGCCAACCCGCACCGGCGGCTGGCCGGGGTAGCCGGAGAGGTGGCGCAGGCCGCCCATGGCTTCGCCGATCACACCGAAGCCCGGCAGGTCACGATAGGGGCCGGTCTGGCCGTAGCCGGAAATGCGCAGCATGATCAGCCGAGGGTTCAGCTTCGACAGCTCATCCCAGCCCAGGCCCCATTCTTCCAGTGTGCCGGGGCGGAAGTTCTCCACCAGGATGTCGGCTTCGGCCACCAGCTGGCGGACGATTTCCTGGCCTTCCGCGGCTTTGAGATCGAGCGTCACCGAGCGCTTGTTGCGCGACTGCACATGCCACCAGAGCGAGGTGCCGTCCTTGAGCTTGCGCCACTTGCGCAACGGGTCGCCGACCTTCGGTGGTTCGATCTTGATCACATCGGCGCCGAATTCGCCGAGCAGTTTGCTGGCGAAGGGGCCGGCGATCAGCTGGCCCATCTCGATCACCTTGAGGCCCTGCAGCGGCAGGTTCTTGTCTGTCTGTTCGCTCATCACGACACCTGTGCCGGTTGATTCATGGTGCCGAGCATGACCGAGGCGCCATCGGCGGACAATTGGCCGTTGGCCAAGCGTGGCTTCGTGTTCCACGAAGCCTAAGACGAAAGGCGCTTTGAAAAGCTCGGCTTGAGCAGCGCATGCTTCGTCACCCGCGAATACGGAAGCTTGCCCATGCGCCGCATCGATTTCGTCACCCTTCGGCTGTTCGTCGCCATTGCCGAGACTCGCAGCCTGACGCGCGCTGCCGAGCGCGAGCATCTGGCGCTGGCGGCAGTGAGCAAGCGCGTCAGCGACCTGGAAGGGCAGCTCGGCGTCAGTCTGCTCTATCGCCAGCCCAAGGGTGTCGAGCTGACGCCGGCCGGCCATGCGCTGTTGCACCACGCGCGCAACCTGCTTGACAACCTGCAACAGCTGGACGCCGACCTCAGCGAGTTCAGCCAAGGCGTGAAGGGCCATGTGCGCATCCACGCCAACACCTCGGCGGTGATCGAGTTCCTGCCCGAAGACCTGAGCGCCTTCGCTCGCCAGCATCCGGAAGTGAAGATCGACCTGGAGGAGCGCGTCAGCAGTGACACCCTGCGCGCCCTGCGCGAGGGGTTGACCGATATCGGCATCTTCGCCGGACACCTGCCGGCTGATGACTTGCAGGTGTTTCCCTACCGCGAGGACCGACTGGTGCTGGTCACGCCACGCGAGCATCCGCTGGCCGAGCGTGCAGAAATCGCCCTGCGCGATGCCGCCGGCTTCGACTTCATTGGTCTGCAGCAGGACGCCTCGCTGCACGCGCTGCTGCAGCAGTCGGCGCAGCAGATGGGCACGCCGCTGCGCCTGCGCATCCAGGTACGCAGCTTCGAGGCGATCTGCCGGATGATCCACACCGGCATGGGTATCGGCGTGCTGCCCGAGCAGGTGGTGCGCAACTACCTGCCGGCGCTGGACGTGGCCATGGTGCCGCTGACCGATGCCTGGGCGCGGCGCGAGCTGAAGCTCTGCGTGCGCAATCTGGAGAGCCTGTCGGTGACCGCCCGGCAGATGCTCGAACACCTCACGCTTCGCGAAGGCGAGGCCTGAACGATGCGGGGCGGCGAGGTGATTACGACTCTGCCTTCGCCAAACGCGAAGTCGCGCTTGGCCAAATAGCAATTCAGTGGGTGGCGGTGCCGGGGTAGAGTCGGGCCAGCTGCATGGCTCACACAACTACAAAACGGAGCTTCCCATGGCACGACTTTCCCGTGGCATCACCCGTCTGCTTGCCGCTTCGGCGCTGTTTAGCGTCCTCGGCGCCCAGGCCGATCCGATCCTGATCAAGTTCTCCCATATCACCGCCGACAGCACGCCGAAGGGCCAGGGCGCGCTGATGTTCAAGAAGCTCGTGGAAGAGCGCCTGCCCGGCCAGGTGGAGGTGCAGGTGTTCGCCAACTCCTCGCTGTATGGTGACGGCAAGGAGATGGAGGCGCTGCTTATGAACGAGGTGCAGCTGCTGGCGCCGGCACCGTCGAAGCTCGAGCAGTACACCAAGCAGCTGCAGCTGTTCGACCTGATGTTCCTGTTCGACGACATGGCCGCCGCGCAGCGCTTCCAGCAGTCGGACAAGGGCCGCGCCATGCTCAAATCCATGGAGGACAAGGGCATCACCGGACTGGCCTATTGGCTCAACGGCATGCGCCATTTCACTGCCAACAAGCCGCTGCGCGAGCCGGCCGACGCCCGCGGGCTGAAATTCCGCGTACAGCCCTCGGACCTGCAGGCCGCCCAGTACACCGCCCTGCGGGCGGTGCCGCGCAAGATGGCCTTCGCCGAGATCTACCAGGGCCTGCAGACCGGCGTGGTTAATGCCCAGGACAATCCCTGGTCGAACATCTACAGCCAGAAGTACCACGAGGTGCAGAAGTACATCACCGAGTCCGGTCACGGCATCGGCAACTACCTGCTGATCACCAACACCAAGTTCTGGAACGGCCTGCCCGCGGATGTGCGCGGCGAGCTGGAAGCGATCATCGACGAGGTCACCGTAGAGGTGAACCGCCAGGCCGAGGCGCTGAACGAGAAGGCCAAGCAGGGCGTCATCGACTCGGGCAAGAGCGAGATCCTGGTGCTGACCGACGAGCAGCGCGCCAAGTGGCGCGAAGCGGTGCAGCCGGCCTGGAAGAAGTACGAGGAAGAGATCGGCAAGGACCTGATCGAAGCGGCCCGCGCGGCGAACCGCGAGAGCTGAAGCAGAGCGTGACGATGGTCTGTTAGACCAACGTGCAGTGTCCGCTGCCCCGGCGGCGCCGCACAATGGCCGGCATCGAATCTGCGTGATCCGATATTAAGTGTGTGCTAACCGGTTAACTGGTTGGACGGGCGGTCCTGAATGGGGTCGCCCTTTTTTTTGCCTCGCCAAAACGGTCGCCGGCTGTACCGACAGGCGCCGCGACCGTCCGCGCACGCCACGCCGCCGTGTGCGCTGGGATGGTTGCACCCGCCGGCGGCATTCTCCGTCGCGCGCAGGGAAATGCGCGACCGATCCACTGTCTATCCTCTAGTCATCCGCCACCGTGTGCGGTCGGTGTGCGGCGAACATGTCGTCAGGCGTTTGGTTGTCGGCTGGCCAGGATTGCGTACGCGCAGTCCCGCCAGTCACTCGGGTTCGTAGGGTTCGCCTGTAGGACAGGGTTTGCACAACTTGATGAGCGTTACCGGACCGACATGAGGTAATTCCCCATGAATGCTGCGTCACTCTATCCCGTACGGCCCGAGGCGGCCGCCCATACGCTGACCGACGAAGCCACCTACAAGGCGCTGTATCAGCAATCGGTCATCAATCCCGACGGCTTCTGGCGCGAGCAGGCCGCGCGGCTGGACTGGATCAAGCCGTTCACCGAGGTCAAACGCACCTCCTTCGACGATCACCATGTTGATATCAAATGGTTCGCCGACGGCACCCTCAACGTCGCGGCCAACTGCCTGGATCGCCATCTGGACGAGCGCGGCGATCAGGTGGCGATCATCTGGGAAGGTGATGATCCTTCCGAGCACCGCGAGATCACCTACCGCGAACTGCACCTTGAGGTCAGCAAGTTCGCCAACGCCCTGCGTGGCCAGGATGTGCATCGGGGCGACGTGGTGACCCTCTACATGCCGATGATTCCCGAGGCGGCCGTGGCGATGCTGGCCTGCGCGCGCATCGGCGCGATCCACTCGGTGGTGTTCGGTGGCTTTTCGCCGGAGGCGCTGGCGGGGCGCATCATCGACGGCCAGTCGAAAGTGGTGATCACCGCCGACGAAGGTTTGCGCGGCGGCAAGGCCGTGCCGCTGAAGGAGAACGTCGACGAGGCGCTGACCAACCCGCAGACCGGCTGCGTGCAGAAGATCATCGTGGTACGCCGGACCGGCACCGATATCCGCTGGCACAAGCATCGCGACATCAGCTACGACGACCTCATGCGGGTGGCCGGCGAAGTCTGCGCGCCGAAGGAGATGGGCGCCGAGGAGCCGCTGTTCATCCTCTACACCTCCGGTTCCACCGGCAAACCCAAGGGCGTGCTGCACACCTGCGGCGGCTACCTGCTGTACGCCGCGCTGACTCACGAGCGGGTGTTCGACTATCGGCCCGGCGAAATCTATTGGTGCACCGCCGATATCGGCTGGATCACCGGGCACAGCTACCTGATCTACGGCCCGCTGGCCAACGGCGCGACCACGCTGATGTATGAAGGCGTGCCGAATCACCCGGACGTCACCCGCATCGCGCAGATCATCGACAAACACAAGGTCAACATCCTCTACACGGCGCCAACGGCGATCCGCGCGATGATGGCCGAGGGCGACGCGGCGGTGCGGGGCGCCGACGGTTCCAGCCTGCGCCTGCTCGGCAGCGTCGGCGAGCCGATCAACCCCGAGGCCTGGCACTGGTACTACGAGACCGTCGGCCAGTCGCGCTGCCCGATTGTCGATACCTGGTGGCAGACCGAGACCGGCGGCATCCTCATCAGCCCGTTGCCGGGTGCCACCGCGCTCAAACCCGGCTCGGCGACGCGGCCGTTCTTCGGCGTGGTGGCGGGGCTGGTGGACAACCTCGGCAACCTGCTGGAGGGGCCGGCGGAGGGCAATTTGGTGATCCTCGATTCGTGGCCCGGGCAGATGCGCACCATCTACAAGGACCACGACCGTTTCGTCGACACCTACTTCAAGACCTTCCGCGGCATGTACTTCACCGGCGACGGTGCGCGGCGCGACGAGGATGGCTACTACTGGATCACCGGACGGGTCGACGACGTGCTCAACGTCTCCGGCCATCGCATGGGCACCGCGGAGATCGAGAGCGCGCTGGTCGCCCACCCGAACGTCGCCGAGGCGGCGGTGGTCGGAGTGCCGCACGCGCTGAAGGGGCAGGGCATCTATGTTTATGTGACCTTGCTGGCGGGCGTCGAGCCGAGCGACCGACTGCGTCAGGAGCTGCAGCAGTGGGTGCGCCGGCAGATCGGCCCGATTGCGGTGCCGGATACCATCCAGTGGGCGCCCGGGCTGCCGAAGACGCGCTCGGGCAAGATCATGCGTCGCCTGCTGCGCAAGATCGCCACGCAGGACTACGACGGCCTGGGCGACACCTCGACGCTGGCCGATCCGGCGGTGGTGCAGCAGCTGGTGGATGCGCACCGGGCGATGCACCGCGGCTGAGCCGCCGGCATCAGCGACCGGGCGCCAGCCGCGGCCCGGCCTGCTCGCGCGCCGGGCTTGCGTCCGCTTGCCCGGCTGCGAGCCCGGCGACGCTCAGTTCCGGGAAGCTGCCGCCAATGAATTCGATCCGGCGGGTCGGGTGGGCGAAGTCCACTTCCAGCTCCTTCAGACCGTCGATGAGCGCGAGATTGATCTCCTGCTGCACGTCCATGTACTGGTTGTAGTCGGACGTCTGCATGATGTAGACGACCTCGAAGGTCAGCTGGCTTTCGTCGAATGAGAGAAAGTGCGCACGATCGAACTTGACCGCCTCCAGCCCTTCGATGATGCGCCGCACCAGCGCGCTCACCTCGCGCACCTTGGCCGACGGCGTGCGGTAGGAAATGCCGAACTTGAAGACGATGCGCCGGGTGTTCATGCGCTTGTAGTTGTGCAGGATCTGCTTGAGCAGGTCGGCATTGGCGCATACCACCTGCTCGCCGCTCAGGCTGCGGATGCGCGTGGTCTTCAGGCCGATGTGCTCGATGGTGCCGGCCACCTCGCCGAACACCACGAAGTCGCCGATCTCGAACGGCTTGTCGATGCCGATCGACAGCGAGGCAAAGATATCGCTGAGCAGCGTCTGTACCGCCAGCGCGATGGCGATGCCGCCGACGCCGAGGCTGGCGACCATCGCCGTGATGTTCACGCCCAGGTTGGCGAGGATCGACAGCAGCATCATGGTCCACACCACCAGGCGCAGCATGATGCCGATGATGGTGGTGGTCACCGGATTGCGCGCCTTGCCGTCGCGGGTCAGGCTGTCCATCCACAGGCGCACCGCGGTGTCCAGCCACAGGGCAATCTGGAACGCCAGGGCGACGAACCAGCCGTGGGACATCGCCGATTCCCAACGCTCGGGCAGCTCCACCACCTTCAGGCCGATCAGCAGCGAGAAGGCGAGAATCAGCAGACTGCTGGTGTTCTCCAGCATCTGCGCGGCGATCCCGGTAAAGCCGCTGCGCGAACCGTTGAGCATGCGCTTCAGGCGGTTGGTGACCAGTTTCAGGATGGCGCGCAGCAGTATGTAGCTGACCACGGTGATGGCAGCGACGATGGCGATGTTGACCCACAGGGTTTCGTCCAGCAGAACGTCCCACTTCATTGATTCGAATCCTCCACGGCGACGGCGCGCGCCGGGTGGCGCGCGGGCAAAGGGCTACGGTTTTCAGTAGCCCCTGTCGCCGAGAAGTTCCCCTGGGCGTGGGAGGCGGGTGCGGCGGACGGGCGCCGCGTGGCGGATCAGTCGAGCGGTAGCAACGGCAGCAATTCTTCGTAGCCGCCGCCATTGATGACGTTGCGATAGCCCAGCGCCTGCAGCTCGTCCTGCGCTACCGACGAGCGCCGCCCGGTGCGGCAGTAGAGCACCACGGTGGCGTCCTTGTCGGGCGCGACCTCGGCGATGCTGCCGGCCAGCGCGGATTCCTCGATGTTGATGGCGCCCGGAATCGAGCCTTCGGCGAATTCTTCGCTGCTGCGCACGTCGATCAACAGCGTGTCCGGCATCTGCAGCGCCTGGACTGCGGCCGGGCGGTCGATTTCGCCGGCCACGACCGGCAGGCTCAGCGAAAGGGTGAGAAGGAGGGGTAACAGGCGCATGGCGGAGTCCTCGTGCTGACTTCCCGCCGCGTACCTCAACCGAACAGCCGGGTGAGGTTGGGCAGGATCAATATCACCGCAGTGGCGACGAGGATCAGTGTGGCCTGCCGGAACTTTTTCTGCTTGAACATCGTGTGGCCTTCTTCTTGTTCTGAATGCGCCGCGGCGTGCTCGACATGCTCCAGCCGGCGCGAAGCGCAGGCGGCTGGCAGGTCTTTAGAGGCAATCATCGTGGCGTCATTTCCTCTGTGCGATGCGCGGTCAGCATGTGCGAACGTCACGGTTCGCAACATCGACTCCGGTTGGCAGGGTCGCAGCAAGTTCCGTACCGCGCGCGTCCGGCGAACGGTGCAGCGGGCGACGTTTGCCTGTTGTCCAAGGGGAACAGCACAGCCGCCCGTGGAGGCATCCTCATGAAGATTCATCCGCTTTCGCTGTTCCTGCTGAGCGTCGTGGCGATACCGCCGGCGCTGGCTCAAAACGCCCCAACCCTGGAGGAACAACGCCAGCGCAGCGGCATGGAAATGCGCGAAGAGCGCCAGCGCAGCGGGGTGGAGATGCAGCGGCAGCGCCAGCAGCTCGACCAGGTCATCGACTCCTCTGGCGCGCCGGCCGGCGATGCCACCGCGCCGGATCGTCCCGCCAGCGATGTGCGCCGCGCGCCGCGCGTGCCGCGACTCGACGATTCGGCCAGTGGCGATCCACGCGACGAACGGCCCCTCGCGCCGGACCGACCGGCCACCACGCCAACACCCGTTCCGCCCGCCAACGGCGCTGCGGGTGAAATGGGAACAGGTGGCGGTAACGGCGCGACCCAAGGCGGGCCGACCGGCGGTGGCGCGGCGCGACCGTAACTGCCTGGCGGGCTTGGAAGGGCTTGAGTGATTGCAATTTGCCATCTTGTCATCAGATTGCAACGTAGGAGGCATGGAATACGCTGCGCCGTCATGCGCGGCGTCTTCCAGGCCAACGAGAACCTCCATGACCGTCACCGAGCAGTTGGGCACACTCAACCGCATTCTTGCCCACGGCGACATCACCACGCTGTTTCAGCCCATCGTGTCGCTGTCCGAACGCCGCGTACTGGGCTACGAAGCCCTGAGCCGCGGGCCGTCCAACAGCGCCCTGCATTCGCCGATCAACCTGTTGGCTGCGGCCCGTCACGCCGGGCGCCTGGACGCGCTGGAGGTGAGCTTCCGGCAGAACGCCTGCCGGCGTTTCCGCGAGGGCGCACTGCCGGGCAAGCTGTTCCTCAATGCCTCGCCGGACTCGCTGCTCGACCATGACCACCGCGCCGGCCGCACGCTGGCGCTGCTGCAGACCTACGGCATTCCCGCCAGCCAGGTGGTCATCGAGCTCACCGAGCAGTCGCCCACCGAGGATTTCGAGGTTCTGCACGCTGCCCTGCACCACTATCGGGCGATGGGCTTTCTGATTGCGCTGGACGATCTCGGCGCGGGTTATTCGAGTCTGCGCCTGTGGTCGGAACTGCGCCCCGACTACGTGAAGATCGATCGTTACTTCATCGATGGCATCCACCAGGACCGGCTCAAGCGCGAGTTCGTCGAGTCGATCCTGCGCATCGCCCGTGCCTCGAAGGCGGAGGTGATTGCCGAAGGCATCGAGCTGCCCGAAGAGCTGGCCGTATTGACGGAAATGGGCGTCGATCTGGTGCAGGGCTATCTGCTGGGACGTCCGCAGGAGCGGCCGTTGCTCGATGCCGAGGAGGTGCTGCCCTCGGCGATTGCCGCGGCCGCCGAGTCGCAGGAGAACGCTTCGCCGCTGGCACCGCTGTTGATCGAGCAGCAGGCGATCGGCGCCGAACGGCAGATCGCCGAGCTGCTGGAGATCTTCCGCCTGCAGCCGAGCCTCGGCTCTCTCGCTGTGCTGGACGATGCACAGCGCCCGGTCGGCATCGTGCATCGGCATCTGATTTCCGATGCGCTGCTCAAGCCGTTCGCCACCGAGCTGCTGGCGCGCAAGCCGGTCAGCCGCCTGATGAGCACCGATTACCTGTCGGTGGAAATCAGCCAGTCGCTGCAGCAGGTCAGCCGCCTGTTGACCAGCCGCGCACGCCAGCGCGTCGACGAGGATTTCATCATTACCCTCGACGGCCGCTACCAGGGGCTCGGGCGCGTGATGGACCTGCTCAAGCTGATCACCGAAATGAAGATCCAGCAGGCGCGGCATGCCAACCCACTGACGCTGCTTCCGGGCAACGTGCCGATCCAGCAGAGTCTGTCGCGCCTGTTGCAGCAGCACTGCGAGGCGGCGATCTGCTACGTGGACGTCGACAACTTCAAGCCCTTCAACGACCTCTACGGCTATGCCAAGGGCGACGAGGTGCTGCTGTGCCTGGCGCAGTGCCTCAACGATGCGATCGACCCGGTCAGCGAGTTCATCGGGCATATCGGCGGTGACGATTTCATGCTGGTGCTGCGCTGCGACGACTGGCATGCGCGGCTCGAACGCCTGTTCGCTCATTTCGAGCAGCGGGTGCGCCAGTTCTACCGTGCCGATCACCTGGCCGAAGGCTGCTTCGTCGCCGAGGATCGGGCGGGCCAGCCGGAGCGCTATCCGCTGCTGTCGCTGTCGATCGGCGTGGTGCTGCTGGACGGCGAGCAACCGCACGGGCTGGACGCCGGCAGTCTTGCCGCGCTGGCCTCGGACGCCAAGCGCGCGGCGAAGAAGCAGGCCGGCTACAGCCTGCATCGCCTTGCCCCGCAGGCCGTGCGGGCCGCTGGCGCGGCGGCGATGGTTTCGTAGGCGGCGGGCGCGGCGCTCAGGCCGGTGAGAGCCGCAGCGTCTTGATCAGCAGGTCATACAGGCTGTCCACGGCTTTGGCGCCGTGCGAGGCCCGGCTGCGGTAAACCGCGACTTCCATCGGCTCCAGCGGCCCCAGACCCTCGTCGCGGCCAAGTATCCGCAGGTGTGCCGGCGCGCTGCACTGGGTCAGTACCGCGACGGCCAGTCCGCTCTCGACGGCGGCGATCTGCCCGGCCAGGCTGGAGCTGTTGTACACGACCTTGTAGCGCCGGCCCTGCAACGCCAGGGAATGGATGGCGCTGCGCCTGGCCAGGCTGGCGTCTTCGTAGACGGCGATGGGCAGCGGGTCGCGTCGCCAGAGCTGGAACGTGTCGGCGCCGACCCACACCATCGGTTCATGAAACAGCAGCGTGCCGTGCCGCGGGTGATCCCGCGAGACCAGCGCCAGATCGAGGTCGCCGCGCTCGACGCGCGGAATCAGTGCGGTCGACTGCTCGCAGATCAGCTCGATTTCCACCGCGCCGTGATGCGGCGCAAAGCGTCTGAGCACGGGCGTCAGGTAGCGCGCGGCATAGTCATCCGGCACGCCGAGGCGGATGCGCCCGGTCAGCTCTTCACCATGAAAGGCCGCCTGCGCCTGGCCATGCACGTCGAGCATGCGGCGCGCGTAGCCCAGCAGCAGTTGCCCCTGCGGCGTGAGCTGGTGCTGGCGCGGCCCGCGCAGCAGCAGTTGGCAGCCCAGGGCTGCTTCCAGTTTCTTGAGCTGCATGCTGATTGCCGACTGGGAACGGTGCACCTGCGGCGCGGCGGCCGATAGCGAGCCGGCATCCACCACGGCCACGAAGCATTTCAGCCAGTCGATCTGCAGGTCCTGATGATTCATCGGTACGCCTATCTATTTGAAAAGCGAATGGCTTGTAGCTGAAGTATGCGGTTCTCTTGCCAAATCTCCGAATGCATAGTAATCGGCACCTCTGAGCGCCAGCGCAGAGCAACCGGAGATTGCGTGATGTTCGAAGCCGATACCAATCTGCATGAGTTCGACCGGCGAATGGTCTGGACCGGTTTCCGCCAGCTCGTGCCGCTGGCGTTATTCGTCACCTTGTTCGGGGCAGCCTTCGGGCTCGCTGCGGTGCAGGCGGGGCTGGCGGATTCGATCATCATCGCCATGAGCACGCTGGTGTTCGCTGGTGCTTCGCAGTTCGCCACGCTGGAACTGTGGGGCCCGCAGGTGCCGCTGTTCACGCTGGTGATCACGGTGTTCGCGATCAATGCCCGCCACTTGCTGATGGGCGCGACGCTATATCCGTGGCTGCGCCAGCTGCCACCGGGCAAGCGCTACGCGGTGATGCTGGTGGCGTCCGATGCCAACTGGGCGATGTCGCTGCAGGCATTCAACCGGGGCAAGCCCGGTATCGGCTTGCTGCTGGGCGGCGGCATCGCGCTGTGGTCATTCTGGGTAGTGGGTACCTGGTTGGGCGTGCAGTTCGGTGGCGCCATCCAGGAGCCCAGACAGCTGGGGCTGGACATGGTGATGGGCTGCTTCCTGCTGGCGATGGTGGTGGGTGGCGAGAAGAACCTGCGCACCCTCGCGATCTGGAGCGTCGCCGCGTGCGCATCGTTGCTGGCCTATCGGTACCTGCCCGAGAACACGCATGTCGTCGTGGGGGCGCTGGCGGGCGGCGGTGCCGGGCTGTTGTGGGCGGAGAAAACCAATGAGCGTTGAAACCACCGGGCTTGGCGCGCTGCTTCTGGTACTGGTCATGGCCGGCGTAACCCTGGCGACCCGCTGGGGCGGCGTGTACGTGATGTCGTTCGTGCCGTTGGGGGCGCGGGTTCGGCGGTTCATCAGCGCCATGTCCGGTTCGGTGCTGGTGGCGCTGCTGGCACCGCTGGCGCTGGAAGGTGATCTCGGCGCACGGCTGGCCTTGCTCGCGACCGCGGCAGTCATGCTGGTGGTGAAGAAACCGCTGCCAGCGATCGCCGTCGGCATTCTGGTCGCGGCGCTGGTCCGACAGTTCGGAAATGGCGCGATTTAGCGCCGGTAGCGAGGGTAAAAAGCAAAAAGCCCCGAAAAATCTTATTTTTCAGGGCTTTAGCTTTATGGTCTGGCGGTGAGGGAGGGATTCGAACCCTCGATACGATTTCTCGTATACACACTTTCCAGGCGTGCTCCTTCAACCGCTCGGACACCTCACCGGATCTCGACGGGCATGCTGTCCGTCGAGGCGCGCTAATTTAGCCGAACAGTATTCAGATGGCAAAAACTTTTTTCAGTTTTTTCATGTGTTTAAGCAGCAGCTTCGGTGTCGGGAAAGTTGCCATGGAGCGGTGCCGGCCGTCTGGTTTACTGTCGCCCTCGCTGCGTTTCAGCTATGTCAGGGGTGGGATGCGGGGGAGTCAGGAGTGGTCAGGTGAAGTTTTTCGAGAACAAGCGCAGGCATCGCGATGCCGTCCATGTGCCCACCCGGCGGCAGCTGCCGGTCGGCCAGCTGGAGTTGGGCATGTATGTCTGCGAGCTTGATCGCCCGTGGCGCGAGACGGATTTCCTGTTCCAGGGCTTTGCCCTGCGTGACGTCGAACAGCTTCGCCTGTTGCGTGAGCGCTGCGAGCATGTCTATGTCGACGATACCCGCTACGTGCCGCTGGATAATGGTGGCCGGGGCGGGCTATCCACTGCGCCCGGGCGAGTGCAGCGCAGCGCAGCGAGCACGCCGCTTTCGCAGGAGGTCGAGCGCGCTCACGAGGCCTTCCATGCGGGTGCGCAACTGATCGATCAGGTACTGGCCAGCGTGCAGCTGGGGCGTCCGATCGACACCAAGGCCTGCCATGCGGTAGTCCGGCGCAACCTGGAAAGCATGCTGCGCAACGAGAGTGCGATGCTCTGGCTGACGCGCTTGAAGACGCAGGATTTGTACACCAGCCTGCATTGCCTGTCGGTGTCCATTCTGGCGATGGGATTCGGCAAGCACCTCGGGCTGCCGGATGCCAGGATCGAGCTGCTCGGCATGGCCGGGCTGCTGCACGATGTCGGCAAGATGAAGATCGATCCGCAGGTGCTGAACAAGCCGGGGAAGCTCACGGCCGAGGAGTTCGAGCACATCAAGCAGCACCCGTCGTTCGGCTATCAGGCACTGTGCGCCCAATCGGACATTCCGGGGGCGGCCTTGCAGGCGGCTCACGGTCACCACGAGCGACTGGATGGCGGTGGCTACCCGCAGGGGCTCGATCGCAATCAGATCCCTTTCATCACGCGCGTGGTGACCATCGTCGACACCTTCGATGCGATTACCAGCCACCGGGTCTATGACCACGCCCGGCCGATCCAGGCCGCCTACGATGTGCTGCGCGGCGGCAGCGATCGGCATTTCGATGACCGTCTGGTGGATGAATTCATTCGCTGGCTGGGGGTTTTTCCGGTCGGCTCGCTGGTGGAGCTGCACACCGGCGAGGTCGCGCTGGTGCTGGAGCGGCACGTGCAACTGCAGCTGCGGCCGAAGGTGGTGGTGCTGCGTGATGCGCAGAAGAATCCCTGCGCGCCGCGCTACCTGGACCTGGCGCGCATCACCGTGGATGCCGAGGGCACGCCTTACCGGATCGGCAATGGCCTGGCCGACGGCGCGTACGGTGTGTTCATCGCCGATGCACAGGTGCAAGCCATCTTGCATCCCGAATCGCTAGCCGAACTTGAGGTCGGATAGCAGCAGATTGGTGACCGTTCGGTCAGTCTTGGCGCTTTACCGGGGCGGTGGCGGTGGGTAACGTCTGCGCACTTCAAGAACAAGGAATTCGCCATGAGTGAGCTGATTTCGTACCAGATCGAAGACGGCATCGCGACGCTGACCCTCGCCAACGGCAAGGTCAACGCGCTGTCTCCCGCCATGTTCGATGAGCTGAATGCTGCACTGGACCGCGCCGAGCAGGATCGCGCCGTGGTGATTCTGACCGGGCAGCCGGGCATCCTTTCCGGCGGCTACGACCTCAAGGTGATGACTTCCGGGCCGCAGAATGCGATGGCGTTGGTCGCCACCGGATCGCGCTTCACCCGCCGGATGCTGGCTCACCCGTTCCCGATCATCGTCGCCTGTCCGGGGCATGCCATCGCCAAGGGGGCGTTTCTGCTGCTGGCGGCCGATTACCGTATCGGCGCCGAGGGGGCCTTCAATATCGGGCTCAACGAAGTGCAGATCGGTATGACGATGCACCATGCCGGTATCGAACTGGCGCGCGATCGGCTGGACAAGGCGGCATTCCAGCGCTCGGTGATCAACGGTGAGCTGTTCGACCCGCTGGGCGCCTTGCAGGCCGGCTTCCTCGACCGTGTGGTGCCGGTGGGTGAAGTCATGGCGGTGGCCAAGGCGGCAGCGTTGCAACTGAAGAAGATCAACATGGTTGCGCACCGCAATACCAAGCTGAAGGTCCGCGAGGCGCTGCTCGAAGCGCTCGATCAGGCAATCGAGCTGGACCAGCAGCATTTCGCCTTGTAAGCGGCTGCGTTGCGGCGCGAGAAATTTTCTCGCGACCGCGCAATCACGGTGATCCTGCGTTTACACTGCGCCTGTAACGCCCCGCCGCTGGCGGGGCGTTTTCATTTCCTATCCGTGTCGCCTCGCAGGAGAGCCCCGATGTCCGCCCCGCATACCCCGGTAGAACGCGCCGATTTCGACCAGGTCATTGTTCCCACCTTCGCCCCCGCGGCCTTCGTGCCGGTCCGCGGTCTGGGTTCGCGAGTGTGGGATCAGAACGGTCGAGAACTGGTGGACTTCGCCGGCGGCATCGCGGTCAACGCGCTGGGCCATGCGCATCCGGCCCTGGTGGCGGCGCTGACCGAGCAAGCCGGCAAGCTCTGGCATGTCTCCAACATCTATACCAACGAACCGGCGCTGCGCCTGGCCAAGAAGCTGGTCGCTGCGACCTTCGCCGACCGCGCGTTCTTCTGCAATTCCGGCGCCGAGGCGAACGAGGCCGCGTTCAAGCTGGCGCGCCGCTACGCTCATGATGTTCACGGTCCGCAGAAGTTCGAGATCATCTCGGCAGTCAACAGTTTCCACGGACGGACGCTGTTCACCGTCACCGTGGGCGGCCAGGCGAAATACTCCGATGGCTTCGGACCGAAGATCGAGGGCATCACCCACGTGCCCTACAACGACCTCGCGGCGCTGAAGGCAGCGATTTCCGACAAGACCTGCGCCGTGGTGCTGGAGCCGATCCAGGGCGAGAGCGGCATTCTGCCGGCCGAGCAGGCCTATCTGGAAGGCGCGCGCCAGCTGTGCGACGAGCACAACGCGCTGCTGATCTTCGACGAAGTGCAGACCGGCATGGGCCGCACCGGCAAACTGTTCGACTACATGCACTACGGCGTCACGCCGGATGTGCTGACCAATGCCAAAAGCCTGGGCGGCGGCTTCCCCATCGGCGTCATGCTGACCACCAACGAGGCGGCAGCGCACCTGAGCGTCGGCACCCACGGCACCACCTATGGCGGCAATCCGCTGGCCTGCGCCGTGGCGGAGACGGTGGTGGACATCGTCAACACGCCAGAAGTGCTCGACGGGGTCCAAGCGCGGCACGAGCGCTTCAAGGCCCGGCTGCTGCAGCTCGGCGAGCGCTATGGTGTGTTCAGCCAGGTGCGTGGCCGCGGTCTGCTGATCGGCTGCGTATTGAGCGAGGCGTGGAAGGGCAAGGCGGGAGCCTTCTGTGCGGCGGCGGAAAAGCAGGCCCTGATGGTGCTGCAGGCCGGCCCGGACGTGGTGCGCCTGGCGCCGAGCCTGGTGATCGAGGATGCCGATATCGACGAAGGGCTGGAGCGGTTCGAGCGCGCGATCGCCGCGCTGGTCCAGGCCTGAACGATTTCTGGATGCAGGCAGCGTGCAAGGCGCCTGGCGCTTTTCACTGCCGGTCCGCTGGATCGGGGCCTGCCGTCATCAGCTGAACGCCGGCAGCGATGCCGGCGATTTTTTTCAACGAACGAGAGTATTTGCAAATGAGCGATAGCCTGCGACTGGTTCTGGAAGATGTCGACGGAACCCAGCTGGAAACATCCTGCACCCGCTTTGCGGTGATCTGGCAAGGCCGTGAGGTGTGGATTCAACAGGTCGGCAACAACCAGCTAATGATCGGGGTGGACGTGGAGGAGGGCGATACCGAGTACGCCAATCTGCTGCTGCGTCCGCTGGCGACCAATCTGGTCAGCCTGGAGCTGGAGATGGAGCCGATCGAGGAAGGTGACGAAGGGCACGTCCACGGTCCTGACTGCAATCACTGACCCGCATGCCTGCGTGCGCCGCGTAACTAAAGCCACTTCGCAAGGAAGTGGCTGACGCGGCAGCAGGCCAGGCGTATCGACAGCGCCGGGCGGTATGCATGCGTGGTCTCGCGATCTAGCCGAGGCCGGTTGAACCGCCTGCCGGCGTTTCCAGTCCCGTATTGCCGGTTACCGTCGCGGTCGCCGTGGCCGCCCGGGCATTGCTGCGCAGGCGCTGGCGATCGGATTCGCTCGGCTCCAGCGGCAGATAGCGGGATGTTCCTTCGGCCATACCGGCCTGTTCATCGATCTCGTTGAAGATGCGCTTGGCTTCGCAGTGCCCGGTTATGCCGCGCGTCAGCGCCATGCCGCCCATGGCCAGCTGCAACAGGCCACCCAGCCCGCCGCGGCGCAGGCCCTTGCCGAGCAGGTAAAGGCCGCCGGCGAGCGAGGCGGCGCGCTCCCAGCCGTGCACGTTTTGGCTGGATCGGTTCGAGGAGGTTGAGTTCATGGTGAAAGCTCCGAGGACGTTCTCAATGACTGACTCGAACCGATGCGCGCCGTTCGCGGTACTGGACCGACGGACTCACAAACGACGTTCGCCTAGAGCAACTGGCTGACCAGGCGGGTGCCATGCGCCAGGTTGTCGGCTACCGGGCAACGCCGTTCGATCAGTTCGAGCAGAGCCTGCTTTTCTGCCCGGCTCAGGTCGGCGTCGATGTCGACCTTCACGCGTAGCTCCTGGAAGCCCGGACGTACATCGGGATCGCGGCCGAGCAGTCCGGCCGGATCGTAGTCGGCCTCGAGTTCGAAACGCATGCCGCGCAGTTCGATCTTCTGCTGATGGGCGACGAAGCGGCCAATGGTGCCGAAGCAACCGGCGACGGCAGCGAGGATGGCTTCCAGTGGCGTCGGCCCGAGGTCCTGTCCGGCGGCATGCTTGGGCTGGTCCATCACCAGACGATGATGTCCGCATTCCACTTCGATGCTCATGCCAGCCTGCATCTGTCCGCGTGCACTGATTGTTTTCATGGCCATGCTTGGATTCCTTCGGAGCGAGGTTGCGAATGCTGGCAACACCATTGCCGCGCAGCGATTCGCTGATCCTAGCGAGGGCGAACGCTGGTGCGTTTGATATCGATCAAATACTGGTGGGGGTATTCGGTGCAGCTGTATTCTCGTTCGTGGTCGGCTTGCGAGGCCCGGTGAAGCCGCTCGCCAAGCCGAACGGTCGGCAGGCGTCATGGTCTACCAGGCTGGTTGCCTGGAGGACCTGAGTTGTTGATCGTACGTTTCTGCTTCATCACCTGCTGCCTATTCGGCCTGGCCTGCACCGCGCAGGCGCGTGACTATCGCTACAGCGATGCCCATCTGCACTACGTCGACTTCTTCCAGGAGAGCGATGGCATGCCCAAACTGCTCGCGGCGATGGACGCGGGAGGCATCGATCACGTGATGATCAGCGGCATTCCGGTGGCGAAGAAGTGGCACGAGAACGAACCGAAGCGTCCGCGCTATTACGCCGGTGACGACGCGCCGGTGTACTGGTACAGCGCGACCGACGTGCTGGTCGCTGCGGCGCTGGAGGAGCTGGATCCCGCGCAGCGCAAGCGTTTTCATCCATTCCTTTCGGGGTTCAATCCAAACGACAAGAATGCCGATGCGCATATCCGCCGCATGCTCGAGCTGCATCCGGGCATCTGGCAGGGCATCGGCGAAATATTCACCCGTCACGATGACGTCACCGCGCTGACCGAGGGCGACACGCCGCGCGCCAACAACGAGGCGCTGGCGCGGGTCTATCACCTTGCGGCCGAGTTTGATCTGCCGGTGCTGCTGCATTCCAACATCACCTCCAAGCGCGAGCGCAATCCGCTCTACCTGCAGGAGCTGGAAGAGCCGTTGCGCAACCATCCGCATACGCGCTTCATCTGGGCGCATGCCGGCACCAGCATGGAGCTGCATCGGCATCAGGAGAAACTGGAGTTTCTCCTGCCGACGGTGAAGCGGCTGCTCGACGACTATCCCAATCTCTACATCGATCTGTCCTGGACGATGCTCGAACCCTATCTGCTCGATGGCGACGGCAAGCCTGACGCGCAATGGGTGGCGCTGGTCGAACGGCACCCGACGCGCTTCGTGCTGGGCTCGGATGTGGTCGGGCACTTCGACAACCTGGGAGCGGGGATGGCGGCATTCGCGCCGTTTCTCGATGCGTTGAAGGAGAAGACCGCGCGCCGGGTGGCGCGGGACAATTTCCTCGCGCTGCTGCCGCGCACCGGCGCAGGCGACGAGGGCGTGTCACGTCGCTGAAATGATCGCGTCATATTCTCCAGCCTCTCCATACGAATCAGAGGCTGGATATGCGACTGAAATCTGTGATCTGCCTGAGTGCCGCTTTGCTGTTTGGCGGTAGCGCCGTGGCTGAGGTGCGCCTGGACGGCGATGTCGAATACGGTGTTTTCGAAAGCCCGCAGAGCGAGCTGGAGGCCGGGCAGCGCATCCTGCGCACCGGCAAGCAGCCGATCGAGCGCACCACCGTTGTGCCGGCGAAGCTGGGCACCAAGTTCGGCTTGCGCTACAGCCTGGCCGGCAAACGCGAAGGCGATACGCCGCTGACGCTGCTCTATTTCACGCCGGGCCTGGTTACCCCGGACGGCGAGCGCCACGACAAGCTGGAAGTAGTGCAGGCGCTGGTTCCGGGGGCGGCAGATGACGTGATGGCGTTCGAATTCACCGAACACCACGAGCTGGTGCGCGGCGAATGGCATTTCATGGTGTTCCAGGGTGATCGCAAGCTCGTGGAGCAGCGTTTCGACGTGCGTTGACCACTCGACCTTTGGTCGCAAAATGTTGGTTTCTTGACGTCAATTATTCAAGGTTCGTAACAGTCGCTCCGATAATGTGACCGAGTTGGCAGTCTGCCTGCCAGAAACATTCGTCATGGAGCGAGGACGTCCCATGTTTATCCGCAATATGAATATCTCCAGGCGCTCGGCCCTGGGGTTCGGCCTGATCGGGCTAATCGTGCTGCTGCTGGGCGTCTTCGCCCTGCGGCAGATGACCATGATTCGCGATGAGGCGGCGAAGGTCAGCAATCAGTGGCTGCCGAGCATCACCGCACTGGGTGAGCTCAATCAGCATACGCTGCGCATCCGCATCCACACGCTGCGTCTGTTGATCGACCGCTCGCGCCTCGAGGCCAACCGGGCGGTCGTCAGCAAATTCCGCAGCGAGCTGAAGCCGCTGGAAAATGCCTATGCGAAAACCATTTTCATGTCTGAGGAAAAGGCGCTCTTCGACGGCTACGTGAACGCGCGCCAGCGTTTCGATGGCGTACTCGATGAGGTGCAGAGACTGGAGAGCAGCGGGCAGCTGGAAGCTGCGGTAGAGGTGGTCGGCTCCCAGCTCAACGAGACAGCCTCGGCGATGAGCGAGGCGGTGCGCGAGTTGGTGAGGTTCAATGACACCCAGGCCCAGCTTTCTGCCAGAAATGCGCAAGACTATTTCACCCAGGCGCGTGCCTGGATGGTCGCGATGCTGGTGGTTGCGGGGCTGCTGACCTGGTTGCTGGCCTGGCTCTTCACCCGCAGCATCGTGCAACCGCTCGGGGAGGCGGTGAAGGTTGCGGAAGTCGTTGCCGGTGGCGATCTGTCCCAGCCAATCGAGATCGCCGGCAGCGACGAGCCGGCGCGGCTGCTGATAGCGCTGAAGGCGATGCAGGGCAGCCTGCGCGAGACGATCCAGCGGATTTCCGATTCGTCCAACCAGCTTGCCTCGGCGGCTGAGGAGCTGAATGTGGTGACCGAGGACTCCACCCGTGGCCTGCACCAGCAGAACACCGAGATCGAGCAGGCTGCCACCGCTGTCAACGAGATGACCACCGCGGTCGACGAGGTGGCGCGCAATGCCGTGGCTACGTCCGAAGCCTCGCGCGAATCCGACGAGACGGCGCAGCAGGGGCGCCAGCAGGTGATCCGAACCGTCGACTCCATCGGCCTGCTGGCGAACGACGTCACCCATACCGCCACGGTGGTCGAGCAACTGGCCGGGCGTGTGCGCGAGATCAGCAAGGTATTGGATGTGATCCGTGCAATTGCCGAGCAGACCAATCTGCTGGCGCTCAACGCCGCCATCGAGGCGGCGCGGGCAGGTGATGCAGGACGCGGATTCGCCGTGGTTGCCGACGAGGTGCGCGCGCTGGCGCACCGCACGCAGCAGTCGACCCAGGAAATCGAGCAGATGATCGGCGATGTTTCCCAGGGTACAGACCAGGCCGTACAGGCGATGCAGGCTAGCAATCAGCGCGCCCGCACTACGCTGGAAGTGGCACAGGCCGCCGGCGCCGCACTGGACGCCATCGCCCAGGCGATCGGTCAGATCAGCGAGCGCAACCTGGTAATCGCCAGCGCCTCGGAAGAGCAGGCGCAGGTGGCACGCGAGGTGGATCGCAATCTGGTCAATATTCGAGACCTGTCCCTGCAGACGTCCGCGGGCGCTAATCAGACCAGTGCCGCCAGTCAGGAACTGGCACGCCTGGCGGTCGATCTGAATGGGCTGGTGACGCGCTTCCGTGTCTGAAGATCCCGTGTCGTGAGCGGCGTTCGTGCCGTGCCGGCCGGGTGTTCCCACGAACACCCGGCCGGAGACTGCTACGCTTCACCGGGTCGGTACGCGATGGCAAGGCTGGGCTTGCACGCGCGAGCGGCGTAGTATCCGGCGCTTTCCGGGCGGCAAACGGCTCTCGGCCCGCAAGTCGCAGCGAGCGGGGTGGGCCGGTGCAGGCTGTCCGGCCCCGTCAATTTCGAGAGCAGTATCATGTCTGACCTGCCAACCCGTTTCTTCCGATTCATCAACCGTACCAGTCTGGTCGCTCAGATCGTCGTCGGTCTCGTGCTGGGCTGCCTGCTGGCCGTATTGTGGCCATCGGCGGCGCAGTCGGTGGGGCTGCTGGGCGACCTGTTCGTGGCCGCGCTGAAGGCGGTCGCGCCGGTGCTGGTGTTTGTCCTGGTCACCGCGTCGCTTGCGAGTCACCAGCACGGCCAGCCGACGCATATTCGTCCGATCATCATGCTCTACGCGATCGGTACGCTGGCGGCGGCCTTGGTCGGAGTGACCGCGAGCTTCCTGTTTCCCACCGAGCTGGTGCTGGTGCGCCAGGCCGCCGACGTGGTGCCGCCAGCCGGAGTGAGCGCCGTGCTGCGCACGCTGCTGTTCAATGTCGTGGACAATCCGGTGAATGCGCTGATCGAAGGCAACTACATCGGCATCCTGGCTTGGGCTATCGGTCTTGGCTTCGCCTTTCGCCATGCGGGTGAGAGTACCCGCCAACTGGTCAACGATCTGTCGAGTGCGGTCTCGCTGATCGTCAAGGTGGTGATCCGGACGGCTCCGCTGGGGGTGTTCGGGTTGGTTGCCAACACGCTGGCTGCTTCCGGTTTCGAGACGCTGCTGAGTTATATGCAGCTGTTGCTGGTGTTGGTTGGCGGCATGCTGTTCACCGCGCTGGTGGTCAATCCGCTGATCGTGTTCTGGCAGATTCGCCGCAACCCGTATCCGCTGGTGCTCACCTGCCTGCGCGAGAGTGGTATCACGGCCTTCTTCACGCGCAGCTCGGCGGCGAACATCCCGGTGAACCTGCAGCTCTGCCAGCGCCTTGGCCTGCACAAGGACACCTACTCGGTTTCGATTCCGCTGGGCGCGACGATCAACATGGGCGGCGCGGCGATCACCATCAGCGTGCTGACACTGGCTGCGGTGCATACGCTAGGTATCCCGGTCGACCTGCCAACGGCGGTGCTGCTGAGTCTGCTAGCCGCGGTCTGTGCCTGCGGTGCGTCGGGTGTGGCAGGAGGGTCGCTGCTGCTGATTCCGCTGGCGTGCGGTCTGTTCGGCATTTCCAACGACCTGGCGATGCAGGTAGTTGCAGTCGGATTCATCATCGGCGTGGTGCAGGATTCCGCCGAGACCGCGTTGAATTCCTCAACCGATGTGCTGTTCACCGCGGCATCCTGCATTGCCCACAACGACAGCATCGAAGTGGACGACCAGCCGCTGAGCTGATCGGCCATCGCGGCGTCGGCGGAGCGCTCCGTCGACGCGAGGTGATATAGCCGTACAAACGAAAACGCCCCGAAGATCGGGGCGTTTTCATGTGTTGCAGACGCTGGTCGAATCAGCCTTTCCAGCGCTTGAGCACCAGTGTGGCGTTGGTGCCGCCAAAGCCGAAGCTATTGCTCATCACGGTGTCGAGCTGCACGTTCTCGCGGGTTTCGCGCAGGATCGGCATGTCGGTGACTTCCGGGTCCAGCTCGTCGATGTTGGCCGAGCCGGCAATGAAGTTGCCTTCCATCATCAGCATCGAGTAGATCGCTTCGTGCACGCCTGCGGCGCCCAGCGAGTGGCCGGACAGGCTCTTGGTCGAGCTGATGGCCGGGATCTTGTCGCCGAACATGTTGCGCACGGCGCGGATCTCGGCAACATCGCCCACCGGAGTGGAGGTGCCGTGGGTGTTGAGGTAGTCGATCGGGCCGTCGACGGTGGACATCGCCTGCTGCATGCAGCGCAGCGCGCCTTCGCCGCTCGGTGCGACCATGTCGTAGCCGTCGGAGGTCGCGCCGTAGCCGACGATCTCGGCATAGATGCGTGCGCCGCGCTTGAGCGCGTGCTCCAGTTCCTCGACCACCACCATGCCGCCACCGCCGGCGATGACGAAGCCGTCACGCTTGGCGTCGTAGGCGCGGGAGGCCTTTTCCGGGGTCTCGTTGTACTGGCTGGACAGCGCACCCATGGCGTCGAACAGGCAGCTCTGGCTCCAATGCTCTTCTTCACCGCCGCCAGCGAAGACCACGTCCTGCTTGCCCATCTGGATCTGCTCCATCGCGTGGCCGATGCAGTGCGCGCTGGTGGCGCAGGCCGAGGCGATGGAGTAGTTGATGCCCTTGATGCGGAACGGTGTGGCCAGGCAGGCCGACACGGTGCTGCTCATGGTGCGCGGCACGCGGTATGGGCCGATGCGCTTGACGCCCTTGTCGCGCAGGATATCGATGGCTTCCATCTGGTTGATGGTCGACGCACCACCCGAACCGGCCACCAGGCCGATGCGCGGGTTGGAAATGTCATCGAGGCTGAAGCCTGCGTCCTTCACTGCCTGCTCCATGGCCAGGTAGGCATAGGCGGCAGCGTCGCCCATGAAGCGCAGGACCTTGCGGTCGATCAGCTCTTCGAGGTTCAGATTGACGGAGCCGGAAACCTGGCTGCGCAGGCCCATGTCTGCATAGGACTGATTGAAGCGGATGCCGGGGCGACCGGCGCGCAGGTTGCCGGAGACGGTCTCTTTGTCATTGCCCAGGCAGGAAACGATACCCAGGCCAGTGATCACGACGCGACGCATGCGGATGTCCTTCAGAAGCTGTCTGTAGAAGTGAACAGGCCGACGCGCAAACCTTCGGCACTGTAGATCTCGCGGCCATCGACGCTGACAGTACCGTCGGCGATGCCGAGGATCAGCGAGCGGTTGATGGTGCGCTTGATATGGATGTTATAGGTGACCTTCTTGGCGGTCGGCAGGACCTGGCCGAAGAATTTCACTTCGCCCGAGCCGAGAGCGCGGCCGCGACCGGGGTTACCCTGCCAGCCGAGGTAGAAGCCAACCAGCTGCCACATGGCGTCCAGGCCCAGGCAACCGGGCATGACCGGATCGCCTTCGAAGTGGCAGGCAAAGAACCAGAGATCAGGGTTGATATCCAGTTCGGCGACCAGCTCGCCCTTGCCATACTTGCCGCCGACTTCGCTGATGTGAACGATACGATCGACCATCAGCATGTTCGGTGCGGGCAGTTGCGCATTACCGGGACCGAAGAGCTCGCCGCGGCTGCAACGAAGCAGGTCTTCCCGAGTAAAGGCGTGTTGTTTGGTCATGCGTATTCCTCAATGGGCCCTTCTATGCAGGGCTTTTCGCTGCTCACTGACCGGCGCCGGCAAGCGGAGCCTGGTTATAAAGACTAGTCATAGACTGTCGCGTTGTGGCTAAAGTCACAGCGTGGACAGTCGGTCATCAGTTCTCCAGCCCGCCGCTGCAGCAAAGTGAGGACGGAGATGGCGGGCTACTTTAACACTCCTTGCCGCATCACGAGGATTTTGCAGCGGCTTCGTGTCATAGACCAACGTTCAGCGCAGGAATGCGGTGACCTCGCCAACGCGCCGCGAAGTACCGCCTGGCCCGGTTGGGCGGTGGCTGCGTGCGATGTGCAACGTATAATGTCCAGCTATTGCCATCGCGAATGGCTCATTACGGTAACCACATGACAGCTAAGCAACCCATCGCCGTGCTCGGCGGCGGCAGTTTCGGTACTGCGATCGCCAATCTGCTGGCGGAGAACGGGCACGATGTCCGGCTCTGGATGCGCGACCCCGAGCAGGCTGAGAGCATTCGCAGTCAGCGGCAGAACCCGCGCTATCTCAAGGGCGTGACCATCCTGCCGCAGGTGCAGCCGACCACCGATCTGGCGCAGACCCTGGATGCGTGCGAACTGATCTTCGTCGCACTGCCGTCCAGCGCGTTGCGCCAGGCGCTGCAGCCGTTTTCCGCGCAGTTGGCGGGCAAGCAGCTGGTCAGCACGACCAAAGGTATCGAGGCACACGGCTTCAAGCTGATGAGCCAGATCCTCGAAGAAATCGCACCCCAGGCACGCATCGGTGTGCTGTCCGGGCCGAATCTGGCGCGCGAAGTTGCCGAACATGCGCTCACCGCCACCGTGGTGGCCAGCGCCGATGAGGCACTATGTCGCAACGTGCAGGCAGTCCTGCATGGGCGCACGTTTCGCGTCTACGCCAGCGCCGACCGCTTCGGCGTCGAGCTGGGTGGGGCGCTGAAGAACGTCTACGCGATCATGGCGGGGATGGCGGCGGCGCTGGGCATGGGCGAGAACACCCGCAGCATGCTGATCACCCGCGCACTCGCCGAGATGACGCGCTTCGCGGTCAAGCTCGGCGCCAATCCGATGACTTTTCTCGGTCTGGCCGGGGTCGGCGACCTGATCGTCACCTGCACCTCGCCCAAGAGTCGCAACTTCCAGGTCGGCCATGCACTGGGAGAGGGGCTGAGTCTCGAGGAAGCGGTGTCGCGCCTGGGCGAAGTCGCCGAGGGCGTCAACACCATCAAGGTGCTCAAGACCAAGGCCGAGGAGATGCAGGTCTATATGCCGCTGGTCGCGGGGCTGCATGCGGTGCTTTTCGAGGGGCGTACGCTCGATCAGGTGATCGGCGCGCTGATGCGTGGCGAGCCGAAGACCGATATCGACTTCATTTCCACCGACGGCTTCTGAACAGGACAAGAGAAAACCATGAACCAATCCAATCACGGCGCCGAGCGTGAGTCGCTGATTCTGCGGATCGTCTGGATGCTGCTGTTCTTTCTCGTCTGGCAGCTGGCCGAGCTGGTGCTGCTGGTCGTCGTGCTGCTGCAGCTGGTCCTGCGTGTACTCAAGGGCCAGCCGGATCCGAGTCTGCAGAGGTTTGGCGACAGCCTGAGCCAGTACATCGCGCAAATCGGCCGTTTCGGCACCTTCAATACCGAGCAAAAACCCTGGCCATTGTCGGACTGGCCGGCACCGCGTGCCGCCGACCTGCCGAGCGCGCCGACGGCGCCGTCGACGCCCGCCACGCCACAAGAGCCAACGCCATGAAACTCTGGCTATTACGTCACGGCGAGGCCGAGCCGCGGGCGCGTACGGACGCCGAGCGCAATCTGACCGAGCAGGGGCGGCTCGATGTGCGGGCGATTGCCGTGCATCTGCGCAACCAGCCGTTGCAGACGATTCTGGTAAGCCCCTATCAGCGCGCCCAGCAGACGGCGGAAATCGTTCGTCAGGAGTTGGGTTTCAGCGGTGCGTTCGAGACCGTGCCCTGGGCGACGCCCGATTCGGACCTGCGCGAAGCCATGCTGTATCTGGACCGACGCACTGAACAGCATCTGCTGCTGGTGACGCATCAGCCTTTCGTCGGTACGCTCGGTGGCTGGCTGGTGCATGGCCAGCGTGATGAGTCGTTGCCGATGGCGACCTCCAGCCTCGCCGAACTGGAAGGCGAAGCGCTGGCCGCCGGCCTGATGCGCCTGGTCTCGCTGCGCCACGCACGCTGAGCGTCGGACCAAGCCTGCCGGCAGCCGGCAAACGTGCCATTCGATAACAACAACATGGAAATGGAGTGCGTGCCCTTGAGTATCTGGAAGCGTCAGCCCGATCTGGACAGCCTGCACAGCAACCGCAAGAACACCATCAGCGAACTGCTGGATATTCGCTTCGAGTCCTTCGACGACCAGTCCATCACCGCGAGCATGCCGGTCGATGCGCGTACCCATCAGCCGTACGGCCTGCTGCACGGCGGGGCGTCGGTGGTGTTGGCCGAGACCCTCGGGTCGATGGCCAGCTATCACTGCATCGACACCAGCCGCTTCTATTGCGTCGGGCTCGAAGTCAACGCCAACCACCTGCGCGCGCTGCGCAGCGGGCGAGTCACCGGCGTGTGCCGCCCGGTGCATCTGGGGCGCTCGACGCATGTCTGGGACATTCGTCTGCATGGCGAAGATGGCAAGCCCAGTTGCATCTCGCGGCTGACGGTGGCGATAGTGCCGCTCGCCGAATAACGCAGGCGACCCGCCCCGGTCCGTTGTTTGGCATGAATGCCGCTCACGCGGGCGCGTCGGCGCGATTGTCCGGCAGGGGTGGCCGCCTACAATGGCCTGACCTTTATCGTCGGCCGTGTCCATGTCGCAACGCATCTTCTTCGCCCATGCCAACGGCTTCCCGTCGGCCACCTACCGCAAGTTGTTCGCCGCGCTGGCGCCGGAATACCGTGTGGTGCACATGGACCGGCACGGCCACGATCCGCGCTTTCCAGTGGACGACAACTGGCACAACCTGCTGCAGGAACTGTTCGAGCAGCTGGAGCGGCTGGGCGAGCCGGTCTGGGGCGTTGGTCATTCCTTCGGCGGCATGCTGCATTACCGTGCGGCGCTGCTGCGCCCGGAGCTGTATCACGGCGTGGTGATGCTCGATTCGCCGCTGCCGACCTGGTTCGACCAGACGCTGATCTGGGCCGCCAAGCGGCTTGGCTTCATCGATCAGCTGACGCCGGCCGGGCGCACGCTGGGCCGTCGCGAGCAGTTCGGCAGCGCTGAGGAAGCGCATGCCTACTTCGCCGGCAAGACGTTGTTTAGCAGCTTCGACCCCGACTGCCTGGCCGCCTATATCGAGCATGGCCTTGAACCCGCCGGGCAGGGGATGCGCCTGCGTTTCGACCCGCAGACCGAAATCGACATCTACCGCAGCGTGCCGCATGTCACGCCCGGCTGGCCGCCGGCGTTGAAGCTTCCGCTGGCGATGGTGCGCGGCCGCGACAGCCGCGTGGTGCTGCCGCATCACGCCTATCTGCTGCGCCTAATGGCGCGCGGCGAGGCGCATCGCCTGCCCGGCGGACATATGTTCCCACTGGAGCGTCCGACGGAAACCGCCGATCTGCTGCGTCGTCTGCTGGCTCGCTGGAACCCGGCTGTCGCGAACCGGGGTGCCGCATGAGTGTGGCATTCGAGGAGGTCCGGCTGAGCTTGCCGCATATCGAAGTGGCTGCGCACCTGTACGGACCGCAGGACGGCCGCCCGGTGATCGCGCTGCACGGCTGGCTGGACAACGCGGCGAGCTTCAGCCGGCTGGCGCCGCGCCTGCCGGGGCTGCGTATCGTCGCGCTGGATCTGCCGGGACACGGCCATTCGGCGCATCGTCCGCTGGGCGCGGGCTACAACATCTGGGACTACGTGCTCGATGTGTTGCAGGTGGCCGAACAGTTCGGCTGGCAGCGTTTTTCCCTGCTCGGTCACTCGATGGGCGCGATCGTCGCGGTGCTGCTGGCTGGCGCGCTGCCGCAGCGGGTCGAGCGGCTGGCGCTGATCGACGGGGTGATTCCCTATACCGGTGAGGCGGACGAGGCACCGCAGCGGCTGGGTGCCGCGCTCGATGCGCTGCTGGCGATCGACGACAAGCGCAAGCCGGTCTATGCGACCTTCGAGCGGGCCGTCGCCGCGCGCATGAAAGGTGTCGGTGCGGTCAGCCGCGAGGCCGCCGAGCGTCTGGCCGAACGCGGCCTGATGCCGGTGCCGGGTGGCTACACCTGGCGTACCGACGCGCGGCTCATGCTGCCGTCGCCGCTGCGGCTGACCCGCGCGCACGCGCTGGCGTTCGTCGCGCAGGTCACCTGCCCAACCACCCTTGTACTGGCCGAGCAGGGGCTGATGACCGAACCGCAACTGCGTGAACTGACCGCGCAACTGCCGTTCGACAAGCACTACCTGCCCGGTGGGCATCATCTGCATCTGGACGACGATGCCGGCGCCGCTGCGGTCGCCGCGTGCTTCGAACCCTTCTTTCGTTAGCGCGCCGTCACGCAAGATGCTGTGGCAATCGCCTGCTTGACTTGCTTTTGGCAACTGGCGAGGCTGACCGCCAGTCGGCATCTGGCCGCCTCCATCGGCGGCGGCCAGATGCCGGATGAAACTCGTGCAAGCAAGGGTGATGCGTTGAAAAGAGCGATGCGATGGACAGGCCTGCTGGGATTGTTGCTGACGGGCACGCCGTTGCTGGCGGCGGACGTCGCCGGTAGCGCCGATCTCGCGGTTCTGGCGCGCTACCCGCAGGCAGAGATCGTCGATTACCGGCAGGCGTCGGTGAGCGAGCGGATCTATCCGCAGGACTCGCTCCGCCGTATCAGCGGCAAGTTGCGCATGGCCAGCCAGGTCAGCGCAGCCGGTCAGTTGACCGTCGTTACCTATCAGCTTCCCGACACCCACAGTGGCATCGAAGCCTTCACCCAGTCCCGGCGCGCCGTGCTCGATGATGGAGCAGAGCTGTTGTTCTGGTGCGAAGGCCGTGAGTGCGGCTCCAGCAGCCTGTGGGCCAACGCGGTGTTTGGCAAGGCCAAGCTCTACGGGCCGGAGGGTCAGCAGGCCTACTTGCTGGCGCGCCTGCCACAGGCCGGTGACAGCCTGCTCGCGCTCTATGGCGTCACGCGCGGCAATGGCCGCTCCTATCTTCATGCCGAGCAGCTGGAGCCGAGCGCGCCGCTCGGTGAACTGTTGCCGAACGCGGCGACCCTGCTGCGCCAGTTGCGCGACAGTGGCGAGCTGCGCCTGCCACGCCTGCCGGATGAACCGTCGGCCGAGTGGAGCGCGCTGCTTGCCGAACTCATGCGGCTGGACAGCACCCTTCGCGTCAGCCTGGCCGGGCGTGCCGGCGGCGCCTGGCGCGAAGCCCTGATCGCTGAGCGGATCGGCGCCCGGCGGCTCGAGCTAGACGATTCGGCCGAGGCCGGGCTGCTCATCAGGCTATTGCGCTAAGACGCTTCGTCGGGCTGCAATAGCCGTCCTTTCCAGAGAGTAACCGCGCATGCTCAACAACGACCGCCTGCTGGTGCAGATCCTGCTTCTGGTCCTGCTCGGTGCCTGCCTCTGGGTACTGGCGCCATTCGCTTCGGCGCTGTTCTGGGCGGCAGTGCTGGCGTTTGCCAGCTGGCCGCTGATGCGCCTGCTGACCCGTCAGCTGAACGGCAACGCAAGCCTGGCGGCGGGGCTGCTGACCTTTTGCTGGATGGTGCTGGTGGCCGTGCCGCTGGTCTGGCTTGGCTTCAACATCGCCGATCAGATTCGCGAGGCCAACGCGCTGCTGCACAACCTGCAGGTCGACGGCCTGCCAGCGCCGCCGACCTGGCTCGGCGAACTGCCACTGATCGGCGACAACCTGGTCACGCTGTGGAGCACGGTCCATGAGCAGGGCACGGCGCTGCTGGCCAGCGCCCGCCCGTACATCGGCCAGGTCGGCAACTGGCTGCTGGTGCGCAGCGCGCGCATCGGTGGCGGCATGCTCGAGCTGGCACTGAGCCTGGTACTGGTGTTCTTCTTCTATCGCGACGGGCCGCGCCTGGCGGCGTTCGTCCATAGCCTGCTGGACCGGCTGATCGGCCGCGAGCGTGCCGATCACTACCTGGAGCTGGTGGCCGGCACGGTGCAGCGCGTGGTCAACGGTGTCATCGGTACCGCAGCGGCGCAGGCCGTACTGGCCTATGTGGGCTTCAGCATCGCCGGGGTGCCGGCGGCGCTGGTGCTCGGCCTGCTCACCTTCGCGTTCAGTTTCCTGATGGTGCCGCCGCTGGTCTGGGGGCCGGCGGTCGCCTGGCTGGTATGGCAGGGCGACTACGGCATGGCGGTGTTTCTCGGTATCTGGGGCATGTTCATCATCAGCGGGGTGGACAACATCCTCAAACCCTACCTGATCAGCCGCGGCGGCAACCTGCCGCTGGTGGTGGTGCTGCTCGGCGTGTTCGGCGGGGTACTGGCCTTCGGCTTCATGGGGCTGTTCCTCGGGCCGACGCTGCTGGCGGTAGCCTTCAGCCTGCTGGGCGACTGGCTGATCAAGGAAGTCCCGCAAACCACCGAGAAGGACAGCACCGGCGAGCCGATTGACAAGCCGCAGTGCTAAGGGCCAGCGGACGGCGCTACAGCTCCAGCTCGTAGCGCGCCAGGGCGTCGTGGGCGACGATGCGTCCCAGTTCGATCAGCTCCGGCGCCTTGTCGAATTCGTAGAAGCGACAGGCGCGCTTGGGAATGTTCACCAGCACGTTCGGCGGATAGCCGGCGATCTTGTATTGCGCCAGCGACGACTGCATGACGTCGAAGCTCTGGTTGATCAGCTCCAGCAACGAGGCGGGGCCGCCGACATCCACGACGGTCGAGCCGGCGGCCGACTTCGGTGCCGTCTCGCTGGACGGCGCCGCGGGCGGCTGGTCCCCGCGCAGCAGCTCGCCGGCGCGGATGTCGGCGATGTGTTGCGGCGAAAGACCGCCACCATCCTTGCGCCAGAACGGGATGTGCGAGCTGATCGACGTCAGCATCGAATCGAAGCGCCCCGGCCGTTCGATTTCCGGCAGCGAATATTGCTTGTGGTTGTTGGCGTTGAGGTTGACCGCGATGATCAGATCGCAGTGGCTCGACACCACCGGCACGATCGGCAGCGGGTTGAGCAGGCCGCCGTCGACCAGCACGCGGTTGTCCTGCACCACCGGCGTGAACAGGCTGGGAATCGCCGCAGACGCACGCATCGCCAGCTCCAGACTGCCTTCCTGGAACCAGATCTCCTGCTGGTTGGTGAGGTCGGTGGCCACCGCCGTGAAGGGGATCGGCAGATCCTCGATGTTCACCTCGCCGAGCATTTCGCGCACCCGGCCGAAGACCTTCTCGCCGCGAATCGCACCGAGGCTGAAGCTCGGATCGACCAGGCGCAGTAGATCGAGATAATCCAGCCCCTCGATCCAGGCGCGGTACTCGCGGAGCTTGCCGGCCGCATAGATGCCGCCGACCACGGCGCCCATCGAGCAGCCGGCGATGCAGTCGATGGTGTAGCCACGTGCCAGGATTTCATCGATGACGCCGATGTGCGCATACCCACGCGCGCCTCCCGAGCCCAATACCAGCGCTACTTTCTTGCTCATGCGGCTTTCCCCCCGTTCTGTGTCGTTAGCTTCTCGCCGCGCACGGGTACGCCGCAAGGGGCGCTATACCAAAGCAGGCCGTCCACCACCCCGTTTGCCGCCGCTCGTTGAAGGCTTTGCTACAATCGCGGCCCGTTTTGCATGCAGCACGAGAGAGTCCGATGAGCGAACCGATCCGCCTCACCCAGTACAGCCATGGCGCCGGTTGCGGCTGCAAGATCTCGCCCAGAGTGCTGGACGTGATTCTTGCCGGCAGCGGCGCGCAGAACCTCGACCCGCGGCTGTGGGTCGGCAATGCTTCGCGCGACGATGCGGCGGTCTACGGTATCGACGAAGAGCGTGGCGTCGTCTCGACCACCGACTTCTTCATGCCGATCGTTGACGATCCCTTCGATTTCGGTCGTATCGCCGCGACCAACGCGATCAGCGATATCTATGCAATGGGCGGCGACCCGCTGATGGCCATCGCCATCCTCGGCTGGCCGGTCAACGTACTGCCGCCGGAAGTGGCGCGCGAGGTCATCGCCGGTGGTCGCGCGGTGTGCGACGCCGCCGGCATTCCGCTGGCCGGTGGACATTCGATCGATGCGCCCGAGCCGATCTTCGGTCTGGCCGTCACCGGCCTGGTGAACAAGCGCCAGATGAAGCGCAATGACACCGCCACCGCCGGTTGCAAGCTCTACCTGACCAAACCGCTGGGCATCGGCATCCTCACCACTGCCGAGAAAAAGGCCAAGCTGCGTGCCGAAGACGTGGGCCTGGCGCGCGACTGGATGTGCACGCTCAACACCGCCGGCAGCCGCTTCGGCAAGCTCGAAGGGGTGCGTGCGATGACCGATGTCACCGGCTTCGGCCTGCTCGGCCACCTGGTGGAAATGGCCGACGGCAGCGGCGTGACGGCCGAGATCGAGTACGCGCGCGTGCCGCGTCTGCCAGGCGTGGAGTACTACCTCGAACAGGGCTGCGTGCCCGGCGGTACCCAGCGCAATTTCGACAGTTACGGCGAGCGTATCGCCGCGCTCGACGAGGCGCACAAGCAACTGCTGTGTGATCCGCAGACCAGCGGCGGGCTGCTGGTGGCCGTGGCGCCGGAAGGCGAGGCAGAGTTCCTGGCCGTTGCCGGGGAGCTGGGCCTGGCGCTGGAGCCGATTGGCCAGTTGGTCGACGCGCGCGGCCATGCCGTCGAGGTGCGCTGATGCGTGGCGATACCGCTGATTACCGGGCGCTGTTCCTCAACGACATTCCGATGATGGATGCCCGTGCGCCGGTGGAGTTTGCCAAGGGCGCGTTTCCCGGCGTGGTCAATCTGCCGCTGATGAACGACAGCGAGCGGCAGAAGGTCGGCACCTGCTACAAGCAGCATGGGCAGAAGGCCGCGCTCGATCTGGGCCACCAGCTCGTCTCGGGCAAGGTCAAGGCCGAGCGGATGCAGGCCTGGGCCGATTTCGCCCGCGCGCACCCCGATGGCTACCTGTACTGCTTCCGCGGCGGACTGCGCTCGCAGATTGTCCAGCAGTGGCTGCGCGACGAGGCGGGCATCGACTATCCGCGGGTGGTCGGCGGCTACAAGGCGCTGCGCCATTTCCTGCTCGAAACCCTCGAACAGGCGGTGCAGCAGTGCGACTTCGTGCTGGTCGGCGGCATGACCGGCACTGGCAAAACCGAAGTGCTGGCGCGGCTGAACAACAGCGTGGACCTGGAGGCGCTGGCCAATCATCGCGGCTCCAGCTTCGGCAAGCGTGCTACGCCGCAGCCCGGCCAGATCGATTTCGAAAACCTGCTGGCGATCCGCCTGCTGAAACTGCGCGCTGCCGGTGTCGAACGCTTCGCGCTGGAAGACGAGGCGCGGCTGGTAGGGCGCTGCTCGATTCCGCTGCCGCTGTTTCAAGGCATGCAGCAGTTTCCGCTGGTGTGGCTGGAAGACAGCCTCGAGGGCCGCATCGAACGGATTCTCAAGGACTACGTGATCGACCTCTGCGCCGAGTTCATCGGCGAGCAGGGCGAGGCCGGTTTCGCTGCGTTCGCCGAGCGTTTGCAGCAAAGCCTGGTCAATATCCAGAAGCGCCTGGGCGGTGAACGCTATCAGCGTCTGGCGCTGCTGATGGACCAGGCGCTGGCCGAGCAGGCGCGCAGTGGTGCGGTGGATCTGCACCGTGGCTGGATCGAAGGATTGCTCGGCGAGTACTACGATCCGATGTACGCCTACCAGCGCGAGAGCAAGGCCGAGCGTATCGAGTTCGCCGGCGAGCAGCAGGCGGTGGTCGAATACCTGCAGCAGCGCGCCCGCACGGCTGTCTCGCATTGATTCGAAAGCAACGGAGGGATGAACGATGAACGTCTGGCTATCCGTACCCCTGTTGGCACTGCTGCTGGTCGGCTGCGCCGGCAAGACCGCCTACCGTGACAGCTGCGCCGCCGAGCTGGACGCCGCGTGGAAGGAGCAGAGCCTGGCTGAAGCCGAAGGATTCGCCGGCACCGTGAGCTATTCCAAGGCCATGGCCCTGCTTACCGGCGCCAAGACCCAGCAGCAGTTCGAGGCATTTCACGGCTGCGTGGAAAAGGCGCAGAAGGCGCGCTTCTACCTGAGAGAGTCGCGCGCCGGTCGCTGAACGGCAGCCTGCAGGACGGGGGCCGGTCAGCCGCAGGCAAAGCCGGCACCACACTGAAGACTGCGGTCCCGGCACCGGGGCCGCTCACAGCTGCCGGCCACGGCGTCGGCGCCACCACTTGTCCAGTTCCACCACCGCCAGCAACGTGCCCCCGGCCAGCACGCAGATGGCCCACGCCTGCGGGCTGAGCGCGGCGGTCTGGAACAACCGCTGCAGCGGCGACCAGTGGGTGAACGCTACCTGCAGCACCAGCAGCAGCGCGACCATGCTCCAGACCATCGGATTGCCACGCAAACCGAAGTGCGCCGGTGCGTTGATCTGGCGGCTGGCAAACAGGTAGGCGATCTCGCAGAACACCAGCGTGTTGACCCCCAGCGTGCGACTGACCTCCAGGCTCCAGCCCTGCCGCTGGGCAAAGAGGAACACCGCGATGCAGGCCGCCGTCATCAGCAGCGAGACCAGCATCACGCGCCAGAGCAGCTGCGCCCCCAGCAGCGGCGCGCTCGGATCGCGGGGCGGGCGGCGCATCAGGTCGGCCTCGCCGGGTTCGAACGCCAGCGCCAGCGCCAGCGTCACCGCGGTGATCATGTTGAGCCAGAGAATCTGCAGCGGCGTGATCGGCAGCGTCAGCCCCAGCGCGATGGCGACCAGCAACACCAGCGCCTCGCCCACGTTGGTAGGCAGGATGAATATGATGGATTTCTTCAGGTTGTCGTAGACCGTGCGGCCTTCCTCCACCGCATGGGCGATGGTGGCGAAATTGTCGTCGGCCAGCACCATCTGTGCCGCCTCCTTGGCCGCCTCGGTGCCCTTGATGCCCATCGCCACACCGATATCGGCGCGCTTGAGCGCTGGCGCGTCGTTGACGCCATCGCCGGTCATCGCCACCCGTGCGCCGCAGGCCTGCAGGCGCTGCACCAGGCGCAGCTTGTGCGCCGGGCTGGTGCGGGCGAACACCGCGGTCTGCGCCAGGCGTGCGTCCAGCTCCGCATCGCTGAGCCGATCCAGCTCCGCGCCGGTGAGCGGCGGTTGCTCGCCGAGCCCGAGGCGCTGGGCGATGGCGGCGGCGGTCGCGGCATGGTCGCCGGTGATCATCTTCACGGCGATGCCGGCGCGCTGGCATTCAGCGATGGCAGCGATGGCCTCCTCGCGTGGCGGGTCGAGCATGCCGACCAGCCCGAGCAGCACGAAGTCGCCTTCGAGATCCTCGTAGGCCAGCTCATGCTGCGGCGTGCCCAGTGCGCGCATCGCCAGGCCGAGCATGCGCAGACCCTGGCGGGCGCCATCGTCGAGTACGGCGTGCCAGTGGGCCGGGTCCAGCGGCTCAGTGCTGCCGGCGGCGAACTGGCGGTTGCACACTTCGAGCAGCCGCTCCGGCGCGCCGACCAGATAGATCAGCCCGTGGCCGGCGTGGTCGTGATGCAGGCTGGCCATGCAGCGCCGCTCCGAGCTGAACGGAATACCGTCGACGCGCGGCATATGCGTGTGCTCGTGAGTGGTCTGCAAACCAAGCTTGCCGGCCAGGGTGAGCAGTGCCGCCTCGGTCGGGTCGCCGGTGATGCACCAGCCATCGCCTTCGCGCAGCAGGCTGGCGCTGTTGCACAGCAGCCCGGCGCGGGCCAGCTCCAGCAGGTCGCTGGCCTGTTCCGGCTCGCAGGGCTGGCCGTCGCCGCTGCTGACCGCGCCCGTCGGCGCGTAGCCGACGCCCTGGATGTGATAGCGATGCTCGGCGGTGAAGACCTGCTGCACGGTCATTTCATTGCGCGTCAGCGTGCCGGTCTTGTCCGAGCAGATCACCGTCACCGCGCCGAGGCTCTCGACCGCCGGCAGCCGGCGGATGATCGCCCGCCGCCGTGCCATGCGCTGCACGCCAAGCGCCAGGGCGATGGTCAGCACGGCGGGCAGGCCCTCGGGAATCGCCGCGACCGCCAGGCCAACGGCCGCCAGCAGCATCTCGCTGGAGGAGTAATCGCGCAGCGTGACGCCGAACACATAGGTGCCGAGCGCCAGCACCAGGATGATTACGGTGAGGACCTTGGCGAAGCGCGCGATGTCGCCCAGCAGCGGCGTCTGCAGGCTGACCACTTCGCCGAGCATGTGGCTGATCCGGCCCAGCTCGGTCTGTCCGGCGGTTGCCACCACCACGCCGTAGCCGTTGCCGGCGCTGACCAGCGTGCCGGAGTAGGCCATGCTGCTGCGATCGCCGAGGCTGGCGTCATGACTGACCGGCTCGACCTGTTTGCTGCTGGGCAGCGATTCACCGGTCAGGGCGGCCTCTTCGATGCGCAGGTCGCGGCATTCGAGCAGGCGCAGGTCGGCCGGAACCCGGTCGCCGGGTTCCAGCAGCACCAGATCGCCCGGTACCAGTTCCTCGGCCGGCACGCTGAGCGTGTGTCCGGCGCGGCGCACGCGGCTGTCGAGCGTCAGCAGCTTCTGAATGGCGCGCATGGCCTGTTCCGCCTTGCCTTCCTGAATGAAGCCGACCAGCGCGTTGATCACCACCACGGCGACGATCACCGTGCTGTCGAGCCATTCGCCGAGTGCCAGAGTGACCAGCGCCGAGAGCAGTAGCACGTAGATCAGCAGGTTGTGGAACTGCAGCAGCAGGCGCTTGAGCGCGCCGTTGCCCTGGCGCTGCGGCAAGCGGTTGGGGCCGAACTGCTGCAGGCGCTGCTGCGCCTGTTCGGCGCTCAGGCCGCTGTGGGTGCTGTCCAGTTGCTGCAGGATCTGCTCGGCGGGTTGCGCATGCCAGCTGTCTGGTTCGGCCATCGAAGCCTCCGGTCGACTAGAGAGACGTCAAGCCTAGGCGGGTCGGCGAACCGCTGCATGGTTCTGGATCAAGCGTCGGGTCACAAACTCGTTACCCGGCATGTCCAACGCTTTGCCTGTCCGTCGTCGATCAGTAGCATCGGCCGGACCTACAGAGGAGAGTCGCATGCGCACCCGATTGGACGCCTGTCTGCGCGCGGTCAATGAAGTACTGCTCGGCAAGGAAGCACAGGTGCGATTGGCACTGGCCTGCCTGCTGGCACGGGGTCACCTGCTGGTCGAGGACATGCCCGGCATGGGCAAGACCACCCTCAGCCATGCGCTGGCCAAGGTGCTCGGGCTGGAGTTCCAGCGCATCCAGTTCACCTCCGATCTGCTGCCCGGCGACATCCTCGGCACGTCGGTGTTCGACAAGGACAGCGGCCAGTTCGTCTTCCACCCCGGGCCGATCTTCGCCGAGCTGATCCTCGCCGACGAGATCAACCGCGCCACGCCCAAGAGCCAGAGCGCGCTGCTCGAAGCTATGGAGGAGGGCCAGGTCACCATCGAGGGGGCTACCCGCGCGCTGCCGGAACCGTTCTTCGTCATTGCCACGCAGAACCCGGTGAGTTCCGGTGGCACCTTCGCGCTGCCGGAATCCCAGCTCGATCGTTTCCTCATGCGCGTCTCGCTGGGATATCCGGCCCGCGCCGCGGAAAAGGCGCTGCTGCTCGGCGAATCGCGGCGCGACCTGCTGGCGCGGCTCGCGCCGCTGCTCGAACGCGCCGAGCTGTTGGCGCTGCAGGATGCCGTGGCCGGCGTGCGGGTCAGCGATGCGCTGGTCGACTACGTGCTGCGTCTGGTGGAAGCCACCCGTACCCAGCCGCAGTTCGCCTGGGGCCTGTCGCCGCGCGGCAGCCTGGCGCTGCTGGCGGCGGCGCGTGCCTGGGCGTTTCTCGACGGGCGCGATTACGCGATTCCCGAGGACGTGCAGGCGGTGCTGCCGACGGTGGTCGGCCATCGCCTGCGCGAACGCGCCGATGCGTCCGGCCACGGCGGTGGCGCGCTGGTGCAGTGGCTGCTGCGCGAAGTGCCGGCGCTCTGATGGCGCCGGCGATGACGCCACGGCTGGACGGGCGCAGCGCGTGAGGCTGCTGCCACGTCTGCGCGAGCGCTGGCTGCTGCGGCGGATTCCGCCAGCGCCGAGCATGCGGCTCGATCAGCGCCGCATCTTCATCATGCCTACCCGCGTCGGACTGGCCTTCCTCGCGGCGCTGGGGTTGATGCTGCTGACGGCGATCAACTACCAGAACAGCCTCGCCTACGGCCTGACCTTCCTGCTCGGCGCGCTGTATCTGGTCACCATCCTGCACACCTGGCGCAATCTCGCTGGGCTGGTGCTGCACAGCGGCGGCGCCAGTGCCGCTTTCGTCGGCGAGCAGGCGCGGTTGCGTGTGCGGCTGGAAAGCCAGGGGCGCGCCTACCAGGCTGTGGCCGTCGGCTGGCCGGCCAGCGGTCTGCACTTGGTGGATGTACCGGCCGGCGGCGTGGTGGAAGTCGAGCTGAACCTGCCGGCGCAGCGCCGTGGCTGGCTGCGTCCCGGCCGCGTGCGGGTGGAGAGTCGCTTCCCGCTGGGATTGCTGGTGGCCTGGAGCTGGATCGACCTGGAGCTGGCGGCATTGATTTATCCGCAGCCGCTGGCGGGTGAGCTGGCGCAGCAGGGCGAGGCGGCGCAGGACGAGGAGGGCGGCGCGCGGGCGCAAGGCGCAGGCGTCGACGATTATCAGGGGCTGAAGGCCTGGCAACCCGGTGATTCGCGCCGTCGCCTGCACTGGAAGGCTTATTCGCGCGGCCAGGGTCTGCTGGTGAAGGAGTTCGCCAGCCTGCTCGGCAACGAACCGCTGCTGGATTTCGATGCGCTGACGGGCGACAGCGAGGAGCGCCTCTCGCGGCTGTGTCACTGGGTCGTGGAACTCAGCGCCGCGCACCAGCCGTTCGCCTTGCGCCTGCCGGCCGTGACACTCGGCCCGGATAGCGGTCAGGCCCACCGTGACGCCTGCCTGCGTGCGCTGGCGCTGCACGGTATCGGTACGGAGCAGGGTGCATGAGCGCGAAACCCGGTATCCCGCGCAATGCGCTGATCTGGCTGCTGGTGGCTCAGGTGCTGGTGATCCTGCCGCATCTGACGCATTTGCCGCTGTGGATCACCGGCCTCTGGCTGGGCTGTGCCGCCTGGCGGATTCAGATCTTCCGCATGCGCCTGCGTTATCCCAACAGCTGGGCCAAGGCGGCGCTGATGATCGGCGCCGGCTTCGGCGTGTACTTCTCGCGCGGCAGTCTGGTCGGGCTGGAGGCCGGCGTGGTGCTGTTGATTGCGGCGTTCATCCTCAAGCTGGTGGAGATGCGCACCGCACGCGATGCGCTGGTGCTGATCTTCCTCGGCTTCTTCGCGGTGGTGACCAGCTACCTGTTCGAGGACGGCCTGCTGGCCGGGCTGTACAGCCTGTTGCCGGTGACGGCGCTGCTGGCGGCGCTGATCGGCCTGCAGCAGGGCGCGCGGATGACGCAGCCGTGGCCGACGCTGCGACTGGCCGGCAGCCTGTTGCTGCAGGCGGTACCGCTGATGATCCTGCTGTTCCTGTTCTTCCCGCGGCTGGCGCCGCTGTGGACGCTGCCACAGCCGGGGCCGCGTGGCCTCACCGGGTTGGCCGACCACATGGCGCCGGGCGACATTGCGCGGCTCGGCCAGTCCGCCGAGCTGGCGTTTCGCGTCAGCTTCGAGGGCGAGATACCGCCGCGCGACCAGTTGTACTGGCGCGCCGTGACCTTCGAGCAGTTCGATGGCCGGCGCTGGTCGCAGTCCTTCGCCGCGCAGGTGCCGCAGGAGCCGCACTGGCAGGCGACCGGCCAGCCGCTGCGCTACAGCATCGTCATGCAGCCCAGCGGCCAGCCCTGGCTGTTCGCCCTCGACGTGCCGCGCATGGCGGCCGACGATGCTCAGCTGATGGCCGACTTCCACCTGCAGCGCCGCCAGCCGGTGAACCAGCCGCTGCTCTATCGCGTGACCTCCTGGCCCGAAGCACGGCGCGAGGCCGAGCGCGCGCCGTCGAGCCTCGGCCGCGCGCTGCAGCTGCCGGCGCAGGGCAATCCGCGCAGCCATGCCTGGGCCGGCGAGCTGCGCCGCACGCTGCAGGAGCCCGAGGCGGTGGTGCAGGCATTGCTGCGCCACTTCAAACGCGAGCCGTACCACTACACGCTGAAGCCGCCGGCAGTCGGCGCGGACATCGTCGACGATTTCCTTTTCAGCACCCGCAGCGGCTTCTGCGCGCACTACGCCGGGGCGATGACCTTCGTGCTGCGCGCCGCCGGCATCCCCGCGCGGGTGGTGGCCGGTTACCAGGGCGGTGAGGTCAATCCGGCCGGCAACTATCTCTCGGTACGCCAGCTGGATGCGCACGCCTGGGTGGAATACTGGACTGCCGAGCGCGGCTGGGTCAGCGTCGATCCGACCTTCCAGGTGGCGCCGGAACGGGTCGAGCAGGGGCTGGAACAGGCGCTGGCCGGTCAGGAAGGCTTTCTCGAGGATTCGCCGATGTCGCTGCTGCGGTACCGCGATATCGGCTGGCTGAACCAGCTGCGCCTGCGCTGGGACGAACTCAACTACGGCTGGCAGCGCTGGGTGCTCGATTACCAGAGCGAGCTCCAGCTACAGCTGTTGCAGCGCTGGTTCGGCAAGGTCGACGCCACCGCGCTCGGCATCGGCCTGGTGAGCGCGCTCGCCGCGGTGCTCGGCCTGCTCGCGCTGTGGCTGCTCAAGCCCTGGCGGCGCGAGCGCGACGTGCAGCAGCGGTTGTTCCTCGCCTTCGAGCGGACGCTGGCGCGCCACGGCCTGCGACGCGAGCCGGGCGAGGGTGCGCGGACCTTCGCCGTGCGCGCGGCGTGCCGGTTACCGGCCCAGGCCGAGGCGATTCATGCCTTCCTGCGCTCCTACGAGCAGCAGCGCTACGCCGCCGCGGATGCCGCGCCCACCGAGTTGCGCCAGGCGCTGCGCGCGCTGCGCCGCCAGTTGCCCTGGCGGCGTGCCCGGCGCTGAGCCGACCGTTCATGATTGCCGCCCGCAATGGCGTGGCATTTCCAGGGGCGTCTACGGCGCTTGCGTCCTCGCGTGCCGGCAAGCGCCGGCCTTACCATCGGCCCCCACAAAACAATGAAAAGAGGTGCTCATGACCCTTTCCGAACTGCTGCGCGGCGTACGCGAGCATCCACAGCAGCTGACCATTCCCGCCACTTGGGGGCAGGGCCGGGCCGGTTTCGGCGGACTGGTGGCGGCGCTGGTGTACGAGGCGATGCGCGCCAAGGTGCCGCCGGAGCGCGCGCTGCGTTCACTGGCGATCACCTTCGTCGCGCCGCTGACGCTGGACAAGCCGGCCAGCTTCGAGGCCGAGGTGCTGCGCGAGGGCAAGGCGGTGAGCCAGATGCTGGGCCGGGCGGTACAGGATGGCCAAGTGGTGACCATCGTCCAGGGCAGCTTCGGCGCCGCGCGCGAGTCCGCGGTGGCCGTCGCTGCCGAGGCAGCGCCGGCCATGCCGCCGGTCGAAGCCTGCCAGACGCTGCCCTTCGTGCCGGGTGCCACGCCGGAATTCACCCGCTATCTGGAGATGCGTTGGGGCGTCGGTGGCCTGCCGTTCTCCGGCAACACCTCCCGCGAGATGGGTGGCTGGGTGCGCCAGCGCGGCGAGGTCGAGCGCGAACCGATGAGCGAGGCGCACCTGCTGGCGCTGATCGACGCCTGGCCGCCAGCGGTGCTGTCGCACCTCAAGGGCTTCGCGCCGGGCAGTTCGCTGACCTGGACCGTCGAGTTCGTGCAGCCGTTGCCCGCGCTGGATACGCATGACTGGTGCCAGTACCGCGCGGTGATCGAGCACGCACGCGACGGCTACGGGCATTGCGCGGCGGCGCTGTGGACGCCGACCGGCGAGCTGGTGGCGTTGAGCCGGCAGACGGTTACGGTGTTCGGCTAGCCGGGGCGGGGCGCCGCCCCGCATTTTCCTGGCAGGTGGTTAGAGCTTGAGCTGGCCGATGGCCCGGCTCAGCTCGCCCGACAGTGCGGCCAGCTGCGAGCTGGTGCTGGCGGAGTCGACCGTCTGCTGCACGGTCTGCTCGGTGACGTCGCGGATGCCGGTCACCGAACGGTTGAGTTCCTCGGCCACCTCGCTCTGCTGCGCGGCGGCGACGGCGATCTGCGTGTTGCTCTCGCGCATCTGCGCCACTGCAGTGGTGATCGACTCCAGTGCCTGCGCCGCCTCGCGCGCCTCGCGCACGCAATCGTCGGCCTTGAACGAGCTTTCCTGCATGAACTCGACGGCATCGCGCGTCATCGCCTGCAGATTGCCGATCATGCCGGTGATCTCGTCGGTGGAGTCCTGCACGCGTCTGGCGAGGTTGCGTACCTCATCGGCGACTACCGCGAAGCCACGGCCGGCCTCGCCGGCGCGCGCGGCTTCGATGGCGGCGTTGAGCGCGAGCAGGTTGGTCTGCTCGGCGATGCTGTGGATGACGCTGACCACGCCGTTGATCTTCTGGCTGTCGGCGGCCAGCTGCCCGATGGTTTCGGCCGTCTGCTGCACGCCGACCGACAGGTTGGCGATCGACTGTTCCACCCGTGCGACCACGCGCTGGCCGTCGCTGGCCAGCTGGTCGGCGTGCTGCGAGCGGTCGCGGGTGTCGCTGGCGTGCTCGGCTATGTGGAACACCGTGGCACTCATTTCGTTGATCGCGGTGGCGGCCTGGTCGGTCTCGCTCTGCTGACCGAGCATGCCCTGACGCACGTCGCTCATGCTGGCGGCGAGGCGCCCGGCACCGTCATCCAGGCGCGCGGCCGCCTGCGCCACGGTGCCGACGATGCGCTGGTAGCCGCCCTGCATCGCATTGAAGGCGCTGGCCATCTGGCCGACCTCGTCACCGCTTTCGAGTGGCACACGCGCGCTGAGATCGCCGGAGCGCTCGACGTGCAGCATGACGTCCTTGAGCGTGTTGAGGTGGCTGAGCAGAAAGCTGATCAGCAGCTGCGAGGCGCCGAGCAGACCGAGCATGAGCACCGCCACGGCGCCGGCGTAGCTGAAGAAGTGTTCGCCCAGGACCTGAAACACGCTGGGGGTTCGCGCCAGCACGGCGAGCGTCTGGCCGTCGGCGCGGGTGACGCTCTGCGCGCCGATCAGCGGGTCGCGGGCGAACAGGCGATCATGCGCCAGCGCCGTCCAGCCAGCGCTCTGCGCCAGCGTCTGGCCCTGGACCTGCATCCGCTCGCCAGCGGCGAAGCGGACCGCCTCCGGCCTGGCGGGCAGCTCGGCGGTGGCAGGCCAGGCCGCCAGCAGTTCGGCGGTGCTCTGCGCGCTGCGTTGGGCATCGGCGCTGCGCGACTGCTGTTCCACATGCACGGCGTAGAGCACCAGCAACAGGCTGATGACGAAGGCGACCATGTTGAGCGCCCAGAATTTGTATTTCAGTGACAGATCGCGGACCCAGACGAACATGACGGCTCTCTTGCGTTTTGTTGTCGGCTTAACGGCCGTTACGGCGTGAGCTTGAGCACATTTTCACGGCGTTGCGTCCGGCACCGGCAGGTCGAAGAAACGTCGGGCGCAGAGCGTGGTGTGGGCAGCCAGCTCGGCTTCGCTTTCACCGCGATGGCGCGCCACCTCGCGCAGCACCTCGGGCAGGTAGGCCGGTTCGTTGTGACCGGATTTCGGCTTGGGTCGCAGCGTGCGCGGTAGCAGGTAGGGCGCGTCGCTTTCCAGCATCAGCCGGCCGCGCGGTATCTCGCGCACCAGCGGATGCAGGTGGGTGCCGCGACGCTCGTCGCAGATCCAGCCGGTGATGCCGATGTGCAGGTCGAGGTCGAGATAGGCGTACAGCGCGCGTTTCTCGCCGGTGAAGCAATGCACCACCGCGGCGCCGAGGCGGTCGCGCAACGGTCGCAGGATCTCCACCAGACGCTGGTCGGCCTCGCGTTCGTGGAGGAACACCGGCAGTTGCAGCGCCACCGCCAGCTCCAGCTGTTCTTCCAGCACACGTTCCTGCTGTGGCCGTGGTGAGAAATCGCGGTTGAAGTCCAGCCCGCATTCGCCCACGGCGCGCACCGGCGGTTCGCGCAGCAGATCGCGCAGCTGCGCCGCGCTGTCCGCGTTCCACTGGCTTGCGTCGTGCGGGTGGACGCCGGCGGTGCAGAACAGCCGCTGGTGACTGTCGTCCAGCGCGCGACACAGTCCCAGCGCGGCTTCGCTTTCGGCGAGGCTGGTGCCAGTCAGCACGCATTGCGCGACGCCTGCCGCGCGGGTGCGTTCGAGCACTTCGCTGGCCTGCCTGGCCAGACTGGGATGGGTCAGATTGACGCCGATATCGACAAGCTCCATCGAGACTCCTACTAAGGTTATTCACTTGAAAATCAACGCGATACGCATGGCCAGCAAACCGTTGATCATGCCTGAATTGGCAGATCGGACCCGGCTGTGAGAGGCTTCGCTACTTTTTTCGCCGCCGTTGCCCGGTTCGAGCCTGGTATGTACGAGTCATGTTTCGCCTGCTGCTGATCCTCTGTCTGCTGGCGCTCGCGCCCTGGCCGGCGGCTGCGCGGGTGATGGGGCCGGAGGCGTGGAAGGCGCCGGCCACGGTGCGCGATCTGGCCGAGATACGCCGCAGCGGTGTGCTGCGGGTGCTGGTCAACCAGAGCCGCAACAGCTCCGGCGAGGTCAAGGGCGAAGCCATCGGCGTGGAGTATGCACGGCTGCGCGCCTTCGAGCGTTACCTGAACCGAAAGTCCGAGCGCGACATCCGCCTGAAGATCATCCCCAAGGCCAAGGATCAGCTGCTGGCTGCGCTGCAGCGCGGCGAGGGCGATCTGGTGGCGCCCGGCGAGCTGCTCGATCTCAAGGGCATGCGCGGCGTGAGCCGCACCCGCTCGGTGGTCAGCGATGTTGCGCTGGTACTGGTTGGCCGCCAGGGTGGGCCACGCTACGCCAGCCTGGAGCGCCTGTCCGGGCGCAGCCTGGCGCTGCCGGCGGGTAGCGCCGCCGGTGCCGCAGTCGCCCGACTCAACGAACAGCTGATGAAGCGTAACCGTGCGCCGGTAGTGGTCGAGTGGGTCGATCCGACGCTGGCGGTCGAGGACGTGCTGGAAATGGTGCAGGCCGGCATCTATCCGGTCACGGCGGTCGAGCAGACCATCGCCGAACGCTGGGCGCGGGTGATGCCCAAGTTGCGCATCGAGCGCCAGGTGGCGCTGGCCGACGAGGCTGACATGCACTGGTTCGTACGCAAGGAGGCCAGCATGCTGCGCGCCAGTGCCGACGGTTTTCTCAAGGACTACCGCGCACCGCAAAATCAGGATGCGGCCTTCGAGCGTGTCTACCGGCGCCTGTACAAGGTGCATTACCCACTCGACCGTACCGGCCGGCAGCGTCTGGAGAAGGTGCGTCCTGTGCTGCAGCGCTACGCCGAGCAGATCGATCTGGATTGGCTCAACCTCGCCGCGCTGGCTTTCAAGGAATCCACCCTCAACCCGGCGGCGCGCGGTGCCGGCGGCGCCACCGGGCTGATGCAGGTGACGCCGGCGACCGCGCGCAGCGTGGGCGTGGGCAATATCCAGCAACTGGACAACAACGTGCAGGCCAGCGCCAAGTATCTGGCCAGTATTCGCCGCAAGTTCTTCGCCAGCCCGCGGCTCAACGAGCGCGAGCGCATGGCCTTCGTGCTGGCGGCCTACAACCTGGGACCGCAGCGGGTACAAAGCATGCGCGCCGAAGCGCGGCGACGCGGGCTGAATCCGGACCAGTGGTTCTTCCAGGTCGAGCGTATCGCCCTGGAAACCGTGGGCATGGGCGTGGTGGGCTACGTCAATAGCGTCAACAAGTACTATCTCGCTTTCCATCGCGAGCGTTATCTGCTGGAAGCCGAATCCGCACGTCGTAGCGCCTCGCGCTAGCAGGCCGTTGAAAACTACCTGCGTAGCCAGGGCGGCGTTAAGAACAGGCGCCAAAATGCTCATTTACAGCGGGTAAACTGCGCTTTTTTCGCCTGTTCTCGCCTTGCCCTGGCTGCCTCGCCTACGTTTTCAACGGCCTGCTAGCTTTCCCGACGGGCCTGCAGGCGCAGGCGTTCGCTGCTGTCGAAGCGCTGCTCGGCGAGCCGTTCGATGGCGGCCTGCTTGTCGGCCTCGCCGAGGCCCTGGCTCCGCTCGATGCGACTCTTCTCCTGTTCGAATTCGGCGAGCCGTTGCTGCCAGGCCTGCCGCTGGCGGTCCAGCGCCTCCAGGCGCTTGGTCGCCGCATTGCCGACCAGCTGCTGGCGCAACTGACGCAGCTGCGCGGCGTCGCCGCCACGCGCTTGCAGCGCGGCTGTCTGCTGGCGCAGCTGGGTCTGCAATTGCGGCACCAGGGCGTCCTGCAGTTCGGCTGGCAGCGCCGCGTGCAAGCGGTCGAGCGCAGCACCCTTGGCATTCGCATCGAACCCCGGCTCCAGCTGGATGGCCAGGCGTTCGAGGGTGAAACGGTCGTAGGCCTCTTCGTTGGCGAAGAACGCCTGGTGCGCGGTCTGGCTGAAGATTCGCGCACGCAATGCCTGTACCGCGGCAAGACGCTCGCGCAGTGCTGGCAGGTTGTGGGGGCGGGCCGCCGAGTCCAGCGCCAGCAGCTCGCGCTTGTAGTCCAGGTACTGATCCAGCAGGTTCTGCGCCTGAGTCTGCGCCGGCTCCGGCAACTGCGCGTCGATGTACTGGCGCAGGCGCTGCACGCTGTGGGTTAGCGGCTCGGCGCCGATGGCGCTGAGGAAGTAGTCGAACAGCCGGCGGACGTCGCCATCAATGATCAGGTTGCCCGCAGCGTCCTGTTGCAGACGCCCGTCAATCCGCGTGCCGTTGAACGAGCGCGGTAGCTCGCCGAGCCGCGCCGGCTGTTGCGCGGTCGCGTCGCTGACGGCGGTGATCGGCGCGGGCGCCGGTGGCTGGGCTGCATGCGCCGGTGCCGTTACCGCGCTGGAGGCGGGCGGCGGTTCATGCGCGGGCGGCGCCAGCAGCACGACCAGGCTGAATGCCAGCGAAGCGAGGAATAGGCCGAGAAGTGTCTTCATGGTTCTGCCTTGCAGGAGGAGGCGGGACGCGGCCGTCCCGCCGCTGGCTCAGAGGCCGGCGTTCTTCAGCCGGTTGGCGTGCTGGCGATACAAGGTGACCGGATCGGTCTCGAACAGGCTGGTGAGGCCGAGCACCTGGTTCACCTCGTCGAGATGGTTCATCCGGTAGTCGTCGCGGATGACCATGCCCAGATGCGAGCTGCAGCGCCCCACCAGTCCGTCGTTCGGCTCATCGAAGGCGAGGGCGCCGGCACCCATCATCGCGTCGCTGATATCCAGCGGATTGGTCAGCGGGCTGGTGCCGCTCCACGAGTAGTAGCGCACGCCGTTGACCACGTAGGGGCCTTCGCCGCAGGCGGTCGTCGGGATGCCCTGCGGAAACTTCGCATTGAAGCGTGCCGCGCCCTCGCTGTTGAGCGATTCGAGCGAGCCGAGCGAGTTCTGCGGCGCGGAGCTGCTGCTGCCGGAGAGAAAGTTGATCAGCGCGCCCGTCGCGTTCACCAGCCCGGCGACGATCGCCTCGCCGGCGGAGCCTTCGGGAATGTTGCGAATCAAATCGGCCACGTCCGAGCCCTTGTGCGGTGCGCCGACGCTGGTGACCGAGGCCACCAGGTCCGGTCGCACGGCGGCCACATAGCGCACGGTCGGCCCGCCGTGGCTATGGCCGATCAGATTGACCTTGGGCTTGCCGCTGAGCGCGACGATTTCCTCGACCTGCGCCAGCAGCTCCTCGCCGCGCAGCTCGGAGGTGTTGAGCTGGCTCACTTCGGTGACGTACACCTGCGCGCCGTCGCGGCGCAGTGCTGCGGGAATGCCGTACCAGTAATCGACGCCCAGCAGGCTGTCGAAACCGAGCATGCCGTGACCGAGCACGATGGGGTAGCGGGTCTGGGTATAGCCGGTGGAGGCATGGGCCTGGCCGGCCAGGGCCAGTGCGCTGATACAGAGGGCAAGCAGTGTCTTGTTGTTATTCATGACGCACTCTCGAAAAAGGGGTGGGCAAGCGGGCATTCCATTGCCGTTCACCGCGCCGGGCGCGTACTGCGCCGTTTCGATGGCAGCAATCGTGCCAGACGCCAGTTAATTGTCACGAAAGTACAGCCTAGAGCGGCTGCTACCCTGCGGTGCTGGCCAAAGGCCGCTGCAATCGAGATATGTGCGCTGTTACCGGGGGGAACGGTTTCCGCTGTGGGTTGTTACTCGGCAAGATGGGGGAACTTAATCGCGTGATCGCGGCAATTTGCGACTGTTTGGTCGATCCGAAACCGTTTGGTCACGGATACTCGATTGCCACCACGTACCACAACTTGGGGCCGGTCGGCGTCTGCACCTGCACTTCGGCATCCAGCGCCTTGCCGACCAGGGCGCGGGCCAGCGGCGAGTCGATGCTGATCAGGCCCTGCTTGAGGTCCAGTTCGTCGGGGCCAACGATACGGTAGCGGGCTTCGTTGCCGTCTTCGTCCTCCAGTGTCACCCAGGCGCCGAAATACACCTTGTCCGGATCGCTCGGCCGCTCGCTGACCACCTTGAGTTTTTCCAGGCGCTTGGTGAGAAAGCGCACCCGACTGTCGATCTCGCGCAGCATCTTCTTGCCGTAGGTGTACTCGGCATTCTCGGAGCGATCGCCCTGGGCAGCCGCTTCGCTCACCGATTGCGTCACCTGTGGGCGTTTGACATGCCACAGTTCGTGCAGCTCGGCGCGCAGGCGCGCTTCGCCTTCCGGGGTGATCAGCGGGGTTCCGGCGGGACGTGGCGGACGATAGCGGCTCATGGTCGATCCGTGTGGCGAAAGGGCCGCAAAGTGTAGGACGAACCGGGCGCCGAGGGCGAGTCGTCAGCCCTCGCGCAGCACGCCGAGCGGGCTGGCATCGAGCGCGCGGCGGGTGCCGAGCACACCCGCACCACCGACCAGCAGCGCGCCAAGAAGCGGCAGCAAAAACAGCCAGGGATGCGGCTGCCAGGGCAGCTCGAAGGCGAAGCGATAGAGCAGCGCGCTGACCAGCTCGCAACCCAGCGCGGCGAGCACGCCGCTGGCCGCGCCGAGCATGCCGAACTCGGCGCGACGCACCCTGAGCAGCAGACTGCGCTCGGCACCCAGCGCGCGCAGCAGCGCACCCTGGCGGATGCGCTCGTCCAGCGTGGCCTGCAGGCCGGCGAACAGCACGGCGAGCCCGGCCGCGAGGACAAACAGCAGCACGTACTCCACCGCCAGCGACACCTGGGTGAGGATGCTGCGCAACTGTGCGAGCAGCGCTTCGACCTGCAGCAGCGTAGTGGCGGGGAAGGCGCGCGCCAGCTCGACCAGCTCGCGCTCCTTGCCGGGTGGCAGATAGAAGCTGGTCATGTAGGTGACGGGCATGTCCTGCAGGGTGCCGGGCTCGAAGATCATGTAGAAGTTGGGCTGAAAGCTGTCCCAGTTGACTTCGCGCAGGCTGGTTACCTGGGCATCGCGGCTGAGGCCGCCGACGCTGAAGGTCAGGCGATCGCCCAGTTGCACGCCGAGGCTCTCGGCCAGTTCGGCTTCGACCGACACGCCGGGGAGTTGCTGCGCGGCCTGGGGTTGCCACCAGGTTCCGGCGGTCAGGTGGTTGTCGGCCGGCAGTTCGGCCGACCAGGTCAGGCTGAGGTCACGGCGCACGGCGCGGTCGCCCTGCGAATCCTTGCTCACCAGCTGGCGCACCGGTTCGTCATTGATCGCCACCAGCCGCCCGGGAACGACCGGATACAGCGGTGCCGCCACCGTCGACAGGCTGGCGATGCGCGCGGCGAAGGCATCCTTTTCCGCCGGCAGCACGTTGAGTGCGAAATGGTTGGGGGCGTCCTGCGGTAGCTGATCCTGCCAGGTATCGAGCAGCTCACCGCGCAACAGAGCGATCAGCGCCATCGCCAGCAGGATCAGGCCGAACGCCAGGGATTGCCCGGCCGCCGCCAACGGGTGTCGCAACAACTGGCCCAGGCCCAGCCGCCAGGACAGCGCCGCACCTGCCAGCAACCGGCGCAGGCCGCGCAGACCGAGCAGCAGCAGGCCGCCTAGCAGCAGCGTGGCCAGCAGCCCGCCGCCAAGCAGGGCGAGGGTGATCTTCAGGTCCAGGCTCAGCCGCCACATGATCAGGCCGAGCGCGAGAATCGCCGTGCCGTACACCAGCCAGCTGCTCGGCGGCACTGGCAGCAGATCGCGCCGCAGTACCCGCAGCGGCGGGACACGGCCGAGCGCCGCCAGCGGCGGCAGGGCGAAGCCGGCGAGGGCGACCAGACCGGTGGCGATGCCGGCCAGTGCCGGCCACAGGGTGGCGGGCGGAATTTCCTGCGCCAGCACGTCGCGCAGCAGATAGAACAGCCCGTGTTGCGCGCCCCAGCCGAGCAGTGCGCCGACGACGCTGGCCAGCGCGCCGAGCAGCCCGAGTTGCAGGGCGTACAGCAGCAGCGTTTCCCGTCGCGAGAGCCCCAGGCAACGCAACAGCGCGCTGGCATCGAAGCGGCGCGCGGCGAAGCGCGCGGCCGACAGCGCCACGGCAACGCCGGCCAGCAGGATCGCGGCAAGGCTCGCCAGATTCAGATAACGCTCGGCGCGCCCCAGCGCGCCGCCGATCTGCCGGTTGCTGTCGCCGGCCGTCTCGATGCGCTGATGAGCCAGCAGCCCCGGTTCGAGCTGTTGCCGGTAAGTGGCGAGCGTCTCGGCCGGCCCACGCCACAGCTCGCGGTAACGCACTCGACTGCCCGGCTGCACCACGCCGGTGGCGGCCAGGTCGTCCATGTGCATCAGCACGCGCGGGGTCAGGCTGTAGAAGTCGCCGACGCGATCCGGCTCGTAGGTCAGCACGCGGGTCAGGCGCAGCGACTTGTCGCCGACCTCGATCAGATCACCGATTTCCAACTCAAGGGCGGTGAGCAGGCGGGACTCGGCCCAGGCTTCGCCCGGTCGCGGTCCTGGCCCCGGTGTCTCCTGTTCGTAGGGTGCGGCGGCACTGCGCAGCTCGCCGCGCAACGGGTAGGCGCTGTCGGCGGCCTTGACGCTGGTGAGCTGCAGCTTGTCGTCGGTGGCGACCACGCTGGAGAACTCGACCACGCGCGCGTGCGTCAGTCCCAGTTGTCGGCCAGCCTCGATCTGCTGGGGCTGGGCTTCGGCGCTGCCTTGCAGCACCAGGTCGGCACCGAGGAATTCGCTGGCGCGCAGTTGCATGGCGTCGTTCAGGCGCGCACCGAAATAGCCGATTGCAGTGCTCGCCGCGACGGCGATCAGCAGGGCGAAGAACAGCACGCGCAGCTCGCCGGCGCGGGCGTCACGCAGCAGTTGTCGAAATGCCAGCGCCGCGAGACGACGGATCGGCACACGCCTCATGCGGCAGGCCCGTTGTCGACGCGGTGACCGCCTTCCAGACGCAGCAGATGGCGACAGCGGCGGGCCAGGCGCTCATCGTGCGTCACCAGTACCAGGGTGGTGCCGCGCTCGCGATTGAGCTCGAACAGCAGGTCACTGATGTGCGCGCCGGTATGGCTATCGAGGTTGCCGGTCGGCTCGTCGGCGAACAGGACGTCGGGCTCCGCGGCGAAGGCGCGTGCCAGCGCCACACGCTGCTGCTCGCCCCCGGACAGCTGGCGTGGATAGTGATGCAGGCGCGTACCGAGGCCGACACGCTCGAGCAACTGCCGGGCGCGTTGGGCGGCGTCGCGACGGCCTTCGAGTTCCAGCGGCAGCATCACGTTCTCCAGCGCATCGAGGCTGTCGAGCAGCTGGAAGGATTGGAAAACGAAACCGACATGCTCGGCCCGAACCCGCGCGCGCTGATCCTCGTTCAGCATGCCGAGCGAGTGGCCGGCCAGTTGTACTTCGCCAGCGCTGGGCAGGTCGAGCCCGGCGAGCAGGCCGAGCAGGGTGGATTTGCCCGAGCCGGAAGTGCCGACGATGGCCAGGCTGTCGCCCTTCGCCAGCTCCAGCGAGAGGTCGCTGAGGATATGCAGCTCGCCTTCCGCGCTGGGAACCACTTTGTTAAGGTGCCGGGCGATGAGAATGCTGGCGCTCATGGAGAATCCGATGCGAAGTTGGCTGAAAGGCGGGGTCCTGCTGCTGGTGATGTGGGCGCAGGGCGCGCTGGCGGGAACCGTCTTGGTGGTCGGCGATAGTATCAGCGCCGCTTTCGGCCTGGAAACCAGCCAGGGCTGGGTGCATCTGCTGCAACAGCGCCTCGCCGAGCAGGCCCGACCGCGCTCCGTGGTGAACGCCTCGATCAGCGGGAACACCAGTGCTGGCGGGCTCGCCAGGTTGCCAACGCTACTCGCGGAGCACCGGCCGGAAGTGGTGATTCTCGAGCTGGGCGGCAACGATGGCTTGCGTGGTCAGTCGCCCGCGCAATTGAAACAGAATCTTGCGGCGATGATTGAGCAGTCGCAGCAGGCCGACGCCCAGGTGCTGCTGTTGGGCATGCGTCTGCCGCCGAACTATGGGCGCCGCTATACCGAGGCCTTCGCCCGGGTGTACCACGAGCTGGCCGATGAGCGCGACGTGGCGCTGGTTCCGTTCGTGCTCGAAGGGGTCGCCGGAGAGCCCGGCATGATGCAGGGCGACGGCGTGCATCCGACCGCGTCGGCGCAAGCTCAGCTTCTTGATAACGTCTGGCCGGCGCTTGCGCCATTACTCGCCCCACAGCGCTGAACGCTGGTCTGCCCGAGGCCCCCGAGGCCCTTGCGCTGGCGCGAGCGCGAAGCTACTGTCGCGCCCCTCGAACGGGAGCACTCGATGCCGCGCTCAGCCAAGACCCTGTATGCCTATCGACTCATCGTGCCGGACGAGCAGTTTGACCTGTTCGCCTGCCGCGAGAATCGTCTGCATCTGGCGCTGCGCCAGCTGGAGCTGAGTGGTAACGCGGATCGCACGCTGTGCGGTGGCCTGCTGCCGGCGCAGCCGCGCTGGCAGGACCTGCAGCGCGAGACGCTGAAGGACCGGCGCCTGTGTCCGGCCTGTCTGCAGTTGCTGGATGCGCGCAGCAAGGGCCTTCCGTCCGCGGTAAGTGCCTGGTAGGCGCCGGCAACGCCGGCTTCGAGTACAATCGCCGTCAATTCGATCAATCAGCCAAGGGTTTTCCGTAATGCTTTCGCGTGCGTCTGCTGTCGCCTCCTGTTTGTCCCTTGCGGCTTTGCTGGCGGCTGGCCAGAGCGTCGCGCTGGAGCTGCCTTTGCCGCCTGAGGGCGAAGATGTAGTCGGACAGATCCGCGTGATCAAGGCGAAGTACGAAGACACCTTCGCTGCGATTGCCGAAACCAACGATCTGGGCTACTCCGAACTGGTGGCAGCCAATCCGGGCGTGGATCCGTGGCTGCCGGGCGAGGGGACCGACATCATCCTGCCGACGCGCTTCATTCTGCCGCCAGGGCCGCGTGAGGGCATCGTGATCAACATCGCCGAGTACCGCCTGTACTACTACCCGGCCGGTGGCAGCGTGGTCCACACCTATCCGCTGGGTATCGGGCGCGAAGGTTGGGGTTCGCCAGTAGGCAGCACACGTATTTCCGCCATGACCGCCAACCCGGCATGGTATCCGCCCAAGTCCATTCGCGAAGAGCACGCGGCGGACGGCGATCCGTTGCCGACGGTGGTGCCGCCGGGACCGGATAACCCGCTGGGCCCGTACAAGATGAGTCTGGCCATCCCGGGCTACCTGATTCATGGCTCGAACAAGAAGTTCGGCATCGGCATGCGCGTCAGCCACGGCTGTTTCCGTATGCTCAACAACAACGTCCTCGAGCTGTCCCGCATGGTCAAGGTGGGAACGCCGGTGCGCATCATCGACGAGCCGTACAAGTTTGGCGTGAGCGACGGCAAGGTTTACCTGGAGGCCCATGCGCCGCTGGAAGACGAAGAGAAGAAACTGACGCTGATGGACAAGCACGCCGTAGTCGTCAATACACTGCTCAAGCGCGACGAGCAGATGCGCACTCTGCATCTGGATTGGGAGATGATCCGGGATATCGTCGCTGGCGAAGACGGTTTGCCGATCGAGATTGCCGATCAGCAATCGGTATCCATAGCCAGTCATGAAGAGCAAGTTTTTTGAACTTTAAGCCCCGTGGCGTTGTCCGCGGGGCGCATTGCGGCAAATAAAAAAGCCGACCTTGTAGGTCGGCTTTTTTTGTTGCCTTGAAGCTTACTTGCGGCTGGCGCGATCCAGCATACGCAGAGCGCGCTCGTTAGCTTCGTCAGCGGTCTGCTGAGCCTTCTGAGCAGCAGCCAGAGCTTCGTCAGCCTTGCTGTAGGCTTCGTCGGCACGAGCCTGAGCGCGGGCAGCGGCGTCTTCGGTAGCAGTCAGACGGGCTTCGCTTTCTTTGGTCATGCTGTTGCTGCAACCGGTAGCCAGAACTGCGGCCAGAGCCAGAGCAGAGAATTTCAGAACGTTGTTCATCGTGTTCCCCTTAAGGTGGAAATCCATAAGCAACTTCCGTTATGGAAAGTTTGCGCGCACATACTACCTGTAACTTCATTTAAGTAAACCGAGTCGACGAGCTGCATGAGCGTTTTTTTGGAAAACTCCGGCAGCCCCTCGGCTCCTCGACTGTAAGTTGGATAAAAAACATCCAGTACAGGTCTGTTTACTTGACGCAGTGTAGTGAACGCCATCGGCTTGTGCTGAATGTTGGCAAAGGCCGTGCGCTTTTCCTGCGGCCGGAATTGACGCCAACACTGGTCGAAATCGACAGAAGCGGGTAGAAAAGAACGCTGGTTCTCAGGCAGCCCGAGTGCCCATGCATGCAACCGGGCGAACAATAACAAGATTGGCTGATCCTGCTGAGGAGTCGAAATGAGCGACACACTTACCGTGCACCATGATCGGAGCGGACATCGGTTCGAGGTCAACGTCGAGGGCCATTGCGCTTATCTGGCTTACATGGACCTCGGCAAGCAGACGCTGGACATCTATCGCACCTTCGTTCCGGATGCACTGCGTGGTCGCGGCATCGCGGCGGTGCTGGCACAGCACGCGCTGGAGTTCGCCGAGCAGGAGGGTTACAGCGTCATCCCGTCCTGCTCCTATGTGGAGCGTTACATTGAGCGGCAGAACTCGCCAGGCGGACAGCAAGACGAGCAGGAATGAAAAACGCCGGCAAGGGCCGGCGTTCTGTTGAATCCTGTCAGCCGCGTCGGCGGCTGGGCAGGATTTCGCGCAGCTTGGCGTGCATCCCGAGTATGGCTTTCTCGGTGGTCTCCCAGTCGATGCAGGCATCGGTGACCGAGACGCCGTAGGTCAGTTCCGCCAGATCCTTGGGGATCGGCTGATTACCCCAGCCCAGGTGGCTCTCCACCATCAGGCCGACGATCGAAGCGTTGCCTTCCAGAATCTGGTTGGCGACGTTGTCCATCACCAGTGGCTGCAGTGCCGGATCCTTGTTGGAGTTGGCGTGGCTGCAGTCGATCATGATGTTCGGGCGGATGCCGGCCTTGGTCAGCTCCTGCTCGCAAACCGTCACGCTGACCGAATCGTAGTTGGGCTTGCCGTTGCCGCCACGTAGCACGACGTGCCCATAGTTGTTGCCCTTGGTGGTAACGATGGATACGCCACCGGCCTGGTTGATGCCGAGGAAACGATGCGGGCTGGAAACCGACTGCAGGGCGTTGATCGCGACGGTCAGGCTGCCGTCGGTGCCGTTCTTGAAACCGACCGCCGATGACAGGCCGGACGCCATTTCACGGTGGGTCTGCGACTCGGTGGTGCGTGCGCCGATGGCCGACCAGCTGATCAGGTCCTGCAGGTACTGCGGAGAGATGGGGTCCAGCGCCTCGGTGGCCGTCGGCAGGCCCATTTCCGCGAGATCGAGCAGCAGCTTGCGGCCGATATGCAAGCCATCCTGGATCTTGAACGAGTCATCCATGTAAGGATCGTTGATCAGACCTTTCCAGCCCACCGTGGTGCGCGGCTTCTCGAAATACACCCGCATGATCAGGAACAGGCTGTCGGACACCTTCTCGGCAAGCACCTTGAGACGTTCGGCGTATTCGTGCGCGGCCTTCAGGTCATGAATCGAGCAGGGGCCGACCACGAGAAACAGGCGATGGTCCTTCCCGTCGAGGATATCCCGCACGACCTGGCGCCCATGGGCGACGGTGCGCAAGGCGGAGTCGGTCAGGGGAAGTTCCTGCTTGAGCTGTTCCGGGGTGATCAGGGTGACGTTAGAGGCGACGTTAAGGTCGTTGATGGGTAAATCGGCCATGTGTTACTCGTCAGGTCTCGGGTGCCGTCCGCCAGCCATCCCGGTGCGGCGGAGCAGGCATGGGGCGCAGCGGGGGAGACGGAACCTTAGCGCTAAACATGCAGGCTCGACAACGACATTCAGTGCCGCCGCCGATGCGCCAGGAGTTGGCCGGTTGGCGCCGCTGGCGGCAGCAGGGCGGCGCTGTGCCGCTCCGTCGCCGGCTGTTATCGTGCCGCATCGCCTTCTTTATATCGGAGTTCCTGGATGTCTGAATCTCGCCCGCGCATTGCAATCATTGGTACCGGCGCCATCGGTGGCTACTACGGCATGCAGTTGGCACTGGCCGGGCACGACGTGCATTTCCTGCTGCGCAGCGAGTACGAGGCGGTGCGTGAGCGCGGCTTGCGGGTGAACAGCGCGGTGTTCGGCAGCCAGCATCTGGCGAATGTGCAGGCTTATCGCAGCGCCGATCAGATGCCGGCCTGTGATTGGCTGTTCGTCGCGACCAAGAGCACCGCCACGACGGCTCTGCTGCCCGCCATCGCGCAGGTCGCGGCGCCTGGGGCGAAAGTAGTGCTGTTGCAGAACGGCCTGGCAGTCGAAGACGAGATCCGCCCATTGCTGCCGGCCGGAGTGCATCTGCTGGGCGGGCTGTGCGCCATTTATGCCCATCGCAGCGCGCCCGGTGTGGTCGAGCATCAGGCGCTGGGTAGCATCAACCTCGGTTATCACTCAGGGCCGGCCGATAGTGACGAGGCGCGCCAGGCCGTGCTCGCTGCGGGTGTCGCGATGCTCAAGGCGGCCGGTGTGGGGTCGGTCGCCATGTCCAGCCTGGAGCAGGCGCGCTGGATCAAGCTGGTCTGGAACGTACCGTTCAACGGTCTCTCGGTGCTGCTCAATGCCGGCACGGCGGCGCTGCTGGCGGATGTCGACAGCCGTGCGCTGATCCGCTCGATCATGGATGAAGTGGTTGCTGCGGCAGTGGCCTGTGGCTTCACCTTGCCGTCCGGCCTGGCGGACAAGTTGATCGAAGGCACCGCGCAGCTGCCGGACTATCTGCCGAGCATGTATCACGATCATGCGCATCGGCGACCGTTGGAATTGACGGCTCTTTATGCCGCGCCGCTGGCCGCAGCCGAGCAGGCCAGCTGTGCCATGCCGCGCACGCAGGCGCTGTACCGGGCATTGTCGTTCCTTGCGCGCTATGCGACGGATCGTCGCTGACGGCCTTCCGTCGCGCAGGCTTCGCGTGCAAAAACATTCAGGGGCAGGCGCTGGCCCCCGGCTGACGCGGCTCCGCGGCGCCTTCGGGCTGCTAAGCTCAACGTGAAGCCGTGTTTTCTGTAAGGGCTTGCGCGACGAAGGTCGCGCAGTAGAAAGTCGCGGATAGATATATCATCCAATAAAAAAATGCTAATTCGGTTATAAGAATGGCGGATCAGCATCCAGCGTGGCGTCTTTGTCTTTGAGGGTTATCTATGAAGCTCCAGCAACTGCGTTACATCTGGGAAGTGGCGCACCATGACCTCAATGTTTCGGCGACTGCACAAAGCCTGTTCACTTCACAACCTGGTATCAGCAAACAGATTCGCCTGCTCGAAGACGAGTTGGGCGTCGAGGTTTTCGCCCGTAGTGGCAAGCACCTGACCCGAGTCACGCCCGCTGGCGAGCGCATCATTACCACGGCTGGCGAAATTCTGCGCAAATGTGAAAGCATCAAGCAGATCGCGCAGGAGTTCTCCAACGAAAAGAAGGGCACGCTGAGCATCGCTACCACGCACACCCAGGCGCGCTATGCCCTGCCGAGGGTCATTAGCACGTTCATCAAGCAGTACCCGGATGTGTCGCTGCACATGCATCAGGGGTCGCCCACGCAAATTGCCGAGATGGCCGCGGACGGGACTGTCGATTTCGCCATCGCTACCGAAGGTCTGGAGCTGTTCGGCGACCTGATCATGATGCCGTGCTACCGCTGGAATCGCTGCGTGATCGTTCCGCAGGGGCACCCCCTGGCCAAGCTGGAGAAACTCACCCTCGAAGCGCTGGCCGAACATCCGATCGTCACCTACGTATTCGGCTTCACTGGTCGCTCCAAGCTCGACGAGGCCTTCAGCCATCATGGCCTGTCGCCCAAAGTGGTGTTCACCGCGGCGGATGCCGACGTGATCAAGACCTACGTCCGACTGGGACTGGGGGTAGGGATCGTCGCGCGGATGGCGGTCGACGCCAGACTCGACGCCGACCTGGTGGTGCTCGACGCCAGCGAGCTGTTCGAATCCAGCGTGACCAAGATCGGCTTTCGCCGCGGCACGTTCCTGCGTGGATTCATGTGCGACTTCATCGAGCAGTTCGCCCCGCATCTCGATCGGACGATGCTCGACAAGGCCATTCAGTGCCGCAACAAGGTCGAGCTGGATGAGCTGTTCGAGGGCGTGGAACTGCCCGTCTACTAGTTGGTAGGAGTGCGCTGAGGCAGGCGGCGCACGCGCCGCCTTGCCGCGTTATTGCTTGGCGATGAGATTGCCGGCGTGCAGCCCGCATTCCTTGTGGGTGGCTTCTTCCCACCACCAGCGGCCTTCCCGTTCGTGCTGATTCGGCAGCACCGGCCGAGTGCACGGCTCGCAGCCGATGCTGATGAATCCGCGCTCATGCAGGCTGTTATAGGGGATTTCCAGCATGCGGATATAGCCCCAGACTTCCTCACTGGTCATCTGCGCCAACGGGTTGAACTTGTACAGCGTGCGCTCCGTGGTCGAGAAGGTGCTGTCGATTTCCAGCACGGCGACCTGGCTGCGTGTGCCGGGGCTCTGGTCGCGCCGCTGGCCGGTCGCCCAGGCTCGCACTCCGGCGAGCTTGCGCCGCAGCGGCTCGATCTTGCGGATGCCACAGCATTCGCTGTGACCGTCACGATAGAAGCTGAACAGTCCCTTTTCCTTTACCAGCGGCTCGAGCAGTGCAGGGTCCGGCGACATGATCTCGATGGCGATCCCGTAGTGATCGCGGACCTGTTCGATGAAGCGATAGGTTTCGCTATGCAGGCGCCCGGTATCCAGACTGAATACTTTGACGTTCTTGTTGAGTTTCCAAGCCATGTCAACCAGCACCACGTCCTCGGCGCCGCTGAAGGAAATCCACAGCTCGTCGCCGAACAAGTCGAAGGCGAGCTTGAGAATGTCCTGGGGCGATTTGGTGGCATAGGCGGCGGCCAGTTCGGCGACGTCGATAGATGGGCTCATCGGGCGGCTTTCCTTTGATCGGCGCTGGGCGCTCTGTGGCGGCGGATGGTAGCAAAGAGCAGTTATGTCACTAAATAACCTTTGTTCGCATATATAGTGCGTTTCGGCTATAAGCGCCGCGTTGCGCCGCCTCTGCGTTGCCGATAGAGTGCCGCCTTTCTTTTCTACATGAATGAGGAGTGGCCCTTGGAAATAGCCTGTCTCGACCTGGAGGGCGTACTGGTTCCGGAGATCTGGATTGCCTTTGCAGAGGCCACCGGAATCGAGTCGCTGCGGGCGACCACGCGGGACATTCCCGACTATGACGTGCTGATGAAGCAGCGTCTGCGCATTCTCGACGAGCACGGCCTCAAGCTCTCGGACATTCAGCAGGTAATCGCCACACTCAAGCCGCTCGAAGGTGCAGTGGAGTTCGTCGACTGGCTGCGCGAGCGTTTCCAGGTGGTGATCCTGTCGGACACCTTCTACGAGTTCTCGCAGCCGCTGATGCGTCAACTGGGCTTCCCGACGCTGCTGTGCCACCGCCTGATCACCGATGACACCGACCGCGTGGTGGATTATCAGCTGCGCCAGAAGGACCCCAAGCGTCAGTCGGTCATCGCGCTGAAGAGCCTGTATTACCGGGTGATCGCAGCCGGCGATTCCTACAACGACACCACCATGCTCAGCGAAGCGCATGCGGGCATCCTGTTCCACGCGCCGGACAACGTGATCGCCGAGTTCCCGCAATTCCCGGCGGTACATAGCTACGCCGATCTGAAACAAGAGTTCCTCAAGGCCTCGAATCGCAAACTGGTGCTCTGACAGCCGTTCCGACTCGGCGACCGGCTCCGGCCGGTCGCTTCCAGCCTAGTGCTACAGCCCCTCCAGGGTTTCCAGCAGCACCTTCACCTTGTCAATCGACTCCTGATATTCCGCCTCCCATTGCGAATCGGCGACGATGCCGCCGCCACCCCAGCAGCATGCCTGGCCGTTGCGCAGCGACAGGGTGCGGATGGTGATCGAGCTGTCCATCCTTCCGCGTACATCCACATACAGCAGCGAGCCGCAGTAGATCGAGCGGCGGGTTGGCTCCAGCTCGTCGATGATTTGCATCGCGCGGATCTTCGGGGCGCCGGTGATCGAGCCACCCGGAAAGCTGCCGGCCAACAGGTCGAAGGCATCCTTGCCGGCGGCCAGCGTGCCGCGCACGGCGCTGACCAAATGATGCACGTTGGGGTAACTTTCCAGCGCGAACAGTTCGGGCACATGCACGCTGCCGATCTCGCAGCTGCGACCCAGGTCGTTGCGCAGCAGGTCGACGATCATCAGGTTCTCGGCACGGTCCTTTTCGCTGGCGAGCAGCTCCTCGGCCAGCGCCAGGTCCGCGGCCGGATCCGCCTGACGGCGACGTGTGCCCTTGATCGGACGGGTTTCCACCGTGCCGTCGCTCAGCTGCAGAAACCGCTCCGGGGACAGGCTGGCGATGGCGCCATCTTCCAGTGCGACAAACCCGGCGAACGGGGTGGGGCAGGCCGCGCGCAATGCGCGATAGGCAAGCCAGGGGTCGCCCTGGTAGGCGGCGCGAAAGCGTTGCGTGAAGTTCACCTGATAACAGTCGCCGGCGCGGATGTAGTCCTGGATGCGCTCGAAGGCACAGCGATAGCGCTCTCTGTCGAGATCACCACCAAATCGCGACCGCAGGTTGAATGGCTGGGCACTCGGTGCAGCGGCAGGCTGCTGGAACAGGCTCAGCAAGCGCGCGTGCTCAGCCTGCGCGAGGGCGGGGTGGAACAGCAGGTGCGCCGTGCGCCGCTGGTGGTCATTGATCAAGGCCCAGGCATAGAGCCCGAAGCGCGCGACCGGCAGAGCGAGATCGTCCACCGCCGTTTGCGGCAGTTCTTCCAGGCGGGTACCGAAGTCGTAAGCAAGCAGGCCGATCAGGCCGCAAAGGAACGGCAGCTCGTAAGCGTCGGGAGCGTCCGCCGGGCCGAGGCTGGCCAGCGCCAGACGCAGGCGCTGGAAGAACGCCACACCGCCTTCATCGGCCGCCGGGGTGAGAATCTGCTCCGGCCAGGCGCTGATGATGTCGTAGCGGCCACGCGTCGCCTGTGGCCGGCCGGAATCCAGCAGTACCGCGCCGGGGGCGTCGTGAATGCGTTCAAACCAGTGACCGGGATCGGCGTGATAGGGCAGCGGGTGGAGCGTGCAGATGGGCATGGCGGTCGTCTTGGCGAGTCGGGCCCGGCCACGAAGGCCGGGCGACTCGATGTGCGGCGTCAGCTGTGGGCCGGAACGTGGCCGAACAGCTCCTGGGAGAATTTGACGCGCTCTTCCGGGGTTTCCTGAATGCCCTTCTCCTTGAGTTCGGCCAGTCGGGTTTCCACGGCGTGCGCCCGGTGGGTCAGGCCGCAGTCATTGGCGATCTGGATGTTCAGGCCGGGACGTGCGTTGAGTTCCAGAATCAACGGGCCCTTGTCGACATCCAGCACCATGTCGACGCCGATATAGCCCAGCCCGCACAGCTCGTAACAGCCGGCGGCCAGCTTCATGAAACCGTCCCAGTTGGGCAGCTGCACGCCGTCCACAGCATTGCCGGTGTCCGGGTGCTTGGTGATCTTGTTGTTCAGCCAGGTTCCACGCAGCGTGATGCCGGTTGCCAGGTCGACCCCTACACCGATAGCGCCCTGGTGCAGGTTCGCCTTGCCGCCGGACTGGCGAGTCGGCAGGCGCAGCATGGCCATGATCGGATAACCCATCAGCACGATGATGCGGATGTCCGGCACCCCTTCGTAGCTGATGCTCTTGAAGATCGGGTCGGGTGTGACGCGGTATTCGATCAGTGCGCGGTCGCGGTGGCCGCCGAGGGAGTAAAGGCCGGTGAGGATGTTGGAAATCTGATGCTCGATCTCGTCGTGGCTAAGCATCTTCCCCGACACGGTTTTGTAGCGACCCTCGAAACGGTCGGCGATCACCAGGATGCCGTCACCGCCGGCACCTTGCGCGGGCTTGACGACGAAATCGTGGTGGTCGCGGACGATGTCCTTGAGCTTCTCGATGTCCTTCTCGGTCTCGATCACCCCGTACATTTCCGGCACGTGGATGCCCGCCTCGATGGCGCGCTGCTTGGTGATGATCTTGTCGTCGACGATCGGGTACAGGTGCCGCTTGTTGTACTTGAGCACGTAGTCCGCATTGCGCCGGTTGATGCCCATGATGCCTTTGGCTTCAAGGGCCTTCCACGTCTTGATCAGGCCGAACATGGTCTTAGTCCTTGAGGAAGGCTTTGAAACGGAACAGTTCGGTCAGGCGGTAGCCGCGGTAGCGCCCCATCGCCAGCATGAAGCCCACCATGATCAGCAGCACCGCCGGGAAGGTGAAGATGAAGTAGGTCAGCTGCGGAATGCTCATGAGCAGGTGCGCCAGGGTCGCGGCCACCAGGGTGCCGATGGCGACCTTGAAGGCGTGGGTACCGCCGCGTTCTTCCCAGGTGATCGACAGGCGTTCGATGGTCATGGTCAGAATCACCATCGGGAACAGCGCCACCGACAGCCCGCGCTCCAGACCGAGCTTGTGGCTGAACAGGCTGATGACCGCGATCAGCACCACGACAAAGGTCAGCACCACCGACAGGCGCGGCAGCATCTGCAACTTGAGGTGTTCCAGATAGGAGCGCAGCGACAGCCCGAGTGCGGTGATTACGGTGAACAGCGCAATGCCGAAGCCCAACTGCGTCTCGCGGAAGGCCAGGGCGATAAGCACTGGCGTGAAGGTGCCGAGTGTCTGCAGACCACCGAGGTTGCGCAGGATCAGGATCACCAGCACTCCGATCGGAATCATGATCATGATCTGATAGGTCTGCTGGGTCTGCAGCGGCAGGCCGTAGAGCGAGTATTCGAGGAAGTCGGCGTCGGTGTTCTCGTCGGTCAGCTTGGCCAGGCGAATCGCGTTCATCTCACTGTTGTTCAGCGTGAACGAGACCTGCGGGTTGCGTCCGCCTTCGAGGTTGATCAGCGGCTGGTCGCCGGTCCACCAGACCAGGCGGTCTTTCGGCAGACCCTGTTCGCCGGTTTCCGGGTTGAAGTACAGCCATTTGTCACCGTTGAAGCTGCGCAGCCAGAGTTCCGGCGTCTGCTGCTGTTCGGCCAGCAGGCGCACGGTGTGGACGCGCTCCATCGGTACGTGCGCGATGGACAGTAGCAGTTCGATCACATGCGCCTTGTTGGCAGGCGAGGCGTCGCCGCCGAGCAGCAGTTTGACGTTGTCGTCCTCGACGTTGTTGGCGCGCTTGATCGCTTCGCTGATGAACGTCTCGACGTCGGCCGAGTGCTGGCGGATGGGCGACAGCAACGCTTCGGCGGCGATCTTCTCGGCGCCTTCGACCGGAATGCTGTCACGGAAGATCGGTCCGGTGACCTTCGGTTGCTCGCCGCTATAGCGCTTGGTCAGAACCAGCCGGTAATAGAGCGTCTGCTTGCCGCTGGCGCGGCGTGCCGACCAGGTGACACGGCGGTTGCCGTCGGCGCGGTTGATGCTGACGCCGTAGTTGTTGGAGATGAAGCTCTCGTTAAGGCTGACGAACTCCTGGTTCAGCGGCGGCACGAACATCTGGAGTTTCACCGGCTCGCGTGGGCTGGCAAGGAATTCGACCTTGGCGTCGATATTCCACAGGTCGTCGGTTTCATCCTCGGTCACCGGGATGCCGAGAACGAAGATCTGGTACGCCGTAATGGATATGCCCAGGGCGACGAGCACAAAGATCAGGACTTTCAGATGCAGGGTCAGTGCGCGCATGGGTATTACTCGTCAGCGTCGGTTTTGTTGGTGCAGCCGGGCTTGCCGGCGACGTAGGTACGGCTTGGGTCGACCAGGGCGCCGAAGCGGGTAAGCGCGTCGGAGCCAATCAAAAGCGGGTATTGGAAAGCGCTGCGGTCGGTCAGGTTCACTTCTATGCTGCGTTTGGTCTTGCCCATGCACAGATCGAGTTCGATGACCGGGCGGGCCGTGTAAGTCTTGTCTTCCTGTGGATCGAAATCGCCGGCGCGGCGCTTGATCTTACTGATGCGTGCCAGCGGTCGCTCGATCGGGTGCGCATGTGCGCTGTCGACGGCCAGATAGAAGCGCACCCAGGTTTCGCCGTTGCGCTTGAAACGGGAAATGTCGCGCGCACTCAGCGAGGCGGTCTGCGCACCGGTATCCAGTTTGGCCGACAACTCGAGGTTGAACTCCGGGATCGCGATGTGCTCGTTCAGACCATAGATGGTTTTCTCGGCGCCGTGGCCAATACCGGGAACGAGCAGCAGGCAGAGTGATAGGGCGTAGGCGTTGACTCTCATATATCCCGAGTACGTTTAAAAGGAAGACAGGGAGGACGAGGACTGGCTGAGCGCAGCGCCTCGCAGCGAGGCGGGGTGCCGCGGCGCGCCGCGAAGGGCTCGCATTCTAGCATGGCGATTTGGGGGTCGCGACAAGTGGTCATAACCTGTCAGCCACGCGTGTTCGCAAGAGCGGGGCGGCATTCGACTTTAGTTCGATTGTTGACAATCCATGGGTTCGAGGATTGACCGACGCGTGTTGCTGGCGTAATTTTCCCTGAGCCTTAACTTCAAGTGTCGACAATATGCAGGATTCGTTAGATGCACCCGCCGGTGCTCAGGTCGATAGTGGAACGCTCTCCGAGCATGTTTTCCGTCATATCCAGGCGGCAATCGTGAAAGGGGAGATCGCTCCGGGCAGCAAGATCTCCGAGCCGGAGCTGGCGCGTACCTATGGCATCAGCCGTGGCCCGCTGCGTGAAGCGATGCATCGGCTGGAAGGGCAGAAGCTGCTAGTTCGCGTGCCGCATGTGGGCGCCCGGGTGGTTTCTCTCAGCCATGCCGAGCTGATCGAACTCTACGAGATCCGCGAATCGCTCGAAGGCATGGCCTGCCGCCTGGCCGCCGAACGCATGAGCGAGGCCGAGATCGACGAGCTGCGCCGGGTGCTGGGTACTCATGAGCGCGACGAGGCGTTCCAGGCCGGCGTCGGCTACTACCAGCAGGAAGGCGATTTCGATTTCCATTACCGGATCATCCAGGGCAGTGGCAATCGCACCCTGGCCAAGCTGCTGTGCGACGAGCTTTATCAGCTGGTGCGCATGTACCGCATCCAGTTCTCCACCACGCCGAACCGGCCGCATCAGGCGTTCGCCGAACATCACCGTATCCTCGATGCCATCGCCGACCGCGATGGCGAACTGGCGGAGCTGCTGATGCGCCGCCATATCGCCGCTTCCAAGCGCAATGTCGAGCGCCACTTCCGTGGCGCTTCGCAACAACCACATGAAAGGGGTAATGCATGACTCTTACTACTGCCGGTCAGCGTTTCCGTGACGCCGTGGCCAGTGAGCATCCGCTGCAGGTCGTCGGTGCGATCAACGCCAACCATGCGCTGCTGGCCAAGCGCGCGGGCTTCAAGGCCATCTACCTGTCCGGCGGTGGCGTTGCGGCCGGCTCGCTGGGACTGCCGGACCTCGGCATCACCGGTCTGGACGATGTGCTCACCGATGTGCGCCGCATCACCGATGTCTGCGATCTGCCGCTGCTGGTGGACGTGGACACCGGCTTCGGCAGCTCGGCGTTCAACGTTGCGCGTACCGTCAAGTCGATGATCAAGTTCGGCGCCGCGGCGATTCACATCGAGGACCAGGTCGGCGCCAAGCGCTGCGGCCATCGCCCGAACAAGGAAATCGTGTCTCAGCAGGAAATGGTCGACCGTATCAAGGCCGCCGTCGATGCGCGTACCGACGATAGCTTCGTGATCATGGCGCGTACCGACGCGCTGGCCGTCGAGGGCCTGAACTCGGCACTGGATCGCGCGGCTGCCTGCATCGAGGCCGGTGCCGACATGATCTTCCCCGAGGCGATCACCGAGCTGGCGATGTACAAGACCTTCGCCGACCGCGTGAAGGCGCCGATTCTGGCCAACATCACCGAATTCGGTGCCACCCCGCTGTATACCACCGAGGAGCTGGCCAGCGTCGACGTGTCGCTGGTGCTCTACCCGCTGTCGGCGTTCCGTGCGATGAACAAGGCGGCGGAGAATGTCTACACCGCGCTGCGTCGCGACGGCACGCAGAAGAATGTGATCGACACCATGCAGACCCGCATGGAGCTTTACGATCGCATCAACTACCACGCGTTCGAGCAGCACCTCGACGCGCTGTTCGCGCAGAAAAAGAGCTGAGTCTGCGGCTCCGCGTGCTTCGACGGAGCCTTCGACTGACGTGATTGAGCGGTATCCAGAACAAATCCAAGAAGGAGATAGCAATGGCTGAAGCAAAAGTACTGAGTGGAGCAGGGCTGCGCGGTCAGATCGCCGGCCAGACATCCCTGTCCACCGTCGGCAAGGAAGGCGCCGGTCTGACCTATCGCGGCTACGATGTCCGCGATCTGGCCGACCAGGTGCAATTCGAGGAAGTGGCTTACCTGCTTCTGTACGGCGAGCTGCCGAACAAGGCGCAGCTGCAGGCTTATGTGACCAAGCTCAAGGGCCAGCGCGACCTGCCGCAGGCGCTCAAGGAAGTGCTCGAGCGTATTCCGGCCAATGCGCACCCGATGGACGTGATGCGCACTGGCTGCTCCATGCTCGGCAACCTGGAGCCGGAGGAGAGTTTCGAGCAGCAGCGCGACAAGGCTGACCGCCTGCTCGCGGCATTCCCGGCGATCATGGTCTATTGGTACCGCTTCAGTCATGAGGGCGTACGCATCGATTGCACCACCGACGAGGACACCCTGGGCGGTCATTTCCTCGCGCTGCTGCACGGCAAGAAGCCGAGCGAGCTGCACGTGAAGGTGATGAACGTCTCGCTGATCCTCTACGCCGAGCACGAGTTCAACGCCTCGACCTTCACTGCTCGGGTGTGCGCATCCACGTTGTCCGACATCTTCTCGTGCGTCACCGGCGCCATCGGTTCGCTGCGTGGTCCGCTGCATGGCGGTGCCAACGAGGCGGCGATGGACATGATCGAGCGCTGGAAGTCGCCGGAAGAAGCTCGTGCCGGCATCCTCGGCATGCTGGAGCGCAAGGACAAGATCATGGGCTTCGGCCACGCGATCTACAGCGTTTCCGATCCGCGCAACGAGGTCATCAAGGTCTGGGCCAAGCAGCTCGCCGAGGAAGTGGGCGACACCGTGCTGTACCCGGTTTCCGTCGCTGTCGACGAAACCATGTGGGAGCAGAAGAAGCTGTTCCCCAACGCCGACTTCTATCACGCGTCGGCGTACCACTTCATGGGTATCCCGACCAAGCTGTTCACCCCGATCTTCGTCTGTTCGCGAGTGACCGGCTGGACTGCCCATGTGTTCGAGCAGCGCGCCAACAATCGCATCATCCGCCCGAGTGCCGAATACGTCGGCGTCGAGCAGCGCAAGGTGGTGCCGCTCGCTCAGCGTTGAGAGCGCGGAGGGGCGCCTTGTCGGCGTCCTTCCTTTATTAGTTGTTTCCGAACTTACCGATCGAGTCCCTACGGCATGAACACCGACTATCGCAAACACCTGCCAGGCACCCAGCTGGATTACTTCGACGTCCGCGCGGCGATCGAGGACATCAAGCCGGGCGCCTACGACACGCTGCCCTACACCTCGCGCGTACTGGCCGAACAGCTGGTGCGTCGCTGCGATCCGGCCATGCTGACCGACTCGCTCAAGCAGATCATCGAGCGCAAGCGTGACCTGGACTTCCCCTGGTACCCGGCCCGTGTGGTCTGCCATGACATCCTCGGCCAGACCGCACTGGTCGATCTCGCCGGCCTGCGCGATGCGATCGCCGAGCAGGGTGGCGATCCAGCCAAGGTCAATCCGGTGGTACCAACCCAGCTGATCGTCGACCACTCGCTGGCTGTCGAGGCGCCCGGGTTCGATCCCGATGCGTTCGACAAGAACCGCGCCATCGAAGACCGCCGCAATGAAGACCGTTTCCACTTCATCGAGTGGACCAAGACCGCGTTCAAGAACGTCGACGTGATCCCGGCCGGCAACGGCATCATGCACCAGATCAACCTGGAGAAGATGTCACCGGTCATTCAGGCGCGCGAAGGCGTGGCCTTCCCGGACACCTGCGTCGGTACCGACTCGCACACGCCGCATGTTGATGCCCTCGGTGTGATCGCCGTCGGCGTTGGCGGTCTGGAGGCCGAGACTGTGATGCTCGGCCATCCGTCGATGATGCGTCTGCCCGACATCGTCGGCGTCAAGCTGACCGGCAAGCGCAAGCCCGGCATTACCGCCACCGACATCGTCCTGGCGATCACCGAGTTCCTGCGCAAGGAGCGCGTGGTGGGTGCCTACGTCGAGTTCTTCGGCGAGGGCGCCGACAGCCTGTCGATCGGCGACCGAGCCACCATCTCCAACATGTGCCCGGAGTACGGCGCCACCGCGGCGATGTTCTACATCGACGGTCAGACCATCGATTACCTCAAGCTGACCGGCCGTGAGCCGGAGCAGGTCGCGCTGGTCGAGCAGTACGCCAAGGAAACCGGCCTGTGGGCCAGTGCGCTGACCGGCGCCGAGTACGAGCGCGTGCTCGAGTTCGACCTGTCCGGCGTAGTACGCAACATGGCAGGCCCGAGCAACCCGCATCGCCGCCTGCCGACCTCGGCCCTGCACGAGCGTGGCATCGCCGACGAAGCCAAGCTGGCTGCCGCCAAGGCCGAGGAGGCCAAAGGCCTGCTGCCGGACGGCGCGGTGATCATCGCCGCCATCACCAGCTGCACCAACACCTCCAACCCGCGCAACGTGGTCGCAGCCGGTCTGCTGGCGAAGAAGGCCAACGCGTTGGGGCTGGTCCGCAAGCCGTGGGTCAAGACTTCCTTTGCCCCGGGCTCGAAGGTCGCCAAGCTGTACCTGGAAGACGCCGGCCTGCTGCCGGAGCTGGAGAAGCTCGGCTTCGGCATCGTCGGCTATGCCTGCACCACCTGCAACGGCATGTCCGGTGCGCTGGATCCGAAGATCCAGCAGGAAATCATCGACCGCGATCTGTACGCCACTGCCGTATTGAGCGGCAATCGCAACTTCGACGGCCGTATCCATCCGTACGCCAAGCAGGCTTTCCTGGCTTCGCCGCCGCTGGTGGTGGCTTACGCCCTCGCCGGTACCGTGCGCTTCGACATCGAGCAGGACGTACTGGGCCATGACAAGGATGGCAACGCCATCACCCTGAAGGACCTGTGGCCGTCCGACGAGGAAATCGACGCCATCGTCGCCGCCTCGGTCAAGCCGGAGCAGTTCAAGCAGGTGTACATCCCGATGTTCGATCTGGGCAGCATCGAGGAAGCCAAGAGCCCGCTGTATGACTGGCGTCCGATGTCCACCTACATTCGCCGTCCGCCGTACTGGGAAGGCGCGCTGGCTGGCGAACGCACGCTCAAGGGCATGCGTCCGCTGGCGATCCTGCCGGACAACATCACCACTGATCACCTGTCGCCGTCCAACGCGATCCTGGCCAGCTCCGCGGCCGGCGAGTACCTGGCCAAGATGGGCCTGCCGGAGGAGGACTTCAACTCCTACGCCACCCACCGCGGCGACCACCTGACCGCCCAGCGTGCCACCTTCGCCAACCCGCAGCTGGTGAATGAGATGGTTGTGGTCGACGGCAAGGTGCAGAAGGGATCGCTGGCGCGCGTCGAGCCGGAAGGCCAGGTCATGCGCATGTGGGAAGCCATCGAAACCTACATGAACCGCAAGCAGAACCTGATCATCGTCGCCGGCGCTGACTACGGTCAGGGCTCCTCGCGTGACTGGGCGGCCAAGGGCGTGCGCCTGGCCGGTGTGGAAGTGATCGTCGCCGAAGGCTTCGAGCGCATCCACCGTACCAACCTGGTCGGCATGGGCGTACTGCCGGTCGAGTTCAAGCCGGGCACCACCCGTCTGACCCTCGGCCTTGACGGCACCGAGACCTACGACATCGAAGGCGAACTGTCGCCGCGCTGCGATCTGACGCTGGTTGTTCACCGCAAGAGCGGTGAAACCATCCGTGTGCCGGTGACCTGCCGCCTGGATACCGCCGCCGATGTTCATGTGTACCAGGCCGGCGGCGTGCTGCAGCGCTTCGCCCAGGATTTCCTGAAAGGCTCGGCCGCCTGATTTCGTAGGGTGGATGGCGTTTCTCCATCCACCGTTCCGGTCCCTCGATGGCTCGGCGAGGCGCGATCCACCCTACGATCCATTCATTCTCCAGCCAGGACGCTCTCATGGCTCATCAACCTCAGATCAAGATTCCCGCCACCTACATGCGTGGCGGCACCAGCAAGGGTGTGTTCTTTCGTCTACAGGATCTGCCCGAGCGCTGTCAGGTGCCGGGTGAGGCCCGCGACAGGCTGTTCATGCGGGTGATCGGCAGTCCCGATCCCTATGCCGCACATATCGATGGCATGGGCGGGGCGACTTCCAGCACCAGCAAGTGCGTGATCCTCTCGAAGAGCAGCCAGCCCGATCACGACGTCGATTACCTCTATGGTCAGGTTTCCATCGACAAGCCGTTCCTCGACTGGAGCGGTAACTGCGGCAACCTCTCTACCGGCGCTGGCGCGTTCGCGATCCATGCCGGGCTGGTCGATCCGGCGCGTATTCCGCAAGACGGCACCTGCGTGGTGCGCATCTGGCAGGCCAATATCCAGAAAACGATCATCGCCCATGTGCCAATCAGCAACGGGCAGGTGCAGGAGACCGGTGACTTCGAGCTGGACGGCGTAACGTTCCCGGCAGCGGAGATCGTGCTGGAGTTTCTCGACCCATCCGACGATGGCGAGGAGGGCGGCTCGATGTTCCCCACCGGCAACCTGATCGATGATCTGGAAGTCCCCGGCATCGGCACGCTCAAGGCCACCATGATCAGCGCCGGCATCCCTACCGTGTTCGTCAATGCCGAGGACATCGGTTACCACGGCACCGAGCTGCGGGAAGACATCAACGGCGACGCCGAAGCGCTGGCGCGTTTCGAAGCCATTCGTGTCGCTGGCGCGCTGCGCATGGGTTTGATCAAGACGGCGGACGAAGCGTTGACCCGTCAGCACACCCCGAAGATCGCCTTCGTCAGCAAACCCAAGAGTTACAAGGCTTCCAGCGGCAAGATCATCGACGCGGGTGAGGTCGATTTGCTGGTGCGGGCGCTGTCGATGGGCAAGCTGCACCACGCAATGATGGGTACCTGTGCGGTCGCCATCGGGACTGCAGCAGCCGTGCCGGGCACGCTGGTGAACCTCGCCGCCGGTGGCGGTGAGCGTCAGGCGGTACGCTTCGGCCATCCGTCCGGCACCTTGCGAGTCGGCGCCGAGGCGAGGCAGGTCGACGGCCAGTGGACAGTGACCAAAGCCATCATGAGCCGCAGTGCGCGCATCCTGATGGAAGGCTGGGTCCGCGTACCGGGCGACGCGTTTTGAGTTGAGAATGCGCAGTGGTTTTCTGCGCGGTAAATGCAAAAAGTCCGCACCAAGCGGACTTTTTGTTGTCTAGCGAAGCGGCACTTACTTGAGTCGACGCTCCACGCCTTTTTCCACAAGGATCTTGGCGGAGATTTCCTCGACGGAGAAATGCGTCGAGTTGATGTAGTTGATGTTCTCGCGGCGGAACAGGTTTTCCACCTCGCGAACTTCGAATTCGCACTGAGCGAAGCTGGCGTAACGGCTGTTGGGCTTGCGTTCGTTGCGGATGGCGGTCAGGCGGTCGGAGTCGATGGTCAGGCCGAACAGCTTGTCCTTGTACGGCTTGAGCGAGGAGGGCAGTTGCAGTCGCTCCATGTCGTCCTCGGTCAGCGGGTAGTTTGCGGCGCGGATGCCATACTGCATGGCCATGTACAGACAGGTTGGCGTTTTGCCGCAGCGTGAAACGCCGACGAGAATCAGGTCGGCCTTGTCGTAATGACGAGTGCGTGCGCCGTCATCGTTGTCGAGGGCAAAGTTGACCGCGTCGATCCGCTCCATGTAGTTGGTGTTGTGGCTGATGGAGTGGGATTTGCCAACGGAGTACGAGGAACGCGACATGAGTTCGTGTTCCAGTGGAGCCAGGAACGAGGAAAAGATGTCGATCATGAAGCCGTTGGATTCGGCGAGGATGTCGCGGATTTCCTGGTTGACCAGAGTGTCGAAGATGATCGGGCGGGCACCGTCCCTGTCCGCGGCATTGTTGATTTGCTGTACCATTGCCCGGGCTTTTTCCGCGCTGTCGATGTACGGGCGGGTGAGCTTGGTGAAAGAGATGTTCTCGAATTGCGCCAGGAGGCTTTGGCCCAGGGTTTCCGCCGTGATCCCAGTGCCATCGGAAATGAAGAAAGCGGTTCGTTTCATGTACCTTCGGCCTTAAGTCGAGAACGGTTCCCAGCTATAGTAGGCCCTTCGCCGAGCCCGGTTGGCGGGCATTGTTACTTATTTTGCAGGGTCAGGCCACAGCCATGCGGCAGGGCTCCGGTTGAGTTCCAACACCTAACGGAGAGTTCACCTTGGTAGAGTACGTAGTTTCCCTCGATAAGCTCGGCAACCACGATGTTGAGCGTGTAGGGGGCAAGAACGCCTCCCTGGGCGAGATGATCAGCAACCTCGCCGGTGCCGGTGTTTCCGTACCGGGCGGTTTCGCCACCACGGCTCAGGCCTATCGCGATTTTCTCGAGCTGAGCGGTCTGAACGATCAGATCCATGCGCTGCTCGATGCACTCGATGTCGACGATGTCAACGCGCTGGCCAAGGCTGGTGCACAGATTCGTCAGTGGGTGATGGACGCCGAGTTCCCGCCGCAGCTGGATGCCGACATTCGCAAGGCGTTCGCCGAGATGTCCGGTGGTAACGACAACATGGCGGTCGCCGTGCGTTCTTCCGCGACCGCCGAAGACCTGCCGGATGCATCCTTTGCCGGCCAGCAGGAAACCTTCCTGAACATTCGCGGTGTGGACAACGTGATCCGCGCGGCCAAGGAAGTCTTCGCTTCGCTGTTCAACGACCGCGCCATTGCCTACCGTGTGCACCAGGGCTTTGACCACAAGCTGGTCGCCCTGTCTGCCGGCGTGCAGCGCATGGTTCGCTCGGAAACCGGCACCGCCGGCGTCATGTTTACCCTCGATACCGAATCCGGCTTCCGCGACGTGGTGTTCATCACCGGCGCCTATGGTCTGGGCGAGACTGTCGTGCAGGGCGCGGTCAATCCTGACGAGTTCTACGTGCACAAGCAGACGCTGGAGGCCGGGCGCCCGGCGATCCTGCGCCGCAATCTGGGCAGCAAGGCGATCAAGATGGTCTACGGCGACGAAGCCAAGGCCGGCAAGTCGGTCAAGACCGTCGAAGTCGATGCTGCCGATCGCGCACGCTTCTGTCTGACCGACGAAGAGGTGACCAACCTCGCCAAGCAGGCCCTGATCATCGAGAAGCACTATGGTCGCCCGATGGATATCGAGTGGGCCAAGGACGGAGACGACGGCAAGCTGTACATCGTCCAGGCGCGTCCGGAAACCGTGAAGAGCCGCAGCAGCGCTAACGTCATGGAGCGTTACCTGCTGAAGGAAAAAGGCACCGTGCTGGTCGAAGGCCGTGCCATCGGCCAGCGCATCGGCGCCGGCCCGGTCAAGGTCATTCACGACGTCAGCGAGATGGACAAGGTCCAGCCGGGCGACGTGCTGGTTTCCGACATGACCGATCCGGACTGGGAGCCGGTGATGAAGCGCGCCAGCGCCATCGTCACCAACCGCGGCGGGCGTACCTGCCACGCGGCGATCATCGCCCGCGAACTGGGCATTCCGGCGGTCGTCGGCTGCGGTAACGCCACCGAACTGCTGCAGGACGGCCAGCGCGTGACCGTCTCCTGCGCCGAGGGCGACACCGGCCTGATCTTCGATGGCGAGCTGGGCTTCGACATCCGCCAGAACTCCATCGATGCGATGCCGGAACTGCCGTTCAAGATCATGATGAACGTCGGCAACCCGGACCGCGCCTTCGATTTCGCCCACCTGCCTAACGAAGGCGTCGGCCTGGCGCGTCTCGAATTCATCATCAACCGGATGATCGGCGTGCATCCCAAGGCACTGCTGAACTTCGACGGTCTGCCGGCTGACGTGAAGAGCAGCGTCGAGAAGCGCATCGCCGGCTACGACGATCCGGTCAACTTCTACGTCGAGAAGCTCGTCGAAGGCGTCAGCACGCTGGCCGCAGCGTTCTGGCCGAAAAAGGTCATCGTGCGTCTGTCGGACTTCAAGTCCAACGAATACGCCAACCTGATCGGCGGCAAGCTCTACGAGCCGGAAGAAGAGAACCCGATGCTCGGCTTCCGCGGCGCGTCGCGCTATATCAGCGATTCGTTCCGCGATTGCTTCGAGCTGGAATGCCGTGCCATGCGCAAGGTGCGCGACGTTATGGGGCTGACCAACGTCGAGCTGATGGTGCCTTTCGTGCGTACGCTCGGCGAGGCATCGCAGGTGATCGACCTGCTGGCCCAGTATGGCCTCAAGCGTGGCGAGAATGGTCTGCGTGTCATCATGATGTGTGAGCTGCCGTCCAACGCGTTGCTGGCCGACGAGTTCCTCGAGTACTTCGATGGCTTCTCGATTGGCTCCAACGATATGACCCAGCTGACGCTCGGTCTGGACCGTGATTCGGGCATCATCGCGCACCTGTTCGACGAGCGTAATCCGGCAGTCAAGAAGCTTCTGGCCAATGCCATCCAAGCGTGCAACAAGGCTGGCAAGTACATTGGCATCTGCGGTCAGGGGCCTTCGGATCATCCGGACCTGGCACGCTGGCTGATGGACCAGGGTATCGAGAGCGTATCGCTGAATCCGGATTCGGTACTTGATACCTGGTTCTTCCTGGCTGACGCGCAGGTCTGAACTGCGGTTTGAAGCATGACGACAGGGCGGAATTTCCGCCCTGTCGCGTTTTCGGCTTCCGTGCCTTCGACTCGGCATTTCGTTGATCGCGCCCTGCGGCTAACATGACGCGGCGCGCATCGATACCAGCCGATTGGCGGAGAGGGTGAAACGGCTAGGCGATGTCCACGAATTCCCAAGCAAAGGAGCTTTCCATGCAATACGTCACTCCTGATCTGTGCGACGCCTACCCGGAGCTGGTACAGGTGGTCGAGCCGATTTTCAGCAATTTCGGCGGCCGCGATTCCTTCGGTGGCCAGATCGTCACCGTTAAGTGCTTTGAGGACAACTCCCTGGTCAAGGATCAGGTCGATACGGATGGCCGTGGCAAGGTGCTGGTTGTCGATGGCGGCGGCTCGCTGCGCCGCGCGCTGCTTGGTGACATGCTGGCCGAGAAGGCGTCGCGCAACGGCTGGGAAGGGATCGTTGTCTATGGTTGTGTGCGCGATGTCGATGTGATCGCACAGACCGATCTCGGCGTCCAGGCGCTAGCCAGTCATCCGATGAAAACCGACAAGCGTGGCATCGGCGATCTCAACGTGCCGGTGACCTTCTGCGGTGTCACGTTCCGCCCCGGCGAATATGTCTACGCGGACAATAACGGCATCATCGTCTCGCCCGAGGCGCTGAAGATGCCGGAGTGATCCATCGCGCTTGCGTTGAAGCACCGTAATACCAAGCCCGGCGATGCCGGGCTTTTCATATCAGGGGGACGTTCATGCAGCTGAGTGATACGCAGCAGTGGGGGCTGGTTCATGCTTTTGTTCTGGATGGGCGGGGTGGCGCGCGCGCCATCGCCTACGCGGACCTGCGCGATCTGCAGCTGAGTGACACCCAAAGCCTGTGGCTGCATTGGGATCGCAGCCATCCGGCGGCACAGGCCTGGCTGCGCGGTCAGAGCGGTCTCAACGACTTCGCGTGCGATGTCCTGCTGGAAGAAAACACGCGGCCACGTGTACTGGCGCTGCCGAACGAGGAGCTTCTTCTTTTCCTTCGAGGCGTGAACCTCAATCCCGATTCTGCCCCGGAAGACATGATTTCGCTGCGCGTGTTTGCCGATGCGCGACGTGTCATCTCGTTGCGTTTGCGACCCTTGCGTTCGACCGAGGCAGTCATTCGCCTGCTTATGGAAGGCAAGGGTCCGAAGACGGCGTCGGAGGTACTGGTCTATCTGGCTGATTCGATGACTGATCGGGTAGATGATCTCGTGGTGCGGCTGACCGAATGCGTTGATCAGGAAGAGGAGCGTCTGGAGCTCGACGAGCGCTACGGCCCGGAGCACGACAGTATGCTTTCGCTGCGCCGCCGGGCGGCAAGTCTGAGACGGTTCCTGCTGCCCCAGCGTGAAATCTACGCCCAGCTCACTCGCAATCGCCTGAGCTGGTTCGTAGAGGACGACGCTGATTACTGGAACGAACTGAGCAACCGACTGATCCGCTACCTCGAAGAGTTGGATCTGGTGCGTGAGCGAATCGATCTCGTACTCGAGTCCGAGCGGCGCCGGCTCAGTGAGCGAATGAACCGCACCATGTACATTTTCGGTATCATTACCGGATTTTTCCTGCCGATGACGTTTCTGACTGGCCTTTTGGGCGTCAACGTCGGTGGGATTCCGGGTGCACAAAGCCCGTACGGTTTTGCCATCGCCTGTCTTCTGATCGGCCTCATCGCATTGTTTCAGTGGTGGATCTTTCGCCGTCTGCGTTGGATCTGAATGTGACTCGGAGTCAACCACGGGCCGTCTAGCGGACATGTTCCAGCGAGGTATACATGCGCGATCCCTTTGAAGAATCATTGCGTGATCTGCTCAACAAGCCATCGGCACAGGATGAGGCTGAGCGCCTCGGCCGAGTGCTCAAGACCGCGAACCGCCAGGTTGGCGTTGGGGACCTTTTCGGTCTCATGGGGCATTGGCTGCAGGGCTTGCTGATAGCAGTCAACAGTGGAGCGGGCCACGTTGCACCTGTTTCCCGTCGTCATTCATCCAACCGTTCGTTCGATAAGGCCGATTGATCATGGAATTCGATCCCTGGACTCAGAGTTTGCTGTCCGCGATGAGCTCGCTCTGGGCTTCCGTAGCGGCATTCATTCCGCGCCTGTTTGGCGCGCTCGTAGTCGTACTGCTCGGCTTCGTGGTGGCCAAACTGCTCGATACCTTGCTGTCGAAGGTGCTTGCGAAGCTGGGGCTGGATCGGCTGATGGCTGGCACCGGGCTGACGAAGTTGCTGGGGCGTGCCGGAATTCGGGTTCCAGTCTCGGTGCTGATCGGCAAGGTGGTCTATTGGTTCGTCCTACTAATCTTCCTCGTCTCGGCAGCCGAGTCCCTCGGGTTGGAGCGGGTATCGGCCACGCTGGACGTCCTGGCGCTCTACGTTCCCAAGGTGTTCGGCGCAGCGCTGATTCTCGTCGCTGGTGTGCTTTTGGCTCAGCTGTTCAGTGGCGTGGTCCGGGGCGCGGCAGAGAGCGTTGGTATCGACTACGCCAACGGCCTGGCTCGCATTGCGCAGGGGCTGGTGATCATCATCGCCATTTCCGTGTCGATCGGGCAGCTGGAAATCAAAACCGAACTGTTGAACTACGTCATCGCCATCGTGCTGATCTCGGTAGGGCTGGCAGTGGCTTTGGCATTCGGTCTCGGCAGTCGTGAGCTTGTCAGCCAGATCCTTGCTGGAATCTATGTGCGCGAGCTTTACGAGGTGGGACAGCATGTCACCCTCGAAGATATCGAGGGGCAGATCGAGGAAATCGGCACTGTCAAAACGCTGCTATTGTGCAGTGATGGCGAGCTGGTCTCCGTAGCCAATCGGGTTCTGCTGGAAACGCGGGTAGGCAGCCGCTGACAGCTGTTTTCTGGTAGAATGCGGCGCCTTTTTTCGGTTTCCCTGACAGGCGGCCGCGACCTGATTGCTGGCTCGAAGCGTATTGACTAAAACCCAATCGACCATCCCGCGCTACGATCCTCGCCAACTCAGCGATGAAGAGTTGGTGCAATATGCCCGCGTCGAGTTGTTTCATATAACTCGGGCATATGAGGAGTTGATGCGTCGCTACCAGCGCACCCTGTTCAATGTCTGTGCGCGTTATTTGGGCAACGATCGGGACGCCGACGATGTTTGTCAGGAGGTCATGCTCAAGGTTTTGTATGGCCTGAAGAACTTTGAAGGAAAATCGAAGTTCAAGACCTGGCTATATAGCATTACTTATAATGAATGCATTACCCAGTATCGCAAGGAGCGGCGCAAGCGCCGCCTGCTCGATGCGCTTAGCCTAGACCCGCTCGAAGAAGCCTCCGAAGAGAAAGCGCCTCGTGTTGAGGAGAAGGGCGGGCTTGATCGATGGCTAGTGCATGTCAATCCTATTGATCGGGAAATATTGGTGCTGCGATTTGTCGCAGAACTGGAATTTCAGGAAATCGCCGACATAATGCATATGGGATTAAGTGCAACGAAGATGCGCTACAAGCGTGCATTGGATAAACTAAGAGAAAATTTTTCCGAACCAATCGAAACTTAATGGGAAATGGTTGTCTTATCCGTAGCGAACAGCTTGGGCACAAGACAGCCGGTCTCCTTAGATTGTTCTGACTCTAACCACCAGATGGGGATTTACGGATGAAACTTAAGAATACCTTGGGCGTTGTGATTGGCTCGATGGTAGCCGCTACTTCGTTCGGCGCGCTGGCCCAGGGCCAGGGGGCTGTCGAGGTCGAAGCATTCGGTAAGCACTATTTCTCCGATAGCTCGCGCGGCTTCGAAGACGAGGGCGAACTGTACGGCGCGGGCGCCAGCTATTTCCTGACCGACGACGTCTCGCTGGGTCTGTCGTATGGTGAATACCACGACGTAACCTCCGACAATCCGGTCAATGCTGACGGTCACAAAAACATCAAGGGCAGCTTGACCTCGCTGGACGCGGCTTACCACTTCGGCGCGCCGGGCGTTGGTCTGCGTCCGTACGTATCCGCTGGTGTGGCTCACCAGAGCATCGGCCAGGCCGCTCGCAGCGGTCGTGATCACAGCACCTACGCCAACATCGGTGCCGGCCTGAAGTACTACTTCACCGAGAACCTGTTCGCCAAGGCGAGCGTGGACGGCATGCACAACATCGACCGCGGCGACTCCGAGTGGATGGCTGGCGTGGGCGTCGGTCTGAACTTCGGTGGCGGTGCGCGTCAGGTTGCGGCTGTCGAGCCGACTCCGGAGCCGGCACCGGCTCCGCTCGTCGACACCGAGCCGGAACCGGCTCCGGAAGTGGTGCGTGTTGAGCTGGACGTGAAGTTCGACTTCGACAAGTCGCGCGTCCGTGAAGAAAGCTATGGCGATATCAAGAACCTGGCTGACTTCATGCAGCAGTACCCGCAGACCAGCACCACCGTTGAAGGTCACACCGACTCCGTTGGTACCGATCAGTACAACCAGCGCCTGTCCGAGCGTCGCGCCGAAGCGGTTCGCGATGTTCTGGTCAACCAGTACGGCGTTGAAGGTGGTCGTGTGAATTCGGTGGGTTATGGTGAGTCTCGTCCGGTTGCGGACAACGCTACCGATGCAGGCCGTCAGATCAACCGTCGTGTTGAAGCTGAAGTGGAAGCTCAGGTTAAGTAATCTGAGTATTCTGGTGAAGCCGACTCTAGGGTAGCCTCTCTGCTCTGTCGGTCTTAGCCCAAAAAACCGATGCCAGACTTCTGGCATCGGTTTTTTTGTGCTTGATTTCTATAGCGGTAAGCTCAGCAGAGGTTTGGCGAGGTGCTCTTTGGCAATTAATACCGGGTCTTTCGTTCTTGCATGTTCGCTGAGCATAAAAAAACCCCGCCGAAGCGGGGTTTTTTTATTTCACGACGTCAGACTTCGATAACTTGGATCTTCGCTTTTTCCGCAGCCTCACGGAACTCGGCGATCTGGTCGAAGCTCAGGTAGCGGTAGACGTCGGCAGCCATGCTGTCGATGTCCTTCGCGTAGGCCATGTATTCCTCGACGGTCGGCAGCTTGCCGATGATCGAAGCGACCGCTGCCAGTTCGGCGGAGGCCAGGAATACGTCGGTGGCGTCGCCCAGACGGTTCGGGAAGTTACGGGTCGAGGTGGAGACCACGGTCGAACCGGTCTGTACGCGAGCCTGGTTACCCATGCACAGCGAGCAACCCGGCATTTCCATGCGCGCGCCGGCCTTGCCGTAGATGCCGTAGTAGCCTTCTTCGGTCAGCTGGTGGGCGTCCATCTTGGTCGGCGGAGCCAGCCACAGACGGGTCGGAATGCCACCCTTGACCTTGTCCAGCAGCTTGCCGGCGGCGCGGAAGTGACCGATGTTGGTCATGCAGGAGCCAATGAACACTTCATCGATCTTGCGGCCTTGAACGCTGGACAGCAGACGGGCGTCGTCCGGGTCGTTCGGGGCGCACAGGATCGGCTCCTTGACGTCGGCCAGATCGATCTCGATAACGGCTGCGTATTCGGCGTCCTTGTCGGCTTCCAGCAGTTCCGGCTTGGCCAGCCAGGCTTCCATCGCCTGGGCGCGACGCTCCAGGGTGCGGGCATCGCCGTAGCCTTCGCTGATCATCCAGCGCAGCAGGGTGATGTTGGACTTCAGGTACTCGGCGATCGAGTCTTCCGGCAGCTTGATGGTGCAACCGGCAGCCGAACGTTCGGCGGAGGCGTCGGACAGTTCGAAGGCTTGTTCGACGGTCAGACCGGTCAGACCTTCGATTTCCAGGATACGGCCGGAGAAGATGTTCTTCTTGCCCTTCTTCTCGACAGTCAGCAGGCCCTGCTGAATGGCGTAGTAGGGGATGGCATGCACCAGGTCACGCAGGGTGATACCGGGCTGCATCTTGCCCTTGAAGCGCACCAGCACGGATTCCGGCATGTCCAGCGGCATGACGCCGGTGGCGGCGGCGAAGGCCACCAGGCCGGAACCGGCCGGGAAGGAGATGCCGATCGGGAAGCGGGTGTGCGAGTCGCCGCCGGTGCCGACGGTGTCGGGCAGAAGCATGCGGTTCAGCCAGCTGTGGATAATGCCGTCACCCGGACGCAGGGACACGCCACCGCGGTTCATGATGAAGTCGGGCAGGGTGTGGTGGGTGTTGACGTCGATGGGCTTCGGATAGGCGGCGGTGTGGCAGAAGGACTGCATCACCAGGTCGGCGGAGAAGCCCAGGCAAGCCAGGTCCTTCAGCTCGTCGCGGGTCATCGGGCCGGTGGTGTCCTGGGAACCGACGGTGGTCATCTTCGGTTCGCAGTAGGTGCCCGGGCGCACGCCCTGGCCTTCCGGCAGACCGCAGGCGCGGCCGACCATCTTCTGGGCGAGGGTGAAGCCCTTGCCGCTGTCAGCCGGCGCTTCCGGCTTCTTGAACAGGGTGGACGGAGCCAGACCCAGCTCGGCGCGGGCCTTCTCGGTCAGGCCGCGGCCGATGATCAGCGGGATACGGCCGCCGGCGCGAACTTCGTCCAGCAGTACGTCGGTCTTCAGTTGGAAGGTGGTGACCAGCTCGTTGCTGTCGTGACGACGGACTTCGCCCTTGTACGGGTACACGTCGATGACGTCGCCCATGGCCAGGTTGGTGCAGTCGAACTCGATCGGCAGGGCGCCGGCGTCTTCCATAGTGTTGTAGAAGATCGGGGCGATCTTGGTGCCGAAGCAGAAACCACCGGCGCGCTTGTTCGGCACGTACGGGATGTCGTCACCGAAGAACCACAGCACGGAGTTGGTGGCGGACTTGCGGGAAGAACCGGTACCGACTACGTCGCCGACGTAGGCAACCGGGAAACCCTTGGCCTTCAGTGCTTCCATCTGCTTGATGGGGCCGACCGAGCCGGGAGCGTCCGGGTTGATGCCGTCGCGAGCCATCTTCAGCATGGCCAGGGCGTGCAGCGGGATGTCCGGGCGCGACCAGGCATCAGGAGCCGGGGACAGGTCGTCGGTGTTGGTTTCGCCGGTGACCTTGAACACGGACAGGGTGATCTTTTCAGCCAGCGCCGGGCGGTTCTGGAACCACTCGCCTTCGGCCCAGGACTTCAGCACGGCCTGAGCGGCGGCGTTGCCCTTCTTGGCGCGCTCGGCGACGTCGTGGAAGGCGTCGAACATCAGCAGGGTGTGCTTCAGCTGTTCGGCGGTGACGTTGGCCAGTTCGGGGCTGTCCAGCAGCTCGACCAGGGTGGCGATGTTGTAACCGCCCTGCATGGTGCCCAGCAGCTCAACTGCGCGCTGCTTGTCGATCAGCGGGGAAGTGGCTTCACCCTTGGCGATGGCGGAGAGGAAGCCGGCCTTGACGTAGGCGGCTTCGTCGACGCCCGCGGGAACGCGGTTGGTGATCAGGTCAAGCAGGAATTCTTCTTCGCCAGCCGGTGGGTTCTTCAGCAGCTCGATCAGGCCTGCGGTCTGTTCGGCGTTCAGCGGCTGGGGCACGACGCCCTGGGCGGCACGCTCTTCTACGTGTTTGCGATAGGCTTCAAGCACAGTTTTACCCTCATCATTGGTCCCTTGGGAGTTTCGGGACGCGCGTCCGGAAGCTGTTTTCAAAGTTTTACGCCGGCTGAGGTGGCCGGGTTGGCAGTAATGAGGGTCTGCCCACCCGGCGTGTGACCGGACCAACTGTGCTCGTGACGCTTTGAAAACAGCTTCGTGTGGAGTAGGCGCCGAAAACGGCGGGCCAATACTACTGGAACGGGCCTGTAAAGTTAAGTCGAATGCCGCGCGCCGCTTGGCTTCTGGCGTCCGGACATATGCTGGCCGCGATGCTCTCGAGCGCGCGGTGCGTGGGCTTTCGAGCGGGTTTGCAGTCTTGACGTTGATCATCCCGGATGACCACGGTTGGACAAAAGTCTAAGATGCGCGGCCGATTTGTCGCTGGGTGGCGCCATGTCCAATCAACGTATCCAGACTCCTTGCGTGGGCCTTTGCTCTACGGTTTACGGCGATCTCGTCTGTCGTGGGTGCAAGCGCTTTCACCAAGAGGTGGTGAATTGGAATGCCTATCGGGACGAAGAGAAACGGGCGGTCTGGCGGAGGCTGGAAACCCTGCTGGCGCAGGTGATGGCGGCGAAGGTGGATGTGTTCGATGCGGACCTGCTGCGCCGGCAACTGGAGTCACGCCAGATTCGTTTCGTGGCCGAACAATCTCCTTACTGTTGGGCGTATCAGCTTATTGCGCGCGGCTCGCGTGTCATTCAGCAGATCGAGGCGTATGGCGTGGTGGTGTTGCCCGAGTTTCGTCAGTGGTCATTGCCGCAGTTGCGCGATGCCATCGACCGTGAGTTCTTCCTGCTTTCCGAGGCGCATTACGAGCGTTACATGGCTCCGCGCTTTCTCGCTCCACGCGCCGATCGGTTTGCCTAGCGCCGGCCGCTACGGGCGGCCGGCACGGAGGTCAATGGCGGACCAACTCTTCCAGATGGTCGATGATTTCATCGGGCTTGAGTACGAGGACATCGCTTTCCAGTGTGTCGAGCACCACTTCAGCGGTGTTGCCCATCAGTGCGCCGGAAAAGCCGGTTCGCGCCACTGTGCCGATGACGGTCACTGCCGCCTGCAACTGGTGGCAGATACGCGGAATCAGCGCATCGGCAGGGCCTTCTTCGATGTGCAGCTGCGTGTCGGGGATGTCGTAGTCGGCCTGGAAACGCTTGCAGGCCTCACGGTAACGCGCCTCGATGGTTTCCTTCAGTTGGAATGCCGGATCGGCGGCCGACAGCATGGCTGACGGGTGTGCGCTGATGACGTGCAGTTGCCCGTCGGCGAGGCCGGCTATCTCGTAACCGTGACTGACGATGGTCGCATGCAGCGTACGGTGCTCGAGATCGGCATTGCCGACGTCGACGGCAGCCAAGATGTTGCGGCCTTTCCAGGGCGTATCGGTTTTCACCATGAGCACGGGGCAGGGGCAATAGCGCAGCAGCTTCCAGTCTTCGGGGGTAAGCAGTGCGCGTTTGAGCGGGCTGTCCGGAACATGCTGCTTGATCACCAGGCCGCAGCCTTCGGCTTGCTGCACGGTGATGATGGTCTGGTGAAGATTCTCGTGCCACGCCTGCTGGACGCTGACTTGATGGCCTTCGCTTGTCAGTCGCTCGCGCAGCGATTCGAGATAAGCGCCGTGATCGTGCTTGTTGTCGCAGACCAGCAGATGCAGACGTGACTGACTGACGCTGGAGATCAGGTGGGCGCGCTTGAGTGCCAGCGAATCTGGATGGTTAGGGTCAATTACCACGAGAATGCAGCGAATGGCCAACATGTTCGGCTCCGTTTCCTGGATGCGGTTGCTCAACTATAGACAAGCCGGCGGCGTTGGCGCTGATGTAAATCAAGCGGAGCTGGCCGGGCCGCGGGGCATTCGTATAATGCACGCCGCCAAACGGCCCGGACGCATTACGGCTGCCGGTTTCGGGCGTGAATATCGGTTATGACACCGAAACAATCAGACATCACGACGAGGAGGGCGGCTGTGCTGCCTGAAATACACGAATTCCTGGGCTGTCGGACGCCTGACGCATGGGTCGCTTCTGCCCTGGATCAGCAGGATGTGATGCTGCTCGATCACAAGAACTGCGAATTCAAGGCCGCCTCCACCGCGCTGAGCCTGATTGCCCGTTACGGCCAGCACTTGGATCTGATCAACTACATGTCCCGTCTGGCGCGCGAAGAGCTGGTGCATCACGAGCAGGTGCTGAGGCTTCTCAAGCGCCGCAAGATCGCTCTGCGTCCCGTCTCGGCCAGTCGCTACGCGTCCGGGCTTCGCGCCGTCGTGCGTACTCATGAGCCGCACAAGCTGACGGATACGCTGGTGGTCGGGGCTTTCATCGAGGCGCGTTCATGCGAACGCTTCGAGGCGATGGTGCCGCACCTGGATGAGGAGCTGGGCCGGTTCTATTTTGGCCTGCTGAAGTCGGAGGCGCGGCACTTCCAGAATTACCTGCGCTTCGCCTACCAGTACGGGGAGGCCGCCGATGTCGATCGCTCGATCGAACGGGTGCGCTTGGTTGAGCGGGAATTGATCGAGAGCCCGGACAGCGAATTCCGCTTTCACAGCGGAGTGCCGCTCGCGGCCTGAGGCGTCAGGCCAGTTCGAATGGGGCTTGGTTGAAGCCCTGCTCGTCGATCTGTAGCGCCCAGCCTTGCCGATCCCAATCCCCCAGCACGATGCGTTGCGCTGGCTGGCCATCGAGCTCCAGCGCGTGGATGGCGGGGCGATGTGTATGGCCATGAATCAGGCGGCGCGCCCGATGTTCGCGCATGGCTCGCACGACTTCCTCGGGTGTCACGTCGATGATGTCGCTGGCCTTCATGCGGGTTTGCGTACGGCTTTCGTTGCGCAACTTGCGCGCCAGCTTCTGGCGCGTGGCCAGTGGCAGGTTGCGCAGGATGACCAGGGTGAGCGGGTTACGCAGCAGGCGCCGCAAGCGCATGTAACCCTCATCTCGGGTGCACAGACTGTCGCCGTGCATCAGCAGGGTGCGCTCGCCTTGTAGGCTCACCACCGTGGGGTCGGCCAGCAGTTCGCAGCCGGCGGCCCGGCAAAAATGTTTGCCGAGCATGAAATCGCGATTGCCGTGCATCAGATAGATGCGGGTGCCGCGTTCGCTCAGCGTGCGCAGGGCCTGCGCGATCGATCGCTGAAACGGCGTCATGGCATCGTCGCCGATCCACACCTCGAAGAAATCGCCGAGGATGTACAGCGCTTCGGCCTGAGGCGCGCGCGTCTGGAGAAAATGCAGAAACGCCCGGGTGATATCCGGGCGTTCCTCTTCGAGATGCAGATCGGAGATCAGCAGGATCACTCGACGTTACTCGACGATTTCTGCCTTCTCGATCACCACGTCGTCCACCGGGACGTCCTGATGGCCGGACTTCATGGTAGTAGCCACGCCCTTGATCTTCTCGACCACATCCATGCCCTCGGTCACTTCGCCGAACACGGCGTAACCCCAGCCCTGAACGGTTGGTGTGCTGTGATCGAGGAAGTCGTTGTCCTTGACGTTGATGAAAAACTGCGCAGAAGCCGAATGCGGCTCCATCGTGCGGGCCATCGCCAGGGTGCCGGTCTTGTTGGACAGGCCGTTGTTGGCCTCGTTCTTGATCGGCGCGCGGGTGGCTTTCTGCTTCATGCCCGGCTCGAAACCGCCGCCCTGGATCATGAAGTTGCCGATCACGCGATGGAAGATGGTGCCGTCGTAATGGCCGCTCTTCACGTATTCCTTGAAATTGGCCGTGGTTTCCGGCGCTTTGTCTTCGAACAGCTTGACGGTGATGACGCCGTAGTTGGTATGCAGTTTGATCATGTGCAGAGTTCCGTTTCGATGGCGGGCAAAGAAGATGCGGCGGGCCACATCGAGGATGGTTCGCCGCCCCGCATGGCAGACGTACGCGAGGCGCTTTGCTCTGTCAGGGGGTTGACGGGTTCGCTATCATAAGCGCTTTGTTTTGGTCGGCCTACCCTGAGCCGCATCGCTGATCGCTAAGGACACCATGAGCAAGCCAATCGTCGAAAAAGCCGCCAATTTCCTGCGCCCGATCGTTCAGGCTGACCTGGAAGCCGGCAAGCACGCCAAGATCATCACCCGCTTCCCGCCGGAGCCCAACGGCTACCTGCATATCGGCCACGCCAAGTCGATCTGCCTGAACTTCGGCCTGGCCGAGGAGTTCGGTGGTCAGTGCAACCTGCGCTTCGACGACACCAACCCGGCCAAGGAAGACCAGGAATACATCGATGCGATCAAGGCCGACGTCGAGTGGCTGGGCTTCAAGTGGGCCGGTGAAGAGCACTATGCCTCCGACTATTTCGACCAGCTGCACGAGTGGGCGATTTATCTGATCCAGGCCGGCAAGGCCTTCGTCTGCGACCTCAATGCCGAGGAAATGCGCGCCTACCGCGGCAGCCTGACCGAGCCGGGCAAGAACAGCCCGTTCCGCGAGCGCAGTGTCGAGGAAAACCTCGACCTGTTCGCGCGCATGAAGGCCGGCGAGTTCCCTGACGGCGCCCGCTCGCTGCGCGCCAAGATCGACATGGCCTCGCCGAACATCAATCTGCGCGACCCCATCCTCTACCGCATCCGCCACGCCCATCACCACCAGACCGGTGACAAGTGGTGCATCTACCCGAGCTACGACTTCACCCACGGCCAGTCGGACGCCATCGAAGGCATCACCCATTCGATCTGCACCCTGGAGTTCGAGGATCACCGCCCGCTGTACGAATGGTTCCTTGACAACCTGCCGGTGCCGGCCAAGCCGCGTCAGTACGAATTCGCCCGCCTCAACCTGAACTACACCATCACCAGCAAGCGCAAGCTCAAGCAGCTGGTCGATGAAGGCCACGTGAATGGTTGGGACGATCCGCGCATGTCCACGCTGTCCGGCTTCCGCCGTCGTGGCTATACCCCGGCGTCGATCCGCAGCTTCTGCGACATGATCGGCGTCAACCGCGCCGGTGGCGTGGTGGACATGAGCATGCTGGAGTTCGCCATCCGCGAGGACCTGGACGCCAACGCCGCGCGCGCCATGTGCGTGCTCAAGCCGCTGAAAGTCGTCATCACCAATTACCCGGAAGGCCAGGTCGAGAACCTCGAGCTGCCGCGGCATCCCAAGCAGGACATGGGCGTGCGCGTGCTGCCGTTCTCCCGCGAGATCTACATCGACGCCAGCGACTTCGAGGAAGTCCCGCCGGCCGGCTACAAGCGCTTGATCCCCGGCGGCGAAGTGCGCCTGCGCGGCAGCTACGTGATCCGCGCCGACGAGGCAGTGAAGGACGAGAAGGGCAATATCGTCGAGCTGCGCTGCTCCTACGACGAGAACACCCTCGGCAAGAACCCGGAAGGCCGCAAGGTCAAGGGCGTGATCCACTGGGTGCCGGCCGCCGAAAGCGTCGAGTGCGAGGTGCGCCTGTACGACCGTCTGTTCAAGGCCGCTAACCCGGAAAAGACCGACGAGGAAGGCGGCAGCTTCCTCGACAACATCAACCCGGAATCGCTGGTGGTGCTCAAGGGTTGCCGCGCCGAACCGTCGCTGGCCAATGCCGCGCCGGAAGAGCGCTTCCAGTTCGAGCGCGAAGGCTACTTCTGCGCCGACCTGAAGGACTCCAAGCCGGGCGCCCCGGTGTTCAACCGTACCGTGACCCTGCGCGACTCCTGGGGGCAGTGATGACGCTTTCCATCTACAGCACGCTGTCCAAGAGCAAGGACGCGTTCAAGCCGCTGGAAGGCAACAAGGTGCGCATGTACGTGTGCGGCATGACCGTCTACGACTTCTGCCACATCGGCCATGCGCGGGTGATGGTGGCGTTCGACGTGGTCGCCCGCTGGCTGCGCCATCGCGGCTATGAGCTGACCTACGTGCGCAACATCACCGACATCGACGACAAGATCATCAAGCGTGCCAACGAGAACGGCGAGTCGTTCCAGGACCTGGTCGCGCGCATGATCGCCGCGATGCACGAGGACGAGGCGCGCCTTAATGTGCTGCGCCCGGACATCGAGCCGCGCGCCACCGACCACATCGCCGGCATGCACGCGATGATCCAGACCCTGATCGACAAGGGCTTCGCCTACGCCCCGGGCAACGGCGACGTCTACTACCGCGTCGGCAAGTTCGCGGGCTACGGCAAGCTGTCGCGGCGCAAGATCGAGGACCTGAAGATCGGCGCACGCATCGAGGTCGACGAGGCCAAGGAAGACCCGCTCGACTTCGTGCTGTGGAAGGGCGCCAAGCCTGGCGAACCGAGCTGGGAATCGCCCTGGGGCCCCGGCCGCCCGGGCTGGCACATCGAGTGCTCGGTGATGTCCACCTGCTGCCTGGGCGAGACCTTCGACATCCACGGCGGCGGCCCGGATCTGGTGTTCCCGCACCACGAGAATGAGATCGCGCAGAGCGAGGCGGCCACCGGCAAGCTGTACGCCAATGCCTGGATGCACGCCGGCGCGGTGCGGGTCGACGGCGAGAAGATGTCCAAGAGCCTCGGCAACTTCTTCACCATCCGCGAGGTGCTGGAGAAGTACCACCCCGAGGTGGTGCGCTACCTGCTGGTGTCCAGCCACTACCGCAGCCCGATCAACTACTCCGAGGACAGCCTGCGCGAGGCCAAGGGCGCCCTGGAGCGCTTCTACAACGGCCTCAAGGGCCTGCCGGAGGCGGCGCCTGCCGGTGGCGAGGCGTTCGTCGCGCGCTTCGGCGCGGCGATGGACGACGACTTCAACTCGCCGGAAGCCTGCGCGGTGTTGTTCGAGATGATCCGCGAGGTCAACCGCCTGCGCGACAGCGACCTGAACGCCGCTGCCGCGCTGGCCGCGCGCCTCAAGGAACTGGCCGGTGTGCTCGGTGTGCTGCAACTCGACCCCGACGCCTTCCTGCAGGCCGGTGCCGCTGGTAAGGTCGATGCCGCCGAGGTCGAGGCGCTGATCGCGGCGCGCCTGGCCGCGCGCGCCGAGAAGAACTGGGCCGAATCCGACCGCATTCGCGACCAGCTCACCGCCATGGGCGTGGTGCTGGAGGACGGCAAGGGCGGAACGACCTGGCGTTTGGCTGAGTGATTTCGAAGCCATAAAAAAACGGCGCCATAGGGCGCCGTTTTTATTGGTGGATCGTGACCTAGCGATGCAGGTGCTCGGCGGCGTGCAGGGTGTTTTCCAGCAGGCAAGCGCGCGTCATCGGGCCGACTCCGCCCGGCACCGGAGTGATCCAGGCGGCACGTTCGCTGGCGGGCTCGAATTCCACGTCACCGAGAAGGCGGCCATCAGCCTGGCGGTTGATGCCGACATCGATGACGATCGCGCCTGGCTTGATCCAATCGCCTTTGACCAGGTCGGTAATGCCGGTGGCGACGACCACCAGGTCCGCGCGTCTGACGTGCTCGGCGAGGTTGTGGGTGAAGCGGTGCGTCACCGTGGTGGTGCAGCCGGCCAGCAGCAATTCCAGCGCCATCGGGCGGCCGACGATGTTCGAGGCGCCTACGACCACGGCATCCAGGCCGTGCAGGTCGATGCCGGTGCTTTCCAGCAGGGTCATGATGCCTTTCGGTGTGCACGGACGTAGCAGTGGCATGCGCTGCGCGAGACGGCCGACGTTATAGGGATGGAAGCCATCCACATCCTTGTCCGGGCGGATCCGCTCGAGCAGTTGCGAGGCATCCAGGTGCTTGGGCAGAGGCAGCTGGACGAGTATGCCGTCGATGGAAGCGTCGTCATTGAGCTGGTCGATAAGCGCCAGCAGATCCTCCTGGCGAGTATCGGCCGGAAGGTCGTGGGCGATGGAGTTGAAGCCCACTTCCTCGCAATCCTTGCGCTTGTGCGCCACGTACACCTGGGAGGCGGGATCGTTGCCCACCAGAATCACTGCCAGACCTGGCGCGCGAAGTCCCTGCGCACGACGTTCGGCAACACGACCGGAGATCTGTTGGCGAATGTTGGCTGCAATCGTTTTACCGTCGATCAGTTGTGCGGTCATGACGCTTGGTTAACCACCGGAAAGAACTTGGAAAGGGCGCGCATTCTCTCACGCCGAGACGATGTGGCAAAGGCGGAGGGGCCGCAGCCACGTGTAACCCCTTTATCTAGCTGAAATTTTTTTCAGCTTTGCTGTTGACGACTATCGGGAGCCTCTATAACATTCGCCCCGCTTGTCGAGCACAGCCTGCTGCTGGGTAAGATGGCTTGCGAAGAAAACCACTTCTTCTACAGCCGGAGCTTCAAGTCTGCGCTCCGAACAGAATGCAGATAAAAGCGCCCGTAGCTCAGCTGGATAGAGCATCCGCCTTCTAAGCGGATGGTCGCAGGTTCGAGTCCTGCCGGGTGCGCCATGTCGGGCTTCTGGCACAAGCAAATGCAATATGGTGGGCGTAGCTCAGTTGGTAGAGCACAGGATTGTGGCTCCTGGTGTCGAGGGTTCGATCCCCTTCGTCCACCCCATATTCCAGAAGACGCCAGGCATTGCCTGGCGTTTTCGTTTCAAGCCCGCTTGGCGGACGTGGTGAAATTGGTAGACACACCAGATTTAGGTTCTGGCGCCGCAAGGTGTGAGAGTTCGAGTCTCTCCGTCCGCACCACTACATGGTTTCGAGGAGTCAACGATTCCCGAAACACGCTCAAAGCCCCGTCATCGGGGCTTTTTTGTGCCCGATGGATACCGCTTCCGGCCGCGGCCCGGCCCTGCCATTGCTTGACGAACATAACCGCGCACGTTGCGTTGGCGAGTTAGCCCCCGCCGTTTCTGTTTGCGCGGCTTTGCGGTGCTACCCGAACAGTCGTCGTAAACCGCTCGGCACCATGCCGGTCCAGCGCTTGAAGGAACGGCGAAAGTTGGTGGTGTCGGTGAAGCGCAGGTAAGCCGCGACCTCGTCGTTGCCATAGCCTCTGACCTGATACAGATACAGCGCCACGTGCTTGCGCGCCAGGTCGAGCTGCTCCTGAAAGTGCGTGTCGTGTTTCTGCAGCTTGCGCTTGAGCGTTGCCGGACTCATCCCGAAGGCCAGGGCGACCCGTTCGAGGTTCAACGGCGTGCGGATGTTGGCCTGCAGGTACTCGTATAGCCGATCGAGAAAACTGCACTGCCAGCCCAGGCTCGCCAGCTGCGTCTGGCTGGCCAGCTCGGCGACCTGGCCGGCCGTCGCCGAGGCATCCGGCCTGGGGCGATGCAGATACTCGCGTGGCAGGCTCATCATCGTCAGCTGACTGTCGAAGGTCAGCTCCTCGCCCAGATGGACCCAGTACTGCTCGATGTAGCGAGGTTTGGCGTAGCTGAAATGAAAACGCCAGGGCAGGCGCTCGGCCGAGAGCCGGCGGCTCATGGCAACAACAGCAGTCATGCAGGCTTCGGCCAGAAAGATCCGTGAATGTCCGGTGCCGCAACTGTCGAGCCAGTAGAGGTACGCCTGCTTGTCGTCGAGCAGCAAGCGGGGCGTGAACAGCGGGCTGAGCAGCGCGCGAAAGCACTGCAGCCGCTCCAATGCCTGGTGCAGTGTGCAGGCGTTTTCCAGCGTATGGCTGGCCTCGCCGTAATGGCCGGGTAGCAACCGCTGGCCGAACAGAAAGCTGCTGTCGTCAGCATCCAGCAGACGCTGGGCGTTGCCGATCAGTGTGACGAACTGCTCCGGGCTGAGCTTGGCGCGCCCCTCGGCGATATCGGCATAGAACAGCCCTGTGCCGCGCAGCAGCCGATGGCTGTCGATCCCTCGTGACAGCGCCAGGTCGATCAACAGCGCCGGCTGATGATGCGCGGGGATGAAGCGGGTATCGCATTCGTAGCCGATCACCATCGTCCGGTCCTCACGCGCAGCGCGGTAGTTGCTGCTTGGCCTTGGCCAGACCGAGGTTGAGGCGCCTGAGCAACTGCTCCGAATCATCGTCCAGCGCCATCACGGCTGCGGTACTGGCGCGCAGCACAAGGCGTTCGCCATGTTGCCCGGTCCGGTGCGCCAGGCTGGCTACTGCCTGCTGCAACTCGTCGGCGATCATCCGCGCCTGGGCTTCGCCGGTGTTGGGCAGCACCGCGACGAAGCGATCCCCCGCCAGGCGGCACAGCAGATCCTGCCGGCGCAAATTGAGCATCAGCAGCTGCGCGATGGCCTGCAGCACGGCATCGCCTTCGTTCTGACCAAAACGCCGGTTGATGGCGTCGAAGTCGTCCAGGTCCACGGCGACAAGCGACAGCGGCTGCTCGTTCTCGCGGGCCTCCGCCAGGGCATGCTGGATTTGCTGGCGCAAGTATTCGGCGGCACCCAGCGGCGTCACCTTGTCGAACAGGCGATGTTCGCGAAACAGCTTCTCGCGTTTGCTCATCTGCTGGCTGATAGCGCGCTGTTCCTGGTTGAGGTGGTAGATGCCGAGCGTGAGCAGCAGCAGACCGACGGGCATCGGTGCCGTTTCGAGCCAGTTGTCCCAGGCGACCTGCTGCGGCATCTGGACGAACTCGTCCAGCGTATCCATCCACCAGGCGAAGAAGATGCAGGCGAGTCCGAGCGTCAGCAGCCGGGTCACCCGGCCCGCCGGTCGGCTGCGCAGCAGCATGACCAGCCAGACCAGCGCCAGCACGGCCGAACCGCCTTCGCCGGCGACGTCCATCCAGTCGATTTGCGCCCATTCTTTCAGCTCACCGGTGGCGAGGTAGAGCTGCAGGCCGAGATTGGCGGCGATGGCGAGACACACCAGGGGCCAGGTGTGCAGTCTGAGAAACGATTTCATCGGCTCCGGCCCGTCGCTAGTGGTTGAACTCGGCACCTAAGCAGATCGCTGTGACAGTCGGGTTACGCACCCCGGGGGTCAATTCGGCTCAGCTCAATTGCACGTCGCGGGGGCAATCGAAGGCATTTGGTTTGCTGGCAGTCGCGCTCAACGCCGTGGTAGCCCGCGACGCCGCTCTTGATCGTCGGCCAGACAGGTCAATTCGGCTCAAAAGTGGGCAGAAACAGCCTATTACGCCGCTGATTCGCGCTTGCCGCACCCGCGCTGTCACAGAACTGCCACGGTGCCTGCCTACCGTCCGCTGCAGTTCCGGGATCGGCCCGGATGGGTTCCGGAGAGGGGACGGGATGAGCGCTCATTGCTACCAACAGCGAAAACAGCGATTCAGGATCAGCGCACTGGCGCTGGCGATTGCCGCCAGCTCGGCAGCGCTGGCGCAGGAGGCAGGTGTCGAGCACGTCGAAGTGGTCGGCCAGGCGGTGAGCATCGACAAGGCGCTCAAGGAACAGCGCAGTTCCGACAGCGTGAAGAGCGTGGTGCATGCCGATGGCATCGGCCAGCTGCCGGACGACAATGCCGCCGAGGCGCTGCAGCGCATTCCGGGGCTGTCGGTGGAGCGCGATCAGGGCGAGGGCCGCTTCGTCAGCGTGCGCGGTATTGCGCCGGACCTGAACAGCGTGACCATCAACGGCACCCTGGTGCCCTCGCCGGAAGGCGACCGGCGGGCCGTGGCGCTCGATGTACTGCCGTCGGAACTGGTGCAGTCGCTGTCGGTGGTCAAGACGCTCACCCCGGACATGGACGCCAACTCCCTGGGCGGCACCATCGAAGTGGAAAGCCTGTCGGCCTTCGATCATGACGGTCTGTTCTACAGCATCAGCGGCGAAGGCAGCCACGATGACAACGTCGGCAAGACCAGCCCGAAATTCTCCGGCGCCTTCAGCAACCGTTTCAGCCTGGGCGATGGTGTCGACAACTTCGGCGTGGCCGCGGCGCTGAGCTGGCAGGAGCGCGATTTCGGTTCGGACAACGTCGAAACCGGCGGCAAATGGGATTTTGAGGACGGCGCGCGGCTCGAAGAGCTGGAACAGCGCGATTATGAGATCACCCGCGAGCGCACCGGCTTCGGCCTCAACTTCGACTACAAGCCGGATGATCTCAGCAGCTACTATCTGCGCACGCTCTACAGCCGCTTCAAGGACACCGAGACGCGCAACGCCGCCGGGGTCGCCTTCGAGGAGGCGCAGCAGGCCGGCGAGCGCGGTGACGCCGAGGGCTGGCGCGAACTCAAATCGCGCGAGGACACCCAGACCATCCAATCCTATGTGTTCGGTGGTGAACGCCTGTTTGGCCTGTGGACGCTGAGCGGCCAGACCGGCTACAGCGAGTCGCGCGAGCGCAACCCCGGCGGTATCGCCGGTGCCGTGTTCGAGGGCGACTTCAGCGATGCGGGCTTTTCCAGCACGCGCAAGCCGCGGCTGGCCGTCGAATCGGGTTTCTACGATCCGTCCCGCTTCGAGCTTGACGAGGTGGAGTGGGAGAAGAGCGATGCCCGCGACCGCGAGAAAAACATCCGCCTGGATCTGGCGCGCGATTACGACCTTAAGGGCTACGCGGCGCAGCTCAAGTTCGGCGGCAAGCTCAGCCGCCGCGACAAGTCAAACGACAGCGAGATCTGGGTCTACGACGATTTCGATGACCTGACCTTGGCCGATTTCCAGGCTGGACGCGTCGATTACGGCCTCGGTCGCTTCGGTCCGGGTATCAGTGCATCGGGCATCAAGGGCCTGATCGGTGGGTTCGACGCCAGCGAGTTCTATGACGAGGAACAGTCGCGCATCAACGACTTCGACATGCGCGAGGACATCGATGCCGCCTATGTGATGAACACCCTGGATCTGGACCGCTGGCGCTTCATCGCGGGCATGCGCTACGAGGGCACCGACTTCAGTGCCAAGGGTACGGGTGTGCGTGACGGGGTTTTCGAGACGATATCCAGCAGCCGACGCTACGAGCACTGGCTGCCGGGGTTGCACGCTCGCTACCAGCTGAGCCCCAGCACGCAGTTGCGTGCAGCCTGGACCAACAGCGTGGTGCGACCGACGTTCGGCCAGCTGGCGCCCGGCTTCGTCATCGAGGACGACGAGGCGGAGTTCGGCAATCCGAACCTCAAACCGCTGGAGTCGGTGAACTACGATCTGGGCATCGAGCACTACATGGGCCGGGCCGGCGCCGTCTCGGCGTTCCTGTTCTACAAGGACATCGACAACTTCATCTACAACACCGACCTGGCCGGAACCGGCCAGTGGGCGAACTTCGCCGAGGCGCTGAGCTACGAGAACGGCAGTGGCGCCACGCTCTATGGCATCGAGCTGGCCTATTCGCAGAAATTCGACTGGCTGCCGGCCCCTTGGAACGGCCTGCTGTTGGGCGCCAACGCCACGTTCAGTCGCTCCGATGCGGATATCGAAGGACAGGGCGCCAAGCGCAGCATCGACCTGCCGAATCACTCCGATACCGTCGGCAACCTCATGATTGGCTGGGAGAACGAGCGCTTCAACACGCGCCTGGCGGCCAACTACAAGTCCGAGTACCTGGCCGAGGTTTCCGGCGTCGACGATGCCGCGCATGACCTGTATGTGGACGGCCAGCTGTTCGTCGATTTCAAGGCCGGCTACTTCATCACGCCCAGCCTGCAGCTGACCTTCGAGGCGCTGAATCTGACCGACGAAGCCTATTTCGTCTACGCCGGCCGCCAGCGCTACAACGCCCAGTACGAAGAGTACGGCCCGACCTACAAGCTCGGCCTGACGCTCACCCATTTCTGACCCTTGCCGTCCCGTCACCCACTCGGGTGACGGCGGGCGGCTGCCTGACTGGAACACTTCATGTACGTACATCTGCAACGAAAACTCCTGCTGGCCACCTGCATCGCGCTGGCCGCCTGCCAAAGCACGGGTGAGCGCGCCGCGGCTACCTTGTCCGTCGCCGCGGCCGCACCCGCTGTGATCGAGGCCGCACGGCTGCTGGGCACGGACGGGTTCGACCGTGTCGAACTGGACGGCCAGGGCCTGCGACTGCTCGACCCACAGGGGCAGGTGCGGGCCAACCTCCCTGGACGTTTCGAGGGACTCGATCACCGCGAGAGTGACGAGGGGCTGCTGCTGGCGACCGTCGAGCGCAAACGCCAGCAGGCGATGCTCGTCGGGCTGACTCGCGGGGGGCAGTGGAGCGCACCGCTGTTTCTGCCCAAGACGACTTTCGCCATCGAAGGGCTGTGCCTGTTCCGCGATGCCGGTCGCAACGACTTTCTGTTCCTCGTCGGTGAGGAAGGCGTCGGCGAGCAATGGCTGGTTGGCGCGGACGGCCAACTGCTGGGCGAGGCCCGTCGTGTGCGCGGCCTGAGCCTGCCGCCGGGCAGCAGTCATTGTCAGGTCGACGATGCGGCCGGGCGGCTGTTCGTCAACGAGGAAGCGGTCGGCCTCTGGACCTATCCCGCCAACGCCGAGGCGCCGCTGGAACGGGTTCCGGTGGACCTGCGCGCTCCCTTTGGTGGGCTTGCAGAGGGCGCCGCAGGCATGGCGCTGGTGCCCGGTGGCGTGCTGCTGCTGGATGCCGAAGCCGCGGCGCTGCACCTTTATCAGGAGCAGGCCGATGGCTGGCAGGCCAGTCAGGTATTGGCGCTGAAGGGCTTCGACGAGCCTGAGCAGATCAGCGCGCGAGCGACGCCCGAGGGCCTGGCGCTGCTGCTGGTGGATGATCGCGGTAGCCGCCAGGCTGCTCTCGATTGGACGCCACGGCCGGTCGCGCGCAAGCCGCCGTTGCCCTTGCTGCCGGCCGAGGTCGAGAGCGGCCCGGTACCGAGCCTGGGCGATGCGGCTGACGACCCGGCCATCTGGGTCAACCGCAGCGAACCGGGCGTAAGCCGGGTGCTGGGCACCGACAAGAAGGGCGGGCTGGTGGTGTATGACCTGCAGGGCCGCCAGGTGCAGAGCCTGCCAGTAGGGCGGCTGAACAACGTCGATGTACGCGACGGCTTCCGTCTCGGTCAGCGCCAGGTCGATCTGGCGGTGGCGAGCAATCGTGATCGCAACAGCCTGCATCTGTTCGCCATTGATCCGGCCAACGGCCGGCTGGAGAACATCGGCCAGATCGCCACGCCGCTCGCGGACATCTACGGACTTTGCCTGTTCAAGGATCGCCAGGGCGCCATCCATGCCTTCGCCAACGACAAGGACGGCACCTTCCTGCAGTACCGCCTCGATGGGCGCAGTGGCAAGCCCCGGGGTGAGCTGGTACGGCGCTTCAAGGTCGACAGCCAGCCGGAAGGCTGTGTGGCGGACGACCGCCGCGAGCGATTGTTCATCGGCGAGGAAGACGTTGCTGTGTGGACGCTGGGTGCCGCGGCCAACGCGCCGACCGCTCTGGAAAAGGTCATCGGCGTGGGCGAAAGCGTGCACGACGATATCGAAGGGCTGGCGCTGTACCACGGCCAGCGCGCCGACTATCTGGTGATCTCCAGCCAGGGCAACGACAGCTACGTGGTGCTGGATGCCACGGCGCCCTATGCCGTGCGTGGTGCGTTCCGCATCGGCCTCAATGCTGCGCACGGCATCGACGGCGCCTCGGAAACCGATGGTCTGGAAGTCACCTCGGTCAACCTCGGCGGGCCGTGGAGCCAGGGGCTGTTGGTAGTGCAGGACGGGCGCAAGCGGATGCCCGAGGGCACGCAGAACTACAAGTACCTGCCGTGGACCGCGGTGGCCGATGCCCTGGGCCTGGAATAGTCATCTTCCGGTAACGCGGCCGTCATTCACTTACAGCTGCCCGGCCGGGCAGGAGGAAGCAGCGATGCAACATGCAGTCGAACAGATGTCGATCTGGGGGCTGGTCAGCGAGGCCAGCGTGGTGGTTCAGGCCGTCATGGCGATTCTGGTGCTGGCGTCGGTGGCCAGCTGGTATCTGATCATCCAGCGCAGCGTGGTGCTTAGGCGCAGTGAGCGCCTGCTGCGCGAGTTCCTGCGTCAGTTCCGCCAGAGCGCTGATCTGGCCCAGCTGCAGCGCGACGTCGAGCACCAGGCGCGGTTGCCGGAGGCTGCGCTGCAGCGCATCTTCCGCGATGGTCTGCAGATGTTCAGCCAGCTGCAGCGCCAGCCCGGCCTTGCCCCGCAGACGCTCGGCGAAGCGGTGGATCGCAGCCTCTATGTGGCGGTCGCCGAGCAGGAGGAGCGTCTGGACCACGGCCTGCAGGCACTCGCCACCATCGGCTCGGTGAGCCCGTACATCGGGTTGTTCGGCACCGTGTGGGGGATCATGAATGCCTTTATCGGGCTTTCCCAGGTACAGCAGGTCACCCTTGCCACCGTGGCGCCCGGCATTGCCGAAGCGCTGATCGCCACGGCGATCGGCCTGTTCGCGGCGATTCCGGCGGTGATCGCCTACAACCGCTTCGCCGCCCGCGGTCAAGCGCTCGCCGGCCGCTACTACGCCTTCGCCAACGAACTGCAAGCCCGTCTGTTGCCGCGACTGCATGCCAGCGCGCCGAGCTTCGCCGCCGCCGCGGCCTGAGGAGAACGCCCATGCTAGTCAGGCCTCAGCGCAAGCACGGTCCGAAGGCGGAAATGAACGTGGTGCCCTACATCGACGTCATGCTGGTGTTGCTGGTGATCTTCATGGTCACCGCACCGATGCTGGTGCAGGGCGTGAACATCGAGCTGCCCAAGGTCGCCGCCGAGGCGCTGCCGACGGAGAACGAGCGCAAGCTGCTCACCCTCTCGGTCAAGGCGGACGGCAGCTTCTACTGGAACCTGGGCAGCGAGATCGACATCGAGCAACAGGCGGACACGGCCGTGGAGCTGGCGGAGATGCGCGCCAAGGTGGCGTCGCTCATCGCCGTGCACGGCGATGCCCAGGTCTATGTTCGTGCCGACGATGCCGCGGACTACGGGCGCGTGGTCGCCGCCATCGCCGAGTTGCAGCGCGGCGGGGTGGTCAACCTCGGGCTGATCACTGAAGCGCCGGATACGCTGGCGCCGGGGGCTGGACAGCCATGAATGCGGCGCTGATGGACGCGGCGATGCTGCGCGAACCTGCGCCGTCCCACGCCTCGCAAGGGCTGGCGCTGCTGGGGGCGATCGGCCTGCACCTGGCGTTGGGTGCAGCAGTGCTGCTGAATAGCTGGACGCCGACATTCGAGGCACCGAGCAATGCGCAAATCCTGCGCACCCAGCTGGTGAGCCTGCCGGTGCCGGTCGAGCCGCAAGCTCTGCCCGAAACGCCGGTCGAGCCGCCCCCCGAAGCTGCCGCACCGGAGCCGGTGGCGGAGCCCACGGCACCGACCGAAGCCGAGCTGGCCTTCAAGCGGGCCGAGCAGAAGCGGGTCGCCGAAGCGGCCCGCCAACAGCAGTTGCGCCAGCAGCGCGAGACCGTCGAGCGCGAGCGGCAGGCCCGCGAGCGTGAACAGCAGCGTCTGGCTCAGGAGGCCGAACGCACTGCCGAGGCCCGGCGCCGAATCGAAGCCGAGCGAGCCCGTGTCGCGGCGGCCGAACAGGCGCGGCGCGAGGCCGCCGCCGCGGCGGACCGGCAGTACCTGCCCATCGCCAAGGCGCCGCCGGTGTATCCGCAGCGCGCGCTGGACTCGGGCGTGCAGGGCGAATGCACGGTCAGTTACGACGTCGATCCGACCGGTCGCGTGGTGTCGCCGCAAGTGGCGGGGCAGTGCCATCCGCTGTTCATCCGCCCCTCGCTCGAGGCGGCCAAGCGTTTCCGCTACCACCCGCGCATCGTCGACGGCCAGGCCGTGACGGTGCGTGGCGTACAGAACACCTTTCACTACCGCATCGAATGACGCGTTCAGGATTCAATCGATATGAAACAGGATTTTCGCGACTTTCACGCCGCCCTCGCGGCGCTCGACGATCAGTCGATCAATCCGGGCCGCCAGCCGAGCCTGAGCGATCTGGTCGACCACAGCCGGCGCGGGCTGCTCAAGGGCAGCCTGGGCCTGGCGGGCATGGCCTTTCTCGGCGGCGGGCTGTCCGCTTGTGGAGCGGTTGCGGCACGCAGTCGGCTGCTGGGTTTCGAGTCCGTTCCGGCGCAGCTGGATCCGGCCTTCGACAGCGTGCAGGTACCGCCGGGCTATCGTGCGCGGGTGTTCTTTTCCTGGGGCGACCGGGTGGAGACCGACGCACCGCAATGGAAAGCCGATGCCAGCGACGACTGGCAGGCACAACTGCTGCAGGCCGGGGACAATCACGACGGCATGCACTTTTTCCCGTTCACGGACGCGCCGACCGAGCACGGTTTGCTGGCGATCAACCATGAGTACGTCAATCCGCCGCTGCACCCCGACGGCATGAGCCTGGTGGATGGCCGCCGGCCGCTGGCAGAGGTGCGCAAGGAGCAGGCGGCGCATGGCGTCAGCATCATCGAGGTGCGCAAGGATGCCTCCGGCCAGTGGCAGCGGGTCCATCCGTCGCGCTACAACCGGCGCATCAGCACGCTGACGCCGATGGCCGTCGGCGGCCCGCTGGCCGGGCACGAACTGCTCCGAACCGCCGCCGATCCGAGCGGCACCCGCATCATTGGCACGCTGAACAACTGTTCCAGCGGCTTCACGCCGTGGGGCACCTACCTGACCTGCGAGGAAAACTGGCACAACTACTTCCTCAATCGCGATGCCGAGGACCTGGCCGCACGTACCGCGCACGCCCGCTACGGCGTTGCCGGCGGTGAGCGCAGCAAGCTCTACGGCTGGGAAAGTGCCGACGAGCGCTTCGATGCCACACCCGATGCCAGCCTGCCGCACGGCGGCTATGTCAACGAACCGAACCGTTTCGGCTGGGTGGTGGAGATCGATCCCTTCGATCCGCAGGCGCAGCCGGTCAAACGCACCGCATTCGGTCGCTACTGCCGCGAATGCGCGGTGTTGTCGCTGGGGGAGGACGGACGCATGGCGTTCTATTCCGGCGACGACTCGCGCGGCGAGTACATCTACAAGTTCGTCCCCAGCGGCCGCTATGTACCCGGCGCGGATCAGCAGAATCGCCAGCTGCTCGATGACGGCACGCTCTACGTTGCGCGTTTCGACGCCGATGGCAGCGGTCGCTGGCTGGCGCTGGTTCACGGGCAGAACGGCCTGACCGCCGAGCATGGCTTCCCCAGCCAGGCCGAGGTGCTGCTTAACGCGCGCGCCGCAGCCGACCGGCTCGGCGCAACGCCCATGGACCGCCCGGAATGGGTCGCGGTGCATCCTCGTACGCGCGAGGTCTACGTCACCCTGACCAACAACGATCAACGCGGGGACAAGGCGGCGGTCGACAAGGCGAACCCGCGCCCGCAGAACCTGCACGGGCAGATCCTGCGCTGGCGTGAGGCGGGAGGCGACCCCGCGGCGACGCGCTTCGAGTGGGAAATTTTCCTGCTCGCTGGCGAGCGAAAGGGCGCGCGCGGTGCGGACGGCAAACCCGTGCCTGCACATCTGACCGGCACCATCGAGGGCGATGCGTTCTCCTCGCCGGATGGTCTGGCCTTCGATGCCGATGGCCGGCTGTGGATACAGACCGACTACGGCGACGACGAACCGGCGATGCAGGTCATGGGGACCAACCAGCTGCTATGCGCCGATCCCGGCACGCGTGAGGTGCGTCGCTTTCTGGTCGGGCCGCGTGGCTGCGAGATCACCGGCATCACCTGGAGCCCGGACTACCGCGCCATGTGGATCAACGTGCAGCACCCCGAGCTGAGCTTCCCGGCCAGTGATGGTCAGTCGCGACCGCGCTCTTCGACGGTGCTGATTACGCGGGACGATGGTGGCGTGATCGGCACCTGAGGCTGTTGTGGCGCGGCCCGCGCGATGTGGCTAGAGGCTTGTAACGGTTTCGTTGGCCCGAGATCGCCGTCAGGCGGCCGTCCAGAAGAACGGCAGCACCATCATCCAGACGATGACGGCCGCGCCGAACGCCGTCTGGGTGATGGCGGCCGCCTCCAGGCGGTCGTCCACCCGGCACAGCGAACAGGTGCCCTGGTAGAGCAGGACGCAGCACGAGGCCAGCGCGCTGAGCGGTAGCACCGTGTTCAGAAACGGGTTGTTCACCAGCAGGCCGAGAGATGACAGCCATAGCGGCACGCAGGCGATAGTGGCTACCAGATAAGCTTCGGCATAGGTCACGTCGTGGCTGCAGGCGTGGGCGACGTGTTTGATCAGCCAGCCCATCACGAACACCGAAAATATTTCGCCACCGAAGAACAGGCCGGCCGTGCCCGTCGAGGGCTGGATCTGGAAGATGGGCAGGTAGGCGCTCAGCGGTGCGTCCAGCAGGGCGATCATCGTCGGCGGCAACAGCGACAGCGGCACGATGAATGCCCAGAGCCGGATTCGAGGCGGCAGTTGATCGCTCGTCCAGTCGGAAGGGGCGAGTGCACTGCACAACAGCATGCGCATGAGGACAAGGAGATTCATGACGTTCCTTTCTGGGGCGGACGGAATCGGCTGGGCGGTTCCGGTGAAATATATATCGTGGTGTGATATATATCGTGCACAATGCTGCGAAAAGGTCAACGAGGAAATCGTCTCTTGGAAAAATCCGATTACCAGCGGCTGGCGCATTTCCGTCATCGCCTGCGCCGATTCCTGCGCAACAGCGAGTTGCTGTGCCTGGAAAACGGTGCGACGGCGCTGCAGTACCAGCTGCTGCTCCAGATTCGTGGCGCTTCGGCGCGTGATTGGGCGACGGTTGGTGAGCTCGCCGAACAGCTGCAATCGAAACATAACAGCGTCGTGGCGCTGATCGACCGCTGCGAAAAAATGGGCTTGGTCGAGCGAAAGGCGGGGCGGGAAGACCGGCGTCAGGTTGAGGTTCACCTGCTGCCTGCCGGCGAGGAGCTGCTGGCGCGCATCGCCGAATTGCATCAGGAAGAGGTGCAACTGCTGCGTGCGGAGTTCAGCCTGCCGGGTTGGGACAGGGCCGAATAATTCATCACCACCGAGGCGGTCCGATTATCGAGAGGTCCGCAAGAGGAGTTGCTATGGAGAATAAATCAGCCGATTGGGATCCGAGATCCGAGGCGGTACTCAAGGACCAGTTGGCCACCTACGACGACATGCGCCGTCGCTGCCCGGTGGCAACCAGTCGTTACGGCTACACCTCGCTGTTCCGACACGCGGATGTCATGCACGTATTGATGGACCACGAGACCTACAGCAACGCCGTCTCGCGTTTCCCCTCCGTGCCCAACGGCATGGACCCGCCGGAGCATACGGCGTACCGGCGGCTCATCGAGCCTTACTTCGAGCCGCAGCAGATGGAAGCCTTCGCGCCGGTGTGCCGGGAGGTTGCGGTACGGCTGGTGCAGGCCTTGCCGGAGCAGGCGGATGTCGAGCTGATGGCGGACTTTGCGCAGATTTTCGCGTTGCAGATTCAGTGCGCCTGGCTGGGCTGGCCGGTGGAGCTGCACGAGCCGCTGCGCCTGTGGACGCTGAAGAACCAGGCGGCGACGTTGGCCAGGGACGAAGCGGCGATGAGTGCGGTTGCGCTAGAATTCGACGGCTACATCAAGGATCTGCTCACGGCGCGCCGCAACGCCGGTAGCGCGGCGCCAGACGACGTGACCACCCGTCTGCTGCGCGATCAGGCCTTGGGCAGACCGCTGACCGACGATGAAATCGTCAGCATCCTGCGTAACTGGACGGTCGGCGAGCTGGGTACCATTGCCGCCTCGATCGGCATCCTCGTGCATTACCTCGCCGGCCATGCCGCGTTGCAGCAGCAGTTGCGCGAGCAGCCGGCGCTGCTGCCGGCCGCCATCGACGAGATACTGCGCATCCACGCGCCGCTCGTTATGAACCGGCGGGTCACCACCAGAGAGGTCACGCTGGGTGAGCGCACGTTGGCGGCCGGTACGCGTCTGGCGCTCATCTGGGCATCGGCCAATCGCGACGAAGCGGTGTTCGGCGATCCCGATGAGTTTCGTCTCGACCGCGAGCCGCAGCTGAATCTGCTGTATGGCGCCGGCATCCATGTCTGTCCCGGAGCCCCGCTTGCCAGGCTGGAGCTGCGCGTTGTGATGGAGGAGCTGCTGGGGCGCACCCGCCGAATGGCGCTGCTGGCGGATCAGCAACCGGTAAAGGCGTTCTTTCCCGCCAGCGGGTTTTCTTCGCTACCCCTGCATATCGAGAAGGCCGAGAACGCTACCCCGCACGGCTGAGCGACGAGCGCACCTCGCGCAGTGCCTGAGGTTGAAGTCCGAAAACAGAAACGCCCCGAGTAATCGGGGCGTTTCGTTATCTGGTGCGGTGCTCAGAGCGTAGCGAAGATCGCATGCTGAGCCAGTTCCAGCAGTGGCTGCGGGTAGACACCGAGGAGGAAGGCGAGGGCGGCGACGGCCAGCAGCATGATGCCACCGGCTTGTTGACCCCAGTTGAGCGGTGCGTCGTGACGGCGTATGCCGGGCTCGACCAGATACAGCGTCACCATCACGCGCAGGTAGTAGTACAGGCCGATGGCGCTGCCGATGATCAAGCTGCCCAGCAACCACCACTGCTGCGATTGCACGCCAGCGGCGATCACGTAGAACTTGCCGATGAAGCCCGCCGTCATCGGAATGCCAGCCAGCGACAGCATCATCACGGTGAGCACCGCAGTCAGGTACGGCCGGCGCCAGAACAGGCCGCGGTACTCGTACAGGGCATCGGCGTCGCGGCCCTGGAATGGGCTGGACATCAGCGTGATCACACCGAAGGCACCGAGGCTGGTCAGCACGTAGGTCGCCAGGTAAACGCCGACTGCCTCGACAGCAAGGCCTTCGCTGGCGATCAGCGCCACCAGCAGGTAGCCGAAGTGGGCGATGGACGAATAACCGAGCAGGCGCTTGAGGTTGCTCTGATTCAGCGCCAGCAGGTTGCCGATCAGGATCGAGGCGATGGCGATCAGCGTCAGACCATCGTTCAGCCAGCCGCCACTGGTCGCTGGCGACAGCTGGTAGAGGCGCAGCAGCACAGCGAACACGGCGAGTTTGCTGGCAGTGGCGAGGAATGCGGAAACCGGTGCCGGAGCGCCCTCGTAGACATCCGGCGTCCACAGATGGAAGGGCACCAGCGAAAGCTTGAAGCCCAGCCCGACCAGCATCATGCCAATGCCGGCCTGCACCAGAACGGTCGACTGTTGCGCCGCCAGGCTGGCGCCAATGCCGGCGAAGCTCAGGCTACCGGACTCAGCGTACAGCAGCGCCATGCCGAACAGCAGGAACGCGCTGCCGGCGGCCGACAGCACCATGTACTTGATTCCGGCTTCCAGCGAACGCTTGTTGAAGAAGGCGTAGGCGACCAGCCCGTAGACCGGCACCGAAAGCAGCTCCAGGCCGATGAACAGACCGGCCAGATGCTGGCTGGACACGAGCACCTGACCGCCGAGGGCCGACAGCACCATCAGCAGATAGAGTTCCTCGCGATTGCCTGGGAAGCCCTGGCCGCCCGGCTTCTCGCCCAGATAGGCATGCGCCAGGGTGACGCAGGCCAGCGTGGCCAGCAGCAGTAGCGCCATGTGGAAGTAGGCGAAGCGGTCCAGCTGCAGCAGCTGGGTAACCTCCAGCGGCGCTACCTGCAACGCTGGCGCAATCGATAGCAGCGCAAGAACCAACCCGGCTGCGGTCAGCATGTAGGTCAGGCCATGGTTGCGACGCCACGCAATCGCCAGCATCACCACCACGGTGGTGGCACTGACGATGAGCAACGGCAGCAGGGCGATGAAGTGTTGTTGAGTGAATTCCATAGCGCGACTACCGGACCGAAGCGAGTTGGGAGAAAGCGGTACTGAACCACTGCTGTACGCCACTCATGGTGGCCAGCGAGGTGTCGAATACCGGCTGCGGATAGACCCCGAGCAGCACCAGCAGCGCCGCCAGCAGCAGAATCATGCCGACCTCGCGCGCGTCCAGCCCGCGCAGGCTGCCCTCGGCCTTGACCGGACCGAAATGCGCGCGATGGATCATCGCCAGCGAATACACCGAGGAGAGCACCAGACCGAAGGTGGCGATCACCACGATCCACGGCCACTGGCCGAAAGCACCGAACAGCACCACGAACTCGCCGACGAAGTTGCCGGTACCGGGCAGGCCCAGCGAGGCGGCGGCGAAGAACAGGCTCAGCGCCGGCAGCCACGGCAGGCGCGACCACAGACCGCCCATCTCACGCATGTCACGGGTATGCAGGCGCTCATAGAGCTGGCCACAGAGGATGAACAGCGCAGCAGCCGACAGGCCGTGGGCGATCATCAACACCACCGCGCCCTGCAACGCCAGCTCGCTGCCCGAGTAGATGCCGATAAGCACGAACCCCATGTGCGAGATGCTGGAGTAGGCAACCAGACGCTTGATGTCGGTCTGGCCGAACGACAGCAGTGCACCGTAGAAGATGCCAATCAGGCCGAGCGTCATGGCGATCGGCGCGAAGTCCGCCGAAGCCTCGGGGAACAGCGGCAGGGCGAAGCGGATCATGCCGTAGGCGGCAGTTTTCAACAGGATGCCGGCCAGGTCCACGGAGCCTGCGGTCGGGGCCTGGGCGTGGGCAGCCGGCAACCAGGCGTGCAGCGGTACGATCGGGAACTTAACCGCGAAGGCGATGAAGAAGCCGAGCATCAGCAGGAACTCGATCTTCGGATCGAGCTCGGCGTCGAGCAGCAGGGCGTAATCGAAGGTCAGTACACCGGTGTTGTGGTAATTCACCAGCACCAGCCCGAGGATCGCCACCAGCATGATCAGGCCGCTGGCCTGGGTATAGATGAAGAATTTGGTCGCCGCGTTGATCCGCGAACGCTTGCCTTCGGAGCTGTGACCCCAGAGCGCGATGAGGAAGTACATCGGCACCAGCATCATTTCCCAGAAGAAGAAGAACAGGAACAAGTCCAGCGAGAGGAACACGCCGACCACGCCGCCGAGGATCCACATCAGGTTGAGGTGGAAGAAACCGACGTGGCGCTGGATCTCCTTCCACGAGCAGAGCACCGACAGCACACCGAGCAGGCCGGTGAGCAGCACCATCAGCAACGACAGACCATCGAGTGCCAGGTGCAGGTTGATGCCAAAGCGCTCGATCCAGACGTGCTTGAACTCCAGCGCCCAGGTCGAGCCGGCTTCAGGCGTCGGCGCCAGGCTGTAATCGCCGTTGCTCCAGAGCCAGAGGCCCAGACCGAACAGCAGCGTCATGGTGAACAGGGCGATCCAGCGTGGCAGGGTTTGGTCGAAGCGTTCGACCAGCCAGCAGAGCAAGCCGCCGATGAAGGGAATCAGGATTAGCCAGGGCAGAATCACGATTTCGAGTCCTTGGGCAATTCAGAGCAGGATGATGCCGAGCAGCAGCACGGCTCCGCCGACGATGGACAGGGCATACCAGCGCAACTGGCCGGTTTCGCTGCGGCTCAGGGCGGCGTGGCTGCCACGGGCGGTGCGCGGCACCAGACCGATGGTGGCGTCGATGGGGTCACGGGCGAGCAGGCGGCACAGCCACAGATAGGGCTGCACGAAAAGCTTGTCGTAGATCCAGTCGAAGCCCCACGCGGCGAACCACCAGGTGCTCAGCAGGCGTCCGGGTGCGCTTTGGGCGATGGACGTGACCAGCCCGCGCTTGCCGAGGAACAGTGCTGCGGCGAGCAGGATGCCGGCGATTGCAACGGCGCCGGACACCAGCTCCAGGCTGTGCTTGGCCTCGCCACCGGCATGGCCGAGGCTCTCAGGCAGCACGCCGGCCAGCGGCGGGGTGATCAGCGCGCCGACCACCGTGGAAAGCACGATCAGCACCGCCAGCGGCAGGTTGTGGGCGAGGCCGCTTCCGGCATGCGCCTCGGTCTGCGGCTTGCCGTGGAAGGCAATGAAGATCAGTCGGAAGGTATACAGCGAAGTCAGGAAAGCGCCTGCCAGACCGGCATAGAGCAGCCCGTTGTGTCCGCTGGCAAATGCTTCCCAGAGGATTTCGTCCTTGGAGTAGAAGCCCGCGGTGATCAGCGGCAGCGCGGCCAGCGCGGCGCCGCCGACGATGAAACTGGCGTAGGCCAGCGGCAGCTTCTTCCACAGGCCACCCATGCGAAAGATGTTCTGCTCGTGGTGGCAGGCGTGGATAACCGAGCCGGACGCGAGGAACAGCAGAGCCTTGAAGAAGGCGTGCGTCATCAGGTGGAAGATCGCTGCGTCCCACGCACCAACGCCGAGGGCAAGGAACATGTAGCCGATCTGGCTCATGGTCGAGTAGGCCAGGATGCGCTTGATGTCGGTCTGCACCAGTGCGGCGAAGCCGGCCAGCACCAGCGTCACGCCGCCGACGATGCCGACCAGCTCGTGCACGTCGGGCGCCAGCAGGAACAGGCCATGGGTACGGGCGATCAGGTAGACACCGGCGGTGACCATGGTGGCAGCGTGGATCAGCGCGGACACCGGCGTCGGGCCCGCCATCGCATCTGCCAGCCAGGTCTGCAGCGGCAGTTGTGCCGACTTGCCCACTGCGCCGCCAAGCAGCGCCAGGGTGGCCAGGGTGATCCACAGATCGCCCTCGGCGAACTTCTGCGGCGCCAGCGTCAGCAGGTCCTGGATGTTCAGCGTGCCGAGCTGGACGAACAGGATGAACAGGCCGAAGGCCATCAGCACGTCGCCCACGCGGGTGACGATGAAGGCCTTGAGCGCCGCGTTGCCGTTCTTGCGCTCCTTGAAGTAGAAGCCGATCAGCAGGTAGGAGCACAACCCCACGCCTTCCCAGCCGAAGTACAGCAGCAGCAGGTTGTCGCCCAACACCAGCAGCAGCATGCTGAAGATGAACAGGTTGGTGTAGGCGAAGAAGCGCGAGTAGCCCTCTTCACCCCGCATGTACCAGCTGGCGAACAGGTGGATCAGGAAGCCCACGCCCGTGACTACGCCGAGCATGGTCAGCGACAGGCCGTCCAGATGCAGGCCGAAGGATGCCTGCAGGTTGGCGACGTCCAGCCACTGCCATAGCTGCAGGGTGAAGACCCCCTCGGCCGGCGGCGTGGTGTTGAACTGCCAGATGATCCAGGCGCTGGTCAGCGCGCTGAGCCCCACCGAGCCGACGCCGATGGTCGCAGCAAGGTTCTCGGAAATCCGTCCGCGGGAAAAAGCGAGCAGGAAGTAGCCGAGCAGCGGAAAAACGAAGGTCAGGAATAGAAGATTCATCCGTGCATCTCGCTTGCGGCATCGACATCGAGGGTATTGAAGCGGCGGTATAGCTGCAGCAGGATCGCCAGGCCGATGGCGGCTTCAGCCGCCGCCAGGGTGATCACCAGAATGAACATGATCTGCCCGTCCGCCTGTGCCCAGCGGCTACCGGCGACGACGAAGGCCAGGCCCGCAGCGTTCATCATGATTTCCAGGCTCATCAGCATGAACAGGATGTTGCGCCGAACCATCAGACCGACCAGCCCGAGGCAGAAGAGGATCGCGGCGACTGCCAGCCCGTGTTCGAGAGGAATGCTTTGCATGAATTACTCCTTCGCCTCATGGCGGCCCAGGTGGTAGGCCGCGATCAGCGCCGCGAGCAGCAGCAGCGAGGCCAGTTCGACCGCCAGCAGGTAGGGCCCGAACAGCGATACGCCGACTTCCTTGGGACCAACGCTGGTGAGCGCCAGCGGTGCATTGCTCGGTTCGGCGAACAGCGCCCAAAGCAGTTGCAGCAGCAGCACACCGGCCAGCAGCGACGGGCCGATCCAGATCCGTGGTGTCAGCCAGGCTCGCTCCTGCTGGGCAATGGCCGGGCCGAGGTTGAGCATCATCACCACGAAGACGAACAGCACCATGATCGCGCCGGCGTAGACGATGATTTCCAGCGCACCGGCAAACGGCGCGCCGAGACTGAAGAAGCACATGGCGACCGCCAGCAGCGAGACGACCAGGTAGAGCAGGGCGTGAACCGGATTCGTGCCGGTGACCACCCGCAGGGTGGACACCACCGCTACACCGGCGGAGAAGTAGAACGCGAAGTCCATGACGTCAGGTCCTCGAAACTGTGGCGTCGCTCGCCCATGAGGCGAGCGGGCGGAAGGAGCGGGGGCGCGGCGATACGGTCACGGCAGCAACCCCTTGACGTTGATCGGTTCGGCTTCGCACTGCGCGGCGCCTTTCGGCTTGCCGGCGATGGCCAGGCCGGAAACGCGGTAGAAGTTGTAGTCCGGGTTCTTGCCGGGCCCGGAGATCAGCAGGTCTTCCTTCTCGTAGACCAGGTCCTGGCGCTTGTACTCGCCCATCTCGAAATCCGGAGTGAGCTGGATTGCGGTGGTCGGGCAGGCCTCCTCGCACAGGCCGCAGAAAATGCAGCGCGAGAAGTTGATGCGGAAGAATTCCGGATACCAGCGACCATCTTCGGTCTCGGCCTTCTGCAGCGAGATGCAGCCTACCGGGCAGGCCACCGCACAGAGGTTGCAGGCCACGCAGCGCTCTTCGCCGTCGGGGTCGCGGGTAAGTACGATGCGGCCGCGATAGCGCGGTGGCAGGTAGACCGGCTCTTCGGGGTATTGCAGTGTGTCGCGCTTGCGGAAGGCATGGCTGAACACCATTACCAGGCTGCGCAACTGGGTGTAGGTGCCGTGGAGCACCTCGCCAATGTACTTAAACATGAATTTTCTCCTTACTGCGCGGCCAGCACGAGCGCGCCGGTCACCAGCAGGTTGAGCAGCGTCAGCGGCAGGCAAAACTTCCAGCCGAAAGCCATTACCTGGTCGTAGCGTGGCCGGGGCAGGGACGCTCGCAGCAGGATGAAGAGCATGATGAAGAAGCCGGTCTTGAGCGCGAACCAGAAGAACGACAGCCACGGCAGGGTATCGAGGAACGGACCGTGCCAGCCGCCGAAGAACAGCGTGGTCAGCAGCGCCGAGATGGTCACGATGCCGATGTACTCACCGACGAAGAACATGCCCCATTTCATGCCGGCATATTCGACGTGATAGCCGTCGGCCAATTCCTGCTCGGCTTCTGGCTGGTCGAACGGGTGACGGTGGGTGACCGCGACACCGGCGATGAAGAAGGTCGCGAAGCCGAGAATCTGCGGGATGACGAACCAGAGGTTCTGCTGCTGGTACTCGACGATGTCGCGCATGTTGAACGAGCCGACCTGGGCGACGATGCCCATCAGCGACAGGCCCAAGAACACTTCGTAGGACACCGTCTGTGCCGAAGCGCGCAGGGCGCCGAGCAGGGCGAACTTGTTGTTGCTGGCCCAGCCGGCGAACAGCACCGCATAGACGGTGAGGCCCGCCATCGCGAAGAAGAACAGCAGGCCGATGTTCAGGTCGGCCACACCCCAGGTTGGTGTCACTGGCACGATGGCGAAGGCGATCAGCAGCGAGCCCATCGCCACCACTGGCGCCAGGGTGAAGATCGGCTTGTCGACGAAGGGCGGTGTCCAGTCCTCCTTGAAGAACATCTTCAGCATGTCGGCGGCGAGCTGGAACAGGCCGTAGGGGCCGACCCGGTTCGGACCGTAGCGATCCTGCCAGAGACCGAGCAGACGGCGCTCGACGAAGCTCAGCAGCGCACCGGCCACCACCACCACCAGCATGATGACGAGGGACTTGAGCACCTGGATGATCACGTCGATGATTTCGGGAGTCAGCCAGCTCATTGCGCAGCCTCCTGCAGATTGCTGACGATCGCGCCCGCGAACGCTGCCGGCACGCCGGGCAGGCCGACCGGCAGCCCGACCAGCCCGACCGCCAGGTCTTCAACGATACGCAGCGGCAGGTGCAGCTCATGTCCGTTCACCAGCAGGGCCAAGCGCACACCGTCGTTGACGCCCAGACGTGCGGCTTCGGCTTCGTTCAGTGCCACATACGGTTGCGGAATACGCGTCTGGATCGGCGCGGCCAGTGACGAGGTTTCGTCGCTGCCGAACAGGTGATACAGCGGCACGGCCTGCCAATGCCCCGGTTGCGGAGCGAAGGCTGCGGTCGGCGCGAACCAGGGCAGCGTGGCGCCGCGCGATTCGAGCAGGCGTACGCCCGGATCGCCGGCGCGCAGATGGCCGCCGACCTCGTCCTGAAACTTGTTCCAGGCCTGCGGCGAGTTCCATCCCGGCGACCAGGCGAACGGGATTTGCTGACGTGCTTCGGCCGAGCCGGAATAGCCTTCCATGGAGAAGGCGAACGGCGAGTCGATGTCTTGTGGCTGGCGCGGCTCGTGCACGCTGATGTCGGCACGCATCGCCGTGCGACCGCTGTAGCGAAGGGGCTCGCGGGCCATTTTCAGACCCTTGATGCGAAATTCGGCCTTCGGCGCCGCATCACGAATCGCGGCCAGCAGTGGATGGCTGGAGGCACAGGCTTCGGTCGCCTGATCGAGGCGGGTCCAGTCCACCGGGCGATGCTCGCGGGTCGACTGCAGTGCATGCAGCCAGCGCCAGCCTTCGCGGATCAGGATGCTGCTGTCGTAGTAGCTCGGCTCGAACACCTGGAAGAAACGCTGGGCGCGGCCTTCCTGGCTGACCAGGGTGCCGTCGCCCTCGGCGAAACTGGCGACCGGGAGCAACAGATCGGCGCGCGCGGCGGTCTCGGTATGCTGGTGGTCGGCGACGATCAGCACGTGCGCGGCATCCAGCGCGGCGTCCACCTCGGCGCGTGCGGCGCGGCGGTACAGATCATTTTCCAGCACCAGCACGGCATCGGCCTGGCCACTACGAAGCGCCTGCAGCGCGGCGTCCACCGACTTGTCGGCGCGCTCGTCGGCCAGCAGCAGGGCCATGCCCAGGCTGTTGGCTTCGGCAGCCACCAGGCTGATCGAGGCGTTCTTCTCGCGGTTCTTCAGCGCCTGGGCGATGTTCGCTGCGGCCTTGAGCACGGCTTCGGAGCCGAGCGACGCGCCGGAGACGATCAGCGGGCGCTTGCCTGCGAGCAGGGCGTCGGCAATGCGTTGCGCCAGTTGCACCGCGTCGGCTTCCAGGCCGGTAACCGCTGGTGCGCTGGGGTCGATGGCGTGTGCGACGGCGAAGCCCAGTCGGGCCAGGTCGTCGGGCGCGGCCTGTACGCTTTCGGCCGCCACATCGTCCAGGCGGGTTTCGCTCACGCAGGCGATGAACAGCGGGCTCAGCGCGCGCTGGGCAACGTTCTGCACGGCGGCCTGATGCCACCCGGGAATCTTCGCCGCGGCGGCGATTTCGGTGGCCTTGCCCTTGACGGCTTGGCGCAGTGACAGCGCCAGACGCGGAGCAGTCTGGGTCAGGTCCTCGCCGAGGATGAAGACGGCGTCGTGTTCTTCGATCTCGCGCATCGACGGCGTTGGCAGCGGGCCGTTCTGCAACAGCTCACGGATCAGTTGCAGGTTGTGCAGTTCCTGGGCGGCGATGCCGGAATAGAAGTTGTCCGCGCCGACCAGTTCGCGTAGCGCATGGTTGCTTTCCAGGCTGGCGCGCGGCGAGCCGATGCCGATCAGCCGACGACCGGCAAGCAGCGCGGCGGCCTTGTCCAGTGCGGCGTCGACGCCCAGTTGGGCCTGTCCGGCGCGCAGCAGCGGCTGGCGCGGACGATCCTTGCGGTTCACGTAGCCGTAGCCGAAGCGGCCGCGATCGCAGAGGAAATAGTGGTTCACCGCACCGTTGAAGCGGTTCTCGATGCGGCGGATCTCGCCATAGCGCTCGCCGGGGCTGATGTTGCAACCGGCCGAGCACTGCTGGCAGATGCTCGGGGCGAACTGCATGTCCCACTTGCGGTTGTAGCGTTCGGAGTGGGTCTTGTCGGTGAACACGCCGGTCGGGCAGACCTCGACCAGGTTGCCGGAGAACTCGCTCTCGAGCACGCCGTCCTCGACGCGACCGAAATAGACGTTGTCATGCGCGCCGAACACGCCAAGGTCTTCACCGCCGGCATAGTCCTTGTAGTAGCGCACGCAGCGATAGCAGGCGATGCAACGATTCATCTCGTGGGCGATGAACGGGCCGAGTTCCTGGTTCTGGTGGGTGCGCTTGGTGAAGCGGTAGCGGCGCTTGTTATGGCCGGTCATCACCGTCATGTCTTGCAGATGGCAGTGACCGCCTTCCTCGCACACCGGGCAGTCGTGCGGGTGGTTAATCATCAGCCACTCCACCACGCTGGCGCGGAAGGCTTTGGCTTCCTCGTCGTCGATGGAGATCCAGGTCTTGTCGGTGGCCGGGGTCATGCAGGACATGACCAGGCGACCGCGGGTATCGTTTTCGTCGCTGTACTGCTTGACCGCGCATTGGCGGCAGGCACCGACGCTGCCCAGCGCCGGGTGCCAGCAGAAGTAGGGAATGTCGAGTCCGAGGGACAGACAGGCCTGCAACAGGTTGTCCGCACCGTCGACCTCGTAGGCTTTGCCGTCTACGTGGATCGTGGCCATTTCTAGGTCTTCTCATCCGCTTGCGCGGGTCAGGCTAATAGGAAATCTGCTTCTGAGGCGGAGCGCTGAGGCTGACGGGCTGAATGCGCCTCGCGTCGAGCCTTTCGCGCTCTGCGTCGTTCAATTCTCTATGCCGGCTGCATAGGCGCCTTCGCCTCTTGCGCGACGCCTGCCTCGAACTCATGTCGGAAATATTTCACCGCGCTGCCTAACGGCTCCACCGCGCCCGGCGCGTGGGCGCAGAAGGTGCGGCCCGGTCCGAGGAAGTCGACCAGTTGCAGCAGCGTATCGATGTCCTGGCGGCTCCCCTGACCGCGTTCGAGCGCACGCAGGATCTTCACGCTCCACGGAAGGCCGTCGCGGCATGGCGTGCACCAGCCGCAAGATTCGCGGGCGAAGAACTCTTCCATGTTGCGCAGCAGCGAGACCATGTTGATGGTGTCGTCCACCGCCAGCGCCAGCCCGGTGCCCATCCGCGTACCGACCTTGGCGATGCCGCCGGCATACATCTGCGCCTCGAGATGCTCGGGCAGCAGGAAGCCGGTGCCTGCGCCGCCGGGCTGCCAGCACTTGAGGCGGTAGCCGTCGCGCATGCCGCCGGCGTAGTCCTCGAACAGCTCGCGGGCGCTGATGCCAAAGGGCAGCTCCCAGATGCCGGGGTGCTTGACCTTGCCGGAGAAGCCCATGAGCTTGCTGCCCATGTCTTCGCTGCCCGGCCGCGCCAGGCCTTTATACCAGTCCACGCCGTTGCCGATGATCGCCGGCACGTTGCACAGCGTTTCGACGTTGTTCACGCAGGTCGGCTTGCCCCAGACGCCGACGGCGGCAGGGAAGGGCGGTTTGGCGCGCGGGTTGGCGCGGCGGCCTTCGAGGGAGTTGATCAATGCGGTTTCTTCACCGCAGATGTAGCGTCCGGCACCGGTGTGTACGAACAGCTCGAAATCGAAGCCGGAACCGAGGATGTTCTTGCCGAGCAGGCCGGCGGCCTTGGCTTCCTCGATGGCGCGGTTGAGGTTGTGCGCCGCATCGACGTATTCGCCGCGCAGGAAGATGTAACCGCGATAGGCCTTGAGCGCCCGGGCGCTGATCAGCATGCCCTCGACCAGAAGGTGCGGCAGCTGCTCCATGAGCAAGCGGTCCTTCCAGGTATTGGGTTCCATCTCGTCGGCATTGCACAGCAGGTAGCGGATGTTCTGCGCTTCGTCTGCTGGCATCAGGCCCCACTTGACGCCGGTGGGGAAGCCGGCGCCGCCGCGACCCTTGAGTCCGGAATCCTTTACCGTCTGCACGATGTCGACCTGGGCCATTTCGGCCAGCGCCTTGCGCGCGGCAGCGTAGCCGTTTTTCTGCTGGTATTCGTCGAGCCAGACCGGCTGACCGTCGTCGCGCAGGCGCCAGGTCAGCGGGTGGGTTTCCTCGTTGCGCGCCACGCGGTTGGCCGGGCCGAGGGAGGCGAGCATTTTCGTCGTGCTGCGCGTCATGGGTAGGCCTCCAGCAGGGCGGCGACGCCTTCGCTGCGTACATCGCCGAAGGTGTCATCGTCGATCATCAGTGCCGGGGCCTTGTCGCAGTTGCCCAGACAGCACACCGGAATGAGGGTAAAGCGGCCGTCGGCGGTGGTCTGACCCGGTGCGATGCCCAGCTGATGCTGCAGTGCCTCGAGGATCGATTCGTGGCCGCCGATGAAGCAGGTCATGCTGTCGCAGACGCGGATGATGTGGCGACCCACCGGTTGGCGGAAGATCTGGCTGTAGAAGGTCGCCACGCCCTCGACATCGCTGGCGGGAATGCCGAGCAGCTCGCCGATCGCATCGGCGGCACCGTCCGGCACCCAGCCGCGGGCCTTCTGCACGATCTTCAGGGCTTCGATGGAAGCCGCGCGCGGGTCTTCGTAGTGGTGCATCTCATGCTCGATGGCCGAGCGTTCGGCTGCGCTGAGGGCGAAACGGTCAGTCTGGATAAGCGTGCTCATATCAGCGGTCCACGTCGGCCATGACGAAATCGATACTGCCCAGATAGGCGATGAGGTCCGCGACCATGCTGCCGCGGATCACGGCCGGGATCTGCTGCAGGTGCGGGAAGCTCGGCGTGCGAATGCGCGTGCGATAGCTCATGGTGCTGCCGTCGCTGGTCAAGTAATAGCTGTTGATGCCCTTGGTCGCCTCGATCATCTGGAAGCTCTCGTTGGCCGGCATCACCGGCCCCCACGATACCTGCAGGAAGTGCGTGATCATGGTTTCGATGTGCTGCAGCGTGCGTTCCTTCGGCGGCGGCGTAGTCAGCGGGTGATCGGCTTTGTAAGGACCTTCGGGCATGTGTTTCAGGCACTGCTCGATGATGCGCAGGCTTTCGCGCATCTCGCCCATCTTCACCAGGCAGCGGTCGTAGGCATCGCCATTAACCGCCAGCGGAACCTCGAACTCGAAATGCTGGTAGCCCGAGTAGGGGCGTGCCTTGCGGATGTCGAAGTCGCAGCCGGTAGCGCGCAGGCCAGCACCGGTGGTGCCCCACTCCAGAGCCTCCTTGGTGTTGTAGGCAGCCACGCCCTTGGTGCGACCGATCAGAATGCTGTTTTTCAGCGCGGCCTTCTCATACTCGGCCAAGCGCTTGGGCATCCAGTCGAGGAACTCGCGGACCAGCTTGTCCCAACCGCGCGGCAAGTCATGCGCCACACCGCCGATGCGGTACCAGGCCGGGTGCATACGGAAACCGGTGATCGCCTCGATCACCTGGTAGGCGCGCTGGCGGTCGGTGAAGGTAAAGAACACCGGCGTCATGGCGCCAACGTCCTGAATATAGGTGCCCAGGTACAGCAGATGGTTCTGGATGCGGAAGAACTCCGCCATCATCACGCGAATGAAGTCGACGCGGTCCGGCACCTTGATGCCGGCGAGTTTCTCCACCGCCAGCACGTAGGGCAGGTTGTTCATCACCCCGCCGAGGTAGTCGATACGGTCCGTATAGGGAATGAAGCTGTGCCAGCTCTGGCGCTCGGCCATCTTCTCGGCGCCGCGATGGTGATAACCGATCTCCGGTACGCAATCGATGATTTCCTCGCCATCGAGTTGCAGGATGATGCGGAAAGCGCCGTGCGCCGAGGGGTGGTTCGGGCCGAGGTTGAGGAACATGTAGTCCTCATGAGGGCCGCTGCGCTTCATGCCCCAGTCCTCGGGCTTGAAGCGCAGGGCCTCCTGCTCCAAGTCCTGCTTGGCGGCGGTTAGGCTGTAGGGATCGAACTCGGTCGCGCGTGCCGGGTAGTCCTTGCGCAGCGGATGCCCTTCCCAGGTCGGCGGCATGAGCATGCGCGCAAGACGAGGATGTCCGGTGAAGTCGATGCCATACATGTCCCAGACTTCGCGCTCGTACCAGTTGGCGTTCGGCCAGACACCGGTAGCAGTCGGCAGGCTGAGATCCTTCTCCGACAGTGCGACCTTGATCATCACGTCGCTGTTACGCTCCAGCGACATCAGATGATAGAAGACGCTGAAGTCCGCGGCGGGCAGACCCTGGCGCTGGGTGCGCAGGCGCTCGTCGACACCGTGCAGGTCGTAGAGCATTACGTAGGGTTTGCGTACCTGGCGCAGGAAGCTCAGGACCTCGATCAGGCGCTCGCGTGGCACCCAGAGGACCGGCATGCCAGTGCGGGTGGGCTGCGCGGTAAAGAGGTCGGCGCCAAAGCGCGCATTCAGTTCGACGACGATATCCTGGTCGTCAGCCTTGTAGGGCGGGATGTACAGAGCGCTGTCTGCAGTCATGATCTCGGTCGCTTTCGGTCAACGTTGGGGTGCGAGCAGACCTTCCCGCGAGGGAAGGCGGAAGCTGGATCACACGTCGTCGGGGCTGCGCAGGTTGGTTACCTGGATACGCTGTTCGCGTCGCTGTTCTTTCTGCGAAGGCATTTCGGCACGGTAGATGCCTTGGTCGCCAACGACCCAGGACAGCGGGCGGCGCTCCTTGCCTATGGAGTCCTGCAGCAGTTGCAAGCCTTGCAGGAATGCCTCAGGACGGGGCGGGCAGCCGGGTATGTAGACGTCGACGGGGAGGAACTTGTCGACCCCCTGAACGACCGAGTAGATGTCGTACATACCACCGGAATTGGCGCACGAGCCCATCGAGATGACCCACTTGGGCTCGAGCATTTGTTCGTAGAGACGCTGGATGATCGGCGCCATCTTGATGAAGCAGGTGCCGGCGATGACCATGAAATCGGCCTGACGCGGTGATGCTCGAATCACTTCGGCACCAAATCGGGCGATGTCATGCGGAGCGGTGAAGGCAGTCGTCATCTCCACGTAGCAGCAGGACAGACCGAAGTTATATGGCCAAAGGGAGTTCTTGCGTCCCCAGTTGACCGCATTGCTCAGTACGTCTTCCAGCTTGCCCATGTAGATGTTGCGATGGACTTGTCCTTCTAGTGGGTCGGCAACAGTCTCCTGCTGACCGATCGGATAGCGGTCATTGACCGCATCCGGATCGATCCGGGTAAGTTTGTATTGCATGTGAAGAGCCTCATTGTTTTAGCTTCGCCTGTCGCTCGCGACGGCTCGCAGGTGCCCAATCGAGCGCCCCGACCCGCCAAAGGTAGACAAGACCTGCCAACAGAATTGCTATGAATACGGTAGCTTCAATGAGGCCCGCCCAGCCGCTTTCGCGCACTGATACGGCCCAGGCAAAGAGATAAAGGGCTTCAACGTCGAAGATCACGAAGAGCATCGCGACCAGATAGAATTTTGCGGAGAGTCGCAGGCGGGCGCTGCCAGTGGGGACGATGCCGGATTCGAAGGGTTCGTTCTTGGCACGGCCCCAGGCTTTGCTGCCCAGCAGGCTGGAGGCGCCGAGCATGAAAGCGCAAAGGGCGATGACACCAAGAAGAAATACTGCGAAGCCCCAATTGTGGGACAGAGCTACATCAGGCATGCCGGGCCCCTTTAACGGAACGGCTTGAATAAGTCCAGCTTGCGACAGCGACCATGCGTCGCAACTCCTAATGGCCGGGCATTCTATGCGTCTGCAAAAATTAAGTACATGTTTCTGTATGAAACTTATTGAGGTTTTCTCTAGCTTTAATTGATTTCATCAATGCTCGCAGCGTAGTTCGACATCATCCGCACCAGGCCGTCTGGGGTGCGTGCCAGCTTCGAATTACGATGGTGGTCGGCGCGAGAAAAAGCCCCGTCGCTACTTCTTGCTGCGACTTCGCCGATCACGAGAATCGCAGGGCTCTTCAGCTTGAAGGTCAAGGCGTCGCGGTACATGTCGGCGAGGCTGGAGCGGCATTCGAGCTGCTGCGGCAATGAGGCGTTCTCGATCATCGCCACTGGCGTCGAAGCGGCAAGACCACCTTCCAGCAGCCCGGCCTGCACCTGCTCCAGCTTGCTCACACCCATGTACACCACCAGCGTGGTGCCGCTTTTGGCCAGCGCCTGCCATTCCGGACTGCTGTCGTCGAGCGTGTGCGCTGTTACCAGGGTGACGCCGCGGGCGACGCCGCGCTGGGTCAGCGAGATACCGCATTGCGTGGCGCCGGCCAGGCCGGCGGTGATGCCGTTGACCAGCTCGACCTCGATGCCGCGTGCCGACAGCCATTCGGCTTCTTCGCCACCGCGGCCGAAGATGCACGGATCGCCACCCTTGAGGCGCACCACGCACTTGCCCTGGCGGGCGTAACGCAGCATCAGACGGTGGATGAAGGCTTGCGGTGTGGAGCGGCAGCCGCCGCGCTTGCCCACCGGGATGATGCGAGCGTTCGGGCAGTGTTCGAGCACGGCGGGGTTGACCAGATCGTCGATCATCACCACCTGTGCCTCGCCCAGCGCGCGCACGGCCTTGAGGGTCAGCAGTTCCGGGTCGCCGGGGCCGGCGCCTACCAGCCAGACTTTTGCGCTCATGGGGTAATCCTCGTCTTGGTTGGTATCAGAGAAGTGCGCGTTCCGGCTGGCTGGCCAGCAGACGCTTAATTTCGGGTACGCAGGAGCCACAGCTGGTGCCGCAGCCGAGCTCCTGCTTGAGGCCGGTCAGATCGAGACCGCGCTCGATGCCTGCACGGACCTTGCTCTGGCTGACGTTCATGCAGTTGCACAGAATACGGTCGGTGCTGATGGTCGCGCCGCCAGGTGGCGCGCTGAGTGGCGCCAGCAGCCAGCGGCGCAGTTCGGCGTCCGCACTGCCGCTTTCCCAGAGCCCGCGCAGCCACTGCCGGGCGACGGTTTCGCCGGCCAGGCGCAGGGCGACGATGCGGCCGTCCTCGATGCGTACGCGCTTGCCGACAGCACGGCGGGGATCGTCATAGGCCAGCATCGGACCTTCATCGAGGCCGAGCAGGTGGTCGATGGTATCCAGCTCGACGGCCGTTGGCGCCGCATCTCGGGCGCCGCGGATCAGCAGCGCCGAGCGCTCGCGACCGCCGAGGCTGAAGCTGGCGTAGTCGAAGGTTTCGAACAATGGCCGCAACGCCTCGAAGCGTCGCTGCACATCGCCCTCAACCAGCGCGAAGAACTGCCAGGGCAATTCGGCTTGTTCCACTTCAATGCCGGCGTGCTTGAGTTCGGGCTGCTTCGACAAAGGGTCGACGCTGGCCAGGGTAAGCACGTTGCAGCCCAGCCCCTTGAGGAATCGATCACCCCAGTGCATCGGCAGGAAGGCCTGGCCGGCGCGCAGGCTTTCATCCTTCTGCACCGGCAGGATCAGGCTGCCGCGCCGGCTCTTCACCTGTACCAGCTGGCCGTCCAGCAGACGTCGGCGACGCATATCCTCGGCGTTCATGCCGAGTAGAGCTTCCTCGACATGGCCGAACAGCCGCGCCGCGGTGCCGGTGCGGCTCATGCCGTGCCACTGGTCGCGCAGCCGGCCGGTATTGAGGGTTAGCGGGTAGCGCGCCTCGCGCTTTTCCTTCGGCGCCTGGTAGTGCTCGGCGATAAAGCGCGCACGACCAGTGGCAGTGGGAAACACACCGTCACCATACAGCCGCGCGGTGCCCTGTTGGCTGCCCGGCGGGAATGGCCACTGCTGCGGACCGAGCGTGTCGATCAGTGCGTAGCTCAGGCCGCTGTAGTCCAGATCGCGGGCGGCGGTGAGCGGCTTGTACTCCTCGAACAGCGCCTCGGCATTCTCGAACGCGAACAGGCTCGGCTCGCCGGGGCGCAGGCGACGTTCCAGCCGTCGGGCGAAATCGCAGGTGATCGCCCAGTCCGCGCGCGCTTCGCCGGGCGCCGGCACGGCGCGACGCACATGGCTGATGCGGCGCTCGGAGTTGGTCACCGTGCCTTCCTTCTCGCCCCAGCTCGCGGCCGGCAGCAGCAGGTCGGCGTGGCGGCAGGTTTCGGTGGTGAAGAAGGCTTCCTGCACCACGACGAAGGGACAGGCGGCCAGAGCCTCATGGACTTTCTGTTGGTCCGGCAGTGACTGCGCCGGGTTGGTGCAAGCGATCCACAGCGCCTTGATCTTGCCGGCGCGCACCGCCTCGAACAGCTCGATAGCGGACAGTCCAGGCTGTTTCGGCAGCTGCTCGACACCCCAGTAGCCCGCCACTTCAGCGCGGTGTTCGGCATTGGCCGCGTCGCGGTGGCCGGGCAGCAGGTTGGACAGGCTGCCGGTTTCGCGTCCGCCCATGGCGTTCGGTTGGCCGGTGAGCGAGAAAGGGCCGGCACCCGGCTTGCCGATCTGTCCGGTGGCCAGGTGCAGGTTGATCAGCGCGCTGTTCTTGGCGCTGCCGGCGGTTGACTGATTCAGCCCCATGCACCACAGGGAGAGGAAGGCTGGTGCGCTTCCAATCAGCCGCGCGCAGGTTTGCAGATAATCTACCGGGATGCCGCAGAGGTCGGCGACCATCGCCGGAGTGTAGTCGCGCACCAGGCTTTTCAGCGCATCGAAGCCTTCGGTATGGGCATCGATGAAGCGGCGGTCGATCCAGCCTTCCCACATGAGGATATGCAGCAGGCCGTGGAACAGCGCGACATCGGTGCCGGGCAGGATCGGCAGGTGCAGATCGGCCAGCTCGCTGGTGTCGGTGCGCCGCGGGTCGACGACGATGAGGGTCATCTCCGGTCGCTTCGCCTTGGCTTCTTCCAGACGGCGGAACAACACCGGATGCGCATAGGCCATGTTGCTCCCGGCGATCAGCAGGCAGTCGGCCAGCTCGATGTCCTCGTACGAGCAGGGTGGGGCGTCGGCGCCCAGGCTGCGCTTGTAGCCGACCACCGCCGAGGACATGCACAGCCGCGAGTTGGAATCCAGGTTGTTGGTGCCGACCAGGGCGCGGGCCAGTTTGTTGAAGGCGTAGTAGTCCTCGGTCAGCAGCTGGCCGGAGACATAGAAGGCGACGCTGTCCGGCCCGTGTTCGCGGATGGTCTCGGCGAAAACGTTGGCCGCGTGCTCCAGCGCGCTGTCCCAGTCGGTGCGGCTGCGGGCCAGGCCCTTGCCCAGACGCAGCTCAGGGTAGAGCGCGCGGGCCCCCAGGTCGCCGGTCAGGTGCAGGGTCGAGCCCTTGCTGCACAGCTTGCCAAGGTTGGCCGGATGGCTGGGGTCGCCAGCCACGTCGAGGATGCGCTCGCCGTCGTGCTCGATCAGCACGCCACAGCCGACTCCGCAGTAGCAGCAGGTCGAGGCGGTTGTCATACGCATGGCGTGGTCTCCTGGAAGGTCGAGCGGGTGCGACGTCGTAGGGTGGACAACGCTTCGCTTGTCCACCGCTTCGTCGGTCGTATCAGGCACATTTGGCTGCGCTATTCAGCGCCAGTTGTACGCGACCATTCTCGACGCGTGCCTCGTGGCGGTGTGCGCAGCCCACATCGGGTGCAAGCGCCTCGCCGCTGGCTAGATCGATCTGCCAGTTGTGCAGCGGGCAGGCGACCTGCTTGCCGTAGACGATCCCCTGCGACAGCGGGCCGCCCTTGTGTGGGCAGCGGTCGTCGAGGGCAAAGACCTGATCGTCCGCGGTGCGGAAGATCGCGATATCACCCTTGGGGCCGGCGACGATGCGCGAGCCGAGCGGGTTGATTTCATCCAGTGCGCAGATATCGAGCCAGTTCATGCGGTGTTCCTCCAGATCAGGTTCTCAGGCGTTTTCCAGCTGCTTGACGGCGATGCGGTCGAATTCCTTCTTCAGCTGCGGCTTGGAAAGCTGCTCCTGCCACGGGTCCTGCTCGAAGGAGAGCGAGAACAACAGCCGTTGATGCAGCGCCTTGCGTCGCTCGGCGTCGTCCAGCACGGCCTTCTTGATGTGGTCCATGCCGACGCGCTGCATGTAGTGCACGGTGCGCTCGAGGTAGAAGGCTTCCTCGCGGTAGAGCTGGAGGAACGCCAGGCTGTGTTCCATGACCTCCTCGGCCGTCTTCACCTTGACGAAGAACTCGCCGGCCTCGGTCTTGATGCCGCCGTTGCCGCCGATGTACAGCTCCCAGCCGGAGTCCACGCCGATGATGCCGACGTCCTTGATGCCGGATTCGGCGCAGTTGCGCGGGCAGCCGGAGACGGCCAGCTTGACCTTGTGCGGCGACCACATGTTGAAAAGGGCGTGTTCCAGGTCAATGCCCATCTGCGTGCTGTTCTGCGTACCGAAGCGGCAGAACTCGCTGCCGACGCAGGTCTTCACTGTGCGGATGGATTTGCCGTAGGCGTGGCCGGAAGGCATATCCAGGTCTTTCCAGACACCCGGCAGGTCTTCCTTCCTGATGCCCAGCAGGTCGATGCGCTGGCCGCCGGTGACCTTGACCATCGGCACCTGATACTTGTCCGCCACATCGGCGATGCGCCGCAGCTCGGCGGCATTGGTGACGCCGCCCCACATCCGCGGGATGACCGAGTAGGTGCCGTCCTTCTGGATGTTGGCGTGGGCGCGCTCGTTGATGAAGCGCGATTGCGGGTCGTCCTTGGCTTCGCCCGGCCAGGTGGAGATCAGGTAGTAGTTCAACGCCGGCCGGCAGGTGGCGCAGCCGTTTGGCGTGCGCCAATCCATGAAGGCCATGGCCGCCGGGATGCTGGTCAAGTGGTGCTCGCGAATGGCCTTGCGCACCTGACCGTGGTTGAGGTCGCTGCAGCCGCAGATGGCCTTCTCGCTCTTCGGCTTGACGTCGGCCGCGCCGCCCACGGTGTTGATCAGAATCTGTTCGACCAGCCCGGTGCAGGAACCGCAGGAACTGGCGGCCTTGGTGTGCTTTTTCACCTCGTCCACCGAGAACAGCCCGTGTTCCTGGATCGCCTTGACGATGGTGCCCTTGCACACCCCGTTGCAGCCGCAGACTTCCATGTCGTCCGGCATGGACATGGCCTTGCTCTGGCCCTGATGGCCGGCATCGCCGATGGCGCCCTCGCCAAACATCAGATGGTCGCGGATCTGCGCGACGTTCTGGCCCTCGCGGACCTGGCGGAAGTACCAGCCGCCATCGGCGGTGTCGCCGTAGAGGCAGGCGCCGACCAGTACGTCGTCCTTGATCACCAGCTTCTTGTAGACGCCGCCGATGGGGTCGGAGAGGGTGATGGTCTCGGTGCCGTCGCCGCCGATGAAATCGCCGGCCGAGAACAGATCGATGCCGGTGACCTTGAGCTTGGTCGAGGTCACCGAGCCCAGATAGCGGGAGAAGCCGAGCATGGCCAAGTGATTGGCGCAGACCTTGGCCTGTTCGAACAGCGGCGCGACCAGGCCATAGGCGATGCCGCGATGGTTGGCGCATTCGCCGACAGCGTAGATGCGCGGGTCGTAGGTCTGCAGGGTGTCGTTGACCAGAATGCCGCGATTGCACGGGATGCCGGCCTGTTCGGCCAGTTCGCTGTTGGGGCGGATGCCGGCGGCCATCACCACCAAGTCGGCGGGGATCACTTCACCGTCCTTGAACTTGACCGCGCAGACCCGGCGTTCGCCGTTGTCGAGCAGTTCGGCGGTGTGCTTCGGCAGGAGAAACTTCAGGCCACGGCTTTCCAGCGCGCTCTGCAGCAGGGTGCCGGCGGTCTTGTCGAGCTGGCGTTCCATCAGCCAGTCACCGATGTGCACCACGGTGACGTCCATGCCCCGCAGCTTGAGGCCGTTCGCCGCTTCCAGGCCGAGCAGGCCGCCGCCGATGACCACCGCGTGTTTGTGGGTTTTGGCTGTTTCCATCATCACCTGGGTGTCGGCAATGTCGCGGTAGCCGATTACGCCCTGCAGGTCCTTGCCGGGAATCGGCAGGATGAACGGGCTGGAGCCGGTGGCGATGAGCAAGCGGTCGTATTCCGCCTCGCTGCCGTCATCGGCGATGACCCGGCGTCTGACGCGGTCGATCTTCACCACCTTGCGGTTGAGCATCAGGCGGATGTCGTTCTCGGCGTACCAGTTCAGGTCGTTGAGCACGATCTCTTCGAACTGTTGTTCGCCGGCCAGCACGGGCGAGAGTAGGATGCGGTTGTAGTTGGGATGCGGCTCGGCGCCGAACACCGTGATGTCGTAGAGGTCGCGGGTGAGCTTGAGCAGCTCCTCCAGGGTTCGTACGCCGGCCATGCCGTTGCCGATCATCACCAGTTTGAGTTTCTTCATGCCCGTTCTCCGTGCCAGCTGCCGTCCGGCCTGCTCGAAATTTTTCAACAACAAAAAAGGCGTCCCACCGGTTATCCGGTGAGGACGCCTTTGTCCGTGTCCCGCTCGATCGGGAAGCCAGGCTCTCGTCGTTGAGGGGCTGGCGCTATGTTCGCTGGTGATTGGTATAGCAGATGCCATGCCAATTCGTCGCGAGCCGTAAATGCCGGTGAAGGCGGGCGCGAGAGGGATCTGTGCAGCTGCCGGACGCACCACGGCGAGGCCTTATGCGCGCTGCTGGTGCGCCCTTGTTGTAGCGGAGCGCCGATTGACAGGCGCGCGGCCGCTTGCATAAAGTCGTGCCCATGCGCCGATTTAGTCAGCTACTTGCGGGGCGCCGGGAACCGAGAGGTTTCGAAATACCGCTAAAGCGCTGGTTCCGGTGAAGCCTCCCACCGCTGCCCAGCGGAACTCGTGAGGCGGAATCTCCAAAGCATGAACGCAACGCACGCACAGCTACGCCTGGCCCCGATCACCAGCGGCCTGATCCGTTCCAATCCCAAGGTTCTTCTTGGCGGCGCTCACCAGCCGTCCCTGTTGCGCTACCTCGATGGCTGGCCGCGGCGCAACAGTCGCTCGCGTGCGCTGCTGGTGCAGTTCGCCGGTGCCGATGAGTCGCTGGCGCGCTTCGCCGACGACAGTTTCGACCTCGCGGTGATCCAGTCGCCTTCGCCGGACAATCTCGACGAATGCATCCGCGAACTGACCCGCGTGGCGCGGCAGGGCTTGATCACCCGTCGCTGAGCAGCACCAGCCACAACAGCAGATTCGCCAGCAACGAGAGCAGCGCCAGGCCACGCCAGACTTTCAGCGGTTCGCGCTCCAGCCAGGGGCGCGGGCGCTCCGGCGTAGCCAGACATTCCCCCTGTTCGAGGCGCAGCAGCCATTGCTCGGCGGTTTCGAAGCGCTGTTGCGGATCGGCGGCGACCGCCTGCGCCAGCATTGCTTCCAGCCATGTCGGCAGGTCCGGGCGATAGCGGCCGAGCGGCGTCGGCACGCCGAAGCGGCGGTGCTGAAAGGGTTCGATTTCACCGTACGGAAACTGTCCGCTGAGCAGGTAATAGAGGGTGACGCCGACGGCATAGAGATCCTGGGCCACGCTCGGCGCGGCGCCGGCAAACGCCTCGGGGGCGAGAAAACTCGGTGTGCCGGGCAGGCTGCCGGGTGCATGGCGTGACAGCCCCGGGCAGAACGCCAGGCCGAAATCGAGGATGCGCAGCTCGCCGTCGTCGCCGATGTGCAGGTTCTCCGGTTTGATGTCGCGATGCAGGATGTTGCGTCGATGCAGCAGGCCCACCGCGCGGATCAGTTGCGTGGCCAGCGGCAGCCACTCGTCCAGATTCAGCGGACCGGCTTGCTGCACGCGCTCGGCCAGCGTCTGGCCGGCGTATTCACGCTGCACGTAGTACAGCTGCTGGCGTTGTGGCAGCGGGTGCAACTGGGCGACGCTGCGTGCGGCGGCGCGACGCATGAACCACTCCTCCTGCAGCAGCGCCGTCGCCGCCTCGGGGTCGTCCCGCCGAGTCGCCGGCAGGGTTTTCAGCAGCCAGGCCTGGGCCTGCTCGTCGCGCACGCGATACAGCAGCGACTGGCGCGACGTGTGCAGCAGGCTTTCCACCCGCCAGCCTTCGAACAGCTGGCCGGTGCGTAGCGGCGGCGGCAACGGCCAGTGCGGCAGCTGCGCGAGGGCGTCGGCCAGCACTGCGTCGGGCAGGGCGTCGATGCGCAGCAGCAGGGCGCTGGCGTTGTCCTGGCTGCCGTTGCGATGGGCCTGCTGAATCAACGTGCGAGCCGCCACGTTGAGATCCGGCTGTTCGCCCAGCAGTCGCGCGATGGTGCGCTCGTCGACGCTCGCCCAGACGCCATCGCTGAGCAGCACGAAGCAGTCGCCGACGTGCAGCTCGCCGTCCAGATAGTCCATCCGCAGATGCTGATCCAGCCCCAACGCGCGCTTGAGCACGTGCTGCATGCCGGCCTGTTCCCACACGTGGTCTTCGGTCAGCCGCTGCAGCTGCCCGCCCTGCCAGCGATAGGCGCGGCAGTCGCCGATATGCGCGAGGGTAAAGCGCCGGCCGCGCAGCACCAGCGCGGTGAGTGTCGTCAGCAACGGCTGGCCGCCGCCACTGGCCTGCAGCCAGCGGTTGTGCGCGACCAGCACGCGGTCCAGCGCCTGGGCCACTGCCCAGGTTTCCGGGGTGGCGTAGTAATCCAGCGCCAGCGCCTGCAGCGTCGCCCGCGCGGCCAGCCCACCGTCGGTGCACTGGCTGACGCCGTCGGCCAGGGCAAACAGGCAGCCCTTGCTGGCAGCCAACCCGGGCAGCGGGGTCGCCACGCGGATGGCGTCCTGGTTCTCTTCACGCGGGCCGGTGGCGCTGGCTTCGCCGAAAGACAGTTGTAAAGACACGGCAACCTCCGGCCGCGCTAGACCCGCGCGGCGGTTACGGCCGCCGAGCCCCAGGTGGTGCGCCAGCGGCGCTTGACGCCCTGCAGGCCGAACCAGGCCACCACACCGAGACTGGCGAACAGCCACAGGCCGAGCTGGTAATCGCCGGTGGACTGCTTGACCGCGCCGAGCCCGGCGGTGAGCAGGAAGCCACCGATACCGCCGGCCATGCCGACCAGCCCGGTCATCACGCCGATCTCCTTGTGAAAACGCTGCGGCACCAGCTGGAACACCGCACCGTTGCCGGCGCCCAGGCTGAGCATGGCGACCACGAACAGTGCCAGCGCAGCCGTGGCACTGGGCAGGTTGAAGCCAACCGCGGCGATACAGATCGACGCCACGGTGTACATCACCAGCAGCGCGCGAATGCCGCCGATGCGATCGGCCAGGGCGCCGCCGAGCGGGCGCAGCAGGCTGCCGGCGAACACACAGGCTGCGGTGTAGTAACCGGCCTTCACCGGGTCGAAGGCGTACTGGTCGTGGAAGTAGCCGGGCAGGGTGCTGGCCAGGCCGAGGAAGCCGCCGAAGGTCACGCTGTAGAAGAACATGAACCACCAGCTGTCGCGGTCGCCCAGCGCCTTCAGGTAGTCGGCGACGGATTTCGCTTTGGGCCGGTTGGGCGCGTTTTTCGCCACGCTGGCAAAGATACCGAGCGTCAGCACCAGCGGGATCAGCGCCAGGCCGAACACATTGTTCCAGCCGAACATCGACGCCAGCACCGGCGCGAACAGCGCCGCCAGCACGGTACCCGAGTTGCCTGCGCCGGCGATGCCCATCGCCTTGCCCTGGTGTTGCGGCGGATACCACTGCGAGGCCAGCGGCAGCGCCACGGCGAACGAAGCGCCGGCCATGCCGAGGAACAGGCCGAGCAGCAAAGCCTGCTCGTAGCTGCGGATGCCATGCAGCCAGGCCACCAGCAGCGCGCCGATCACCACGACCTGGCCCAGCAGCCCGGCACTTTTGGGCGAGGTGCGGTCGGCCAGCATGCCGAGCAGCAGGCGCAGCACCGCGCCGGAAAGGATCGGCGTGGCGACCATGAAGGCGCGTTGCTGGGTGGTCAGGCCCAGGTCCGCGGCGATCTGCACGCCGAGTGGGCCTAGCACGTACCAGACCATAAAGCTCAGGTCGAAGTAGAGGAAGGCGGCAAACAGGGTCGGCGCATGGCCGGATTTCCAGAAACTCGTGTTCATCGTTCGGCTCCAGTTCGGAAGGCGCGGCGGCGCTGCCGTCGCGCATGAGGCGGTTGCTTCGTGGCCCCGACAGCGGGGCGGAAACGACAAAGGCGCCGCAGCACACCTGCCAGAACAGGGTGATGCGACGCCTTTGTCGGGGGTCGGTAGCCGCCGTTGGTTACCGTTGCAGAGCGTTGAGCAGAAAGCGTGCCAGGCGGCGGAGCGTGCTGTGGCGCGGCGTGCGGGCAACCCTGGTGGCCGGTTTGCGTGGCCGACGCGCGCTTATGGCGCATGCTGGGTGCAAATCGGGGCGCTGACGCACGGCGCCGGGCTGCTGGTAGGCTTGCCGCAAAGCGACTGCAAGCTGCAAGGAGTGAACGATGACGCGTATCGCCACGCTGACCCTCAACCCGGCGATGGACCTGGCTGTCAGCACGGCACGGGTGCTGCCCACCGAGAAGCTGCGCTGCGCGCATCCGCGTCACGACCCCGGTGGCGGCGGCATCAACGTGGCGCGGGTGGTGCGCATCCTCGGGGGCGACTCGCTGGCCGTCTATCCCGCCGGCGGCCCGTTCGGCGATCTGCTGCGCCGCGCGCTGGACGACATCGGTCTGGCGCATCTGCCGGTGGCGATCGCCGGCGACACCCGCGAGAGTTTCACCGTCGACGAGCAGGAAACCGGTCTGCAGTACCGCTTCGTGCTGCCCGGTCCGGTGCTCGGCGAGCAGGAGCGCCTGGGCTGCCTGGCCGCGTTGCGCGGGCTGCATCCGGCGCCGGGCTATCTGGTGGTCAGCGGCAGCTTCACGCCCGGTATCGAGCCGGCGTTCTTCGATGAAATGCTGGCGCTGGCGCGGCAGATCGGCGCGCGGCTGGTGATCGATCTGTCCGGCGAGCCGCTGGCCTACGCCGCGCGGCGCGGAGGCGCTTACCTGGTCAAGCCGAGCCTGAACGAACTCGCCGGTCTCATGGGGCGGCCGCTGGAAAGCGAGGCGGCGCAGGCGGCGGCGCTGCGTGAGCTGATCCAGCGTGGCGCCGCCGAGATCATCGTGCTGTCGCTGGGGGCGCAGGGCGCGCTGTTCGCCTGTGGCGACCGGCTCGAACGCCTGCCTTCACCGGCGGTGCCGGTGGTCAGCGCGGTGGGTGCCGGCGACAGCATGCTGGGCGCCATCGTGCATGCCCTGGCGCAAGGCTATGAGCTGGGTGCGGCCGTGCGTTTTGGCGCGGCGGCTGGCGCGGCGACGGTGATGCGTCCGGGCACCCAGCTCTGCCTGCGCACGGATGTCGAGCGGCTGTTCGCCGGACGGCCGCTCGACGCCGGCGCGTGAGCCCGCCGCCTGCCGCTCAGTGGCCGAGCAGTTCGTTCATCGCGATGATCTGTTCGGCCACCTGGATCAGCTTCTGCTGGCGGCTCATGGCCTGACGCCGCATCAGCGTGTAGGCCTCCTCCTCGTTGCATTCGCGCAGCTTCATCAGCATGCCCTTGGCCAGCTCGATGCGCTTGCGCTCGGCAAGCTGCTGATCGCGGGCATGCAGCTGGGCACGCAGCGCCTGGTCACTCTCGAAGCGCGCCATCGCCACGTCGAGAATCGGCTTCAAGCGCCGCGCGTGGATGCCCTCGACGATATAGGCGCTGACCCCAGCACCGATGGCCTGGCGCATGGTATTTGGGTCGTCGTCGTCGGTGAACAGCACGATCGGCCGCGGGCGATCGCGGCTGACCAGCACGACCTGTTCCATCACGTCGCGGCCGGGGGAGTCGGTATCGATCAGCACCACGTCCGGGCGCACGGTCTCGACGCGTTCGGGCAGGTCGATGATCGAGCTGCAGGCGTCGATGACCTCGAAGCCGGCGTCGACCAGCGCGCTGCGCAGGCGCCCGACCTTCTTCGGCGTATCGTCGACCAGCAGGATGCGCAGTACGTCGCTCTGCATCAGCGGCTACCTCCCGAGACATCATCGGCCAGCGCATGCAGGGCGAAGCTGCGGGCATAGGCGGCTGGATCGCTGCCGTCCCAATGGCTGTCGCCCAGCAGCCGGCTGCTGCGATTCGACGCAACAGGCACGGCAACACCCAACGCACCGGCGGCGTCCCGATACAGCGCGGTCTGCTGCACGGCGCGGGCCACGGCGTGGTAGTCCGGGTCATGCCGCAGCAGGCCCCAGCGGCGCAGCTGGGTCATGAACCAGATGCCGTCGGAATGGAACGGCATGTTCACCGCGCCGTCGGCGAAGAAGCGCAGCGGATGGGCGTCCTGCCAGGCGTTGCCGAGGCCGTCGCAGTAATGCCCGAGAAAGCGCGGCGCGATGGCCGTCAGCGGTGCGTCGACGTAGTCGCGGGCGGCGAGCAGCTGCGCGGTGCTGCGGCGGTTCTCGTCGTTGCGCTCGATGAAACGGCTGGCGGCGAGTACCGCCATGATCAGCGCGCGGGCGGTATTGGGGTATTGCTCGACGAACGCACGGGTGCAGCCGAGGACTTTTTCCGGGTGATCCGGCCAGATCGACTGGCTGGTTGCGAGGGTGAAACCGGTCTGTTCGGCCACGGCTTGCGCGCCCCAGGGTTCGCCCGCGCAGAAGCCGTCGATGCGACCGTGGCGCAGGTAGCCCACCATCTGGGCCGGCGGAACCACCAGGGTGCGCACGTCGCGCAGCGGATGGATGCCGTGGGCGGCGAGCCAGTAATACAGCCACAACGCGTGGGTGCCGGTGGGGAAGGTCTGGGCGAAGGTCAGCCGTGCACCGCTTTGGCGCACGCAGCGGTGCAGCGCTTCGGCATCGGTCACGCCGGCTTCCTTGAGCGGCATCGAAAGGCTGATGCTCTGGCCGTTCTGCGCCAGCCCCATGAGCACGGCCATGTCCACCGGCGCACTGCCACCGATGCCCAGGTGCACGGCATAGATCAGGCCGTAGAGCCCGTGGGCGGCATCCAGCTCGCCGCCGAGCAGCTTGTCGCGCAGCCCGGCCCAGGAATGCTGGCGGCGCAGGTTGAGCGTCAGCCCGAACGGTTGGGCGAAGCCTTGGGTAGCGGCGACGATCAGCGAGGCGGCATCGGTCAGCGCCATGAAGCCGAGGTTGATGCTGCTTTTCTCCGGAGCATCGCTTCCGGCGACCCAGGCGAGGGCGTCATGGCGCGGTGAGCGGGGCGTTGCGGGCATGCGGGCGACCTTGTTGGTGCGGGCCGGCACGCAGTTCGCACCGGCTTCGGTCAGCTCCGTAGCAAGCGATATGCCAGGGCCGCTGCGGCCAGGCACATCGGCGGGGAGGTCAGCGTGGGTACAGCGGCGGCAGCACGCCGGGTTCCTGCTCGGCGGCGGGAGTCTGCGCCGGCGGCAGGGTCTGGATCGCCTGCCAGAGCGCGTCGCCTTGCCAGCGCTGGCCGGTTTCGCTGTACAGGGCGCCGTTGAGGCCGTCGAGCGCATCGGACAGCGGCACGAAGCGCGCCGCCATATCGGCGAGGGTTTCCGGTTGCTGCCGCGCCCAGGCGTCCAGCGCCTGGCGGGTGGCCTGGGTGTCGTTGGCCTGGCAGGCCCGACGCAGGTCATCCAGCAGGCTGCGGGGGGTGGGCCCGGGCTGCAGGGTGCGCACGGCCGGCTGGCGCCGTGCACGCCACCACAGCGCGAAGCCGAGTGCGGTGGTGAGCGCGAACAGCGCGGTGCTCAGCTGCCACGGCCAGAGCAGTGCGCGCGGACGGGTGCGCGTGCCGGCCGGCAGCGGTTCCAGCGGTGGCTGGTCGAGGTTGGCGTTGGGCGCGACCTGCAGGGTGCGCGCGGCGAGCGTGGTGCGTTCGAGACGATCCTCCAGGGTGTTCCACCAGACCACTTCGATGGCCGGCAGCCGCAGCTCACCGCTGCCGGTCGGAACCAGCGCCTCGCGTTCCTCGCGGCTGCCGATCAGGCCGTTGCTGTCGACCTCGTCGGCGAGGTTGGGCTGGTCTGGATAGCGCCGCAGGCCGGCGATACGCGCGGTGCCGATGGACGGCAGCTGCGCGCCGGACAGGCCTTCGGCCTTGAGCAGCAGGCTGCGGGTCAGGGCTTCGCCATGCATGGCCTGATCCGGCTCCGGGCTCCAGGCTTCCACCAGGGTTACACGGGTGGCCGGCAGCCAGGGGGCGTCAGCCGGATAGCTGGCGGGCCTGGGCTTGACGTGCAGCGGGATGCTCGGCGACTTGACCTGGGTGGCCTTGCCCGGACGTGGGCCGAGCAGGGAACTGCCGCTGGCGACGGTGGTGGCGCTGAACAGCTGGCTGGGAATCAGCAGATCGCCGCTTTGCTGCGGGAACAGCGCATAGCGGATCTCGATGACGCCGTGGCGCAGGCCGTTGATGGTCTTTTCGTAGGTGCGCGGCTCGCCGAGGCGCTCCACTCGCGCGTTCTGCATCTGCAAGGGTGACAGGTTGCTGTCGTCGTACAGCGACACGGAGTGGAAGATGCGCAGGGTGAGGATCACCTGCGCCTGAACGTAGACGCTGTCGCGGTCGAGGCTGGCGTCGATGAAGATCGGTGCCAGCTGGTCGCCGTCATCCGTGTTGCCCGAATCCTTTACCAGCAGCGTGATCGGCTCGCTGCGTAGCTCGCCCAGCTGCAGCGGCGGAATGACCAGCTGGCCGCTGCGCCGGGGGCGCAGGGTGGTGAGCCAGCGGGTGGTCGAGCGGGTTTCGCCCTGGACGTTGGACAGGCTGTTGAGCTGGCGGGTATCGAAGACCTCGAACAGCTCGTCCAGCGGCTGCAGGTCGGGCTTGCCGAAGACCGTGGCGTTGCGCACCTCGAGGGTCAGTTCGAGGGTTTCATCGAGGCTCAGCTGCGTGCGATCGACACTGGCATGCAGGTCCGCGGCGTGGCTCGGGACAGCCAGGAGAGCGAGCAGTACAAAGGCCATCAGGCGGATCATCGATTCAGTTCCTGGCGCTTGCGTTGTTCGTAAAGGAATTTGCGGCGCAGCAGCTCGCCCGGATCGTCCGGAATCTGCCGTAGCCACTGCTCCATCGCCTGCTGGCGCTCACGGGCTGGCAGGTCTTCGAGCGGCGTTGCGGGGGCCTCGGTATCCGCCTCGGCTGGCGGCGGTTCGCTGGCCTGCGACGCGTTGGCGGGCGCTTCGCTGGCGCCCGGTTCGGCGTTGGGCGGCGGCGTTGCCGGCTGTGTGGTGTCCGGCGTGGTGGGGCTGGTCTGTGAGGTGGGCGGCGGCGGTGATGTGGCACCGGGTTGCTCGCCGGTTTGCGGCTGCTCGGGTGCTGACTCCTGCTGGCGCTGACGCAACAGTTCTTCGACCAGCGCCTTGTTGCGCTGTGCCGGCGCCAGGTCGGGTTGCCGCTCCAGCGCCTGTTCGTAGGCTTCGAGGGCGGCCTCCAGCTGTTCGCTGCGTGCCAGCGCATTGCCGCGGTTGTAGTGATCGCTGGCGCTGTTGCCAGTGGCGAAGCGTTCGGCGGCGGCCGCGTATTCACCGGCACGGTAGAGCGCGATGCCTTGCCAGCGCGGGTCGTCGAAGCGTTTCGCGGCCTCGGCCGGTCGCTGCGCCTGCAGCAGGCGCTGGCCCTGCTGATCCGGGCGCAGCCAGAGGTCGGTGAACTCCAGGGCACTGGCCGGTTGCGGCTGCAGCAGCAGGAGCGGCAGGCAGAACAGCCAGCCGCGGCGCCCGGCGCAGGCGGCGAGCAGCAGCAGCGGCAGCAGCAGCCAGTAGCCCTGATCGAGCCAGGCGTCCAGGCGGGTGGTTTCGTCCTGTTTGAGCATGCCGCCGCTGGCCTCCAGCAGGCCGAGGTTGCGCAGGTCGGCATCGTCCAGGCGTGCCTGCTGGTAGCGGGCCCCCAGTTCGGCGGCGAAGCGGCGCAGACCGGCGTTGTCCAGCCGCGGGATGAGGATGGCGCCGTGTTCGTCCTTGAGGAAACTGCCGTCCTCGCCGGCGATCGGCGCGCCCTGTTCGCTGCCGATGCCGAGGATCGCCAGGCGCTCGCCGCGCCCGCCCAGCAGTTCGGCGATGTGTTGCTGCGCCGCATCGTCGATCGCGCTGGTCATCAGCAGCAGTCGCCCGCGGCCCTGCGCGCCCTGTTCGAGCAGCGCCAGGCCTTGCGCCACGGCGAGGTCGGCGCGTCGCCCGGGTTCGGGCATCAGTGCAGGGCTCAGCACGTTCAGCAGGTTGGCGGTGGTGGCCAGGTCGTCGGACAGCGGCACCAGCGTGTGCGCGCTGCCGGCATAGACGACCACGGCCGTCTGCGCGTCCGGGCGGCTTTCGATCAGGTCGAGCAGCTTGCGTTTGGCCTGTTCCAGGCGTGAGGGCGGGCTGTCGGCGGCAAGCATGGAGGGCGTCGTTTCGAGCAGCACCACCAGCGGATCGGCGCGTTTCAGGCTGGGTTGCTCCAGGCGCTGCCAGCTCGGCCCGAGCAGGGCCAGGCAGGCCAGCAGCCAGGCCAGCCCGAGGGCGACCCACGGCAGGCGGCTGTTGCGCAGGCGGCCGCGGGTTAGCAGCGCGGCGTGGAACGCCTCGGGAAGCAGGCGCTGCCAGCGGCCGATCTGCCGCTGGCGGTGCCAGAGCCGCCACAGCAGCCAGATCAGCAGCGGTACGATCAGCAGCCAGAAGGGCCGCAGCATATGCGGCCAGAACGCGCTCATCGACGTCGCTCCAGAGCCGCGGCGAGGCGTTGCAGCGGCGCCTGCCAGAGATCGGCGGCGACCAGCAGCAGGCTGATCAGCAGCGCTGCGCTGAGCGGCCAGGCGTACAGCGGCTGGGCGATGCGGGCGCGGGCGGGCTGCTGCGCCGCTGGTTCGAGACGATCGAGGGTATCGCCGATGGCTTGCAGCTCGGCGCTCGAACGCGCACGGAAATAGCGACCTCCGGTGCGCTCGGCGATGGCCTGCAGGGTCGCCTCGTCCAGCTCCAGTCCGGGATTGAAGCCGAAGCGACTGAGCACGCCGCCTTCCTCGGCGTCGGCACCGATACCGATGGTGTGGATCTTCACCTGCTCATCGGCAGCCAGCTGTGCCGCGATCAATGGTGCGATCTCGCCGCCGTTGTTGGCGCCATCGGTGATCAGCACCAGCACCCGGCTGTGCGCTGGGCGCTCGCGCAGGCGCTTGACGGCCAGGCCGATGGCGTCGCCGATGGCGGTGTTGCTGCCGGCGATGCCGACCACGGCTTCGTCCAGCCAGGTGCGCACGGTGCGTCGGTCGAAGGTCAGCGGCGATTGCAGATAGGCCTTGCTGCCGAACAGGATCAGCCCGACGCGATCACCGTGGCGGGCCTCGATGAAGTCGCCGAGCAGCAGCTTGACCAGCTCCAGACGGCTGATCTGCTCGTCCTGCCATTGCATGTCGGGGTAATCCATCGAGCCGGACACGTCCACCGCCAGCAGCAGGTCGCGCCCGCTGGTGGGCAGCGGCAGCGGCTCACCAAGCCATTGCGGGCGGGCGGCGGCGAACAGCAGCAGCAGCCAGATCGTCAGGTAGGGCAGCTGCTGACGCCACGCCGGAAGCGCGACCCGTGCGCGGCGGCCGGACAGGGTTTCCAGCTCGGCGAGAAAACTCACCTTGAGCGCCGCTTCGCCGCTGTCGGCCGCGGGCAGCAGCCAGCGCAGCAGCCAGGGCAGCGGCAACAGCAGCAGCATCCACGGCCAGGCCAGCTCAAACATGCTTGCGAATCCAGGTTTCGACGGCTTGTTCCAGCCCGTCGATGGCCTTGTCGTCGAGCCGGCATTCGGCGCGGTAGGAGCCTTCGACCAGCACCATCCAGCGGGTCAGGCCGGCGGCCGGGCAGCGGCTGTCGAGAAACGCCAGCCAGGCGCGACCGCTGAGCGTATGTGGGTGGTTGTCCGGGTAGCGCGTGCGGCACAGCCGCTTGAGCAGGGCGTTGAGCTGTTGCAGCCAGTGGCTCGCGGGCTGCCCGCCGTACGGCTTGATGAGCTTGGCCAGTTCGATCAGTGCGGCCTGGCGCTGCGGGTCCAGCGGCGCTTCGGCGGGTGCGCGGCGCGGGCGCACCCGCTGCAGCAGACGGTAGCGCTGGTGCCACAGACCGGCAAAAGTGCCGATCAGCAGCAGCGCCAGCAGCCACCAGCCCGGTGCCGGCGGCCACCAGGAAATCGCGGCCGGCAGGATCGGCGGTGCGAGCTGATCGAGCGGGTTCATGCGTGTGCCCCCGCGTGCTGCACGCTGAGGTGTTCGCGCAGTTGTTCGACCGGGTCGCGCTGCGTGTCGAGCGGCATCAGCGGCACGCGCAGGCGGTCGGCCAGGCGCTGCCAGCGAGTGCTGCGCGCCTCGCCCAGCTGACGGTAGGTCTGGCGCAGCGTGGCGTCGTGGGTGTCCAGCTCCAGTCGCGCGCCGCGCTCGGCGAAGCGCAGCAGGCCGGCGGCGGGGAGGGCGTGGTCGAGCGGATCGAAGACCGGCAGCAGCAGCAGATCGACGTGCCGCGCCAGCAGGCTGAGCTGCTGCTCGGCGGTGTCGGTCAGGGTGCGTTCGTCGCACAGGATCACCGCCAGACTGCCCGGACGCAGCACCTCCCGCGCGCGGCGCAGGGCCAGGCCGAAGGCATCCGCTTCGATGGGCGTATCGCTGTCGAGCCGGCCGTTGGCGCGGGCCAGGCGGTCGAGCAGTTGCAGCAGGCTCTGCTTGTTGCGCCGCGGTTTGATCTCGTGGTGCTCGGCGTTACCGAACACCAGCCCGCCAACCCGGTCGTTGTGCAGCAGCGCGGCCCAGCCGATCAGGCTGGCGGCCTCGGCGGCAAGCACCGACTTGAACACCCGCGCGCTACCGAAGAACAGCCGGCGGCTCTGTTCGACCAGCAGGTAGATGGGCCGCTCGCGTTCCTCGTGGAACAGCTTGGTGTGGGGCTCCTGGGTGCGCGCGGTGACGCGCCAGTCGATGGTGCGCACGTCGTCGCCGGCCTGGTAGACACGCACCTGATCGAAGTCCACGCCGCGCCCGCGCAGCTTGGAGTGATGCAGGCCGACCAGCGGGCTGCGCCGGTGCGGCGTGGAGAACAGCGGCACCTCGCGCACGCGATGGCGCAGGTCGATGAGTGCTTTCAGGCTGGTACGCACGCCGGTTTCGGCCGGCGGCGCGGAGGGCTGCGCGGCCGGGTGCATTTCAGGCGACCGCGACCACGTCGAGGATGCGCTGCAGCACGCGGTCCTGGTCGATGCCGGCGGCTTCGGCCTCGAACGAGAGGATCAGGCGGTGGCGCAACACATCGAAGAGCATGGCCTGGATGTCTTCCGGGCTGACGAAATCGCGTCCGGCCAGCCAGGCATGCGCCCGCGCGCAACGGTCGAGCGAGATCGAGCCGCGCGGGCTGGCGCCGTAGGCGATCCATTCGGCCAGCTCGGCGTCGTACTTGGCCGGGGTGCGCGTGGCCATGATCAGCTGCACCAGGTATTCCTCCACCGCGTCGGCCATGTACAGCCCGAGGATTTCCTTGCGTGCGGCGAAGATCGCCTGCTGGCTGACGCGGTGCTCCGGCGCGGTTTCGCCATTGATGGCCTCGCCGCGCGCCTGCTGCAGGATGCGACGCTCCACCGAGGCGTCGGGAAAGCCGATCTTGACGTGCAGCAGGAAGCGGTCGAGCTGCGCCTCGGGCAGCGGGTAGGTGCCTTCCTGCTCGATGGGATTCTGCGTGGCCATGACCAGAAACAGCGGCGGCAGGTCGTAGGTGCTGCGGCCGATGCTGACCTGGCGCTCGGCCATCGCCTCGAGCAGCGCCGACTGCACCTTGGCCGGCGCGCGGTTGATTTCGTCGGCCAGCACCAGGTTGTGGAAGATCGGCCCCTGCTGAAAGACGAAACTGCCGGTTTCCGGGCGGTAGATCTCGGTGCCGGTGATGTCCGCCGGGAGCAGGTCGGGGGTGAACTGGATACGGTGGAATTCGGCTTCCAGGCCTTCGGCCAGCTCCTTGATCGCGCGGGTCTTGGCCAGGCCGGGGGCGCCTTCGACCAGCATGTGACCATCGGCGAGCAGGGCGATCAGCAGACGCTCGATCAGGCGGTCCTGCCCGAGGATCTGGGTGGAAAGGAACTGTCGCAGCGCGATTATCGATTCACGATGATCCATCGTTTCAAGGCTTCCGGTGGGGAGGAAACGCCGGCGTGCCCGGCTGCTGGCGTGCGGCCCCGCGCCGCGCCGACGAGCGCGCACTTTACTGCATTTGCGGGCATCTGGACTAACGTTGAACCATGAGCCTGTGGCCTCGGTCACTACCGACGGTCCCCCTTTCTGCAAGCCAGATGGAGCATTTCATGGCGTTCTTCACCGCTGCCAGCAAGGCCGATTTCCAGCAGCAGTTGCAATCGGCGCTGGCACAACACGTAGACGGACAGCTGCTTGCCCAGCTGGCGCTGTTCGCCGAGCAGTTCTTCGGTATCGTTGCGCTGGCCGAACTCACCGAGCGACGCATGAGCGATCTGGTCGGCTCGACCCTGGCCTCCTGGCGCCTGCTGGAGCGCTTCGAGCCGGAGCATCCGCAGGTGCGGGTATTCAATCCGGACTACGAGAAGCACGGCTGGCAGTCGACGCACAGCGTGGTCGAGGTGCTGCACCCGGACATGCCATTTCTGGTCGACTCGGTGCGCATGGAACTGACGCGCCGCGGCTACAGCATCCACACCCTGCAGAATAGCGTGCTGCAGGTGCGCCGCGCGGCCGATGGCAGCCTGCTCGAGCTGTTGCCGGCGGATGTGGTCGCTGACGACAGCTCGGTCGAGTCGCTGATCTTCATCGAGATCGACCGCTGCGCCAGCCCAACTGATCTGCGTGAGCTGGAGCAGGCGCTGCTCGGCGTGCTGGCCGATGTGCGGCTGGCGGTTGGTGATTTCCATGCGATGAAGAGCAAGGTGGCGGAGGTGCGCACCCTGGTGCAAGCCGGCGATCTGGCCCAGCGCATCGATGGCGACGAGCTGGCGGAAATCGAGGATTTTCTCGATTGGCTGGCCGATGATCATTTCACCTTCCTCGGCTACGAGGAATTCACTCTCAGCGACTCGCCCGAAGGCGGCTGCATTGTCTACGACGAGGGCTCTCTGCTCGGACTGTCGCGCAAGCTGCGGGTCGATCTGAGCGCTGAGGAACGCTCGCTGCTGCCGTCGTCGCTGGCTTATCTGCGCGAGCCGCTGCTGTTGTCGTTCGCCAAGTCGTCGACGCCCTGTCGCGTGCATCGTCCGGCTTATCCGGATTTCGTCTCGATACGGGAGTTCGATGCCCACGGCCAGGTCGTGCGCGAGTGCCGTTTCATGGGCCTGTTCACCTCGTCGGTGTACACGCAGAGCGTGCGGCGCATCCCCTACATCCGGCGCAAGGTCGATGCGGTGGTGCGGCGTTCCGACTTCGGCGGTTCGACGCATCTGGCCAAGGAGCTGGTGCAGGTGCTGGAGATGTTGCCGCGCGACGAGCTGTTCCAGGCTTCCGAGCGGGAGCTTTACGAGAACGCCGTGGCCATCGTGCAGATTCAGGAACGGGCGCGGTTGCGCCTGTTCCTGCGCTTCGATCCGTACCGGCGCTTCTGCTATTGCCTGGTCTACGTGCCGCGCGACAGCTATTCGACCGAGTCGCGCATGCGCATGCAGCAGGTTCTGCTGGATCGCTTGCAGGCCAGTGATTGCGAGTTCTCCACCTACTTTTCCGAGTCGGTGCTGATTCGCGTGCAGTTCATCCTGCGCCTGGACCCCAGCCGGTTGCCGGAAGTCGATCCGCAACGGCTGGAGCAGGAAGTGCTGCAGGCCTGCCGCAGCTGGCAGGACGAGTACGCCGGGCTGGTGGTCGAACGCTTCGGCGAAGCGCAGGGCATCAACCTGCTCGGCGACTATCCCAAGGGCTTTCCGGCGGGCTACCGCGAGCGCTTCTCGGCGCAGTCGGCGGTGGTGGACATGCAGCACGTGCTCAGCCTGAGTGACGAGCGCCCGCTGGTGATGAGCTTCTACCAGCCGATCACCGCCGAGGAGAACCGCCTGCACTGCAAGCTCTACCACATCGATACGCCGCTGCCGCTGTCGGATGTGCTGCCGATCATGGAGAACCTCGGCCTGCGCGTGCTGGGTGAATTTCCGTTCCGCCTGCAGCACAAGAGTGGGCGCGAGTGCTGGATTCACGATTTCGCGTTTACCTATGCGGCAGGGCTGGAAATCGACCTGCTGGAAATCAACGAGCCGCTGCAGGATGCCTTCGTCAACATCAACAACGGCGCGGCGGAGAACGATGCCTTCAACCGCCTGGTGCTGACGGCCGGCCTCACCTGGCGCGAGGTGGCGCTGCTGCGCGCATATGCGCGTTACCTCAAGCAGATTCGCATGGGCTTCGACCTGGGCTACATCGCCAGCACGCTGCTCAACCACACCGATATCGCTCGCGAGCTGGTGCGCCTGTTCAAGATGCGTTTCTACCTGGCGCGCAAGCTCGGCGAGGATGACCTGGCCGACAAGCAACAGCGGCTGGAACAAGCCATCCTGACCGCGCTGGACGAGGTCGCGGTGCTCAATGAGGACCGCATCCTGCGGCGCTACCTGGCGCTGATCAAGGCGACCCTGCGGACCAACTTCTACCAGCCGGACGCGAATGGCCGGGCCAAGGAGTACTTCAGCTTCAAGTTCGATCCGCGCGCGATCCCGGAAATGCCGCGGCCGATCCCGATGTTCGAGATATTCGTCTATTCGCCGCGCGTCGAGGGCGTGCACCTGCGGGCCGGCAAGGTGGCGCGCGGCGGTTTGCGCTGGTCCGATCGCGAGGAGGACTACCGCACCGAGGTGCTCGGCCTGGTCAAGGCGCAGCAGGTGAAGAACGCCGTGATCGTGCCGGGGGGTGCCAAGGGCGGCTTCATCCCGCGCCGCCTGCCGGCCGGCGGTTCGCGCGACGAGATCCAGGCCGAGGCGATTGCCTGCTACCGCATTTTCATCAGTGGTCTGCTGGATCTCACTGACAATCTCAAGGACGGCCAGGTGGTGGCGCCGGCCGGCGTGCTGCGCTATGACGCGGACGATCCCTACCTGGTGGTGGCTGCGGACAAGGGCACGGCGAGCTTCTCCGATATCGCCAATGGCATCGCCGCCGAGTACGACTTCTGGCTCGGCGACGCCTTCGCCTCCGGCGGCTCGGCCGGGTATGACCACAAGAAGATGGGCATCACGGCGCGCGGCGCCTGGGTCTCGGTGCAACGGCACTTTCGCGAGCGCGGGATCGATGTGCAGCGCGATGCCATCAGCGTGATCGGCATCGGCGACATGGCCGGCGACGTGTTCGGTAACGGCCTACTGATGTCGCCTGCCGTGCAGCTGGTGGCGGCGTTCAACCACCTGCACATCTTCGTCGACCCCGATCCGGACCCGGCACGCAGCTTTGCCGAGCGCCGGCGGCTGTTCGAGTTGCCGCGTTCGGCCTGGACCGATTACGACAGCACGCTGATCTCGTCCGGCGGCGGCGTGTTCTCCCGTTCGGCCAAGCGCATCGTCATCACCGCGCAGATGCGCGAACGCTTTGCCATCGATGCCGAGCAACTGACGCCGAACGAGCTGATCAATGCGTTGCTCAAGGCGCCGGTCGATCTGCTGTGGAACGGCGGCATCGGCACCTACGTCAAGAGCAGCACGGAAACCCACGCCGACGTGGGCGACAAGGCCAACGACGCGGTGCGCGTGGACGGCAACGAGCTGCGCGCCAAGGTGGTAGGCGAGGGCGGCAACCTCGGCATGACCCAGCTGGGGCGTGTGGAGTACGCACTGCACGGTGGCAGCAGCAACACCGATTTCATCGACAATGCCGGCGGCGTGGACTGCTCCGACCACGAGGTGAACATCAAGATTCTGCTCAACGAGCTGCTGGCCGCCGGCGACATGACCGGCAAGCAGCGCGATCAGCTGCTGCACGAGATGACCGACGCGGTCGCCGAGCTGGTGCTGTACGACAACTACAAGCAAACCCAGGCGCTGTCACAGGCACAATACCGCTCGCGTGAGCGCGCCGGTGAATACGTGCGGCTGATCGCGGCGCTGGAAAGCGAAGGGCTGCTCGATCGCAAGCTCGAGTTCCTGCCCAGCGACGACGCGCTCGCCGAACGGGCGGCGCTGGGCAAGGGGCTGACCCGTCCGGAGCTGTCGGTACTGATCTCCTACAGCAAGATCGAGCTGAAGGAGGCGCTGCTCAAATCACGCGTGCCGGACGATGATTACCTTGCCCGCGAAATGGAGAGTGCGTTTCCGCAGCTGCTCGGCGAGCGCCACCGCGACGTCATGCTGCGCCATCGCCTGCGACGCGAGATCGTCAGCACGCAGATCGCCAACGATCTGGTCAACCATATGGGCATCACCTTCGTTCAGCGGCTCAGCGAGGCTACCGGCATGAGTGCGGCCAACGTTGCCGGTGCCTATGTGATCGTGCGCGACATCTTCCATCTGCCGCACTGGTTCCGGCAGATCGAGGCGCTGGACTACAAGGTGCCGGCCGAGTTGCAGCTGCGGCTGATGGACGAGCTGGTCCGGCTCGGCCGCCGGGCAACCCGCTGGTTCCTGCGCAACCGTCGCAGCGAGCTGGACGCCGCCCGCGACGTTGCGCATTTCGGCCCGCGTGTCGCCGCGCTGGGGCTCAAACTTGACGGGTTGCTCGAAGGTTCGACGCGCGAACTCTGGCAGTCGCGCTACCAGCGTTACACCGCGGCGGGTGTTCCGGAATTGCTCGCGCGAATGGTCGCCGGCACCAGTCACCTGTATACGCTGCTGCCGATTCTCGAAGCGGCAGACGAAACCGGGCAGCCGCCAATCAAGGTCGCGTCGACCTATTTCGCCGTCGGCGGTGCGCTGGAATTGCCCTGGTATCTGCAGCAACTCACCAGCCTGCCGGTGGAGAGCACCTGGCAGGCACTGGCGCGCGAGGGCTTTCGTGACGATCTCGACAGCCAGCAGCGCGCCATCACCGTGTCGATTCTGCAGATGGAGAGTGGCGCACAGCAGCCGGCCGCCTGCGTCATGGAATGGCTGGAGCAGCGTGGCTATCACGTCGATCGCTGGCGCGGCATGCTGGCCGAGCTGCGCGCCACCAGCACGCCCGACTACGCGATGTACGTCGTAGCCAGCCGCGAGCTGCAGGATCTGGCGCAGGCGCCCGTGAGGCATGGTGAATAAATGGCGAGGGTGGCGGCTGAGGATAGCCGCCACTGCGGACTGTTTTAGGAGTCTTGCGGCTGGCCGAGCTTGAAGCGGGTGATCTGCGGCAGGTTGCGCAGATAGCGCACCATGTCCGGCGCGCCGGCACGTTTCAGCCCTTCGCCGATGGCGCTGGCGGTGGGGTGGTGTTTCTCCAACAGCAGCAATTCCGAGTTGCTGGCGTCGCGCAGCACGGTCAGGCGCGCATAAGGCACCTGCGTGTCGAGCAGCAGCGCCATGAACTCCGCATCGCTCCAGGCCTGGGCGGGCATCGCGATGGCGTGGTACTGCTCGTCCAGCGCGCGCAGTCCGGCCCGGTCGAGGCGATAGACGACAAGCTCGGCAGGCATGAGCAGCTCCAGGCCACGCAGGCGCGCGTAGGCCACCGCACTGGCGAATGCCTCGACATGGTGCTCACCCGCCCAGTACAAGCGCTCGCCCAGCCAGCCGGCCTGGCGCAGCTCGATGGGCTCACCCTGTGCATGGCCGGGCAGGGCGATGCCGAGGGTACGCAGGAAGTCCTTGTAGCTGATGATGCGAGTGCGCCGGCAAGCCTCGGTGGCGGCGAATGCTTCGATGCTCGAATAGGCGATCCCGTCTGGGCTCTGGCCGCCGAGGCCGTCGATCTGGCGCAGGTCCATGCTGGTCAGAGACTGGCTGTCTTTTTGAATCAACCGGCTCAGCGCAGCATGCGCGCGCGCCTTGTCTTCCTGTACCGGACCCGAAAGCGCACCGCGCGGCAGCTCCAGTAGACGCTGCAGGCACGGACCGTCGTTCCAGAAAATGCTTGGCTCCGGCTCGTAAAGCGGTGCGAAAGGCAGGTTCAGCCGACTCGCACGCTCGAGCGTCTGATGGCCGGGTTGCGCGCGCAGCCCCAGGCGCTGGGCCAGGCGGGTGAGGTGAGTGGACAGTGAAGGCATGGACTCGGGCAGGCTCGTCACGATGCTTGAGCTCGGAAAGTACGCTTGGGAGTGTGGCAGACCGAGCCGCGAAGCGCACCTGCCTTGCGCGCATGATGGGCCGGGTAGCGACGAGTCGATCGGCTATGGCGGCCGGAACGGTACGCCGATGTGCGAGGATTGTTGCAATTGAACACGAGGAGCCTCCATGCCTAGCCTGGTGCTGGATATCGCACTACCTGCCGAACGCCTGCTGGCTGCCTATCAAGGGCACGCCAACCGCGTCCTGCTACGCAGCCGCGACGGCAGACGAATCAGCCTACCGGTTCATCATCTGCGGCCCTTTGTGACTCGCGAAGGGGTATTTGGTTCCTTCGAGCTGGAATTTGCCGAGCAAGGCCAGCTGGTCGGCCTGCATCGCTTGCGCTGAGGTGCCTTCTGAGCAGCCTTGCAGGCGGCTGAAACACCGCGTCGCCTGCTATACTCCGCGGCCATCACTTCCCGAGATTCTAGGCTGCGTATGTATAACCTGGCCCGCCAGATGCTGTTCAAGCTGTCCCCGGAAACGTCTCACGAGCTGTCGCTCGATCTCATTGGCGCGGGCGGCCGTCTGGGTATCAACCGGTTGCTGAGCAAGTCGCCGGCCAGCCTGCCGGTGCGCGTCATGGGAATCGATTTCCCGAACCCGGTCGGGCTCGCTGCAGGCCTGGACAAGAACGGCGAGGCCATTTGCGGATTGTCGCAGCTGGGCTTCGGTTTCATCGAAGTCGGCACCGTCACGCCGCGCCCGCAGCCGGGCAATCCGAAGCCGCGCATTTTCCGCCTGCCGGAAGCCGAGGCGATCATTAATCGCATGGGCTTCAACAATCACGGCGTCGATGCGCTGCTCGCACGGGTGGATGCCGCGCATTTCAAGGGCGTGCTGGGTATCAACATCGGCAAGAATTTCGATACGCCAGTGGAGCGCGCCGACGAGGATTACCTGCTGTGCCTGGACAAGGTTTACCACCATGCCAGCTATGTGACCGTCAACGTGAGCTCGCCCAATACGCCGGGGCTGCGCAGCCTGCAGTTCGGCGACTCGCTCAAGCGCCTGCTCGAAGCGTTGCGCCTGCGCCGCGAGGATCTGGAGATCGAGCATGGCAAGCGGGTGCCGCTGGCGATCAAGATCGCCCCGGACATGACCGACGACGAAACCGTGCTGGTAGCCGAGGCGGTTCTGCAAGCGGGAATGGATGCGATCATCGCGACCAACACCACGTTGAGCCGTGAGGGCGTTGCAGGGTTGGCGCATGCCGACGAAGCAGGCGGATTGTCGGGCGCCCCGGTGCGCGAGAAATCCACCCATACCGTGCGCGTGCTGGCGCAGACCCTCAGCGGGCGATTGCCGATCATCGCCGTGGGCGGGATCACCGAGGGGCGCCATGCCGCTGAGAAGATCGCCGCCGGGGCGAGCCTGGTTCAGTTGTATTCGGGATTCATCTACAAGGGGCCGGCGCTGATTCGCGAGGCGGTGGACGCAATTGCCGAGTTGCGCGCGAAGGTGCAGTGACTAAGAGGTCGGAATCGGCCCGATGCGGGGCTCCGGATCGGAGCCCCTGGGCTTCTAGCCCGCCGCCCGGATGGGGCGTGCGATGAAGAGTCGGTCAGGTCGGGTAATCAGCCGACCGCGTGGAGTTCGTTCAGTCGATGCAGACCGGCGGTGCCGGTCAGACCATCCCAGTTGTCGCCGCGACCCTCCCGCCAGCCGTTGATCCAGGCTTGGCGCACAGTGGGATGGGTGAAAGGACACAGGTCGCGAGATTTGCCATGTATGCCGTGTTGATAACCGCGCAGGAATGCTCGTTCCATCGGATCACGCTTGAGTCTTCTCATTGGGTATTGCCCTCAGTGGTTGACTGGTGTTCCTGGTGGCCTCATGGCGAGACCGGGCAGACAGGCTGCCGTTGGGTCCGCTGCCGGCGTGGCGGACGCCATCGACCTCATTGCGATGGTCGATTGGGACGAGTTCTAACCCAATGGCCGAGAGGCTGGAATGATCGTTTTGTCATAAGTAGGTAACCAAACTATGGTTCAGCCCATAAGCAGTGTGTACTGCCGGGCCTAGAGCCACCCGCCCGCAACCGTGCGACAGCGCCGGCGCGCGTCTGTGTGACGCAGGGCAATTTTTTGCTGGGCCATTCCGACGAAGGGTCGGATCGTTCCGCTTCGAACACTCACTGGAAGCATCCATGACCGACCGTCACGAACTCATTCTCACCTGTCCCAAGGGACTCGAAGGTTTGTTGCTGGAGGAAGCCCGGCAATTGGGACTGGAGGACGCGCGTGAGCAGACCGCGGCAATCCGCGGTTTCGGCGCCCTGGAAGTCGCGTACCGTCTGTGTCTCTGGTCGCGCCTGGCCAATCGCGTGCTGCTGGTGATCAGCCGCTTTCCGACCACGACCGCTGAGACCCTTTACGAAGGCGTGCGCAGCGTGGACTGGGCCGAGCATCTGGAACCTGGCGGCAGCCTGGCGGTCGAGTTCAGCGGGCGCGGGTCGGGTATCGACAACACTCACTTCGGTGCGCTCAAGGTCAAGGATGGCATCGTCGACCGTCTGCGCACCGCCAGCGGCGAGCGGCCCACGGTCGACAAGCTGAACCCCGACCTGCGCGTGCACCTGCGCCTGGACAAGGGCGAGGCGGTGCTGTCGCTCGATCTGTCCGGGCACAGCCTGCATCAGCGCGGTTATCGCCTACAGCAGGGCGCTGCGCCTCTCAAGGAAAACCTGGCGGCGGCGGTGCTGATCCGCGCCGGCTGGCCGCGCATTGCGGCGGAAGGCGGCGCGCTGACCGATCCGATGTGCGGCGTGGGTACTTTCCTCATCGAGGGCGCCATGATCGCCGCGGACATCGCGCCCAACCTCAAGCGCGAGCGCTGGGGCTTTAGCGCCTGGCTCGGACATGTGCCGGCGCTATGGCACCGCTTGCATGATGAGGCCGAGGCTCGCGCTGCGGCCGGTCTGGCGCGTCCGCCATTGTGGATTCGGGGCTACGAGGCCGATCCGCGCCTGATCCAGCCAGGACGCAACAACATCGAGCGTGCCGGGCTGGGGAGCTGGATTCGCATCTATCAGGGTGATGTGGCGACGTTCGAGCCGCGTCCCGACCAGAACCAGAAGGGGCTGGTCATCTGCAACCCGCCCTATGGCGAGCGCCTGGGCGACGAAGCGAGCCTGCTGTATCTCTATCAGAACCTCGGCGAGCGCCTGCGCCAGGCTTGCCTCGGCTGGGAGGCGGGGATCTTCACCGCGGCGCCTGACCTGGGAAAACGCATGGGCATTCGTAGCCACAAGCAGTACGCCTTCTGGAACGGCGCGCTGCCGTGTAAGCTGCTGCTAATCAAGGTCGAGCTCGACCAGTTCGTGACCGACAATCGCACCGCGCCGCCGCAGCCAAACGCCGCGCCGGCGCCCGTCGAAGTGGCGCGGCTGAGCGAAGGCGGGCAGATGTTTGCCAATCGCCTGCAGAAGAACCTGCGCCTGTTGGGGAAATGGGCGCGCCGCGAGGGTATCGAGTGCTACCGCCTATACGACGCCGACATGCCCGAATACGCCGTGGCGGTGGACCTGTATCGCGACTGGGTGCATGTGCAGGAGTACGCGCCGCCGCGCTCGATCGACCCGGACAAGGCCCAGGCGCGTCTGCTTGATGCCTTGGCGGCCATTCCGCAGGCGCTGGGTGTGCCGCGCAAGAAGGTTGTGGTCAAGCGTCGCGAGCGGCAGAGCGGGACGCGCCAGTACGAACGGCAAGCGGCGCAAGGGCAATTTCTGGAGGTAATCGAAGGCGGCGTGAAGCTGCTGGTCAATCTCACCGATTACCTCGATACCGGGCTGTTCCTCGATCACCGGCCGCTGCGCCTGCGCATCCAGCGCGAGGCAGCGGGCAAGCGCTTTCTCAACCTGTTTTGCTACACCGCGACGGCTACGGTGCACGCGGCCAAGGGCGGCGCCCGCAGCACCACCAGCGTGGACTTGTCGCGCACCTACCTGGACTGGGCGCGGCGCAATCTTTCGCTCAACGGTTTCTCTGATCGCCAGCGGTTGGAACAGGCCGATGTCATGGAATGGCTGGCGGCTGATCGCGGCGAATACGATCTGATCTTCATCGATCCGCCGACCTTCTCCAACTCCAAGCGAATGGAGGGGGTGTTCGACGTGCAACGTGACCATGCCGCCCTGCTGGACCTGGCGATGGCGCGGCTCGCGGCTGGTGGCACGCTGTATTTCTCCAACAATTTCCGCAAGTTCGAGCTCGACCTGAGTATCGCCGAGCGCTACGCGGTGGAAGAGATCAGCGCCGCTACGCTGGATGAGGATTTCCGGCGCAACCCGAAGATCCACCGCGCCTGGCGACTACAGGCTCGCTGACGGTACTGGCCGATTGCATGAGGGCGGCCCGAAGGCCGCCCTCATGCATTAATCAGCGCTGGGCTGTGTCCGCGTGACGCTGGTTGTGCAGGCTGACCAGCACCTGATCGAGGATAGATGACGCGCCCCACGGGCGGGGATGGTTGAGAATCGCCACCACCGCCCAGGTGTTGCCGTCACCGTCGCGGCTGTAGCCGGCAATCGCGCGCACCGTGTTGAGCGTACCGGTCTTGATGTGCGCCTTGCCGGCGACTTCGGTGTTGCGCAGACGCTTGCGCATGGTGCCGTCCACTGCAGCGAGCGGCATCGAGGAGATGAATTCCGCTGCATAGGGGCTGCGCCACGCGGCCTGCAACAGACTGGCCAGTTCGCGTGCGCTCACGCGTTCAGCGCGCGAAAGGCCGGAGCCGTTCTCGATGACCAGATGCGGGGAAATCAGCCCCTTCTTCGCCAGCCACTGCCGAATGACGCGCTGCGCGGCCTTGGAGTCGTCGCCATCCGCTTCGTTGCGAAACTCCGCGCCGAGGCTGAGGAACAGCTGCCGGGCCATCGTGTTGTTACTGTACTTGTTGATATCGCGGATGATCTCCACCAGGTCCGGCGAGAACGCCCGCGCGAGCAGGCGCGCATCCTCCGGCACCTGGGCGACGCGATCCTGGCCGAGAATGCTACCGCCCAGTTCCTGCCAGATTGCGCGCACTGCGCCGGCGGCGTAGTTGGGATGGTCAAGTAGCGAGAGGTAGGTCTGGGACCGGCAGCCGGCGGCCAGTTTGCCGCTGACCACCACCGTCACGCTGTCGGCATCGCGGACCGGATTGAACAGCACGTCCGGCCAGCCTGGGCATTTGGCGGCTGGCAGCGGCTTGACGCGGTTGTCGATCTTCACGTTGGCAATCGGCGGTTCGACGGCCACGCTCACCTTGCCTGCATCGTTGCGCACGATGAAGCGCAGCGCCTTTAGGTTGACCAGCAGCGAGTCGGGGCCGACCAGAAAGGGTTTGTTCTGGTCGCCGCCATCGTCATTGAAAATTGGCAGTTCGGGCTGGATGAAATGGCTGCGATCGAGCACCAGATCACCGGTGACCTTGCGCACGCCGTTGGCCCGCAGATCACGCAGCAGCAGCCAGAGCTTCTCCATGTTCAGCTTCGGATCGCCGCCACCCTTGAGATAGAGGTTGCCGTTGAGCGTGCCGTCGACCAGCGGGCCGTCGGCATAGAATTCGGTCTTCCACTGGTGGCTGGGGCCGAGCAGTTCCAGCGCGGCGTAGGTCGTCACCAGTTTCATCGTGGATGCGGGGTTGACCGAGACGTCGGCGTTGACGAAGGTCGGTGCGCCTTTGGCGTTGAGCGGCAGCATCACCACCGACAGGGCATTGGTCTCGATCTTGTTGGCCTTGAGCGCCTTGACTACCTGCGGCGGCAGGTTCTGGTTGACCGGCGCAGCGTGCGCGGGCCAGGCCAGCGGCGCCGCCAGTGCGGCGATGGCCATGCAGCGGAGAAAGTTATTCATCTGACGGCGCCTCTGAAAAACGGGCACGAATTGCTGATCGCGGCATATGGATTCCCACTGCTTCAAGGGAAAAGGTGCGGGCATTATGCCTGCGCACCGGAGGCACGGTGCCCCCACTCCGATAAGCGTAGCCGGGCAGGCCATCATCCTGCAAAAGGGCAGTGCGATGAATATTGGCGGCCAGTGCTGCGGGCAGGGTGGTTTCGTCGCCTAAGCGCGGCGTAGCTGGTACAGTGCGCGCCGTTATCAAACTAGAAAAGGATCACTCCAGATGGCTACCAACCGTTCGCGTCGCCTGCGCAAGAAGCTCTGTGTCGACGAATTCCAGGAGCTCGGCTTCGAGATCAACCTGACCTATCGCGAAGGCGTGGACGCCAAGGCCGTGGATGACTTCCTTGAGGAGTTCGTTACCGAAGCGATGGAAGCCAAGGGTCTCGGCTATATCGGTGGCGAAGATTATGGTTTCGTTTGCCTCGCTCGTCGCGGCTCGGTCAGCGAAGAGCAGCGTGCGCAAGTGGATGCCTGGCTGAAGGGGCGTGCCGAGCTGGCCGAATACTCCGTCAGTCCGCTGATGGATGTCTGGTACCCGGAAAACCCGATCAGGACCGAGGCGTAGTCGCGTCTCGCGCCTGGTCCTCTTGAGCCGTCGCCTGCGGTCGTTTCGACGACCGCCTGGTGATGAGTCGGCGCAGCAGGTACATGACCAGCGTTGCGCCGAGGGCGATCCCGACGCCGATGGTCGCATTGATCAACCGCATTTGCGGCAGGTTCCAGTCCTGCGCCAGGGTTTCGGCCAGCAGCAGGAAGCCAAGCGTCGCCTGCAGGACGAACAGTCCGTAGTGATGCGCCTGGAACGCCCGTCCGAAAAAGATCAGCGGCAGCAGGATCATCACCATCAACGGTGGATCCGCCAGGCTGTGCCCCATGTAAATCAGGATGGCCGCCGCTCCGAGAACGCCCAGGCAAGCCTGTAGCGCCCGCATCAGACTCCGTTCCATATCCAGTTGCAGCGTGGTGAATACCGCCAGCGTCAGCCAGTAGCCGCGTGGCAGGTCCGCCAGTTCGACGATCGCGCCGCCGAGCGCACAGGCCAGCACATAGGTCAGCGCATGTTGCCTCCACTGACGGATCGGCGTACGCCGTGCATGGCGTCGCAGCACGCGCAGCAGGCTCATCAGACGCGGCATGTAAGGCCACATGCGCAAGCCATGTACGCCGCGCATGCCGAACGCGAGCAGCGTCACCCACAGCCCACCGAGCGCAAACAATATTGCAATCGCATAAGGGTTGTTGAAATCGGCGATGCCGTACTGGCCCTGCCCCAGGCACAGGCAGATCGCCAGGCCGATGCCCAGCTTGCCGGCTTCGTTGCCATAACGCTGCAGCCAAGCCAGCAGCAGGCCGTAGAAGGCAAACAGGCCGAGGCTGATCAGCGGATGAGTGGCGGACCAGAAGCCCAGTCCGGCGCTGCAGGCGCCCAGGGCGATTAGCAGCAACATGCGTAGCATGCCGAAGCGATGCAGCGGGTTGGCCTTGGCGGCCTGAAATGCCCCCACCGTCGCCCATAGAAACCCCGGGTGCCCGCTGAACAGGCCGAGCAACAAGGGCAGGGCGCAGCCCAGCGTGGCAACCGCGGCCGCGCCCCAGGCGGGGCGCCCGGGATGCCAGCGCAGGCTTTCGGTCAGCAGATGCCTCATGGCTACACCGGGCTGGAACGGCCAGTCATCTCGCTGGCCATTTCCGTTGCGTAGCTGTCAGTCATGCCGGCGATGAAATCGATCACTCGCAGGAAGGAGTGATACAGCGGCGCGTTCGGATTAGGTGCATTACGGCCCAGCAGATCGAGAATGCGCTGATTCTTGAACGAGAGGCTGCGCCCGCGATGCTGTTCCAGTGCGGCGCCGCAGAACGCGTTAAGGAGAATTTCGAGCGTGGTGTAGGCGCCGATCTCGTGGAGCGTCTTGCGCTTGTCCTGGAAAATCTTCTCGCGCGCCAGCGCCTTGGCCTGCAGCACGCACTGTTTGGCGGGGCCGTGCATGTGCTCGACCAGATCGCCCGGCAATTGCCCGCGCAGCAGGTTGTGCTGCTGCGCGACGAAAGCGCGAGCAGCGGCGTTGGTGAGGTGCTCGATCGCCTTGCCCCGCAGGATTGCCAGCTTGCGTCGCCGAGAGTCCTTCGGGCCGAGCTGGCGATAGGTTTCCGGCAGATCGTCGCCAACCAGGCCGAGCAGCAGGGCTTCGACCTCCGGGTAGTCGAGCAACTCCATTTCCAGGCCGTCTTCAAGGTCGATCAGCCCGTAACAAATGTCATCTGCCGCTTCCATCAGGTAGACCAGCGGATGACGACCCCAGCGCTGATCCTCCACCAATGGCAGGCCGAGCTTCAGCGCGATCTGTTCGAGCAGCGGTCGCTCGTTCTGATAGCAGCCGAACTTGTGCTTCTTGTAACCCAGCGCCTCGGCATGCCGCGAGGTCCATGGATACTTGAGGTATGTCCCCAGCGTGGCGTAGGTGAGTCGTGTGCCGCCGTCGAACTGGTGGTACTCCAATTGCGTAAGCACCCGAAAGCCTTGGGCGTTTCCTTCGAAGTTAAGGAAGTCCGAACGCTGGAAATCGCTCATGTCATCCAGCCAGCCGCGATCCGCAGCCTGCTGGAACCAGTGACGAATTGCGTCTTCGCCCGAATGGCCGAAGGGCGGGTTGCCGATGTCGTGGGCGAGGCAAGCGGACTGTACGATCATTCCCAGATCGGCCGGAGAGCACCATTCGGGCAACCCGTCGCGCAACACTTCACCGACCCGCATGCCGAGCGAGCGACCGACACAGCTGACTTCCAGCGAATGGGTCAGGCGTGTGTGGATGTGATCGTTGCTGGAAACCGGGTGAACCTGGGTCTTGCGACCCAGCCGACGAAACGCGCCGGAGAAGATGATGCGGTCATGATCCTTGTGAAACGGGCTCCGCCCCAGCTCCTCGCTGCTGTGGGTGGATTTGCCGAGTCGTTCACGGGTAAGCAGGGTATGCCAGTCCAAGGACTATCTCCATATGGCTTCCAGCGGGCGCGACTAAGCTAGCACAGTAGTCGCCATACACCGATGCGGCTAAGGTCCCGTCGCATCGATGCAGGTTTTACGGTGCTTTGCCATGGCTCCGCGTGAAGCACAACTCCTAGCGCAATTTGCTGCGCAACTTCTGCTGCCCTTTGATCAGCGGATAAAGCGTGATAGCGACGCGAGCAAGCGTACCGATTCTGCCCAGCCGACGACCAAACAGCGCCAGGACCACGGTCGCGGCCATCATTAGCGGTTTCTTCCCTGTGCCCCCGTCCACACTTTCGCGACGTCTGGCCAGCATGCTTCGCGCCTGTTCGAATGGATGGCTCAACGGCTGCGCATGGTAGAGCAACTGCTGCCGGTGCATTTCCATCCGCAGGCGAACCAGCTCTTTGCGCATATCCAGATCGCTAGCGGTGCTCAGTTGCTGGCTCATGGTAATAGGCGCTCCCGGTCGCGGGTAAGTTCTTCAATCGTGGCCTGAAAGGGTGAGGCGCACGCTTTGGCAAGCTTCAGCGCACGACCGATACAGATCGCCATGCCGACAGCGTAAATGGCGCAAAGCACCAGAATTGCGGTGATTCGGTAGCTGTCCCAGAAGACGATCACCAATGCTGCGGAAAGGCCGATCAGCACCAGCAGCCCCAGAATCAGGCTGACCCCGGCGAGGAGAAAAAGCCGCACTGTCCTGGCTTTTTCCTCCTGAAATTCGATGCCGAGCAGTTCCAGATGCCCTTGCAGCAGGCCGACAAACGCCCCGCCCAGTTTTTTCAGCGAAGGCTTTGGTGCCTCTTCGCCGGGTTCGACCTCCATTGACTACCTCGACTTAGCGACGTGAAGAAAGCAGGCCCAGCAGGAAGCCGACACCGGCAGCAATGCCTACCGATTGCCAGGGGTGGCTCTGGACATAGTCTTCGGTGCACTGAATCGCGGCTTGGCTCTGCTCGCGCATGGAGGCTTCGCGTTCCTTGAGTAGCGCTTTTGCCCGAACCAGGTTCTCGTTGATCTTGCCGCGCAGCTCTTCGCTCTGTACGCCGGCAGTTTCCTGAGTGTGCTTGAGCAGGCGCTCGGTATCCCCTATCAGCGTATGAAATTCGTCAATCAGGGCATTTTGCGCATTGTGCAGATTGCGCCGATGAGCCGACTTGTCGAACAGCGGTGTGTGATGCTCATGAGATGCATCGGGAATCGGGGTTTCGTCGGTAGTGCCGAAGGTAGACTCGGTAGACATGGGGCGGCTCCTCGAGATTGTGCCGGAACGATGTGTTCCAGTGCTGCAAGTTTCGAGCATAGCCCGCAGGTAAGGTTCCCGCTTCGCTCCATGGGATAGCGCGGTGGGTGTTGGATTTAAATTTCTCATCAAATAAAAAGAAACCCGCCGAGGCGGGTTTCTTTTTTGCTGCAATGCAGCAAAGACGCGATTACATCAACGGGATGGTATAGCTGACGATCAGACGATTCTCGTCGATATCGTTGGCTGCACCATTGCTGCGGAAGGTGGCATTACGCCATTTGAGTCCCAGGTTCTTGAGCGCACCATCCTGAATTACGTAGCCGATGTCAGTATCGCGCTCCCATTCCTTACCCTCCGAGACGCCAGCACGCTCGAAGTTGTCGCCAGTGACATAGCGAGTCATGAAGGTCAGGCCAGGAATGCCGATGGCAGCGAAATTATAGTCGTAGCGAGCTTGCCACGATTTTTCGTCAGGCTGCGCGAAATCGCCGATCTGCACATAGTTGACCAGATAGGGGTCCACGCCACCGCCGATATAGGCGAAACCGGTGTCACCGGACATCTTCTGATAACCCAGGCCGAAACTGTGGCCGCTGATGGAGTAGGTGACCATTGCACCGAACGCCTTGTTATCGACGTTTGTATTGCCATCATCCTTCGATCGCTGATAACGCAGATCGGTCTTCAAAGACTGACCATCAGCGATCGGCAGCACGTGAATCAGGTTCACTGCGTGCTGCTTATAGTTATCCTCCAGATTGCTGTAGTAGTAGGAGGCGCTCAGATCCTTGGTGAGCTTGTAAGTACCGCCGAGGTAAACGAACTCGTCCGACTCCTTATTGCCATCAATACCTTTACCTGTGGTATTGATAGTGATGTCCTGATCGTCGGTGGAGTTACGATCATTGAACTGGTCGAAATAGGCAACATCCAGAGTAAGGTTGTCAATCTCGTTGGAGACCAGTTGGGCGCCGCGCATCGTAGCCGGCAGCAGGCGACTGTCGCTGGTTGCAATAGCCATATTCTTGGGTTGCAGTGTGCCGACCTTCAGAATGCTCTTGGAAACTCGGGCCTTAGCAGTCAGCCCCAATTGGGAGTAGTCATCCGGCGCACCATTAACTTTCTGAACGTCGCTAGGCAGCAGACCTGTACCAACGCGATCAGGGCTCGAGTCAAGCTTCACGCCGAGCAGACCAAGGGCGTCAACACCGAAACCCACGGTACCTTCGGTATAACCGGATTCAACGCGCAGCAGAAAACCTTGTGCCCATTCGTCGGCTTTTGATTGACCGCTGTTGCCGCCGTCTTGGCGCCAGTCGCGATTGAAATAGAAATTACGCAGTTCAAGGCCGGCCTTGGTGTCTTCGATAAAGGCAGCTTGAGCCATGGTCGGGATAGCCAGTGTTGCTCCCAGAGTGGCGAGGGCCACGCCCCGGGCGATGGGGGTCTTGAGCATTTCTTATTTCTCCTCGTTGGATGATGCTCTGAAAGTCGCTCTTTACGGCGTCCTGCAATAAAACATTACAGGACAATTTCAACCTTTAGACTTTAGTCTTCAGGAACTCACAGTCAACGTGTTTAGACAGCGCGGTCTGTATGTTCCCCGCATCGACTGCTCCGGTGATATCGCACCTGACTGTCGAAGCGGCATCTGTCGGATGTGAATTACCCTGCAATCTGTCCGTTGCTTCGGGTTGCGGCATCCTAGCGTTTCGGTGCGCGAGAGTCGAATTTTGCGGTTAATCAAGCCGAGCGATGCGTGGAGCTTCACAAAATCATGCGGAGGGGACGCGGCTACCGAGGGCATCCAATCGCGAAGCGACTGCTAGAATGCGTTTCATAACTGGAAATATGAATGAGTCGCTTATGCTGCCTGAGTGTCAGCTTTTCGGAACCCTTGGTTGCCACTTGTGTGAGCAGGCCGAGGAGATATTGATGCCGCTGGTTGAGCATGGCCTGCTGGTCGAGCTACTGGATATCGCTGAAAGGCCGGAGTGGGTTGATGATTACGGTCTGCGCATTCCGGTGTTGCGTCGAGTTGATACCGGAGCGGAATTGGATTGGCCGTTCGAGGCTGAGCAGATAGTGGGTTTTCTGCAGGTCTGAGGCTCCGTGCCGACTGTATGGCGACATATTTCGCGGAACGAAAAAAGCCGACTTCAAGGTCGGCTTTTTTTTAATCTTGCGCTGGATCGTGCAAGAGATTCGGGAATTGGTCGGAGCGACTGGATTCGAACCAGCGACCTTCTCGTCCCGAACGAGACGCGCTACCAAGCTGCGCTACGCTCCGAAGATGGCGCGCATTCTACAGAAAAAGTTTTGTCGCACAAGGGCTTAGTAAGGATTTTTTTGAGGGCGCTTGGCTGCGGTCGATCAGGCACTGGGCCTGGCGAAGAGCCGGGGGTTGGCGGAAGGGGGGCGCCAACCCATCGGGCGGATACTCAGAGTTCGCGGACGGTCCGAACCTGATCCTTGTTGACCTTGCCAGGATTGCCGTCGAGCTGTTCGTACTCGTAGAAGCCGGATTCATCGTCATACTCGGGGTGGTCGAGCGTCTGGATTTCTCGGCCATCGTTGAGGGTGATAACGCTCGGATTGGCGCATCCGGTGAGTGCTCCCAGTCCGACGATGACAAGCAATGCAGGAATAATGCGTGAGGTCATGGTCCTTGCCTCCTTGGTTATGATGCAAGTGGGACGGGCGTCCGCCAGGCTAAGTTCCCGAAACCTCAGCGTTCGAGTAGTTCCGGGGTGTTGAGGTTGGCCAGGCGTGGATCGTCCTCGGCTAGATCCAATGCTCGTGATCCTAGTGCCAGCAGTACCTGGCGAGGGCTGCGAGCTCCGGCCTGCCAAGCTGCTTCGAGACGCGCAGCCAGGTGTGTTGGAATCATGCTGAACAACGGCTCCCACTGCGCCGAGCGGCGCACCATCAACGGATGCAGACGATCTTGCGTGGCAATTGCGTGGAGGCTCCGCAGCAGCAGCGCATCGATCATCGGAGCGTCGCAGGGCAAGACCATCAGCCAATCATGATGTGCAGCGGCAAGCCCCGCCCGAATCCCGGCCAATGGCCCGGGATAATCGGGTTCTTCATCTGAGAGCAGGCGATCCGCGTAAGGTGCATAGGCGGTCTGGTTGCGGTTGCATGACAGCAACAGATCGTCGGTTAGTGCGCGAACGGTCTCATGCACCCAGGCAATCAGCGGTCGTCCGTGCCACTCGATCAATCCCTTGTCCTGGCCGCCCATACGCCGGCCGCGACCGCCGGCAAGCAAAAGGATGGAGCACGCAGGCAGAAGACGGTTGCTCATAGCAGGCTCCGAGAAAAAAGGCAGTGATATACACCCGGTCTGTTTGCATCACAACTGGGTGCGCCAGGTCGCGATCGATCGCTTCGATGACGCTTTCGCGTGTGGCTTCTCCGTGGTAACGCGCTGTAGTGCTTGCTGGATCAGACGTTTCGCATGCCTCTGACGTCGATTATTCATTTGGTGAGCGGGGCTGAGTGTTATGGCTGCTCGCCGCTGCAGGCTGTCCGTTTGCCGAGGCCCAAACAAATCCTCGAAAGCATTGTCTATCTGCAGCATCCGCTCTCAAGCGCCGGCTGAGCGCCGGCTTTCCGATGCCTTCACAACAAGGAGAACGATGATGATGCAGGAGAGAAATGTCTGGGTCGATTATGCCAAGGCGATAGGGATCATCCTGGTCGTTTATGGGCACGTCGCGCGCGGGGTGTTCAACGCGGGCCTGCCTATGGATGAAGCCAATTACGTACTGGTGGACAGCATTATCTACAGCTTCCACATGCCATTGTTCTTCTTTCTGTCGGGGCTTTTCTTCTTCGACTCGCTGCAAAAACGTGGCAAGGGCGGGTTGATCATCAACAAGGTCGATACCATCGTTTACCCGTTTATCGTCTGGTCGCTGTTGCAAGGTCTGATCGAGGTTGTGCTTTCCAACTACACCAATGGTCAGGTAACACTGGCCGAGGTGTTCTCCCTGTTGTGGATGCCGCGAGCCCAGTTCTGGTTCCTGTATGCGCTGTTCCTGGTGTTCGTGCTCTGCTCCTTTCTATACGCGCGAGCTGACCGTCGTTACTTCTTACCGATGGTGGTTCTGTTTGGCGTGCTTTTCATATTCAAGGACGCGCTCACGGGCAATACGGCGACCAAGTTCATCCTCGGCAATACCGTTTTCTTCGCGTTGGGCATCTGGTTCAACGAGGTTAAACAGTTCTTTCTGGCGCGCTGCGTACAGCTGACGCTGTTCTTCGGAGCGCTTTTTCTGGTCGGGCAGTACCTGTTCCACATAACGTTCGGGATGAACTATGTGGACGGTGGCTTGCCGGTGCTGGCGCTGGCGACCATTTCGATCTTCTTTATGGTCGCGCTCTCCATGTGGCTGGGGCAGTTCCGGGTGGGCTGGTTGCTGTTCCTCGGTGCGTCGTCAATGACGATCTATCTGATGCACATCCTGGCAGGCAGTGGCGTGCGCGTAATTCTTGCCAGCTTCCTAGGTATCGATTCGATACCGGTGCATCTGGTGCTGGGAACGCTGGTTGGTATCGCGGCGCCGCTGCTTGCCCAGATCGTGATCAATCGCTACCGGCTTGGTTTTCTTCTCACACCGCCCAAGCCCGTTTCAGCATCCAATCTCCGCGTGCGCAGGGCGATGGCGCAGTAACTGCGGCGTAGCCGAAGGTTTAGGGCGCGGTCACCTGCCGGTGGGCGCGTTCTTAACCGCATGTTAGTCGTTGGATCTTCAGATTCTTGTCGGTGTGGATGTTCAGTCGCCGTGAATCGTACTCCAGAGTAACGACCTGATCCGGGCGCAGCAGGCGTGCGGATTGAGCTCCGGCCAGTTCGCGTGCCTGCTCAAGCAATTGTGGGGTGGCGATTCGGCCCAGTAGGTGCTGCACGTGCTGCGAGTCGCACATATTGCCGGCGGCTTCGGTGGTTACAGGATGCCACTGGCAGCCTGCAAGAAATGACGCGACGAATAGCAACACTACGCAACGCGGTTTGGACATGTGCTTTCCCATTTAGGCTGATTGAATTCGATCTACTACGATCAACGTTAGTGACGGACAAGCAAAAGGTAAAATGCCGGCCAACCAAAGTCCGTCACGAAATACCTGACAAGCGGGAACCGAAGCGGCTGTCGTTCGTCTTACTGGTGATGGCCTTTTGCAGTTGCACAGGCCGATCTCGAAAAAGGAGTAGCACCATGTTCAGCTCATCCCTGCTCAAGCGTGTCGCTGCCGTTGTGGCGGCTTTGCATTTCATGCTGGTTGCGCAGATTCCGATGGCGCAGGCGGCGATGATCGGTACGCCCGAAGTGATTGCCGAGCAGCAACAGCAAGTCGATCGCCAACAGCTGCTTACGATGTTGGACGATCAGGACGTGCAGAAGAAACTCGAGTCGATGGGCGTCGATCGGACGCAGGTAGAGAAGCGTATTAACAGCCTGACCCCCGCAGAACTGGCGCAGTTCAACCAGCAGCTCGACCAGGCCCCGGCCGGTGCCGGTGTGGTTGGGATAATCGTGCTGTTCCTGGTGATCTTCATCATCACGGATATGCTTTGTGCAACTAACATTTTCAATTTCGTCAATTGCATCAACCGTTGACCCGACGCCTTGGTTGGCTGGTATTGCTGGTCGTCGTTCTACTCGGCGGCTGCGCACACAAACCGCTGAACATCGGTAGTGCGCAGCTGCCGGAGCGGATCGAACTTGTCGATACGCCATTCTTCGCGCAGGAGGATTATCAGTGCGGACCTGCGGCGCTGGCGACAATGCTGGCGCATGGCGGACGGCCAGTCACTCCTGAACAGTTGGTCGATCAGGTCTATATCCCGCAGCGCCGTGGAAGCCTGCAGGTAGAGATGGTGGCCGCTGCGCGTGCGAACGGGATGCTGGTGTATCCGTTGCGCCCGCGGCTGGAAACGCTCTTGGAGGAAGTGGCCGCGGGTAATCCGGTTCTGGTTTTGCAGAACCTGGCCTTCGATCGCTGGCCGCAGTGGCATTTCGCTGTGGTGATCGGCTACGACCTGGGCGAGCAAGAGATCATTCTGCGCTCCGGGACCACTCGGCGTTGGGTCGGCAGTTTTCACCAGTTCGAGCGTAGCTGGGCGAAGGGGGATCGCTGGGCAATCGTGACGGTTAGGCCGGATCGATTGCCAGCGACGGCCGAGGAGGCGGTCTGGCTGCGGGCAGCGAATGACCTTGAGCAGGTGGGGCTGGTGGATTCAGCGCAAGTGGCCTATCGCGTGGCCGGCGAGCGCTGGCCTGGCGGCATGCCGTGGTTTGCGCTAGCTAACAGCGAATATGCACTGGGTGATCGGCAGGCTGCAGAGCAGGCGCTGCGCATCAGCGTGAGCCGCGACGCCGGATTCGCTCCCGGCTGGTTCAACCTTTCGCATGTATTGGCAGAAAAAGGATGCTTCAACGAAGCGCAGCAGGCGCGCACTTGCGCGGCGAGTATCTCGCCGCAGGACACGCGCTTTGCCGAGCCTCTGCCGTTGCCCGTCGCTGGTGCGCGACAGGCTTGCCAGGCGATTCCTGCCTGTCGCTAATCTAATCAGATGCCCAATCTATCGCGCAGACTGTAGTACAGCGCGCCAAGCGCGCTCAGCGGCACGCGTAGCTGATGGCCGCCAGGGAAGGGATGGTGCGGCAGACTAGCGAAAGCATCGAAACGTTCCGCCTGGCCGCGCAAGGCTTCGGCGATGATCTTGCCGGCCAGGTGGGTGTAGGTGACGCCGTGGCCGCTGCAGCCCTGCGAGTAGTAAATGTTGTCTCCCAGGCGTCCGACCTGCGGTAACCGCGACAGCGTAAGCAGGAAATTGCCGGTCCAGCTGTATTCGATCTTGACGTCCTGTAGCTGTGGAAAGGTCTTTAGCATCTTGGGGCGAATGATCGATTCGATATCGGCTGGATCGCGTGCCCCATATGCCACGCCACCACCGTAGATGAGGCGTTTGTCGGCAGAGAGTCGGTAATAGTCGAGTAGGTAGTTGCAGTCTTCGACGCAGTAGTCCTGCGGCAGTAGACGGTGGGCGAGATCACCGTCCAGCGGTTCGGTCGCAATTACCTGGGTTCCGCACGGCATCGATTTGGCGGCGAGTTCGGGTACCAGTCCGCCAAGGTAGGCGTTGCCGGCAATTACCAAGAATTTTGCATGTACCGAGCCTTGCGCGGTGTGCACTACTGGCGCGGGACCGCGATCGATACGGATTGCCTGGCTTTGCTCATAAATGATTCCGCCCAGCGACTCCAGCGCCGCAGCCTCGCCCAGCGCAAGGTTAAGTGGGTGGATGTGGCCGCCCAGCTTGTCCAGGGTCCCGCCGATGTAGCGATCGCAAGCGACGATCTCGCGAATGGCATCTTGATCGAGTACTTCCAACTGGTCGTAGCCATAGCGCTCCCAGAGCGCTTTCTGCTGCTCGAGGTGGTGCATTTGTTTGTGCGTGAAGGCTGCGAAAACGCCGCCGTTCTTGAGGTCGCACTGGATGCCGTAACGCGTGATGCGGTCACGAATGATCCTTCCGCCTTCAAACGCCATCGCGCCGATCAGGCGCGCTTCGTTGACGCTAACACTGCGCTCCACGCTGTCGAGATCCCGACTGTAGCTGTTGACGATCTGGCCGCCGTTGCGCCCAGAGGCCCCGAAGCCTACCCGGGCCGCCTCCAGGACCACTACCTGATAGCCCTGTTCGGCGAGAAACAGGCCGGCGGAAAGGCCGGTGTAGCCGGCGCCGATGACGCAGACATCGGCGTGCTTGCTTTCACGTAATGGCGGCCGTTCCGGTGCTGGATTCGCTGAAGCAGCATAGAAAGACGGGGGGTAGGGTGTGTGCGGCATTTCGATATACCTGTTGTATATATTTGACGCGATGCTAGCGCGACCGCTGGTGCTCCGCCAGCGCTGCCGCTCCATCCGCTCGCGTCCCGGTAAATTTTTCAGATATCAGCGGCTTAGCTGAAAAAAAGCTTGACTCTCGCGGGGCTGGCTATAGAATGCGCCCCCATCGAAGGCACATAGCTCAGTTGGTTAGAGCACCACCTTGACATGGTGGGGGTCGTTGGTTCGAATCCAATTGTGCCTACCAATTCGGAAAGGGTCGCGAAAGCGACCCTTTTTTTTGGCTTGCTTGTCAGGGTGCGTGGCTTTCTGAAAGCATGTCTGTTTCATTCTTCCAGTGACTTCGGTTTGTGCGGCTCGAGCCTACCGGCATCTGCCACTGTGCGGCAGGAGATTCGCTGAATCGCTTTCCTGGCTCATCCCAACCCATGTGGCCTTTGGTAGGGGTCACCACTAGGAGAGGAGGCGCCATGCCCATCATTACTCTTCCTGACGGCAGTCAGCGTTCGTTCGATCATGCGGTGTCCGTTGCGGAGGTTGCGCAGTCCATCGGTGCGGGACTAGCCAAGGCGACGCTCGCCGGCAAGGTAGATGGCCGGCTGGTCGATGCCTGTGATCTGATCGAGCGCGATGCCAGCGTGCAGATCATCACGCCGAAGGATGACGAGGGGCTGGAAATCATCCGTCACTCGTGTGCGCACTTGATCGGGCATGCGGTGAAGCAGTTGTATCCGACGGCGCGGATGGTGATCGGGCCCGTGATCGACGAGGGCTTCTATTACGACATCGCCTACGAGCGTCCCTTTACGCCGGATGACGTCGCCGCGATCGAAGCGCGAATGCGCGAACTCATCGACAAGGATTACGATGTCGTCAAGAAGGTCACTCCGCGCCAGGAAGTGATTGATGTCTTCAGTTCGCGTGGCGAGGAATACAAGCTGCGCTTGATCGAGGATATGCCGGACGAGCAGTCGATGGGCCTGTACTACCACGAGGAATACGTGGACATGTGCCGTGGTCCGCACGTCCCTAATACCCGCTTTCTTAAGGCTTTCAAGCTGACCAAGCTGTCGGGCGCGTACTGGCGTGGCGATGCCAAGAACGAGCAGCTGCAGCGTATCTACGGTACGGCCTGGGCGGACAAGAAGCAGCTGGCGGCCTACATCCAGCGCATCGAGGAGGCAGAGAAGCGCGATCACCGCAAGATCGGCAAGCGCCTTGATCTGTTTCATACGCAGGAAGAAGCGCCGGGCATGGTTTTCTGGCATCCGAACGGCTGGACGCTCTACCAAGTGCTTGAGCAGTACATGCGTGCCGTGCAGCGCGATAACGGCTATCTGGAGATCAAGACGCCCCAGGTGGTGGATCGGGTTCTCTGGGAAAAGTCGGGACATTGGGCGAACTACGCCGAGAACATGTTCACCACCGAGTCGGAGAGTCGTGATTACGCGATCAAGCCGATGAACTGCCCGTGCCACGTGCAGGTCTACAACCAGGGGCTCAAGAGCTACCGCGAGCTGCCGTTGCGGCTGGCTGAGTTCGGTGCCTGCCACCGCAATGAGCCATCCGGCGCGTTGCATGGGATTATGCGGGTGCGCGGCTTCACTCAGGATGACGCGCATATCTTCTGTACCGAAGAGCAAATGCAGTCCGAGTCCGCGGCATTCATCAAGCTGACTCAGGCGGTGTATGCTGATTTCGGTTTCGACGATATCCAGCTCAAGCTGTCGACTCGCCCGGAAAAGCGCGTGGGTTCCGATGAGCTGTGGGATCGGGCTGAGGCGGCTCTGGCTGCGGCGCTCGACAGCGCTGGACTGGCATACGATCTGCAGCCGGGTGAAGGTGCGTTCTACGGACCCAAGATCGAATTCTCGCTGAAAGATTGCCTCGGCCGGGTCTGGCAATGCGGTACGTTGCAGCTGGACTTCAATCTGCCTATTCGTCTGGGTGCTGAATACGTCAGTGAAAACAATGACCGCCAGCATCCGGTGATGTTGCATCGCGCAATTCTCGGTTCATTCGAGCGCTTCATCGGTATCCTGATCGAGCACTACGAAGGAGCCTTCCCGGCCTGGCTGGCACCGACTCAGGCGGTGGTGATGAATATCACCGACAAGCAGGCCGAATTTGCTCTCGAAGTTGAAAGAACCTTGAGTCAAAGCGGGTTTCGTGCCAAGTCCGACTTGAGAAACGAGAAGATCGGCTTTAAAATCCGCGAGCATACTTTGCTCAAGACTCCTTATCTCTTGGTTATCGGGGATCGGGAGGTTGAGACTCGCTCCGTTGCTGTGCGCACCCGCGAAGGCGTCGATCTGGGCTCCATGCCCCTCGAGCAATTCGCGCAGCTGCTGGCGCAGGCGGTTTCCCGGCGTGGTCGCCAAGATTTGGAGTAATAGCTATTAAGCGTGAAATGAGACAAGACAAACGAACCGCACCCAAGGCCCCGATCAACGAGAATATCTCGGCTCGTGAGGTCCGTTTGATTGGTGCTGACGGCGAGCAGATTGGCATCGTCTCGATTGATGAAGCGCTTCGAGTAGCAGAAGAAGCAAAACTGGATCTGGTGGAAATTTCCGCTGATGCCGTTCCGCCGGTTTGCCGGATCATGGATTACGGCAAGCATCTCTTCGAGAAGAAGAAGCAGGTCGCAGCGGCGAAGAAAAACCAGAAGCAGATCCAGGTAAAAGAAATCAAGTTTCGTCCAGGGACGGAAGAGGGAGACTATCAGGTCAAGCTGCGCAACCTGATTCGTTTCCTTAGCGAGGGAGACAGGGCCAAGGTTTCGTTGAGATTCCGTGGTCGTGAGATGGCACATCAGGAGCTGGGAATGGAGTTGTTGAAGCGGGTCGAAACCGATCTGGCTGAATACGGTTCCGTAGAACAGCATCCGAAGATGGAAGGACGCCAGCTGATCATGGTCATCGCTCCCAAGAAGAAAAAGTAATCACCAGGGCACTGGCAGGCCTTGCGGTTATTTGTAATCACCCACACTGTGGAGATCGAACATGCCAAAGATGAAGACTAAAAGTGGTGCTGCGAAGCGCTTCAAGAAGACTGCTAACGGCTTCAAGCACAAGCACGCTTTCAAGAGCCACATCCTGACCAAGATGACCACTAAGCGTAAGCGTCAGCTGCGCGGTTGCTCGCAAGTGCATCCGTCCGACGTTGCAAAAGTGGAGCGCATGCTGCGCGTTCGTTAATCCGGTCAAGACTCAGAGGAATAACTCATGGCTCGTGTTAAGCGTGGCGTCGTTGCCCGTCGCCGTCACAAGAAAATCCTGAAACTCGCCAAAGGCTACTACGGTGCGCGTTCGCGCGTGTTCCGCGTCGCCAAGCAGGCGGTAATCAAGGCTGGCCAATATGCCTACCGCGACCGCCGTCAGCGCAAGCGTCAGTTCCGCGCTCTGTGGATCGCTCGTATCAATGCCGGTGCGCGTGTTAACGGTCTGTCCTACAGCCGTTTCATCGCTGGCCTGAAAAAGGCGGCCATCGAGATCGACCGTAAGGTTCTGGCCGATCTGGCAGTGAATGAGAAAGCGGCGTTTGCTGCGATTGTCGAAAAAGCGAAAGCTTCTCTGGCTTAAGCCCCGGCAATCACAGGCTTTCTAGCCTGCTGCAACGTCATCAATAGGGGAAGAGTCTCATGCTCTTCCCCTATTTTGTATTTGCGAGGGGCTTTTGCAAAAGTGCGCGTGGCACCGATCTGCGCCTCGATCGGCGGCCAGTGCGGTTCTGCAAGAACCTCTGGAGGTTGTGTACATGGAAAACCTGGAGGCACTGGTCTCGCAAGCGCTCGAGGCTGTGCAACGAAGCGAAGACGTCAACGCCTTGGAGCAGATTCGGGTCCAGTACCTGGGAAAGAAGGGCGAGCTGACTCTGGTGATGCAAACATTGGGGAAGCTTTCGCCGGAGGAGCGACCCAAGGCAGGCGCATTGATCAACGCGGCCAAATCCCAGATTCAAGACGTTCTCAACGCCCGCAAGGCTGAGCTTGAGCAGGTGGCGCTGGGCGCTCAGCTGGCAGCTGAGCGCATTGACGTTTCCCTGCCTGGGCGTGGCCAGATCTCGGGCGGCCTGCATCCGGTGACCCGTACGCTCGAGCGCATCGAACAGTTCTTCAGCCACATCGGATACAGGGTTGCCGAAGGGCCTGAAGTTGAGGATGACTATCACAACTTCGAGGCCCTCAACATCCCGGGCCATCACCCGGCGCGGGCGATGCACGATACCTTCTACTTCAACGCCAATATGCTGTTGCGGACCCATACATCTCCGGTTCAGGTACGAACTATGGAGTCCCGCCAGCCGCCAATCCGGATCGTTTGTCCGGGGCGAGTCTATCGCTGCGATTCTGATATCACTCATTCGCCGATGTTCCATCAAGTAGAGGGCTTGCTGATCGACGAGGGCATCAGCTTCGCCGACCTAAAAGGCACCATCGAGGAATTTCTGCGGGTGTTCTTTGAAAAGCCGCTCGGTGTGCGCTTTCGACCTTCCTTCTTTCCGTTCACCGAGCCTTCGGCCGAAGTGGACATGCAGTGCGTGATGTGCAGCGGTAAGGGCTGCCGGGTATGCAAGCAGACTGGTTGGCTTGAGGTCATGGGCTGCGGCATGGTGCATCCGAACGTATTGCGGATGTCCGGCATCGACCCGGAGAAATACCAAGGATTTGCCTTTGGTATGGGTGCCGAGCGCCTGGCCATGCTTCGCTATGGCGTCAATGATTTACGCCTGTTCTTCGACAACGACCTGCGGTTCTTGGCGCAGTTTCGCTAGGCGCGGTGCCCGTCAACGGATTTAGGAGAACAGAATGAAATTTAGTGAACAGTGGCTGCGGAGCTGGGTTAATCCGCAGGTTTCTCGTGACGAACTGGTAGCTCGCCTGTCGATGGTTGGCCTCGAGGTTGATGCCGTTACTCCCGTTGCCGGCATGTTCAGCGGCGTGGTGGTCGGCCAAGTGCTGAGTGTCGAGCAGCACCCCGATGCCGATAAGCTGCGTGTTTGTCAGGTCAGCAACGGTGTCGAAGCCTTCCAGGTGGTGTGCGGTGCGCCGAATGTGCGCGCCGGATTGAAGATCCCTTTCGCCATGATCGGTGCGGTGCTTCCGGGTGACTTCAAGATCAAGAAGGCCAAGCTGCGCGGAATCGAATCCAACGGCATGCTTTGCTCGGAAACCGAACTGCAGGTCGGTAACGATGACAGCGGTTTGATGGAATTGCTCGATGACGCATCGGTTGGACGCGACTTACGTGACTACTTGGGGCTGGATGATGCGACCATCGAAATCGGCTTGACTCCGAATCGGGGGGATTGTCTGTCGCTGAAAGGTTTGGCGCGCGAAGTGGGTGCGATATATGACGTCGCAGTGAACGTTCCGTCTGTTCCGGCTGTTGCGGAAAGCCACGAACAGCGTCTTTCTATTGAAGTGGCCGCCCCACAAGCCTGCCCGCGTTATCTGGGGCGTGTCATTCGTAATATTGATTGCTCGCGCCCGACGCCGTTGTGGATGGTGGAGCGTCTGCGTCGCTCTGACGTGCGCAGCATTGATGCGGTCGTCGATATCACCAATTACGTGATGCTTGAGCTCGGACAACCACTCCATGCCTTCGATCTGAAGCAGATCAACGGCGGCGTTCGAGTGCGGATGGCTGACGAAGGCGAAAAACTGGTTTTGCTGGACGGCCAGGAAGTGACGCTGCGCGCTGATACGTTGGTGATCGCAGATCATCAGCGAGCCTTAGCCATCGCCGGTGTAATGGGTGGCGAGCATAGCGGTGTGGCCGCGCAAACCCGAGACATTTTCCTTGAGAGCGCGTTCTTCGACACCATCGCCTTGGCCGGTAAGGCTCGCTCCTATGGTTTGCATACCGACGCGTCGCACCGCTATGAGCGTGGTGTCGATCCTCAATTGGCTCGAATCGCCATGGAGCGTGCCACAGCGTTGCTGCTTGAGATTGTTGGCGGCGAAGCAGGCCCAATCACAGAGGTAGTAAGCGAAGTCGATCTGCCGAAAATTGCTCCGATTACGTTGCGCGCAGAGCGCATCAGCCAGATGCTGGGTTTGCAACTCGAGCCTACTCAGGTGGTTCGGTTGTTGACCTCGCTCGGCTTGAGCGTTACCGACGACGGCATCGGCCGTTGGCAGATCGGCGTTCCCAGTCATCGTTTCGATATCAGCCTAGAGGTCGATCTGATCGAAGAGCTGGGCCGGCTGTATGGCTATGATCGTCTTCCCGTGCGCTATCCGCAGGCGCGTCTTGCACCGGAAGCGAAGGCTGAAGCTCGTGCAGAGTTGCCGCTTCTGCGGCGTCTGCTAGTCGCACGTGGTTATCAGGAGGCAATCACCTACAGCTTCATCGATCCGAAACTGTTTGAGCTGTTCGCGCCTGGGGTAACGCCGCTGCAATTGGCTAATCCGATCTCCGCTGATATGGCAGTGATGCGTGTATCGCTGTGGCCGGGCCTGATCAAAGCGTTGCAGCACAATCTCAATCGTCAGCAGTCGAGGGTACGTTTGTTCGAGGCCGGCTTGCGTTTCGTTGGCCAGCTGGACGGGCTGAAACAGGAATGCATGCTGGCCGGTGTGGTGTCCGGCAGTCGTTTGCCTGAGGGATGGGCTAACGAACGCGAACTGGTCGATTTCTACGATGCTAAGGCGGACGTCGAGGCGTTGCTGGCCTACGCGGGTGATGGTGGGTCGTATCGGTTCGTTGTTGCCGAGCATTCGGCTCTGCATCCTGGGCAGACCGCTCGTATTGAGCGGGACGGGCGACTGGTCGGCTACATCGGCAGACTGCATCCGGAGTTGGCCGGTAATCTAGGAATCGATCAGCCGGTATATCTGTTTGAATTGCTCGTTTCAGAAATTGTCGAAGGGCGACTCCCACAGTTCAGCGAGCTGTCGAGATTCCCTGAAGTGCGGCGGGATATTGCTCTGCTCGTCGACCGCGACGTCGCAGCTGAGGCGGTGACGCAGTGTATTCGCGAGGCGGCTGGGGAATACTTGGTTCACCTCAAGCTATTTGATGTGTATCAGGGCAAAGGTATTGATCCCTCTAGCAAAAGTGTGGCAGTCGGCTTGACCTGGCAACACCCTTCACGCACTCTTAATGACGAAGAGGTTGGCGCTGCTATGCAGAGCATCCTGACCTCGCTGGAAGAAAGGTTCAACGCCACGTTAAGGAAATAGCGTATGGGGGCTCTGACGAAAGCTGAAATGGCGGAACGTCTATACGAAGAGCTAGGCTTGAATAAGCGTGAAGCCAAGGAGTTGGTCGAGCTTTTTTTCGAAGAAATTCGTCAGGCGCTGGAACATAACGAGCAGGTGAAATTGTCAGGGTTTGGCAATTTCGACCTGCGCGATAAGCGCCAGCGCCCTGGTCGTAACCCGAAGACAGGCGAAGAAATTCCGATCACGGCGCGCCGCGTCGTAACTTTCCGTCCAGGGCAAAAACTCAAAGCCAGAGTCGAGGCCTATGCTGGAACCAAGTCATAACGACGAACTGCCCGTCATCCCTGGCAAGCGCTATTTCACTATCGGTGAGGTCAGTGAGCTTTGCGCGGTGAAACCCCATGTACTGCGTTACTGGGAGCAAGAGTTTCCACAGCTCAACCCTGTGAAGAGAAGAGGCAATCGGCGGTACTATCAGCGACAGGATGTGTTGATGATCCGTCAGATTCGTGCACTCCTTTACGAGCAGGGATTCACTATTGGTGGAGCTAGGCTGCGCTTGTCAGGTGATGAGGCGCGCGAAGACACCACGCAATACAAGCAACTGATTCGCCAGATGATCTGCGAGTTGGAGGAAGTACTACAAGTTCTGCGTAAGTAGAGCAGGGCAAAGCCAACGGAAGAAAAACCTTCACATTTTCAGTCGCTTAATGTATAATTTCGTCCGTCTTCAGCTTTCACAGAAGACTACGGGGCGTAGCGCAGCCTGGTAGCGCACTTGCATGGGGTGCAAGGGGTCGAGTGTTCGAATCACTCCGTCCCGACCAAAAATCCTCAAGAAATCCAGTCACTTAGCGGTGACTGGATTTTTTTATGCCCGCTATTTATTGCCGCAGGTTAAGATTTTGCTCATGCTGGTCACCGTTGGGTCACCGTTAGCTAAATGTTAGGTACTCGCTTACGGTAGTCTTGAAGAGTAGAGCTGGGGCGAAACCGCAGTAAGTAGAGCGGAAATGGTAAGCGATCCCTTACGGATACTCTTGACCTTCCCAACGTCAGCCGATTAACAAGGATGGCCATTGATGGACAAACTCTGGAAGCAGATCACCCAATCCGATTACACATGGGAGCGGGAAGCGCTGGAGTTTGCCAAGCAGCTGCTCCCTGACCACGATCCTTATCGTGCGTGGGCCAATTTTGAGTTCATTGCCCAAGACGGCTCCATCAACGAAGTTGATCTCATGGTGCTCACCCCCAAGGGGATGTACCTCATTGAGATCAAATCCCATCCTGGAACCATTAGTGGTGACGCTGCCAACTGGGTTTGGGAAAGACCTTTGCCTAAGGGTGGGCAGAAGATCTTCGATAATCCGCGCTTGCTTGCTCGGCGCAAAGCGCAAAAGCTGGCGTCTCTGCTTAAGCTGCAGCCTTCATTTCATCGAAGCAAGGAAACCGTGCCTTTTATTGATGCTTTGGTGTTCCTCTCTGCAGAGGACCTGGTCATCAAGCTGGAAGGTAATGCGCGCCAAGGTGTGGTCAATCGGCAAGAGCTGCTCCGCGAAATCACCCTAATCGATGAGAACTGGAGGCATCGGCAGATTACCGCTTATGCAGCCAAAGTCATCTCACGCGCTGTAGAGGAAGCGGGCATTAAAGAGTCCGTGCGCATGCGTCGTGTGGGCAGCTATGAGCTTCAGAGCCTACTCGACGAATCCGATACCTATCAGGATTGGCTCGCCTTGCACCCGGATCTTGGAGCGCAGCGCAAGGTTCGTATTTATCTGACCCAGGGTAAGCCGCAGGAAGAGGTTTCTCGGCTCGAAAAAGCGGCCAAGCTTGAGTTCCGCCTGCTTGAGGGTATTGAGCATCCAGGAATCCTGCGAGCGCACGAATTTCAGAATCACGACAGCGGCCCCGCACTGGTCTATGAGCATGATCCCAAGGCATTTCGTCTTGACCATCTTCTCATGCATCTGGGTAAGGATCGGCGCCTGGATACCGTTCAGGCCACCTACCTGCTTCGTCTAATTGCTGAGGCTGTGCAGTATGCGCATGGGCAAAAGCTTTATCACCGTGGCCTGAGCCCTCAGTGCATCTGGGTCAGGCCTCTGGGCGAAGAGAAGTACAGTGTCAAAATCAGCAACTGGGCCACTGCCGAGCGGATATTTGAGAGTGAGTCGCGCAATATCAGCGCGCTGACCCGTTTGAGTAACCTCGTGCATGAAGAGGCAGGGCCTTATGTCGCGCTGGAAGCGCACACTGGCGCTGCAGACGGCGTGCACTTAGATGTTTTCTCCCTGGGTGCGATCGCCTACCACTTATTTACAGGCAAAAAGCCCGCGCAAACCGACATCGAGTTACTGGACAAGCTCCGCAGAGGCAGCGGTCTGCAGGTTACCGATGAGATCAACGGTGCAAGCGAGGCTATGCAGTACCTGGTGCAATACGCCACGCACCCTGATGTCGGCAGCCGCTTGGAATCGGTCAGTGAGTTCATCAAACGGCTGGATGACCTTGAAGATGAGGTTAGCCAGCCGAACACGCTTCGATCTAACCCAACTGAAGCCCGTAAAGGTGACTTCCTGCCGGGAGGCTTCCAGGTTGTTCAGCCACTTGGCAAAGGTGCGTGCTCAGTCGTATTCCTGGTCGATTACCAGGGGCAGTCTCGCGTTCTAAAGATCGCTTCGACACCTGACCACAATAGCCGTCTTACGAAAGAAGGCGAGGTGCTGTCCAGGTTGCGTCACCAGGCCATTGTTCCTTACTACAAAACCCTAGATATCGTTGGCCATACCGCTCTGCTACTCGACTACGCGACCGAGGGCACCCTGGCACAGCGCCTCCGCCATGTCGGCGCTGTGCAGCTGGAGTTGCTTGAGCGCTTCGGTGACGACTTGCTCAGTGCGGTTGTGCATCTAGAGAACCAGGCGTTAGTGCATCGTGATATCAAGCCGGAGAACATCGGCTTGGTGATGCAAGGCAGCGTCCTTCACCTCATGCTTTTTGACTTCTCCCTGTCCAGTGTCGGTGCTGACAATATCAGTGCCGGCACTCTGGCCTACATGGATCCGTTCATCCGTGATCCTGGCCGCCGTCGTTGGGACGACCATGCAGAGCGTTTCTCTGTTGCGCTGACCCTTTACGAGATGGCTGCAGGGGCTTTGCCCGGGTGGACGTCCTCTGAAGGGCTGCCACATCAACTCGAAGGTGAGCTGGAGGTTGATCGAACCGTCTTCGATCCGAGCATTCGCGACCGCATGGTTGAGTTCTTCAAACGGGCCTTGGTTCGTGATGTGCGCAAGCGCTTTGCCAGTGCCGGCGAGATGCTGCGTGAGTGGCGCAAGACATTCCATGATGCGCGCAGTGAGTCTCTGCACACGACCCAGCAGCCACAGGAGCGTACGTGCCCCATCAGCGAGGCTCAGTTGGATACGCAGATCGGCCTGTTGGCTCTGAGCCCACAAGCGCTGGATACCCTCAGTCGTCGGAATATCAATAGCGTTGCTGACCTCATCAAGCTGAACCGCTCCCGCGTCCGTGTCTGGACTGGGGTGGGGGTAAAGACCCGTAATGAGCTGTCCGATGTGATTGGTCAGCTTCAGGCGCGTCTTCTGGACGGTCAACAAGTTCAGCAATTGGATACCGGTGACACCAGCGTTGTAAGTGTCGACCGTCTGTTCCAGCACGTTCTGCCGAAGTCCACTGATCAGACTCGGTTGAGCTTTCTTAACGAATACCTAGGTCGATTGGACGAGGATGCGCCAAAGGGCTCTCACAACGTTCATTGGCCTACGCCGGCAGCCATCAGCGGCCACCTCGGCATTGAGACTCTGCTGGTGCGCGAGTTGGTCGATAAGGTTCTGACCCAGTGGGGTAAGACCAAAGCGATTACGGACTTGAGAGAGGACATCGTCGGCCTGCTGGAAGATAACGGCGGTGTGATGACAGCGGTCGAAGTTGCTGACGCCATCCTACTTCGTCGCGGCTCGGTACAAGACAGCCCACTGCGTGAGCGCTGGGCCTATGCCGTTGTGCGGGCAGCCGTGGAAACGGAGTTGAGTAAGCAGGAGCCTCGTTGGCTTTTGCGTCGCTCCGGTAACCGCTTCCTGATTGCCGATAATCGCCAGGGGCGAGGGGAGGAACTGGCCGATTACGCTTGCGACCTGGGCAGCCTGGCAGATGAGTGTGCTCGCCAGCTGCCACTGCTGGCTCCCGTTCGTACGCTGGAGAAGATCCGTGCTGTGCCAGCGCCAGAATCATTTGCAGGTCTGAGCAACCACCGACTTCTGCGTTTGGCTGCAGCTGCATCCGAGAGTGCAGCGCTATCCAGCCGTGTGGAATTCTATCCGCGAGGGATGCCCTCCAAGCTTGCTTTGGAGTTGGCCCAAGGCGCGCTATTGGGCAGCAAGGCGCTTACTGTCAAAGATATTCAGACCCGAGTAGCCGGCCGCTATCCCGCAGCACAGGAGCTACCTGGCCGCCCTGAGCTTGATGAGCTGGTGCGCTCCCTGGATATCGGTTTCCAGTGGAATGGCAGCTTTGAGTTTGCCAACGGCGATAGGGGGGGGTACTGCCTGCCAAGCGCAGGGATGACCAGCTTCGCGTCAGCTGGGTCTACTCACTACAGCCAGACTCAACAAGGCGAAGACGACACCACCACAATCAAGTCGGTTAAAGAACTGGGTTTGATGCTGGAGAAGGCAGTGACTGCCTCTCACTTCCTCGCGCTAACCGTCCGGCCGCGTCAGTGGTGGCAAGCGCAGGAAAAACTCTGCCGAGACTATCCGTTTAAGCTCATCAGCTTTGATGAGCTACTCCTTCGCCATGTACAGGCTGTATGCGCCAGCATGCCCAAAGCGCCGGACTGGCAGGTGGTGCTCAAAGCAGACGCCTGTGAGCACAGTTCTCGTGATTGGCAGAACCTGCAGCGTCTGGTGCAGCGTGCGTTACCGGGCATGGCTGAGGAGATTCTGCAGGCCGGTCAACCAGTGCTTCTGACGGAGCCAGGGCTGCTGGCGCGATATGAGCTGGTGACAACATGGCTGAATGATCTGCGCCAACAGTTGATGAACGTTAGCGGTCGCAGTGGCATTGCGTTGCCTGGGTTGGTTCTGCTCATCGCCGTGGATGCGCAGCGTTCCGCGGCCATGATCGATGACGTATTGGTGCCTACAGGCGCCGGTAGCAAAGAGTTTGCCCATATTCCCAGTAGCTGGCTGGGCGATGCTCAGCTACTACCTGAGGCAGTTAAAACCACTGCCTAATAAAAATTGATAGCAGACCCAGTGCCAGCAGGTATTGGGCCACATGCACAAGGATTTACCTGTGATTAATCGTGCCGATCTTCTGAAAAACCTGCAGTCCCTGTTACCGCATATTGAGAAGGACATCCTCGCCTACAGCGAGTCCAGCGTGGAGCTCAGTGAACATTTGCAGAGCGAATATCGCGCGGCGGTTGAGGCTGAACGCACCGCCGAGCACTTCGTTTCCTGGCGTGAAGCGCAAATAACCCAGGCCGCAGTGGCCTGGGTTTTGACCTGTGTGTTTGTGCGTTTTCTTGAAGACAACGGCTTACTGAACGAGCCAGTTTTGGCTGGCCCGGTGAGTGATGCGCAGGGGCGTAATGCCTTGCAGCAGGCTAAAGAACGCATGGTGGCTTACTTCAATGAGAACCCCACCTTTGAAGAGCGCCACTACCTGCTGGATCTATTCGCGGAGCTGGAAAAATATCCGGTGATCGCAGAGCTTTTGGATCATCGCCATAACCCTCTTTGGCAGATTCCGATTTCGGCTGATGGTGCCAAACGTCTGATCGACTTCTTCCAGAAGATCGATGCAGACAGCGGTGAGATCCTCCACGACTTTACCGACCGGGAATGGGATACCCGCTTCCTTGGCGACCTCTATCAGGATCTTTCTGAATCCGTGCGCAAGCGTTATGCGCTGCTGCAAACCCCGGAATTCGTTGAGAGCTTTATTCTCGATTACACCCTGGAGCCGGCGATTCAGACTTTCGGTCTGCCGGGGCTGCGCCTAATCGATCCTACATGCGGTTCAGGGCACTTTCTGCTGACGACCTTCGAGCGGGTTTTCAATCAGTGGTTGAAGCGCGAGCCAGGAACTAATACCCGTGAGCTGGCACAGCGAGCGCTTAACGTAGTGCATGGCACCGATATCAACCCTTATGCCATAGCTATTTGTAGATTTCGTCTATTGATTGCTGCCATGAAGGCTGCAGGCAGTACCAAGATCAAGGGTGCGCCCGACTTTCATTTCAATCTGGCCTGTGGTGATTCACTGTTGCATGGCCGTCGATTTGAGTGGCAGGGGCAGGGTATCCAGGCTGGTTTGCTGGATGAGGAAAAGAAGCACGTATACGAAGTTGAAGATTCTGGAAGGCTAAATAAGATTCTCGGGCAGCGTTATCACGTAGTTGTGGGTAACCCGCCGTACATCACGGTGAAAGATAAAGCGCTGAATCAAGCGTACCGTGACAGATACCCAACCTGTCATCGTAAATATTCTCTGGGCGTTCCGTTTACTGAGCGTTTCTTCGACTTGGCAATTTCGACGGAAAGTAATCGACCTGCTGGGTTCATAGGGTTGATTACTGCCAATAGCTTCATGAAGCGTGAGTTTGGTAAGAAATTAATTGAGGATTATCTTCCGCGCAAAGATTTGACTCATGTGATAGATACTTCAGTGGCTTATATCCCTGGTCATGGAACGCCTACTGTGGTCTTGTTTGGTAGGAACCAGTTGCCAAAATCGGATTGTGTTCGTGCGGTTTTGGGCATTAGAGGGGAGACGGAGGTTCCTGAAAATCCCGCTCTAGCAAAAGTTTGGTCTTCCATAGTGGGTTTGTTGCCTTTCGGTGGTTCTGAAAACGAATATGTTAGTGTTGTGGATCAGGATAGATCTTCTTTTAGTTGCCATCCATGGAGTGTGGGCGGTGGTGGAGCATCAGATTTAAAAGAGTTGCTTGAGGATGAGAAGGAGCTTTTGAGTTCCAGGATAGATGTCATTGGATTTGGCGCAATTCTTGGCGAGGATGAAGCATTTGTTTTGCCCAAGGGGCGCGTTGGGGAAATTTTAACCTCTTCAGAGCGCCGTCCAATGGTTGATGGGGAAAAAGTCAGAAATTGGATGATTGAGCCTGCTTCTGAAGTCCTGTTTCCATATGACTCGAATATGGATTTCGATATTTCTCCTTCTCAGTATAAGTATCTTTGGCCTCTTCGTAGTTTGTTGTGGTTGCGAAATACATTTGGTGATAAAACATTTAAAGAGGCGGGTCGGCATTTTGCTGAATACCATCAAATACCTAGGGATCGAAATAAGGATCCTCTGAGTATTTGTTATGGTGAGGTTGCTACTCATAATCACTTTGCTTTTGATCGGGAGGGTAAGATTTTCAATCGTACGGCTCCTGTAATAAAGCTGCGTTCCGATGCTGCTGAGAATGATTATCTCGATATTTTTGGTTTTTTGAATAGCTCTGTTGCGTGTTTTTGGATGAAGCAGGTTTTTTATCCAAAAGGCGGAGATCACGTTGGGGGTGAAGGTGCTCGTGTCAGAAAAACTCTCTGGGATGAACGTTATCAGCTAGCTGGTACAGGAATGAAAAAATTCCCTATTGCCAAGGATCTCGGTCGCAACGTTTTGCGAATTGTCGAGAAAATAGAGCTCGTATCTCGTGAGATGTCTGAGTTGCGGCCAAGCAAGATTATTGGTTTAAAGTCTGCGGTAGGTTTGGAGAGTGCCCTTCACTCTGCGGCGCTAAGATATAAGGATTGTGAATATAAGCTTGTTGCCCTTCAGGAAGAGTTGGATTGGTGTGTATACAGTCTCTATGGGCTGACCGACTCTGGCTATTGCTATGATGGTGATCTGCCGGCGGTCCGTATGGGGCAGCGAGCATTCGAAATTAAGATGGCTAAAGACCTTAGGGTGGAAGGGGAGGGAGAGAGTAATCTGATTTGGTTTGAACGTCACGGTTATAAGCCTTGTCCTGAAATACCATCTGATTTTCCTAGGGATTATAAAGAGCTTATCAAGCTTCGGTTGGAGGCTATGGATGTTAATCCCTGGATAAAAATCCTTGAACGCCCTGAGTATAAAAGGCGTTGGATGGAAATTAACTGGGGAGAGATGCTGAAAGCTGCTCTGAAAGAGTTTGTTCTAGGTCGTCTTGAGGAAATGTGTGGTTCTGCTCAATTGCAGACTTGTGCTCAGCTGGCAGATAGATTACGTGCTGATAATGGTGCGTTTGAGATTTTGAAAGCTTGTAGTGGTGAGGGTTTTCTGGATGTGCAGGAGTTTGTAATTCAGCTGATTTCTGAAAATAATGTTCCACAAATTGCTTGTGAACGACTAAAGCATACTGCGATGCCCAAGTTTCGCGCTTGGCAAGATATATGGGCGATGCAGCATGATGAGGATGTTATTGATATCAAATATGGTGTTGGTCGGCCTCTGTCGGGAGAAGATGCTCGGGATCCTGAAAAGAAAAATAAGTACGATTTAGCCTTGACTAAAGCCAGGCTGGAGAAAGCTGAAAAAGTTGGCGAAATCCCTTTGCCTCCTCAGTATAAGTCAGCTGACTTTCGTAAGCCTTCTTACTGGAGCCTGCGCGGTAAGCTTGATGTTCCCAAAGAGCGTTTCTTCTCGCTGCCTGGTTGCGAGAAAGGCGGAGATACCACACTGGTCATCGGCTGGGCCGGTTTGAACCATTTGCAACGAGCTCAGGCCATTGCCGCTTGGTATCTGGATCGCAAAGAGGGTGAGGGCTGGGAAGCAGAGCGCCTTATGCCAATGCTGGTGGCGCTGGATGAGCTGATCCCTTGGTTGAAACAATGGCACAACGAAGTGGATGCTGAGTTCGGTGCTCGCATGGGCGACTACTACGAAGGCTTCCTCCTCGAAGAACTGCGTAATCTGGAAATCACTCGGGCCGACCTTTTGAGCTGGCAGCCGGCTGCAGTCGCTGGAAAACGTGGCGGTCGTAAAAAGAAAGTGGCCGAGCAGAACTGATTCTGGGGTTTGACGCATGACATTGATTAAAGAGCTGATCGAGATCCCAGAAAAGGTTCAACGGGGTGATTTCGTTCTTAACCTGTCCAGTGGTTTGGCTGATGCAGCTATCAGCCAAACGCTTGAGCAGTATGTGGTGACGCCGCAGCTGCAGCGTTCGTTCGACGATGCCTTGAGCTTTATCAAGAGTACCGTGGTGGGCAACCAGAACCGTCAGAAGGGCGCGTATCTGCACGGTAGCTTCGGTAGCGGTAAGTCGCACTTTATGGCGGTGCTGCACCTGCTGTTGCAGGGCAATCCCCAAGCCCGGGCGATCAACGAGCTGGCGCCGGCTGTAGCCAAGCATGATGAGTGGCTGCAGCAAACCAATATCCTGTTGGTGCCTTACCACATGATCGGCGCAGCCAGTATTGAGGCGGGAGTGTTGGGTGGCTACGCGCGACATATCAAGCACCTGCATCCCGATGCCTCGGTACCTGGCTTCTACATGAGTGACCGGTTGTTTCGTGATGCTCGGCAACTGCGCAGCAATATGGGTGATGCGAATTTCTTCGCCACATTGAACAAAGGCGCAGCAGCGGCTGAGGACGACGGCTGGGGCGATCTGTCGACTGGTTGGGATGCAGCGAGTTTCGATGCAGTGCTCAACGACCAAGCTGGCGCGGACGATAAGGCTCGTCTGGTTGGGGATCTGATCGGCACCTTCTACAGCTCCATGGCGGATATGGCCAACAGCGAGTACGGCGGCTACGTCGATTTCGATGAAGGCCTACGCATCATGACGGAGCATGCCAAAGCGCTCGGTTACGACGCGATCATCTTGTTCCTCGATGAGCTGATCCTCTGGCTGGCCAGCCATCTTTCTGACCAGCGCTTTATCGCCAACAACATTCAGAAAGTGGTGAAGCTGGTTGAAGCCAGTGAGCAACGTGCACTGCCCATGGCCAGCTTTATTGCTCGCCAGCGTGATCTGCGTGAATTTGTGGGTGATCAGTACAACGGCGCGGAGCAGCAAGCACTGAGCGACTCGCTTAAGTACTGGGATGGTCGTTTCCACACCATCACTCTGGAAGACCGCAACCTGCCAGTGATCGCTGAGCGCCGCTTGCTCAAGCCGATCAATGCAGCTGCCAAGGCGGAAATCGACAATGCCTTTGCGGCCATGGATGCGGGTTTGCGCAGCGAGGTGCAGGAAATCCTGCTGACCAACCAGGGTGACCGCGAGATGTTCCGCTCGTTGTACCCCTTCAGTCCTGCTCTGGTGCAGGCGCTGGTGGCGCTGTCTTCAGCGCTGCAGCGCGAGCGTACTGCGCTCAAGGTCATGCTGATGCTGTTGGTCGATCAGCGCGAAACCCTGGAGCTCGGCGGCTGCATTCCGGTCGGTGACCTTTACGACGTAATTGCCTCCGAGGCCGAGCCGTTCTCAGAAGTGATGCGTATGCATTTCGACAATGCTCGCCATCTGTTCGAGCGCAAGCTGGTGCCGCTACTCGAGGAAGAACACAACCTCAAGCTGGATCAGCTGCTGGAGCTGCCTGCGAACGATCCAGGCCGTCGCGCCTTTATCAACGACATGCGCTTGATTAAGACCTTGTTGCTGTCGGCGCTGGTTCCGGAGGTGGAGTGCTTCAAGCAGCTCACGGCCAATAAGCTCGCTGCGTTGAACCACGGCACCATCAAATCACCGATCCCAGGGCGTGAAGCGCAGACGGTTTTGCAGAAGTGCCGCAAATGGGCGGGGCGAGTCGGTGAGATCAAGATCAGTGATGACTCCAACCCGGTTATCGCGATTCAGCTTTCCGGCGTCGATACCGAGAGCATTCTTGAGCAGGCGAAAATCCATGACAACGATGGCGCACGTCGCAAGCTGACCAAGGATTTGCTGTTCGAGGCATTCGGCGTTCAGGATGACAATCAGCTGTTTATTGAGCATCCATTTGCCTGGCGCGGCACTCGTCGTACCGTAGAGGTGATGTTTCAGAACATTCGCGAGATTTCCGACTTCACCACCTTTGAGGCGCGTGGTGATGATTGGAAGGTGCTGGTCGACTTTCCCTTTGACCAGGGCAACCATTCTCCCGCGAGCGATAGGGCACGCATCCAGGAGTACGAAGCCACTGGTAATGCGACACAGACGCTGTGCTGGTTGCCGTATTTCTTTAGCCAGTCGGCGCAGCGTGATTTGGGAACCTTGGTGACCCTTGAGCACGTACTGAAAAGCGAAGATCGCTTCGTCTCCTTTAGTAAGCATCTGAGCCCACTTGAGCGGGCCCAAGCGCGGACGCTTCTCGATAACCAGCGTAGCCAGCTACGCCAGCGCATTCGTGATTACCTCATGGGTGCATTCGGTGCGGCACAACCGATCCCGGGCTCGCTGGATGATTCGGTACAACTGGAAAGCCAGGTTTATTCGCTGGAGCCCGGATTTACTCCGCAGCTGCCGGTGGGCAGTAATCTGCGTGCGGCCTTCGAGCACCTACTTAACCAGGCGCTGAGCTTCCAGTATCCGGATCACCCTGAGTTTGACGGTGAGGTCAGGCTGGCAGACTTGGGCAAGGTGATGGAGCAGCTGCGTCGGGCTGTGCATGCCAGTAATGGTCGCATCGATATCGACACGCCGTTGCGCTCGATCATGCGTTCGATTGCACAGCCACTGAAGCTTGGCGAGATGCATGAGCGGCATTTCATCTTCAAGGATGATTGGCCGAAGCACATGACTCGAGAGCTGGCCAAGGATGAATACGCCGGGGATCCAGTGACGGTGAGGCGCCTACGTTCGGCCATTGATCAGCCGACACCCAAAGGGCTGCCGGACATTGTGCAGAACCTGCTGATCATGGTGTTTGCCGAGCATGGCCAGTACGCTTTTTCGTTGCATGGTCAGGACTATGAGCCGACGCTCAAGGACATGCCGGATAACCTGTTACTGACCAAGCAGGATTTGGCCGAGCCGAACATCTGGAAGCTGGGCGTAGATAACGCCTCCGCCATCTTCGGCCTGACGCCTAACAAGCTGCGCACCGCCAACCATCAGAATGCACTGGAAAAAGATGTGCAGGATGAGGTTAAGCGCCAGCTTGGGCATTGTGAGGAACTGGTTACTGAGCTCAGAGGTGCATTGAACCGGGTTAATCAGGGGACACAATGCAATCGTCTGCGTAATGCTGAGTATGCCGTGAGTCTATTGCAGACCTTGCAGGGTAAGCAGGGGGCAGACCTGATCGCTGCGCTGGCGGATATTCAGCCGCCCACCAACGCGATGGCTCTCGCCAAAAGTATCGTCAGCGCTGCCAGCGTGACCCAGGCGATCCAGGACAATAACTGGCAACTGCTGGAAACCGTGTGGAAGTCAGGGGCAGCTGAGGCGCTGCAGATTAAGCAGCGTGTCAGTGCTGCGCTGACCGCAGATGAGCTGGTGACGGCGCTGGCCCAAGCGCTTCGACAGGCTCAGGCAGATGCTACATCGCAGTTGACGCGAAACGTCGTTCCTCCGGCCGTTCAGAACGTTCCGCCTGCCGATTCCAGTATCAAAGGTGCCGGTGGCAGAAAGGTGCTGGAGCAGGTTCAGCAGAGCGGTTTGACCAGCAAGCAGGCGCGCACTTTGTTCGCCGAGATTGAGAGTAAATTGCAGGACGGCTATGTGCTGGATGTGAGCTACAGCATTGTGCGCATGGATGGGGCAGAGGATTGAGGTGATGTCGATCATGCAGGCGAGCGCGACATTGCCGATGCCGGTGGTGACCCAACTGCAGGCAGTTTTTCAGCGTGACGCTGAGGCTGACTGCGTGGCATTAGTGTGGCCAAACCCTTTAGCGACTTTAGCTGTAGAGCAAGTTGTTGAAGGGCGAAAAGTCAGGGCCGTCTACTGCGTCTCTGAGTTGGCGATGCGAGAGGCCTTGGTCAAGCATCACCAGGATCGAAAGGAAACCTCCGAGCGTCTTGTGCTGCTGTCCGGCTTTGCCGAGACGGATCTAGCTATGGACGTGTTGGCCAGAATTTGGCGCAACGAGCCGCAACGGATAAGCCCTTGGAAGACCCTGCAGCAGCTGATTCGTGTCCGGGACATTGATCCTCGCCTAACACGCAAGCAGAGCCGTTGGGTAGCTGAGGCGATGCTCAATGGTGTTGAACGCTATCAGGGGAAAATCAGCTTCGGAGAGATTCTGGATGAGGAGACAGCCTGGCGCTCTATCGCCATGGCTCATCTGAACTACCAAGAAGCCACGTTGGATCTGCAGTCGGTGTTGAGCTGGAGCACTAAGGGTGATGTCAGTGCACTGATTACGGCTCTGCCAGGCGATATTCGAGACAACCTTGGGGATTGGTTGGCCCGCGGCCTGCCCGACACTCATGAGGTGGTATCGACGTTGCTTCTGAATGATCAGGGGAGTGATCTACTCGCCGTCGCCTTGGCCTGCTCCGTGCTGTTTTCCTCCGACATTGAACGTCTGCAAGCGCTTGATTTAACCCAGCTGCATATCAGTCGTGGGATTTTCCGTGAGCGCTTTTTGGGTGGGAAGAAGATCGAATTCCGAGTCCTGCAGCCGCTGGGCGAGGTCGCAGTTACTCTGGTAAGGCAGTGGATAGGTGCTCTCGGTTTCCCTAGCTATGCACGTTTCTTGTCCAAAGCAGAGCAGATTCTTGCGAGCTTAGATATGCAGGCTGCCGCCGAGCATTCCTCGCTGTTGCCTTGCGGTTTACATGCTCGCTTTAGCGCTTTTGCTTCTGCCTTGGATCAAGCTCTGGATGGTGGGGACTCCATGGCTGCGGATTTCGCTCTGCAGCAGATAGAGGGGCATCGTCTGGCTGGCTTGGATCGCTATAGCGAGACTGTTGCTCGGGCCAATATGGCCATGCGCCTTCTACGTTGGCTCAAGAAGGCGCCGAACGCGGACGGAACTGCAGTTAGCCTGATCGGCGATTACATCGAGCAGGGTGGTTTTTGTGATTGGGCACGAACCGAAATTTGGGCGGGAGATGCTGAGGAGTCCCTGAGTACGGTGTACCAGAAGCTCTCGCAGCATGTTGGGCGTTACAGGGAACGGCAAAACCAGGCTTTCGGGCAGCAACTGGCAAGCATCGCTCGCGGTGATCATCTGCCTGCTCGATTCATTCCTGTCGAGCGCGCCCTGGATGATCTGGTTGCACCATTGGCCGAGCAGGGACAAGTGCTTTTGCTTGTGCTGGATGGAATGAGCGAAGCCGTCTACAGGCAGTTAAGTGCAGACCTCACCCGTAATCATTGGTTGGAGCTACAGCCCGTTGGTGCACAGGGCGATGCATGTCTGGTTGCAGCCTTGCCCACTGTGACTCAGGTCAGCCGTTGCTCGCTGCTATCGGGGGCTCTGTGTGAGGGCAATGCTAACGACGAGAAGAAGGCTTTCAGTAGCCACCCTCAGCTAAAAAAGCTGGCCTCCACCAAGTTTCCACCGCAAGTGTTCCATAAGCAGGATTTGTCCCAGTCTGGATCTGGCAGTTTGCATAGCAGCGTTCGGGGGATAATTGCGGGTACGGAACACCGAGTTCTGGCGGTGGTGATCAATGCGATCGATGATCAGCTGTCCAGTAGCTCGCAAGTTAAGGTCGATTGGTCCTTTGAAACCGTGGCCTTGCTGCGGCATGTCATGGAGGCCGCTCGCGAGGCGGGTCGCGTGGTGATCATTACCAGTGATCACGGCCACGTACTGGATCATGATTCGGTTTACCAGCAGTCCGCCGACGAAAACGGCGAGCGCTATCACCCGGTGGCCCCTGGCATTGTTCCCTCTGAGCTGGAAGTCCAGTTGTCGGGTGAGCGTGTCGTGACGGCGAATAAGCAGGTGATCCTGCCTTGGTCAGAACGCCTGCGTTACACCCGAAGTAAGAGCCATGGTTACCACGGTGGTGGTTCGCTCCAGGAGGTTGTGATACCGCTTGGGGTCTATATCAATGCCGCCACGCGGCAAAGGGTAGAGGGTTGGCGTGAGGTGCCTCGACGACTGCCAGCTTGGTGGTATTCGACGAAGGCCATTCAGTCAGACACGCCGAGCGCGGTTGATGAGCCCACCGTATCTGTCGAAGCACCCACCAAGAAATCAGCTGGCAAGAAGCAGGCTGTGGCTGAGGTTGTCGAGGACATGTTCGGCTTTGCATCGCCAGCGAAAGCCTTGAGCAAAAGCGTTCCGGTGGTCGCTACAAGCGATTGGGTTGCTGAGTTGCTCAGTTCGCCGGTCTATGGCCAAGTTCGCGATAGAGCAGGCCGCACAGCGATCAGCGATGAACAAATGCAGGCGCTGCTGAGGCTGATGGAAAAGCACCGCTGGCAGGTTATGGAGGCGGTGCTTTGTTCCGAGTTGCTGATCCCGAAACTGCGGATTCGTGGGTTCCTCGCGGGTGCACAGAAACTGCTCAATGTGGATGGCTATCCGATCCTTTCAGTCGAGCGTGATTCCCAGACAGTGCGTTTGAACGTTGCAGATCTGAAGAAGCAGTTTGAAATTCAATAACTACAGGGTGTAGGCATGTCGATTAGCCAACAACGTCGTCAGGATATTCTGGACGCTCTGCGGCGTGGAACTGTGCCGCAGTATGGTTTAGATGCCTTAGCTGTTGGCTTGTTGCCCTTCGAGCGCGCCTTTGATGAAGAGCTGGAAAAGGTCAGTCGAGGCGGGGCGGTATTCAAGGCTATTCGTGGCGAGTACGGCAGCGGTAAAACCTTTGCGTCACGTTGGCTCCGTGAAAAAGCACACCGACTCGGCTTTGCCTGCGCCGAGGTACAAATTTCCGAGACTGAGACGCCGCTGCACCGCCTGGAGACGGTCTATCGACGTCTGATGGAGCGTTTGACGACGCCAGATATGCCCTCGGGCGCATTTCAGAATATCGTCGAAGCCTGGTTCTACACCCTTGAAGAGGATGTGCTGGCCCAGCATGACATCGATCCGAATGACTCCGAAGCGTTGATCGATGCCACTGATTTACTGATGGAAAAGCGCTTGGGCGAAGTCGTGCGCTCTGCACCTGCATTTGCCCTAACTCTACGTGCCTACCGGAGAGCTCTCCTAGAAGGCCAGGAAGAGATCGCCAACGGGCTTTTGGCCTGGATGGCAGGTCAGCCGAACATTTCTGCTGCGGTTAAGCGCTATGCAATGATCAAGGGCGACATCGATCATTTCGGCGCGTTGAGCTTCCTGCAAGGTGTTCTAACCATACTCAAGGATTCAGGGCATCCTGGTCTGCTACTGGTGCTCGACGAGGTTGAAACACTCCAGCGTATGCGCGGAGATGTTCGCGACAAGAGCCTGAACGCACTGCGTCAGTTGATGGATGAGGTCGACTCTGGGCGATTCCCTGGCCTTTATCTGGTTATCACAGGTACTCCAGCCTTCTACGATGGCCCTATGGGTGTCCAGCGGCTGTCTCCTCTAGCTCAGCGTCTGGCAGTCGACTTCACCACTGATGCTCGGTTCGATAATCCTCGCGCCGTGCAAATTCGTCTCCGTGGGTTCAGTCAGGAGTCTCTGGAGGAGGTTGGTCGCAAGGTGCGCAACCTGTATGCCGATAACAGCGTTACGGCTGACCGCATTCTGCGGCTGGCAGACGATGATTACATCGCTGAGCTGGCAAAGGCGGTGACCGGTAAGCTGGGCGGCAAGGTCGGAATTGCACCGCGGATTTTCCTGAAAAAGCTGGTGGGTGAGGTCCTGGATCGTATTGACCAGTTCGAAGACTTCAATCCGCGACAGCACTACGCATTGACCATTTCAGATACCGAGCTGACATCGGTCGAGCGCGCTACCAGTGCGGCAAGCTCGGTAGATGATATCGAGCTCGATCTTTGAGCTGCCTGATTGGAGCTTTGTTGCATGAGTGAGTTCGACAAGCTCCACCCTGCCTTGCAGCACCACATCGTCAACTCTCTGGGTTGGAACGGTTTGCGGCCTTTGCAAGAGGCCACCATTCAGCCCGTTCTGGATGGCGAGCACGCGATTCTGTTGGCGCCAACGGCTGGCGGAAAAACCGAAGCGGCAAGCTTTCCGGTGTTTTCACGCATGCTCAGTGAGAGCTGGGAAGGCCTTTCTGTTCTCTACATCTGCCCGATCAAGGCGCTGCTCAATAACCTTGAGCAGCGATTGAGTTACTACGGACATCTCCTGGGGCGCAGCGTCGCCCTATGGCATGGCGATATCAGTGCCGCGCGTAAGGCCAAGATTGTGGCCTCGCCACCAGACATTCTGCTGACAACACCTGAGTCGTTGGAGGTCATGCTTGTCTCCAACAAGGTTGATCATCAGCAGTTTTTTGCCAACGTGCGGACAGTGATTATTGATGAGGTTCATGCCTTTGCCGGTGATGACCGTGGCTGGCACTTGCTGTCTGTCCTGGAGCGAATCAGCGTTCTAGCAGGCCGAGAGATCCAGCGCTTAGGACTCTCAGCAACCGTAGGTAATCCTGACACGCTCTGCGATTGGCTTGCCGGTAGCTGTAATGCCCGAAGAAGCGTGATCAACCCTCCTGCAGAGAACAATGTGATTCCTGACGTCCAAGTCGATTGGGTCGGATCGCTGAAAAACGCAGCAGTTGTGATTTCACGATTGCACAAAGGCGAGAAGCGCCTCGTCTTCGTGGATAGCCGATCCAAGGTTGAGGAGCTCGCTGTTGAGTTACGGTGCCTTGGTGTTGCCACCTACATCTCCCACAGTTCCTTAAGCCTGGAGGAGCGGAGAGCTGCTGAAGAAGCGTTCTCCCAGGGTAATGACTGCGTCATCGTTTCTACTTCGACGTTGGAGTTGGGTATCGATGTGGGCGACCTCGATCGGGTGATCCAGATCGATGCCCCGTACACGGTTGCTTCGTTCCTGCAGCGTATTGGCCGCACTGGCAGACGCTCGGGCAGCTCTCGAAACTGTCTGTTTCTGGCTACCAAGGAAGATGCGTTTCTTCGCGCTTTGGCATTGTTGCAGCTATGGCGGAAGGGGTATGTCGAACCTATCGAGCCGCCCGCGAGGCCAATGCACATCTATGCCCAGCAAACGATGGCATTGGCGCTTCAGCAAAAAGGCATCATCGCTGCCGACGTCGACCGGTGGGTTGGGCGCATGCCGGGTTTTGCTGGAGTCACGTTGGATGACCGGGCTGGTGTTATCAGCTACATGCTTGGGGCCGGCATATTGCACTCTGATGAGGGACTCATCGGGATTGGCAAGGCCGGAGAGAGGACGTTTGGCGAGAAGAATTTCATGGAGCTCTTTTCGGTCTTCACGACGCCCCCCATGGTCAAGGTTTTTTGGGGTAAGCAGGAGCTAGGTGAGGTTCACCAACTGACCTTCGCTGTCCGTGATAACGGCCCGGCGCTGCTTACTCTTGGTGGACGCAGTTGGCAAACGACCTATATCGACTGGCCGCGGAAAAAGGCCTTTGTTGAGCCATCCGAGGTGCGTGGTAAGTCGCAATGGGTCAGTGATGCGCAACCTTTGAGATATGAGCTGTGTCGTGCGATTGTTGATGTGTTGATTTCAGATCTCGTTCCAGAAGGTCTTTCATCCAGGGCTCAAGGGCTGCTTGCCGATCTCCGTGATCAGTACGGATGGATGGAGTCGGGTAGAAGCACTCTGATCTTTGATGCCGATGGCAATGCAGTTTGGTGGAACTTCGCAGGCAAGCTGCTGAATTCGGCCATGAAGGATCTGCTGGCTGATGAGGCAGATAAGCTCATCGCCGACAACGAGTGCTTGAGCTTTCGCCACGTCTACTCAGCCGAGGCGCTGGTGAGTGCTATTCGAGAGATTCTTGTGGGTGACGCTCATGATTTGGCGGTTCTGCTGGATGAAGCCTTTGTGCAAGAGCTGAAATTTTCTGAGTGCTTGAGCCAGAAGGAAATTGATCGTGAGCTGGGAGAACGCTACTCAGTGGATAGTGATTTCAACCAGTTCAGCCGAATCTCGCTCGCCGTTCTGTGGGTGAAGGAAGAAGCCTGATATGAAAATTATCCGTCTCAGCGGAGTTATCGAGACGACCGGCCTTGCTCGATCAACAATCTACAAGCTCATCAGTGAGGACGGGTTTCCGAGGCCCGTCCCATTGGTAGGCCGTAGTGTTGGTTGGCTTGAGAGCGAGGTCCAGGAGTGGATTAAGAGCAGGATTGCAGCGCGAGATCTTAACCCTCGCCGATAACTTGATACCGGCGAGGTCGATGATATTTCGCCGTTATCTTTCAATCAGTCGGCGATTTAGTAATAGATTGTCTTACCTTCGAGCTGAGCCTCGCTTGTTTGTATCAGTAAGCTGCGCTCGACACAGAAGTTTTGCTCCGCCCAAATGAGCTGCGGTGGTGCAGTTATGGAGATTAGAAATGGAAGTACGTTACTGGGAAGGAGGCCTGCTGCGGCATGAGGTCGAAGCTATCGAGAGCATGCGTAAGGCCTTCAAGGGCGAGCCTGAACTAGAACAACCTGGTACGGTCGCTCCAACGGGTGGTAAGTCTCTGGCTCAGCAGCTCAGTAATCTGTCTCTGAAAGGCAAAGGGGCCGATCATCCTTCTGGTATGTGGCCCTGGAAGGGGTATGCAGGGTTTCGTTTTGCGGACTCGCGCGGAAAAGAAGGCGAGTTCGATCTCGTCGTTGTGACCCATAAAAACGTCATCATCGTCGAGCTAAAGCATTGGAATGGTGTTATCACCAGCCATGGTGGCAAGTGGTACCAGAATGGTGATGAGCGTGATCGCTCACCAATCTCGGTTACTCAGAATAAAGTCTTTCTACTCAAAAAAAAGCTCAATGCAGTTAGGCAGAAATTCCCGAAGGGGATTGTGCCAAATATAAAATTTTGTGTGGTCTTGAGCGGTAAGTGTACGTTTGATCAGCTACCTGACAATGAGCGCGAGCATGTAATGCATCTCGATGACTTCTTGAAGCTGGCCAACGAGCGTCAATTTAATAATAAGTTTCGCCCGCATCCCGAGGCGGCAGGTCTGAATCAATATTTTGATGTGTTTGATGAGCTGCTCAATCAGGGAAGTGTCAAGCCGAAGGAACTCATGGTTGATGGGTTTCGAGCGCAGGGGGAGCCGATTTTCAAGCATCCCGGGGAGGTTTATGTTGAGTACGAGGCTGCAAACGAAAATAACAAGGCCGATCGTGCTCTTTTACGTTTGTGGGACTTCAATAAGCTCGATGATGTAGATGCCAAAACCCCAGAGGGGCGCTTCAAGATTCTTTCCAGGGAGCGAGATGTTTTGGTCTATCTGGGGCAGCGGGATCATGAGCTGGCCAAGCGTTGTCTGCGCCCTATCAGAAACCCCTCCGTGCAGTCCGTCACTCAGGAGTTTTCTGAACTGTGCGAGCTTCCGGCAAGTCACTACCGGCTCAACGAGTTCATCAATCGGTATGCGCAGAACTTTGACGAGAGTGATCGGGTAAAGTTGGCCAAAAACTTGGTCGCGCAGTTCGCTGCCATGCACGGATTTAAGGTCGCTCACCGTGATTTGGGCGACCATAGCGTATGGTTCTCGCCATCCAGCGCCATTGCTTTGTCCAACTTCATTGCAGCCTATCATCAGCCAGCAGGGACGGTTGGACCGCGTCGTGACCAGCTGAGTATTGGCTCTATTGCTCTTCCAGAAGATCGTACTGATGAAGGGCACGGTGGTACGCCGTTCCATCGTGACGTTTTCGCGCTTGGACTCCTTTGCTGGCACTTGGCTCAAGCCAAGTCCTTACCTCTCAAGCTGAATGCCGATTACATCGATAGCATTCGGGATGACATCCTGGGTTCGGATACATGGTACGCAGGTGTTCTCGCCAAGGCGGTGGAACACAATCCATGCTCACGCTACGCCAACGCGGGTGAGCTGCTGGACGAGTTGAACCAGCTAACACCGGAAGATACAGCACAGTTTGCTTTCGATCAGTCACAACTTGAGCGTTTTTCCGCTTCAAGTGTCAGGATTTACAAAATTTACCCAGAGGATGAGGAAGTCATTGATACCCCTGAAAAGGAGGTCTATCGGTCGGGTGATTGCATTGTAAAACTATGGCCTACGATCCATGCAGATGCTCCACAGGGGGGGCAGGGGCCTTTATTGCTCAGTTTTTTTGAAAAGATCGAGTTGCTGAAAAAAAGTGGCTACGAGTTTTTACCAGGGATAGAGCAGTTTGGGTACGAGCGGAGCGGTACTCCTTTTCTAGTTCAACAGTTTGTTGATGGCCAACACTGGAACGAATTATCACCACTGAGTTCGCGGCGAGCCGAAGAGCTGATCCGTAAGTTGATTGCTGCAGTTGAGTGCCTGCATGAGCAGCAGTTGAGTCACGGAGATCTCCATCCTGGGAATATCAAAGTCGTAGTGCCGGTTGATTGCGAGCAGTCTGCTCAGATTTACCTACTTGACCTTCCAGATCTCGCGATTTCAGGAGACGAACCTTTCAATAATCGATACAGTCCACTCGCTGAAAGTTGCACACCTTTCGAGCGTGATAATTTTGCTGTTATGCGTATGGCGGTAGAGTTACTCGGTATGGACTGGGATCAGTCAGGGGAACATGATCTGGCTGAGCTGCGTAAGGCAATTGATGAGGAGTTACAGAGCGATTCAGGCTTCGTTGCGCTAGAGCGATTTAATGACGCTCTTAATCGCGAGTTCTGTCCGAAGCAAGTTAGGCAGATCATCTCAGTAGATGTTCGCGGAAATGACCCGCTCAATTACGCGATTTATCCTGACAATGGACGCCTTTTTGTCAGTGTCAAGCCTGATGCCAAGGATACTAAACAGGCTGTTGTTACTTTTAGTGGCGTGGGTGGAAGTTTTTCAGCTGCATATGAGAGGGCCTCGAAATCCTTTGTTAGGGGGTTTAAGCCCAGTCAGCAGGAGGCTGTGCCGCACTGGATCGAGCGTAACGCAGACTTTGAGATTGATGTCGAAATTAATGTTGCTGTTACAAAAATTAGCAGCCTTAAAGAGCTGTCAGCCTTTATGGGGAGTAATCTGGCGTTTGATGAGCTTGTTGCCAGTATTCTAGATGCTGCCCGTGCTTCCTCAGAAAACCAGGGGGACGAAGGTGCGCAAAACTCCACCGATTTGGCTGCTGACAGTGATACCCCAGAAGAGCATGTTCCAGAGATAAAAGTGAGGTCTATTCAGACTAGTAAAGTCTGGAAGGCTATTATGGATACAGAGGTCGAGGGGCTGCCAACACTTGAAGTGTCGGGTGAGCCTGTCTTTAATAAAGACAAAACTGGTCTCATGATTCCATATACAGCCAATGGGGAGATTTTAGAGTCGTTCGAGGTTGATGACAAAATTAATCTCATCAAGAAGGACGGTGAAAAGCAAATCAATATTGGTGAGGTAGATCTTCGCAAAAGCACAAAGTCTGCCCTGTGTTTAGTGTACTCAGGAAAAACCAGGGCTGCTATAAAGACTGATGATGTGCTCTATCTTCAAAGCAATAAGAACAGGTCCTCGCTGACTCGTCGTAAGCGGGCGATAGAGCGTATATTGGGCCGTCAATCAGTTGTAACAGGGTTGGTTGATTATTTTGACGAAGGCTGCAGTATAGTTCCTGAGCGATTTTCTGTGCCGCCAACTGAGGAAGGTTTCGCAGTCTACCAGCGAGAGACTTCAAGTGGGCAGATTGTTGGTTTAAACGATGCGCAGAAGGATGCTTTTTCAAAGTTGATAACAAACGGGCCAGTAGGTTTTTTGCAGGGGCCGCCCGGTACCGGTAAGACTGAGTTTATTGCCGCATTCTGCCACTACCTGATAAGTGAAGAGGGGGCTAGGAATATCCTTCTTGTTAGCCAGTCGCATGAGGCTGTAAATACTGCGGCAGAGCGCATTCGTGCCCACTGCCGCAGATTGAATACCGATCTCGATGTTGTGCGTTTCAGTAACCGCGAACAGGTAGTCTCAGATGAGTTGCAGGATGTCTATTCCAAGTCGATTGTTACCCAGCAACAATCGAGCTTTAGCGCTGAGCTAAAAAGGCGTTTGTCTCTGATGGCCCCCTCGCTTGGGGTTAGCGCCGGATTTATCGCGAGCCTGGTTGAGCTTGAGTCGAGGATTCACGGACTGGTCAAAAGCATTGAACGCCTGGATAAGGATCTGCAAGATGCTGGTGAGGGCACTCTCGAGTCCAAGCAATTGACCGCAAGCCTGAGTCGAATGCAGGAGGATCTGCTTGAGGCGCTTGCCAATGACTATGGTATCTCTGCAGCCCCAGAGTCTACTGCTCGGAATATGCTTGAGCAGGCCTATGCCAGTGTTACCGCCAGCCATGGTGTCAGGCCGCATGAATTTAAGCGATGCATGGATCTGATCAAGCTGTCTGAGGAGTTGCTGCAACGTATTGCCACTGATGGCGCTAATTACGATGAGTTTCTGATGCGCGCCAGAACACTGGTCTGCGGTACCTGTGTAGGCGTTGGTCTACCGCACTTGAAACTTGCTGAAAACCGGTTTGACTGGGTCATTATCGATGAGGCTGCACGTTCTTCACCCAGCGAGCTGGCGATTGCCATGCAGGTGGGAAGCCGAATTCTGTTGGTAGGGGATCATCGGCAGCTTCCCCCAACCTATGCAGACGAGCATCTCAAGGCCATCGCCCGTGATTTGGGACTGCATAGTCAGTCAGACGAGTTTCGGCGGATCATGCGTAGCGATTTCGAGCGCGCTTTTGAGTCTGCTTATGGCCGAGGTGTCAGTGCCACACTGAAGGTTCAGTACCGTATGCAACCACCGATCGGGGATCTAGTTTCGGAGGTTTTCTACGGTGGTGAGCTAATGACTGGTGCGCGGCCTGTGCCGGAATGCTTTTCGAATGCCCCAAATGTTATCGGTTCAATCGTAACTTGGCTGGATACGGGCGTTCTCGGGAAACAAGCTAATCACTCGGAGCAGCAAGGCAGTACGAGCTTGGTAAACCATGCAGAGGCAAACTCCATAATAAGGATGCTCAAAGATATCGAAAGCGACATGGAATTCAGCTCAGCATTAGTTGAGGAAATGACAGAAACTATGGAGCCTCCTATTGGGATCATCTGCATGTATTCTGAGCAGAAGAAATTGGTTCGTAAAAAATTTGCCGAGAAGACATGGTCGGAAGATTTCAAAAAATTGGTCAAGATTGACACTGTTGATAGTTACCAAGGAAAAGAAAATCGCATTGTCATTGTTTCTCTGACGCGATCCTCTGCAGACCTTGCTCCAGGATTCTTGCGGTTGCCGAATCGAATAAATGTGGCAATGTCCCGAGCCATGGATCGTTTGGTTATTGTCGGTGACATGAGTATGTGGGCAGGGCGGAACGCGGACCTGCCGTTGGGTAGGGTTGCCACTTATATTCAAGAGCGTCAGGATGGTGAGCGCTACAGGATCACGTCGGTAGTAAATGCAAAAGGAGCTGCATGATGGCTGGTGAAGCTTTGGTTTTGTTTGAAGTTGATATCTGTGTGCCAGCGCAGCAGTTCAGAATTGAGTATTCTCTGATTGAGAAGGGGGGGCTTCCATTCGTTTCTGAGTTCTTGCTGCGTTTGTTGAAAGTCTCTCCTTTGATGTCGGCTGATATAGCTAGATACTTCGGTTTCACTTCGAAAGAGTTGAGTACGGCACTGACACCCTTTTTCCAGAAGGGCGAGGTTTCTGTCCAGCCAGATGGGCGGATTGGTCTTTCAGAAAAAGGGCTTCGACTTTTCTCAGGAAATGAAGACTCTCCCAGCGTCAGGTCTAGGCATGAGTATCGGCGATCATTCACCTTTGACTTGCTAACGTTCTCCTACCTTGGAGGGAAGGTTTCATCTGCAAGTACAAAACGAGCAGTTCTCCTGGATGCAGGTGTTGAGGTAAGGGCTGTTTCACAGGAAAGGGCGGTCGGTGCATTTCAGAATAATTTGCACGAAATATTTCGTCGCGGTGATTTGACTGGACAGGATCAGCAAGATTCTGTCCCGGAGTTGTACAAGATAAGCGACGTGAGGAAGAGCTCAGATGTGTGTTTTCTTGTTGAAGAGGCGTTGTGCCTTGATGCTGATAGTCTCGATTTAAGTTTTGAGGTGAAAAAGGGAATAGCCGAGGAAGAAGAGTATTTTGAGCGCCGTGCAGCTATGCTGCATAGCCTTAATGGGCGCGACAATGTTGATGATGTTGTTCGATTGGCAGATAGGTTAGGCGATTCAGAAACGATTGATACTCTTTCGAGTGGATGGATGGATTTCAGAGGGGTTGCTCAACGTGCATTGTCGTTTGGTTTGGATGAGCGCCGTGGCGATGTAAGAATCTATGGCTCTTTACAGCTGAATAGAAATTGGGATCAGGTGTGCTCCCTATTGAAAAAGCACCATGAGAAAACTTCTGATTCTGAGCGTGAGGTTGCCACAAGACTTACCTGGCTCGCGCCATGCTCCCATGGGTTGTGGGGTAAAAGCTCTCGCCATGGTCAAGCTTTAAGTAAGTTCGTTGAGTTTGCGGGTTTGAAAAGCAAGCGAAACGACAGGCATGCTTTTGAGGTGGAGATTCTGATTCCCCTGTCGTCTAGCAAAGATTGGCAGTCGAAAAAGGCTGCTAATAACGATTGCGCAGAAGCGAAAGAGTATTTGCACGGTTTTGTTGAGTCTGAAACCTTGGCGCCTCTAGAGGTCTTTATGCTGAGCGGCTGCTTTGCAGTAGTTATCTATCATCTTGTGGTGCCTGACCGTTACCCTGTGCCAATTCCGTTTGGATATATCACTGAGGATCCAGCTCGCGTGAGGAATGTTGAGGGGCTAGTTAGGTCTATTCTTGATGAGTACAGTTCTGAAAATAAGCCAAGATACTTGGGGAGGTTGGCTGACCTGAACGGCAACAAGTAGAGGTGCTTTATTCGTCCCCGATGCTTAGGGAAATCCTGAAGAAGACTTCCCGTTTCTGGTGAAATAGCCGATCCCGTTGCCTGAGTTTCCCGATGAAGCAAATGACCTTTGCAGACGCCGAGTACGCCGGCAAGCGCAAGCAGACCCGTAACGAGTTGTTCCTGATCGAGATGGATCAGGTGGTGCCGTGGAGGGGTTTGGTTGCCCTGATCGAGCCGCACTACCCCAAGGGTGAAGGGGCCGTCCAGCGTATCCGCTGATGGCGATGCTGCGTGTACATCTGATGCAGAACTGGTTCGGCTACAGCGATCCGGCGATGGAGGAGGCGCTGTACGAGACCACGTTCTTACGCCAGTTTGCCGGGCTGAACCTGGAGCGTATTCCCGACGAAACCACCATCCTCAACTTCCGTCGCTTGCTGGAGAAACATGAGCTGGCAGCCGGCATCCTCGGCGTAATCAATGGCTACCTGGGGGATCGCGGCCTGTCGCTGCGCCAGGGCACTATCGTCGATGCCACGCTGATCCATGCACCCAGTTCGACCAAGAACCAGGACGGCAAGCGCGACCCGGAGATGCACCAGACCAAGAAGGGCAACCAGTACTACTTCGGCATGAAGGCCCACATCGGTGTGGATGACGAGTCGGGGCTGGTGCACAGCGTGGCGGGCGCGCCGGACAGCGTGGCCTGTGCTGACGCGGGATACATTGGAGTGGAGAAGCGCCCCGAGGGTGAAGGGCGCGAGGTCATCTGGCAGATCGCAGCCCCGAGCAGCAGCTACACGCATTTGAGCAAACGCAGTGCCCTTTACAAGGCCGAGCGCAAGATCAAGAACAGCCAAGGCGCAGACACGATCCAAAGTCGAGCATCCGTTCAGGGTGATTAAGCAGCAGCACCTGCGACACCGTCTGTCGCCTGCTTCGATTAGCTTGACTGCACCAATTGGTTACGAGCGTTCGAGATGCCAAGACAACCCCACCCCTTTACCTTCATGTGCACCCGTTGCTCCTGGACAAAAACTACTATCCCGCTAAGTGATGCGCTTGTCATAGGGCGCGACTGGTTCACCCAGTGTCCTAAGTGTGGAAGCGAGTCGCTGAAGCACGTACCTGCTTCGCAGCGGGAGATACTAAAGGCCCGGCTCGAGCAGTTCTTCCGGTTGCATTCGTGAAGTGAGGGTGGCTGAGCGCCTGCTGAGGTTGCGTTTAGCTCTTCTCGGGCTTGCTTCGCCCGGTATGGCGTTACAGCGCAACCAACGAGGCGTGCTGGAGCTGGCCCCCCACGGCGTATGAGCTCGAGACTTGATGCGTTTCCTTAGCTGCTGCACTTGTGTGATGGCGCTGTGATATCGGGGCTTGATACGATTGCTATTATTTGACGCTGCGATTCTGGCGCGCAAGCAGACCTTAAGGATTTCTATGTCTGAAGCGAAGGATACGCTACTCCGGCTTTTCGCTCTGCTACGGTTGATTCCAACCGAGCCTCGACGGATTGCTACGCCTACCTTGTTAGAGAAATTAAGGGACCGTGGCTTCTCTGTCACGCTCCGGTCAATTCAGCGCGACCTGCATCGACTCTCTACACCGTTCTCTCTGCAATGCGACGACAGCGAGACGCCTTTTCGCTGGAGCTTCACTCGCAATGCGCCGCTGAACCTCTTGGAGATGGATACGCCAACCGCATTGGCGCTTTATTTGTCCGAAAGCCATCTTGCGACGCTTCTTCCCCAAGGTGTGATTGATCAGTTGCGCCCGCAGTTTCACAGAGCACGCAACTACCTCGACGGTCTGGGTCGGAACGGTCTGGCGGACTGGGCGCGTCGTGTACGGGCATTGCCCAACGGCAAAACGCTGTTGCCGGCACAGCTGGTACCTGGCGTATGGGGAATCGTGTCTGAGGCGCTATTGACGCAGAGACAGCTTCAAATTGGCTATTGCAGCCGCAGCAAGGAGGCGCTGACGAGTCTCCGAATATATCCAGCAGGCCTAGTTTCCCGTCACTCTATCAGCTACCTGCTGGGTTCCGTCGAGGGCTACGGTGATCTCCGCCAATTTGCGCTTCACCGTATTCACCAAGCCGAAATCCTCAACCTCGCTGCCGATCGTCATCAAGACTTCGATGTTGACCGATACATCGCGAGTGGCGTTTTCAATTTACGCGAGGGCGATGAGCAGGTCGAACTCATTGCCGATGTCCACCCTCAGCTCGCCGCCCTGCTGAGAGAGACGCCGTTGAGCTGTGAGCAAACTATTAGCGTGCGCTCCGGTAGTGATTGGCCACGGCTCGTCGCACATGTGCCACTGGATAGGGAAACGCTTTGGTGGATTTTCGGGCTGAACGACCAGATTCACGTACATGCGCCCCAAGTCTGGGTGGACGAAATAAGGCAGCGACTTGAGTCTCTGCGCAAGATGTACCGAACGACCGAAAGCGGGACCGATACGCCGCTGCGTTAGGTTTTGCTGCGGAAAGACTTGAACTGATCTACAAGTCTCAAGAACGAGCGAAACATGCCGAATCTTGAGTCTGAAAGCATTTTTCGAGGCCGCTTCAGCTCTTCTTTCCAAGGCTGATCGACTTTTTGTACAGAGCCTAGAGCACCCTAATCGCCCGGCTAGACCGCTGCGCAATTTAATTAGAGAGCATGATAATGACCAGCACCGCCGAAAATTTCAGCCGCTTATATAGCGATGTGTCCCAGAGCATAGCCAATGCCATGGCGGACATTGCTGAGCTAAAGGTGGACCATAAAGACGGCCAGCAACAACTGAGCAACATGATGCTCAGACTTCGTGGAATACAGGAAGGGTTCGATCAGGAATTGGAGTTTCTTGAAGAGCATGCTGAATGGGACAGATTCACCATGGCGTTCTTTGGTGAAACAAACGCGGGCAAGAGCACGATCATCGAATCGCTTCGGATCCTGTTCAAGGAGGAGTCACGCCGGAAGCTTTTGGAGGAGAACGATCAAAACCTCGCTTCCTTCGAGTGCGCGCTGCTTGAACACATTGAAAGGGTGCGTGCCGGACTGAACAAAGTTTACGCCGAGCACGCCGCCGAGATTGCATCCATTCGCGAGAGCACAAGGCAGCTTTCCGCGATTGTTCAAGATGAGGCGGAGGCTCGCCTGAAGATTGCTCGGGAAGATATGAGCGCAAGAGTCAGGCGAATGCTGGCGCTCGCTGCGGCGGCAGGTCTCGCAGCTGGAGCAGGCGCTTATGCAATCTTCAGCATGCTGATCGGGGGTTGAGATGGGGCGTCCTGAGGAGTTCGGCGATCTGTTCGATGCCGCTACGCGCAATACTCCGGTTCCGGCACCTGTGCCCGAAAGCCCGAAGCAAATAGTGTTAAAAGCCGCTTCACCGGTGCTACGGCCATTGCTCAATGATGACCTTCCCAGGCTGACGCAGCTGCTGGTCGAGTTCGAACGGCACAGGCAATCGGCACGTCGGGTAGATGGCTCTATCATCGGAACCGGTGAAGCCGATTTCACCAAGGGCAATACGACGTACACCCTCAACTACAGGGATAAGACCTTTCTGCTTGTCGATGTTCCGGGGATTGAGGGTGATGAGGCGCGGTACGTTGACGAGGTTCGCAAGGCGATTGCCAGGGCGCATCTGGTTTTCTACGTCAACGGAACGCACAAAAAACCGGAAAGGGCCACGGCAGAAAAGATCCGCTCGTATCTACGTCGCGGTACGAAAGTCTGCCCCCTATTCAATGTGCGCGGCAGTGCCGATGCGTATGAATTCGAGGAGGATCGTCTTTCACTGGCGCAGCAGGGTGGAGCTGGCGCTGCGTTGGAGCAGACGGTTGAAGTACTGGAGTCGGTGTTAGGAACAGAGGTTCTGCTGTCGGGCCATTGCGTACAGGGTTTGCTGGCCTTCTCTTCGCTGGCCTACGACGCGAAGACGGCCAGTACAACCATTGATCCCACCCGTAATCGTGACCTAGTCATTCAGCAGCGCAATTACCTGAAGTACTTCGGTTCGACGAGGCAAATGTATGAATTCAGCCAGATAAAGGCTGTCGCTCAAGTCCTGCATAGCAGAATCGATACGTTTAGAGACGACATTGTCGAAAGCAACAAAATCAAGGTGAGAGAGTTGCTTGCCGAGAACTTGACCGTTCTCCATGAATGCCTGAATGGGCATCGGGCCTTCATGCTCAGCATTGAGCCCGAGTTCGAAAAATGCCGCTCTGCCTTTGATGAATCGCTCAAGAGCTTCAAGCGACTGGTCTATGCCGGCCGAAAAACTATGTGGATTGGGCTGTTTAACGATCTGATTGATAGGTCTGACGAAATTGTCGCCGAGCACTTCGGTGAGGGTGAGCGTATCCAGGATGAGATCGGTCGAGCCTACAGGAAACTCCAGAAGGATGCTGCCAAGGGGGTGGAAAAAAATCTGGTTGAAAATGTTGAGCAGTTGCAGCAACTGCTTCAGCAGGCAATGACACGTTTGATTGAGGATGTTCAACGTGTTGAGTTTCAACAACGTGTGGATCTTAAGGCGGGCCACAAGTGGGCACTAGAGAGCAAAGACGACTTGGGTTGGGGACTCGGGCTCCTTGATTTTGGTTCGATGGCCTTTCAGATCGGCAGCTATGCGATGGCCGGTTTCGGTATTGGTAGCGCTTTTCCGGGAGTAGGCAATGCAATCGGGGCGGCAGTAGGTGCGGCGATTGGACTGCTCATGAGTCTGGTGAGCTTGTTTGGCGGCAAGGACAAACGCATCAGAAAGGCCCAGTCGCAGGTGAGAGAAAAGATTGAGGAAGTTCAGGACGAAGTCCTGCAGGGGCTAGAAAAGGAGGTTGAAAGTCTCGTAGTCACAATCGAAGGCGCCTTCTACAAGGACATGCTTTCCCAGGTAGATGATCTGTATGACAGCTTGCGTCGGCCAGAGAAGATACTCGAAAAACAGATCGCGATGATGACAAAGTTAAAAGAAAACTTAGAGAAGATGCCATATGGAACAATTCAAGCAGTTCAATATTGAAAAGCAGGCTGCCATCGATACGCTCGAAAATCTCCGCGAAGTCGTGGTTGAGCTTGGCAAGGTTGGCATCGATGTAGACGACGATCTTCAAAAGATTGCTTCGGCCCTGCAGTCTGTTCGGTCCGATGTGCTCCGAGTTGCATTGCTCGGGGCGTTTTCCGATGGGAAAACCAGCGTCATCGCCGCTTGGCTTGGGAAGGTGATGGATGACATGAAAATCGACATGGATGAGTCTTCCGACCGCCTGGCGATTTATAAGCCCGAGGGTTTGCCGGACAAGTGTGAGATCGTCGATACACCCGGTCTCTTTGGCGATAAGGAAAAGAATATTGATGGGGAGCAGGTGATGTATGAGGACGTCACCAAACGTTACATATCCGAGGCTCACCTTGTTCTGTACGTGGTGGATGCGACCAATCCTTTGAAGGACAGTCACACCGATATAGTCAGGTGGGTACTGCGCGACCTCAACAAGCTGACCTCGACCGTGTTCGTGATTAACAAGATGGACGAGGTTACGGATCTCACCGAGCAGGCTCTGTTCCAGGAACAGGCCGTCATAAAAAAAGACAACCTCAAGGCGAAGCTGCAGAGAGCTGCGAACCTCAGTCCTGACGAGATGGCTCGCCTAAACATCTGTTGCATTGCCTCCAACCCAAATGGCCGCGGCCTGAATTTCTGGTTCGGTAAGCCCGAGCAGTATGAAAGTCGTTCCCGAATAAACGATCTCAAGGCTGTGACCGGTCAGATTCTTAAAACGAACGTGCCCGAAGTGCTTATTGCTAAGACGGGACTGGACGTCGTCAGGGATCTGGTGGGCCAGAGAGTGGCCTATGCAGAAGGTCAGTTGATGGAGTTGGAGGTTTTTGCTAAGCAGAATGAACAGGAGTCTGCTCGCATCAGGGACGATATCAGCCAAGGAAGACGCGAGGTAAAGCGTTTGGCCGGAGAAGCCTTCAACGAGCTTCGGGGGCTCGAAAGTCGTTTGCTAGGGCGGCTGCGACCGCTGGCGCTCGAGGATATTCGGGGCTTTCTCGACGACGAGATTGGTTATTCTGAACAAGGCGCAGGGTACATATTGCATGGTCAAATCAAGACCGTGATCGACAGGTTCTTCGACATGTCGTCTGCTGTGACCAGCCGCCTTTCGCGGGATATTGGAAGCCAGCTCAACTCAAGCGAGAGCTTTGTCAGCTCCATGGGGCAGGGCGCACTCAAATCATTGGGCGGAGCCGCAAAGAGCCTTGCAGGCGTAAGCCCTGAGGCTATCAAGGCCACCATATTTGTCGCACGCGACACACTCGGCAAGCTGACGGGTTACGTCTATAAATTCAAGCCGTGGGAAGCAACAAAGCTAGCGGGGAATATCTCCAAGTGGGCGGGGCCGGCGGGCGCGGCCTTTACGCTTGGGGCAGATCTTTACGGAGCCTATAAGGAGCGTGAACTAGAGCAAGAGCTTTTGCAGACAAAGGCTTCGATTGCCGAACTAATCAAGGATGCTTTCAAAGACATATATGATGTGCTTGGTAACGATGAGCGAGTGTTTGAATTCTTCGCTCCACAGATCAAACAGTTCGAGAAAATCGTCGCGGAAATAGACGGAAAGAGCGATGAAATACGGGCCAGCAGGGAGAGAGTCAGGCTTGTTCAGCAGAAACTCAAGGCCCTGGAGCTTCCGGGGACCGTCGCGAGACCTGCTCTAGCTTCCGTATAGTGTCGGTGCCGATATGGCCCGTGGCTGGGTCGTATCGGTTATCCAGTCATGCTAGGCCGACCTATCTTCTGCATCGGCGGCCAGTATGCCTCGGTTTCGAAAATACGCATGGGTGCCGTCTGCACGCTTTATCACGCCCACGTAATGCGAACGCGCAAAAAAAAGATGCCGCGGTTAGCGTGAGCAACCGAGCGGCTGCTCACGCTAGTTCATCCAGAATTCCGAATCGCTGTTGGGCTGGCACACGACCGACCCAAGGTACTGCCGGAAGCGCCGTATTGGATTCGGTTGCTCTTATAAGCAGCCCTGTTCCGCAAGCGACACGCAGCCTTCCTGGCTGACGACGACGTGATCCAAAGTTCGCACCCCGACCAGACTCAGCGCTTCCTTTAGATTGATGGTCAGCGCGCGATCCGCCTGGCTAGGTTCGGGATCGCCGGAAGGATGGTTGTGAACCAGGATCATGGCAGCAGCGTTGTGCTCCAGAGCAATCTTGACGACTTCCCTGGGGTAGACGCTTGCACCATCCAAGGTGCCCCTGAACAGCTCGTGGAAGGCAATGACCCGGTGCTTGCTGTCCAGCATCAGCAGAGCGAAGACTTCGTATTCATAGGCCTCCAGCAAGGCCTGCAGGTGGCTGAATACATCCCGTGGCGCGGTCAGTTGTCGTCCCCGGCGCAGGCGTAAGCTGGCCAGCTGTTTGGCCATCAGCAGGATGTCGGCTTCGGTGACCGGCGATTCGATCAGGTAGGTGCCAGCGGTCTCGCCGGCCTTGATTTTGTGCAGTCTCATCATCAGCTCCTTTGGCAGGGTGGTCAGCTCAGGCATTCAGGGATTGGTGCTGGGCTTCTAGCTTTTCAGCCAGGCTGGGCTTGCCCGAGGGGTGAGTGGTGGATCTAGAGCGGTGCTCATCGCTGCTGCTTTCAGCGGGGAAGAACTCCTCGACGATGGCGCCGACGTCTTCCTCGCTGTCCTCGAAGGCGCCGTTGCCGAAACCGCGCTTTGCCGCTTCGTCTAGCGCGTTCTGATCGAAACCCGCCGCTTGCCGCTGTTCATCGAGCTCACCGGCCAAGCGCAGCGCCTCAGTCATGTCCATGCAGCTGCGTACTGTCAGGTCGGTGTAGAAGATCGGCGTGCCGTGGCTCTGGCGAGTGGACTTGCCGCGTAGTCGCAGCTCTAACGGCAGGCAAGCCAAGCGGTTGCCGGAGATGGCCTGGAAGTAGTGAAGGCGAGCGGCCAGGGTGCGGATACTGTTGAAGCCGGTGGTGCGGAACACAAAGCTGCCCAGCGGATCCTCGTCGCCAATGACCACGTTCAGCCGGCCATACGGCTTGCAGGCACCGCCTTTAGCCAGCGAGCAGGCATCCGGTGAAGGGCAGGGCAGTACCTGCATGCCGTCCTGGTTAACCCGCTTGCAGGTCTCGCCATTGCCTACGCAAACGGGGCGACCCGATTGCCGGTCAAAAAGTGTGTAATCCGCTCGGAAATTCAGCTCCGGTTCATTGAACAAAAGACGTACCGGAATGCTGCGCAGCTTGTCGTCTTTACCTTGGCGCAGCTCATCATTGAGCGGATGCACTAGCCAACCGTCGCGGCTCTGTACCTGGGAAGTGATGGTGAATTGATCGTCCTTTTCCGGCAGGCGCTTGCCGTTCTTTTCGATGACCTTGCCGATGGAAATCCGCCCGAGCACCGGCGGAGTAATAGCCAGACCTTTGAGCATGGTGGTTCTCCTGGAAATGAAAAAAGGCCAGCCACACAGCGCGAACTGCATGGGCTGGCCTAGGGGGGGGGTGATGAAGAGGTTGAAATTAGCCGACCAAGAAACGCCGTGCGCCGGGTTTGATCAGCGAATATTTGGCTTTTAGGTGCGGTCTCTCCTTGAGTAGCCGGGCCACGTCGAAGCCGATGCTGTCTTTGGCTTTACGCCAACTGATGTATCCGCCGGTGAAATCAGCCCGACCCGCTTCGCCCATGGCCTGTTGCAGCATCTGCTTGAGCTGGGCTTCACGCTTTTCCTTATCGGCAATCGCTTGGCGCAGTGCTTTGAGCTCAATGTAAGCCGCTGACAATCCAGCATGACCGCTGAAATCAACGGTCTCGCCTGAATCCGTTGGAAACAGGCAGCGTAGAGCGGTCTCGGCCGAAGCTGAACCGTCAGCGGGTGGTGGGGTATCCGTTTCCACGTACTGCCAGAAACGGTGTTCGAGCTCGATCAGGCGAGCAATCATCTGCTCATCTCGCTCAATGCGATGAATCTCCAGGTGTTGCCCACCGAGCACAACCGCCACATCGGCAGCCTGCTTGCCTGTAACGGCGAGCTGGTGCATCACCTGCAACTGCACATATTCCGGCACGCCCTCTTTCCAGAGGCGTGCCCCGTTTATGCCGGCTGTCTTGCATTCGAGGATCTGCACGTCGTCGGCACCGATAACCTCTCGGTCTATATTGGCCAGCATCCAGGACAGCTCCGGATCAGGGTGCTGCAGTACGGCATTGACGCGGCGGACCTTGTTTTTGGTGCGCTTACTGTAGTGCCACGCCACAATGGGTTCCAAGACGTTGCCCCAGTACATTGGGCTGTCCTCATCATCAGGATCGGTTTTTGGCAGTCCGGTATCGCGTCCGGTCTTTTCCAGCCACAGCTCCAGCTGCGACTTGTAGGGGTTGAGGCCGACGGCTGCAGCTGCATCGGAACTGCCGATGCCTTGCTTGCGGATCTGCAGCCAGTCTTCGCGAGGCAATTCCTTGGTGCTGATCAGGCGTAGAGCTGGTCGGGAGTTGCTGGGGCTGCGGTTCAATGAAATGGCTGACATCATGCTTCTCCTGCAGACATAAAAACGCCCAGCCAGCGTGAAGCTGACCGGGCGATACGGTTGAGATGGGGCGGGTTAGGCAGTGAGTTGCAGGGCTGCATCCAGGGCGCGTTGCTTGATCTGTGCGCCTTGGCCAAACCAAGCAGAATCCAGCCGGTATTCGGTGCTGCGTGCACGCCGCTCGTGATCTACGTATTCGGTCACGGCATTGAGCAAACCCCATGCAGTGCCTTTGGCCGACTCCAGCTGACTGCCCCGGCCACGGCCTTCGAACAGCTCCTGAACCTTGCGCAGGGCGCGCTCGTTGGGCAGCTGTTCAGGAAGCTGGCTGGTCGGACTGACCTCGCACATGACGTTAATAAAGAAGCCCATTGCCTCATGCCACTGCACCTTGCGCTCAGCCAGATGGCGCATGCGGTACATGAAGTCGTCCCATTGCGAGACGGCTATACCGAGCTGCTTCTTTACCATATTCGGATCGAAGCGAGTGTTGTGCGGCACTTTGATCGCTCGGCTGGTGCTGTCCAGGGCGATGGTCAGGGTGTTGTTGCACACCACGCGAACAGTGGTCGGCGTTGCGGTGGTGGCCAAGGTACCGTCGCACGACGTAGCCAAAAGCAGATAGCCGTTGACCTGGTCGTTACGCTTGATCGCCGTGCCTTGCCCAGTGCGTGCAAGCGCCCAGAACTTGCGCCCACCCTTGAGCACACCAGCGGTTTCCAGCTCGTAGCCGGAGACCTCGGTGAGATCCCGGTAGAACTCCAGTACCTCGCGTGGCTGCACTGTTTGATAACGATTGGAGACCACCGAAAGCGGAGCCTTAGTATCTGAACGGTAGAGCACCTTCTGTTCCGGAAAGGAATGGATCGTGCCCAAGTGACCGATGGCATCCGATTTGAAGTGCACAGGGCTTTCCAGGATTTGCCAGTCCATGCCGGCTTCACGTTGCCAGATTTCAATAGGTTGTTTCTGCGGCAGGTTGTTGCCTAGGCCGTGCCAAGGGGTGGCGCCAGCGTAGGCCATGGCTTCGACGAGATGAGCCATTGCAGTACTCCTTTATGGTTTATACGTCATAACGTTTCATTGATTGGTAAAGGGAGTCAGCGATCACTTTGTGTAAAAGCAGTGCCGCAGTGGTGACACTCATAATTGTCGAGTACGTGAGAATCGATCTCCTCACCCATCTTGGCTCCGGCAAGGCCCCCGGCAGTTCCACCTGCCAGGCCACCTAGAATCGCGCCCGCTAGGCTTCCCAGCGTCATCCCTACTGGACCAGCGAAAGCCCCAATAAGAGCGCCGCTTTTTGCACCGGCCATAGCGCCGGCTGCTCCGCTCGCTGTACCGCCAACGGCACCGACAGCACCGCCGATCTTGCGACCATGATTGCGAGCCACGACTCGAAGAGAACCGCAGGAAGGACAGCAAATACTCATCATTCAGACTCCTGTTCAAAAGAAGATACCCAAAGGTAGAAACGAGCCTTTCGTGCCCGTCTTCCTATGGGTAATACATCTCTTAAATCTTTTTGAATCAGGTTTGGCCTACAAAACTAGGAACTCACGGCTCTGAGGTTTGATGGCTATTCCAGCTATTAGTAGCTGGAATGCTGTTTACCCTTTTCAAAATTCATAACGTTAGGCAACGTTAGCTCATTTTTCTTTGGATCTAGATTCATGGCTTATAGGATCTGCGCAACCAATCAAAAGGAGAACGCAATTATGTCCAGCAAAAGATTAGAGCCATTGGTAATGCTTCGTCTTAGAGATGTTTTAAATCGAACAGGACTTTCAAGGTCAACTATTTACAACAAGCTAGATGCAAGTTCACCGCACTACGATGAGAAATTTCCAAGGCAGGTGCGTGTTGGGAGTGGGGCAGTACGATGGATAGAATCCGAAATAGATTTATGGATTGAGAAGTGCATAGTTTCATCAAGGGAAAACGGTGCGCAATAGATTGCTATTGGGGATGGGTAAGTAGGTCTAATGTCAACTGGAGAAAGGTATGAGCTATAGAGGTGAAAAGTGGAATAAAGAGTGTGATGTTGTGCTAGACGATGATCGAATTTCAATTAGTTCGCTGCCGTTGTTGAGCTCTGCAATAAATGAGGCGGAGCGCAATATACAAGCGCCGAGAGGGCTGCTTTTGAATGCTGCATTAACAGCAGCCTCCATAGCTTTGCAGGGGCTCATAGACGTAAATAAGCCGAACAATCAGAAGGTTCCTGTTTCCTTGATGCTTTTAGCTATAGCGAATTCAGGAGAAAGAAAGTCTACGGCTGACAACGTTTTTTTAAGATCTATTAGGGAGTTTCAATCCAAACAGGCCGTGGCGTTCTCCGCAAAGCTGCAGGATTGGAGGGCGGCGCATGACGGTTGGTCCGTTAGGCGTAAAGCGGTTCTAAGGAATATTGAAAAACAAATGTCGAAAGGACTATCGACTAAGGAGGCTGAAGAGGCACTAGTTACGCTAGGTCGTGAGTTTCCAGTGAGGCCAAAAGAATTCAAAATACTTTATGAGGACTCAACATCTGAAGCTCTGTTTTATGGAATATATAAAAACTTGCCTGCGGCGGGTTTGGTTTCTAGTGAGGGGGGAGCGGTTCTAGGTGGTCGAGCTTTTAACGATCTTTCAAAGCAAAATACAATTTGGAGTGGAGATAGTATTACGGTTGATCGTAAGGCATCAGAAAGCTTTCAGCTTATTGGAGGGCGGTTGACAGTTTCAATGATGGTGCAAGACAGTGCTTTTTCAGAGTACATGAAAAATAAGGGAGAGCAGTCAAGAGGCTCCGGACTGTTGGCAAGATTCTTATTATGCCGCCCTCAATCTAAGCAAGGCACCAGGTTTATTGACGGTGTAACAGCGACATGGTCGTGTGTGGATAAATTCAATGAGCGCATTGAACAACTTCTGGTAAGAAATTTGAAGAAATTTGAAGCTAAGGCTTTTGGAAGGGATCTAATACATTTTGATGATGATGCTTCTCGGTATTGGATAGGCATTGCAAATGAAATCGAATCAAAGATTTGCAAAAATGGATTGATGGATGGGTTGGGAGATCATGCTTCAAAACTTGCGGATGTAATTTGTCGACTGGCAGCGTTGTTCCACTATTTTGAAGGGTTTACTGGGAATATCTCAATCAGTACGCTGAAAGCAGCCGAGGGTGTCGCTAAGTGGTACTCAGATAATTTTATAAAATTATTTAGCTGTGCAGCCAGGGAGAATTTTGACGCGCGAGAGTTGGATGTTTGGCTAGATACGTTGCGAATGTCTGGTAGGCGGGTGATTAAAAAAAATTATATTAGGCAGTATGGACCGGTTAAGTTTAGAAAGAAAGATACTATTGATAGATTGCTTGGTTATCTCGTAAGTAATGGAGTTGTACAATATTGTTCATGGCCTGGTGATAAGACAATTTATGTGGATGTCAGCCCAAGGCAGGGCGTTATGCCGGCCATACCGATTTACGTGAATCCCACTAACTTCTCAACGATCTAAGTCTGATTGGACCTCTCTGCCTTCAAAGTTTTGTTGTGAATACTCTAAATTCATGAGCATCTTGTTGGTATTAATTTTTGGTTTACTATTTAATTTAATAGTTAATTAACTATAGCCATATGGTTATCTAGTTCAATGATGCTTTACATTAATGCTTAATGCCATGATGCCAACATCATGGCATTGTTAGAGGTAATGGTGATTCATGATGTATGAGGATAAAGACTGGATTGATTATGAAGGTGTAACAGGATTGATAGTAGAGGATCTTGAAGAGATTCCTCTACTAAGGCTAGAGGAAAGCTTGTTGCTTGATCTGCGTAGGATTGAAAAAATGATGAGGCGCTTGGAGATTTGTAAAGAGAGTAATCTTTTTACATGCTTCATTGAGAGAGGGGTTGTGAGGATAAAAGCTAAAAGGCTGGGGAATGATTTTGTGTTGAGTTTACTTCAAGGTGTATATAAGTTTGATTATCATTTTCCAGTTCATGAGGTCAATCCTTACATTGAGGTTTTTTATAAATGCATTAAGCGTCTCGATGAATCATTTATGTTTGATGGTTGGGAGAGGTTGATTGATAAGGATGCTGTGGTCTTTTCAGACGCAATGAACCGTCTCGTTTGCTTTGCACGAAGTGAGATGTCCGGCAAGGCTTTCAAAAAATTGAAAGGCCGGTTTTATAAGGCATCAAAAAAAAGATCAGACAGCTTGGATAGTTACATAGATGCACTTTTCGATAAGCACTCTAGGTTGCTTGTGGTCAGAGTTGATCTTTCTTATCGCGCCGACTTCTTTAACAAAGACGATAGATTTGATGAAAAGCTAGCTCTTGTGAAAGCGCATTGGGCTGCGATGCAAAGGGATCTTTACAAGGGAAAGCCAGCTGATAGCCTTCTTGGATTCGCCTGCAAGCTTGAGTATGGGCAGTTGAAAGGGTTTCATCTCCATCTGTTATTGTTCTATAACGGTTCAGTTCGTCGTCAAGATGGTGTATTGGGCAAAATGGTGGGAGAGCATTGGAAATATTCTGTCACAGCTGGCGCAGGGACATATTTTAACTGTAACGCTGTGAAGACGAAATATCGGCACTTGGGAATAGGTATGATTAATTTTGATCAGACGGGGTGTAGAGATGCTTTAAAAAATCGTGTGGCATCTTATCTTACTAAAATTGATTACTGGGTTCGTTTGTCTCCATGTAAAGGGAGAGCTTTCTTTAGAGGTAATATGCCCAAGAAGAATACAGTGAAGAGAGGGCGCCCTAGAAAGCTCTATAGATTGGTTGCTTCTGAACTTTAAAGGCTGTTATTTGTTTGTCTTTTTTACTTTTAAGCTGATGATGGTGGTGGCTGCGGTAGCCATAATTTTTGTGAATCCGTGTTTATTGATGAGTTCGCTTTCTATTGTTTGTGCTTTGTCCCGCCTTCCGCCTTTCTTCAAGAAATTATCTTCGACAGCTTTTGCAGTTTCGTTGATTATGGTTAGTGCGCTTGATCGATGATTACCAGTTACTTTGTTGCTTGTTTTTTTTGGGGCTGATCGATAAAGCTCATCTGGGATCACAGATAAGGCTGCTTGCTCAATAAGGCGAGCTTTAGGGGTGTTCCATTTTTCGCTTAGCCAGTCTTCAATATTTTTGAGAATTTCATCTCGATTGTTATGGTTTATTCTTGAAAAGAATAAATCAGACGCTCTGTTGAGAACTAAGAGCTTTTCGGACATCCAGTAGTCTTTGATAGTTGAGTTTGCCTCGCTATTTGTGTCGCCAGTTAGTTTGGCCTTTAGTGAGCTATATGCGTCAGACGTTATATGGATGTCGTTTTCGGTTAAAGGGAAATCTATTAATGATGGCTCTCCTGCTCGTGATGACAGAAATACTCCTGAGTCAATAAATATTGGTGTAAGTGGCGAGTGAGCATTTCTAAATAACTGTTGTGCTGATTTTTTTGTAAGTGTTCCTTCAGTTGTCTGAAGGTAAATTGATTGGAATTTATTTACTAACGTCTTGCCGAAACTTATCGCATCAAGCCAATCTGTGAGGGATATAGTTAAAAAGAGCACATTTTCGCTTAGCTTGTTGCAGGAGTCATGCTCGTCGCTAAATGGTGTCCCTTTTCGCTTCTTGTAATGGTCTTTTATGGTTTTTGGTTCATTTGAATTTAGAATGATTGCTGAGCCGGATGTGTAAATATCACAATTTCCAGGGCGACGAACTAAAAGGTCTATTTTTAATTGAATAAGATTTTCTTTGAGCTCTGACTCTGAGAGTTTATATTCTTTCCGAATTTCTGTGATAGGTATTATTTGGCTATTGCTGTTTTCCATTCTTTAGTCCAGATTCTGAGCTAGCCATTAAAATGTGAATCATCTTTTTGAAGGAGATTTGATAAGTGGTCGCCAAGGATGTTCCAAGCATTAGCCATTTCTTTTGTATAGCTGTGACGTTGGTATGTTCGTTTCACCTTATTTTCTTCGGTATGATTTAGGCATCGCTCTGCTACCTCAGGAATAACACCCAGCGCAGTCATCAAAGTTGCACCTGTCCGCCTTAGATCGTGTGGAGTCCATTTTCCTCCTTTTAGAATTAAAGCTTGAGCGTTGGCGCTGCGGTTGCTCATTACTTTTTGGTTTGTTTGGCGCTGCCTGTCCCCCAATTGTTTGGTCACGGTCTTCGAACAGACAGGGCCGGTATTTTTTGTATTGGGGTAACACCATTGACTTTTGTTAGATAAAATTTTGATTTTTTCGAATTGTTGAATCGCAAATTTGGAGAGGCTGATACTGTGAGCCTTTCCATTTTTGCTGTCTTCTGGGGGGATAAGCCAAATACCGGTATCCAGATCGACATTATCCCAACGAGCATTTATTAGTTCGCCAATACGGCAGCAGGTAGAGAGCGCAATCCAGATTGCTGCCTCTGTCGAGGGGAGCAGACCGGCTGCTGGTGCTTGCCTCGCTAAAGCACGAAGTTCTTCGTCGTTCAGCACCCTGTCTCGTTCAACGTCCTTGCCACCAATCTTCGCTTTGCGGATGCTAGCGGTAGGGTCGTGATCGATTAAGTCCCTATCAACGGCGAATCGGAACATTTGCCGCATAAGGCTGAAGATCATCTTGGCCATCCGATTTACGCCACGGGCAAGCAAAGCGTCCGTCACTTCGGTGATATGGCCTTTCTTTACCTCATCGATAGGTATGCTGCCTAGGAGTGGCAAGACGTCCTTATTGAACATGCGGCGTACTTCATCTCCGCCGTCTTTACGGTTGATCAAATCAACCTTGGCCCAGTGATCAAATAGGTCTTGGACGGTCTTTCTGGCGGCTTGTCGAGCCCGTGCTTCTTCTGCAGCGGCTTTCTCGGCTGCAACTCGGGCTTGCTCTGCTTCACGAGCCGCTTTTCGATCATCTTCTTCGGCCTGAATGTACTCCCGCAGATCGCGAATTCCACCCTGATAGAGACGCGAAAGCTCGCCTGCCTTCGTCCGGGCTTCCTTTAGGGTTAATCCATCTACCCCGGCTGGGTCATACACCCCAAGCGGAAGGAAAATGCGCTCACTGCTTGAGCTCGTGTAGCGAAAGTAAAAATGGCGTTCCCCATTCGGTCGTAGCCTTGCCATGAAGCGACCGCAACCACGCGGCGCATCTTCGATTAGCCAAGTCGGCTTATCTGGCTTTGCATTCATTTGTTTGTCGGTAATCGTAGCCATCGCATCCTCGCCAATCCCGGTCACCGTTTGGTCACCGTTTCTCGTAGGCTTGCTTGGTATCCTATTGCATGCGATTGGACAGAGAAATCCCTGGATGGCCTGTTTTTACTGGGTTACATCTCTTGCTTTGGATTTCTTTGTAAGGTAATGGATCATGAATTACCTTTATGGGGTGCAAGGGGTAGAGTGTTCGAATCACTCCGTCCCGACCAAAAAAACCCTAAAAAATCCAGTTACTTAGCGGTGACTGGATTTTTTTTTGTCCGGTCCGCGCGTGGCAGTGTGGGGACTTTTGGGGGGACTTTTTTCAACCCGCCTTCCTCCTCAGTATCGTCAGTGCCGGTCCCCTCGAATCCGTCGCCGATATCTTGTTGGCCTCATCGATCAGCTTGCCCAGTTCGGCCGCCGAGTAGTGGCTGGTGATGCTGCCGTTCTTGTGGCCCAACAGGACCTTCCTGTCTTCCTCCGTCACGCCTGCGGCGCGAAGCCTGCGCCCGAACGTGTGCTTCAGGTCATGCACGCGGATCGATGCAAAACCCGCCGGAGCCGTTCGCTTGAAGCGCTGCTCGTACATCGCGGCCGCCCGTTTCCTTGCCTTGCGCCACGCCGAGTCGTTCATGCGGTGCATCGGGGTGGCGTTGCCATCCTTGTCGGGCTGACCGTAGGGAAACACCCATACCGGATCCAGTCCGCGTTGGCCCTCGATGACCGATTTGGCGACCCGATTCAGCACGATCAGGCGCTCGTCGCCGTTCTTCACGCCAGCGTTATCGTGTCGCCCGCCAAAATCGGCCGGGATTAGGAAAACGCTGGTTCCGAGCTCCGGTACCGGGATCTCCCAATCCCAGCGTAGCTTGACCACTTCCTGCTCCCGGGAGCCGCTGTTGACCTTGTAGAGCGCCATCCTCCTCAGGTGATCGGGCAGCTCTGCGAACAGCAGGCTCTGCTCCTCCCACGATAGCGGATGGGGCTGGCGCGTCGAGCGCCTGAGGTCCAACCGCGTGATCATCGGGACGGTATCGAGCCAGGGGCGTCTCGCTTCATCACGCCACTTGCGCGCGCAGAGGTTCAGCACCCGTATGACTCGCTCCAATGCGATGTTTATGGTTCGAGGCGCCACGCTTCTGCCTTTTCCGGGGGATCCGCGCAGGCGACCGGCGAGCCTGTCCTTCACGTAGGGTGCGAGTGCCTCGTCGTCGATGTGGTCCACCGGTCGATCACCAATGTAGGGATCGAGCTGCTCGAGATACAACGCCGTCAGCCCTATTGATGGCTGGTCCTTGAACTCCACCAGATAGCGCGTAGCCGCTTCACGCCAGGTTCTTACCCTTCTAACGCCATAGATGTGCTGTTGCCTCAGCTGCTCCAGGCGATGTATCAGATATTGCTCCGCCTCCTTCCGGTCACCTGAGCCAGTGCTTTCTCGAATGCGCTGACCTCGGTAGATCTTGTCGATGTACCAGACGCCGTTGCGTTGGTAGAGACCGCTGATTGTTCTTTTCGCCATGGTTGTCCTCCACGGCGCCTACTGCAGGGCCGATCTTCCCCCTGCGCACCGCTCTTTTCAATGCTGGCTTTGGCGATATAGGCGTCTGCCCAGGCGTCGAGCTCGAGGCGATCGAAGCCAACGCCCTGGACCCCGATGGGAAATTCGCGAATGAAGGGACGTACGGTCCTGTTGAACTCGCTGCGACACATGCCCAGGTATGCAGGGGCAGCATTGGCTCTCAGTATTCGTGGGAAAAGGGGCGTTAGCTGGGGGCTGCTGGTACTTGCCATGACCTTTGGCACCGGTTGCTCGAAACGACTGGGTGCCGTTGGCACCATCGGCTAGATGCTGGGCGTTACGCTGTATGTGCTCAACCGGCTCGGGCAGGTTGGAGCGGGGCTGGTAGGAGGTGGGGGCTGATTGGCTGGAGGTCGAGGTGAGGAACGACGAGCGGATTACTAGAGAGGCGCTGTACGAGTTGGTCTGGAGCGAACCCATGCTCAGGGTCGCCGAGCGTTACAGGGTGTCGTCCAGCTTCATGGCACGGGTTTGCCAATGCATGGGGGTACCGCGACCGCCGCGCGGTCACTGGGCGAAGCTCAGTCACGGCAAACCCAGTCCCCAGCCGCCGTTGCCTGCGCTGGGGCCTGGAATCCGTGAGTCGTGGCGCCGTGGCGAGCGGGTCGATATGGGCGGTGCTCGTTCACTGCCGAAGCCACCCGCACGGTCGCGTCGGCTCAAGGCCGTGGTTCGCGATGGCCCCGGTCCCCATCCGGTGCTAGCCGGTGCGAAGGAGGTGTTCGGGCAAGGGCAAGAGATCGACCAGGGTTTTCTCAAGCCCACCAAGCGCCGTCTCGCCGATCTCGTCGTGACTCGCCCGATGCTTGACGAGGGAATTGCGCTGCTCGATGAACTGTTTCGACGGTTCGAGCAAAGGGGGTACCAGTCAGCTTGTCACCCGGTGACCGCATCTATTGCCGGGTCGGGGTGGATGTGCGCGAGAACCCGGGTAAGACCCCCGAACACCGCTATCCCTCGCTGTGGGTGCCGTCGAAGCCAACGGTCGTTTTCATTGGGACCGTTGCCATTGGCCTGACGCTGTTCGAGCTGACGGAAACGAAAGAGGCGAGACGCGTCGACGGTAAATACCTTCCAATGGATCAAGCTGAGCGCCACCGCCCACGGTACGGCTGGCCGCAATGGCCCTGGACGACCCAGCAAGCCTTCGCGACGGGACGGTTTTGTTTGCAGGCCTATTCTCCCTATCCGCTGGCCAGTTGGTCCGAGACCTGGCGCGAGCGCAAGCCCGGCGACCTGCGAAAACGCCTCGACGCCATCGTTCGCGCAGCGGCGCCCCTGGTGGCGCAACGGGTGGAGCAGGGCGAACTTGCCGAGCAGATCCGGCGCCGCGAGCAGGAAGCGCAATGGCAGCATCATTTGGAAAAGCGGGAGCGCCAACGGCGCGAGCAGGCCAGGCAGGACGCCCGGGACGAGCTTTTGCAGATCATTACGAGCTGGGGCGAAGCGCAGCGTATTCATTCGTTCTTTGCAGCGGCAATGGCGCAAGCGCGACAGCGAAACGATGATGCGCGTGATGTGCTTCTCGAGCGGTTGGACCGCGCTCGCTCATTGATCGGCGAGCCGGATGCTCTGGCGGCGCTGCTTGGCTGGAAAACGCCGGAAGAGCGGTAGGCTCCCCACCCATCGTCCCGCGCGATCATTTCGCGACTGGTATCGACTGCTTCGTCGGAGTAGCAACCAGTACTATAATGCCTAATATCCTCTATTTTTTCCTTTTGTAGGTATTTTAATACTGACTAATCGGGTCTTTTGCTCTAAATTCGGAACTACAGTACCGGTTATATATCAGGCAGACTATGATTGGAGAACTCACGATCCAGACCCACGTCGCGGGCCGCTGGCGAGATGCGTTGGTGCTCTCGATCACGGACATTCGTCATGTGGGAGAGGCGAGATGCACGACCTCATACCTGCAGCCATACCTGGTCGACTTCATTGGTGACCTGGACTCGCTTCTCGAACCGGCAATCAGTGTAAACCTGCCGGTCAATTGGAATCTGGTCGAGACAAAGGGCTATCCGGCCTTCGTCTACGACCTGATGCCAGCCGGTGCCGCTCGGAGATCCTTGGAGAAGCGCTTCGGCGGCGAGAAGCCCGAGGGCGTCGATCTCGATTTCTTTCTGCTAAGCCGCTGTACCCCGTCGTCGATCGGCCATCTGCGCGTGAAGGAGTCTTTCGAGCACGTGGACCAGACGCGCCGGGAAGCCTTTCCTCGCCGCGAAGTCGTGGACAGGACCAATGATTTTCTCGAGTACGCCTACGAATCGGGGGCTGCGCTGGGCGGCGCCACCGGTGCACAGGGCGAGGCGCCAAAGCTGCTGATGGTCGAAGGCGTAGATGGGGCGCTGTATGCAGACGCGATGCTGTCCGACGATCTGGCCAGGCGTCATTGGCTGGTCAAGTTCGCCCGCAACCAGGTGACCGAGCGGGACAAGAACATCCTCCGCTCCGAATTCCATTACTACCGGGCGGTCTCGACCCTTGGCTTGAACACGGTCTCGACCGATGGCCTCGTGCTTGAGGAAGCCGAGAAGCCAAGTCTGTGGATGCCACGCTTCGATCGTCGAGTCGATCAAGGGGCGGTCGAAAGGATCCCGGTCGAGTCGATCTACTCGGTCTGCGCAAATACCGTTCCCGGGTCAAGGATGAACCATGAGGACGTGCTGGGACGGTTGATCGGGCTGTGGACCTCCAACAACCAGGTTGACGAGCTCGAGGAGCTGGTCTTCGAGTATTTGCAGCGCGATCTGTTGAATCGGATCCTCGGCAACTCCGACAACCACGGACGCAACATGGCGATTTTCCGATATCACGGCGGATTTGAGCTGGCGCCCATCTATGACCTCGCGCCAATGGTGCTGGACCCGGAGGGCGTCACGCGGGTGACCAAGTGGAGGCCGGAACACATGGGTAGCCCGGACTGGCGAGCGGTTTGCGATTATTTCCACGCCATCACCGATCCGGCTGCGCTGTTCGAGCGCCTTCGCGCGGCTGCGCAGAGATTCAGAGCATTGCCCGATCTGTTGGTCGATTTACCCGCAGAGGTGCGGCAGGCCCGGACCATCCCCCTGAACAACCTGGACACACGCCTGGCGGAATGGGGGTTGAGATGAGCACGCCCAATAGCGAGCAACGAAAGCAGATCATCGAGGGCATCATGCAGGGCCATGCGTCGGGAAGGGAAACGCTGGGGACCTCGATACGCCGGCTGCGCCTCGAGGTGACCGGTTTCGACCAGGCGACCTTCGCCGCGATGTGCAACCTGTCCACCAAGGCCCTGTACCAGATAGAGACCGATAAAGGAAATCCAACCCTCGGCACCATCGAGGCGATCCTGAGGAAATTCGGGCTTCGCCTTGGGCTCGTTGCGGGCATACCCGCCTCGTCAGTTTCTCTGCGTGAGCCGTCGTCCGATGTGGCCCGCCCGGTCCGCGGAGCCAACCCGCGCCGCAAACACGTCGAACGGTGAACAGGGGCGATGGCGGCTCCGCCCAATAAGGGTGGAAAGCGAAGATAGACGGACTAGCCCCGGGCAGGTCTGAAGATTGAATCTTCGTCGTCTCGCTCGATTTTCATGGCCGGCCATGTATCGGTGCGGAAAGCAGCCGATACGGGCGCAGCGCGATATCGCGGTTGACGATGATCCGCAGGGGAAGACCGGGCCGCTGGGTGAGCGTGGGCCGTATGTCCACGTTTCGCCGTGTGATCTCCTGGCCTACCTGGTTGACCGAGTCTTGCAGGCTGTCACGACCCGCTATCACGATTCGACCCCCCTCATCGCGGCTGGACGGGGCCGCCAGCTCTGCGCCAATGCCCAATAGGCTGGTCAGAGCCGCGCCGGCAACGACCCGATCCCAGTGCCAATCAACACCGTCCTCGAGGCCTGCATAGCCTTGGGGGTCACTTGCGATAGGGTTGTCGAGTTTCAGCGACGAGGTGTCGGGGAAGATAAGCCGGTGCCAGACCACGTCGACTCGGCTCTGCCCATGGCTGATCTGGCTGTCGTAGCGGCCAAGTAGACGAGCACCCTGGGGAATGAGCACATGTGCTCCGGTCGCGGTGTCGTAGACCGGCTCGGTTACCGTGGCGATCACGTCGCCTGGCAAGTCGGACTTGATGCCGGTCACCAGCGCCGCCGCGATCACGGTCCCCGCCATGACCTGATAGGCAGACGCCGGCTTCTGCACCAATACGGATGTGCTCATTTGAGCGTTTGAGGTTTACTGAGAAGCGCCTGATTGCCACCACGGCTTTGAACAGAGCGGTCAGGGTGATCCGGATCAATCACGGGTTCGCCGGCTGGCCGCGTGTGGCTGGCCTGGAAGAAGAGAGGCAAGAGGCGCGCTTGCTCGTCCTCTTCCGCGTCCGCCAGTTCGGGCGTTTTCGGCTCGACTTCGCCTGGGTGCGGTGAGGCATAGGGTAAGGGCTCGGTTGTCGCGGTATCGGCTCTCTCGGTACGGCTATCCGGCGCCGGCAGGGGCGACGCCAATTGCGAATAGTCCTTTGCAAGTGACTCGAGTCGCTCCGGTCGCACGTTGTGATCGACGTTGAACAGTTCTCCCGCCGCATTTTCGCGTGTTTGGTCCGATGGATTCAGTCCCAGGAGCAGGGCAATGAGCGTCGCCGTCGCCAGGCTCCCGGCAATGACCAGTATCGTCCGTGCGTTAAGCCGCATGACACGACCTGGTCGGGCGCGCAATGCCAGCGTCTCGGCCGCCACCTTCGTCTGTGGCCGCACTCGGCGGTCGTCCCCGGAGGCGTCTGTCGCGCTCGTCATCGACGACCACCGGAGGGGACGTAGCTGCGTTCGATCCGAACGACCACATTCTTTTCGCCGCCCAGGCGGAGCTCGGCCGCGGCAAAGAGCCGGTCGACGACGTAGTACGGGGACCGGACGCGGTAGTTGACCAGCTCGCCATCGCCCGTGGCGCCAATGACGAAGAGTGGCGGGAGCTCGCCCTGCGCAATCCCCGGAGGAAACTGGATGTAGACCTTGCGGCCATCGTCGAATGCGCGAACTGGCTTCCAGGGCGGGTTGTCGCCGCGAATCACATAGCGAAACTGCAGCTGTTCGAGGGCGAGGCCGGTATCCACCGGTGCCGCTTCAAGGGCCTCGGCAGCCTGCCTTTTGAGGGCCAGGAGTCGATCCTTTGGGTAGTCCCAGGATACCGATGCCATCCAGGCCTGCTCGGTGGAGGTCAGCTCGACCAGATAGGTGCGCCGGTTGGTGGTGATCACCATGTTCGTCATGATATCGACGCGGGTTGGTTTGACGAGGATGCTGATCTGTAAACTCTCGCCCATTCCGCTCGAGGTGTCGCCAACGATCCAGCGTGCCGTGTCGCCGGCAGCGACGGCGATGAGTTCTTCACCGGGTTCGAGGTTGATCGCGGTCACTCGGCCGGGACTGGCAAAGACCTGGTACAGGGCACCGTCGGAGAAAGGCCATACCTGAATCGCATTGAGGTAACCCTCACGGGTCGGTGCAATCCTGGCTTCGTCGTTGGCGCGCGAGACGCTTGCTTCAGGCGCAGCAGGTTCCGACTGACGGACCGGCTTCGGCAGTGGCTTGAGCTGTGATGGAAGCGCCAGCGACTGGGGTATCGCCACTACCTCCACCGGCTTTGGAGGCTCCGCCATCTGTTGCGCTGCAACCGGCTCCTCCAGCGGAATTGCCGGTGGTAGTGCGTTTCGGCTTGCGCAGCCGGTTGTTACGACGACTAGAAAAGAACAAACGTAGCGCAGGTACTGCATCATCGTGGCTCGCCTCATTGAGTGGTGTCGAGTTCGCGACTCCAGGACAGGTTGTCGACATAGATGCCCAAGGGATTCTGGCGGAGCTTCTCTTCGCTGCGTGGCGGCTTCAGGACGACCGTTAGCACGGCGGTCCAGCGCTCGGAACCTGCCGAAGCGCCATCGACGTAGCGGCGCTCCGTCCAGCGCACCTGGAAGGAGTTCTCGCTGGCGCGGACAACACTCGTGATCTCGACGGTGATCGACTCCCTGCCGATACGTGAGAACGGATCACTCTCGCGAGCGAACTCGTTGAGCGTGGTAGCGCCGCGGTTCGTGGTCAGTTGGTAGGCGCCAAGCCAGTTGCTTCGCACGACGATTGGGTCGATGGGCAGCGCGCGGACCAGTGTGATGAACCGGGCCAGGTGGTGGGCGATCAGCGCATCGCCTGGCTGGTAGTCGGTCGCTGCTTCACCCACCGCACGAACCTGGCCGGCATTGTCGACTTCCACCACGTAGGGAATGACTAGCGACTGTGCGGAACGCCAGACCAGGCCCGCGGCCATCAGCAGCGCCAAACCCAGGCAACCGAACGCCATCAGGCGCCAGTTCCTGGCCTGGACGCGGCTGGACCCGAGACGCTCGTCCCAGACCTG
>NZ_JAMOHV010000006.1 GCF_024448505.1 Stutzerimonas degradans
GTGTGCGTCAAGCCCCTTATTCCAATTTCAGCGAAATACGCGCGAAAGCCTTCTTACCTGCCTGACAGACATGGGTAGCGCCAGCACGAAACAGGAAGCTCCGGTCCACAACCTGACCATCAACTCGCACCCCGCCCGCCGCTAAAAGGTCGCGCGCGACCGCCGCATTCTTCACCAGCCCAGCCTTATTAAGCACAGACGCGATCGGCACATCCTGATCAGAAGTCAACTCGATCTCTGGAATACCTTCGGGCAGCTCACCCTCTTTCATTCTATTACCCGCTGAACGATGAGCCGTCGCCGCCGCATCCTCGCCATGGAAGCGCGCCACGATCTCCTCCGCGAGCTTGATCTTGATATCCCGCGGATTCGCCCCGCGCGCGACATCGGCGCGAAATGCACCGATTTCCTCAACGGTACGAAAACTCAACAATTCGAAATAACGCCACATCAGCGCGTCAGGAATCGATACCAACTTGCTGTACATCACTCCCGGCGGCTCCTGAATTCCGACGTAATTACCGAGCGACTTGGACATCTTCTTGATGCCATCCAGCCCCTCAAGCAAGGGCATCGTGACCACGCATTGGGATTCCTGCCCATAGGCTCGCTGCAACTCGCGTCCCATAAGCAGATTGAACTTCTGATCGGTCCCACCTAGCTCGATATCGGCCCTCAAGGCGACGGAGTCGTAGCCCTGAACGAGCGGATAAAGGAACTCATGAATAGCTATGGGCTGATTCGCGGCGTAGCGCTTGCTGAAATCATCGCGCTCCAGCATGCGGGCCACCGTGTACTGCGAGGCAAGCCTAATCATGTCCGACGGCTTCAGCTGATCCATCCAGAACGAATTGAAGGCAACCTCAGTCTTTGCCGGATCCAGAATCTTGAATACCTGCGCCTTGTATGTCTCGGCGTTCTCCAACACCTGCTCACGGGTCAGAGGCGGCCTTGTCGCACTCTTGCCGCTCGGGTCGCCGATCATTCCCGTGAAGTCGCCGATGAGGAAAATCACCTGGTGCCCCAAGTCCTGCAACTGGCGCATCTTGTTGATCAGCACGGTGTGCCCCAGATGCAGATCAGGAGCAGTCGGATCGAATCCCGCCTTGACGCGCAGGGGCTGCCCGCGCTGCAGCTTGGCGACCAGCTCTGACTCGACGAGCACTTCGTCAGCGCCCCGCTTGATGACCGCCAACTGCTCCTCAACCGACCTCATGACAGGCTCCGCATCCAGAAATTAAGAGGCGCAAGCCTTACAAGATCATGTAAAAAATACAAGCGCGAAACACGTCACCGCTCGACGAGCGGGGAGCATTCAAGGGTTGCCTCACGCAGGCTTTGCTTATATTTTAGACAGTTATTTCCTGTGCAAAAACATGCCAGACACCTGATGACTAATCAAAAAGCCCCCCTCTACCCGAAGAGCCACCTGTTGGCGGCCAGCGGTGTAGCCGCGCTGCTCAGCCTGGCACTGCTTGTCTTTCCTTCTCGCGAAGTAGAAGCAAAGAAAAGCCTGATTGATCTTCGCCTGGATTATGCTGCCGAGCAGGCAGTGGTACCGGAAGTCTCCGACGATATCACCGCCCCCGAATCCGATTCGCCTTTTGCCTCCATCGAACAGAGCTCCAACGAAGTAGCTGAGCAACCGGCGCCCCCGCAAGAAGACCCGCGCAGCAAGAAGCTGGTGGCGACCAACGGCGACACCCTTTCCACGCTCTTCGCCAAAGCCGGCCTTCCATCTAATACCGTCCACAGCGTGCTGGCCAGCAGCAAAGACGCTAAACAGCTGAGCCGATTGAAGGTAGGACAGGTATTCGAATTCCAGCTGACCGAGCAGGGTGAGCTCGCCAGCCTGCAGAGCAGGATTAGCGCGCTCGAGACCCTGCACCTCGAAAGAACAGACAGCGGCTATACGTTTAAGAAAGAAGAGATCAAGCCGGAGCTAAAAGCCGTATACGCTCACGGCGAGATCAACAGCAGCCTGTTCGTTGCTGCACGCCAGGCCGGCCTGAGCCACAACCTGACGATGGATTTGGCAAACGTATTCGGTTATGACATCGACTTCGCGCTGGACATCCACAAGGGTGATTCCTTCGATCTGATCTACGAAGAGAAAATCGTCGATGGCAAGCGCGTTGGCACGGGGAACATTCTAGCTGCACGGTTCATCAACCGCGGCAAGACCTACACTGCCGTGCGCTACACCAGCAAGAACGGCACGACCAGCTATTACAACGCCGACGGCAACAGCATGCGCAAGGCGTTCATTCGCACCCCGGTAGACTTCGCCCGCATCAGCTCTCGCTTCTCAAACGGTCGCAAGCATCCGATTCTGAACAAGATTCGTGCGCATAAAGGCGTCGACTATGCCGCTCCGCATGGCACGCCGATCAAGAGTGCAGGCGACGGCAAAGTGCTGCTCGCCGGGCGCAAGGGCGGTTACGGCAATACCGTAATCATCCAGCACGGGCAGCGTTATCGGACGCTTTATGCGCATATGCAAGGTTTTGCCAAAGGTGTGAAGAACGGCTCCACGGTCAAGCAGGGTCAGATCATCGGCTATATCGGAACGACCGGACTGTCTACCGGACCTCACCTGCATTACGAGTTCCAAGTAGACGGCGCGCATGTCGATCCGCTAGGGCTGAAGTTGCCGATGGCCGATCCGATTGCAAAGAACGAGAAGCAGCGTTTCATGGCGCTCAGTCAGCCGCTCATGGCTCGCATGGACGACGAGCGCGCAACCATGCTGGCACTCAACAAGCAATAAGCATGGCACTGTATCTCGGCGTCATGTCCGGCACCAGTCTGGACGGGCTGGACGTCGCTCTCGTCGAGCAGACCAATCAGACCAGACTTCTGGCCAGCCGCTTTCGCCCGTTACCCGATGATCTACGCCGTGAGATTCTGGCGCTCTGCTCTTCCGGACCCGATGAGCTGGCTCGCGCGGCGCTGATCGAGCAGCAGTGGGTAAAGCTAACCGCGTCGGTCATCCGTGAACTGCTCGAGCAAACCCAACTCAAGCCCGCGGCAATCCGCGCGATTGGTAGCCACGGACAAACCGTGCGCCACGAGCCGCAGCGAGGCTTCAGCATTCAAATCGGCAATCCGGCCCTGCTCGCCGAGCTCAGCGGCATCACCGTTGTCGGCGACTTTCGTCGTCGTGATGTCGCGGCTGGCGGACAAGGCGCCCCATTAGTGCCGGCATTTCACGAAGCAGCGTTCCAGGCGGCCGACAGGGTGCGGGCGGTTCTCAACGTCGGCGGCTTCAGCAATCTCAGTCTGCTCAGTCCGGGCCAGCCCGTTCGCGGCTTCGATTGCGGGCCGGGCAATGTCTTGCTGGATACCTGGATCCAGGTGCAACGTGGCCAGCCATTCGACCGAGACGGCGCCTGGGCAGCAAGTGGTAACCTCGACGCCAGCCTGTTGCGGGCAATGCTGGATGACGAGTTTTTTTCTCGACAAGGCCCGAAAAGTACCGGTCGTGAACTGTTTAACCTGCCTTGGCTGGAACAGCACCTGTCCGGCAGAACGTTGCTGGCGGAGGATGTTCAGGCGACGCTGCTGGAACTGACGGCGCGCAGCATCAGCGAGGCACTGGAGCGCGGGCAGCCCGATACTCAGGAGCTGCTCGTTTGCGGCGGCGGCGCCCACAACACCGCGCTGATGCGGCGACTACAGGCTCTGCAGCCCAATCGTCACGTCTGCAGCACTGAAGCGTTCGGCATCGCCCCCGACTGGGTGGAAGCCACGGCTTTCGCGTGGCTGGCGCACTGCTGCCTGGAAAACATTCCGGCCAACCGCCCCAGCGTGACCGGCGCAAGAGGCCCGCGAATTCTCGGCGCGATCTATCCGGCCTAAGCAGCAGCGTCCATAAACGATAACGCCGCGCAAAGCGCGGCGTTATCGCAAGCACAGTTATCTCAGATGGAAAACGATTGACCGCAGCCACAAGTCGTCGTGGCATTCGGGTTGGTGATCACGAAGCGAGACCCTTCGAGCCCCTCTTGGTAATCGACTTCCGCTCCGGCCAGATACTGATAGCTCATCGGGTCCACGACCAGACTGACCCCTTCGCGCTCGATGATCGTGTCATCGTCCGCCACGTCCTCATCGAACGTGAAACCATACTGAAAGCCAGAGCAACCACCCCCCGTGACGAATACGCGCAGCTTTAGCCGCGGGTTGCCCTCTTCTTCGACCAAGGTCTTCACCTTGCTCGCGGCACCCTGGCTGAACTGGATCGCGGTGGGTGTGAAGGATTCGACACTCATTGAGTTCTCCCGGCGCTAGAACGCCTACTGCTATGGCGAAGCATTATCCGCTTGCCCTACCAAATTGGTCAACTATTGGTCGATCAAGGAAAGCAGCTCGGTTTTTCGGACTCAAGGCAGCAAGGCGACGTTGTTCAGCCCTAGACGCTCATCCATACCGAAAACGATGTTCATGTTCTGGATCGCCTGACCCGATGCGCCCTTCACCAGATTATCGATAACCGAAAGTATCACCACCAGATCACCCCCCTGCGGACGATGCACCGCGACGCGGCACATGTTCGCGCCTCGCACGCTGCGCGTCTCCGGATGGCTGCCCGCGGGCATCACATCGACGAAGGGTTCGTCGGCGTAGCGCTTTTCATATAGCCCCTGCACGTCTACCGAGGTATCGACCAGCGTTGCATAGAGCGTGGCATGAATGCCGCGAATCATCGGAGTCAGATGGGGAACGAAGGTCAGCCCTACCTCGCCGCCCGCCGCGCGGCGCAACCCCTGACTGATTTCCGGCAGATGGCGATGCCCCTTGACCGCATAGGCCATCATGCTTTCGCCGGCCTCGGTGAACAGTGAGCTAATCTTCGCCGCACGCCCCGCACCGCTGACGCCGGACTTGCAATCGGCAATCAGCCGACCGTTGTCGACCAGACCATTCTCCAAGAGCGGTAGAAAGCCGAGCTGAGTGGCAGTGGGATAACAACCCGGCACGGCGATCAGCCGCGCGCCGCGAATCTGCTCGCGATTGACCTCAGGCAGGCCATAGACTGCTTCGCCCAGCAGATGCGCTGCGCCATGCGGCTGGCCGTACCATCTGGACCACTCTTCGGCATCCTGCAGGCGGAAATCCGCCGATAGATCGATTACCCGCGTTCCAGCGTCGAGCAGCTCTCCGGCCAGTGCATGGGCCACGCCGTGCGGTGTCGCGAAGAAGACCACATCGCAGGCGCCCAGCTTGGCCACATCCGGTACGCTGAACGCGAGCCCGTCATAGTGGCCGCGCAGATTGGGATACAGGTCGGTAACCTTGACACCGTCTTCCGAGCGCGAGGTGATCACCACCACCTCGGCTTGCGGGTGCTGGGCCAGCAGGCGCAGCAGTTCCACCCCGGTGTAGCCCGTGCCGCCGACGATACCGACCTTGATCATGTCTGCCTCGCAATGAACGTCGTAAAAGTAAAGGATGATAAAGCTGCTTTGGTTGTCGGCCAACCATCAGGGTGACGGATCGTCCGACAATCAATACTATCGGCAGCCATCGGAACTCGGAGACGCCCGCGAATGCTCTATCTCTGGCTTAAAGCCTTCCACCTCATCTCCATCGTGTGCTGGTTCGCCGGTCTGTTCTACCTCCCGCGTCTGTTCGTCTACCACGCCATGAGCGACGACGCGCCCAGCCGCGAACGCTTCAAGATCATGGAGCGCAAACTCTATCGCGGCATCATGCTGCCCTCGATGGTGGCAACCCTGGCGTTCGGCATCGCGATGGCTGCGCTCAATCCGACGCTGTTCACCGGCGGTGGCTGGCTGCACGTGAAGCTCGCACTGGTCCTCTTGCTGATCGGCTACCACCACATGTGCGGCGCCCAGCTCAAGCGTTTCGCCCGCGATGAAAATGTCCGCGGGCATGTGTTCTACCGCTGGTTCAACGAAGTACCGGTGCTGTTCCTGCTGGCGATCGTTATCCTGGCGGTGATAAAGCCCTTCTAACGCGCCACGGATGGCGATGCGTAGGCGTCGCCGAAGGCGAGATCTGTTTTTCAGTGACACGGATGCCACATGAACGAAGCCCATTACAAGATTCTCTTCCGCGGCGAGCTGATACCCGGCGCCAGCGCCGATGCCGTAAAAAACAATCTGGCACAGCTTTTCAAGACCGATCGCGCGCGGATCGAACGACTTTTCGGCGCGAGCGAAGTCGCGCTCAAGCGCCATCTGCACAGCGACGAGGCCGACCGCTATCTGGCCGCGCTCCGTCGCGCCGGCGTCCACGCGCACAAGGAGCCTGAGCAGCTCCAGCTTCAACTGCAGGCACTAGCCGACGAACCCGCCGCAAACCAGGCGCAAATGAACTGCCCCAAGTGCGGACATACGCAACCGCAGCACGAACAATGCTCGGCGTGCGGAATCGTCATCGCGAAATTTCTTGCCCGTCAGGCGCAGCAGGCGAGGGAAGTTTCACCACCTGCCACCGCTGACAGCCAATCGCCGTACGCCCCGCCGCAGGCGACGCTCGAGATGCCACTGGAGAGCCACGGCGAGTTGCGCGTGTTCTCTGTGCAGGGCCGCATCGGCCGGCTGCGCTATCTGGCCTGGTCCCTGGTGGTAATGGTGGCCGTTGCCGGCCTGTTCGGCATAGCCGCCATCGTGGCAGCGATCTCGAAACCCGTCGGGTTGTTGCTCATGGCACTGCTGGCGATCGCGGCCCTGGTGATCAACGTGCAGATCGGGGTCCAGCGACTGCACGACATCGGCATGTCTGGCTGGCTTCTGCTGCTCAATCTGGTGCCGGTGATAGGTGTCTTCGTGCCGCTACTGATGATCGTTATTCCCGGCAAGCGCGGGCCGAATCGCTACGGCCCGCCGCAGCCAGCCAACAGCCTGGCGGTGAAGGCGCTGGCGGCGCTGTGGCTGCTGCTGGTGATCGGGGGAGTATTGGTCGCGATCACCGTGCCTGCCGCCACGCAGTATCTGCACCGCGCCGGCTGACGCGCCAGCTCAGTCGGCCTGTACGGCGCGACCGTCCGCCCAGGCACGCAGCGCCGCCAGATCCTCGGCCATCACCACCGAAAGCGGTGACGTCGCCTGGATGCTTTCTACCAGCAGCGGCAGGTCGACTGCCCGTTGGCGAGCCTGCGCGGCATACACGGCACTAACTACCACCTGCTCGATCTCGGCGCCGGAGAAACCCGCGCTGGCATCGGCCAGCACGTTCAGATCGAAATCCGCCTCGGCCAGCTCGCGACGCGTCAGGTGGATACGGAAGATGTCCGCACGCGTCTCGCTATCCGGCAGATCGACGAAAAACAGCTCGTCGAAGCGCCCCTTGCGCAGCAGCTCCGGTGGCAACCGATCGATCGCATTGGCCGTGGCGACCATGAATACCGGTGCCGCGCGCTCGGCCATCCAGGTCAGCAACGTACCCAGCACTCGCTGGCTGACGCCACCGTCCATCTCGCCGGTCGCCAGGCCCTTCTCGATTTCATCCATCCACAGCACGCACGGCGCCATCTGCTCAGCCAGACGCAGCGCCTCGCGCAGGTTGCGCTCGGTCTCGCCGAAGTACTTGTTGTACAGGCAGGCGAAGTCCAGGCGCAGCAACGGCAGCCCCCAGAGTCCGGCCACCGCTTTCGCCGCCAGGCTCTTGCCGCCACCCTGCACGCCCACGAGCATCACCCCGCGCGGCATATCCGCCGCCGCACCGGCGAGGAACGCGCTCTGGCGCTCGCCCAGCCAGCGCCGGAAATGCCGCAAACCGCCCACCTCGGCGAAGCGCGCCGTCTCGCGTTCGAAGCTCAACACACCGTCCAGGTCGAGCAGCTGGAACTTGCCGCGGTTGAGTTCCGGTAAGTCTTCCTGGGTGATGGCGCCATCGTCACAGATCAGATTGCGCGCCAGGCTGCGCGCCTCCGCATGGCTCATGCCACGCAGATTCTTCACCACCTGCTGCAGGGTCCGATTGTCGGTGCGTACCCGCGCACCGCGATTGCGCTCGCTCCAGCGCGCGGCTTCCTCGCGGACGATCACCAGCAATTCTTCCTCGCTCGGCAATGCGAGGCTGAAGCGCGCGGCCAGGCGCTGCAGCTCCGCCGGCAGCTTCAGCGCGTGCGACACCAGTACCAGCGTCGGTGTCGCCCCCATCGCAATCTCCTTGAGCAGGCGCACTACGCGAGGCTCGTCGAGAAACGGATGGATATCGCAGAACACGTACAGATTCGGCTGGGGATCATGCTTGACCAGCCGGAGCGCGGTTTCCGGCGCGTTGCCGTCCTCGCCCTGCGGTTCGCCGCCAAAACCGAGGCGGCGCACGCCCTCGGTTATCGACCACACGTAAAGGCTCAAGCCCCGCCGCACAGCCAGGCCTGTCAGCGTTTCCAGCACACGCAGCTCGTCCCACGACTCGATCACGATCAACCGAACGCGTGAGTCGAGCACCAGTCCCAGATCATGAATATCGTTCTTCACCCCATCTCCTTATGGTGGGATTCATCAGCCTCGAAGCGGCCTGTTACACTGTCCAACCGCTCAACGCCTGGAGGAATGCCATGGATTGCCTGTTCTGCAAGATCGTGGCTGGGGATATCCCGGCACGCAAGCTCTACGAAGACGACCAAGTCATAGCATTCGAAGATATTGCTCCGCAGGCGCCGGTGCATTTCCTGGTCATCCCGAAAAAGCACATTCCGACCCTGCATGACCTCAGCGAGAAGGATGACAAGGCCCTGGCCGGACATATCCTGTTCACCGCCCAGCGCCTGGCCGAGCAACGCGGTTGCGCCGAGGGTTTTCGTGTGGTGATGAACTGCAACGACCTCGGCGGACAGACGGTCTATCACATTCACATGCACGTGCTGGGACAGCGCCAGATGCACTGGCCGCCGGGTTGATTGGCGCCCTGCGTTCACCAATCTATCCGCGCGTCGTTTCAATCCGGAGGCATCATGACAACCAATCGCCATTACTCTCCCGCCGATCGCCTGCTGATGCAGGCTGACGCGGCGCTGCGCACACTGCTGCCCTTCAGCGGCCAGCCCGGCCGGCCCTCGCCTGCCGTGGTCAAACCGGACGCTGAACTGGATGAGCGCGACTCGCGCCACGTTGCCGGGCTGATGCGCATCAACCATACCGGTGAGGTGTGCGCGCAAGCGCTGTACCAGGGGCAGGCGCTCACCGCGCGACTGCCACAGGTGCGCGCGGCGATGGAACGCGCGGCCGACGAGGAAATCGACCACCTAGCCTGGTGCGAGCAACGCATTCGCCAACTGGGCAGCCACACCAGCGTGCTCAATCCGCTGTTCTATGGCCTCTCCTTCAGTATCGGCGCCTCGGCCGGATTGATCAGCGACCGGGTCAGCCTAGGCTTCGTCGCAGCCACCGAAGATCAGGTCTGCAAGCACCTTGACGACCACCTCGGACAACTTCCGGCCGAAGACGAGAAATCCCGGGCCATCCTCGAACAAATGCGCGTCGACGAAGCCGAGCACTCCACCAACGCGATTGCTGCCGGTGGCCTGCGCTTTCCCGCTCCGATCAAGTTCGGCATGAGCATGATGGCCAAGGTGATGACGAAGACCACCTACCGCATCTAGCCCGCCGGATACTGTAAACAGAAAAGGACGCCTGGAGCGTCCTTTTCTTATCAAGCAAGTCTCTCGACTCCGCGGTATGCGAGGAGAAACTCAGCCCAGTTCGACAATCTCGTAGTCGTGGCTGATCTCGACGCCCGCGCGGCCCAGCATGATCGATGCCGAGCAGTATTTCTCGGCGGAAAGTTCGACCGCTCGTTTGACCTGCGCCTCTTTCAGGCCGCGACCCTTGACCACGAAACGCAGATGAATCTTGGTGAATACTTTGGGATCTTCGGCTGCGCGCTCGGCTTCGAGAAACGCCTCGCAGCTTTCCACCGCTTGCCGCGATTTGCGGAGAATGCTGACAACATCGAAGTTGCTGCAGCCGCCCAAGCCCAGCAACAGCATCTCCATCGGACGCACACCGAGGTTGCGCCCGCCGCTCTCCGGCGGACCGTCCATCACGACCACATGGCCGCTGCCGGATTCGCCGAGAAACATGGCCTCGCCCGCCCATTGAATGCGCGCTTTCATTCACTAACTCCCAGAAAAAATTGCCAGATAGCTTAACATGCACGGTTCGAGTGCTGAGGACTGCACCCCCGACCAAAGGCGCGTTGACCGACTGCGTAACTCTGTCGCAACTTCGGTTGGTTAAATTTCGTCTGATAAGCTGGGCCTCAGCTTATCAACGACTGTTCGTCACACATAACAAGAACCAGCCTCATTCCAAGTATTTTCCGGGACCTAGAGCATGGTAGCTATCACACTTACGCCAAAGATCAAGAACATCGACAAACTGCTGGCCCACTGTCACCGACGTCGATATACCGCCAAGAGCACCATCATTTACGCCGGTGATCGTTGTGAATCGCTTTTCTTTATCGTCAAGGGTTCGGTGACCATTCTGATCGAGGACGATGACGGCCGCGAGATGATCATCGCCTACCTCAACGCCGGCGACTTCTTCGGCGAGATGGGTCTGTTCGAAAAGGAAGGCAGCGAGAAAGAACGCAGCGCCTGGGTCCGCGCCAAGACGGAGTGCGAAGTCGCCGAACTCAGTTACGCCAAGTTCCGCGAACTGACGCAGCAGGACCCCGAAATTCTCTACGCGCTGGGCAGCCAGATGGCTGATCGCCTGCGCAACACCACCCGCAAGGTCGGCGACCTGGCATTTCTCGACGTTACCGGCCGCGTCGCCCGCACGCTGCTCGACCTGTGCAAGCAGCCCGATGCGATGACCCATCCCGACGGCATGCAGATCAAGATCACCCGCCAGGAAATCGGCCGCATCGTCGGTTGTTCGCGCGAGATGGTCGGCCGCGTGCTGAAAAGCCTGGAATCGCAGGGACTGGTCTACGTCAAAGGCAAGACGATGGTGGTATTCGGAACGCGCTGAACCTGCAGCGGCACCGGAAGAACGAAGGCCGAGGCATCACCGATGCCCCGGCCTTTTTTTCAGTGGCGCATCACTCCGGCGCGCCACCCGCGATCCGCGCGCGGCGACCGGGGAAGAACAACCGCTGCAGCTCGGCGCCCGGCTGCTCGGCACGCATGAACGCCTCGCCCACCAGAAACGCATAGACCTGATTGATCTCCATCAGCTCGACGTCGGCACGGTTGAGGATGCCGCTCTCGGCCACCACCACACGGCCCTGCGGCACGCGCGGCAGCAAGTCCAGCGTCGTCTCGAGATTGACCTCGAACGTGTGCAGGTTGCGGTTGTTGACTCCCAGCAGCGGCGTTTCCAGTTTCAGCGCACGCTCAAGCTCATCGCCGTCGTGCACCTCCACCAACACATCCAGCCCGTGCTGCGCGGCCACGGCCGCCAGCTCGGCCATGCGCGCATCCTCCAGCGCAGCGACGATCAGCAGGATGCAGTCGGCACCCAGCGCGCGGGCCTCGACCACTTGGTAAGGATCGACCATGAAGTCCTTGCGGATCACCGGCAGGCTGCAGGCCGCACGTGCCTGCTGCAGATAGGCATCGGCGCCCTGAAAGAAATCCACATCGGTCAGCACCGACAGGCAGGCCGCGCCGCCCGCTTCGTAGCTGCGCGCGATCTCGGCGGGGTCGAAGTTTTCGCGCAGTACGCCTTTGCTCGGCGATGCCTTCTTCACCTCCGCGATCACCGCCGCTTCCTTGGCCTTGACCCGTCGCTGCACGGCCGCGGCGAAACCACGTACCGGGCCAGCCGCCGCAGCCAGGCGCTCGAGTTCGTCCAGACTCGTCCGCGAACGTCGCTCGGCGACTTCCTCGTACTTGCGCGCGATGATTTTCTCCAGCACGGTCGGCACGCTCATTTCTGGTTCTCCTGCTTGAATACGGCGGTGAAGGACACCAGCTCCTCGAACTTGTCCCGGGCGATGCCGGTACTCAGCGCGTCGTGGGCCAGCTCGACACCCTGCTTCAGGGTCCAGGCCTGATCGGCAGCGTACAGCGCTGCACCGGCGTTGAGCACGATCATGTCGGCGGCCTTCTGCCCGTTCTCGGTCTTGCGCCGCCCGAGCGCATCGCGGATCAGCGCCAGCGAGCCCTGCGCATCTTCGACGTTCAGACCGATCAGGCTCTGGCTCTTGATGCCGAAGTCTTCCGGCTGCACGGCGTACTCGCGAATTTCGCCGTCCTTCAGCTCGGCGATGTGAGTCGGCGCGGCCAGGCTGATTTCGTCCAGGCCGTCCTGCGCATGCACCACCAGCACATGCTTGCTGCCCAGACGCTGCAGCACCTCGGCCATCGGCCGGCACAGCGCCTTGCTGAACACGCCGAGTACCTGATGACGAACGCCGGCCGGATTGGCCATCGGCCCCAGAATGTTGAACAGCGTGCGCAGCCCCAGTTCACGTCGCACCCCGGCGGCGAACTTCATCGCACCGTGATGGGCGGGCGCGAACATGAAACCGACACCCACAGTATCGACGCTGCGCGCCACCTGCTCGGGGGTGAGGTCGAGGTAGACGCCAGCCGCTTCCAGCAGATCGGCGCTGCCGCTCTTGCCCGACACCGCGCGATTGCCATGCTTGGCCACCTTGCCGCCAGCCGCGGCGACGACGAAGGCGGCGGCCGTGGAGACATTGAAGATGTTCATGCCGTCGCCACCGGTACCGCAGGTGTCGACCAGCCGGTCGACCTCGAACCTCACCGGCTCGGCCAGCTCGCGCATGACCTGCACAGCGCCGACGATCTCGTCGATGGTCTCGCTCTTCATGCGCATGCCCATCAGGAAGGCACCGATCTGCGCGTCGGTGCACTGGCCGGTCATGATCTGGCGCATCACCGCCTTCATTTCCTCGGTGGAGAGGTCGAGCTGCCCGGCGATGCGGTTGAGGGCTTCCTTGATATCCATCAGCGCACGCCTCCGGTCTGCTTCAGAAAGTTGGCGAACAGCTCGTGCCCCTGTTCGGTCAGGATCGATTCGGGATGGAACTGCACCCCTTCGATATTCAGCGTCTTGTGCCGCAGGCCCATGATCTCGTCGACCGAGCCGTCTTCCAGCTGGGTCCAGGCGCTGATTTCCAGGCACTCGGGCAGTGTCTCGCGCTTGACCACCAGCGAGTGATAGCGGGTGACCGTGAGCGGATTGTTCAGCCCGGCAAACACGCCCTGATCGCGATGGAACACCGGGCTGGTCTTGCCGTGCATGGCCTGGCGCGCGCGCACCACGTCGCCACCGAACGCCTGGCCGATGCTCTGGTGGCCGAGGCAGACACCGAGAATCGGCAGCTTGCCGGCGAAATGGCGGATCAGCTCCAACGACACACCGGCTTCGTTCGGCGTGCAGGGACCGGGGGAGACCACGATGCGCTCGGGCTGCAGCGCCTCGATTTCGGCCACGCTCAACTCGTCGTTGCGCACCACCTTGACGTCCGCGCCCAGCTCGCCGAGATACTGCACGACGTTGTAGGTAAAGGAATCGTAGTTATCCAGCATCAGCAGCATGATCAGTTCTCCTGCTGGTCGCGTTCGGCGAGGGCCACCGCGCGGAACATGGCGCGGCGCTTGTTCAGCGTCTCTTCCCACTCCAGCGCCGGTTGCGAATCGGCGACGATGCCGGCACCGGCCTGCACGTGCAGCTCGCCGTCCTTGATCACCGCGGTGCGGATGGCGATCGCCGTATCCATGTTGCCGTTCCAGGCGAGATAGCCGACGGCGCCGCCGTAGACACCGCGCTTGACCGGTTCCAGTTCGTCGATGATCTCCATCGCACGGATCTTCGGCGCCCCGGACAGCGTGCCCGCGGGCAGGATCGCGCGCAGCGCATCCATCGCCGACAGGCCCTGCTTGAGCTGGCCGGTGACGTTGGACACGATGTGCATGACGTTGGAATAACGCTCGATGACCATCTTCTCGGTGACCTTCACCGAACCGGTCTCGGCCACCCGGCCGACATCGTTGCGTCCCAGATCGATCAGCATCAGGTGCTCGGCCAACTCTTTGCTATCCGACAGCAGGTCCTGCTCGAGCGCCAGATCGGCTTCCTCGCTGGCACCGCGCGGGCGGGTGCCGGCAATCGGTCGCACGGTGACCAGGCCGTCCTCGACCCGCACCAATACCTCGGGCGAGGAACCGACCACATGAAAGTCGCCGAAGTTGAAGAAATACATGTACGGCGTCGGGTTGAAGCAGCGCAGCGCGCGGTACAGATCGATCGGCGCCGCCTTGAACGGGATCGACATGCGCTGCGAGATGACCACCTGCATGCAGTCGCCGGCAAGGATGTAGTCCTTGATGCGGCGCACGGCCTGCTCGAAATCTCCGCGGCTAAAGCTCGAGCGGAAGCTCGGCTCCCGTCCAGCGGACGCCTCGAAATCCAGCCCGAGGCGCGGCGCGATCGGCTGACGCAGCTTCTCGCGCAGCTTCGCCAGATGCGCCAGCCCTTGCTCATAGGCGCCGTCGACGGCCGGATCGACCAGCACGATGCAGTGCAGCTTTCCGGCCAGATTGTCGAACACCACCACCGCGTCGGAAACCATCAGCAGGATGTCCGGCGTACCCAGCGGATCGGAATGCGGGCACTGCGCCAGCTTGCGCTCGACGTAGCGCACGCTGTCGTAACCGAAATAGCCGACCAGACCGCCGTTGAAACGCGGCAGGCCGGCGACTGGCGCCACGCGGTAGCGCTGCTGGAAGGATTCGACGAAGGCCAGCGGGTCCTCGACGTCGAGCGCTTCCGTCTCGGTGCCTTCGACCGTCACGCGAACATGGTGATCATGCACGCGCAGCACGGTACGACAGGGCAGACCGATGATCGAATAGCGCCCCCACTTTTCCCCGCCCTGCACCGACTCGAGCAGGTAGGAGTTGGGCGCGTCGGCGAGCTTGAGGTACAGCGACAGCGGGGTATCGAAATCGGCCAGCGTCTCGAACGAGAGCGGAATGCGGTTGTGGCCTTCGGCGGCCAGGCGCAGGAATTCTTCGCGGGTCATATCAGCCTCGTGGTTGAGGGGCGTACAGAGAGGTTCGCAAACGCACCGGCGCGAAGCCGGTCGGGACTGATCAGGCGCGCCAGCGCCAACGGGCCAGGGCCTTGATGACCTTCATCCACTGTTTGCGGGTAACCACCACGATCTGATCTCTTCGGCGGGGTTAGCGGGAATCGGGCCACACTAGCGCAGCCCGGAAACCGAAGCAACCAGCAGGCGCAGGTCATCCAGCACCAGCGCGGGGCGCTCCTCGGCAATCGGCCGGCCGTGGTTGTAGCCGTAGGTCAGCCCTACGCAGCGCACGCCGGCAGCATCGGCGGCGCGGACGTCGTTGCGCGAATCGCCGACGAACAGCGACTCGGCCGGCGTTGCGCCCGCTTTCTCCATCACCCAGAACAGCGCAGCGGGATCGGGCTTCTGCTGCGGCAGCGTATCGCCGCCGACCAGCCAGCCGAAGTAGCCGCCCAGGCCCTTCTCTTCCAGCAGCGGCGCGACGAACTGGGCCGGCTTGTTGGTGATCACAGCCAGCGCCACGTCCCGCGCGGCGAGCCAGTCCAGGCATTCGCGCACGCCCGGGTAGACGCTGGTCAGCGCATGGCTGCCGGCATAGGCCTGCATGAACAGCGCGAGCGCCGCGTCGGTCTCGTCCTCATCGATGCCGGCGTGCTCATAGCTGCCGGCCAGGGCGCGGCGCACCAGCACGCGCGAGCCGTTGCCGACCCAGTCGCGCACGCGCTCGATGCCCGCCGGAGCGCGGCCGAGCTGACCGAGCATGCTGTCCACCGCGGCGGCCAGATCCGGCACCGAGTCCATCAGGGTGCCGTCCAGATCGAACATCACCAGCCGCGGCAGCGCGCCGTCGAACAGCTGCTCCAGGCGCGTCATGGCCGCGCCAGCGCCAGCTCGGCACGCATCTGCTCGATCACGGCCTTGTAGTCCGGCTGGTTGAAGATGGCCGAGCCGGCGACAAAGGTGTCGGCACCGGCTGCGGCGATCTCGCGGATGTTCTTCGGATTGACGCCGCCATCGATCTCCAGGCGAATCTTGCGGCCGCTGGCGTCGATCAGGGCACGCGCCTCGCGCAGCTTGTCCAGCGTGCCGGGGATGAACTTCTGCCCGCCGAAACCGGGGTTGACGCTCATCAGCAGGACCATGTCGATCTTGTCCATCACGTACTTGAGCACATCCAGCGGCGTGGCTGGGTTGAACACCAGCCCGGCCTTGGCGCCGCCGTCCTTGATCAGCTGCAGCGAGCGGTCGATGTGCTCGGAGGCCTCGGGGTGGAAGGTGATGTAGCTGGCGCCGGCCTCGAGGAAGTCGCCGATCATCCGATCCACCGGCTTGACCATCAGGTGCACGTCGATGGGCGCGGTGACGCCGTGCTTGCGCAGCGCCGAGCAGACCATCGGGCCGATGGTCAGGTTGGGCACGTAGTGGTTATCCATCACGTCGAAATGGACGATGTCGGCGCCGGCGGCCAGCACGTTGTCCACTTCCTCGCCCAGGCGGGCGAAATTGGCGGAAAGAATCGAAGGGGCGATGGCGAACGGCTGCATGACGACCTCGGATGGCACGGGCGGAATGCCGCGCATTGTACCCGAGGGGTCAGGATTGCGGCGCGCCTGACATCCGTTGGCGGATGCCGGCGCGCCGCCGCACGGTCAGGTCAGTTCGTCGAAGCACTCGCCGATGATCGCCAGGCCACGGTCGAGCAGCTCGTCCTCGGCAGTCAGCGGCACCAGCACGCGCAGCACGTTGTAGTAGGTACCGCAGGACAGCAGGATCAGCCCCTTGTCCCGCGCCCGCGCGACGATCTGCGACGTCAGCGCCGCCGCCGGTCGCGCCAGGTCGCCATCCTCGAACAGCTCGATGGCGATCATCGCGCCGAGGCCGCGCACCTCGCCGATCTCCTTGTGCTTGGCCTGGATCGCCTTGAGGCCGGCGGTGAGCTTCTCCGCCACCGCCTTGCAGCGGTCGAGCAGATGCTCCTCCTCGAAGATTTCCAGCACCGCTAGCGCCGCCGCGCAGGACAGCGGGTTGCCGGCATAGGTGCCGCCCAGCCCGCCGGGCGCGATGGCATCCATGATCTCGGCCTTGCCGCACACGCCGGCGATCGGGAAGCCGCCGCCGACCGACTTGGCGAAGGTGGTCAGGTCGGCGACCACGCCCATCTGCTCCATGGCGAAGAAGGTGCCGGTGCGCCCGGCGCCGGTCTGCACCTCGTCGGCGATCAGCAGGATGCCGTGCTCGTCGCAGAGCGCGCGCAGGCGGGCCATGAAATCCTTCGGCGCGACATTGAAGCCGCCCTCGCCCTGCACCGGTTCGACGATGATCGCGGCGATGTCGCGCGGCTCGGCATCGTTCTTGAAGATGCGCTCGATGCTCGCGACCGAGTCATCGACGCTGACACCATGGATCGCGCAGGGATACTGCGCACGGAAGATCCCGCCCGGCATCAGGCCCATGCCGGCGGAGTACGGGGCGACCTTGCCGGTCAGGCCGAGGGTCATCATGGTGCGGCCGTGATAGGCGCCGGTGAAGGCAATCACACCGGCACGGCCGGTGGCGGCGCGGGCAATCTTCACCGCGTTCTCCACGGCCTCGGAGCCGGTGGTGACCAGCAGGGTCTTCTTGGCGAAGTTGCCCGGCACCCGCGCGTTGATCTTCTCGCACAGCTCGACGTACGGCTCATAGGCCAGCACCTGGAAGCAGGTGTGGGTGAGCTTGTGCAGCTGGTCTTCCACCGCCTTGACGATCTTCGGATGCAGGTGGCCGGTATTCAGCACGGCGATGCCGCCGGCGAAATCGATGAACTCGCGGCCCTCCACATCCACCACGCTGCTGTTCTTCGCGTGGTCGGCAAAGATCGGGTGGATCTGGCCGACGCCACGGGGAACAGCGGCGACACGGCGTTGCATCAGGGATTCGTTGGTCTTGCTCATAAGCTCCTCGGTAGCCGCTCATCGTCGGCACGGGTAGGAAAGAACGCCAGGAAGCGGGCGCGGCAGCATACGATGATCGACTGCCGCACCCTCCGGAGCGTTCGGATTACAGTAGAACTCCGTGCATTATTTTGCACGCCTGATTTGAGCCGTTTGGTCAGATGCCGCCCAGGCACAGGTATTTGATTTCCACGTATTCATCCAGGCCGTACTTCGAGCCTTCACGGCCGAGGCCCGATGCCTTCATCCCGCCGAACGGCGCCACCTCGGTGGAAATCACCCCGGTGTTGATGCCGACCATGCCGTACTCCAGCGCCTCGGCGACGCGGAACACGCGACTCAGGTCGCGGGCGTAGAAGTAGGCGGCGAGACCGAACTCGGTGTCGTTGGCCTGGCGGATCACCTCGGCTTCATCGCGGAAGCGGAACAGCGGCGCCAGCGGGCCGAAGGTTTCCTCGCGCGCCACGGCCATCTCGGCAGTGACGCCGCCCACCAGCGTCGGCTCGAAGAAGTTGCCACCCAAGGCATGGGGCTTGCCGCCGGCCAGCAGGGTGGCGCCCTTGTCCAGCGCGTCCTGCAGATGGCGCTGCACCTTGGCCACGGCTGCGGCGTCGATCAGCGGACCGGTGGTCACGCCCTCCTCCGCTCCGTTGCCGACCTTCAGCCGCGCGACCGCCGCGGAGAATTTGTCGACGAAGGCGTCGTAGATGCCGTCCTGCACGTAGATGCGGTTGGCACAGACGCAGGTCTGCCCGGCGTTGCGGTACTTGGAGATCATCGCGCCCTCGACCGCCGCGTCCAGATCGGCATCATCGAAGACGATAAAGGGTGCGTTGCCGCCAAGCTCCAGCGAGAGCTTCTTCAGCGTCGGCGCGCACTGCTGCATCAGCTTGATGCCCACCGCCGTCGAGCCGGTGAACGAGAGCTTGCGCACGATGGGGTTTTCACAGAGTTCGGCGCCCACTTCGCGGGACGTGGCGGCATCGGCGGTGATCACGCTGAACAGCCCCGCCGGGATGCCCGCGCGCTCGGCCAGTGCGGCCAGTGCCAGCGCCGAGAACGGTGTCTGCGGTGCCGGCTTGAGCACCATGGCACAGCCCGCGGCGAGCGCCGGGCCGGCCTTGCGGGTGATCATCGCGCTGGGGAAATTCCACGGCGTGATCGCCGCGGTGACACCGACCGGCTCCTTCTGCACCAGGATGCGCTTGTCGCCCGCGTGGGCAGGGATCACGTCGCCGTACAGGCGCTTGCCTTCCTCGGCGAACCATTCGAGGAAGGATGCGGCGTAGGCCACTTCGCCGCGTGCCTCGGCCAGCGGCTTGCCCTGTTCGGCGGTCATGATCCGCGCCAGGTCTTCCTGATTCTCCAGCATCAGTTCGTACCAGCGCCGCAGGCGCGCGGCACGCTCCTTCGCAGTCAGCGCGCGCCAGGCCGGCTGGGCTGCCTGCGCGGCTTCGATGGAGCGGCGGGTTTCACCGCGGCCCATGTTCGGCACGGCGCCGATCAGCTCGCCGGTGGCCGGGTTGAAGATCTCGGTGCGCGCGCCACTGTCGGCCTCGCACCATTCACCGTTGAGATAGGCCGTTTGGCGCAACAGATCGGGTTGCCCAAGTTGCAGAGTCATGTGCGTATTCCGTCAGGCAGGTTGTTGGGTGCGCAGCTTCTCGGCGCGGCCTCGCAGCCACTCCAGGGTCAGCAGCAGAGCGATGGAGAAGCCGATCAGCAACGTCGCCGCGGCGGCGATGGTCGGGCTGAGGTTCTCGCGGATGCCGCTGAACATCTGCCGTGGCAGGGTGATCTGCTCGGGGCCGGCGAGGAACAGCGTCACCACCACTTCATCGAACGAGGTGGCGAAGGCGAACAGCGCGCCGGAAATAACCCCCGGTGCGATCAGCGGCAGGGTTACCCGGAAGAACGCGGTCAGCGGCGAGGCGCCAAGGCTGGCCGCGGCGCGCACCAGGTTGTAGTTGAAGCCCTGCAGCGTCGCGGAGACCGTGATGATCACGAAGGGCACGCCAAGCACCGCGTGCACGAGGATCAGCGACAGGTAGCTGTTGCCCATGCCCAGCGGTGCGAAGAACAGGTAGCTGGCGACACCGATGATCACCACCGGCACCACCATCGGCGAGATCAGCACCGTCATCAGCAGCGCCTTGCCGCGAAATTCCGCGCGGGTCAGGCCGACCGCCGCCAGGGTGCCAAGGACCACGGCGAGCAAGGTCGCAGCCGGGGCGATGAGCAGACTGTTCTTCAGCGAGCGCATCCAGTCCGCCGAGGTGAACAGCGCCTCGTACCAGCGCAACGAGAACCCCTGCAGCGGATAGACCAGGAACGAGCCGGAGTTGAACGACAGCGGCACGATGACCAGCACCGGCACGATCAGAAACAGCAGCACCAGCGCGCAGAGGATGCGCAGCGCGTAGTACCAGGCCCGTTCGACGGGCGACATGTAGGGGCTCAGCATGAACGGTTCTCCTGCCCGGCATGAAGACTCTGAAAAGGCGGCCGCGCCGCGACGTGCGTCATCTCAACCCAGCCGCAGGCGACTGGCACCGACCAGCCAGCTGTAGATGACGTACAGCAGCATGGTGGCGAGCAGCAGCAGACCGCCCAGCGCCGTGGCCATGCCCCAGTTGATGGTGGTGTTGGTGTAGAAAGCGACGAAGTAGCTGACCATCTGGTCGTTCGGGCTGCCGAGCAGCGCCGGGGTGATGTAGTAGCCGATGGCGATGATGAACACCAGCAGGCTGCCGGCACCGACCCCGGCCAGCGTCTGCGGGAAGTACACCCGCCAGAAGCTGGCGAACGGGTGACAGCCCAGCGAGACCGCCGCACGCATGTAGCTCGGCGAGATGTTCTTCATCACGCTGTAGATCGGCAGGATCATGAACGGCAGCAGGATGTGCACCATGGCGATGTACACACCGGTGCGGTTGAACACCAGCTGCAGCGGCTCGTCGATCAGGCCCATCTTGAGCAGCGCACCGTTGATCAGCCCGCCCGACTGCAGCAGCACGATCCATGCGGCGACGCGCACCAGAATCGAGGTCCAGAACGGCAGCAGCACCAGGATCATCAGCAGGTTGCTCTGCCGCGCCGGCAGGTTGGCCAACAGATAGGCCAGCGGATAGGCCAGCAGCAGACAGATCACCGTGATCACCAGGCCCATCCAGAACGTGCGGGCAAAGATGTCCAGATACACCGCCTGATCCGGCGAGACCTTGGCCAGTTCACCCAGCTCGTCGATGCGGTGATCCAGCGCCGCCAGCAGGTAATAACCGGTCACCGCACTGTCGTTACGCTGGATGATCTGCCAGAACGCCGGATCGCCCCAGCGCTCGTCGAGCGACTCCAGTGCCTCCTGATACGACGCGGGTGTCTCGCGGAACGGCAGCGCCCGCGCGGTCTTGGTCAGCAGGCTGCGATAGCCGGCCAGTTCCATGTTCAGCCGCTTGGACAGATCGCCCAGGCTCTGCTCGCGGCGCGCCTGATACAGATCTTCGGCCAACGCCTGATAGGCCGGCTCCGCCGGTAGGCCACGACCGTCCCACTCGGCGAGCGCCGCCAGCGTGCGCGGCAGCGTATTGACCACCTCGGGGTTCTCGACGCTGCGCCAGAGCAGCGAGGCGATCGGCACCAGGAACGTCAGCAGCACGAACAGCAGCAGCGGCACGATCAGCGCCTGCGACTTGAGCTTGTTCACCCGTTCGGCGCGCGCCAGCCGCTGCTTCAGATTGGGCTCGGCGATCTGGTTCGCCGGCAGGGATATAGCTGTGGCCATGATGACTCCGCGATTCGTTCCGATGGCTGGGACCGGCCCCGCCAGTGCGGCGGGGCTCCGGGGTCAGCGTGCTGCCCAGGCGTTGAAACGCTGTTCGAGCTGTTCGCCGTAGTCGGCCCAGAAGGTCACGTCCATCGCCACCTGATCGGCGATGTTCTCTGGCGCGGTGGGCATCTGCGCCAGGCGTTTTTCATCCAACAACGACACGGCCTGGGTGTTCGCCGGACCGTAGGCGATGTGCTCGGCATAGGCCTTCTGCTGCTGCGGCTCGACGGTGAAGGCGATGAACTTGCGTGCCTGCTCCTGACTCTTGGCGCCCTTGGGGATGGCCCAGGAATCGAAGTCGTAGATGCCGCCGTTCCAGACGATCTGCAGGTTGCTCTCGTTCTGCACGGCAGCGATGCGGCCGTTGTAGGCGCTGCTCATCACCACGTCGCCGGAGGCGAGAAACTGCGGCGGCTGTGCGCCGGCTTCCCACCACTGGATATGCGGCTTGAGCTGATCGAGCTTCCTGAAGGCACGGTTCTGGCCGTCCTTGGTGGCCAGCACCTTGTAGACCTCCTTGGCCGGCACGCCGTCGGCCATCAGCGCGAATTCGAGAGTGTACTTGGCGCCCTTGCGCAGGCCGCGCTTGCCGGGAAATTTCTCGGTATCCCAGAAATCCGCCCAGCCGGACGGCGCGCTCTTCAGCTTGTCGGCGTTGTAGGCCAGCACCGTCGACCAGACGAAGAAGCCGACGCCGCAGGGCTGGATCGCGCCTTCGACGAAGTCGTCCGGATTGCCGACGATGCCCGGGTCGAGCTCCTCGAACAGCCCCTCGTCGCAACCGCGCGAAAGCTCCGGCGATTCCACCTCGACCAGGTTCCACGACACGCTGTTGGTGTCGACCATCGCCTTGACCTTGGCCATTTCGCCGTTGTACTCACCGGCGATCAGGCGACCGTTGCCGGCCGCTTCCCAGGGCTCGTAGAAGGCCTTGGTCTGCGCCTGCTTGTTGGCACCGCCGAAGCTCACCGCGGTCAGGCTGTCGGCGGCGGCCTGGCCGGCACAGACGAGTCCGAGCGCCAGCGCGGACAGTTTCAGGTAGTTGCTCATACCAGTTCGCTCCATGATGCAGTTGTTAGGGTTCTTGTAATGCCTCAGGCCGCCTGCAGCGGGTCCAGCGCACGGACGTGCTCGACATGCCAGCCGATCGGCACCACATCGCCCACGCGCAGGGCGTGGTCGAACTCGGCAATTGGCTGCTTGACGAAGAAGTCGCTGACCCCGCAGACCTCCAGGCGGATGCGGATGTGGTCGCCGAGGTAGATGAACTCGGCAACACGACCGGTGAAGCGGTTCGGACAACTGGCGCTGGCGCCGTTGAGCAGCACGCGCTCCGGGCGAATCGACAGGTTGACCGGACTGCCCGTGGCGCCGACGTTGACCGCCAGCGCCTGGACGGTTTCGCCGCGCTCCAGCTTGACCGTGCAGCTGTCGCCGCGCTGTTCCAGCAGGTGCGCCGGCAGCCGATTGTTCTCGCCGAGGAAGTTGGCGACGAAGGTGTTCAGCGGTTTTTCGTAGAGCGTGCACGGGTCTTCGATCTGCTGGATCTGGCCCTGATGGAACACCGCGACGCGATCGGACATGGTCAGCGCCTCGCCCTGATCGTGGGTGACGTAGACCACGGTGACGCCGAGGCGCTGGTGCAGGTGCTTGATCTCCATCTGCATCTGCTCGCGCAGTTGCTTGTCCAGCGCGCCCAGGGGTTCGTCCATCAGCACCAGTTGCGGCTCGAACACCAGCGCCCGCGCCAGCGCCACGCGCTGCTGCTGGCCGCCGGAGAGCTGCGCCGGGTAGCGGTTGCGGAAGCCCTCCAGCTGCACCATCGCCAGCGCCCGCTTGACCCGCTCCTTGATGTCCGGCTTGGCCATGCCGCGCACGCTGAGGGGGAACGCCAGGTTTTCCGACACGGTCATGTGCGGGAACAGCGCGTAGTTCTGAAACACCATGCCCATGTCGCGCTTGTGCGGCGGCACGTTGTTGATCGCCCGGCCGTCGAGGAGGATTTCTCCGGCGGTGGGCGTCTCGAAGCCGGCCAGCATCATCAGGCTGGTGGTCTTGCCCGAGCCGGACGGCCCGAGCAGGGTGAGGAATTCGCCGCGGCGGATGTCCAGGTTGAGATCCCGGACAATCAGCGACTCGCCGTCATAGCTCTTCTGGACGCCGCGAAAGCTCACCAGGATATCGTTCGCCGTTGACTCGACCATGCTGCTGCACCTGCCTAACCGTTGAACCGTGGCCACAGCGTAGAAGCGCAGCGGGCACGGCAAAATCGGCGCAGCGGAGCGATTGGCCTAGGCGTTGGGGAGAGTCGTCTGTAGGGAACGCCCTACACGACGGATCGGCAGGCGGTGCTCAGACCAGCTTGTGTTCCAGGGCGTAGCGCACCAGGTCGGCCACCGAATGTGCCGCCAGTTTCTGCATCAGGCGCGCCTTGTGGGTGCTGATGGTCTTGCTGCTCAGGGCCAGCTTGCCGGCGATGTCGTTCACCGAATCGCCCTGCACCAGCCGTTCGAACACCGAATATTCGCGTTCCGAAAGCAGCGCATGCGGCGGCCGCGAATCGGTCAGACCGACCTCGAAGACCATGCGGTCGGCCAGCGCCGGGTCGATGTAGCGCCCGCCCGCGGCGACCTTGCGCAACGCGGTGAGCAGCAGCGCCGGTTCGCTGTCCTTGGTCGCGTAGCCGGCCGCGCCGATCTTCAGTGCCCGCGCGGCCATCTGCGCTTCGTCATGCATCGACAGCACCAGCACCGCGGGCGGCTGGTTCAGCGCGCGAATCCGCGGGATCGCCTCGAGACCGTTGACGCCCGGCATGGAGATATCCAGCAGCACCACGTCGCAGCTGACCTGCCGCAGCTGGTCGAGCAGCTGCTGGCCGTTGGCGGCCTCGCCGACCACCTGCATGTCCTGGGCCATGCCGATCAGCTGCTTGATTCCCTCGCGGACGATGGTGTGATCCTCGGCGACCATGACTCTGATCATGACGACAGTGCTCCCGTGCTGGCGGCTGTTGAAAGGGGCGCGGGGTCCAGCGGCACCCGCGCGGTGATGGTGGTGCCCCGGCCGGGCTGGCTGTCGATGCTGAGCTGGCCGCCGAGCATCTGCACCCGTTCGCGCATGCCGACCAGGCCGAACGAGCTACCCGGTCCGCGGGCCGTCTCGGCGAAACCACAGCCGTCGTCGCCGACGCGCAGACAGAGCATGTCGCCCTCGACCGTCAGCTGCACGCTGACCGTCTGCGCCTGGGCATGGCGCATCACGTTGGTCAGCGACTCCTGCAGAATGCGAAACAGGCCGATGGCCTTGGCATTGCCCAGCGGCAGCGGACATTCCGGCACCTCGACCAGACAGGCCACGCCGCTGCGTTCCTCGAAACGTCGCCCCTGCCATTCCACTGCCGAAGCGAGGCCGGCGTCGAGAATCGGCGGGCGCAGCGCGGTGGCGACGTCGCGCACACGCTGGAACAGCTGGGCGATCAGCCGTTTCATACTCTGCAGGCGTTGCGCCAAGGCCGGATCGAGGCCGGCGAAACCGAGCTCGCACATCGAGATTTCCAGCTTGAGCACGGTCAGCACCTGGCCCAGCTCGTCGTGCACTTCGCGGGCGATGTGCGCCTTCTCTTCCTCGCGCACCGTCTCCAGGTGCGCGGCCAGCTCACGCAGCTGCACGCGCGAGGCCGCCAGTTCCAGCTCGATGCGCTTGTTGTCGGTAATGTCCCAGACGATGCCGTCCCACACCTGACGGCCATCGGCCTGGCCACGTACGGAGGCGCGAATGTCGGCCCAGCGCACTTCGCCGTCGCGGTTGAGGATGCGCCCCTGCCAGCGCCAGTCCTTACCCTGCTCCAGCGCCAGCTGCTGGCTGGCCCAGTAGTCGGCCTCGTCGTCGGCGTGCACCAGACTGCGAATACCCCGCTCCGGCTCCAGCAGGCGCTCGGCGGAATAGCCCACCAGGCGCTGACTGGCCTCGCTGATATACGCAATGCGCACCGCCCCCTGCGGCGTCTCGCGCTCCAGGCGGAACACCAGCCCCGGCACGTTGCCGGCCATGGCCTTGAGCCGCGCCTCGCTCTCCTGCAGTTGCGCACTTGCGCGACGGCGTTCGGTGATATCGGCGAGAAACACCACCAGATACTCGCGGCTGCCGAAGCGCAGGAAGCTGTAGGTGATCGCCGCGGGAAAACGCTGGCCGTCGGCGCGCTGCCATTCGCACTCATGCACTTCGCGGTCGTTTTCGCCGGTGCGTGCGGCGCGCCAGCGCTCGAGCCAGGCATCCATCTGTAGCGCTGGATCGAGCGCATCCAGCGGGCAGTCCAGCAATTCGCCGCGGGCATAGCCGAGCAGCGACTCGGCCGCCTGGTTGGCGTAGCGCACGCGACTGTCCCAGTTCAGCCAGAGGATACCGACGGTGCTGTGATCCAGGCAGAACTGCGTGAGCCGCTGCGACTCCTCGGCGGCCTCGCGCAGCTCGATGTCACGCCGCGCGGCCTTCAACCGGGTTTCCAGCAGGCCGTGTTGATGGCGCTGCCAACCGAACATCAGCAGGCAGATCAGCAGCAACACACCGAGCAGCAGGCTGAGGCTGCGCCAGTAGCCAAGCTCGCGGCCGAGGTCGATGCTGCGCGGCTTGAGCCACTGCTCCTGCAGCTGGGCGAACTCCCGCGCCGGGAACTCGCGTATGGCGCTGTCGAGCAGCGCGGCAAGCGCGGGACTGTCGCGCCGCGAGGCGATGCGCAGCAGTTGCGGGCTACCCAGATCGCCGACCACCGCCAATGGCGCGTACTCGATCTGCTGCGACAGGCGGCCGAACAGCGGCTCGTCAACGACCGCGTAGCTGGCCTTGGCTTCCAGCACCTGACGCAGCGCATCGGCCTGGCTGGCCGCAGTCAGCACGGTGATGTTGGGGTAGTTGGCGGCAAGAAATTCGGTGACCGAGCCCGGCCCCTCGGCGGCGATCAGCTCGCTGGGGTGCAGCAGCTCGAGGTCGATGGCGCGCGGGCCGTCGCGGTCGCCGACGAGCAGGCGTGCAATGCGCAGAAACGGGTCGCTGTAGCGCCACAGCCGCAGGCCGACCGGTGTCTGCCGCAGACCGGGCGCCACGTCGATCAGTCCGTCACGGGCGGCGTTCTCGAGCGCGGCCTCATCGTCGAAGCGGCGCCAATGCAGCCGCACACCCAACTGTGCGGCGATCTGCTCCATCAGCTGCACATGGAAGCCTGACAGGCGCCGTTGACGCTGGTCATACTCCGCATAGGGCGCGCCCATCACCACCCCGACGCGCCACTCGCGCTGACCATCCAGCCAGGCTCGCGCGCCCTCGTCCTGCGGCGCGGCATGCGCGGCGAAGGGCAAAAGCAGCACGAACAGAACGAGGCGGCGCAGGGTGGAAGCAAGCATATATTCACGCAATCGATGGGCGTGCCGACACGCTGTTGTAATGCATAAACCCTGCCGGCGCCAGCATGGCTCCGGCCTCGATACGGGAGACACTCCATGCGTCGCGTGCCTGCTTTCGCGCTGGTGCTCGGCCTTGCCATTGGTGGCGTTGCGCCACGGATCAGCCCTGCGCAAGAGCCGCAGCCGCCACAGCAGAAACCGGCGGACGAAGCCCCGGCCACGCCACGATCAGCCGTGCAGCCGCGCAGCGCCGCTCAGGCCGAAGGCTTGCGCCGACAGCTCGACCAAGCCGCGCAACTGCAGCTCGGCAGCGAAGACGTCTTTCTCGCGCTCTGGCAACCAGCGAATACGCCCAAGCCGCGCGGGGTGCTGATCATCGTGCCGAGCGAAGGCGAAACTGCGGACTGGCCACGTGTCGTCGCGCCGCTGCGCCGAACGCTCCCCGAACATGGCTGGCATACCCTGAGCCTTACGCCCACCGATGCGATGGCGGATCCGCTGGCGCGCCTGACGACGCCCGCGCAAGCAGCCCCCTCTGCGCCGGCCAAGGACGAGGCAGTCGAGGACATCGATGCCGATGCCTCGCCACAGCCCGCCGACGCCGGCTATCTGCCCGAGCAGACCGCCCCCGCCGATGACGAGCCGTCCGCGGAGCCCACGCCGCCGCAAGAGGACGCCGCGCCTGCGAACGTCGAGCGCATGCAGGCGCGCCTCGCCGCCGCGGTCGAGCATGTACGGTCCGCGAAGCCGGCGGAGATCGTGCTCGTCGGTCACGGCACGGGGGCCTACTGGGCGAGTCGGTACCTGGCGCAGGATTCACCCAAGGACATCCGCCAGCTCATCGTGATCGATCCGCGACGACCGGCGCCGGCCGAGCAATCACTGGAGGACACGCTGGCGGCATTACCCGTCGCGGTAGGCGACTTCCATACCGATGAGCGGCCGGCGGCGCAGCGGCAGGCGCTGCAACGCCGCAACGCGGCGCGGCGCGCCGACCATCCGGACTATCGTCAGGTCGCCCTGCCGGCGCTGGCGGCCGATCGCGACGGCGCGCAAGAACAACTGGTGCGCCGCATACGCGGCTGGCTGGATCGTCAGCCGCCGCGCTGAGGGGCAATCAGCGGAAACCGCGACGCTCGCGGATCAGCGTGTAGGCGCTATGCAATTCGCGCGTGCGCTCGGTGGCCTCGCGCACCGCGGCCGGACTGGCGCCAGCGCCAGCCTGTTTGTCCGGATGATGCTTGCTGAGCAGGCGCCGATAGGCGCGCTTGATCGTCGCCGGATCGGCATCGTGGCGCACGCCGAGCAGACGCAGCGCCTGTTCGTAAGCACCCGCCCGGCTCATCGGCGCTTCCTGACCGCGTGCCGCAGCGTGATCGAGTGCCGCTACGGCGGCGCCGTCCCAGCCCATCCACTTGCCCCAGAGGAGGATCAGCTCGTGCTCGCGCGTGCCCATCTGTCCGTTGGCCCGCGCCATGCGCCAGCAGGCTTCCAGCAAGCGTGCCGCCTCCTCGCGTCGCTGGCGCAGGCGGGCGAGCGGAGCACGCAAGGCCACGTCGCTGGCCTTGCCGCGATAGAACGCCTCGATCGCCGCGCGCTGGGCCGCACCGTCCAGACGCAGACGACGCATCTCCGTCCGTGCCGCCTGTATGTGCGCCTCGCTGACGCGCCCGCCGCTCTTGGCCAGACGCCCGAGCAAAAAGAACAGCAGCTCGTTGCCGCGCATCTCGTCGCGGCTCGCCAGCCGTTCACGCAGCCCCGCCCACGACGTCCAGCCGAAGCGGCGATCCAGCATCTGGCCGAGCAATCCGCCGAGCAGCGCGCCGGGAATGCTCGCCAGCAGCCAGCCGATCAGCGCTCCCAGCGCCGTGAGCGGCCAGACCATCAGCAGCATGCCCCGAGCAGGTGCTCGACTTCGGCCAGCCGCTCATGGGTGCCGACATCCACCCAGCGCCCGCGGTAATGCTCGCCCGTCACCTGTCCGCTCGCCATCGCCTGACGCAGCAACGGGGCCAGCTTGAAGGCGCCGGCCGTGCACTCGCGAAACAGTGCCGGATGCAGCACGGCCATACCGCTGTAAGTCAGCTTCGAGGCGGCACCGCCCTCGCTCACCCGACCATCGAGCAGACAGAAATCGCCCTGCGGGTGATGCGCCGGATTGTCCACCAGTACCAGATGCGCAAGACCGCTGAGCGGCTGGCGCAGCGCAGTGAAATCGAAGTCGGTCCAGATATCGCCATTGACCACCACGAACGGCTGCTCGCCAAGCAACGGCAGCGCACGCTGGATGCCGCCGCCCGTCTCCAGCGGCTCGCCTTCGGCCGAATAGCGAATGCGCACACCGAAACGCGCGCCATCGGCCAGGTAATCCTCGATCTGCTGGCCGAGCCAGGCATGGTTGACCACCAGCTCGGCGAATCCCGCCTGCGCCAGCGCCCGCACGTGGTATTCGATCAACGGCACACCGGCGGCTCGCACCAGCGGTTTGGGCGTATGCAGTGTCAGCGGCCGCAGGCGCTCGCCCTTGCCGGCGGCGAGGATCATCGCCTTCATGGATGCGGCTCCGCTGGCAGGCTGCGCAGCAGCGTGGCCAGCTCGGCCAGCTCCGGGCGCCGTGCCAGCACCGTCTCGATGTAGGCGAAGAAGCGCGGCACGTCGGCCAGGTAGCGCGGCTTGCCGTCGCGATGACAGATGCGCGCGAAAATGCCGATCACCTTGAGGTGACGCTGCACGCCCATCAGGTCGCTGGCGCGCTGCAGTTCCTCGAAGCTGTCGGGCACGGCGATTCCGGCGTCGCGTGCCTTCTGCCAGTAATCCCGCAGCCAACCCTGCACGCGCGCTTCCGGCCAGCTGACGAAGGCGTCCTTGAACAGCGAGGTGATGTCGTAGCTCACCGGGCCGAGCACCGCGTCCTGGAAATCCAGCACGCCCGGATTCGGCTCGCTGAGCATCAGGTTGCGCGGCATGTAGTCGCGATGCACCAGCACCCGCGGCTGTGCCAGCGCCGAGTCGATCAGCGTGCGACAGATGCGCTCCCAGGCGTCCTGCTGCGCATTGTCGAAGGTGCAACCGAGATGACGCTGCACGTACCACTCGGGGAACAACTGCAGCTCGCGCCGCAGCAGCGCCTCGTCGTACAGCGGCAGCGGCACCTGCAGCGGCTGTCGCTGAAAGGTCAGCAGCGCGTCGATGGCGTCGGCGAACAGCTGATCGGCGTTATCCGCATTGATCACGTCCAGGTAGGTCTGCCGACCGAGATCGCTCAACAGCAGGAAGCCGCGCTCGAGATCCGCCGCCAGCACCTGCGGTACATGCACGCCGGCCGCCGCCAGCAGACCGGCGATCTTGACGAAGGGCCGGCAGTCTTCCTGCGGCGGCGGCGCATCCATGACGATCAGGCTGCGGCCATCGCCCTCCCAGCGGAAATAGCGGCGAAAGCTTGCGTCGCTGCTGGCTGCGGTCAGCTGCGCAACCGGCACGTCACCCCAGCCGTTGGCGGCAAACAGGGCAGGCAGTTCTTGCTCCAGCCAGGCGCGAACGTCCTGCAGGCGGTGATCTTGGTGAGGCATCGGGCGGTCTCCACGGCGCTAGCCGATAGGCGGGTCATGCTTTATTATCCGGCATCTTTCTCAGCCCATCGAGAGGCGTGCGGCTCAGCCGGACGATGGCTCGCCGCAAGCACGGACCCCAGAACAAGATGGCAGTCAAATATCCCGCGTTTCGTAGAAAATTCCCTCTTCTGATGACTGGCGGTCTGTTGGCGATGCAGCCGATGACCGCTCCGATGCTGCTGGCTGCCGAGCAGTTCGCCTGCCAACCCAGCGCCGGTGGCGGCTGGTCGTGCGCCAGCAGCACCCCGACCGCCAAACTGCCGCCCCGGCCGAATCAGGCCACGACCGATAGCACCGCGGCGATCGCTGCCAGCGATGGCAAGGCAGACACCAGCGCCAAACTGGTGACGGAGAGCAAGGGCCGTGCCCTGGCCTCGCGCAGTGCCGACTACAGCCATCTGGACTGGGTGCCGCGCGATCAGCTGACGGCCGCCCAGCTTGCCGAAACCGGCCCCTACTGCGCCGGCACCTACGTCGAACCCGACCGTCCGGGCAAGCTCGACGACACGCCGATGAGCGAAGCGCCCACCTACGTTTCCGCCAAGGCAACCCGCTATGAGCAGGAACAGGAAGTCGCCACCCTGGCCGGCGATGTCGTATTGCGCCAGGGCAGCATGCAGGCCGAAGCTGATGAAGCCAGTCTCTATCAGCTGGAGAACCGCGGCGAACTCAACGGCAACGTTCGCCTGCGTGATCGCAACGCGCTGATGGTCGGCGACCGCGCGGAAATCTTCCTCGACAACGGTGAAGCCAAGGTCGAGAACGCCGAGTACGTCGTGCACTCGGGCAAGGTGCGCGGCAGCGCGCTGTACGCCAAGCGCGAAGAGAACGCGATCATCCGCCTCAAGGACGGCACCTATACCCGCTGCGAACCAGGCGAAAACAGCTGGCACCTGAAGGGCAACAACGTAACGCTGAACCCGGCCACCGGCTTCGGCTCGGCCACCAACGTGACGTTGCGGGTCAAGGACGTTCCGGTGTTTTACACGCCGTACATATATTTCCCGATCGACGACCGCCGCCAGTCCGGCTTCCTCGCACCGAGCATCGGCTCCTCCAGCGATACCGGCCTGTCGCTGCAGACGCCCTACTACTTCAACCTGGCGCCGAATTTCGACGCCACGCTGTATCCGCATTACATGAGCGACCGCGGCCTGCTGATGGAAGGCGAGTTCCGCTACCTGACCCGCAGCAGCGAAGGCCAGTTCGGCGCCGCCTACCTCGACGACAGCAACGACGATCGCAAACTGCAGTCGGAGTACGAAGACCAGCGCTGGATGTACAGCTGGCAAAACCGCAGCGGCCTGGATTCTCGCCTGCTCGCCGAGGTTGATTACACCGACCTCAGCGATCCGTACTACTTCCAGGACCTGGATACCAACCTGGATATCGACCAGCCCGACCACCTCGATCAGCGCGGTACCCTGACCTGGCGCGGCGACAGCTATACCGCGAGGCTCAATGTCCACGGTTACGAGCGTGCCACGGTGGCCGACATCACGCCCTATGAGCGCCTGCCGCAGCTGACCCTCGATGGACGCCTGCCGTTCCAGCCGGGCGGCCTGAACTTCGCCTACAAGACCGAGTTCGTCAGCTTCCAGCGCAACCTGCGTGACGGCAATTTCATCAACGAAGACGGCAATCCGGAACGCTGGTACGACGATCGTTTGCGCGGTCTGACGCGTGCCGAAGGCGAACGTATCCATCTGGAACCGGGCGTCAGCCTGCCGCTGGACTGGAGCTGGGGCTTCGTCAAGCCATCGCTGAAATACGCGTACACCCAGTACGATCTGGATCTCGACGCGACCGGGCAGCGCACTCTGGGCGCCTACGAATCATTCGATCGCAACCAGAATCGCGGCGTGCCGATCTTCAGCGTCGACAGCGGCCTGTATTTCGATCGCGATACGCAGTGGTTCGGCAAGGACTACCGGCAGGCAATGGAGCCGCGGCTGTTCTACCTCTATGTGCCGGAAGAGGATCAGACAGATATTCCCATCTTCGACACGGGCGAGAGCAGCTTCAGCTACTCCTCGCTCTGGCGCGAGAACCGCTTTTCTGGCCGTGACCGTATCGGCGACGCCAATCAGGTATCGCTGGGCGTGACCAACCGCTGGATCGAATCCAACGGCTTCGAGCGGCAGCGCTTCAGCATCGGCCAGGCGTTCTACTTCGAAGATCGCAAGGTCCAGTTGCGCGGCATTGATTACCGCACGCGCGCCAGCGCAACGTCGTCGGTTTCGCCATACGCGCTGGAATACATGTATCGCTATAACCGCGACTGGAACTTCACTTCGACGTTCAATTGGGATCCGGACGAGGGGCGTACCCGCTCGGGCAGCGCCATGTGGCACTACCAGCCGGCGGACAACCCGAACAAGATCGTCAATATCGGCTATCGCTATCGCAACGACACCATGCGTTTCGATCAGGCGACCGGCGAATGGACCTATGGCGGGGACTATGGACGACCCGGCCAGCCGAACTACATCAAGGACTACTACAAGATCAACCAGCATGACTTCTCGTTCATCTGGCCGGTGGTCCCGCAGTGGAGCGTCATCGGGCGCTGGCAGCACGACTACAGCCGCAGCCGCACACTGGAAGCCTTTGGCGGCTTCGAGTACGACAGCTGCTGCTGGAAGCTGCGGCTGATCAACCGCTACTGGATCGACTACGACGAAACCAGCCTCAACCCCGATCTCAACGACGAGCCGGACACCGGTATCTTCCTGCAGATCGTGCTCAAGGGACTGGGTGGCGTGGTCGGCAATGCGACCGAAACATTCCTCGACGAAGGCATTCAAGGCTACCGTGAACGTGAAGACCAAGCTTTCTGATTACCTGCGCCCGCTCGTGGCGGGCGCCCTGCTGCTGGGCAACGCTGCACTGATTCCTCTCGCAAGCGCCGAGGTACAGCCGCTGGATCGCGTGGTCGCCATCGTCGACAACGACGTCATCATGCAGAGCCAGCTGGAACAGCGCATCCGCGAGGTCCAGCAGACCATCGACAAGCGCGGTGCCGATGCGCCGCCGATGGACGTCCTGCGTCAGCAGGTGCTCGAGCGCCTGATCACCGAGAACCTGCAGCTGCAGATCGGCGAGCGCTCGGGCATCCGTATCTCCGACGAAGAGCTCAACCAGGCGATGGGCACCATCGCCCAGCGCAACAACATGACCCTCGAGCAGTTCCGCAACGCCTTGGCCAACGATGGCCTGAGCCTGGAAACGGCGCGCGAGCAGATACGTCGCGAGATGATCATCAGCCGTGTGCGGCAACGGCGGATCGCCGAGCGTGTACAGGTTTCCGACCAGGAAGTACGCAACTTCCTAGCTTCGGACCTGGGCAAGCTCCAACTGTCCGAAGAGTACCGGCTGGCCAACATCCTCATCGCGGTGCCCGAGGGTGCCGATTCGGCCACCATCCAGGCGGCGGAGCGACGCGCCAACGAAACCTACGAGCAGCTTCAGCAAGGCGCCAACTTTGCCCAGCTGGCGGTTGCCCGCTCGGCCAGCGAAAACGCCCTGGAAGGCGGCGAGATGGGCTGGCGCAAGGCCGCCCAGCTGCCACCGCCGTTCGACAGCGACGTGCGCGAACTGGCGGTGGGTGAATTCACCCGTCCGGTACGCACACCACCGGGTTTCATCATCCTCAAACTGCTGGAAAAACGCGGCGGCGATACCCAGGTGCGCGACGAGGTGCATGTTCGCCACATTCTGATCAAGCCGAGCGCCATCCGCAGCAACGACGAGGCGCGCCTGTTGGTACAACGTCTGCGCGAGCGCATCGTCGCTGGCGAAGACTTCGCCGAACTGGCGAAGAATTTCTCGGAGGATCCGGGCTCGGCGCTCAACGGCGGCGACCTCAACTGGATCGATCCGGCCGCTCTGGTGCCGGAATTCCGTGAAGTGATGGCCAATACCGCCAGCGGCCAGCTGTCTCCGGTGTTCCAGTCGCCCTTCGGCTGGCACATCCTGGAAGTTCTGGGGCGTCGCGCCACCGACACCAGCGAAGAGTTCCGCGAGCAGCAGGCCCTTAATCTGCTGCGCAACCGTAAATACGACGACGAGCTACAGGCCTGGCTGCGCCAGATCCGTGACGAGGCGTACGTGGAAATCAAGCTCTAAGCTGATAGCCGGAAGTACCCAGGGTGATGGACCGACCGGTGCGTCACCCTTTTTTTTTGCGCCACTGTTTTTTTTCGAGGCCCCCATGTCCCCTTCGCGTCCCTTCGCCCTGACCCCCGGAGAACCTGCCGGCATCGGCCCCGACCTGTGCCTGCTGCTGGCGCGTCGGGCCCAGCCACAAGCACTTATCGCCATCGCCAGCCGCACCTTGCTGGCCGAACGCGCGGGGCAATTGGGACTGGACATCGCGCTGCTCGATGTCGGCCCCGGCGCCTGGCCGAGCGCTCCGGCGCCGGCCGGCAGTCTGTATGTCTGGGATACTCCACTCGCCGCGCCGGTGACGGCCGGCCATCTGGACGCCCGGAATGGCCTCTATGTGCTGGAAACCCTTTCCCGCGCCGGGCGGGGCTGCCTCGACGGTCACTTCGCCGGGATGATCACCGCCCCCGTGCACAAGGGCGTAATCAACGAGGCGGGTATCGCCTTCTCCGGCCATACCGAATTTCTCGCCGAGCTGACCCATACCGAACAGGTCGTCATGATGCTCGCCACGCGCGGCCTGCGCGTGGCTTTGGTCACTACCCACCTGCCGCTCAAGGAGGTCGCCGCGGCGATCACGGCCGAGCGGCTGACCCGCGTCGCGCGCATCCTGCATGCCGATCTGGTCGGCAAGTTCGGCATTACCCGGCCGCGCATTCTGGTCTGCGGGCTCAACCCGCACGCTGGCGAGGGCGGGCACCTGGGCCGCGAGGAAATCGAGATCATCGAACCGACGCTGCAACGCTTGCGCGGCGAAGGGCTGAACCTGATCGGTCCGCTGCCGGCCGATACGCTGTTCACCCCGAAGCACCTCGATCAATGCGACGCGGTGCTGGCGATGTATCACGACCAGGGCCTGCCGGTGCTCAAGTACAAGGGCTTCGGTGCCGCCGTCAATGTCACCCTCGGCCTGCCGATCGTGCGCACCTCGGTCGACCACGGCACCGCGCTGGACTTGGCCGGCACCGGCCGGATCGATACCGGCAGCCTGCAGGTGGCTCTGGAAACGGCCTACCAGATGGCCAGCCCGCGCTGAGCCGAGGCTGGCGCGCTGCAGGGGGATGTCACTTACACATTCACAGGCGCCCCTGAATCCGTGCGAACCGGGCGGACCGCCTACAGCGGCACCGCCTTTCGCTGTTAAACTGCCCGCCTTTGCCTTACCGCTCTCGGCTCCTGCTTGACGCTTGCAGCTTGAGGCTTGGAGCTGCCGTTATGTCCGACTACCAACACCGCGCACGCAAGCGCTTCGGCCAGAATTTCCTGCACGATGCCGGCGTCATCCATCGCATCCTGCGCGCCATCCATCCCAAGGCGGGTGAACGGCTGGTGGAGATCGGCCCCGGCCAGGGCGCACTCACCGAAGGCCTGCTCGACAGCGGCGCGCACCTGGACGTGGTCGAACTGGACCTCGACCTGATTCCCATCCTGCAGAGCAAATTCGCCGGGCGCGAGAATTTCACCCTGCATCAGGGCGATGCGCTGAAGTTCGACTTTGCCCGCCTGAGCCAGGAACCGGCCAGCCTGCGTATCGTCGGCAACCTGCCCTACAACATCTCCACCCCGCTGATCTTTCATCTGCTCGAGCACGCCGGGCTGATCCGTGACATGCACTTCATGCTGCAGAAGGAAGTGGTCGAGCGCCTGGCCGCCGAACCGGGTGGCGGTGACTGGGGCCGGCTGTCGATCATGGTGCAGTACCACTGTCGCGTGGAGCATCTGTTCAACGTCGGCCCGGGCGCGTTCAACCCGGCGCCCAAGGTCGATTCGGCGATCGTCCGCCTGGTGCCGCACGAGACGCTGCCGCATCCAGCACGCGACCACCGCCAGCTCGAGCGGGTGGTACGCGAAGCCTTCAACCAGCGCCGCAAGACGCTGCGTAATACGCTCAAGGGTTTGCTCGACGCTGAGGCCATCGAGGCTGCGCAGGTCGACGGCGGCCTGCGCCCTGAACAGCTCGACCTCGCGGCATTCGTCCGCCTCTCCGATCAACTCGCGCTGCGCAGCTAGCAGCGCGCCTACCGAGTCGAGTTCGCCATGACCGAAGACCGCCGCTACCGCATCGACGTCAGCGTCACGCCCCGCTATCTGTCCGCGCAGTCCGAGCCGGAACAAAACCGCTATGCCTTTGCCTACACGGTAACGATCGAAAACACTGGCGAGGTGGCGGCGCAGCTGCTGGCGCGGCACTGGATCATCACCGATGGCGACGGCAAGGTGCAGGAAGTCCGCGGTGCAGGCGTCATCGGCGAGCAGCCGTTGATTGCTCCCGGCGAGCGGCACGTCTACACCAGCGGCACCCTGCTGGCGACGCCGGTCGGCAGCATGCAGGGCAGCTACGAGATGCGCGCCGAGGATGGCCACGCTTTCACGGCCCCCATCGCGCCGTTCCGCCTCGCCGCACCCGGAGCACTGCATTGACCACCTATGCTGTCGGCGACCTGCAAGGTTGCCTCGAACCCCTCAAATGCCTACTCGAGCAGGTCGACTTCAGCCCCTCGCGCGACTGCCTGTGGCTGGCGGGCGATCTGGTAAATCGCGGCCCGCAATCGCTCGAGGCCCTGCGTTTCGTGCGTGATCTGGACGGCTCGGCCATCACCGTGCTGGGCAATCATGACCTGCATCTGCTGGCGATCGCGCATGACATCGAGCGCCTGCGCAAATCCGACACGCTCAGACCGATCCTCGACGCCCCCGACTGCGCCGATCTGATCGACTGGCTGCGCCGACAGAAGCTGCTGCACTACGACGCCGAGCGCCACACCGCGATGGTGCACGCCGGCATTCCGCCGCAGTGGACGCTGGAAAAGGCGCTCAAGCGTGCCGCCGAGGTCGAGCTGGCGCTGCAGGACGACGCAATGCTGCGGCCGTTTCTCGACGGCATGTACGGCAACCTGCCCGCCAAGTGGAGCAAGGACCTGCACGGCGTGCCGCGGTTACGCCTGATCACCAACTACTTCACCCGCATGCGTTTCTGCAAAGCCGACGGCACGCTGGAGCTGGAAAGCAAAGAAGGCCTGGACAGCGCACCGAAAGGCTTCGCGCCCTGGTTCAGTCACCCGCAGCGCAAGACCCGCAACGTCAAGCTGATCTTCGGCCACTGGGCGGCGCTGGAAGGCAACTGCGACGAACCCAACGTATTCGCCTTGGACACCGGCTGCGTCTGGGGCAACGCCATGACCCTGATGAACCTCGACAGCGAAGAACTCCTGCGCTGCGATTGCGACCATGGAACCGCGGCATGACCGACTTCAAACGCATTTCCCCCGAGACCGCCCAGCAGATGCGCGCCGCCGGCGCCGTGGTGGTCGATATCCGCGACCCGCACAGCTACGCCAGTGGCCATATCGGCGGCTCGACACATCTGGACAATCATTCGCTGCCGGACTTCATCGCCGCCGCCGACTTCGACCATCCGCTGATCGTCACCTGCTACCACGGCCATTCGAGCCAAAGCGCCGCAGCCTATCTGGCCAACCAGGGATTCTCCGACGTCTACAGCCTGGACGGTGGTTTCGAACTCTGGCGCGCCACGTTTCCGCTCGACGTCGAGCGCGATGACGATCCCGCTTAAATAAATCCCAGCCTTCACGCCGCGCCAGTCGCGGCCTCCGAGCGTCCCGGCGGCACCTCGCCCGGGAAAATCCCGCCCTTGCCCTTCGCTGCGCCGAATCCGAACTATCCTTGAGTTCAGGCCATCCAAGAAATGAAAGCCGTACGCGGCTTCCAGAATCAGGTTTCGACCATTAGGTGTTCGGGGGAACTCCACTGGCCGCCCTTTTCGGCCGGGCTCCAGGATGCCTGATGACAACGCCGGCTCCGTGCATCGACCGAGGTGAAGTCATGAGCATTTTCAGTCACTTCCAACAACGATTCGAAGCGACCCGCCAGGAAGAATACTCGCTGCAGGAATACCTCGATCTGTGCAAGCAGGACCCGAGGACCTACGCCACCGCCGCCGAGCGGCTGCTGATGGCCATTGGCGAGCCCGAGCTGGTTGACACCTCCACTGACCCGCGGCTGTCGCGGATCTTCTCCAACAAGGTCATCCGCCGTTACCCCTCGTTCGAGGACTTCCACGGCATGGAAGACTGCATCGACCAGATCGTTTCCTACTTCCGCCACGCCGCGCAGGGCCTGGAGGAGAAGAAGCAGATCCTCTACCTCCTCGGCCCGGTAGGCGGCGGCAAGTCCTCGCTGGCCGAAAAACTCAAGCAGCTCATGGAGCGCGTACCGTTCTATGCGATCAAGGGTTCGCCGGTGTTCGAGTCGCCGCTGGGGCTGTTCAACCCCACTGAGGATGCGCAGATTCTCGAAGAGGATTACGGCATCCCGCGGCGCTATCTCAACTCGATCATGTCGCCGTGGGCGACCAAGCGCCTGCAGGAATTCGGCGGCGACATCAGCCAGTTCCGCGTGGTCAAGCTGTACCCGTCTATTCTCAACCAGATCGCCGTGGCCAAGACCGAGCCGGGCGACGAGAACAACCAGGACATCTCCGCACTGGTTGGCAAGGTGGATATCCGCAAGCTCGAGGAATTCCCGCAGAACGATGCCGACGCCTACAGCTACTCGGGGGCGCTGTGCCGGGCCAACCAGGGCCTGATGGAATTCGTCGAAATGTTCAAGGCGCCGATCAAGGTGCTGCACCCGCTGCTGACGGCCACCCAGGAAGGCAACTACAACAGCACCGAGGGGCTGGGCGCGATTCCGTTCAACGGCATCCTGCTGGCCCACTCCAACGAATCGGAATGGCACACCTTCCGCAACAACAAGAACAACGAAGCCTTCATCGACCGCATCTACATCGTCAAGGTGCCGTACTGCCTGCGCGTGACCGATGAGGTGAAGATCTACGACAAGCTGCTGATCAACAGCTCGCTGGCCCAGGCCCATTGCGCGCCGGACACCCTGAAGATGCTCGCGCAGTTCAGCGTACTGAGCCGCCTGAAAGAGCCGGAAAACTCCAACATCTACTCGAAGATGCGGGTCTACGACGGCGAAAACCTCAAGGACACCGATCCCAAGGCCAAGTCGATCCAGGAATACCGCGATGCTGCCGGCGTCGACGAGGGCATGAACGGCCTGTCGACCCGCTTCGCCTTCAAGATCCTCTCCAAGGTGTTCAACTTCGACCCGCACGAGATCGCGGCCAACCCCGTGCACCTGCTCTACGTGCTCGAACAGCAGATCGAGCAGGAGCAGTTCCCCGCCGAGGTGCGCGAGCGCTACCTGCGCTACATCAAGGAATACCTGGCGCCGCGCTACATCGAGTTCATCGGCAAAGAGATCCAGACCGCCTACCTCGAGTCGTACAGCGAGTACGGGCAGAACATCTTCGATCGCTACGTGCTGTACGCCGACTTCTGGATTCAGGATCAGGAATACCGCGACCCGGAAACCGGCGAGATTCTCAACCGCGGCGCACTCAACGAGGAGCTGGAGAAGATCGAGAAACCGGCCGGCATCAGCAACCCGAAGGATTTCCGCAACGAGATCGTCAACTTCGTGCTGCGCGCCCGTGCCAACAATAACGGTAAGAATCCATCCTGGCTCAGCTACGAGAAGCTGCGCGTGGTGATCGAGAAGAAGATGTTCTCCAACACCGAGGACCTGCTGCCGGTCATCAGCTTCAACGCCAAGGCCAGCAAGGAAGACCAGAAAAAGCACAACGATTTCGTGGTGCGCATGGTGGAGCGTGGCTATACCGAGAAGCAGGTTCGCCTGTTGTCGGAATGGTATCTGCGGGTGCGTAAATCGCAGTAACACGGCCCCAGCTCGCCAGCCCGCGCGGACGGTGCACCTGACCGGCCGCGCAGGCTTGCGGTCTGCAGCCTGAGAAGCCTGCAGTTGGCCGGAGGGCCCTTATGAGCTACGTCATCGACCGTCGTCTGAACGGCAAGAACAAGAGCACGGTAAACCGCCAGCGCTTCCTGCAGCGCTACCGTGGGCATATCAAGAAGGCGGTGGAGGAAGCCGTCAGCCGGCGTTCCATCACCGACATGGAACACGGCGAACAGATCAGCATTCCGGGTCGCGACATCGACGAACCGGTGCTGCACCACGGCCACGGCGGCCGCCAGACCATCGTCCATCCGGGCAACAAGGAATTCATCGCTGGCGAACGCATCCCGCGGCCGCAGGGCGGCGGTGGAGGTGGCGGCAGCGGTCAGGCCAGCAACACCGGCGAAGGCATGGACGACTTCGTCTTCCAGATCACCCAGGAGGAATTCCTCGATTTCATGTTCGAGGACCTGGAGCTGCCCAACCTGGTCAAGCGCCACCTGGCCGGCACCGAAACCTTCAAAACCGTGCGCGCCGGCATCAGCAACGAAGGCAATCCGTCGCGCATCAACATCGTGCGCACCCTGCGTTCGGCCCATGCACGGCGCATCGCGCTATCGGGCAGTAGCCGCGCCAAGCTGCGCGAGATGAAAGCCGAGCTGACGCGCCTGCTGCTGGAGGAACCGGACAACTTCAACGACATCAAGGCCACCGAAGAGGAGATCGAACGCCTCAGCGCGCGGATCAACCGGGTGCCGTTCCTCGACACCTTCGACCTCAAGTACAACCTGCTGGTCAAGCAGCCGAACCCCAGCTCGAAAGCGGTGATGTTCTGCGTGATGGACGTCTCCGGCTCGATGACCCAGGCGACCAAGGACATCGCCAAGCGCTTCTTCATCCTGCTGTACCTGTTCCTCAAGCGGAACTACGACAAGATCGATGTGGTGTTCATCCGCCACCACACCAGCGCCAAGGAAGTCGACGAGGAAGAGTTCTTCTACTCGCGCGAGACCGGCGGCACCATCGTCTCCAGCGCGTTGAAAATGATGCAAGAGATCATGGCCGAGCGTTATCCGGCCAATGAGTGGAACATCTATGCCGCGCAGGCTTCGGACGGTGATAACTGGAACGACGACTCGCCGTTGTGCCGCGACATCCTGATCAACCAGATCATGCCGTTCGTGCAGTATTTCACCTACGTCGAAATCACCCCGCGCGAGCACCAGGCGCTCTGGTACGAGTACAACCAGGTCGCCGAAGCCTTCGCCGACTCCTTCGCCCAGCAGCAGCTGGTCAGCGCCGCCGATATCTATCCGGTGTTCCGCGAGCTGTTCCAGCGGCGCATCAACGCCTGAGGGGGATGCCATGAAGCGACAGCCCATCTCCACCGGCTCGGAATGGACCTTCGAGCTGATCCGCGCCTACGACCGCGAGATCGGCCGCCTCGCCGAACGCTACGCGCTGGATACCTACCCGAACCAGATCGAAGTGATCACTGCCGAGCAGATGATGGATGCCTACGCCTCCGTCGGCATGCCCATCGGCTACCACCACTGGTCCTACGGCAAGCACTTCCTCAGCACCGAGAAGGGCTACAAACGTGGGCAGATGGGCCTGGCCTACGAGATCGTGATCAACTCCGATCCCTGCATCGCCTACCTGATGGAGGAAAACACCATCTGCATGCAGGCGCTGGTCATTGCCCACGCCTGCTACGGCCACAACAGTTTCTTCAAGGGCAACTACCTGTTCCGCACCTGGACCGACGCCAGCTCGATCATCGATTACCTGGTGTTCGCCAAGCAGTACATCACCCAGTGCGAGGAGCGCCACGGCATCGATGCGGTCGAGGACCTGCTCGACTCCTGCCATGCGCTGATGAATTACGGCGTCGACCGCTACAAACGCCCCTACCCGATTTCCGCCGAGGAGGAACGGCGCCGGCAGAAGGAGCGCGAGGAGCATTTGCAGCGGCAGATCAACGACCTCTGGCGCACCATTCCCAAGAGCGCCGGCAAGGGCGATGAAGCCGACGACGGCAAACGCTTCCCCGCCGAACCGCAGGAGAACATCCTCTACTTCATCGAGAAGCACGCGCCGCTGCTCGAGCCCTGGCAGCGCGAAGTGGTGCGCATCGTGCGCAAGATTGCGCAGTACTTCTATCCGCAGCGCCAGACCCAGGTGATGAACGAGGGCTGGGCCACGTTCTGGCACTACACGCTGATGAACGACCTCTACGACGAAGGCCTGGTGACCGACGGATTCATGATGGAGTTTCTCCAGGCTCACACCAGCGTGATCTACCAGCCCGGCTTCGACAGCCCGTACTACAGCGGCATCAACCCCTACACCCTGGGTTTCGCCATCTACAGCGACATCCGCCGCATCTGCGAACAGCCCACCGAGGAGGACCGCCGCTGGTTCCCCGACATCGCCGGCAGCGACTGGCTGACCACGCTGAAGTTCGCCATGCAGAACTTCAAGGACGAGAGTTTCATCCTGCAGTTCCTCTCGCCCAAGGTGATCCGCGACCTCAAGCTGTTCAGCATCCTCGACGACGACCGCAAGGACGAGCTGCTGGTGCCGGCGATCCACGACGAGAGCGGCTATCACGTCATCCGCGAACTGCTTGCCGCGCAGTACAACCTCGGCAACCGCGAGCCCAACGTGCAGGTCTGGAGCGTCGACCGCCGCGGCGACCGCTCGCTGACGCTGCGCCATCAGCAGCACGACCGCAAGCCGCTGGGCAGGTCCACGGACGAGGTGCTCAAGCATCTGCACCGCTTGTGGGGGTTCGACGTGCACCTGCAATCGATGCAGGGCGAACAGGTGGTCAACGCCCATCACATGCCGCCGCAGCCCGAACCGGAGGCCGAAAGCCGCTTCCCTGGAATGAATTTCGCCTGACGGCGGCACCCGCGCCGCCCCCGCGAGATGGCGGGGGCGCGTTAATCCTTTATCCTCCGCGCCAACGGAGGTAAACATGCAGATTTACAAGGTAGGCGGCGCCGTGCGCGATCGCCTGTTGGGCCGCGAAGTGACCGAGGTGGACTGGGTGGTGGTCGGCGCCACCGCCGAAGCCATGCAGGCGCAAGGCTTCCGCCCGGTCGGCGCCGACTTCCCGGTGTTCCTGCATCCCACCACGGGCGAGGAATATGCGCTCGCGCGTACCGAGCGCAAGAACGGTCGCGGCTACGGGGGCTTTGTCTTCCATGCCAGCCCGGATGTCACGCTCGAGCAGGACCTGATTCGCCGCGACCTCACCATCAACGCGATGGCCGAGGACGCCGAAGGCCGGCTCTACGATCCTTACGGCGGCCAGCGCGATCTTGACGCGCGGTTGCTGCGACATGTCTCCCCGGCCTTCGCTGAAGATCCGCTGCGCGTGCTGCGGGTGGCGCGCTTCGCTGCCCGCTACGCACCGCTGGGTTTTCGCGTGGCCGAGGAAACCCGCGCACTGATGGCCGATCTGGCCGCGTCCGGCGAGCTGCAAGCACTCACCCCCGAGCGCAGCTGGAAGGAAATCTCCCGCGCACTGATGGAGCCGCGTCCCGATGTGTTCATTGAGGTGCTGCGTGACTGCAGCGCGCTCGGCGAACTGTTTCCCGAACTGAATACGCAGCTCGCGTGCTCGGCCAGCGCGGCCCAACCGTTGCTTCAGACCCTGCGCGAGTGCGCGCTCGACCAGCAGCCGCTACCGGTACGCTGGGCCTGCCTGCTGGCCATGCTGGACGACACGGCCATCGAGGCGCTGAATGCGCGCAGCAAGGCACCGCGCGACTGCCAGGAGCTGGCCGTGTTGGTCGGCCGCTTCCACGACGACGCCAGCCGCGCGGCCGAGCTGACGCCTGCGGAGCTGTTCGAGCTGTTGCAGCACTTCGATATCCAGCGGCGCCCCGAGCGCTTCGAGCTGTTCCTGCAGGCTTGCGTCCTGCTCGCTCGCGGCCGCGGCGCAGCCTTTCCTCAGGCCGACTACCTGCGTGGCGCGGCGCAAGCCGTCCGCGCGGTGACCGTGCAACCGCTGATTGAACAGGGCTATCAGGGCGCCGAGCTGGGCGAAGCGCTCAAGCGCACGCGGCTGGAGGCCGTCGCCCGCTTCAGCCGTGCTCGGACCGAGTGCGCAGCATCAGGCCGGGATGCCTGATCGCGGCTCCTGCAGCAGCTCCAGCGGCGTCAGCTCGACGCCTCGCCAGTGGAAACTCACCGGCCACAGCTGCTGGTCGATCCGCGCCTCGCGCCAGAGTTCGGCGAAGCTGCGGCCGACAGCGGGATGCCGCTGCTCGGGCACCAGCAACGCCAGTGGCCGGAGCACGAAGGCGTTCTTCAGGATCTCCGCGCGCGGCAGGCGCAGCCCGTCGAAGTCGCCGACCAGCGTGTCGTAGAGCAGCACATCGATATCCAGCGGCAGGCCCTTGCGCTCCGGCGCATAGCGACCGTTGTCGGCTTCGATGAATTTGAGCCGGCGATCCAGCTCGTTGAGCGGCAGCGCGGTTTGTCCGGCCACCACCAGGTTGTAGAAATTGTCGCCCTTGTAGCCCACCGCCAGGCTCTCGAATACCGGCGAGCAGCGCATGTCGGTCAGCAATTCGGCCAGCGCATCGAGGCCGGCACGCAGGTGATTCTCGCGCTCGACATTGCTGCCGAGCCCGAGCAGAACCGGAGTCAGCGGCATCCGCGTTCGATCTCCACGCCCAGTGCCCGTGCCCGTGGGTTGACCCCAGGTTTGGTCACGCGCAACCGCAGCCAGACGACGCCGAATTCCTGCATCAGGCTCGCCGCCAGCCGCTCGGCGAAGGTTTCGACCAGCTCGAAACGCGCCGCCGCAGCAAACCGATCGATCGCCGCAGCGACCTTGGCGTAATCCAACGCCTTGTCCAGCTCATCCTCGGCGGCTGCCGGACGGATGTCCCAGCCCAGGGTCAAGTCCAGGCGCAGGCATTGGCGAATGCCGCGCTCCCAGTCGTAGGCACCGATCACGGTGTCGACTTCCAGACCCTCGATGAAAACTGTATCCACGTAGCATTCTCCCGCGACACGACAAGCACCGGCCGCATCGTTAGACTCAGGAGCCTCCTGCCCCGGGTGTATTCCATGTTCTGGCTGCTGACACTGCTCGCCTACCTGATCGGTTCGCTGTCATTCGCCATTCTGCTCAGCCGCCTGACCGGTCTGCCGGACCCGCGTGCCAGCGGCTCAGGCAATCCCGGCGCGACCAACATGCTACGCCTGGCTGGTCGACGCCTGGCCATCGCCACCTTGTTCGGCGATCTGCTCAAGGGGCTGCTGCCGGTACTGCTTGCCGCTCGCCTGGACTTGAGCGTGCAACAGCAGGGTTGGGTCGGCCTCGCCGCTGTGATCGGTCATCTGTATCCACTGTATTTCCGTTTCCGCGGCGGCAAGGGTGTTGCCACCGCAGCCGGTGCTCTGCTCGGGCTGTATCTGCCCGCCGCACTGCTGGCCGTCGTCGCCTGGCTCGCCGTATTCCGCCTCACCCGCACCAGCTCGCTCGCTGCACTGATCGCCCTGCCGCTCTGCCTGCCGCTGCTGGCCTGGCAGCAACCCGGGGCGCTGTTGCCGATGAGCCTGCTGGCGGTGCTGATCGTCTGGCGCCATCGCAGCAACCTGCGTGCGCTGCGTGCCGGCCAGGAACGCCATTTCTGATTTTCGACTGACTATAGATGGCGGCCATGCCCAGCGCCTCCATCAGATCGCCGGCAGCAACTCCATTGGCCAGCGCGCCTGCACGCCGATCGCCGGGCCGTCATGTTGCCCGGCCAGCAGCCGCTGGCAGCCGGCGTAGGCAATCATTGCGCCGTTGTCGGTACAAAAACGCGGGCGAGCGTAGAACACCTGGCCGTTCAGCTCGCCGAGCATCTTTTCCAGCGCCTGGCGCAACGCATGATTGGCACTGACGCCGCCGGCAATCACCAGCGATTTCAGCCCGGTCTGCTTCAGCGCGCGGCGGCACTTGATCGTCAGCGTTTCGACGACCGCCTGCTGAAACGCCAGCGCGATGTCACAACGAGTCTGCTCGGACTCGTCGCCAGCGCCACGACACTGCTGCCAGGTATTGAGGGTGAAGGTCTTGAGCCCACTGAAGCTGAAATCCAGCCCGGGGCGATCAGTCATCGGCCGAGGAAAGACGAAGCGCCCCGGCGTGCCCTGATCCGCCAGTCGGGCGATCTCAGGACCACCCGGATAGCGCAGCCCCATCAGCTTGGCCGTCTTGTCGAAGGCCTCACCGGCGGCATCATCCACCGACTCACCGAGCAGCTCGTAGCGACCGATACCGTCGACGCGCACCAGCTGGGTGTGCCCGCCGGATACCAACAGCGCGACGAACGGAAACGCCGGGGCCTGCTCCTCCAGCATTGGCGCCAGCAGATGGCCTTCCATATGATGCACGCCCACGGCCGGTACGCCCCAAGCCAGCGCCAGCGCCTGCGCGCAGGACGCGCCGACCAGCAGCGCGCCGACCAGTCCCGGTCCTGCGGTATAGGCCACCGCATCGATCTGCGCAGCCTCGCGGCCCGCCTCGGCAAGCACCTGGCGGATCAATGGCAGCATGCGCTTGACGTGATCACGCGAGGCCAGCTCCGGTACCACGCCGCCGTAGACGCGGTGCAGATCGATCTGGCTGAACAACGCATCGGCCAGCAGGCCCTGCTCGCTGTCGTATAGCGCGACCCCGGTCTCGTCGCAGGATGTTTCCAGCCCCAGCACCAGCATGGGTTCAACCTTCCACGGAGGCGAATGAAGCCGTGCATATTAATCGCCACGGCCGGCGACCGACCAGCGCTTTTCGCTCGCAGGCTTTGCATTCTCGGCGTTCCGGGGTTAACATCCGCAACCCTTAAAACCAGCGTGCTTGCGAGTCATTTGCCGAAGCGCGTTGCCACCGGTAATCAAGTGAAGGTACGTCCTGGATGCCCGCTGTCAAAGTTAAAGAGAATGAACCCTTCGACGTAGCCCTGCGTCGCTTCAAGCGCTCGTGCGAAAAAGCCGGCGTGCTGGCCGAAGTCCGTTCGCGCGAGTTCTACGAGAAGCCGACTGCAGAGCGCAAGCGCAAGGCTGCCGCCGCAGTCAAGCGTCACGCCAAGAAAGTGCAGCGCGAGCAGCGCCGCAGCGTTCGCCTGTACTGATCCCGTACAGCTGACGCAGCATAAAGCCCGGCCTAGGCCGGGCTTTGCATTGAACAAGACTCCGCTTCGCCAGCCGGCGAATGATCGGAGTTTTTGTCATTTCCGGGTCGAACATCACGAGCGCACCCCGAGACTGCTATGGCCGGCCTGATTCCGCAATCCTTCATCGATGACCTGCTCAATCGCTCCGACATCGTCGAAGTGATCGGCTCGCGCATCCAATTGAAGAAAGCCGGCAAGAATTACACCGCGCGCTGCCCGTTCCATAACGAGAAGACGCCGTCCTTCAGCGTCAGCCCGGACAAGCAGTTCTACTACTGCTTCGGCTGCGGCGCCGGCGGCAACGCGCTGGGCTTCATCATGGACCACGATCACCTGGACTTCCCCCAGGCGGTCGAAGACCTGGCCCGCCGCGCCGGCCTGGAAGTCCCGCACGAGGACAGCGGGCGCAGCCACAAGCCACGTCAGCCGGTCGATTCGCCGCTCTACCCGCTTCTCGCCGCCGCATCCGACTACTATCGCCAGGCCCTGAAAAGCCACCCTGCACGCAAAGCGGCGGTGGAGTACCTCAAGGGCCGCGGCCTGTCTGGCGTGATCGCCCGCGACTTCGGTTTGGGTTTCGCCCCGCCGGGCTGGGACAATCTGCTCAAGCACCTGGGCGGCGATGCGCTGCAGCAAAAAGCCATGATCGACGCGGGCCTGCTGATCGAGAATGCCGATAACGGCAAGCGCTACGACCGCTTTCGCGACCGCGTGATGTTTCCCATCCGCGACAGCCGCGGCCGGGTGATCGCCTTCGGCGGTCGAGTCCTGGGCGACGACAAGCCCAAGTATCTGAACTCGCCGGAAACCCCGGTCTTCCACAAGGGACAGGAGCTCTACGGCCTGTTCGAGGCACGGCAGAGCAATCGCAACCTCGACGAAATCATGGTGGTCGAGGGTTACATGGACGTGATCGCGCTTGCCCAGCAGGGGCTGCGCAACGCCGTGGCGACTCTTGGCACCGCCACCAGCGAGGAGCATCTCAAGCGCCTGTTCCGCCTCGTGCCCAGCGTATTATTCTGCTTCGATGGCGACTCTGCCGGACGCAAGGCGGCGTGGCGCGCCCTGGAGGCGACCCTGCCGAGCCTGCAGGATGGCCGTCGCGCACGCTTCCTGTTCCTGCCCGAAGGCGAGGACCCGGACAGCCTCGTACGCGCCGAAGGCACCGATGCCTTTCGTGCCCGAATCAACCAACAGGCCCAGCCGCTGGCGGACTACTTCTTCCAACAGCTGAGCGAAGAAGCCGACCCACGATCGCTCGAGGGTAAGGCCCACCTCGCCACACTGGCGGCGCCGCTTATCGAAAAAATACCCGGCACCAATCTGCGCACCCTCATGCGCCAGCGCTTGGCGGAGCTGACTGGACTGACCGGCGAAGCGCTGCAAACCATGGCGGCGCCGGTGACGGATGCGAATCCCACCGCCACGCCCTACGACGACAGTCTCTATTACGACACCAGCACCGGCGAGCACGAGAACTACTCTGCCCCGGACTCCGGCCAGCCCTCCCTCGCGCCGAAGAAGCCGACGAAGGAATGGAAAAAGGACTGGAAAAAACCGGGACAGCGACCAGACTTCAAGCCACGCGGACCGCGCATACCAACCACGGTCGAGCCACCGGCTCTGACCACCCTGCGCACGCTACTGCATCACCCGGAACTGGCACAGAAGGTCGAGGATGCCAGCCACTTCGCTGCGGAAGACGACACCTATGCCCAACTGCTGGTGGCTCTGCTCGGCACACTGCAGAAGAATCCGCGGCTGCGCAGCCTGCAACTGATCGCTCGCTGGCACGGCACCGATCAGGGTCGACTTTTACGTGCACTTGCCGAGAAAGAATGGCTGATATCGGCCGATAACCTTGAACAACAGTTTTTCGACACCATTAACACCCTTGCCGCCAGACAGCGCGAACGCAGCCTCGAACTGCTGTTGCGCAAGGCCCGCCAGGGCGCGCTCAGCACCGAGGAAAAAGACCAGCTGCGTCACCTCCTGAGTCGCGACAGCACACCCGCAACAACGACCTCAACTGGCGCGTGAGGTCTTAGCTCGGCTATAATGCTCAGCTTGTTTTCAGCCCGCCAGAACCTTCAGTGGATAGGGTTATATGTCCGGAAAAGCGCAACAGCAGTCCCGCCTCAAAGAGTTGATCCAGCGTGGCCGTGAGCAGGGTTACCTGACTTACGCAGAGGTCAACGACCACCTGCCGGAGGATATTTCCGATCCGGAACAGGTGGAAGACATCATTCGTATGATCAACGACATGGGCATCAACGTATTCGAGGTTGCCCCGGATGCCGATGCTCTGTTGTTGGCCGAAGCCGACACCGACGAAGCCGCCGCCGAAGAAGCTGCTGCAGCGCTTGCCGCAGTGGAAACCGATATCGGCCGCACCACCGACCCAGTGCGCATGTACATGCGCGAGATGGGTACCGTCGAATTGCTGACCCGCGAAGGCGAGATCGAAATCGCCAAGCGTATCGAGGAAGGCATTCGCGAGGTGATGAGCGCCATCGCCCATTTCCCCGGCACCGTCGACGGCATCCTCGCCGATTACGAGCGCGTGACGAATGAAGGCGGTCGCCTTTCGGACATCCTCAGCGGCTACATCGATCCTGACGACGACGGCGCCGCCGGTGCACCTCAGGAAGTCGAACCCGTCGCTCCGCAGGTCGCAGCCAAGCCGGTTGCCGACGACAAGGACGATGACGAGGAAGAAGAGTCTGACAGCGAAGAGGAAGAGGGCGATGGCGGCCCCGACCCGGAAGTCGCCCGCGCGCGCTTCGGCGCCGTGGCCGAGCAGCTGGAAAAAGCCAAGAAAGCGCTGAAGAAGCACGGACGTGCCAGCCAGCACGCCATCGACGAGCTCGAGGCGCTGGCCATCCTGTTCATGCCGATCAAGCTCGTGCCCAAGCAGTACGACGCCCTGGTCGAACGCGTTCGTGATGCGCTGAACCAGATTCGTGCTCAAGAGCGTGCCGTCATGCAGCTGTGCGTGCGCGATGCGCGCATGCCGCGCGCCGACTTCCTGCGCCAGTTCCCGAGCAACGAGACCAATCTTGCCTGGGCCGAAGAACTGGCCGCGGGCAAGAGCAAGTACGCCGAAGCGATCGGCGCCCGCAAGGAAGACATCCAGCGCTGCCAGCAGAAGCTGATCGAGCTGGAACAGGAATGCGAGCTGGCGATTGCCGACATCAAGGACATCAACCGCCGCATGTCGATCGGCGAGGCCAAGGCCCGCCGTGCGAAGAAGGAAATGGTCGAGGCCAACCTGCGCCTGGTCATCTCCATCGCCAAGAAGTACACCAACCGCGGCCTGCAGTTCCTCGACCTGATCCAGGAAGGCAACATCGGCCTGATGAAGGCGGTGGACAAGTTCGAATACCGTCGCGGCTACAAGTTCTCGACCTACGCCACCTGGTGGATTCGCCAGGCGATCACCCGCTCGATCGCTGACCAAGCGCGCACCATCCGCATCCCGGTGCACATGATCGAGACGATCAACAAGCTCAACCGCATCTCTCGCCAGATGCTGCAGGAAATGGGCCGCGAGCCCACCCCGGAAGAGCTGGGCGAGCGCATGGAAATGCCCGAGGACAAGATCCGCAAGGTCCTGAAGATCGCTAAAGAGCCGATCTCCATGGAAACGCCGATCGGCGACGACGAAGACTCGCATCTGGGCGACTTCATCGAAGACTCCGCCATGCAATCGCCGATCGACGTGGCGACCGTGGAGAGCCTCAAGGAAGCCACCCGCGAAGTTCTCTCCGGCCTCACGGCCCGCGAAGCCAAGGTGCTGCGCATGCGCTTCGGCATCGACATGAACACCGACCACACCCTCGAGGAAGTCGGCAAGCAGTTCGACGTCACCCGCGAGCGTATCCGCCAGATCGAGGCCAAGGCACTGCGCAAGCTGCGCCACCCGACGAGAAGCGAGCACCTGCGCTCCTTCCTCGACGAGTGAACCTGAACCCCCGGCCCGCCGGGGGTTTTTATTTTTTGCACCAGCCTCACCGACAGCTCCCGTTGCGCGTGGCACATTGACAACGGCATCGGTATAATCCGCCGCTCCTTCTGGGGCCTATAGCTCAGTTGGTTAGAGCAGAGGACTCATAATCCTTTGGTCCACGGTTCGAGTCCGTGTGGGCCCACCATCTCTAAGCCGCGCATTGCGCGGCTTTTTCATTTCTGCCTTAGCCCATCCTCATCGCCAGCACCTATCCATGCCGCGGTAGATGAATGCAGCCGCGACGTCGCGACCTCGCGACCTCGCCCAAAGCAGCCAAATAACCAAAACGAATATAAACAGCAGTATTGGTTTCTGGACTCTCTAAACCGTGGCCACTATCGTGCGCGCGGGGTCGCCGGGGCGGCCTGTCGTTTTTGCTCATCGCCACGCTTTAAGGATCTCCATGCTTTCGGAATCGCTGCCGCTGCTGTTCGTCTGCGCTCTGCTGGTTTGGGTGCTGGTCGCGTTCGTTCGCGAGACCTGGAGCCCGGATATCGTGGTGGCGATCGCGGTGGCCGTGCTGTTGGCGACGCAGCTGCTCAGCCCAGGCGAGGTACTGAGTGTGCTGTCCAACTCCGCCCCGGTGACCATCGCCTGCATGTTCATTCTCTCCGCCGCGCTGGAGCGTACCGGCTGTATCGATGCGCTGGGCAACTGGCTGGGTGATCTGGTCGGAGACAGTCCCACGCGCGTGCTGGCTGGGTTGATGATCACCGCGCTGGTGGTGTCCGCCTTTCTCAACAACACGCCGGTCGTGGCCATCCTCACGCCGGTGGCGATTGCGCTGGCCAAGCGCGCCAGCAGTTCGCCATCGAAGCTGCTGATCCCTCTGTCCTACGCCACTGTGCTCGGCGGCATGCTGACCATGATCGGCACCTCGACCAACATCCTCGTCGACGGCGTCGCGCGCAAGGCCGGCCTGGAGCCCTTCGGCATGTTCGAAATCACCCCCGCGGCGCTGGCCTTCTGCGCAGTTGGTTTCGTCTATCTGATGCTGTTCAGCCGGCGTCTGCTGCCGGATCGGGAAACGCTGTCCAAGCAGTTGCGCCCGGACCTGGATCGCACTTTCATGAGCGAGCTGCGGGTGCCGTATACCTCGCCGATGATCGGCAGGACGCTGAGCGAGGCCAATCTCAATGGCGGCAGCGGCCTGCAGGTGCTGCAAGTTAGCCGTGGCGAACAGCAGATCAGCCGTCCCGAGCACGATTTCGTCCTGCAGGCCGGCGACCTGCTGGTGCTGCACGGTCAGGTGCGCAACGTGGTCGATCTGCGCGAAAGCGGCCACCTCAGCTTCAACCGCGGCGATGCCTTCGAGACCGTCAGTAGCCAGGACCTGGTGCTGGCCGAGGCCATCGTCGGTCGTGGTTCGCGCTACAGCCACCGGCCGATGCGCGATCTCGACCTCAGCGCACGCTACGGTATCAACGTGCTGGCCGTGCATCGCCAAGATGCCAACGTCAGCGGCAACCTCGACGACTTCGAACTGCAGTTCGGCGACGTCATGCTGGTCGAAGGCACTCCGGCGCAGATCAAGCGCTTCGCCGACAATGGCGAGCTGATCAGTCTCAACGCCGTGCAGGAGCGCGCCTACCGCCGCGACAAGGCGCCGATCGCCATTCTCGCCACGCTGGCGGTGGTGATTCTGTCCGCCTTCCGCTTCATGCCCATCGAAGGCCTGGCGATCATCGCCGGCGCGGTGGTGCTGGCCACTCGCTGCCTGGATGTCGAAGAGGCTTACAAGGCGGTCGACTGGAAGGTGCTGAGCCTGATCTTCGGCATGCTGGCGATCAGCATCGCGATGGACAAGGTCGGTCTGGTCGATCTGGTGGTGGCCAAGACCATGACCGCACTGCCCGACGCCAGCCCGCTGCTGATGCTCGGTTTCGTCTACCTGCTGACCACCATCCTCACCGAGATTCTGTCCAACAATGCCGTGGCGGTGCTGGTCACGCCGGTGGCCATCGGCATCGCCCAGAGTCTCGGTCTCGATCCGCGGCCGTTCGTGGTGGCCGTGATGTTCGCAGCCAGCGTCAGCTTCGCCACCCCCATCGGCTACCAGACCAACACCTTCGTCTACAACGCCGGCGGCTACCGCTTCAGCGACTTCATGCGCATCGGTATCCCGTTGAATCTGTTGATGGTAGGGGTTGCGATCGTGGTCATCCCGCTGGTGTGGCCGTTGCACACGGCCTGAGCACCGAGCCCTTAATCCCGTGCCGCTTGCGCTGAGTCATTGATCCGGCGCGCATTCCGTTTCAAGCTCCGGTTTTTCGTCGAACAACAACAGGAGCGCGACATGAAACTGGAAACCTTGGCCATCCACGCCGGTTACAGCCCGGACCCGACCACCAAGGCGGTCGCCGTACCGATCTACCAGACCACGTCCTACGCCTTCGACAATACCCAGCATGGCGCCGACCTGTTCGACCTCAAGGTGCCGGGCAACATCTATACGCGCATCATGAACCCCACCACCGATGTGCTCGAACAGCGCGTCGCGGCGCTGGAAGGCGGGGTTGCCGCGCTGGCGGTAGCGTCGGGGATGGCGGCGATCACCTACGCCATCCAGACCATCGCCGAAGTCGGCGACAACATCGTCTCGGTGGCCAAGCTCTATGGCGGCACCTACAACCTGTTCGCCCATACTCTGCCACGCCAGGGCATCGAAGTACGCTTCGCCCCCCACGACGACATCGCCGCGCTGGAAGCACTGATCGATGAGCGCACCAAAGCGGTGTTCTGCGAGTCCATCGGCAACCCGGCCGGCAACATCATCGATATCCAGGCCCTGGCCGACGCCGCGCATCGCCACGGCGTACCGCTGATCGTCGACAACACCGTCGCCACGCCGGTGCTCTGCCGCCCCTTCGAGCACGGTGCCGATATCGTCGTGCACGCGCTGACCAAGTACATGGGCGGCCACGGCACCAGCATCGGCGGTATCGTCGTCGACTCCGGCAAGTTCCCGTGGGCGCAGCACAAGACGCGATTTCCCCTGCTCAACACACCGGATGTCTCCTACCACGGTGTGACCTACACCGAGGCCTTCGGCCCGGCGGCGTTCATCGGCCGCTGCCGTGTGGTGCCGCTGCGCAATATGGGCGCGGCGATCTCGCCGTTCAATTCGTTCCTGATCCTGCAGGGTCTGGAAACCTTGGCGCTGCGCATGGAGCGCCACTGCGAGAATGCGCAGAAGGTCGCCGAGTTCCTGCAGGCCCACCCACAGGTGGCCTGGGTGAAGTACGCCGGGCTGGCGGACCATCCCGAGCACGGCCTGGCGCGCCGCTATATGGGCGGTCGCCCGGCATCGATTCTCTGCTTCGGCATCGTCGGCGGCATGGAAGCCGGCGCCCGCTTCATCGACGCGCTGAAACTGGTCCTGCGCCTGGTCAACATCGGCGACGCCAAGTCGCTGGCCTGCCACCCGGCAAGCACCACCCACCGCCAGCTCAACGCCGAGGAACTGGCGCGCGCCGGCGTCTCCCAGGACCTGATCCGGCTGTCGATCGGCATCGAGCATATCGACGACATTCTCGCCGACCTCAGCCAGGCGCTCGAAGCCGCCCAGGCCTGACCGCCGCCCGCGGCGCGATCCTTGATATCGCGCCGCGCGGCTCCACATTATTCGGCATATCGCCTGTGGAGCCTCGCCATGACCGAGTCACTGATCATTCCCTGCGCACACTGCGCCGGCCTCAACCGGATTCCCGCCAACCGCCTGCACGACGCGCCGCATTGCGGCCGCTGCAAGGCCGAAGTCCTGCCGGACAAGCCCTTCGACCTGCAGCAAAGTCAGTTCGCCAGCCAGCTCAAGGGCGACTTGCCCTTACTGGTCGATGTCTGGGCCAGCTGGTGCGGCCCGTGTCGCAGCTTCGCCCCGACCTTCGCCGAAGCCGCCCGCCAGCTGCAGGGCCGCTGCCGCCTGGCCAAGCTCGATAGCGAAGCCAACCCGCAGCTTTCTACGCAGCTGGGTATCCGCTCGATTCCCAGCCTGCTGCTGTTTCGCGACGGTCGTGAGGTGGCTCGCCAAAGCGGCGCACTGCCATTGCCGCAGCTGCTGACCTGGCTGCGCCAGCACGGCATCTGACCGCAGGTCCGGAGCGCCTGAACGATCAGGACGGCGATTCGGTCCACCGCACAGATCCATCTGTCCGGAGACGCCCTCATGTTCGGCAATACCACCCGCACGTTTGAAGTGAACTACATCTACCAGAACGATCCGCGCGCACAGATCATCGAGTCGCAGGACGAAAGCCTGTCGAACGCCACGGCCGCTGCGCACCTGATCCGCCTGCATCATGCCGATGCGGAAAACGGTCTGGTGATGCCTGAAGCGGATGCCGCTGGCGAGGAGCTGCTCAGGCAGGCAGAGATTCTCGGCATCACCGATATCCGCGTGACCCGGCTGGTGCACGAGCACACGCCGGGCACTACGCCGGGCCACCATCAGCAGCCCTGATACACCTGCCGCCGCTTCAGTAGAAGTACCAGCGCAGCTGAACCTGAAACTCCGTTTCCGGTTCGGCACGGTGACTGAAGCTGCGCTCAAGGCCGACCCGCAGGCCGGCGGTGTCACGCAGCTCGAACTGCTGAGCGAGGCTGATCCGCCGCCGCACCTCGCCGTTGTGGAAGTAGTCGCCGCGCGCCTCCAGCAGCAAGTTGCCGGCGCCGTTGCGCCAGAGCAGCCCACTGTCGAAGCCCGCTGCCGGACTGATCACCGCGCCGAATTCCGGATGGTGCTCCAGGCGCGCGGTGGCCAGGGCGAAACCGAGCAGATCCTCGCGCAGCTGCCAGGTGAAGCCGCCGCCGCCATTCAGATGACCGACCAGCCGATCGTCGCCGTCGCCCTCGGCAATCCGCTCCAGCCCCGCCGCGATCTGCCACGACCACGGCCGCAGCAGCGGCGTGAGTGGCGTCAGCGAGCGGATTCCAGCCAGGTCCAGCCGCTGCAGCTTCCAGTGGTTGCCCTCGTACTGACGCAGACGCAGCTGGGCGATCTCGATCTGTGCGCCGAGCGGGAAGCCTTCCAGGTTGTCGATCAGGTCGTGATAGGCCATGCGCAGCCCGTATTCGGCGAAGGCCCGCTCATCGCGGCTGCCGACGCCGAACTGCAGGGTGCGCGATTCATGGCCGTTTTCCGGCAGCACCGGGCGCTCGACGTCCAGGCGCGGCGGCGGGTTGCGATTGATCGCCTGCAGCAGACGGTAACTGTGCGCGGCATTCGCCGGATCGCGCTCCTCACCAGTCACCCGGTAGCGCACCAGGCGATAGGCGCCGTCCTGAATCAGTGCCCGCCGCTCGCTCGGCAGCGCCTGGAAATCGTCCCGTTCGAGCTGCTGAGGATCGTCGGCCAACTGGCGTACCCAGCGCAGCTCCTCGCTCTCGAGCGGTGCGGTACGGGTCAGCAGTTCACGCTCGCGCGACGGCCGATAGTCGATGTCGGCGACCAGCCCGGCGTCGATCACCGCGCGCACGGTATCGGCCGGAATGGCGGTCAGCGGGAACTGTGCAGTCAATCTCAGGCCGGGCCGGGCAACCTCCAGCAGTTCAAGCAGACGGTAGGAACAGTTCTCGTCGAAGAAGAAGTAGTCGAAGCGAATCTGCTTGAGCTCCCAGACATGCTCGAGCATTCGGCCCGTTTCGTCCGGCGTCAGATTCAGCCGGTACTCCCACAGATCACGATTCTCCAGGCGGCTGTATTCGCCGATCTTCTCGCGGTAGGGCAAGAGCGAGAACAGTCCCGGATAACCGCCCATCAGGCCCTTCCATGCGTAGAGGACGCTGTTGTCCATCCCTTCGATGTAGGCGCCGAAGTTGAGTGCCGAACTCAGCAGCGGACTGCCCTGGGTATCGATATCGGCTTGGTCGATGCGCAGCAGGGTGTGGCCGAACATCGACGACGGGCTGTTGAGATAGGCCGCCGGAAAGACCAGCACGGTACTGTGCGGCGCGACGTCGGCGTACCAGGTGCGGAACTCCTTGCACTCGACGGTCGGCAGGTCGGTAAGGCTCAGCCGCTCGCGCAACCAGCGCGTGCGCGCCGGGAAAACACACTGGGGGTGACGGTCGCCAGCGCTCGCCGGCGCGTAGAGCGCGGCAAGGGTCGCCGCCAGCTCGGCAGCAGGATCATGTTCACCGCCGTCGGCCAGGAAGAAATCGTCGTCATCGACATAGCTGCGCCAACCGCCCAGCTTGCCGCTCTCGTAATGTCCGAGCGAGTGCCAGTAGGGCTCGTCGGCCAGCGATCGCAGCGTGGAATCGTCAGGTGGGGCAGACAGCGCGAGGGTGCTCGCGCTACAGAGCGCCAGCAGTAGCAGGGGTCGAAGCATATTCGGCCAATGGCAAGCAGATACGAAAGTGCCCGCCGGAGCGGGCACGAGAGAAGGAGCGTGAAACTCAGGCCTGCTCGGCGTACTGAGCCAGGCGAGCGTCCTGCTTGAGCACCGCCAGGGTGGCGGCATGCACCTGCTCGGCGGTCACGTCAGCGGAGCTGAAGATCTCGTCGAAGTGTGCCTGGGTGACGCTGGCGAAATGCGCGCGATCCTCGGGCTTGATGCCGAGGACGACGGCGTAGGTGGTCAGAGCCTCACCTTCGCCCATCGCCATGTCTTCGGACAGCTCGGTCATGATGCTGCCCAGCACGATCATGGACTTGCCGTTGTACTGCAGCGCGCCATCGGTCGAGCAACCGTTGGTGCCGGAGGTCATGCCGAAGGTGGCGTTACCGGAAGTGCCGTTGGTGGTCGAAGCCACCAGGTGGGAGGGCAGGCCGCGCTGGCCTTCGAACAGCATGTTGCCCCAGCCGCAACCTGGGCCACCCGGTGCGGTGGCGAAGGCACTGGCCGATGCGGAGAGGAGCAGGGACGCTAGCAGAATCCGTTTCATGATCGTTCTCTTGTGCGTGAGGAAAAGGCCGGCGCCCTCGCCGGCTGCGGTGTAGCTTTGGCAGAGCGGCGAGCGGTGTCAAGCCAGAAAGCCATTCGCTGCTGAATGGTTCAAGCTAAAGCGGTTGCAGCCACGCATCCACCCCTCGTCGGCGCACACCAAAAGAACAGATACCTGCGCAAAATCATGTCAACTTGCCATCACACCATGATAGCTTCCGCGCCGCGCGTCACGGAGCGCGCATGAAAAACAGACAACAAGGAGCTGTCGTGAAACTCACCCCTATTCTTCTCGCTGGTGCGATCCTGGCTTCCACCGGCTGCGCGAGCGGCCTGAATTCTTATCAGGAATCCGAGCTGCGCCACTTCGAAGCCGCCGGCCTGGCGGTCGAGGAAAAGAGCCCAGCGCTGGGTACCGCGCTGGGTCTGCTTCCCGGCGGCGGTTCGTTCTACGGTCGTGAGTACGGCCTTGGCGTGGTCAATCTGCTGTTCTGGCCGCTTTCCATTCTGTGGGATCCGGTCAGTGGCCACAGCGCAGCGGAAACCATCAACTACCACGCCACCAAGCATCACGTCAGCAAGTTGGAAAATGGCGAGCTGGACAAGCTGGAAGACCAGCTGGCACAGAACCAGATCGACATGACCCAGTTCACCCTGCAGAAGCGCAAGATCGAAGCGAAGTACCGCTACAACTGATCGAGCGCTCCGTGCCGGCCCTCAGCCGGCACGGACTCTCACTGCACGCTAGCGGGCAGCAAGCGCCTCACGCGTGACCAGCTCGATGAAGGCGCGCGTCAGCGGTGACTGCTCCTGACGGCGCTTGACCAGCCAGACGGCGGTGGTCGCGTCCTTGTCCAGCAGGGTACGAAATGCCACGCCGTCGATGCGGATGCGCTGGAACGACGCCGGCAGCACCGAAACCCCCAGCCCAGCAGCGACCAGGCCGATGATGGTCAGCGCCTCGTTCGCCTCCTGGGCGATGCGCGGGTTGAAGCCGGCCTGACGCGCCAGGTTGAGCAACTGGTCGTAGAGCCCGGTGCCGTAGCTGCGCGGAAAGAACACGAATGGCTCGGCGGCCAACTCGGCCAGGCAGATGCCCTCCTCGCTACCGCTCGCCAACGGATGGCCGGCGTGCATCAGCGCCACCAGCGGCTCGCTGAACAGCTCCGTGGTCTGCAGGCCGGCCGGCAGCGCGAACGGGCGGATCATGCCGACCTGCAGCGTCTCATCCTGCACCGCCTCCACCACCTGCTTGCTGGTCATCTCCTGCAGCGCCAGATGCACGGCTGGAAAGGCTTCGCGGAAAGCCAGAATCGCCCGCGGCAGAATCGAGGTGAACGGCGCCGAGGAGGTGAAACCGATCTGCAGCTCGCCGATCTCGCCCTGATTGGCGCGGCGCACCACATCCACCGACTTGTCGACCTGCACCAGCGTGCGGCGGGTTTCCTCGAGAAACAGCCGACCGGCATCGGTCAGCGAAACCCTACGGTTGGTGCGATCGAACAGGCGCACCCCCAGCTCGGCTTCCAACGCCTGGATCTGCTGGCTCAGCGGCGGCTGGGAAATGCGCAGCAGCTCGGCGGCACGGCCGAAGTGCAGCTCCTCGGCCACAGCGACGAAATACCGCAAATGGCGTAGCTCCATGACGACCTCTTTGATTCGCCAATCATATTGATTGGGTCGAATAATATATTGGAAACATTAAACAAAGCTCCCTATCGTTCTCCTTATCAGCCTGCGATCCCGACGCTCAACGAACGTCGAGCGGGTGAACGACAGCGAGAATCGGCGATGAACAGTTTCCAGTGCGCGACCGGCGAGCCGGCTCAACCCGACGCGCAGCCCTCCCCCGACGCCGTGGACCGCGCCGCCTTCACGGAGAAGGGCACACCACGCTTCACCCGCACCGTGCTGGCGCTGTTCGCCGGCGGCTTCGCGACCTTCGCCCTGCTCTACTGCGTGCAACCGCTGATGCCCATGCTGTCGCAGGCGTTCGCCATCAACGCGGCGCAAAGCAGTCTGGTGCTGTCGTCCTCGACCATCACCCTGGCGATCGGCCTGCTGCTCACCGGGCCGATCTCCGATGCCATCGGGCGCAAGTCGGTGATGGTCACCGCGTTGCTGGCCGCCGCGCTGTTCACCCTGCTCAGCGCGGTGATGCCCGGCTGGCATGGCGTGCTGTTGATGCGTGCCCTCGTCGGACTGGCACTGAGCGGACTGGCGGCGGTGGCGATGACCTATCTGAGTGAGGAGATCGATCCACGGCACCTCGGCCTGGCGATGGGCCTGTACATCGGCGGCAATGCGATCGGCGGCATGAGCGGCCGGCTGATCAGCGGCGTGCTGGTCGATTACCTGCCGTGGCAGAGCGTACTGACGGTGATGGGCGGGCTGGCGCTGTTAGCCGCACTGCTGTTCTGGCGCTTTCTGCCCGAATCGCGGCACTTCCGTCCGCGCCCATTGCGTCCGCGCGGGCTGGTGCAGGGCTACGCCATGCACTTTCGCGATGCCGGCCTGCCGTGGCTGTTCCTGCAGGCATTCCTGCTGATGGGCAGCTTCGTCACGCTGTTCAATTACATCGGCTACCGGTTGATCGCCGCGCCGTTCGAGCTCAGCCAGACGCTGGTCGGCCTGCTGGCGGTGGTCTACCTGTCGGGCATCTACAGCTCGGCGCAGGCCGGTGCGCTGGCCGACCGGATCGGCCGGCGCAAGGTGCTCTGGGCGATGATCGTGCTGATGCTGGGCGGGCTGGGGCTGACGCTGTTCGATGTACTGGCAGTCATCCTGCCGGGCATGCTGCTGTTTACCTTCGGCTTCTTCGGCGCGCATTCGGTAGCCAGCAGCTGGATTGGCCGCCGCGCCACCCAGGCGCGGGGTCAGGCGTCGTCGCTGTACCTGTTCGGCTATTACCTGGGCTCCAGCATCGCCGGAACGCTGGGCGGGCTGTTCTGGCATGCCGGCGGCTGGATTGGCGTAGGCCTGTTCATCGCCGCCCTGCTGCTGGTCTCGCTGCTGGTCGCGCTGCATCTGGCACGCTTGCCGGCCACGCCGGAAAACCACGCACGCGGATAGCAAAACGCCCCGCATGAGCGGGGCGTTTTGTCGTGCGCCAGGTGCTTAGCGGTGGTACTGCGCCGACAGCTCGTGCACGGCCTCGATGAACGCGCCGGCGTGCGCCGGATCGACTTCTGGGGTGATGCCGTGACCAAGGTTGAACACGTGGCCGTTGCCTTGGCCGAAGCTGGCGAGGATACGGCCAACCTCGGCACGAATCGCCTCCGGCTTGGCATACAGCACGCTGGGGTCCATGTTGCCCTGCAGCGCGACCTTGTCACCGACCCGCGCACGGGCGCTGCCGATATCGCAGGTCCAGTCCAGACCGAGTGCCTCGGCACCGGCATCTGCCATCGACTCCAGCCACAGCCCGCCGCCCTTGGTGAAGAGGATCACCGGCACGCGGCGGCCGTCATGCTCGCGGATCAGCCCGTCGACGATTTTCTGCATGTAAGCCAGGGAGAATTCCTGGTAAGCCGCCGCCGACAGGCTGCCGCCCCAGGAGTCGAAGATCTGCACGGCCTGCGCGCCGGCACGAATCTGGCCGTTGAGGTAGGCGGTGACCGATTGCGCCAGCTTGTCGAGCAGTGCATGCATCGCCGCCGGATCGCTGTAGAGCATCGCCTTGGATTTGCGGAAATCTTTCGACGAGCCGCCTTCGACCATGTAGGTCGCCAGAGTCCAGGGGCTGCCGGAGAAGCCGATCAGCGGCACGCGGCCGTTGAGTTCGCGGCGGATGGTGCGCACGGCGTCCATCACGTAACCCAGATCCTTTTCCGGATCGGGGATCGGCAGCGCGTCGATGTCCGCGGCGCTGCTGACCACCTTCTTGAAGCGCGGCCCTTCGCCGGTCTCGAAGTACAGCCCAAGACCCATGGCGTCCGGCACGGTGAGGATGTCGGAGAACAGGATCGCCGCATCCAGCGGATAGCGATCCAACGGCTGCAGGGTCACCTCGCAGGCCAGCTCCGGATTCATGCACAGGCTCATGAAGTCGCCGGCCTTGGCGCGGCTGGCGCGGTATTCCGGCAGGTAGCGGCCGGCCTGGCGCATCATCCACACCGGGGTGACGTCGACAGGCTGCTTGAGCAGGGCACGAAGGAAGCGATCGTTCTTCAAGGTGGTCATGGCGGGGTCCCGGCAAAAAAGTGCCGTGCATTGTCGCAAAGCGGAAAACAAAAGGCACGGCGAGTGCCGTGCCTTTTCCGCGAGCTTGATTCATGTCAGGCGCGGCGCGCCCGGCACGGGCTCAGACGCCGAGGTAATCCATGATCCCTTCGGCGGCCTGCCGGCCTTCGTAGATCGCCGTCACCACCAGGTCGGAACCGCGCACCATGTCGCCACCGGCGAAAATCTTCGGGTTGGCGGTCTGGTGCTTGAATTCACCCTGCGCCGGCGCGACCACGCGGCCCTGGTTGTCGAGCTGCACGCCCTGGGCCTCGAACCACGGTGCCGGACTCGGGCGAAAGCCGAAGGCGATGACCACCGCATCGGCCGGCAGCACCTGCTCGGAACCGGGGATCGGCTCCGGGCTGCGACGACCGCGGGCATCCGGCGCGCCGAGACGGGTCTCGACCACCTTGACGCCTTCGACCCGGTCCTCGCCGACGATGGCGATGGGCTGGCGGTTGAAGAGGAACTTCACGCCCTCCTCCTTGGCATTCTTCACTTCGCGACGCGAACCCGGCATGTTCGCCGCGTCGCGGCGGTAGGCACAGGTCACGCTCTTGGCGCCCTGGCGGATCGAGGTGCGGTTGCAGTCCATCGCGGTGTCACCACCGCCGAGCACCACCACCTTCTTGCCCTTCATGTCGATGAAGTCATCGGCAGACTTCTCGAAACCGAGGTTGCGGTTGACGTTGGCGATGAGGAAGTCCAGCGCGTCGTGCACGCCGGGCAGGTCCTCACCGGGGAAGCCACCCTTCATGTACGTGTAGGTGCCCATGCCCATGAATACCGCATCGTATTCGTCGAGCAGCTGCTCGATGCTGACGTCCTTGCCCACCTCGGTGTTCAGACGGAACTCGACGCCCATGCCGCTGAAGATCTCGCGGCGGCGACTGAGTACGGTCTTCTCCAGCTTGAACTCGGGAATGCCGAACGTCAGCAGGCCACCGATTTCCGGATTGCGGTCGAACACCACCGGCGCCACGCCGTTGCGTACCAGCACGTCGGCGCAGCCCAGACCCGCCGGGCCGGCACCGATGATGGCGACGCGCTTGCCGGTCGGCTTGACCTTGGACAGGTCTGGCCGCCAGCCCATCGCGAAGGCGGTATCGGCGATGTACTTCTCCACCGAGCCGATGGTTACCGCACCGAAACCGTCGTTCAGGGTGCAGGCGCCCTCACACAGGCGGTCCTGCGGGCACACGCGGCCGCAGACTTCCGGCAGGGTATTGGTCTGATGCGCCAGCTCGGCGGCGGCGAGAATGTTGCCCTCGGACACCAGCTTCAGCCAGTTGGGGATGTAGTTGTGGACCGGGCACTTCCACTCGCAATAGGGATTGCCACAGCCCAGGCAGCGGTGCGCCTGCTCGCAGGCCTGCTGCGGCTTGAAGGGTTCGTAAATCTCGACGAACTCCTTCTTGCGCTGGCGCAGCAGCTTCTTCTTCGGATCCTTGCGCCCGACCTCGATGAACTGGAAGTCGTTATTCAGACGTTCAGTCATTTCAAAACCTCTCAACAGCAGCGGCCAGCCACAGGCTGCAAACCGCATGACGATCACGGAGCCGTGCCTCACGCCGCTCGGGTCGTGAGGCTCGCGGCTTTAAGCTGCTTGTTATTGCGGGTTGGCCCGAGTGCTCGACAGCAGCGAGGCCAGGTTGGCCGCCTTCGGCTTCACCAGCCAGAAGCGCCGCAGATAGTCGTCGAGATTTTCCAGCAGCTCAGCACCCCACTCGCTCGCGGTTTCGGCGACATACTCGCGCAGCACGCCGTGCAGGTGGCTGCGATAGGCCTCCATCGCTTCGCCGGTGATGCGCTGCAGATTCACCAGCTCATTGTTGACCCGGTCAATGAAGCTGTTGTCCATATCCAGCACGTAGGCGAAGCCGCCGGTCATGCCGGAACCGAAGTTGTGCCCAGTCTTGCCCAGCACGCAGACGAAGCCGCCGGTCATGTACTCGCAGCAGTGATCGCCGGTGCCTTCCACCACGGCATGCGCGCCGGAGTTACGCACCGCGAAACGCTCCCCGGCGGTACCCGCCGCCAGCAGCTTGCCACCGGTCGCGCCATACAGGCAGGTGTTGCCGATGATGGCGGTGTCCTGCGAGGCATAGGCGCTGTTTTTGGGCGGGGTCACGATCAGCTTGCCGCCGGTCATGCCCTTGCCCACGTAGTCGTTGGCATCGCCTTCGAGATAGAGGTTCAGGCCGCCGGCGTTCCACACGCCGAAGCTCTGCCCCGCCGTGCCCTTGAAGCGGAAGGTGATCGGCGCCGCGGCCATGCCCTGGTTGCCGTGCAGGCGTGCAATTTCACCGGATACCCGTGCGCCGATGGAGCGATCGCAGTTGCAGATTTCCAGATCGAATTCGCCGCCGCTCTTGGCTTCGATCGCACCCTTGGCGAGTCGCACCATTTCCTCGGCCAGCAGGCCCTGATCGAACGGTGGGTTCTTCTCCACCTCGCAGAACTGCGGTTTATCGGCCGGAATATTGCTGCCGCCGAGCAACGGCGTCAGGTCGATATTGCCCTGCTTGGCGGTTTCGCCGGGCAGGATTTCCAGCAGATCGGTGCGCCCGATCAGCTCGCCGAGACTGCGCACGCCGAGCTTGGCTAGCCACTCGCGAGTTTCCTCGGCAACGAACTGGAAGAAGTTGACCACCATCTCGACGGTGCCGATGAAGTGATCCTTGCGCAGCTGCTCGTTCTGCGTGGCGATGCCGGTGGCGCAGTTGTTCAGGTGGCAGATGCGCAGGTACTTGCAGCCCAGCGCGATCATCGGCGCGGTGCCGAAGCCGAAGCTCTCGGCACCGAGGATCGCCGCCTTGACCACGTCGAGGCCGGTTTTCAGCCCGCCGTCGGTCTGTACTCGTACCTTGCCGCGCAGGTCGTTGCCGCGCAGAGTCTGGTGGGTTTCAGCCAGACCTAGTTCCCACGGCGAGCCGGCGTAGCGGATCGAGGTCAGCGGCGAGGCGCCGGTACCGCCGTCATAACCGGAGATGGTGATCAGATCGGCGTAGGCCTTGGCGACGCCGGCGGCGATGGTGCCGACGCCGGGCTCGGCCACCAGCTTGACCGACACCAGCGCGCGCGGATTGACCTGCTTGAGATCGAAGATCAGCTGCGCCAGGTCCTCGATGGAATAAATGTCGTGGTGCGGCGGCGGCGAGATCAGCGTCACGCCTGGCACCGCGTAGCGCAGTCGCGCGATCAGACCGTTGACCTTACCGCCGGGTAGCTGCCCACCTTCACCAGGCTTGGCGCCCTGAGCCACTTTGATCTGCAGCACCTCGGCGTTGATCAGGTATTCCGGCGTGACGCCGAAGCGGCCGGTGGCGACCTGCTTGATCTTCGAGCTGCGCTCGGTGCCGTAGCGTGCCGGATCCTCGCCACCCTCGCCGGAGTTGGAGCGCGCACCGATACGGTTCATCGCCGCGGCGATCGCCTCGTGCGCCTCTGGCGACAGGGCGCCCAGGGAGATACCGGCGGAATCGAAACGCTTGAGGATCGAATCCAGCGGCTCGACCTCTTCCAGCGCCAGCGGCTGCTCCGCCAGTTTGACGCCCAGCAGGTCACGCAGCATCGATACCGGACGCTTGTCGACCAGCGCACTGTATTCCTTGAAACGGGCGTAGTCGCCCGACTGCACGGCCGCCTGCAGGGCGCCGACCACGTCGGGGTTGTAGGCGTGGTACTCGCCACCATGGACGAACTTCAGCAGACCACCTTGCTGGATAGCCTTGCGATTGTTCCAGGCCTCGTCGGCCAGTGCCTTCTGCTCTGCCTCGAGATCGACGAAACGCGCGCCCTGGATGCGGCTGGCGACGCCGCGGAAGCTGAGCTCAACCACTTCTTCAGCCAGTCCGATCGCCTCGAACAGCTGCGCGCCGCGATAGGACGCGATGGTCGAGATGCCCATCTTCGAAATGATCTTCAGCAGGCCCTTGGAGATGCCCTTGCGGTAGTGCTTGAACACCTCGTACAGATCGCCGAGCACTTCGCCGGTGCGGATCAGGTCGCTGAGCACCTCGTAGGCGAGGAACGGATAGACCGCGGTGGCGCCGAAGCCGATCAGCACCGCGAAATGGTGCGGATCGCGTGCGGTGGCGGTTTCCACGAGAATATTGCAATCGCAGCGCAGACCGGTTTCCACCAGGCGATGGTGCACCGCGCCAACCGCCAGCGAAGCGTGCATCGGCAACTTGCCCGGTGCGATGTGGCGGTCGCTGAGCACCAGCAGAACCTTGCCAGCGCGCACCGCTTCCTCGGCCTGCTCGGCCAAGTTGCGCACCGCAGCCTCCAAGCCCAGGCTCTCGTCATAGTTCAAATCAAGGAAATGGCGCTCGAAGCCGGGGCGATCGAGTTCCATGATGGTCCGCCACTTGGCCGGCGAGATCACCGGCGTGGTCAGGATCGCGCGGTTAGCGTGATCGGCGGTTTCCTCGAAGACGTTGCGCTCGGCCCCCAGGCAGGTTTCCAGCGACATGACGATGGCTTCGCGCAGCGGGTCGATCGGCGGGTTGGTGACCTGCGCGAACTGCTGGCGGAAGTAATCGTAGGGTGAACGCACGCGACGCGACAGCACGGCCATCGGCGTATCGTCGCCCATCGAGCCGACCGCCTCCTGACCTTGCTCGGCCAGCGGGCGCAGGACCTGATCACGCTCCTCGAAGGTGACCTGGAACATCTTCATGTACTGCTTGAGCTGGTCGACGTCGTAGACCGCCGAGCCATGGTCGTTGTCGTCCAGGGTCGACTGGATACGCAGCGCCGTGCCACGCAGCCACTTCTTGTAGGGATGCTGGGCTTTCAGGCGGTTGTCGATGTCGCTGGTATGCAGAATCTGGCCGGTGTGGGTATCGACGGCGAGAATCTGACCCGGACCGACGCGACCCTTGGCGATGACATCCTCAGGCTGGTAGTCCCATACACCCACCTCAGACGCCAGGGTGATATAGCCATTCTTCGTCGTCACCCAGCGCGCCGGGCGCAAGCCGTTACGGTCCAGCAGGCATACCGCGTGGCGACCATCGGTCAGCACCACGCCGGCCGGCCCGTCCCAGGGCTCCATGTGCATGGAGTTGTATTCGTAGAACGCGCGCAGATCGGCATCCATCGTTTCGACGTTCTGCCACGCCGGCGGAATGATCATGCGCAGGCTGCGGAACAGGTCCATGCCGCCAGTGACCAGCAACTCGAGCATGTTGTCCATGCTTGAGGAGTCGGAACCGGTGCGGTTGATCAGCGGTGCCAGGCTTTCCAGATCCGGCAACAGTTCGTTGGCGAACTTGAGCCGCCGCGCCTGCGCCCAGTTGCGGTTGCCGGTGATGGTGTTGATTTCACCGTTGTGCGCGAGATAGCGGAACGGTTGGGCCAACGGCCAGCGCGGCAGGGTGTTGGTGGAGAAACGCTGGTGGAACACGCAGATCGCGGTCGCCAGGCGCTCATCACCGAGATCCGGATAGAACTGCGCCAGATCGGCCGGCATCATCAGGCCTTTATAGATGATGTCCTTGTCCGACAGACTGCAGACATAGAACTCTCGGTCGGCCAGAGCGACCTCAGCCCGACGGCGGGCGAAGAACAGCTTGATGCCGAAGTCACGCTCGGACAGGCCGGCGCCCGACACGTAAATCTGCTCGATGCGCGGCAGGCGCTCGAGGGCGAGGCGGCCAAGTACGCTGGTGTCCACCGGCACTTCACGCCAGCCGACCAGCGTCAGCCCTTGTGCCGCAACCTCTTCGTTGAGGCGCGCACGCGAAATGTTGGCTTCGCTGGGATCCTGGCTAAGGAAGATCATGCCGACCGCATACTGATCCGGTAGCTCAGTGGCAAAGTGCTCACGGGCCATGGCGCGCAGGAAAGCGTCCGGCTTCTGCATCAGCAAGCCACAGCCGTCACCGGTCTTACCATCGGCATTAATGCCGCCGCGGTGAGTCATGCAAGTGAGCGACGCAATTGCGGTTTTGAGCAGGTGATGGCTTGCCTCGCCCTGCATGTGGGCAATCAGACCGAAGCCGCAGTTATCCTTGAACTCTTCAGGACGAAACAGACCTGCTCTCATAGGCACTCCACCAGCTAAATGCGTTGTAAATCAACCCCTTACTGACGGAGCACAGGAGAGCCCCGTCATTCACGCGGGCGAAAGGGGGAGCAGTTTACAAAGCAACCGTGGAACGACACAATTTTTTTTTGCAAGCCCCAATTCGGTGCATTGCGCACTTTTTTGGGGCATTTTTTCGCTTATTTACGCATCTCCTGCTGAACGCTTCCCAGACTCCGCGCCCATGGCTTACCCGCCTGCAGTTCCGCCGGTAATGCCTTGATCGCCGCAGTGGCTGCGGTGCGGCTGGCGAAGCTGCCATAAGTCACTACGTAGAGCGGCTTGCCCTGGTGCTGCTTGATGAAATAACGGTAGCCAGCACCATGCTTGGCTATCACCGCCTGCGCACTCTTCTCGCTGCGCGTTCCGAGAATCTGCAGCAGATAGTTGCCGCCAGGTTGGCTGGCGTACCAGTTTCCTCCAGCCGCGTTCGTTGCCGGATTCGCCGAGGCCGCCGGTTTAGGAGCCGGGGTGGGCGCGGGCGCTCTAACTGGAGGAGTTACCGTCGGTGCCGGTGCGAGTGCTGGTGCTGGTGCTGGTGCTGGTGCTGGTGCTGGTACAGGCTCGCGCGCCGTCTCGGCCGGAGGCAGTGCCGCTGGCTCCATCAGCCGGGGTGAATCGACAGCACTCTGCATGCCGCTCGGCCCATCCTCTTGCTCGCCTCCGGCCGCCGCGGCCAATGGCTCACGAATTACCGGCTGGGCATTCGCCGTCAGCGGCAGCGCCGCCGGCCGATCAGCACCATCGAACTCGATTGCGGCCTCACCGGTCGCTGGCGATTCGGCCGAGGCGCCGCCTCCCAGCGGAAGCGCCGTGCTGCTCGGTGCCGCCGTATCCTGCTCGCCCGCGCCACGAAACAACAACGCCAGCCCAACGACGACCAGCACGGCGAGCACTGCCAGCAGGTGTTTTCTCGGAACAGGCAGGGAAAAACCGCCAGTGCGAGAGTGCTTCCTTTTCACCTGCATACCTTCGATCAGTTCCTCTCGCGCAACCTCGTTGATTGCACCAGGCCATCCACCAGCCAGCTCATGAATGCGCGCGATCTGCTCCCCGCTCAGGCACTCCAGACCAGCGCCCGCACCCTCCAGGCGCTGAGCAAGGTATTCGCGCGTTTCGTCCTCTTCGTAAGGCTGCAGAGCGATGACGTGATAACGCTCACCGGGTCCGTCGCTGAGCGCCTCCAGCCGCCCAACCAGGGCCGACTCGCCAAACAGAAACACGTGCGGTCGTGCCTCCGGGCTGCCTGCGGCGAAGCGCAACAGCGTCTCGATTGCCGCACCGGTCAGACGCTCGGCATCATCGACCAGCAGGTACACCTCCTGACCAGTGAGCGCCAACTGGACGATCTGCGCCATCACCGCGTCGAAATCGCTCCGCTGCACGTTCAGCGCCTGAGCCACCTGCTGCAGTATGGCGGCAGCATCTGCGGTTTCCTGCGGCGTGATCACCACGCTTTGCACGGACTGCTTGTTGCTGCTGGCGACCAGCGCCTGACGCAGCAGCGTCTTGCCGCTCCCCTGCGGGCCGGTTACCACCAATAGCAGCTGGCTGTATCGTGCCAGGTGATGTAGCTGCCCCAGCACCGGCTTGCGCTGAGCGGGAAAGAATTTGAAACCCGGGACACGGGCTCCAAAAGGATCATGACTGAACCCGTAATGGTTCAGAAACGAGTCGTCCGCAGACAAACTAGTCATGGAAATTTCTTACGCTCCTAAATGTTGCGTCAGCGCCCCATAGTCGACGCGCAATGTGTCTTCCAGCGCCTCACGGGGAAAATCGCCGGTCACGACGGCCTCACCGAGCTTCTTGAGCAGCACCAGCCGCAGCTTGCCGTCGAGAACCTTCTTGTCGACCGCCATGTGCTGCAGAAAATCCGACGCCGCCATATCCTGCGGCGGCACGACCGGCAAACCTGCGCGCACCAGCAGGCGGATCGCCCGGTCACGCTCGGCGGTTTCGATCCAGCCCAGCTGGCGCGACATCTCCAGCGCCATTACCGTGCCCGCCGAAACCGCCTCACCATGCAGCCAGGCACCATAGCCCTGATGTGTCTCGATGGCGTGCCCGAAGGTATGTCCCAGATTCAAGGTGGCGCGGACCCCCGACTCCCTCTCATCCGCTCCCACCACCCGAGCCTTGGCAGCACAGGAACGGTAGATGGCCTCGCTCAATGCCTTCGGCTCCAGCGCACGCAGGCTTTCGATATGAGCTTCCAACCATCCTAGGAAAGGCGCATCGCAGATCAGGCCGTACTTGATCACTTCCGCGAGTCCGGCCGAAAGCTCACGAGCCGGCAAAGTACCTAGCGTAGTCGTATCGATGATCACGGCGCGTGGTTGGTAGAACGCACCGATCATGTTCTTACCCAGCGGATGATTGATCCCGGTCTTGCCTCCGACCGAAGAGTCGACCTGCGATAACAAGGTCGTCGGCACTTGGATGAAATCGACGCCCCGCTGGTAGCTGGCCGCGGCATAGCCGGCCATATCACCGATCACACCGCCGCCCAGCGCGATGATCGTGGCGCCTCGATCAAGCCGCGCGCCGAGCAGACCATCGAAGATCAGCTGCAGCGTCTGCCAGCTCTTATGGGCTTCGCCATCGGGAAGGATGATCGGCGTGACCAAGAAAGCGCTCAATGAACGCGTCAGTTGATCCAGATACAACGGCGCAACGGTCTCGTTGGTGACGATCGCCACTTGCCTGCCGCGGATTCGAGCGGATATCACATCGGCATGATCCAGCAGGTGCTCGCCAATTTCTATCGGATAACTGCGCTCGCCGAGATCGACCTGAAGTGTCTGCATGAGGCCTCCAAAAAAGGAGGCTAGGATAGCGCAGTTCCGTCACGGCTTTCACGGTGCCGGAGCGCCTGGAGCCGCTCGAGAATTTCCATCACCACAAGTCGTGGCGGACGCTCATCGGTTTCCACCACGATATCGGCGATCTCCCGATAAAGCGGATCGCGAACGGCCATGAGAGTCTCCAACACAGCCCGTGGATCTGCGGCCTGCAGGAGCGGACGATTACGATCCCTGGAGGTTCGCTCCAGCTGCTGATCCACGGAGGTGCACAGATAAACAACCTGCCCGCCGGAGCGCAATGCGCGACGATTGTCCTCCTGCAACACAGCGCCCCCGCCCGTCGCCAGTACTACCCCGTTCAACAGGCAAAGGTCAGCGATCGCCGCGTGCTCGCGCTCACGGAAGCCGCCCTCACCCTCCACATCGAAGATCAGGGGGATACTGGCGCCAGTGCGCTGCTCGATCTCCTTATCCGAGTCCTTGAACGGCAAGCGCAACTCTTTGGCAAGCAAACGCCCGATGGTGCTCTTGCCAGCTCCCATCGGGCCTACGAGGATCAGATTTTGCACCCAGTCAACGACTCACAGCTATGGCGTTGTTGTTTACTATACGCGGAGTAAGAAAGACCAACAGCTCCGATTTCTCCTCCGTAACGGAGTCGCGACGGAACAGGCGACCGAGGAAGGGCAAATCCCCCAGCAACGGCACCTTGTCGACTGAGCGGCTCTGGGTGTTCGAGAAAACGCCACCGATGACAATGGTTTCACCATCGTTGACCAGTACTTTGGCATTTACTTCGTTCTTATTAATAGGCGGAACATCATTGAGCGCGTTTGCATAGTCCGGCGCATCCTTGGTGACCTTGACTTCCATGATAATGCGATTGTCCGGTGTGATTTGTGGGGTCACTTCCAACGACAGCACCGCCTCCTTGAACGACGTACTGGTCGCTCCGCTGGAGCTGGCTTCCTGATAGGGGATTTCAGATCCTTTGAGAATCTTCGCCGTCTCTTTGTCGGAGGTCACTACCTTGGGCTGGGAAACGATTTCACCGTTACCCGACTTTTCCATGGCCGAAAGCTCGAGATCAAGGATCAGATTGTCGGTCACATAGCCGATACCAATGCCTGCGGTACGGTTAGTAACCCCCAAATCGACGAATGGGTAATTGCCGTTACTATCTTCGCCAGCGTCGCCACCCTCATCACCGAAGTCGTCGCTACCGTATACGGCGCCGCGGCCGTTAGCGAATATCTGGGTACCACCCCAGCGGACCCCCAGACTCTTGTCGTAATCCACGTTAGCTTCAACAATTCGCGCCTCGATCATCACTTGACGAACCGGAATGTCCAACTGCGCAACGATACGCCGCAATTCGTCCAGCCGATCCTGCGTCTGATAAGCAATGATATTGTTGGTTCGATCATCAACGGCAATTGAGCCACGCTCGTCCACCTGACCCTCGGTGTTGGTCACTGACTGGAAGAGCTTGGCGATATCGGCCGCCTTGGCGTAGTTGACCTGTACCACTTCCCGACGCAGCGGAGCGAGTTCGGCGATCTGCCGCTGCGATTCGAGTTCCTGGCGTTCGCGCGCCGCAATCTCGTCAGCAGGCGCGACCAACAGCACATTACCAACCTGACGCTTATCCAACCCTTTGGTCTTGAGGACAAGATCAAGAGCCTGGTCCCACGGCACATTCTGCAGGCGCAGGGTGATATTTCCCTGCACCGTATCGCTGGCGACCAGATTGAGATCGGTGAAGTCTGCAATCAACTGCAGTACGGAGCGAACATCGATGTCCTGGAAGTTAAGGGACAACTTCTCTCCCGAATAAGCAAATCGCTCCGCCTTACGTTTCTGCGCCTCATCTTCGGTCAGCGGTTTGATGCTGATCGTCAGCTTGTCGTCGGTCTGATAGGCCAGATAGTCGTAGCGACCTGTAGGCTCAATGGCGATAGCTGCACCACCACCCTGTGCGGTGGCATCGACAAACTTCACTGGAGTAGCGAAATCCTGCACATCCAGACGAACCCGCAGAGACTCAGGCAACTGAGTCTTGGCAAACGAAACGCGGATTTTCCCGCTCTGCTCTTCGATATTCGAACTGATCGAAGGGTCGGAAAGCGTGATGATCACATTGCCAGCGCCATCCTCACCGCGCCGAAAATCAATGTTGTTAATCGCCTTGCTCGTTAGCAGCGGCTTAGAAGGCGCCGGAGTAGCTACAGGGGCGGCGACGGTGGAATTGGATACGGCAACCGGTGCCGAGGAGTCGCCGAGCACAACGAACAGGTTGCTACCCTCAATGCGCGTCGAGTACGGCACCAGGGTGGTCAGATTGACGATCAGACGGGTACGTCCTTGCGCCTCGACAACCGTGACGCTGCGAGCATTACCTACCCCCAACTCACGATTCTTCACACCCAGCTTGTTGGACACGCCGGGCAAATCCAGGGCAATGCGCGCCGGCTGCTCCAGCGTATAGCCATGCGGCTTATTCACTGGCTCGTCGAACGCCAGCTTGAGCTCGACACGATCACCGGGAAGCGCCGCAACATCCAAGGCGTTGAGGTTGGCAGCCAGCAGAGCCGGGGCGGCCAGGAACGCCAACAATGCGACACCAAGACGCGAGACGGTGCTATTCATAGAGTTCTTCCGTTGTGCAGACCGGTATAGGTTTTCCATTCTTGTTGCCCCGCGCTCAGGTGCGCTCTTTCAAATTCAAACTGCGCGGGCGCTCTAGCCACCCACCCTCACCATCCGGAACTATCTCCAGCACCTCGACTTCGGCATCGGTGATATCGACGATGCGACCGTGGTTTCGTCCCAAGTAATCGCCGACCTTGACGCGATGAACACCGTCCCCTCCCTTAACCAAGGCGAAGCGGCCGTCACCGTTAGCCAATGTTCCAACCATGACGAAATTTTCGATATTGAAACCTTCGAGGAACTGTTTGATCCGGGTTTCGTCCGGACGAATATCCTTGGATCCCTTCTCCCGCTGCGCCAGGTCTATTTTCACCGGCGGTTGGAATGGATGGCGCAAGGCGGCTGCGCTATAGGTGAAGGCCTCGTATGGAACAAAGGCTGGAAGAGGCTCGATCGTGCCCTTCGGCCGGGCTCGCACCTCGTCGAGATACCGCTGCAAATCGGAAAAATCGGATCCGCCGCCACAACCTGCCAGCGCCATCAGACCCAAGCCCAATACGGCGAAACGGGCTCTTTTCATTTTTGCAGCCCCTTGTCGTTATAGCGATAAGTCTTGGCCAAAATACTCATGCGCAACTTGTTGGAGGTATCCGCTTTTTCGGTCTTGATCTCAAAGTCATGCAACGTGACGATACGCGGCAAACTTGCAACACCGCTCACAAACGTCGCCAAATCGTGATAGCCGCCCACCACTTTTATCTGTATGGGAAGTTCTATATAGAACTGCTGAACAACTTCCGGCTGAAGCTTTATCTCCTCGAACTCCAGCCCACTTCCCAATCCGGTGCGAGTGATATCTTCGAGCAAACCGGGAACTTCCGTATCGCTAGGCAGTTGACGCAACAGTGCACCAAAGGAAATTTCCATTTCAGCCATTTGCTCTCGGTAGGCTTCTAGGTTCGCCGCCTGGAACGCCTTCGTCGAGAACTGCTGCTTCAGCGTTTCCTCTTGAGCCTGCTGCTGTTCAAGATTCGTCTGCAGGTCTTTCAAATGAAAGTAGTAACCCAGCGCAAGTACGACGGACAGCAGGAGTACCGAAGCAATGACCTTAACTGGCCCGGGCCAGGAGCCGAGGTTGTTGAGATCCAGCTCTGCCAGATCGACCTTGCGCAGACTTTCCAGCGAATCGGCCAGACTCATGGCTTGCCTCCTTCCATGGCGACGCCAGGTTGCGTCTGTTGCACCGTAAGCTGGAACACGTTTTCCTGATCCACCGCTCCCGCCGTGACTGCCTTGACCTCAGTGAGATTCGGCGCATCAAGCCAATCTGAACCATCGAGGTTGCGCATCAGGTTTGAAACCCGATTATTCGATTCCGCGGCGCCGACGATGGCGATGTTCTTACCGGTCATCTTCAAGCCGGTGAAATAGACGCCATCGGGCAAGGTGCGCACCAACTGGTCGAACACACGACCGATAACCGGTCGATTGCCTTGTAGATCCTGAATGATCTTCATACGCTCCAGAAGCTGCTGGCGCCGCTCCTTCAGCTCTCTGATCTCCTTGATACGCGCATCGAGCACAGCAATCTCCTTACGCACGAAGTCGTTACGCGCGTTCTGGTACTCGATAGCACCTTGAAAGTAACGATCGCCAAGGAAGACAAGTCCGCCCGCGAGCAGAAGCACACCAGCCAGCGTCGCCAGAAAGCGCTGCTTACGCTCCTCGCGCAGCTGCTCGCGCCAAGGAAGCAGGTTGATCCGTGCCATCAGTCGAAACTCCTCATCGCCAAGCCACACGCAATCATCAGCGCCGGTGCATCACTGGCCAGCGCACCAGCGTTGACCTTGTTACTCAGCGACATATCGGCAAAGGGATTGGCGACTAGAGTCTGCGTACCGATCTTCTGCTGGATCAGACGATCGAGTCCCGGCAGCGACGCCGTACCTCCGGCCAGCAGAATGTAATCCACATCGTGGAATTGCCCGGCGGCGAAGAAGAACTGCAGCGAACGCGAGACCTGTTGCACCACCGCCTCTTTGAACGGCTGCAACACCTCGCTGTCATAGTCATCTGGAAGACCGCCCTGTTTCTTGGCCAAACCAGCTTCCTCTACGGACAAACCATAACGCCGCTGAATCTCTTCGGTCAGCTGGCGGCCGCCGAATAGCTGTTCGCGCGTATAGATAGTGCGTCCGTTGTGCAACACGCTTAGCGTCGTCATGGTGGCACCGATATCAACGACAGCTACCGTCAGCTCGCCCTGCGCACCTGCCAACATCGGAGCAAGCAGGCCATAGGAGCGCTCCAGCGCATAGGCCTCGACATCCACGACCTTGGCAGTGAGGCCCGCCAGCGCAAGGGCGGCCTCACGAATTTCGACGTTTTCTTTACGACAGGCTGCCAGCAGTACCTCTACACGTCCCGGTGTACGCGCAGCAGGTCCCTGTACTTCGAAGTCGATGGCGACCTCTTCAAGGGGATAAGGGATGTACTGATCCGCCTCGATCTTGAGCTGATTCTCCAACTCATCGTCCGAGAGGCCGGACTCCATCTCGATGCTCTTGGTGATGACTGCCGAGCCAGACACGGCAACCGCCGCCTGCTTGGCATTGATCTTGGCCCTGGCGACAACACGCTGCAGCGCCTGACCGACACCTTCGAGCTCGACGATATTCTTCTCGACGACGGCATTCGGCGGTAGCGGCTCAACGGCGTAAGCCTCCACCCGATAGCGATTACCCGAGCGGCTCAATTCGAGGAGCTTGACGGATGTCGAACTAATATCGATCCCAAGTAGCGTGTTCGCTTTCTTCGTGAAGAGCCCTAGCACGACCAATTTCCTATTTTATCCGCGACTTACGGATTAATTATGGTTATCCACATTAGATTACAGCCTTGACAGAAGCGCAAATGGCTAGCCGACAAAAAAACCGCTTATAATGTGACCGGTTTTTCCCTTTCAGCATCGCCTGCGGCGCCCTCCTATATTCCGGATTTCAAGAACCCCGATGCGCTTTCTGAAGTTTCTCTTCTGGTCTTGCTTTGCACTTTTTTGCGCATTTTCGCTCAGCCTCAGCGGTGCCTTTCTGTATCTGAGTCCGAACCTGCCGTCCGTGGATTCGCTACGCAGCATTCAGCTGCAGATCCCGCTGCGGGTCTACAGCACCGATAACAAGCTCATCGCGGAGTTCGGCGAAATGCGTCGTTCTCCTGTTCGCTTCGAGGAGATTCCCAGCGACTTTATCCAGGCTCTGCTGGCCGCCGAAGACGACAATTTCGCAAATCATTATGGCGTCGACGTCACCGGCCTGCTGCGCGCTGCCGCGCAATTATTGAAAAGCGGGCACATTCAGACCGGCGGCAGCACCATCACCATGCAGGTCGCCAAGAACTTTTTCCTGACCAGCGAGCGCAGCTTTTCCCGCAAGATCAATGAAATCCTGCTGGCCCTGCAGATCGAGCGCGAGCTGACCAAGAACGAAATTCTCGAACTCTACGTGAACAAGATCTACCTGGGCCATCGCGCCTACGGTATCGAGGCGGCGGCGCAGGTCTATTACGGCAAGTCGATCGGCGAGCTGACGCTGGCCCAGAAGGCGATGATTGCCGGCCTACCCAAAGCCCCCTCGGCGTTCAATCCACTGGTCAACCCCGCGCGCAGCAAGGAGCGTCGCGACTGGATTCTGGGCCGCATGTATCGATTGGGCTCGATCGATGAGGCCAGCTACCAGCAAGCCATCGCCGAGCCCGAAACCGCACGCTACCACGGCGCTGCGCCGGAGCTGGATGCAGCCTACATCGCCGAAATGGCACGCGCAGAGATGGTCGGCCGCTTCGGCAGCGCAGCCTATACCGATGGCTTTCGTGTCTACACCACCGTCAGCAGCGAACGGCAGCAGGCCGCCAATCTGGCACTGTTCGAAGGTCTGATCGAATACGACCAACGCCACGGCTACCGCGGGCCCGAGGCTCGCCTGGGTGAAAAGTCGCGTGATGCTTGGCTCGAAGAACTGACACAGCATCGCGCACTTTCCGGTCTGCTCCCGGCCATCGTCAGCCAGGTCGACGCTGACGGGATCAAGGTACTGCTGCGCGACGGCAGCGAACACGCGGTGAGCTGGGAAAGCATGAAATGGGCCCGCCCGTTCCTCGCCACCAACAGCCTTGGTCCTCGCCCGCAGCGACCTGCTGAAGTCGTGGCGCGTGGCGACCTGATTCGCATCCGCCTCGATGGCGAGAGCGCCCGCTTCAGTCAGGTTCCGGTCGCGCAGGCAGCACTGGTATCGCTGAATCCCATCGACGGCTCCATCGAAGCACTGGCCGGCGGTTTTTCGTTCGGCCAAAGCAAATACAACCGTGCGATCCAGGCCAAACGCCAACCGGGATCGAGCTTCAAACCCTTCGTCTACAGCGCCGCGCTCGATGCCGGCTACACCGCCGCCACGCTCGTTAACGACTCACCAATCGTCTTCGTCGAAGAAGGAATGGATCGCATCTGGCGACCGAAGAACGACAACAACACCTTCCTCGGCCCTATCCGCATGCGCGAGGCGCTATACAAGTCGCGCAACCTCGTTTCGATCCGCTTGCTGCAGAGCATTGGCATCGATTACACCATCGACTATATCAGCCGTTTCGGCTTCCGCCCGCAGGATCTGCCACGCAACCTTTCGCTGGCGCTCGGCACCGCGACACTCACGCCGATGGAGATCGCCACCGGCTGGACCGTGTTCGCCAATGGCGGCTACAAGATCGAGCCCTATCTCATCGAGCGCGTCGAGGATCGCGAAGGCCAGCAGATTTTCGCCGCCAACCCCACCCGCGTTCCTGATGCGCCGAACGCAGCTACCGTCAGCACCAGCGAAGTCGAACCCGCGGAGGCAGACACGGCCCCGCGCATTGCCGAGCAGATCATCGACGAACGCACCGCCTACATCATGACCAGCATGTTGCAGGACGTAATCACCCGTGGTACCGGCCGGCGTGCGCTGGCGCTCGGCCGCCACGACCTCGCCGGCAAGACCGGCACCACCAACGACTCGATCGACAGCTGGTTCTCCGGCTACAACGCGGATCTGGTGACAACAGTCTGGGCCGGCTTCGATCAGCCACAGAGCCTCGGCCGGCACGAGTACGGCGGCACCGTGGCACTGCCCATCTGGATGAAGTACATGGGAAGCGTGCTCAAGGACCTTCCAGAACATATGCCAGCCGAGCCAGCCGGGCTGCTGACTCTGCGGGTCGATCCGCAGAGCGGCCGCGCAGCGACACCTTCGACACCGAATGCCTATTTCGAGCTATTCAAGAGCGAAGACTCGCCTCCCTCGATGAGCGAACTCGAACCCGGCGCTCCAGTGCCTGGCAGCCCACTGCCAGCCAGCGAAGCGGCGCCGATCGACCTGTTCTAGAATCTCTTCGACCCCAAACAAAAAAGCCCCGCAGAATCTGCGGGGCTTTTTCATTCAGACCGGGATCAGCCGTTGAATACGTCGTTGACCGACTTGAGCGGGTAGTTCGACGGATAAGGCAGCGTCGCCACGCCGCTGTCGATTGCCGCCTTGGCAACCGCATCCGATACCAGCGTGATCAGGCGCGGGTCCATCGGCTTCGGAATGATGTACTCGCGACCGAACTGCAGGTCGGACACGCCATAGGCCGCGGCCACTTCCGCCGGCACCGGCAGCTTCGCCAGATCACGCAGCGCGAGCGCCGCCGCGATCTTCATTTCCTCGTTGATGCGGGTCGCCCGTACGTCCAGCGCGCCGCGGAAGATGAACGGGAAGCCAAGCACGTTGTTGACCTGGTTCGGATAGTCCGAACGGCCTGTGGCCATGATCACGTCGGAACGGGTGGCGTGCGCCAGCTCCGGACTGATCTCCGGATCCGGATTGGAGCAGGCGAAAACGATCGGATCGGCCGCCATGCGCTTGAGACCCTCGGCGCTCAGCAGATTGGCCCCGGACAGGCCGACGAACACATCGGCGCCGTCCAGCGCGTCGTCCAGCGTGCGCTTGTCGGTTTCGTGGGCGAAGATCGCCTTGTACTGGTTGAGATCGTCGCGACCGGCGTGAATCACGCCCTTGCGGTCGACCATGAAGATGTTCTCGATCTTCGCGCCGATGCTGACCAGCAGCTTCATGCAGGAAGTCGCGGCAGCGCCGGCGCCGAGGCAGACAATCTTTGCCTCTTCGATGGTCTTACCAGCGATTTCCAGCGCGTTGAGCATGCCGGCGGCGGTCACGATGGCCGTGCCGTGCTGATCGTCATGGAAGACCGGAATATCGCACTGCTCGATGAGCGCACGCTCGATCTCGAAGCACTCGGGCGCCTTGATGTCTTCCAGGTTGATGCCACCGAAGGTGATCGAGATGCGCTTGACGGTGTCGATGAAGGCCTGCGGGCTTTCGGCGTCCACTTCGATGTCAAACACATCGACGCCGGCGAAGCGCTTGAACAGCACACCCTTGCCCTCCATCACCGGCTTGGAGGCCAGCGGGCCGAGGTTGCCCAGACCGAGAATCGCGGTGCCGTCGGAGATCACAGCGACCAGATTGCCCTTGCCGGTATAGCGGTAGGCCAGCTCCGGGTCACGGGCGATTTCTCGTACGGGAGCGGCAACACCTGGACTGTAGGCCAGCGAGAGATCGCGGGCGGTGGCGGTAGGCTTGGTCAGCTCGACACTCAGCTTTCCCGGACGCGGCTGGGAATGGTAGTCGAGAGCGGCGGTTTTCAGGTCAGTCATTGGCATTTCCGCTTGTTTTTACTGGGACAGACAGGCGGTCGAGCATACGCCAAGAGCGCGCGCCGTCACAAGCGAGCCAAGAGGAGAGTGTCAAGCGCCGACGCCTGCGACTTTTAGGGAATAAATGCCACGCAAAACGGCGTTTTGCCCAAGCTAGTTACCGACGAACATCGAGCGCCGCCGGATGCGACAGCCGCATCAGCCAGCGCGCCTGATCGCGGCGCGTCCGCGAACCACGATCGACCACCCAGCCGCGCGCCTCGATTCGGGCACCTCGCAGCGACGCCTGCAGCGCAGCGAAGGCTGCGACATCTCGTAGCGGCACGTGCAGCACCAGCGGTCCGTCAAGCTCGATCCACAGACCACCCCGGTTGCGCTCGACGCGCTCGACGCGACCCTCGACCAGGGCGAAGCCGCCGGCGCGAATCTCCCGCGCCTGCCGCAGCGGAGGCCGCTTCCAGAGCCCGCGATGCTTTTGGCGCGCCTGCGCCTCGGCGGCGCGATGGCAGTCGACCAGCTCGGTATTGGGCGCCACCGCGACGAAGAAGCCGAGCCCCTGCGCCAGCAATGCTGCCTCCAGGTTGTTTCCCTGGACATCGTAGGCATGCGCCAGCACGCGACCGTAGCGATCGCGCGCCTCGCGCCCCATGCGCAGGCCGAGCCGACCGTCACTGGCCTTCACCAATTGCTGCAGATGGTTGCGCGCCGCATCTGCCAGCGGCTCGGCGACACGGCCCTTGCGTCCCAGCTCCGGCGTGTTAAGGCCAATCAGGCGGACGCTGCGGCCATCGGTCAGGCGCAGGGTATCGCCATCGATGACCTGCGCTACCGCGACCTGTGGCAGGCGTTCCGGCGCAGGGCAGAATGCCTGCACCGACAAGCTGCAAACGACGGAAACGAAAAAGGCGCCCACCAGGGACGCCTTTTTCATGTACTCGGAGAACTGCATAAGTTCTCGATACGCCAGCTTACTTGGCGCCGAACACACCGAAACGCTGCTTGAAGCGATCGATACGGCCGCCGGTATCCAGTACCTTCTGCTTGCCGGTGTAGAACGGGTGGCATTCGGAGCACACGTCGATGTTCAGGTTCTTGCCCAGCGTGGAGCGAGTCTTGATGACGTTGCCGCAGCTGCAGGTGGCGTCGATTTCGACGTAATTCGGATGGATATCGGCTTTCATGATGAATCCTCTGGATTATGTGCCGCCACCCGACCCTATGCCGAGTACCGCACGAATTAGGGCGCGAATGATACCAGAGCATCCGAGTGATGCAAGCGCGAGCCATCGCCACCAGAGCAGCGGCGCGCGCGGCGATCGTTTACCATCGGCGCCCGCCCTCCAGGGATTGCCGCGTGCCCACGACCATCCTTCGCCTGGCCCTGCCCTCGCCGCTGCGCCGCCTGTTCGATTATCTGCCGCCGGCAGGCTGCGCGACCGCCGCGCTGCAACCGGGCGTGCGTCTGCGCGTGCCCTTCGGCCGGCGCGAGGTGGTGGGCGTGCTGGTCGAACTGGCCGACCACAGCGAAGTACCGGAAGCGAAGCTCAAGCCCGCACTCGAACTGCTCGACCGCCAGCCGCTGCTGCCGGCCGCACTGTTCCGGCTCTGCCTGTGGGCCGCCCAGTATTACCAGCACAGCCTCGGCGACACCTTCAGCTGGGCACTGCCGGTGCTGCTACGCCAGGGCGAACCGGCGGAAGCGCGGCAGGAGCGCTTCTGGCTGTTGGCCGAAGGCGCACGCGCCGACGATCCACGCCTGGCACGCGCGCCACGCCAGCGCGAAGCACTCAAGACCATCGCCCAGCACCCGCACGGCGTACCGCATAGTCTGCTCGGCAAGCTGCAGCTGAACCGCGATAGCCTCGAACTGCTGCTGGAAAAACGCCTGCTGCGCATCGACAGTCGGCGCCTCAGCCAGCCACGCGGCCATAGCGGCAGCTGGCTGCTGCAATCGGAGCTGGCGCTCAACAGTGAACAACGCGCGGCCTTCGAGGCCATACGCGCGGGGCTTGGCGGCTTCCAGGCGTTTCTGCTCGCCGGGGTGACCGGCAGCGGCAAGACCGAGGTCTACCTGCAACTGATTCATCAGGTACTCGCCGCCGGCAAACAGGCGCTGGTGCTGATTCCGGAGATCAACCTTGGGCCGCAGACGCTGGCGCGCTTCGAGCAGCGCTTCAACGCCCGCATCGCCCTGCTGCACTCCAGCGTGAACGACCGCGAGCGCCTGGACGCCTGGCTCGCGGCCCGCGACGGCGAGGCGGATATCGTCATCGGCACGCGCTCGGCGCTGTTCACACCGCTGAAGAACCCCGGTCTGATCATCATCGATGAGGAACACGACGCCTCCTATAAGCAGCAGGAGGGTCTGCGCTACCACGCCCGCGATCTCGCCCTGCTGCGCGCCCGCGAGGAGAACCTGCCAATCGTGCTCGGCTCGGCAACGCCGTCGCTGGAAAGCCTGCACAACGCCCACGCCGGCCGCTACGCGCTGCTCAAGCTGACCCGTCGCGCCGGCGGCGCCCAACCGCCGCGTTTCCTGCGTCTGGACGTCAAGAGCCGTCCGCTCGACTCGGGCATCTCCGGCCCGCTGCAGCAGGCCATCGCGCAGACCCTGGCGGCCGGCCAGCAAGTGCTGGTGTTCCTCAACCGCCGCGGCTTCGCCCCGACATTGCTGTGCCACGACTGCGGCTGGCTCAGCCAGTGCCCGCGCTGCGATGCGCGCATGACCCTGCACCAGCGCCACCACGAATTGCGCTGCCACCACTGCGGGCATGTCGAACGCCCACCAAGCAACTGCCCGCAGTGCGCCAAGGTCGATCTGCGCCCAGTGGGCGCCGGCACCGAACGCGCCGAGGAGCGGCTCGGCATCCTCTTCCCCGATTACCCGGTGCTGCGCATCGATCGCGACAGCACCGCCCGCAAGGGCGCGATGGAGCAGCTGTTCGGCACCATCAACCGCGGCGAGCCGTGCCTGCTGGTAGGCACGCAGATGCTCGCCAAGGGTCACCATTTTCCGCGCGTGACGCTGGTGGCGGTCCTCGATGCCGATGGCGGGCTGTTCTCCGCCGACTTCCGCGCCAGCGAACGCATGGCGCAGCTGATCGTCCAGGTCGCCGGACGCGCCGGACGCGCCGAGGAGCCCGGGCGCGTGATCATCCAGACTCATCTGGCCGATCATCCGCTGCTGGTGCAGCTCACCGAGCAAGGCTATTTCGCCTTCGCCGAGCAGGCGCTCTCCGAGCGGCGCGCGGCCGGCCTGCCGCCGTTCAGCCATCTCGCACTGCTGCGCGCCGAGGCGCACCGTCCGGGCCAGGCGGAAGAATTTCTCGATCAGGCCTGCGGTCTGGCCGAACGCCTGCTGGACGAACTGCAGCTCGGCGGCATCGAGCTGCTTGGCCCAGTGCCCGCGCCGATGGAACGCCGCGCCGGACGCTACCGCGCCCAGCTGTTGCTGCAAGGCAATAGCCGCGCGCCGCTGCACCGACTGATGAGCGCCTGGCTGGTGCAGCTCGAGCAATTGCCGGGCGGGCGGGCGGTGCGCTGGTCGCTGGATGTCGATCCGATCGATCTTTTCTAGCGGCAGGTGAACGCCGGCGGTGGCTTGCCACCGGTGGCTTGAAGCTTGTCGCTGCTTCTATAATGCCGGGTTTTCGCGCAAGCCCGCCCGACCGAGCCGATCATGAAAGACAGCATTCGCCACCTGATCCAGCAAGCCCTCGACCGCCTGACCGCCGACGGCGTGCTGCCTGCTGGCCTGAGCCCGACGATCCAGGTGGAAAACACCAAGGACAAGAGCCACGGCGACTTCGCCAGCAACATCGCGATGATGCTGGCCAAGCCCGCCGGCCTGAAGCCGCGTGAATTGGCCGAGAAGCTGATCGCCGCACTGCCGCAGGATGCCCAGGTCAGCAAGGTGGAGATCGCCGGCCCGGGCTTTCTCAACTTCTTCCAGAACACCGCTGCCCTTGCCGAACGCCTCGAGGCGGCCCTGGCCGATTCGCAGCTGGCGGTGCGCAAAGTTGGCGCCGCGCAGCGCGTGGTGATCGATCTGTCATCGCCGAACCTGGCCAAGGAGATGCACGTCGGCCACCTGCGCTCGACCATCATCGGCGACGCCGTCGCGCGCGTGCTGGCCTTTCTCGGCGACGACGTGATCCGGCAGAACCACGTCGGCGACTGGGGCACCCAGTTCGGCATGCTGCTGGCCTACCTGGAGGAGCAGCCGGCGGCCGCCGAAAGCGAGCTGGCCGATCTCGAGCAGTTCTACCGCGCGGCGAAGAAGCGCTTCGACGAATCCGCCGAGTTCGCCGACCGCGCCCGCGAGCTGGTGGTTCGCCTGCAAGCCGGCGATGCCGAGTGCCTGCGCCTGTGGCAGCGTTTCAACGACGTCTCGCTGAGCCACTGCCAGGCCGTCTACGACCGCCTCGGCGTCAGCCTGAGCCCAGCCGACGTCAAGGGTGAGAGCGCCTATAACGCCGAGCTGCCGGGCATCGTCGAGGCCCTGCGCGCAAAAGGTCTGCTGACCGAGGACGACGGCGCCCAATGCGTATTCCTCGACGAGTTCAAGAACGCCGAAGGCAACCCGCTGCCGGTGATCGTGCAGAAGGCCGGCGGTGGCTACCTCTACGCCACCACCGATCTCGCCGCCATGCGCTATCGCAGCCAGGTGCTGCATGCCGATCGCGTGCTGTACTTCGTCGACCAGCGCCAGGCGCTGCATTTCCAGATGGCCTTCGAAGTGGCGCGGCGCGCCGGCTTCGTGCATGACGGCATGCAGCTCGAACACATGGGCTTCGGCACCATGAACGGTGCCGATGGCCGCCCGTTCAAGACCCGCGACGGCGGTACGGTAAAGCTGATCGACCTGCTGGATGAAGCCGAGCAACGTGCCTATAGCCTGGTGAAGGAGAAAAACCCGGAGCTCGACGAAAGCGAATTGCGCCAGATCGCCCGCGCCGTGGGTATCAGCGCGGTGAAATACGCCGACCTGTCCAAGCACCGCACCAGCGACTACCGCTTCAACTTCGAGCTGATGCTCAGCTTCGAAGGCAACACCGCGCCTTACCTGTTGTACGCCTACACCCGTGTGGCCAGCGTGTTCCGCAAGCTGGGCAAGGGCATCGACGAGATCGCCGGCCACATCCGCCTGGAAGCCGAGCAGGAGCTGGCGCTGGCGGCCCGCCTCGCGCAGTTCGGCGAAGTGCTGAACAACGTTGCCGCCAAGGGCGAACCGCACCAGCTGTGCAGCTACCTCTATGACCTGGCCGGGCTGTTTTCCATTTTCTACGAGCATTGCCCGATCCTCGGTGCCGACGAACCAGAGCAGAAGGACAGCCGCCTGCGCCTGGCGGCCCTGACCGGCAAGACCCTCAAGCAGGGTCTGGAGCTGCTCGGCCTGGAACCGCTGGAGCGGATGTAAGTGGCTGCGCGCAAGAAGGCCGCCCCCAAGCGCGGCGCCAGTCGCTACCAGGCGCCGGCGAAGAAAGCCGTCCCCGGCTGGATCTGGCTCGCCTGTGGCCTGGTGATCGGCGGCTTCATCGTCTTCCTGGCCAGCCTGGAACCGGGCGGCAAAGAGGTGAAACGCAACAAGGAGGCCCCCAGAACCGCGATCAAGGAGCAGCCCAAGCGCAGCCCGGCGGCCAGCGAGCAGCCGAGCAAGCCCAAGTACGATTTCTACACGCTGCTGCCGGAATCGGAAGTGATACTGCCGCCGGAAACCAAACAGCCGGAGCCGCCGACGAGCAAGCCGGTGACGCCGGCCGAAGCGGCCAAGCTCGACGAAGCGCGCGCCCTGGCCGCCCTCAGCGGCCAGGTTCCGCCGCCGCCACCGACCGTGGCCAAGGCTCCGGTAACGCAATATTTCCTCCAGGCCGGCTCGTTCCGTCAGCAGGCCGAGGCGGAGAAGGTGCGCGCCCAGATCATCCTGCTCGGCCAGGATGTGCGCGTGGAGAACGTCAAGGTGCGCGACGAGCCCTGGTATCGCGTGCTGGTCGGGCCGTACAGCAGCCGTGAACAGCTGGGCGCGGCGCAGAAAACCCTGGCCGCCAGCGGCTACAAGAACCTGCTGCTGCAACAGCGCCAGGTTCGCTGAAACGAAAAACGCCGGGCTCGACCCGGCGTTTTTCTGCTTGCGTTACTGCGCGGCCGCTCAGGTCTCGCGCGGTGCGTAGGCGAAAACGTCGGCGCGCATCTGATGCGGGTCCATGCCGGCGGCCACCAGCGCGTCCAACGTGCCGTAGACCATCGAGGGCGAGCCGCTGGCGTAGACGTGCAGCTTGCCAAGGTCGCTGAAATCCTCGCGAATCGCCTCGTGCAGCAGCCCGCAGCGCCCCTCCCAGCCACAGACATCGCTGACCACCCGGTGCAGGTGCAGGTTGGCCATGCCCTGCCACTCTTCCCAGTGCGGCAGACGATAGAAGTCTTCCGGTCGCCGCACGCCCCAGTACAGATGCACCGGATGCGCGAAGCCGGCGGCGCGGCAGTATTCGATCAGACTGTGCATCTGCGCCATGCCGGTACCGGCGGCGACCAGCACCAGCGGGCCGTCCGGCAACTCGGCCAGATGCGTATCGCCGAACGGCAGCTGTATGCGGGCGAAACCCTGACGGCGTACATGCGCCAGCAGCTCGATCGCCGAATCCTCGCGCGCCAGCACGTGCAGCTCCAGCTCCCGGCCGCGCCCCGGTGCCGAGGCCAGGGAAAATGCCGACCACTCGCCATCGGCGCGCTGCAGCAGCAGGTACTGCCCGGCGTAGTAACGCGGTTGCTTGCCAGCCGGCAGGCGCAGCAGCAGACGTACCACATCGCCACCCACTTCCTCGTAGCCGCTCAGCTGGCAGCTCAGCTCGCGCACCGGCAGCTCGCCGGGGGCCAGCACGCCGTCCCAGTGCAGCACGCAGTCTTCCAATGGCTCGGCCAGACAGGCAAGCAACTCGCCGTGGTCGCGTTCTTCGCCGCTTTGACGCACGCGCCCCTCAACCAGCAGCGAAGCGCAGATATGGCAGTTGCCGTTGCGACAGCTCTGCGGGCACTCGTAGCCCAGGCGCCGCGCGGCGTCGAGAATGCGTTCGCCGGGGACTACGTCGAGAACGGCCCCGGATGGCTGCAAGGTCACTTTCATGTGCACGTCGTTTCTTCAATGAGCGGGTTGCCCCGCCAAGGCTGCGGGCGGACTCGAGCCCGCCTCTGTGTTATCTCAATCGATGCCCAGCTGCGACCAGAGTTCGTCGACCCGTCGTTTCACCGCCTCGTCCTGCACGATGGCGCGTCCCCATTCGCGGCTGGTTTCGCCCGGCCACTTGTGAGTGGCATCCAGGCCCATCTTCGAGCCCAGACCGGAAACCGGCGAGGCGAAGTCCAGGTAGTCGATGGGTGTGTTGTCGATCAGCACTGTGTCGCGCTTGGGGTCCATGCGCGTGGTGATCGCCCAGATCACGTCGTTCCAGTCGCGCGCATTGATGTCGTCGTCGGTGACGATGACGAACTTGGTGTACATGAACTGGCGCAGGAAGCTCCACACGCCGAGCATCACACGCTTGGCGTGGCCCGGGTACTGCTTCTTCATGGTCACCACCGCCATGCGATAGGAGCAACCTTCGGGCGGCAGGTAGAAGTCGACGATCTCCGGGAACTGCTTCTGCAGGATCGGCACGAACACTTCATTCAGCGCCACGCCGAGGACGGCTGGCTCATCCGGCGGACGGCCGGTGTAGGTGCTGTGGTAGATCGGGTTCTTGCGATGGGTGATGCGCTCGACGGTGAACACCGGGAAGCGATCAACCTCGTTGTAATAGCCGGTGTGGTCGCCGTAGGGCCCTTCGTCGGCCATTTCGCCGGGATAGATATGCCCCTCGAGGACGATCTCGGCATAGGCCGGCACCTGCAGGTCCGAGCCGATCGCCTTGACCAGCTCGGTGCGCGAGCCGCGCAGCAGGCCGGCGAAAGCGTACTCGGAGAGGGTGTCCGGCACCGGCGTAACCGCACCGAGAATGGTCGCCGGATCGGCACCCAGCGCCACGGCCACCGGATACGGGCGATCCGGATATTTCTCGCACCATTCGCGGAAATCCAGCGCGCCGCCACGGTGGCTCAGCCAGCGCATGATCACCTTGTTGCGGCCGATGACCTGCTGGCGATAGATGCCGAGGTTCTGCCGCTCCTTGTTCGGGCCTTTGGTGATGGTCAGCCCCCAGGTGATCAGCGGCGCGGCATCGCCCGGCCAGCAGTGCTGCACCGGAATCTTCGCCAGGTCGACATCGTCGCCTTCGAGCAGCACTTCCTGGCAGGGCGCATCCTTCAGCACCTTGGGTGCCATGCTGATGACCTTCTTGAAGATCGGCAGCTTGCTCCAGGCGTCCTTCAGCCCCTTCGGCGGCTCCGGCTCCTTGAGGTAGGCCAGCAGCTTGCCGATCTCGCGCAGCTCACTCACCGCCTCGGCGCCCATGCCCAGCGCAACGCGCTGCGGGGTGCCGAACAGGTTGCCGAGTACCGGCATGTCGAAACCGGTCGGGTTCTCGAACAGCAGCGCCGGGCCCTGTTTGCGCAGGGTACGGTCGCAGATCTCGGTCATTTCCAGAACGGGAGACACGGCCGTCGTGACGCGCTTGAGTTCACCGCGTTGTTCCAGGCCGCTGATAAAGTCGCGCAGATCGCGATACTGCATGCTTGAGCCTCGCATGGGCCGGCAGGTCGGGGCGCAAAGTTTAGCGCTCGCGTCGGGTTTTCCAAAACCTGCAGATAGACGAAGGCCGGGTTTCCCCGGCCTTGTTGGCAACGACGTGATGCTTACTTGCGCTTCATGGACATGAAGAATTCGTCGTTGGTCTTGGTGTCCTTGAGCTTGTCGAGCAGGAACTCGATGGCGGCGATCTCGTCCATCGGGTGCAGCAGCTTGCGCAGGATCCACATGCGCTGCAGCTCGTCCTCGCTGGTCAGCAACTCTTCGCGACGGGTACCGGACTTGTTGATGTTGATCGCCGGGAACACGCGCTTCTCGGCGATGCGGCGATCCAGCTGCAGCTCCAAGTTACCGGTGCCCTTGAATTCCTCGTAAATCACTTCGTCCATCTTCGAGCCGGTTTCCACCAGCGCGGTGGCGAGGATGGTCAGGCTGCCGCCCTCCTCGATGTTGCGCGCCGCGCCGAAGAAGCGCTTGGGCTTTTCCAGCGCGTGGGCATCGACACCACCAGTCAGTACCTTGCCGGAGCTCGGGATCACGGTGTTGTAGGCGCGTGCCAGACGGGTGATGGAGTCGAGCAGGATGACCACGTCCTTCTTGTGCTCGACCAGGCGCTTGGCCTTCTCGATCACCATTTCGGCGACCTGCACGTGGCGGGTCGGCGGCTCGTCGAAGGTCGAAGCAACCACTTCGCCGCGCACGGTGCGCTGCATCTCGGTGACTTCTTCCGGACGCTCGTCGATCAGCAGGACGATCAGATGGCAGTCGGGGTTGTTGCGGGTGATGTTGCTGGCAATGTTCTGCAGCATGATGGTCTTGCCCGCTTTCGGCGGGGCGACGATCAGGCCGCGCTGGCCCTTGCCGATAGGTGCGGTCAGATCAATGACGCGACCGGTGAGGTCTTCGGTGGAGCCGTTGCCAGCCTCCATCTTCAGCCGCTCGTTGGGGAACAGCGGTGTGAGGTTCTCGAAGAGGATCTTGTTCTTCGCGTTTTCCGGCCGGTCGTAGTTGATCGAGTCGACCTTGAGCAGGGCGAAATAGCGCTCGCCTTCTTTCGGCGGACGAATCTTGCCGACGATGGTGTCGCCGGTACGCAGATTGAACCGGCGGATCTGGCTGGGCGAGACGTAGATGTCGTCCGGGCCGGCCAGGTACGAAGAATCCGCGGAGCGCAGGAAGCCGAAGCCGTCCTGGAGAATCTCCAGCACGCCGTCACCGGAGATTTCCTCGCCGCCTTTGGCGTGCTTCTTGAGCAGGGAGAAAATCACGTCCTGCTTGCGCGAACGGGCCATGTTTTCGATGCCCATCTGTTCGGCCATTTCCAGCAGTTCGGTGATGGGCTTTTGCTTGAGTTCAGTCAGATTCATAGAAAGAGATCAGGAAGGATGTAGACAGCGATTAGCTTGAGAAGCCGCGCAGCAGGAGACGAACAGGTTCGTGGTGCTTTGAGAGGCTGATGTGCGTCGGCGACGGCATGCAGAGGGCGACCGAAGGAATGATCGCGTGGCCGAATTTAGCACCGCATCAACTTAGCGTCCACCCTGGAATGCAAAAAGCCCCCGCGGATGCGAGGGCTTTGCGTGTGGCGCGCAGGCTCAGATATTGCTATCGAGGAACGCCGCCAGCTGCGATTTCGACAGGGCGCCGACCTTGGTGGCCTCGACGTTGCCGTTCTTGAACAGCATCAGAGTCGGGATACCACGCACGCCGTACTTGGGCGGAGTTTCCTGGTTTTCATCGATGTTCAGCTTGCAGACCTTGAGGCGGCCTTCGTAATCCTTGGCGATCTCGTCGAGCACCGGGGCAATCATCTTGCACGGCCCGCACCACTCGGCCCAGTAATCGACCAGCACGGGACCATCCGCCTGGAGAACGTCCTGCTCGAAGCTGCTGTCGCTGACATTGTTGATGTATTCGCTCATGGATAGTCTCCAGGGTCTGAACGTAAAGTGGCCGACATGATAGCCCGCCTTCCGGCTGACCGAAAGCCGCAGGCGGCCGGCGGGCACGCCCGGCGCTTGCGCCTGCGTCAGCGCCTCACGTTGGCGGATGAATGTCGATCGTGTCACGATGTCGAGGTTCTGCATCGAGACCAGCCCATGCGCAAGACCGCTCCCGAATCCTATCCCCTGATCGCCGCCCTCGATCTGGGCTCGAACAGTTTCCACATGGTGCTGGCACGTACCAACAATGGTGAGATGCGCATCCTCGAACGCCTCGGCGAGAAGGTGCAGCTGGCTGCGGGCATCGATGAGAAAAGCCGTCTGCTCGACGAAGCCGCCATGCAACGCGGCCTCGACTGCCTGCGGCGCTTTGCGCAACTGGTCAACCATCTGCCGCAAGGCGCCGTGCGTGTGGTCGGTACCAACGCGCTGCGCGAGGCACGCAATCGCGCCGAGTTCATTCGCCGCGCCGAGGAAATCGTCAACCACCAGGTCGAGGTTGTCTCCGGCCGGGAGGAGGCGCGCCTGATCTACCTCGGCGTCTCACATACCTTCCCCGGTCGCGCCGGCCGCCGTCTGGTGGCCGATATCGGCGGCGGCAGCACGGAATTCATCATCGGCGAGCATTTCGAATCGCAGCTGCGTGAAAGCCTGCAGATGGGCTGTGTCAGCTATACCCAGCGTTTCTTCCGCGACGGCAAGATCACACCGGCGCGCTATGCGCAGGCCTATACCGCCGCGCGCGTGGAGCTGATGGGGATCGAACATGCGCTGCGCCGGCTGGGCTGGCAGGAATCGATCGGCGCGTCGGGCACGATTCGAGCGGTCGGACAGGCAATCAAGGGTGGCGGTTACAGCAATGGCGAGGTCACGACCGAAGGCATCGGCTGGCTGAAGCGCCGCCTGTTCAAGCTCGGCGACGTCGAGCGCATCGACATGGACGGCATCAAGCCGGATCGCCGTGGCGTGTTCCCGGCCGGACTGGCGATCCTCGAAGCGATCTTCGATGCGCTCGAACTGGACAGCATGACCCACTCCGAAGGCGCGTTGCGCGAGGGCGTGCTCTATGACCTGCTCGGCCGCCATCATCGCGAAGACGTGCGCGACCGGACCCTGAGCTTCCTCATGGAGCGCTATCACGTCGACACCGAACACGCCGCGCGCGTGGAAGCCAAGGCACTGGAGGCCTTCGATCAGGTGGCCGAGAGCTGGGGGCTGGACGACGAATGGCTGCGCGAACTGCTGGGCTGGGCGGCGCGCATCCATGAGGTCGGACTGGACATCGCGCACTATCACTACCACAAGCACGGCGCCTATCTGATCGAGCACTCCGACCTGCCCGGGTTCTCGCGCCAGGACCAGCAGATGCTCGCCCTGCTGGTACGCGGCCATCGCCGCAACATTCCCAAGCAGAAGTTCGAGGAGCTGTCCGAGGAAGGCGTCAAGCTGACGCGCCTGTGCGTGCTGCTGCGCTTCGCCATCCTCTTCCACCATATCCGCGGCGCGCAGCAGGCGCCGGCCTACCGCTTGAGTGTCGATGGCGACAGCCTGGACGTGGTATTCGCCGATGGCTGGCTGCAGGACAACCCGCTCACGGAGGCCGATTTCGCCCTCGAAGCCGAATGGCTCAAGCGCATCGGCTTCACCCTCAGCGTCCGCTGAGCGATCACGGCGCCAGCGCAACCCGGCTGGCGCCGCACATCCCTCGTACTAGCGCGAGTTAGGGTTGCTCAGCCGCTCGAGCAACGCGTACTGCGCATTGCGCGGATTCTGGTTGCCGCTCGGGCTGTTGCGCACGTAGCTGCCATCGGGCTGCAGAATCCAGCTCTGGGTGTTGTCGGTGAGGAAGGCTTCGAGCTCCTTCTTCACACGCGTAACCAGCTTCTTGCCTTCGACCGGGAAGCAGGTTTCCACCCGCCGATCCAGGTTGCGCTCCATCCAGTCGGCACTCGAGAGATAGAGCTTCTCGTCGCCGTCGTTATGGAAATAGAACACCCGGCTGTGCTCGAGGAATCGGCCGATGATCGAGCGCACCTGAATGTTGTGCGAAACCCCGGCGATACCCGGCCGCAGGCAGCACATGCCGCGCACCACCAGGTCGATGCGCACGCCGGTCTGGCTGGCCTTGTACAGCGCCTTGATCATCCGCGGATCGGTCAGTGAGTTGACCTTGAGGATGATGTGCGCCGGCTTGCCTTCGCTGGCGTGCTGGGTTTCCTGCGCGATGAGATCGAGCAGCGCCTTCTTCAGGGTGAACGGTGCGTGCAGCAGTTTCTTCATGCGCATGGTCTTGCCCATGCCGATCAGCTGACTGAACAGTTTGGAGACGTCCTCGCAAAGCGCATCGTCCGAGGTCAGCAGGCTGTAATCGGTATACAGACGGGCGTTGCCGGCGTGGTAGTTGCCGGTTCCAAGGTGCGCGTAGCGGCACAGCTCGCCGTTCTCGCGGCGCAGGATCAGCATCATCTTGGCGTGGGTCTTGTAGCCCACCACGCCGTAGATCACCACCGCGCCAGCCTGCTGCAGCCGGCTGGCGAGCTGCAGGTTGGACTCCTCATCGAACCGCGCGCGCAGCTCGATCACCGCGGTGACCTCCTTGCCGTTGCGCGCCGCTTCGACCAGTGCGTCGACGATCTCGGAGTTGGCGCCCGAGCGATACAGCGTCTGTTTCACGGCCAGCACCGACGGATCCTTGGCCGCTTCGCGCAACAGATCGATCACCGGAGTGAACGACTCAAACGGGTGCATCAGCAGAATGTCCTGCTTACGCACTACGTTGAAGATGTTGCCGCTGTTCTGCAGCAACTTGGGGATCGTCGGGGTGAACGGCAAATATTGCAGCTCCGGATGGCTATCCAGACCGGTGATGCTGAACAGCCGGGTCAGGTTCACCGGGCCGTTGACCCGGTACAGCTCACTCTCGCCGAGGCTGAACTGCTTGAGCAGGAAATCGGCCAGGTGCTGCGGACAGGTGTCGGCCACCTCCAACCGCACCGCATCGCCGTAGCGGCGCGACATCAGCTCGCCGCGCAGCGCCCGAGCGAGATCCTCGACGTCCTCGGTATCCACCGACAGATCGGCGTTGCGGGTCAGGCGGAACTGGTAGCAACCCTTGACGCGCATGCCGTGGAACAGGTCGTCGGCATGCGCGTGAATCATCGAGGAGAGGAACACGAAGTTGTCGCCCGCGCCGCCGACGTCTTCCGGCACGCGAATCACCCGCGGCAGCAGACGCGGCGCCGGGATGATCGCCAGGCCCGAATCGCGGCCGAACGCATCGATGCCTTCGAGCTCGACGATGAAGTTCAGGCTCTTGTTCACCAGCAGCGGGAACGGGTGCGTCGGATCGAGGCCGATCGGCGTGACGATCGGCGCGATTTCGTCGCGGAAGTAGCGACGCACCCAGGTCTTGATCTTGGTGGTCCAGTGACGGCGACGAATGAAGCGGATGCCGTGCTCGGCCAGCGCCGGCAGCAGCACCTCGTTGAGAATCGCGTACTGCCGATCCACCTGAACGTGCACCAGCTCGGAGATGCGCGCCAGCGCCTGATGGGGCTGCAGGCCGTCAGCACCAGCCTGCTCACGGGCGAAGGCAACCTGCTTCTTCAGGCCGGCGACGCGGATCTCGAAGAATTCATCCAGATTGCTGGAGAAAATCAGCAGGAACTTCAGCCGCTCCAGCAACGGATTGGACTCGTCCAACGCCTGTTCCAGCACGCGGATGTTGAACTGCAGCTGCGACAGCTCGCGATGGATATACAGACTGCTGTCGTCGAGGTTCGGCACCGGCACAGTGACCGGCACCGGCAATGGCAGCGGCGCCTCGACCACGGGGACCTCAGCCACCGCCTCGGCCAGCGGCTGAACCTCTTCGGTGGCGGTGTGCAATTCCGTTTCGCTGAGTCCTTGATTGGTCATGCAATGCCTCGCGGGCCTACTGGCCCCGTTTCAATTGTTGTGCGGCCTGTTTGGCGAAGTAAGTGAGGATGCCATCGGCCCCGGCACGCTTGAAGCCGACCAAAGACTCAAGAATGACCGCCTCGCTCAGCCAACCGTTCTGGATCGCTGCCATGTGCATCGCGTACTCGCCACTGACCTGATAGACGAAGGTCGGCGCCTTGAACGCCTCCTTGACCCGCCAGACGATATCCAGATACGGCTGCCCCGGTTTGACCATCACCATGTCGGCGCCTTCGGCCAGATCCGCGCCCACTTCGTGCAACGCCTCGTCGCCGTTGGCCGGGTCCATCTGGTAGGTGTTCTTGCTGCCCTTGCCGAGGTTCGCCGCCGAGCCCACCGCATCGCGGAACGGGCCGTAGTAGGCACTGGCGTACTTCGCCGAGTAGGCCATGATGCGCACGTTGTGATGCTCGGCGACTTCCAGCGCCTCGCGGATCGCCTGGATGCGGCCATCCATCATGTCCGACGGCGCGACGACCTGGGCACCCGCCTCGGCATGCGACAACGCCTGCTTGACCAGCGCATCGACGGTCACGTCGTTCTGCACGTAGCCGTCGGCATCCAGGATGCCGTCCTGGCCGTGGGTGGTGAACGGATCGAGCGCCACGTCGGTGATGATCCCCAGTTCCGGGAAGCGCTCACGCAGCGCGCGGGTGGCGCGCTGGGCAATGCCGTCCGGGTTCCAGGCTTCGGCGGCGTCGAGCGACTTCGTCTCCAGCGGCGTTACCGGGAACAGCGCCAACGCCGGAATGCCCAGCGCCACCAGCTCCTCGGCTTCCTTGAGCAGCAGGTCGATGGACAGGCGCTCCACGCCAGGCATCGACGGCACCGCCTCGCGGCGGTTCTCGCCGTCGAGGACGAATACCGGCAGGATCAGGTCGTCCACCGTCAGCACGTTCTCGCGTACCAGGCGACGGGAAAAATCGTCGCGACGATTGCGCCGCAGGCGAGTGGCAGGAAACAAGCGATTGGCCGGAACGAGACTCACGGACGAACTCCTGGCCCGAAGAACGGGCGAATATGACGGTTATAGGCCAACCCGATGACAGCTTGATGACAGGCGGACCAAAAAATATCCGGGCCATTGTCGCCAGCCACGGCGCCGACTGCCAGTGCTTTGCACCGCCGCGAATCGCCGCGCAGGCGCAACGTAGAGCGTACTGAACACCGGGACGGCGCGAGCATCAAAGCTAACAGAAGGGCTTACCTGCGATCCGCTCGCGTTTTAGCATCAGCGCATGCGCAGGCCCGCTCGGCCGTGTCTAGATCAGGAGTATCGCTATGAACAAGAAAGTCGCCGTGATCCTTTCCGGCTGTGGCGTCTACGACGGCTCGGAAATCTACGAAAGCGTGATCACCCTGCTGCGCCTCGACCAGCGCGGCGCGCAGGTGCAGTGCTTCGCACCGAACGTGCCGCAGCTCCACGTGATCAACCACCTCACCGGCGAAGAGATGCCCGAGTCGCGCAACGTGCTCACCGAATCGGCGCGACTGGCACGTGGCCAGATCAAGGACCTGCGCGAGGCCCGCGCCGAAGATTTCGACGCCCTGATCATGCCCGGCGGCTTCGGCGCGGCGAAGAACCTGTCGACCTTTGCTACCGAAGGTGCAGCGGCAAAGGTGCTGCCGGAAGTGCTGGCGCTGGCCCAGGCCTTCGCTCAGGCCGGCAAGCCGGTCGGCCTGATGTGCATCGCACCGACGATGGCGGCGCAGATCTTCGGCGCCGGCGTGGTCTGCACGCTGGGCAGCGATGACGCCGACGCCGCGCGTGCGGTGGTCACGATGGGCGCGGAGCACCAGGCATGCGACGTCGGCGACATCGTCGAAGACCCGCAACACAAGCTCGTCACCACTCCGGCCTACATGCTCGCCGAATCGATCAGCGAGGCTGCCGCCGGCATCTACAAACTGGTCGACCGCGTGCTCGAACTGGCCAGCGAGGACTGACAGGCATCGCCAGAAGAATCCCGGGGCAACCCGGGATTTTTTTGCGTGAAACTCGCCAAACCCGCGGGTACTCGCGCCGTCGCTCTGTTCAGCCGGGCGTCCGTGAGGCAGCGTTGACACTCGTCCACGCAGGAAACCGATCATGAACGACGACACGCTGCTTGCCGAACAGGCCCAGGCGGTACGCGAGATGTTCGAGCGCATCCCCTTCAACCAGGCGCTGGGCATCGAACTGGACGAAATCTCGACCTCACGGGTGGTCATGCACCTGTCGATGAAGCCCGAGCTGGTCGGCAACTTCGTCCACGGCATCCTGCATGGCGGCGTCATTGCCTCGCTGCTGGATGTCGCCGGCGGCGCCACGGCGATGCTCGGCGTGTTCGACCGGCACCGACATCTCACCGAGCATGAACGTGCGACGCGCCTGGCGCGGCTCGGCACCATCGACCTGCGCATCGACTACCTGCGCCCCGGACGCGGAAAGCGCTTCAGCGCCAGCGCGGTGCCGTTGCGCGCAGGCAACAAGGTGGCGGTCGTACGCTCGGAACTGCACAACGAGGAGGGCGTGCTGGTCGCGGTGGGAACCGGAACCTATCTGTGCGGCTGAGACGCAGGGCGGATGCCGCCCGCCCTACTGGCGCCGCATCAGCTGCGTCAGCAGCCGATCCAGGGCATTGGCGAACGCCTGGCGCTCGCGCTCGCCATAGGCGGCCTGACCGCCGCCGACCTGGCCCTGCTCGCGCAGATCGGTGAACAGGTTGCGCACGGCCAGGCGCTCGCCCATGTTGCGCTCATCGAACTCGCGCCCGCGCGGATCGAGCGCGACCACGCCCTTCTTCACCAGACGATCGGCCAGCGGCACGTCGCTGCAGATCACCAGATCGCCCGGAACGGCATGCTCGACCAGATAGTCGTCAGCGGCATCCGGCCCGCTCGGCACCACGATCAGCCGGACACAGGCGAACGCCGGTTTCACCTGGCTCTGCCCGGCCACCAGCCGCACCTCGAAGCCGCGCTTCAGGGCGAACTTGACCACCTGATCCTTGGCGGCACGCGGGCAGGCGTCGGCGTCGATCCAGACGCGCGTTCGCTGCGTGCTCACGCGGCGGCGCGCCTGACGGTCGCCAGCAACGCGGCCGCACCGGCAAACATGACGGCAAAGCTGCGATTGACCAGCCGCTGCTGGCGCGGCGTACGCAACAGGCGCAGCACCCGGGCAGCCAGGCCGGTATAACCGGCCATGACAATGAGATCGACCGCCACCATCGTCACGGCCATTTCCGTGTACTGCAGCACCAGCGGTCGCTGCGGATCGAGGAACTGCGGCAGCACCGCGAGAATGAACACGATTGCCTTGGGATTACTGGCATTCACCAGGACGCCGCGCAGCACCAGGCTTAGCGGCCGCCCGATCGGGCGCGGCGCAGCGGAATCGTCCAGCGCTTCGGGTTGCGCCTGCCATTGCTTGAATGCCAGCCACAGCAGGTAGCCGACGCCAAACCACTTGATCAGGCCGAACGCCAGTTCCGAGGTCGCCAGCACCGCACCGACACCGGCAGCGACGATGGCGATCTGCAGGACCAGCGCCAGCTGCAGGCCGATAGCGTTCCAGTAGCCGCGCCAGAAGCCGTACTGCAGCCCGCAGGACATCGAGGCAATGGCGCCCGCGCCAGGCGACAGGCTGATCACCCAGCAGGCGACGAAGAAGGCAAGCCAGGTTTCAAGCGTCATGTTCCATCTCCTGGTTGAACGAGGGTCGGGCGCTGCACGAGGCCGGCGATCAGTCCGGCACGTCCTTGCCCAGTTTCACCGGCTCCTTGAGCTTGCGGCCCATCGCCTTGCGCATGCGGATGTTCAGCGCTTCGACACCTAGCGAGAACGCCATCGCGAAGTAGACATAGCCCTTGGGCACATGCACGCCGAAGGCCTCGGCAATCAGCAGGGTGCCGACCACGATGAGGAACGACAGCGCGAGGATCTTCAGGGTCGGGTGCTTCTCGATGAAATCGCTGATGGTACCCGCCGACATCATCATGACCAGCACCGCGATGACGATGGCCGCGACCATCACCGGCACGTTCTGCACCAGCCCCACGGCGGTGATCACCGAGTCCAGCGAGAAGACGATATCGATAACCGCAATCTGCAGGATGATGCCAAGGAAGCCAGCCTTCACCGCGCCGTCGGCGCCGTGCTGCTCTTCTTCCTCACCTTCGACGCTGTGCCAGATTTCCATGGTGCTCTTGAACAGCAGGAACAGGCCGCCGAAGAACAGGATCAGATCGCGCCCGGAGACGCCCTGCTCCCAAACGGTGAACAGGTCGTCGGTCAGGCGCATGACCCACGCAATCGACAGCAGCAGCAGGATCCGCGTACCCATCGCCAGCGCCAGACCGAAGAAGCGCGCCTTCGGTTGCTGCGCCTTGGGCAGCCGGCTGACGAGGATCGAGATGAAGATGATGTTGTCGATGCCAAGGACGATTTCCAGGGCGGTCAGGGTTAGAAATGCGACCCAGATTTCCGGGTTGCTCAGCCATTCCATAAGGATTTACTTCTCGTTAGGGGGTTGTGGGGTGAACTGCAGGTCGCTGCCGCGCCAGCGGCGCACGGCTTTCTGGAAAAACAAGCTGTTGGGCACCTGAACGATGGCGCCGGTTCCGCTCTCGGCGCTCTCCTCGAGGGTGGTGTAGAGCAGATTGATGTCGATCACGCGGCCTTTGACGATGGGCTTGTCGAACGCCTCGACGATCTCCACCACATCACCGAGCCGAAACGGCCCGACGGTGAGGATTAGCACCGCGCAGAGCAGGTTGGACAGCACGCTCCAGATCGCGAAGAATGCCACGGCCGCCACCGCGACGAAGCCGGAAATCGCCGTCCACAACACGGTGGCGGATACGCCGAGGCGCTCCAGAACCATGATCAGCGCACCACCCATGATGAACCAGCGGATGCCGCCACGCACCGGCAGCAGCAACTCCGGCGGTAGCGGATAGCGACTGCCCAGGCGGGTCAGACCGCGCGCCACCAGGCGCTGCAGCACGTAGGCCACCAGCAGGATCAACAGCACCTGCAGGCCAAGCAGCAGCGGTTCGCGCCACGGGCCGAAGAGGGTCAGCAGGCGCTCGTTCATGCGCTTGCCTCCAGCTGCGCCTGCAGGCGCTCGAGGGTTTCCAGCGCTTCCAGCCAGGCCTCCTCCAGTTCGCCTTCGCGCACCTTCAGCTCAGCCTGACGCGCCAGCAGCTCGCGCAGCTCGTCCTTGCGCGCCGCCTCGTAGAGCGCCGGGTCGCCGAGTCGATCTTCCAGCTCGGCCAGCTTCTCGTGCACGCCGCCAAGGTCCTTCTCCAGCTTGTCGGCGTGCCGCTTGTGCGGTGCCAGCTGCTGGCGCAGCGCAGCGGCGGCCTGGCGCTGGGCGCGGCGGTCGGTCTTATCCGGCGCGCCGTCGTTGACCGTCGTGGGCTGCTGGCGCGCGCGGTAATCCACCAGCCAGCGTGCGTAATCCTCCAGATCGCCATCGAAGGACTGCACCTGACCGTCAGCCACCAGCAGAAACTCGTCGGTGGTGCTCTTGAGCAGATGGCGGTCGTGGGAAACCACCAGCACCGCGCCTTCGAACTCCTGCAGAGCCAGGGTCAGCGCCAGGCGCATTTCCAGATCGAGATGGTTGGTCGGTTCGTCGAGCAGCAGCAGGTTCGGCTTACCCCAGGCGATCAGTGCCAGCGCCAGTCGTGCCTTCTCGCCGCCGGAAAAATTCAGCACCGGCTCATCACAGCGCTCGCCACGAAAATCGAATCCACCGAGGAAATCGCGCAGGGTCTGCTCGCGCTCGCCGGGTGCGATGCGCTGCAGATGCAACAGCGGGCTGGCCTTGGGGTCGAGCGCATCCAGCTGATGTTGGGCGAAATAGCCGATCACCAGATTCTCGCCGCGCTGCAGGCGGCCGGCGATCGGGCTGAGCTCGTTGGCCAGGGTCTTGATCAGCGTCGACTTGCCCGCACCGTTCGGTCCCAGCAGGCCGATCCGTGCACCGGGCACCAGCTGCAGCTTGACCTTGTCCAGCACGGTCTTGTCGCCGTAGCCGAGCCGGCCTTCAGCCAAATCGAGCAGCGGGCTTGACACCTTGTCGGCCTCGCGAAAGCTGAAATCGAACGGCGAATCGACATGGGCCGGCGCCAACTCCTCGAGGCGCTCCAGCGCCTTGATCCGGCTCTGCGCCTGACGTGCCTTGGTCGCCTTGGCCTTGAAGCGACGGATGAAGCTCTCCATGTGCGCGCGCTGCGCCTGCTGTTTCTCGTACGCCTGCTGCTGTTGCGCCAGGCGCTCGGCACGGGTGCGCTCGAAGGCCGAGTAGCCGCCGCGATAGAGCGTCAGCGTACGCTGTTCGAGATGAATGACGTGATCGACCACTGCATCGAGGAAATCGCGGTCGTGGGAAATCAGCAGCAGCGTGCCCGGATAGTTCTTCAGCCAGTCCTCCAGCCAGAGGATCGCATCGAGATCGAGGTGGTTGGTCGGTTCGTCCAGCAGCAGCAGCTCGGACGGACACATCAGCGCCTGCGCCAGGTTCAGGCGCATGCGCCAGCCACCGGAGAAGCTGCCGACCGGCAGGGCCATCTGCGCGTGGGAAAAGCCCAGCCCGGCGAGCAGCTTGCGCGCGCGCGCATCGGCGCTGTAGCCGTCGGCGTTGTCCAGCTCGGTGTGCAGGCGCGCCAGCGCGTTGCCGTCGTGCGCCTGCTCGGCCATGGCCAGATCACGCTGGATGCGCCGCAACTCGACGTCGCCATCGAGCACATAATCCACCGCCAGCCGATCGAGCGTCTCGATTTCCTGACGCATATGGGCGATGCGCCAGTCCGGCGGCAGCTGGCAGTCGCCGCCGTCCGGCACCAGCTCGCCGCGCAGCAACGCGAACAGGGTGGATTTGCCGGCACCGTTGGCGCCCACCAGACCGGCCTTCTGGCCAGGATGCAGGGTCAGCTCGGCGCCTTCCAGCAGACGCTGGGGGCCGCGCTGTAGAGTGAGGTTCTGAAGTCGGATCATAATGGCGGCGGAGTTTATCAGCTCGCCCGAAATGCGGTCGGGCGCCGACAAAAAAAACCGAGCCCATGCCCACCACCGATCTCTGGACCTTCGCTCTCGCCTGCTATGCCCGTCCCGGCGTGGAGTCCGCCTGCCTGGAGCTGCAAGCGCAAGGCGCCGACGTCTGCCTGCTGTTGTGTGGCGCCTGGCTGGAAGTGCGCGGCAGCGCATCCGATCCGGTGCGCCTGGGGCAACTCAGGGCAATCGCCACACCCTGGCAGCAGCATCTCCAATCGCTGCGCCAGCTACGGCAGCAATGGCGTGCCGCCGCGCAGCAGGATGCCGCGCTGCATCGGCTGCGCGAACAGCTCAAATCGCTGGAGTTACAAGGAGAACGCGTCTTGCTGGAGCGCTTGGAGCGCTGCAGTGACACCTGGCCGACGAGCGCACAGCAGGCGCACTGGCTGGAGGCGCTGCTGCCCGTGGACAGCGAAAGCAGTCGCGCAGCCCTGGCGGTGCTGCGCGACGCGGCTCGGCGGACTCAGCTGGAGCTGCGCGGCGCCTGAGTGGTTGCACCGCTGGACTTGGCCGGCTTGCGCGCCGCGGGTTTCTTGGTAGCCGGCTTCGGCGTGGCCGCCGGCGTCGACGTGACCGCCGGCTTGCTCGCGACCGGCCTGCTACGCGCGGGTTTGGCCGCCGGCGCAGCCGCTTCCGGCTCGACCTTGGCGGCAGGTTTGCTCGCCGGCGCCTTCGCCGGGCGCGCCCGGGTGGCGGCCGGCTTGGCGGCGGCAGCCGGCGCACGGCTGCTGCGTGCTGCCGGCTTGCGCGCGCTGGCACTCGTCGCTGCCGTTTCTGCAGACGAATTGCGCGTCTGCAACGCCTGCGCGGCGGAATCACCCACCTGACGCACGCCCTGCGCCAGATGCAGGCTCTGAGCGATGTCACGCTTGAGTTCGGCAATGTAACCGAGCATCTCGCCCTGGCGCGCCTGCAGCAACGCCATCAGCTCCTCCAGCTCGGCAATGCGCGTGCGCGCCTTGCCCTGAGCCTTGGCGCGACCAGCACGACCGGCTTCATCCAGTCGTGTACGGGCCTTCGCCAGTCGCTCCTGGGCCTTACCGCGCTGCTTCTCCAGCTTGCCCAGCGTACCTTCGGCATCCTGCAGTGCCAGCTGGCAGGCCTTGTCCAGATGGTCGACGAGGGTGTTCGCCAATTGCTCTAGCAGATGCAGCGGGGTGTTAACCGACTTCTTCTTCGCGGGCATGAAGGTGCCTCCTGGCGGGTTCGATGGAGCCATACTAGACGCGCGCCAGGCCGCCCGCCAGAGGGCCTGTGAGGCCCGCGGCGCGGCGAACGGAACGCGATCCAGAGGCTCAGGCCGTGACGGCGACCTGCTTGTGCGCGGTGTGCAGCACTTCGATCAGGCAGTCTTCCAGTTCGAAGCGCTCGTGCAACAGCTGGCCTAGCTGCCGAAGCTCGTCACCCAAGCCAGGGCTACCGAGGCAGTCACCTTTCTCGCAGCGATCGTTGAAGGCGAGCGACACCTGGGTGATGACCTCGATGCGCGGGTAGATCTGCTTGGCCAGTTCGATGCCACGCGCATCGCCGAAAGCCTTGGCCTCGGCAAGCAGCTGTTCGTAAATCTCGAAGTGGCCGGCGGACACGTAGTCGACCAGCAATTGGCAGAATCTCTGCAGGGCTTGGCGCGTTGCGGAATCGCTTTCCACATGCAGCCCGTCGAATGCGTTGACGAGCGCATGACGTTCCTGCAGCCAGCGGTCAATCAGCAGATGCACACCACCCCAGCGTTCCTGGGCGTTCCGACAGCTCTCGAGCATGATGACCTCACTTCCCTAATCGAAATACTTTTTCGCCTTTCCGAGACGTTTTTTTGTCTTTCGGCATCGGCCTTGGGTGAGTGGCGGTGCAAACGGCGAATTTCCGTCACCGCACGAGCAGACTATGCTGCCGCGCATCAGGCTTCAAGCAATGCCGGCGTTTTTTCCGCCCGCCTGTCCCCCTGCATTCTGGCTCCCGGATGAGCGCCGGAATTACAGTGCCCGAGCCATCATCTGCGCTTTCTCACTGACCCTCGAACGGGAAGCAGGTTCGCTGACGAAGCGCGACGATCAGCCGCGACGCAGCATCTGCCAGATGCAGAATGCTGCCATGCCGATGAACGCCAGCAACGTCCACTCCGGAATGCTCATGCCCAGCAGGGTCCAGCTGACCTCCGCGCACGCGGCGGTGCCGTGCAGCACCAGACGGGCAATTTCCTGGAAGGGCAGCGCTTCCATCATGTATTCCAGGCTCGGCAGGCAGCTCGGCAGCTCTTCGGCCGGCACGCTCTGCAGCCAGATCTGGCGGATCGCCGTGGCGCCTCCGGCCACGGCAAACAGCAACGCGAACGCGGCATACAGGCGCCGACCGGTCAGTGCCGGATCATGCAGCGCAGCGATCAGACAGACCACCCCGAAGCCGATCACACAGATCCGCTGCACGATGCACAGCGGGCAAGGCGCCAGACCGACCACATGTTCCAGATACAGCGCAGCGCCCATCATCGCGACGCAGGCAAGGAAGGCGAGAAGGAAAAGCGAACGTGGGCTGGCCAGGTTCATGGGAGCTCCGCAGGCAGGAAAAGCCCGCTACGGTAGAGGAAAGCGACGACCGCTTACAAGCTGCGGCCGCCTGGCTTGCGAACGGCGACACCCGCGCGACGGCGGGTGTCGCCCAACGTCAGAGCGGTGCCGGCAGGTTGCGATCCAGTAATCCGAGCCCTTCGTGGAACAGCTGGTTGCTTCGCTGTGCATCACCCAGCTGGGCGAGCAGGCGCGCCAGTTCGGCGCAGGTTTGCGGGCGGTGTTCGATGCGCAGACTCGCCTCGAAGTAATCGCGCGCCTTGCCCCACAGCTCGTTACGCAGACTCAGCCGCGCGAGCGCCAACAGCAGCGCGGCGTTGTCCGGGTGCGCCTTGAGCCAGCCTTCGGCATGTGCCAGCTGACGAGCCGAATCGCGCCCCTGGACGCAGCCGTAGCGCTCGACCAGGCGATCATCGAACTGACGCTTGAGCGCGGCGTACAGCACTTCCTCGGCCTTCGCCTCGGCGCCGAGTCGGCTCAGGCCGTCGGCGTAGGCACGCACCAGCTGGGGTTCGTGACGCAACGCGGCGGGTACCGACTGCCAGCGCTGTTCGAGCGCCTGGCGCGCCTCCTCCGCCGTGCCGGCTTCGGCCCGCGCGACCTGCTCGACAGCGGCGGTCCAGGCCAATCGCTCCAGCTCGTCCAGACGCGCCACCGGCAGCACGTGCTGCTTGCGCAGATCGGGCAGCAGCCGGCACAGCGCGGGCCAGTCCTCCAGTTGCACATAGAGCTGCTGCAACTGCACCAGCAGATAGGGATGGCGCGGATGTTCGTCGTGCAGCGCGCTCAGCGTCGCCCGTGCTTCGGCGTACTGGCCGCGCGCGATCTGTAGCTGTGCCTGCGCCAGGCCGATGGCCAGCGCGGCCTGCGGTTCGCGTTCCCGCGCCTGACGCAGCAGCTCGTCGCTCTGCTCATGTTCGCCCAGTTCGTTGGCAGCGCGGGCCGCGCCCAGGTAATGCACCAGTGGCTGGCGGTCGTGTTCGGCGGCGGTACGCAGATGCCCGAGCGCCGGCTGCCATTGCCCTTCGGCCAGCTCGCGCATGCCGCGCCGCGAAGCGTTCTCGACCCGCCGCGCGCGATGCCGCCGTGACCACGGGTTAACCAGCGCGCCGGACAGCTGCAGCAGCCCCAGCAGGCGATGCAGCAACACCGCAAGCAGCCAGAAGGCGGCGATCAGCCCGAGGAAAACCCAGAAACTGGATTCGTAGCGGAAGCGATCGTAGGTGATCAGCACGTAGCCGGCACCCTGGCTGATGGCCCAGCCGAGGAAGCCGGCGATCGCCAGGATCAGGATGAGAACGAGAGCCAGGCGTTTCATGTGCGCTGCGCCTCCTGCTCCGTCTCGGCCGCCGGCTGCTTCGGCTCCGACTCGCTGCTGTCCGGGGTTTCACGCTTCTGCACGTAGACCTGCAACGCCTTGAGCGCCGGCGCCAGGTCGGGCAGCGCCACCGCGACCTGCCGTCCGGCGAGCGCCTCGATGCGCTGGCGCAGCCCGCGGGCGTCGCCGTTATCCTCACTGAAGTGGTCCTGCAGCATGCTGCGCGCCTGCTCCAGCGACTGCTGGTAGACCTCGGTATTGCCGTTGAGCACCGCCCACTGCGCCTGCTCGATGGCCAGCGACAGCGCCAGCTGCACTTGCGCCAGGCTCTGGCCGGCGAGCAGCGGCTTGACGTTGGTGCCGGCGTCGAAGTCGATGCGCACGTAGCGCATCAGCTCGTCGAGCCAGCGCTGCCAGCGGCTTTGCACCGCATCGCCCGGCAGCGCTTCACCATTGACGAATTCCGGCGCCAGCGCGCTGAGCCGGCTGGTCTGCCCACGCAGCGCACCGAGCTGCAGGAACAGCCCGGTGCGGTCGAGATCCGGCAGGCTGCGCAGGCCTTCGAGTCCTTCGAGCAGTTTCTGCCGGGTAGCGTAGGCGGCCGGGTCGTCCTGCTTCTGCAGGATCAGGTCGGCCTCGTGCACCAGCATCTCGGCGCTCTTCACGTCCTGCATGGCCGACAGGCGCAGCATCGCCATGCGCAGCAGATGTTCGGCTTCGGCCAGCCGCCACTCCTCGCGGCTGGCGCCAAGCACCTGCTCGACGCGCCCGGAAAGGCGCTGCTGGTCGCTCTGCAGGGCGGCGAGCAGGCGCCGCTGCTCGTCCAGCTCCGCCGGCGATGGCAGTTGTTCCAGGGGCGTCAGGCGGCTGGCCAGTTGTCGATCGGCCTCGGCCAGGCGCTGCGCCTGCGCGTCAGCGGTCTGCAGCGCCTGCGCCTGCTGTGCATCACGAGCGGCGAACTGCTGCACCTGCCAGACGCTGTAGCCGGCCACGGCAATACCGGCGACGCCGCACAGCAGCGCCAGCAGAGACAGCGCCTTGCCGCCGCCCTGGCGGGCTGGCTTGGCCGGGGCGTTTTTGCGGGCGTCGTTGGCGATGGGATCCGGCGGCGTGCTGGCCGGGGATTGCAGCGGCTCGTTCTTGTCTGTTTCGCTCACATTTCCGTCCTTTGCTTCAGAAGGCAGGCCGCGGTGTGCTGCGTACGGCCGCCAGCAAGGCCGTGGCGGCAGCGCCACGGCAATCCACGATTCGTCTGGCGCCCAGCTGTCGGGCCATCTCGGCGACCCTGGGGCTGGGTACGAACAAGGGTAATTCAAGCAGATCAGGCCAGGCGGCGCCGGCCAGCGCATGCAGCGACTGCAGCCCCTGGCCGCTGCTGACCACCAGCCCGTTGAGCCGCTGCGCCTCCACCAGATCCATCAGCGCATGCGGCGGATACTCAGGCAAGCAACGGCGATAAAGCCCCAGCGTGTCGACCTGCACGCCGCGCGCGCGCAGGGTCTCGGCAAAAAACTCGCGTCCGCCCTCGCCACGCACGATAAGCACCTTCGGCGCCGGTATTGCCAACGCCTCGGCCAGCTGCGGCAGCGCCAGCAGGGCCTCGCTGTCGTCGCCGGTCTGCGGCCAGCTGGCGTCCAGGCCGTAGTCCGCGAGGATCGCTCCGGTCGCCGCGCCGACGCTGAACCAGCGCTGGCCGAACGGCGGCTGCGGCCAGTAGCGATCGAGCAGCTCCAGCGCCCGGCGCGCGGCCGGCTTGCTGACCACGACCACTGCGCAGTAGCGGTCCAGTTCGAGAATGGTCGCGCGCTGCTCGGCGGTTTCCGGCAGCGGCTCGATCGCCAGCAGCGGCAGGCTGGCGCTGTCGATTCCGGCCTCGGCCAGCGTCGCCGCCAGCGCGGCGCATTCGTCGGCCGGCCGGGTCAGCAGCAGGCGCCAGCCGCTCACGCGTGACCGGCCTCGCCGTAGACCGCCTGGAGAATTCGCTCGGCGCCCTGCGCCAGCAGGTCTTCGGCGACGCGCACACCCAGCGCCTCGGCCTCGGCGGCCGGCGCACGACCCTCGGCGCGCAGCAGCAGGCTGCCGTCGGGCTGGCCAACCAGGCCGCGCAGCCACAGCTGCTCACCCTCGAGCACCGCGTAGCAGGCGATCGGCACCTGGCAGCCGCCATTCAGCCGCTTGTTCAGCGCACGTTCGGCGGTGACGCGCGTAGCGGTCGCGGAGTCATTCAGGCAGGCGAGCAGCTGATGCACTTCGCTGTCGGCGCTGCGGCATTCGATGCCGACCGCGCCCTGGCCGCCGGCCGGCAGGCTCTCGTCGACACCGATGCTGGAGCGGATGCGCTCGCCGAAGCCAAGGCGAATCAGCCCGGCGGCGGCGAGGATGATGGCGTCGTACTCGCCGGCATCCAGCTTGGCCAGACGGGTGTTGACGTTGCCGCGCAGGAACTGGATTTTCAGGTCCGGGCGACGCGCCAGCAGCTGGGCCTGGCGACGCAGGCTGGAGGTACCGACCACCGCGCCGGCTGGCAGCGCGTCGAGACTGTCGTAGGTGTTGGAGACGAAGGCGTCGCGCGGGTCTTCGCGCTCGCAGATGCAGTACAGGCCGAGCCCGGCAGGAAACTCCATCGGCACGTCCTTCATCGAGTGCACGGCGATGTCCGCCTCGTTCTCCAGCAGCGCGGTTTCCAGCTCTTTGACGAACAGACCCTTGCCGCCGATCTTCGCCAGCGGCGCGTCGAGCAGCTTGTCGCCGCGACTGACCATCGGCACCAGGCTGACGGTCAGGTCGGGGTGCGCCGCCTCCAGGCGGGCCTTGACGTATTCGGCCTGCCACAGGGCCAGGGCACTCTTGCGGGTGGCGATGCGAATTTCGCGAGACATGGGCTAATCCAGAACCAGTGAATTGCCGGCGATGATAACAGGGCCGGCGGCGTCGCTGGGTTGGCAGGAATCAAGGAACACCGCCGCATCGACGACCCGGTAAGGCGCGGCGGCAAACCGGCAACGGGCTGCCACCCGCACCGTGCCGCGTGCAATCAGCGCGGACGACCTTCCTGCGCCTAGAGGTTCTGCATCAGCTTGCGCACGCCGGCGACATGTCGCCGACTCACCGTCAGCGCCTCGCCCTCGAGGCCCTTGAGGTACAGCTGGAAATGCCCCAGCGGCGTGCGCTGCAGGCGCTCGATGCGATCGCGGAACACCAGTGCATTGCGGTGGATGCGCACGAAGCGCTCTCCGAACTCGTCCTCCAGCGACTTCAACGGCTCGTCCAGCAGCACCTCGCCGCCAGCGTGACGCAGCGTCACGTACTTGTGGTCGGCGATGAAATAGATCACCTCGTCCAGCGGAATCAGCTCGATGCCTTTGCGCGTGCGGGCACTGATGTGGCTGCGCGGCCCGCCACCGGAAACCGCCGCCGGACGGGTCAGTGCAGCGAGCTGCACGCGGTTGGGACGCTCGGCCTTCTTCAGCGCTTCGGCCAGATGCTCGGGGCGCACCGGCTTGACCAGATAGCCAACCGCGCTGACCTGGAAGGCCTCGAGGGCGAATTCGTCATGGGCAGTACAGAAGATCACCGCCGGCGGCGCATCCATCTCGCACAGCCGGGCGGCGACCTGCAGGCCGTCGAGGCCGGGCATGCGGATATCGAGCAGCACGATATCCGGGCGCAGTTCTTCGATCAGCGACAGGGCTTGCTCGCCGTTGCTCGCGGTCGGCTCGAGGACACGATAACCGTCGAGGTCACCTACCAGTCGGCTTAGGCGCTCGCGGGCCAGAGGTTCGTCATCGACAATCAGGACATTCATAGAGGTCAGGCTTCCTGCTTTTGTCTCGCACATGGATAGCGTAGACAGGTGTAGTGGCGGCCATCACGGCGCTCCACGCTGAGACTCGCCTGCGGCCCGAAAAGTGCCGCTAATCGTGCGTCGATATTCAGCAAACCCTGGCGAGTACCGCGCGAAACCTGCGTTTGCGCCGCTTCGTCGAACGGGTTGCTGACCTCCAGGCTGAACACGCCGCCGGCGTATTTCGCCGTCACGCTGACCAGGCCGCCCTCGATGCGCGGCTGGATGCCGTACACCAGCGCATTCTCCAGCAGCGGCTGCAGCGTGAGCTGCGGTATCGGCAGGTCCGCCGGCACCTCGTCGACCTGCCACTGCAGCTGCAGGCGCTCGCCAAGGCGGTACTGCTCGATCGACAGATAGCGGCGCGCCAGTTCCAGCTCATCCTGCCAGGTCACCAGCGTGCCGGGGCGCGCCAGGCTGGCGCGGAACAGGTCGGACAAGTCCAGCACCGCCTGCTCGGCCTTGGCCGGATCGAGCGCGACCAGACTGGCGATGCTGTTCAGGCTGTTGAACAGGAAGTGCGGGCGGATCCGCGCCTGCAACGATTCGATTCGCGCGCGCAGCTCGGCCTGTTCCTGGCGTCGCCACTGGCTCTGCAGGTAGAAGTAGCGTAGCAGCAGCCCGGACATGATCAGGCTGATCAGCGCGTGGCGCAGGTACAGGTTGACCTCGCCGTCGCGCTGCAGCGGCCCTGCGAGCTGGTAGATATCGGCCACCGCGGTGCAGGCCAGGGTCAGGCCGAGCACCAACACGCAGCACACCAGCCCCGCCAGCGCCGCGCGCAGCTGCGCCAGCAGCGGGCGCAGCAGGCACAGCGTGCCGGCCGAGAGCAGCACGATCCATTGCACGAACAACGAGGTCAGCGCCAGGCGCATCCAGTCGAAGCCCGGCTGCATCGGTTCGGCCAGCACCAGTACCAGCACCAGCAGCTCGGCCAGCAGCACCAGACCGAGCAGCGCCTCCGCGCGGCACAGTTCGGGAATGAAGAAATCGTCGGTTACGCCAGTGGACTTCACTTGATCAGCCTGTTGGTTTGCCCGCCCGGCAGTTTCCGTGCGCCCTCCGGCATCGGCAAGCCGGCCGCCGAGCGCAAGCGCCGGAAAAGCGTGGATTTGCCAGCCAGCTCACCCTTCCGGCCGTGCCCGATCGCGACGCCATCCCTGCTATCATCGCGGCCTTTCCTCAGCCTTCGGATTTCAGCGAGCGCATTCATGAGCACCGACAAGACCAACCAGTCCTGGGGCGGCCGTTTCAGCGAGCCCGTCGACGCCTTCGTCGCCCGATTCACCGCCTCCGTCGAGTTCGACAAGCGCCTCTACCGCCACGACATCATGGGCTCGATCGCCCACGCCACCATGCTCGCCAAAGCCGGCGTGCTGACCGAGGCCGAGCGCGACCAGATCATCGCCAACCTGAAGGACATCCAGGCCGAAATCGAGGCCGGCACCTTCGACTGGCGCGTCGACCTGGAAGACGTGCACATGAACATCGAGGCGCGCCTGACCGACCGTATCGGCGTCACCGGCAAGAAGCTGCACACCGGCCGCTCGCGCAACGACCAGGTCGCCACCGACATCCGCCTGTGGCTGCGCGACGAGATCGACACCATCCTCGGCGAGATCACCCGCCTGCAGCAGGGTCTGCTGGCGCTGGCCGAGGCCGAAGCCGACACCATCATGCCGGGCTTCACCCACCTGCAGACCGCCCAGCCGGTGACCTTCGGCCATCACCTCTTGGCCTGGTTCGAGATGCTCTCGCGCGACTACGAGCGTCTGGTCGACTGCCGCAAGCGCACCAACCGCATGCCGCTCGGCTCGGCCGCGCTGGCCGGCACCACCTATCCGATCCAGCGCGAGATCACCTGCGAGCTGCTGGGTTTCGAGGCGATCTCCGGCAACTCGCTGGATGGCGTGTCCGATCGCGACTTCGCCATCGAATTCTGCGCCGCCGCCTCGCTGGCGATGATGCACCTGTCGCGCTTCTCCGAAGAGCTGGTGCTGTGGACCAGCGCGCAGTTCCAATTCATCGACCTGCCCGACCGCTTCTGCACCGGCTCCTCGATCATGCCGCAGAAGAAGAACCCGGACGTGCCCGAGCTGGTGCGCGGCAAGACTGGTCGTGTGTTCGGCGCGCTCGCCGGCCTGCTGGTGCTGATGAAGGGCCAGCCGTTGGCCTACAACAAGGACAACCAGGAGGACAAGGAACCGCTGTTCGACGCCGCCGACACCCTGCGCGACTCGCTGCGCGCCTTTGCCGACATGGTTCCGGCGATCAAGCCCAAGCGCGAGATCATGCGCGAGGCGGCGCTGCGCGGTTTCTCTACCGCCACGGATCTCGCCGACTATCTGGTACGCAAGGGCCTGCCCTTCCGCGACTGCCATGAGATCGTCGGCCATGCGGTGAAGTACGGCGTGCAGACCGGCAAGGACCTGGCCGAGATGAGCCTCGACGAGCTGCGCCAGTTCAGCGACCAGATCGGCGACGACGTGTTCGCCGTGCTGACCCTGGAAGGTTCGGTGAACGCCCGCAACCACATCGGCGGCACCGCGCCGCAGCAGGTGCGGGCCGCCGTGCAGCGTGGCCGCGACCTGCTCGCCAGCCGCTGATCCCACCTTCGGAGCGGGCGCCGGCCCGCTCCGACCCGGAGGCGCCCATGCACCCGCGCAAGCCGCGTCTTCCCTTCGCCAACGCCTGGTTCTTTCCCGCCGCCGCGCTGTATGCGGCCGTGCTGCTGCCGATCTCGGTACTCGGCCTGCTGGGCCTGCTGCCCGCGCTGCCGGGGCTGGTCACGCCTGCCGGTCATGCGCGGGAAATGCTGTTCGGCTTCGCCCTGGCGGTGATCGCCGGTTACCTGCTCGGCCCGCAACCGTTGCGGCTGATCCTGTCACTGCTCGGCTGCTGGTTGCTGGCGCGCGTCGGCGCGCTGTTCTGGCCCGGTTCCTGGCTGACGATGGGGGCCACGCTGCTGTTCGCCGCCGGGTTGGCGTGGAAGGTGCTGCCGCGCTTCGTCGGTGCGGCGAAGAAGTGGCGCAACCAGTCCGTCGCGCCGGTGGTCGGCGGGTTGGCGCTGCTCAGCGCGATCACCGCCACCGGTCTCGATTACGGGATGCTGCGCCTGCTGCAGCACGAGGCGCTGCTGCTACTCGCCGCCCTGCTGTTCTTCATGGGCGGACGCGTCATCGCCCCGGCGCTGGCCGGCCATGCGCAGAATGAAGGGCGCCGGCTAAACGCCCGCGTGCAGCCGCAACTGGAAGGCGCGGTGCTGATCCTGCTGGCGCTCGCCCTGCTGCTGGCGCCGCTGTCCTGGCTGCTGCTGCAGCGCCTGGCGGCCGCCATGCTGGTCGCCGCCAGCGTGCTCTGCGGGATTCGCCTGCTGCGCTGGCAGCCCTGGCACTGCCGCACACGTCCGGACCTGCTGGTGCTGCTGCTCGGCTACGCCTGGCTCGTGCTCGGCCTGCTGCTGCTCGGCCTGAGCGCACTGATCCCGACGCTGCCGGCAACCGCCACGCTGCATGCGCTGAGCGTCGGTGCCCTGGGCAGCCTGACCTTCGGCGTGATGGGACGTACGCGGCTGGTGCAACGCTTCCGCGATCCCGAGGCGCGGCGCTGGATTCACCCCTTCGCGCTGCTGCTCAGCCTGGCCGCGCTGGCACGCATCGTTCCGCCCATGCTGGGCCTGCAACCAATGCCCTGGTTGCTGTTGGCGGCGGGCTGCTGGTCGCTGGCCTATCTGGCGCTGGCGGTGCTGCTGTGGCAATGCCGTGATGTCCCTGTCGACCGTCCGCGGGCAACGGCTGATCAGTAATCGTCGAGGAACTCTCACGCAGCGCGCTTGACGTACAAGCAGTCGACGGCGAATCCGCCGTCATCCATTCGCGGAGACATCGCATGGCCAACCTGCGCACGCTGCTGTTGAATCAGGACACCCAGGGCGGCGAGCTTTTCGAGTCGCCGCGCGAACGCCTGCTCTTCTACCGCGCCGAAATCCATTTCGAATCCTCGCTGCTGGCCGAGCGCACCAGCGCCTATCTGGCCTCGCAATCGTTTCTGATGATCGCCTTCGCCTCGGCGATGGCCAACAGCAACCCGGACTGGGGCAACCTGTTCCGCCTGGTGGTGCCGGCGGTGCTGGCGCTGCTCGGGCTGCTGACGTCGCTGCATGCGATGCCTGGTATCCGCTCGAACTTCGAAGTCATCGAGCGCTGGCACCAGAAACAGGCCGAGCTGCTGCAGCTGGAGGGACGCGTCGGCATCCTGCCGAACAACGAATCGGCGCTGTTCGGCGAAGGCACCAGCCCCGCGGGCGGCAAACGCTACAAGCGGACGTTGCTCTTCTCGCTGCGCACGCCGATCATTTTCTCGCTGGTCTGGGGCCTGTTCGGCGTACTCTGCCTGACGCTAAGTCTGCTGGACTGAAGGCGGTCGCCGGCGGCTGGCCCGTCAAGCGGCGGAGAGCCGCACAATCGAGGAGAAACCGCATGCCCGAGTCCGACCGCCCGCGCTACCGCATCAGCGCGGATCGCCAGGCCGCTCACCGGCGGGTACGCTACATCGAGACCAATCAACCGGACGACGGCAGCTGCACGCTGTGCCAGCTGGACACCGCCAACCCGTCGCCAGCCGAAGAGAACCGCGCAATGTCCAACGAGATCGAGCAAGACGACGAGGCCTTCGCCGAGGCCACACTGATTCAGGCCATCGAGAACCAGCTGGAGGCCGGCGAGCCGGCCGCCGCCCAGGCAACCCTGAACAAGCTGACGCTGGTCGGCTACGAACGCGAGGAAAGCGTGCAGATGATGGCGCTGGCCCTGGCCCATGAAATCCGCCGCATGCTCGCCGAGGATCGTCCCTTCGACGGCGCTGCCTACGAAGCCCTGTTGCGCAACCTGCCGGAACTGCCAGAGCAGGCGTAGCGGGCACCGGCCGGCAATCGCGCCGAACCCGAACCTGGATCAAGGCAGGCTCGCGACCAGCAACTACACTCAGCGAGCAAGGGCCGAATGGCCCACCATTCGAGGAGCGAGCATGTCGTACACCCCTGAGTTGGTCGCCGAACTGGAAGTCCTTCGACAGTTCAATCTGGAAAATCTGCAGGAAGGCCTCAAGGTCCATCACGAGGCCAGCCCGTCCACCATCGCCGCGTTCGCCCGGCTGCATGCCAAGGGCCTGATCACTCAGGTCGACGGCGGTTATCTCACCAGCCTGGGGCGCGACGCCGCCGAACAGGCGCAAACCCTGCTGACCATACTCTGCGAGACCGCCAGCGCCTGAGCCGCGCCACCAGCAGCGATCCGGGCGGCACCGCCGGCGCTGACGCCCGCTTGAGGTCTGGCCATGTGCCAGCCTCAAGCCACGCAGCGAGCGGCCGATGAACAGAAGTCGTCCCACCTGCACACCGCAATGACCCGCACCCCACCCATCCAGCCGATTCTCGAAGAAGGCATCGACCGCAAGGTGCTTGCTACCCTGCGCGCGCGGTTTCTGACGCTGAGCGCGGCACGTCTGGAGCGTGCGATGCAGGGGATGTCGACGCGCCAGCAGCAGGCGCTCAAGCTGCTGCCCCTGCTGTTTCACGTCAACCATCCGCTGCTGCCCGGCTATGTCGCGGCGAGCACGCCGGCGGGACTGTCGAGCTTCGAGCCGGATGCCGAATTGCTCGCCGAAGCACAGCGCCTGACCCGCTCGTTCACTTACAAACCATTGCGCGGCCGCCCGGACCAGCCGATCTGGGGGCTGTACCTGATGGGCAGCCTCGGTACCGTGGCGCAGGAGGAGCACAGCGACCTCGACGTATGGGTCTGCCACGACCCGGCTCTCGACGCCCGCCAGCTCGACGAACTGCGCCGCAAATGCGACCTGCTGACGGCCTGGGCCGCCAGCCTGGGTAGCGAAGCGCATTTTTTCCTGGTCGACCCGCAGCGTTTCGTTCAGGGCCAGCGCGAAACGCAGCTCACCTCCGACGACTGCGGCACCACTCAGCACTACCTGTTGCTTGATGAGTTCTATCGCACGGCGATCTGGCTCGGCGGTCGCACGCCGGTCTGGTGGCTGGTGCCGGCCTACGAGGAACACCGTTACCACAGCTATGTGGAAACGCTGCTGGAGCGGCGTTTCGTCCGCGCCGAGGACGTGCTCGATCTCGGCCATCTGCAGCAGATACCGCCCGGCGAGTTCGTCGGCGCCGGGCTCTGGCAGCTGTACAAGGCCATCGAGGCACCCTACAAGTCGTTGTTCAAACTGCTGCTGGTGGAGGTCTACGCCAGCCAGCATCCGCAGGTGCACTGCCTGGCGCTGGCGTTCAAGCAGGCGGTGTACGCCGGCCAGCTGAAGATCGAGGAGCTCGACCCCTACATCTGCGCCTATCGCGCCATCGAGCAGTACCTGCGCGACCGCGACGCGCCCGAACGCCTCGAACTGGCCCGGCGCTGCCTGTACCTGAAGGTCAACCGTCCGCTCAGCCGCCCGCCGCGCAACCGCAACAAGAGCTGGCAACGCGTGCTGCTCGAGCAGCTGGTACGCGACTGGCAGTGGGACGAGCGCCTGCTCGCCCGGCTCGACGACCGCAGCCGGTGGAAGGTGCGCCAGGTCATGCAGGAACGCCAGGCGCTGGCCAACGAGCTGGCGCTCGGCTACCGCTTCCTTAGCGATTTCACCCGTCTGCAGCAGGTCGCCAGCTCGGTCAGCCGCCGCGACCTGAGCGTGCTCGGCCGTCGCCTGTTCGCCACCATCGAGCGCAAGGTCGGCAAGGTCGAGGTGCTCAATATCGGTATCTCGCCGAACATGGCCGAAGACAGCCTGACGCTGGTGCACGGCGAGGACGCCGCCGGTGATCTGTGCTGGTCGCTGTTCACCGGCAGCCTGAACGCCCAGGAATGGGCGAACTTCGCGCCGCTCAAGCGCACGCGCGAACTGATCCCGTTGCTCGCCTGGTGCCACCGCAACGGCGTGATCGATGCCGGCACTCGCGTCTCGCTGTTCGCCGGCGACAGTGGCCTGAGCGAGCCGGAGCTGTTCAATCTGCTCAGCGAGCTGCGCCAGACATTGCCGCTGCCCCTACCGCCGGTCGATGCACAGACGCTGCTCGCCACCGCGCAGCCGCGCACGGTGCTGCTGCTGGTCAACGTCGGCCTCGATCCGCTCGATCAGCGCTCCCTGTTGCAGATGCCCGAGGATGGCGCGCACAGCGACCCGCTGGGCTATGCCGCAGCGCGGGAGAATCTGGTGCTGAGCATCGATCAGGTGCAGCTGAGCAGCTGGAACGAGCTGATCGTCAGCCGCTACGAAGGCCCGCATGCGCTGCCCGACTGCCTGCGCGATCACCTGCAGAACCTGCCGGCCGATGCCGTCGACGGACTGCCACAGCTGCAGGTGCGCTGCTTCTCGCGCAATCGCGGGCAGGCCATCGCCCGGCGTGTCGAAGAGCTGCTGCTGGAGGCCCGCCTGCAGCTCGCCAGCGTGCACAGTCGCTACCTGCTGCAGGTGCGCCAGCAGTTCCATCTGCTCGAACGCCGGCCCGACAGCGTCCGCGCCACCAGCCTGAACGACCGCACCGCGCTGCTCGCCCACCTGGGCGAGGCGCATCACGTCTATCGCCCGCTGCGGCTCGATCGGCATGCGCTCAAGGGCGACGACCTGCGCCTGATCCTCCCGCTGGCGCGCCCCGACTGCCTGCAGCTGTTCTACCGCGTGCGCGGCGAGACGGCCGAGCTGAGCATTCTCGACGAGTGCAACGCACTGTGGTGCCAGCGCCTGCCGTGTCGCGACGAACAGCAATTGCTGATGCCGCTGCTGCGCTTTCTGAGGTCGGTGGAATATCGGCGCAACGCACGCGTGTCGCTGCACGGGGATGACGGCGAGGCGGCTTTCGACATTCAGCTCTACCGTCTGCACGGCGACCCGGGCGAACCCTCGGCCAGCGTGGAGCGGCGCCCGTTACCGCAGGGCGGGACGAGCGATGCCTGCTACGAAGTGCAGGCCATTGTCGAACCGGGCGAAACGCGCTCGCAGGTGACGCTGTACTGCAACCACCGGGAGTTTTCCGAACTGGAGTACGGCGCCCGGCTGTGTATCGCAGTCGCCGAACACATTCTGTCGCAGCGCCGCGATGGCGAGCGCTACCCCTGCTACATCACCGATCTGGATCTCTCGGGTATGCATGGCAGCGGTCGCAGCCAGACGGTGCAGCTGCTGCGCTACAAGGCGCGGCTCGAAGCCGCGCTGAACGCCGCGCTGGCGCAGCTCTGAGCGCGCCGCGCGGCCGCCGGCATCACAGGCCGGTGTCGCCCGCCGCTTCCGGCTGATATTCCACTTCCAGCAGCGTGAGCTTGATGACCTTGCCGCCCGGGGTCGGCCAGTCGATGTGCTGGCCGACGCTCATGCCCAGCAGCGCGGTGCCTACCGGTGCCAGCACCGACACGGTGCCCGGCTTGCCGGCATCCTGCGGATAGACCAGGGTCAGGTGGTAGTCCTTGCCGCTGCCTTCCTCGCGGCAATGTACGCGCGAATTCATGGTCACGACGCCAGCGGGCATCTCGCTGCGCGAGACGACCTTCGCCCGCGACAACTCCTGCTCCAGCGCCTCGGCAGCCGGGCCGTACTCGTCCAGGCTGTCGAGCAGCCGTTCGAGCCGCTGCAGATCGAGTTGGGTAAGGATGATCGACGGTGCACTGGTCATGGGTTCTGGCTCGCTCCTGTGAAATCCAAACGCAAAAAAAGCAAAACCCCGCCCGAAGGCGGGGTTTTGTGACCTGCGGCGACCGTATCACAGCCGCTCGAATTAGCAAAGAGAGCCGCGCGGGGCCCGCTCAGAGGTCCTCGAAGGCCAGCGCTTCGCCGCCCTGCTCCTGGGTGACGCGCGCCAGCAGTTCACCCAGGCGCTCCTCGCTGTTGTCGCAGATCCACAGCTCGGCGTCCTCGTCGTAATCGAAGTGGAAACCGCCGGAGCGTGCCGCGACCCATAGCTGGCGCAGCGCCGGCTGGCGGCTGAGGATCAGCTGGCTGCCGTTGGCGAACCGCACGGTCAGCACGCCGCCGGAATTCTCCAGATCGACATCCAGGGCGCTGTCGTCGAACACGTCCTCCACCTCTTCCTGGGCGGCGTCGACAAGATCGTGGTAGCGGGCTTCGCTCAGGCTCATGCGGGGGTCCTCAAGGTGACGCGCGACCGGCGGTCGCATCGAGGACGCGAGCTTAGCAGGCCCGTCGCAACCCAGGCGAGCCGGCGCCGCCGCCGCGGCTGCTCGATAGGCAATCCGCCGGGTGCTGGGTATACTCCGGCCATTCGATTTTTCAAGGATTGTCCCCCATGAAGCGTCTGCTGCTTCCCCTTGTCGCGCTCGCCGTTCTCGCCTCCGTTCTCGGCGGCTGCGGCCAGAAAGGCCCGTTGTATCTGCCGGACGACGAGGCCACCGCCAAAGAACGTTCCAAAGACCGTTTCGAACTCTAAAGGAGGCTGATCATGGAGGCCTTCTCGTACCGCGACGGTCAACTCTTCGCGGAGGGCGTGGCGCTGTCCGCGCTCGCGCAGCGCTTCGGCACACCGACCTACGTCTATTCCCGCGCGCACATCGAAGCCCAGTACCGGGCCTATGCCGATGCGCTGGATGGCATGCCGCATCTGGTCTGCTTCGCCGTCAAAGCCAATTCGAACCTGGGCGTACTGAACGTACTGGCGCGCCTGGGCGCGGGCTTCGACATCGTTTCGCGCGGTGAACTGGAGCGCGTGCTGGCCGCTGGCGGCCAGCCGGACCGTATCGTCTTCTCCGGCGTCGGCAAGACTCGCGACGACATGCGCCGCGCGCTGGAAGTCGGCGTGCACTGCTTCAACGTCGAATCCACCGACGAGCTGGAGCGCCTGCAGCAGGTCGCCGCCGAGCTGGACGTCAAGGCGCCGGTGTCGCTGCGGGTCAACCCGGACGTCGACGCCGGCACCCATCCGTACATTTCCACCGGGCTGAAAGAGAACAAGTTCGGCATTGCCATTGCCGATGCCGAAGCGGTCTATGCCCGCGCCGCCGAGCTGCCGAATCTGCAAGTGGTCGGTGTCGATTGCCATATCGGTTCGCAGCTGACCAGCCTGCCGCCGTTCCTCGACGCGCTGGACCGCCTGCTGGGGCTTATCGACCGCCTGGCCGCGCGCGGCATCCACATCCGTCACCTGGACCTGGGCGGCGGCCTCGGCGTGCGCTACCGCGACGAGCAGCCACCGTTGGCCGGCGACTACATCCAGGCCGTGCGCCAGCGCATCGAAGGCCGCGGACTGGCACTGGTATTCGAACCGGGTCGCTCGATCGTCGCCAACGCCGGCGTACTGCTGACCCGCGTGGAATATCTCAAGCACACCGCGCACAAGGATTTCGCCATCGTCGACGCGGCGATGAACGACCTGATCCGCCCGGCGCTGTACCAGGCCTGGATGAACGTCGTCGCGGTGCAGCCGCGCGAAGGCGAAGGCCGCCGCTACGACATCGTCGGGCCGATCTGCGAGACCGGTGACTTCCTCGCCAAGGACCGCACCCTGGAGCTGGCCGAGGGCGACCTGCTGGCTGTCTGCTCGGCCGGCGCCTACGGTTTCGTCATGAGTTCCAACTACAACACCCGCGGCCGCGCCGCCGAGGTGCTGGTGGATGGCGACGAGGCCTTCGAAGTACGCCGTCGCGAAAGCGTGCAGGAACTCTACGCCGGCGAAAGCCTGCTGCCCCGTTGAGGCCAACCCGATGCTTTTGCGCTTTACCAAGATGCACGGGCTGGGCAACGACTTCATGGTCATCGACCTGATCAGCCAGCACGCGCACATCCAGCCCAAGCACGCCAAGCAGTGGGGCGACCGCCACACCGGCATCGGCTTCGATCAGCTGCTGATCGTCGAGCCGCCGCAGAATCCGGACGTCGACTTCCGCTACCGCATCTTCAATGCCGACGGTTCGGAAGTGGAACAATGCGGTAACGGCGCGCGCTGCTTCGCCCGCTTCGTGGTCGACAAGCGCCTGACCGTCAAACGCAAGATCAAGGTCGAAACCAAGGGCGGCATCATCGAACTGGACATCCGCCCCGACGGGCAGATTCGCGTCGACATGGGGCCGCCCCGCCTGAAGCCGGCGGACATCCCCTTCCAGGCCGACGCCGAGGCACTGAGCTATCCATTGGATGTTGCCGGCCGCCGCGTCGAGCTCGCCGCCGTGTCGATGGGCAATCCCCATGCAGTGCTGCGCGTCGACAGCGTCGACACTGCGCCGGTGCACGAACTGGGACCGCAGATCGAACACCACCCGCGCTTCCCGCAGCGGGTCAACGTCGGCTTCCTGCAGGTGGTCGACCGTGGCCATGCGCGCCTGCGCGTGTGGGAACGCGGAGCCGGCGAGACTCAGGCCTGCGGCACCGGCGCCTGTGCCGCGGCAGTCGCGGCGATCCGCCAGGGCTGGATGGATTCGCCGGTGCAGATCGACCTCCCCGGCGGCCGTCTGTCCATTGAATGGGCAGGTCCGGGCCAGCCGGTTATGATGACCGGCCCCACCGTTCGCGTTTTCGAAGGACAGGTTCGCCTATGACCGAGCAGACCCCGGCCACCGCGCCGCTGCCCGACGCCGAAGCCGTCGCCGCCTACCTGCGTGCTCATCCGGAATTCTTTGTCGATCACGACGAGTTGCTCACCGAACTGCGCCTGCCACACCAGCCCGGCGCGGCCGTGTCGCTGGTCGAGCGCCAGGTCAAGCTGCTGCGCGAGCGCAACATCGAGATGCGCCACCGGCTGTCGCAACTGATGGATGTCGCCCGCGACAACGACCGGCTGTTCGACAAGACCCGCCGACTGGTGCTCGACCTGCTCGACGCCAGCAGCCTGGAAGAGGTGGTCAGTGCGGTCGAGGACAGCCTGCGCCATGAATTCCAGGTGCCCTACGTCAGCCTGATCCTGTTCAGCGATGCCGTGCTGCCGGTGGGGCGCAGCGTCAGCCCGGCCGAAGCCCAGCAGAGCATCGGCGGCCTGCTCGCCGGCGGCAAGACCATCTGCGGTGCGCTGCGCGCCCACGAACTGGCCTTCCTGTTCGGCGAGGAGCACAGCGCCAGTGTCGGCTCGGCGGCGGTAGTCATGCTCGATCAGCAACTCGGCGCGCTGGCGATCGGCAGTCCCGATCCGCAGCACTACAAGAGTTCGCTCGGCACGCTGTTCCTCGGTTACATCGCCGAGGTGCTGGCGCGAGTGTTGCCGCGCTTCGCCGTGCCGCTGCGTTCGGTGCGCTGAGCCTCCGGCATTTCGCGGCAGGCTGTCCGGTCGGCGCAGTGTCCGCCATCGTTGGGAGGCCCCGTGCAAACCGATCTCGATCGCTATTTGCAGCACCTGCACAGCGAGCGACAGATGTCGCCGCATACCCTGGACGGCTACCGCCGCGATCTGGCCAGAGTGCTCGCCTTCTGCGAGCGCCAGTCGGTGCAGCAGTGGGCGGCGCTGCGCGGCCAGCAGGTGCGCCAGCTGATTGCCGAACTGCATCGCCAGGGACTGTCCAGCCGCAGCCTGGCGCGTCTGCTGTCGTCGCTGCGCGGATTGTATCGCTACCTCAATCAGGAAGGGCTCTGCGCGCATGATCCGGCCAGCGGCGTCAGCGCGCCCAAGGGCGAGAAGCGCCTGCCGCGGTTGCTCGACACCGACCGCGCGATGCAGCTGCTCGACGGCGCCGTCGAGGATGACTTCCTCGCCCGTCGCGACCAGGCCATGCTCGAGCTGTTCTATTCCTCCGGGCTGCGCTTGTCCGAGCTGGTCGGTCTGAATCTCGACCAGCTCGACCTGGCCGCCGGGCTGGTGCGAGTCATCGGCAAAGGCAACAAGGAGCGCGAGCTGCCGGTCGGACGTCAGGCGCGCGAGGCGCTGCGCGCCTGGCTGCCGCTGCGCGCGCTGGCCAATCCGGCCGACGGCGCGGTGTTCATCGGCCAGCAGGGCCGCCGCCTCGGCCAGCGCGCGGTGCACAAGCGGGTGCAGGCCGCCGGCGCCCGCGAGCTGGGCCAGCACCTGCATCCGCACATGCTCCGCCACAGCTTCGCCAGCCATCTGCTGGAGTCGTCACAGGACCTGCGCTCGGTGCAGGAACTGCTCGGCCACGCCGATATCGGCACCACGCAGATCTACACCCACCTGGACTTCCAGCACTTGGCCAAGGTCTACGATCAGGCGCATCCACGGGCCAGACGCAAGCAGGACAGTGAATCTTGAACCTTCGCCTGATCACCTTCGACCTCGACGACACCCTCTGGCAGGCCAAGCCAATCATCCAGGGCGCGGAGCGGGCGCTGCGCGACTGGCTGACGGCCAACGCGCCGCTGCTCGGCGATTTTCCCATCGAGGCGCTGGGCGCGATCCGCCGCATGCTGATCGAGCGCGAACCCGCGCTGCGCCACCGCATCAGCGAGCTGCGCCGGCGGATTCTGTTCCATGCGCTGACGGACGCGGGCTATGACCAGACGCAGGCGCAGCAGCTCACCGACGCGGGCTTCCGGGTGTTTCTCGACGCCCGCCATGCGATCGAACTGGCGCCGGAGGTACTGCCAACGCTGGAATGGCTGGCCAATCACTACATCCTCGGCGTGCTCACCAACGGCAATGCCGACGTGCGACGGCTGGGGCTGGCCGACTACTTCCAGTTCGCCCTGTGCGCCGAGGACCTGGGCATCGGCAAGCCCGACCCGCGGCCGTTCCGCGAGGCGTTACGGCTGGCCGGTGTGAGCGCGGCGCAAGCCGTGCACATCGGCGACCACCACGAGGACGACATCTTCGGTGCCCAGCAGGCCGGTTTCCGTGCCATCTGGTACAACCCGCAGCGCCTGCCGTGGCAACAGGCACGCCGCCCCGAGGCCGAAATCCACAGCCTCACGGAGCTGCCCGGCGTGCTGCGGCACTGGTCGCAGTGACGCGCTGGGGCCGCTGAAACGAAAGAGCCCGCACGATGGCGGGCTCTTCGCTTGGCGCGCGGACTCAGATGGGCCGGCTGCCGTACTTGCTGTCGGGCTTCTTGGGCGGATCGGCCACCACGTTCGGCTCGACTTCCTGCACCTTGCCGCCACGCGCGAGGAATTCTTCCATCGCCCGGGCCAGCGCATCGCGCTCCTTCTGCTTGGCTTCCAGGCTGGGCAGCTCATCCGGCTCGGCGGCCTTGGCCTTGGCCTTCTTCGGCGTCGGCGTGGCGCGCTCGCTGTCGGTGCCCTCGTCGTCCAGAGCCTCGTCGCCGTCGTCGGCCGCGCTCAGCTCTTCCTCCCCGTCTTCCTCGTCAGTCACGTCCAGATCGTCTTGTTCGAGTTCTTCGTCGCTCATGTTCAACCTCATGGCTCGCCAAAGCGGTAGTTATAGCCCAGCGATGCACAACCTCTGGCATCGCCAAAAAAAATTCAACTCTGCATGCCATGCAGGGTCGCCAGCAGTTGCCTGGCGCCGCCCTGCTCGCGGTGCTCGCCGAGATAGATACCCTGCCAGGTGCCGAGCGCCAGGCGCCCGGCGGTAACCGGAACGCTCAACTGGCAGCCCAGCAGGCTGGCCTTGAAGTGCGCCGGCAGATCGTCCGGCCCCTCGTAATCGTGTTCGTAGCCCTGCTCGCCCTGCGGTGCCAGGCGATCGAAGAAACGCTCGAAATCGCGTCGGACCGCGCCATCGGCGTTCTCGTTGACGGTCAGCGACGCCGAGGTATGCCGCAGCCACAGGTGTAACAGACCGACCTCGCAGCGCCGCAGTTCCGGCAACGCGGCCTGCAGCTCGTCGGTGATCAGATGAAATCCGCGCGGACGCGGGCGCAGCGTGATCAGGGTCTGTTGCCACATGCTGGAAACCCGGCTCGGAGGCGAATCGGGCGCATTCTAGCGCGGTCGCGGAAAAAGCAAAGGGCGCCAAAAGGCGCCCTTGCCAACCGCTGCGTGATGGTTGCGCGATCGCCGCGCGGGATGTCGCTAGAGGTTGTAGCCGCGTTCGTTGTGCAGGCTGAGGTCCAGGCCCACGGTTTCCTCTTCGTCGTTCACCCGCAGGCCCATCACCGCGTCGATCACCTTGAGGATCACGAAGGTGACGATGGCGGTGTAGACCACGGTGAACAGCACGCCCTTGAACTGGATCCACACCTGCAGCGCGATGTTCTCCACCTCGCCGAAGCCACCGAGCGCCGGCGCCGCAAACACGCCGGTGAGCAGCGCGCCGACGATACCGCCGACGCCGTGCACGCCGAAGGCGTCCAGCGAGTCGTCGTAGCCGAGCTTGCGCTTGAGGCTGGTGGCGCAGAAGAAGCAGATCACGCCCGAGGCCAGACCGATGATCAATGCGCCCATCGGACCAACGGTGCCCGCCGCCGGGGTGATGGCGACCAGACCGGCCACCACGCCCGAGGCGATGCCCAGTGCGCTCGGTTTACCGTGGGTGATCCACTCGGCGAACATCCAGCTCAACGCCGCCGCGGCCGTGGCGATCTGCGTCACCAGCATGGCCATGCCGGCGGTACCGTTGGCAGCGGCCGCCGAGCCGGCATTGAAGCCGAACCAGCCGATCCACAGCATGGCCGCACCCATCAGCGTCAGACCGAGGTTATGCGGGGCCATCGGCGTGACTGGGAAGCCCTTGCGCTTGCCCAGCACCAGGCAGGCCACCAGACCGGCGATACCGGCGTTGATGTGCACCACGGTGCCGCCGGCGAAGTCCAGCACGCCCCAGTCCCACATCAGGCCGCCGTCGCCGCCCCAGACCATGTGCGCGATCGGCGCGTAGACCAGGGTGAACCAGACGGTCATGAAGATCAGCATCGCCGAGAACTTCATGCGCTCGGCAAAGGCACCGACGATCAGCGCCGGGGTGATGATGGCGAAGGTCATCTGGAAGGTGATGAACACGCTTTCGGGGAAGGCGCCGACCAGGCTGTCGACCGTCAGGCCGCTGAGGAAGGCGCGCTCCAGGCCGCCGACGAAGGAGCTGAAGTTGATCACTCCCGCCTCCATGCCGGTGGTGTCGAAGGCCAGGCTATAGCCGTAGACCATCCACAGGACGCTCATCAGGCCGGTGATGGCGAAGCACTGCATCATCACCGAGAGGATGTTCTTCGAGCGGACCATGCCGCCGTAGAACAGTGCCAGGCCAGGGATCGTCATGAACAGCACCAGCGCGGTGGCGGTGAGCATCCATGCCGTATCGCCTGAATCCAGCGTCGCGTCCTGTGCCAGCGCGAGGCCGGGGCTTAGCAGGGACAATAGGGCTCCTAGCCCTGCGAATTTGCGCAGAGTCATGGTGTTACTCCTGGGGCGTGGGGGTTCGTTGGGGTGCGTTAGATCGCGTCGGTATCGGTTTCGCCGGTACGGATGCGAATGGCCTGTTCCAGGTTTACGACGAAGATCTTGCCGTCGCCGATCTTGCCGGTGTTGGCCGCCTTGGTAATGGCCTCGATCACACGATCGAGCTGATCGTCGGCGATGGCCACGTCGATCTTCACCTTCGGCAGGAAGTCGACGACGTATTCGGCACCGCGATACAGCTCGGTGTGCCCCTTCTGACGACCGAAGCCCTTGACCTCGGTGACGGTGATGCCCTGGACGCCGATTTCGGACAGCGACTCGCGCACGTCGTCCAGCTTGAACGGCTTGATGATGGCAGTGACTAGTTTCATGAAACTTCTCCCGTTTAGGTGGACTTGCCCCAGAAGTACGAACCCGCAGCAAGTCTAAGCTGGTGTCCGGCTCTTGTAACGCCCGGACTGCTTGCCAGGCGCAGGTCCGACTGCGTGCCCGTCCGTTGTGCGATCCAACCGGGCGCCGCACTGGTGCATGCGTCGAGAGGGTCAAAGCAGAATCGATGCCAGTTTGCCGAAACGCCCGCCCGACAAGGCGCCAGGCGCTCCGGGCAGGCGCCGACGAGGAAAAGCCAGCGCAGCGATGCACCACAATGGCGCACGCGAGCCTGTATACCTGCGCAAATCCTGTGCAACCACGGGCACGGTCTGCACAAAAACGCGCGTGCTACACTGCCGGCCGTTCAAATGCAGGTACCTGTCATGCTGCCACCCAAAGCCTTCCTCGATGCCCTCGGTTCCCAGGCGTCGCGCCTGTTCAACGGCGACACCCCGCTGCCGCGCCCCGAGTTCGAAGCCCAGCTCAAAGCCGTGGTGCAGGGCGCGCTGAACAAGCTCGACGTGGTCAGCCGCGACGAATTCGACAGCCAGATGGTGGTGCTCGCCCGCACCCGCGCGCGCCTGGAGGCGCTGGAAGCCAAGGTCGCCGAACTGGAAGAAAAGCTCACACCGCCCGCGTCCTGATCGACCGGGCCGCGACACGATCAAGGAGTGATCGAATGTCCCTGGCCATCGTCCACAGCCGCGCACAGAGCGGCGTTGAAGCGCCACCGGTGACCGTCGAGGCGCATCTGGCCAACGGCCTGCCCTCGCTGGCGCTGGTCGGCCTACCGGAAACCGCGGTGAAGGAAAGCAAGGATCGCGTGCGCAGCGCCATCCTCACCTCCGGTTTCGACTTCCCCGCCCGCCGCATCACCCTCAACCTCGCCCCCGCCGACCTGCCCAAGGACGGCGGCCGCTTCGACCTAGCCATCGCCCTGGGCATTCTCGCGGCGAGCGGTCAGCTACCGGCCGAGCGCCTGGACGGACTCGAATGCCTGGGCGAGCTGGCGCTTTCCGGGGCGCTGCGGCCGGTACAGGGCGTGTTGCCCGCCGCGCTTGCCGCTCGCGCCGCCGGCCGCGCGCTGCTGGTGCCGCGCGCCAATGCCGAAGAAGCCAGCCTGGCGTCCGGCCTGACCGTGTATGCCGCCGACCACCTGCTGGAAGTCGCCGCGCATTTCAGCGGCACCACGCCACTGACGTCCTATGTCGCCGAAGGCCTGCTGCGCCAGGTGCTGCCCTACCCCGACCTGGCCGACGTGCAAGGCCAACTCGCCGCCAAGCGCGGCCTGCTGGTCGCCGCGGCGGGGGCGCACAACCTGCTGTTCTCCGGTCCGCCCGGCACCGGCAAGACGCTGCTGGCCAGCCGCCTGCCCGGTCTGCTGCCGCCACTGGACGAGCAGGAAGCGCTGGAAGTCGCGGCGATCCAGTCGGTGGCCAGCCACGGTCCGCTGGCGCACTGGCCGCAACGGCCGTTCCGCCAGCCGCACCACAGCGCGTCCGGTCCGGCGCTGGTCGGTGGCGGCAGCCGGCCGCAGCCGGGCGAGATCACCCTGGCGCACCAGGGCGTGCTGTTTCTCGACGAGCTACCGGAGTTTGATCGCAAGGTGCTGGAGGTGCTGCGCGAGCCGCTGGAATCGGGCCAGATCGTGATCGCCCGGGCACGCGACAAGGTGCGCTTCCCGGCGCGCTTCCAGCTGGTGGCGGCGATGAACCCCTGCCCCTGCGGCTATCTCGGCGATCCCGGCGGGCGCTGCCGCTGCACCCCGGAGCAGATCCAGCGCTACCGCGGCAAACTCTCCGGCCCGCTGCTCGACCGTATCGACCTGCACCTGACAGTCGCGCGCGAAACCACCTCGCTGAACGCACCCGCGCAGCATGGCCAGAGCAGCGCGGAAGTGGCCGCACAGGTGGCGGACGCGCGTCAGTTGCAGTTGCGCCGTCAGGGCTGCGCCAATGCCTTTCTCGATCTAGCCGGCCTGCGCCAGCACTGCCGGCTGGACGGCGCCGACCAGCAATGGCTGGAACACGCCTGCGAACGCCTCGGCCTGTCGCTACGCGCTGCGCACCGCCTGCTCAAGGTGTCGCGCACGCTGGCCGACCTGGACGCGGCGGCAGATATATCCCGCCAGCACCTCGCCGAAGCGCTGCAGTACCGCCCCGCCGCCCAGGCCTGACTGCCGCGGGGCGCCGGCAAGCGCGCCGAGCACACCGGGGCCGTTTCGTTGTCTATGTTAGATTGGTGCGCTTTCGCCACAGGCGGCCACTCCCCAGACCCACGAAGGAGCGCAGCATGGAGGCAAGAAAGTCTTCCGCTACAACCATCAATCCGCCGGTCTTCTACAGCTCGGCATTCATCATCCTGGCGCTGGTGATCTACAGCGTCGCCCTGCCGCAACACGCGCAGTCGCTGTTCAGCACAACCCAGGCGTGGATCGTCGCCCACCTCAGCTGGCTGTACATCCTCGCCGTCGCGCTGATCCTGCTGATGGTGGTGCTGCTGGCGCTCAGCCGCTACGGCGACATCAAGCTCGGCCCCGACCACAGCGAGCCTGACTATTCGCGTACCACCTGGTTCGCCATGCTGTTTTCCGCCGGCATGGGCATCGGCCTGATGTTCTTCGGCGTTGCCGAGCCGGTGATGCACTTCCTCTCGCCACCGATCGGCGAAGGCGGCAGCGTGCTCGCCGCGCGCGAGGCGATGAAGATCACCTTCTTCCACTGGGGCCTGCATGCCTGGTCGATCTACGCCATCGTGGCGATGATCCTGGCCTACTTCGCCTATCGCCACGGTCTGCCGCTGGCGCTGCGCTCGGCGCTGTATCCGCTGATCGGCGAGCGTATCCACGGGCCCATCGGGCATGCGGTGGATACCTTCGCGATCATCAGCACCGTGCTTGGCGTGGCCACCTCGCTGGGACTGGGCGTCACCCAGATCAACACCGGCCTGAACCACCTCTACGGCCTGCCGATCTCGCTGCCGGTGCAGATCGGCCTGATCCTGGCGACGAGCGCCTTGGCCACGCTCTCGGTGGTCAGCGGGCTGGACAAGGGCGTACGCCGGCTGTCCGAGCTGAACCTGTCGCTGGCGGTGCTGCTGATGGTGCTGGTGATGATCGTCGGGCCGACGGTGTTCATCCTGCAGACGTTCGTGCAGAACACCGGCAGCTACCTGGCGGACATCGTCAACAAGACCTTCAACCTGTATGCCTACGAGCCGAACGACTGGATCGGTGGCTGGACGCTGTTCTACTGGGGCTGGTGGCTGGCCTGGTCACCCTTCGTCGGCCTGTTCATCGCGCGCATCTCGCGCGGCCGGACGATCCGCGAGTTCGTGGCCGGCGTGCTGCTGGTGCCGACCGCCTTCACCCTGCTGTGGATGACAGTGTTCGGCGACACGGCGATCCACATGATCCTCTGGGAAAACGTCAGCAGCCTCGGCGAAGCCATCGAGCGCGACAGCTCGCTGGCGCTGTTCGCCTTCCTCGAGCACTTTCCCTTCTCCGCGCTGCTGTCGCTGCTGGCGATCGTCATGGTGGTGGTGTTCTTCGTCACCTCGGCGGATTCCGGCGCCATGGTGGTCGACATGCTGGCCTCCGGTGGCAATGACAACACCCCGGCGCGCCAGCGCATCTTCTGGACCATGCTGATGGCCGGCGTGGCCATTGCGCTGCTGCTGGCCGACGGCCTCACCGCGCTGCAGACGGCCACCATCGCCAGCGCCCTACCCTTCACCCTCGCGCTGCTCTGCTCGATGTGGGGTCTGCTCAAGGCGCTGCGTATCGATGCGACCAAGCAGGGCCTGCGTTACCAGGCGATCACCACCTCGCCCGCCACGCCACGCGCCTACAGCGACTGGCAGCGCCGCCTGCGCAATCTGACGATGTTCCCGCGGCGCCGCCATGTGGTGCGCTTCATTGCCGAAGTGGTGCGTCCGGCCTGTGAGGCGGTTGCCGAGGAAATTCGTAAGCAGGGCTACGGCGCCACGGTCAGCGAGGGCGAGGACCAGCGCATCCGCATCGAAATCGTCCACGAGGGCGAGCCCGACTTCCTCTACGAGGTGCGGCCACGCGCCTACGTGATGCCCAGCTTCGTGCCGCGTAGCGAGGACGACGAGCCCGGCGAGCGCAAGTACTTCCGCGCCGAGGTGCACCTCAAGGAAGGCGGCCAGGACTACGACGTGATGGGCTGGAGCCGCGAGGGCGTGATCGGCGACATCCTCGACCAGTACGAGAAACACATGCACTTCCTGCACATGGTGCGCTGATGCATGGCGCCGGGGTGGCTCAGTGCGCCAGCCCGGCGCGGCGCTCGCCGCGCATGAAGACCGCCAGTTCGGCCAGCGGCAACGGCCGGCTGACCAGATAACCCTGGATCTGGTGCGCACCGAAGCGCTTGAGCTGCTCCAGCTGCGCGGCGGTTTCCACCCCCTCGGCGACGATTTCCAGCTGCAGGTCGCGGGCGAGGTTGACCATCGCATGCACCAGCCGGCGGTTGCCCTCCATGCCGGCGACAAAGCTCTTGTCGATCTTCAACAGCGCGATCGGCAGGCTGGACAGGTGCACGAACGACGAGAAGCCGGTGCCGAAATCGTCCAGGGAAAACCGCACGCCGAGCTTGCGCAAGGTTTCCATGGTGCGCCGGACCTGCTCGCTGCGGCGCATCACCGCCGTTTCGGTCAGCTCGAATTCCAGCCAGTGCGGATCGATGCCGCACTCCTCGATCAGCCGACTGAGCGTGGCCAGCAGCTGGCTGTCCTGGAACTGGCGAAACGACAGGTTGATCGCCATGTGCAGCGCATCGCCACCCTGCGCACGCAACGCCTGCAGGTCATGCAGGGCACGGGCGATGACCCAGTAGCCGAGCGGCACGATCAGCCCGCTCTCCTCGGCCAGCGGAATGAACGCTTCGGGCGTCAGCAGGCCGCGCTCCGGGTGTGCCCAGCGCACCAGCGCCTCCAGCCCGAGAATCCGCCCGCTGCTCAGGCACAGGCGCGGCTGGTAGTGCAGCTCCAGCTCGCCACGACGCAGGGCCTGGCGCAGCTCGCTCTCCAGCTCGGCGAGGCTGCGCGCGCCGCGGCTGGCGTGCTCGTCGTACAGTTGCCAGGTGCAGCCCTGGCGCGACTTGGCCTGGCGCATGGCGCTCTGCGCATGCCACATCAGCGGGTCGGCGCCGATGCCCGGACGCGCCGGCGCCAGGCCCAGGCTGCAGCCGAGCATCAGGCTCTCGCCGTCGACCCAGTAGGGTTCGGCGAGCGCTTGGACCAGACGATCGGCCATCTCGGCGGCGCGCCGCGGCCGTTCGCGCACGTCCAGCAGCAGGGCGAACTCGTCGCCGCCCAGTCGCCCCAGGGCATCGCCTTCCTCCAGCTGCGCCTGCAGGCGCGCGACGATCTGCAGCATCAGCCGATCCCCGGCCTGGTGGCCGAGCGAATCGTTGACGTGGCGAAAGTCGTCCAGATCCAGATAGCCGAGCACCAGCCCGCGCCCCTGGTGCTCGGCCAGCGCCGCCATCAGCAGGGCCTGGAAGCCCTGGCGATTGACCACGCCGGTGTACGGGTCGTACTCGCTCAGGCGTTGCAGCGAGCCCTGCAGCCGGCAGCGCTCGCGCGCATAGCGCAGGCAGCGGCGCAGCACGTCAGCACTGAACTGGTCGCGCACCAGCCAGTCGAGCACGCCTTCCGGTGCTTCGGCCGGCTCGGCGTCGAGCAGCAGGATCACCGGCCAGGGGCATTCGTGCGCGGGCGGCCGACAGGCTGGCGTCGTCAGCAGCAGCCCGCGGGCGCTATCGCCCAGCGTGGCCCGCGCCGTCGCCCAGTCCGGGGCAACCAGCAGCGCCGGCGCATCCGCCAGCTGCTCCAGGCAGCCACGCAGCTGTGTCGCCCACTCGGGGCGCTCGGCCAGCAGCAACAATGACAGGGGTGCGATGGGCGCGGACAAGCAGCCTCCCGGGGCGTGGTGAGATGGACGCAGGAAACGTCCGCTGTCGAAGCAGCCTGCGCGAGCGGGCTGGCTCGACAAGATAAAGGAATAATCCCATTTACCAAGGCCCGCCAGCTGATCGGTCGCCGATCGGTCGTCAGCGAACCGCTTCCCGGCGCCGGCCTGTTAAACTCGCGCCCCGCCTTCCACAACCCGAACGTCCATGTCCCGACTCAATCCCCGGCAGCAGGAAGCCGTGAACTACGTCGGCGGCCCCATGCTGGTGCTCGCCGGCGCCGGCTCCGGCAAGACCAGCGTGATCACCCGCAAGATCGCCTACCTGATCCAGCAATGCGGTATCCGCGCGCAGTACATCGTCGCCGTGACCTTCACCAACAAGGCCGCCCGCGAGATGAAGGAGCGCGTCAGCAGCCTGCTGCGCGGCGGCGAAGGCAAGGGCCTGACGGTATCGACCTTCCACAACCTGGGCCTGAACATCATCCGCAAGGAATATGTCCATCTGGGGTACAAGCCGGGCTTTTCGATCTTCGACGAGGGCGACATCAAGGCGCTGCTGAGCGACATCATGCAGAAGGAATACGCCGGCGATGACGGCGTGGACGAGATCAAGAACTACATCGGCAGCTGGAAGAACGACCTGGTCACCCCCGAGGAAGCGCTGGCCAGTGCGCGCAATCCCAAGGAGCAGACCGCCGCCGTCGTCTACACCCACTATCAGCGCACGCTCAAGGCGTACAACGCGGTGGACTTCGACGACCTGATCATGCAGCCGGTGAAGCTGTTCCAGGACCATCCCGAGGTGCTGGAGAAGTGGCGCAACAAGGTGCGCTACATGCTGGTCGACGAATACCAGGACACCAACGCCAGCCAGTATCTGCTGGTGAAACTGCTGGTGCAGGAGCGCGCGCACTTCACCGTGGTCGGCGACGACGACCAGTCGATCTACGCCTGGCGCGGCGCGCGCCCGGAAAACCTGATGCAGCTGAAAGAGGACTTTCCCTCGCTGAAGGTGGTGATGCTCGAGCAGAACTACCGTTCCACCAGCCGCATCCTCAAGTGCGCCAACGTACTGATTTCCAACAACCCCCATGCCTTCGAGAAGCAGCTGTGGTCGGAAATGGGCCACGGCGATCCGATCCGCGTGATCCGCTGCCGTAACGAGGAAGCCGAAGCCGAGCGGGTCGCGATGGAAATCCTCACGCTGCATCTGCGAACCCAGCGGCCCTACAGCGACTTCGCCATCCTCTACCGCGGCAACTACCAGGCCAAGCTGATCGAGCTGAAGCTGCAGCACCATCAGATTCCCTACCGGCTGTCCGGCGGCACCAGCTTCTTCAGCCGCCAGGAAGTGAAGGACCTGATGAGCTACTTCCGCCTGCTGGTCAACCCGGACGACGACAACGCCTTCCTGCGGGTGATCAACGTGCCGCGCCGCGAGATCGGTTCGACTACCCTGGAAAAGCTCGGCAACTACGCCACCGCGCGCAAGATCTCCATGTACGCCGCCTGCGACGAGATCGGCCTCGGCGAGCTGATGGACAGCCGCTTCACCGACCGCCTGTCCCGCTTCAAGCGTTACATGGACAACCTGCGCCAGCAGTGCGCGCAGAACGACCCCATCGCCGCCCTGCGCAGCATGGTCATGGACATCGACTACGAAACCTGGGTACGCAGCCAGACCTCCAGCGACAAGGCTGCGGACTTCCGCATGGGCAACGTCTGGTTCCTCATCGACGCGCTTAAGAACACCCTGGAACGCGACGAGGAAGGCGAGATGACCATCGAGGAGGCCATCGCCAAGCTGGTGCTGCGCGATATGCTCGAACGCCAGCAGGAAGAGGAAGAAGGCGCCGAGGGCGTGCAGATGATGACCCTGCACGCGAGCAAGGGCCTGGAGTTCCCCTACGTGTTCATCATGGGCATGGAGGAGGAAATCCTCCCGCACCGTTCCAGCATCGAAGCCGACACCATCGAGGAAGAACGCCGTCTGGCCTATGTCGGCATCACCCGCGCGCGGCAGAACCTGGCGATGACCTTCGCCGCCAAGCGCAAGCAGTACGGCGAAGTCATCGAATGCATGCCCAGCCGCTTCCTCGACGAACTGCCGCCCGAAGACCTGGAATGGGAAGGCCAGGAAGACGCGCCGGTGGAAGTGAAGGCCGCGCGTGGCAACGACGCACTGGCAGCGATGCGGGCGATGCTCAAGCGCTGACGACAGGCGGCGCGAGGTCGGCGCAGCCGCGCGTCGACGGAGCAACGAAGCCCTCGCGCGGGCACAACGCGGCGCCGCCATCTGGTCCATTTCGCTGATCGTTCATCGATTTGACTGTATCCGGTCATGCGGACGCGGCATGCTGGGCCTGTCGCATCTGCGCGGAGACCCCCCGATGTACCACGGCGAACGCTTCAACGCCTGGACGCACCTGGTCGGTGCCGTACTCGCCAGCCTGGGCGCCATCTGGCTGCAAGTGCTGGCCACGCTCGGCGGATCGCTCGCCGAGATAGTCAGCGTGGCGATCTACGGCCTCAGCCTGGTGCTGCTCTACAGCATCTCCACCCTCTACCACAGCCTGCGCGGGCGGGCGAAGGTGATCATGCGCAAGCTCGATCACCTGTCGATCTACCTGCTGATTGCCGGCAGCTATACGCCGTTCTGCCTGGTCACGCTGGCCGGTCCCTGGGGCTGGACGCTGTTCGGCGTGGTCTGGAGCCTGGCGTTGATCGGCATGCTGCAGGAGATCAAGCCACGCTCGGAAGCGCGGATTCTCTCGCTGGTGATCTACGCGGTGATGGGCTGGATCGTCCTGGTGGCGGTCAAGCCGCTGCTCGCCGCGCTTGGCAGCGCGGGCTTCGCCTGGCTGCTGGCGGGCGGCATCTGCTACACGGTGGGCATCGTGTTCTTCGTCTTCGACGAACGCTTCCGCCACTGGCACGGCATCTGGCACCTGTTCGTGATGGGCGGCAGCCTGCTTCACTTCATCGCGGTGCTGTTCTACGTGCTGTGAACGGCGCCGGCGGCCGCGATTGCCGCGCGGCGCCGGCGCTCATGCCTGGTTCCAGACCGTCTCGTACAGCTCGACGATCTCCGCCTGCGTCGGCACGCGCGGGTTGTTGCCCGGCGAACCGGAAGCCAGCGCCTGCTGCGCCATCGTCTCGCGCGATTCGAAGAAGCGCTCGCGGGCGATGCCGTACTGGCCGGGGCTCGGCACCTGCAGTTCGCGGTTCAATGCCTGCAACTCGGCGAGCAGCCGCTGGTTGGCGGTCTCGACGCTGTCGGTCTGTGCCGCTACGCCCATTGCGCGGGCGCAGTCGGCGTAGCGCTCGGGCGCGGCAGGAATCGAGAAGGCGGTGACCGCCGGCAGCAGCATGGCGTTGGACAGCCCGTGCGGCACGTGGAAGAACGCACCGATTGGCCGGCTCATGCCGTGCACCAGCGCCACCGAGGCATTGGAGAAGGCGATACCGGCCAGTGTCGCACCAAGCATCATCGCCTCGCGCGCGGCACGGTTGCCCGAATCGTGGAAGGCAGTGCGCAGGTTGGGCGCCAGCAGGCGCATGGCCTGCAGCGCCTGGGCATCGCTGTAGCCGCTGGCCTTGCGACTGACATACGCCTCGATGGCATGGGTCAGCGCGTCCAGGCCGGTATCGGCGGTGACCCGCGGCGGCAGCGAAAGGGTCAGTTCGTAGTCGATCAGCGCGGCGACCGGCATGAAACCGAGGCCGGCGCAGAGCATTTTCTCGTCGCTGGTCTCATCAGTGATGATGGTGAAGCGCGTCGCTTCCGAGCCGGTGCCGGCGGTGGTGGGAATGGCGATCAGCGGGAGGCCGGGCTCGCACACATCACGCGGGAAACGATAGTCGCGCATCTCGCCGCCGTAGCGGCCGAGGATGCCGATGGCCTTGGCCGAGTCGATCGGGCTGCCGCCGCCGAGGGCGACGATGGAATCGAAGTCACCGTCGCGGACCATCTGCACGCCGGCACGGATCGACGCCGCGGTAGGCTCCGGCAGCGTGTCGGCGAAGCGCTGACTGGCGATTCCCGCCGCCTGCAGCTGCTCTTCGAGGCGATCGACATAGCCCAGCTCGACCATCATGCGGTCGGTGACGATCAGCGGACGACTGCAGCCCAGGCTGCGCAACACGGCGGCGAGCTGTTGGCTGGCGCCGGCGCCGATTTCCATCAGGCGCGGCAGGACGATGCGATGACTCATGGGCTCTCTCCGGCAGTTAATGGCGCTGGGGTCCAGCGAGTATAGACAGCACCACCCAGCCGCCCGCCGCGATGCCGCGACCGGACGGCGGGCACACCCGCTCAGGCAACCGGTTGCGGGTTCCAGTGCAGCAGCACGTCGAGCATGCGGTTAGAGAAGCCCCACTCGTTGTCGTACCAGGCCAATACCTTGACCAGCTCGCCCTGCACGCGGGTGTGGCTGAGGTCGGCCACGCAGGACGCCGGATAGCCGTTGAAGTCGCAGGACACCAGCGCCTCCTCGGTGCATTCCATGACACCCGCCGGCAGCCGCTGCGCACCCTCGCGCAGGATGCGGTTGATGGCCTCGACGCCCTGCGGCGCACGCTCGGCGACGAAGGTCAGGTCCACCAGCGAGACGTTCGGCGTCGGCACCCGCACCGACAGCCCGTCCAGCCGCCCGGCCAGTTCCGGCAGCACCAGGCCGATGGCCTTGGCCGCGCCGGTGGTCGACGGAATCATCGACAGCGCCGCGGCGCGAGCGCGGTAGAGGTCCTTGTGGGCCTTGTCCAGCAGGTTCTGGTCGTTGGTGTAGGAGTGCACGGTGTTCAGCAGTCCCTGGCGAATACCCACGGCCTCGTGCAGCACCTTGGCCAGCGGCGCCAGGCAGTTGGTGGTGCAGGACGCGTTGGAGATCACCTGCTGGTCGCCCAGCAGCTGGTGGTTGACGCCATAGACCACGGTCAGGTCGGCGCCATCCAGCGGATGCGAGGCGAACACTCGGCGCGCACCGGCCTGCAGGTGCTGCTCGACAAGCGCGCGCTGCTTGAACTTGCCGGTGCATTCGAGCACCACGTCGACGCCCAGCTCGCCCCACGGCAGCCGGCTCGCCTCGCGCTCGGCGAGCAGGCGGATGCTCTGGCCGCCGACGACCATCGCCTCGCCCTGCAGCTCCACCGGCTGCGGAAAGCGACCGAACGTCGAGTCGAAGCGCGTCAGATGCACCAGCGTGCCGTGCTCGCTGAGATCGTTGATGGCGACGATCTGCACCTGCTCCTGCAGGCCACGCTCGAACAAGGCCCGCACGACCGCGCGACCGATTCGTCCATACCCGTTGATAGCAATACGCAACATGCGTGATTCCCCGCTGGTTGAAATGGCCTTCCAGCTTAGGCGGCTTATCCTTACAGGTGTTCAGTCATTTAGGCGCATGTCGGATTTTTGCACTGCCCGCCAGGATTGCGCGAAAATGCGCGGCTTTCCAGGCTGCGCCGCCCCGCTCGGGAACCCGGCCAGGCCTGCCCGAAGCCCTTTCGAGGTAGCACGTACGTGGAACTACTGAAACAGAAAATCCGCAGCGAAGGCATCGTTCTGTCCGAGCGCGTGCTCAAGGTCGACGCCTTTCTCAATCACCAGATCGATCCGCGACTGATGCAGCAGATCGGCCAGGAATTCGCCCGCCGCTTTCGCGATGCCGGCGTCACCAAGATCGTCACCCTCGAGGCGTCCGGCATCGCGCCGGCGGTGATGACCGGGCTGGAACTCGGCGTGCCGGTGATCTTCGCGCGCAAGCACCAGTCGCTGACGATGACCGACAACCTGCTGACCGCCTCGGTGTACTCCTTCACCAAGCAGGTGGAAAGCACCATCGCGATTGCCGCTAACCACCTGTCGGCGACCGACCGGGTGCTGGTGATCGACGATTTCCTGGCCAACGGCAAGGCCGCCAAGGGCCTGCTGTCGATCATCGTGCAGGCTGGCGCGACCGTCGTCGGCCTGGGGATCGTCATCGAGAAGTCGTTCCAGAGCGGCCGACGCGAGCTGGAGGAAACCGGCCTGCGCATCGAATCGCTGGCGCGTATCGCCTCGCTGGAGAATGGCCAGGTGCAGTTTCTCGAGTGACGTGCAGATACGACAAAGCCGCCTACGGGCGGCTTTGTCGGTGCAACGCTCAGCGTCTGTCGATCAGAGACCGGACATGTGCTTGATGGCGCCCTTGAGCTCGTCGTCCGAGCAGTCGCCACAGGTGCCTTTCGGCGGCATGGCATTGAGGCCATTGATGGCGCTCTTGAGCAGACCATCAACCCCGCCCTTGGCGTCGGCACGTGCGCTCCAGGCCGCGGAATCACCGCTCTTCGGCGCGTTGAGCAGGCCGGAGCCGTGGCAAGCGGTGCAGAACTTGCCGTAGATTTCTTCGCCGCTGCGTGCCGCACTACCGGCCGCCGCCGCAGCGCCGCCACCGGCCGCCGCACACTCTTGGCCTTGTACGCATACTTCGCCCACCGGCTTCAGACGCTCGGCGATAGCTTCGTCGGTCGCAGCCTGAGCGCTCATTGCCCACAGGGCCACTACGGCAGTCTGTGCTACCAGGATCTTCTTAATCAGGTTCACCTTTCACCCTCATTGTGGCTAGACACGCCCGCGGCCACGGTTCGCGAGCGGGCGGTAGTATAACGGCAAGCCCCACAAGCCGAAACAATTGCCATCGCTCGCGACTCTTTGTCGCATTGCGCGGCGCCGCTCAGAAGTTCGCCGGCGTGGTTGCGCTGATCAGCCGGGCCGGCGCGTCGAACGGATTGCGAAAACGGTGGGGTTTGCTGCTCTCGAAGTAGTAGCTGTCGCCAGTTTCGAGCACATAGGTCTGACCGTTGACCGTCAGCTCCAGCCGCCCCTCGACCAGCATGCCAGTCTCCTCGCCCTGGTGGGCGAGCATGTCCAGGCCGGTGTCCGCGCCGGGTGGATAGGTCTCGTCGAGAAAGGCGATGGCCCGGCTCGGATGCGCCTTGCCCACCAGTTTCATGCTCACCGCACCGTCGGAGATGTCGATCAGCTCGCTCGCCTTGTAGACCACCTGGGTGTCGCTGTCCTGCTCGAAATCCGGCGAGAAGAACTCCACCAGCGACATGGGAATGCCGCCGAGAACCTTTTTCAGCGAACTGATCGAGGGGCTGACGCTGTTCTTCTCGATCATGGAAATGGTGCTGTTGGTGACGCCCGCACGCTTGGCGAGTTCACGCTGAGACAGCCCCTTGAGCTTGCGGATGGTTTGCAGCCGAACGCCGACGTCCAATACGAGCTCTCCTATCAAGAGCGAAACGACAGGCTGTCATGATGGCAACGGCGTTCGGAATTTACAACACGCTGGCGCGCTATCCGGTGCACCTGCTGTCAGAGGTTCGGCCCGGACAGGTCCGGTAACGCGGCCACCACGGTGATTTCCACCCGCACCTGCGGCGAATACATCAGTGCCTGTACGGTGGTACGCGCCGGTGCGGAACCTTTGGGCAACCATTCGTCCCAGACTTCGTTCATGCCGTCGTAGTCGTCCATGTCGCGCAGATGGATCAGCGCCGAAAGCAGGCGCGAACGGTCGCTGCCGGCCTCGGCCAGCATGCGATCAATGCTGAGCAGGGTGTCGCGGGTCTGCTGGCGGATATCCCCCGACAGATCATCGGCCAGTTGGCCGGACAGGTAGACCGTACCGCGGTGGATTACCGCCTCGCTGTAGCGGGCGGTGGTGTGCAGGCGCTGGATGGGCATGAAATTCTCCTCGAACGAGTGGCGCCGGCCTGCAGTGGGCCGGCGCCGGGCAGTGTCAGGATAGCGGGCTCAGCTCGCGTTTTTGCACTTCGAGGTTCGCGCGGGAGCGGCCGCGCGCCCAGCTGAAGACGATGGCGAGGATCAGCGCAAAGCCGACGTAGCCGAGCAGCGGGTACACGGTGCCGACCAGCTTGCTGAAACCGCCCAGGCTCAGCGCCAGCCCAATGCACACCGAAATCGCACTGAAGCCCTTGAAGCGTACCGACTCGGGTTTGGCGAAGCGCGCGCTGAAGGCGAAGAACATGCCGACGGCGGTGCTATAGACCATGCAGATCAGCGCCACCGACATGACCACCGACAGTAGCGGCGAAATCCGCGACGCCAGCGCCAGGGTCGGCATCTCGATGCCCTGCAGCTGGTTGATATTGGCGAACAGGCCGACGTTCAGCAGCAGGATCAGCACGCCCAGGCCGAGCCCGCCGAGCACACCGCCCAGCCCCGCAGCCTTGGATTGCTTGGTCATTCCGCCGATCACCGCGAGCATCGGGAATCCTACGGCGATGTTGAACGAGGCATAGAGCAGCGCGCCGACGAACCAGTTGGAGCTGACCGTCTCGTTGTTCTCGCGGGCGACCGCATCGAGGGTCTCGACCGAGGCGTTGTAGTTGAAGATCGAGTAGGTGGTGATGATCAGCACCATCGCCAGCAGGAACGGCATCACCGCGCTGATCAGATCGATGATGCGCTTGACGTTCAGGCACAGCGTGGCGATCACCAGCACGGTCATCAGCACGCCGCCGAACAGCGGATGCATGCCGTACTGTTGGGCGAAGATCGATCCGCAGCCGGCCAGCATGACCACGCCCACGCCATAGAGGAAGAATGACAGCACCACGTCGACGGCCAGACCGACGCGCGCGCCGAACAGGCTGTAGAGGACTTCCTTGTGCGAGTTGGCCTGCATCTTCGAGCTCATGCGGGCGATCTGCATGCCGAGGAAGGCGAACAGCAGGCCACTGACCAGCGTACCGGCGACGCCGACCAGCCCGTAGCCGGTGAAGAATTGGAGGACTTCCTGGCCGGAGGCGAAGCCACCACCGATGACCACGGACATATAAGCCAGCGCAATCTGGATCGATTGTTTGTTCATTACATTCATCTCGTTCTTAGATTTGTAGGTACGAGGAACGACTGCAGATGTCAGCTCATTCCGGTGAAACGCTGTTCCAGGCGGGGAACAGATGAGCGGCTCCGGCTCGCTGATAGATCCATGTCACTCGACCGGGTGTCAGCGTGGCGGACACCCGGTCGACGGTTATTGCAGGGGGTTGAGGGGTCAGTGGGCGGAAGCCGGCCGACCGTGGCCGGATACCTCGCTGCGGCTGCTATAGCGGGAAATATCCAGGCCCTGCGCGCTGATCTGCGGACGCTTCTTCGCGATCAGATCGGCAAGCAGGCTACCGGAGCCACAGGCCATGGTCCAACCGAGGGTCCCGTGGCCGGTGTTGAGGAACAGGTTGCGATAGCGCGTCGCGCCGACGATCGGCGTACCGTCCGGGGTCGCCGGGCGCAGGCCGGTCCAGAACTCGGCACGGCTCAGGTCGCCGCCCTGCGGATAGAGGTCGGCGGTGATCATCTCCAGCGTCTCGCGACGACGCGGGTTGAGCGACAGATCGAAGCCAGCGATCTCGGCCATGCCGCCGACGCGGATACGGTCGTCGAAGCGGGTGATGGCGACCTTGTAGGTCTCGTCGAGGATGGTCGAGGTCGGCGCCATCGCTGCATCGGTGATCGGCACAGTCAGCGAATAGCCCTTGAGCGGGTAGATCGGCGCGCGGATGCCGAGCGGCTTGAGCAGCTGCGGCGAGTAGCTGCCCAGCGCCAGCACATACTGGTCGGCGCGCTCCAGCTGACCGTCGATCCAGACCCCGGCGATGCGCTCGCCATCGCTCTCCAGACGCTCGATGTTCTGCCCGAAGCGGAACTCCACGCCCAGCTCACGCGCCATCTCGGCCAAGCGCGAGGTGAACAGGTAGCAGTCGCCGGTCTGATCATTGGGCAGGCGCAGGGCGCCGGCGAGCTTGTCGGAGACCTTGGCCAGCGCCGGTTCGACGCGCGCGATGCCGGCACGGTCGAGCACTTCGTAGGGGACGCCGGCCTGTTCGAGCACGGCGATGTCCTTGGCGGCGGCGTCCACTTGCGCCTGGGTGCGGAACAGCTGGGTGGTACCGAGCTGGCGTCCCTCATAGGCGATGCCGGTCTCGGCACGCAGCTCGTCGAGGCAATCGCGGCTGTATTCGGCCAGCCGCACCATGCGTTCCTTGTTCACCGCGTAGCGCGCAGCGGTGCAGTTGCGCAGCATCTGCGCCATCCACAGGTACTGGTCGAGGCTGCCGGTGAGCTTGATGGCCAGCGGCGCGTGGCGCTGCAGCAGCCACTTCATGGCTTTGAGCGGAATGCCCGGAGCGGCCCACGGCGAGGCGTAGCCGGGCGAGACCTGACCGGCGTTGGCGAAGCTGGTTTCCAGAGCGACGCCGTCCTGGCGATCGACCACTACCACCTCGAACCCGGCTCGGGCCAGGTAGTACGCGCTGGCGGTGCCGACCACACCGCTGCCCAGGATCAGAACTCGCATGACTGTCGCCCTCCATCCGGCACGCCCGGATGTTTCCGTTGTTGTTGGGCGGAGTGTAGGACGGCTGACTCAGTGGTATTCACTGTTTATCATGCGATTCTTGACGAAAATTCTCGCCAATTTGGCTTTTACCGGAGGGGCATCCCCCATGAATAATCCCAACAAGGCCCGTCGGGAACTGGATCGGATCGACCGTTCCATCCTGCGTATCCTGCAGCAGGAGGGACGCATTTCGTTCACCGAACTGGGCGAGCGGGTCAACCTCTCGACCACCCCGTGCACCGAACGGGTGCGCCGTCTGGAACGAGACGGCGTGATCCTCGGTTACCATGCGCGGCTCAATCCGCAGCTGCTGCGCGCCAACCTGCTGGTGTTCGTCGAGATCAGCCTGGACTACAAGTCCGGCGACACCTTCGAGGAATTCCGCCGCGCCGTGCTGCGGCTGCCGCACGTGCTGGAGTGCCACCTGGTGTCGGGCGACTTCGACTATCTGGTCAAGGCGCGCATTTCGGAGATGGCCTCCTACCGCAAGCTGCTCGGCGACATCCTGCTGAAACTACCGCACGTGCGCGAATCCAAGAGTTACATCGTCATGGAAGAAGTGAAGGAATCGCTCGAGCTGCCAGTGCCGGACTAGAGCGCCGCGTACCCGTTCCGTTCCAGCGAGCCCGCCGCGGCCGCTGGCCGAACGGCGCCGGGCGTGCTTTGCTCGCTGCAGTGCCGAACCGTGACCTCCCCCTGAACCCCGCAGAGAATCCATTCCGAACCGATGACTCAGAACACCACTCGCCAAGACGCTCACGCCCCCTCCTACTACGCCGCCAGCGCCAACCGTGCGCTGCGCTTCGCCGCGCTCGCCGGTGAGGCCCGCGCCGACGTCTGCATCGTCGGCGGCGGCTTTACCGGGCTGAATACCGCCATCGAACTCGCCGAGCGAGGGCTGTCGGTCATCCTCCTCGAAGCCCGGCGTATCGGCTGGGGTGCCAGCGGTCGCAACGGCGGCCAGCTGATCCGCGGTGTCGGCCACGATGTCGAGCAGTTCCGGCCGGTCCTCGGCGAAGAGGGCGTCGACGAACTCAAGCGCATGGGTTTCGAAGCCGTCGACATCGTCCGCCAGCGCATCGAGCTGCACGCCATTGATTGCGACCTGACCTGGGGCTATTGCGACCTGGCGACCAAACCACGCCACCTGGAAGGCTTCGAGCAGGACTATGCCGACCTGCTGCGTCTGGGCTATGCGCATCCGCTGCAGCGCATCTCGCGCGCCAACCTGCCGACGGTGATCGGCTCGCAGCGCTACATCGGCGGGCTGGTCGACATGGGCTCCGGACACCTGCATCCGCTCAACCTGGCGCTCGGCGAGGCGGCCGTGGCGCAGACCCTGGGCGTGCGCCTGCACGAAGACTCCGCCGTCGAACGCATCGAGTACGGCACGCAGGTCGCGGTCCACACCGCCCACGGCGTGGTGCGCGCCAACCAGCTGGTGCTGGCCTGCAATGCCTACCTCGACGGTCTGCAGCCCAAGCTGGCGGGCAAGGTGTTGCCGGCCGGCAGCTACATCATCGCCACCGAACGTTTGCCGGCGGCGCTGTGCCAGGAACTGCTGCCGCAGAACATGGCGGTCTGCGATCAGCGCGTGGCGCTCGACTATTTCCGCCTCTCGGCCGACGGGCGACTGCTGTTCGGCGGTGCCTGCCATTATTCCGGGCGCGATCCCAAAGACATCTCCGCCTACATGCAGCCGAAGATGCTCGCGGTGTTTCCGCAACTGGTTGGCATCGGCATCGAGTACCAGTGGGGCGGCATGATCGGCATCGGCGCCAACCGCCTGCCACAGATCGGCCGGCTGCCGGAGCAGCCGAACGTCTACTACGCCCAGGCCTACTCCGGCCACGGTCTGAACGCCACCCATCTGGCCGGTCGGCTGCTCGCCGAAGCCATCGCCGGGCGCGAGAGCCACGGCTTCGATCTGTTCGCCCGCGTGCCGCACCCGACCTTCCCCGGCGGCCCGGCCTTGCGCTCGCCGCTGCTGGCGCTGGGCATGCTCTGGTATCGGTTGAAGGATCGCTTCTGACGGCGCAACGTCTAAGCTGCACGTGACCGGACCGGAAGGGAACACCGTGCGAGCGCTCCTGCTGCTGATCCTACTGCTGTCGCTTGCCGGCTGTGCCAGCCAGCCTGCACCGGCGCCCTCCCACGCCATCGCGCCGGCGGACTCCTCGCTCGGCCGGCAGGTGCAGGGGCTGGCAGCCGCGCAGCCGGAAGGTCATTCCGGCCTGCGCCTGCTGCCTGAGAGCAGCGAGGCATTCGCCGCCCGCGCCGAGCTGTTCCGTGCCGCGCGGCGCAGCCTGGATATCCAGTACTACATCGTGCATGACGGCCTCTCCACGCGCCTGCTGGTCGACGAGCTGCTGCGCGCCGCCGACCGTGGCGTACGCGTCCGGCTGCTGCTCGACGACACCACCAGCGACGGCCAGGACTACCGCATCGCCACGCTGGCAGCGCATTCGAACGTGCAGATCCGCGTGTTCAACCCGCTGCGCGCCGGCCGCAGCAACCCGGTCACGCGCACGCTCGGGCGACTGCTGCATCTGCCGCAGCAGCACCGGCGCATGCACAACAAGCTGCTGCTGGTCGACAGCAGCCTGGCGATCGTCGGCGGACGCAATCTGGGCGACGAATATTTCGATGCCGATCGCAGCCTGAACTTTACCGACATCGACCTGCTCGCCGCCGGTCCGGTGGCGCGGCAGCTCGCCGACAGCTTCGACCAGTACTGGAATCACCAGCTGAGCGTGCCGATCCAGCACTTCTTCTGGCGACCGCCGGCACAGCGCAAGCTGAGCGAGGCACGCGAACAGCTCCAGCAATATCTGCAACAGGCGCGCCGCGACGATGGCCCGCTGTACCGCCGACTGATCCGCTACCAGCGCGAGCCGCAGCTGCAGCGCTGGCTGGACGAGCTGATCTGGGCGCCCGCCGCAGCGCTCTGGGACGATCCCGACAAACTCCTGGCCGATGGCCCGCCCACGCGACTGCTGACCACCCAGCTGGCGCCGGCACTGACCGCGGTGCAGGATGAGCTGATGCTGGTGTCGGCGTACTTTGTGCCCACCGACAGCGGCGTCGACTACCTGGCCGAACGTCGCCGCGACGGCGTGACCATCCGCATCCTCACCAATTCGCTGGAAGCCACCGACGTGCCGGCCGTGCATGGCGGTTATGCGCCGTACCGCCAGCGCATGCTGGAACAGGGCGTGCAGCTGTTCGAACTGCGCCGCCAGCCCGACCAGAAGTCCTCCTACAGCTTCTTCGGCGAGTCGGAATCCAGCCTGCACAGCAAGGCGGCGGTGTTCGACCGCAAACGGGTGTTCATCGGCTCGCTCAACTTCGACCCGCGCTCGGTACTGTGGAACAGCGAAGTCGGCATCCTCGCGCAAAGCCCGACGCTGGCCCGTGAGGTGCACCGACTGACGCTCGAGGGCATGGCACCGGCAACCAGCTACGAGGTGAAGCTGGCCCGGCGCGGCGATACCCGCCAGCTGGTATGGATCGCCGAGGAGCAGGGCCGGCGCATCGTTCTCGAGCGCGAGCCAGGCGGATTCTGGCGCCGCCTGAACGCCTGGCTGGCCGATGTCGTTGGCCTGGAACGGATGCTCTGAGCACCACCCCTGTCGCTGGCCGTCCGGCAGCTCAGCGGCGAATCACACTTTGGGGTGATACCACTTGGCCACTGGTCCGCTAGGCTCTGGAAGCCAACTGCAACAAGCAGGCATCCGCTTCGATAAAAACAACAAAGGAGCACAACAATGCGCCATCGCACATGGATATGGCTGCTCGCCCTGATCGTCGCCTGGCTGCCCGGCCAGTCCCACAGCCAGACACTGTCCGCGCTGGAAAAACTGCAGATCCACGCCAGTCGCGCCACCAGCAGCCTGTTGCTGTATCGCGGCGAAGGCTTCCAGAAAGCCCACCTGGCGCGGATGGAAGCCGACATCCTGGCGCTCAACGAGGCCCTGCAGGGTGTTGCGAATCCCACCAGCGCGCTGCGCGACAGCCACCGCCAGTTACAGGCCAGGCTGCGCGAAGGTGCCGGTTTCGGTCGCGGCGAAGACGACATGCCCTGGGGCTGGCCGCTGGAAATGAGCAAGGCACTGCGCGAGTTCCTCACTGCCGTACGCGGCCAGCAGGGCGTCGAGGCCCACGCCGAGCTGCCGGCGAAAGTCGAATACCTCGCCGTGCAATACCTCAGCCGCGCCTACATCGGCAGTTTCGAGACGGCCCGCGAGCAGCCCGACACCTACCTCGGCCAGGACGAACGGCAGCTGGTGCCGGCCATCGACGCGCAACTGGCGCAGCTCGGCGAGCGCGGCGACCCGGCGCTAGCCCGGGTCAAGACGCGCTGGAGCTTTCTCAAGGTGGCGCTGCAGGACATGAACAGCGGCAGCAACAACTTCACCACCGCCTCGGGCCGGCCGTTCGCGCCAATCATGGTCGACCGCCACACCCGCAGCCTGAGCGATCAGTGGATGGCGCTGGCGCCCTGAGCCGCCGTCAGGCCTGCGCCTCCGGCCGATAGCCCAGGCGCAGCCCGCCCCAGTGACGCCCCTTGACCATGATCGGCACCGAGAGGTCGTGCATCAGTTCGCCGGTGTCGCGGCTGTAGGTCTGCAGCAGCACGCTGCGCTGGTGGCTGCCGCAGCGTCCGCCGGTACGGTCGTTGAACAGCCGCTTGCTGCGACTGCGGCTGCGGTCGATCTCGGGATTGCCCACCGGCGGATGATTGAAGGCGTTGTTGTGGGTCGGCACGTAGCCTTCCGGCGTGGTGGCGATGGCGTAGACGATCGCGTCGTGGCGCGCCAGCAGCGGCTCCTGGATCGCCGGTAGTACGCCATCGGCGTACTTATCGAAGCGGGTGTGGTACTTCAACGGATTGGTACCCGGCTGCGCCTGGTAGTTGCGGTCGAACAGGTCGTTGATGGCAATGCGCCCGGCGTCGATATCCGCCTCGAAGCGCGCCGCGATGTCCGCGGCCCCCTGGCGCGCGAGGTCGTAGATCGACTGGTGATAGTCGTCGAGCTGCACCTCGGCGAGGCGCTCGCTCGCGCTCTCGGCCTGCGCCACCAGGCGTTCGGCGGCCTGCTCCAGCTGACGGGTCTGCTGCTCGCTGTCCAGCGCATCGGCACGCAGCTGGTCGAGCGCGACGAACAACGCGGTCAGCCGTTCATGGTTGCTGGCCGTGCCGGAGGTGATCTCGGCGACCTGAGCTTCCACGCCGCCGGCCAGTTCAGTGATGCCGGTCAGCTGCTGGCCGGTACCGGCGATCTGCGCGGCGGCTTCGTCCAGTTCGCTGGCCTGCTGCTGGATATGGCTGACCACGGCGCCGCTCTGCTCGCGGATATCGGCGACCATGCGCCCGACTTCCTCGGTTGCGCTGGAGGTCCGCGCGGCGAGGTTGCGCACCTCGTCGGCCACCACGGCGAAGCCGCGCCCCGCCTCGCCGGCCCGGGCCGCTTCGATGGCGGCATTGAGCGCGAGCAGATTGGTCTGGCTGGCGATGGACTGGATCACGTCGGTGATCTGGCGGATTTCCTCGGTACGCGCCGACAGGCCGTCGATCAGCTCGCGGCTCGACTGGGTCTGCGCACTGAGCTGCTGCATGCGGGCGATAGCCTGCAGCAGTTCGGTCTGCCCGGCATCGCTGCTGCGCCGCACCGCCTGCGCTGCTTCCAGGGTATGGCGGGCGCGCTCGGCGCTGTCCTGGCCAGTGGCGGCCATCGCCTCGGCGCCATTGGCAATCTCGCTGACCGCCTGCAGCTGCGACTGCAGCCGGCCGGCCAGCTGCTCGGCGCTGAAGGCCACCTGGGCGGCCGACAACGCGTTGTGGCAGGTGTGCCGGGAGAGATTCTTGCTCAGCTCGGTGAAGGCCTGCGGTTCGGCCCCAGCCACACTGCTCGTCTCGCCGCCCGCACGCCAGACACCGAACCAGGGCGCCAGAGCCGCGCCCAGGATGAGCGCGGCCAGCAGCGGAAACGGCAGGGTGATTGCGTAGTGGAGCAGCAGCACGGCGCAGATGGCCAAGCCGTGCAGCAGGCAGGCGCGCGCGTTAAGGCGAGGGGTAGATCGCATGGACGGCCTCTGTTTGTTCTTGTCGATCGGCCAAGCGTTTTACCCATATTTCGCGACGAAAGTCAGTAGTGCCTTAGTAGCAAAGTGCCAACAGTCCGTTACGCCCGCGCATGCCACGAGGCGCGGCGCACGGGCCAACTGCCTATGGCGCTGCGGCCATGCCGTACCGCAGCCCTCGAACCGCCGATCGGAAAAATCGAGGGCGGCGCCCAGTGGTTCTGATGATGCAACGGTATTTCGCCTTGCAGAACAACGTTCTGCGCAATTGACCGCGCGTTCGGAGACTGACAGCCTGCCTTCTATATACGCCTCCTGTTCGCACGCCTGTTTCGCCCGCTCTCCGTGCACGCTTCGCCGGGCGAGTTTTTACCGATTATCGAGACGCACCGAACCATGACCGCGCTGCTGCCGCTGGCACTGTTCTGCGAACTGCTCGCACTGGCGACTCGGACGCGCCCGCTGAGTGTTGCCAGCGGGGTGCTGCTGAGTCTGTTCTTCGTCTGGCACTGGCGTTCGCTGATGCCTTACCCGCGCCGACTCGCCCTGGTCACGCTGGGTCTGCTCGGCTACTGGCTGCTGAGCGGCGCAGCCAGCTGGGAGCAGGGCCAGCGTCTGCTTGCGGCGGCCGCGTACTACGGTGCCTTCGTCGGCGCGCTGGGTTTGATGCATTGCCAGGCCGAGCGCCTGCGCCCGCTTGGCGAGCTGCATCGGCGGCTGCTGGCCGGATCGCCCGCGCTGCTGTATCCGAGCTATCTGCTGAGCACCCTGACGATCAGCTCGATCCTCAGCTTCGGCATGCTCACGCTGGTCTGCGGCTCGCTCGAGCGCCACCTGCAACACGGCGGCTACAGCGAGACGCAGCGCCGCGAAGGAAGACGTGGAGTAATGGTTACCGCGCTGCGCGGCTTCGCTCTGGTACCGCTGCTGGCACCGACCAGCGTCGCGGTGGCCATTCTCACGCGTGAACTGCCGGGACTGAGCTGGCAGGCGCTGCTGCCGTTCGGCCTGCTCGCCGCCCTGCTCCTGCTGCTGATCGGCTGGCCGCTGGAGAACCGTCGGCTGCGGCAGCTGCGTCGCACCGAGTCCGGCGAAACACCGGCACCACCGCAATCACTGCGGAGCCTGCTGCTCGGCAGCCTGCTGGGTATCGCGCTGATCGCCCTGCTGGCGGCTTTTACCCCGCTGTCCGCCACTCAGGCGGCGATGCTGCTGGTACCGCTGGCGGTGGTCGGCGTGCTGCGCGCACAGGGGGAAGGGTTCGGTGCGATTCATACCCAGGTGCGCGACACCCTGGCCGGCATGCGCAACGAGACCTTTATCTTTGCCTGTTCGGCCGTGCTCGGCGGGCTCGTCGCCGCACTGGTTCCGGTCGACGTGCTGGTCGTGTACGTCGGCACCTCGCCGCTGGCACTGTTCGGCCTCGGCAGTGCCGGCATGCTTGCGGTCATCGCACTGGCCCTGCTTGGCGTCGCACCGATCATTTCACTGAACCTGTGTGCCGCGCTGCTGGCGCAACTGGCCGCACAGGGCGTGGCCATCATGCAGCCGGCGGTAGCGCTGCTCGCCGGCTTCTCGCTGGCGATGTTGCTGTCGCCCTACGGCCCCTCGGCGCTGATGCTGGCGCGACATGCCGGGCTGTCGCCGTGGCACATCGCCTTCGGCTGGAACGGCCGCTTCGTGCTGCTGGCGCTCGGGCCGCTGCTGCTGGTGCCGCTGCTGGCGTAACGACGCTCACATCCAGCCCGCTTCGGCCATCGACAGCGGCTCGCCCTCGCCGACGATGAAGTGGTCGAGCACGCGCACGTCGATCAGTGCCAACGCTTCCTTTAAACGCTGGGTCAGCTGGCGATCGGCCTGACTCGGCTCAGCAACGCCGGAGGGATGATTGTGGGTAAGGATCACCGCCGCCGCATTCTGCGCCAGCGCGCGCTTGACCACCTGCCGCGGGTAAACGCTGGCGCCGTCGATGGTGCCGTGGAACAGCACTTCGAACGCCAGCACCCGGTGCTTGGCATCGAGAAACAGGCAGCCGAACAGCTCGTGCGGCTCGTGGCGCAGGCGCGCCTTGAGGTAATCGCGCACCGCTTGCGGCGACTCCAGCGCCGAATCCCGGCGCAGCCGCTCGGCCAGATGCCGGCGCGCCATCTCCAGCACGGCCTGCAACTGCGCGTACTTGGCGGGGCCCAGCCCCAGATGCGTGGTGAATTGATCGAGGTCGGCTTCGAGCAGCGCGCGCAGGCCGCCGAACTCGCCGAGCAGGTGGCGCGCCAGGTCTACCGCGCTTCGGCCGGCAACGCCGGTACGCAGGAAAATCGCCAGCAATTCGGCATCGGAAAGCGCCGCCGCACCCTGTTCCAGAAGCTTTTCCCGCGGCCGCTCCGCCGTCGGCCAGTCACGTATGCTCATGTCTCCTCCCTGTCGAGCAGGCCCGCTTCTCCGTCGCGGACGCTGTGCTATCTTAGCCCGTCATTTTTCCGGGGTGCCCGCGCGGCTCCGACGCAATTCTCACTCCGGCAATCCTCTACAAGAAACAAGGCAGGCCTATGCAGCGGCTGTATCGTAAACGCATCGTCCTGGGCGTCGGCGGCGGCATCGCCGCTTACAAAAGTGCCGAACTGGTGCGTCGTCTGCGCGACCACGGCGCTGAAGTACGAGTGGTGATGACCCAGGGCGGCCGCGAGTTCATCACGCCGCTGACCCTGCAGGCGCTCTCCGGTCACCCGGTCCATCTGGATCTGCTCGACCCCGCAGCCGAAGCGGCGATGGGCCATATCGAACTGGCGCGCTGGGCCGACCTGGTGCTGATCGCACCAGCGACTGCCGACCTCATGGCGCGCCTCGCCCAGGGCATCGCCAACGATCTGCTGACCACCCTGGTGCTGGCGACCAACGCCCCGGTCGCCCTGGCACCGGCGATGAATCAGGCGATGTGGGCCGACCCGGCGACCCAGGCCAACCGCCAACTGCTCGAACAGCGCGGCATTCGCCTGTTCGGCCCTGGCTCCGGCAGCCAGGCCTGCGGCGATGTCGGCATGGGCCGCATGCTCGAGGCCGAAGAGCTGGCCCAGGCTGCCGCCGATTGTTTCGAGAACGGCCGCCTGAGCGGTCTGCGCCTGCTGATCACCGCCGGACCGACCCAGGAAAACATCGACCCGGTGCGTTACATCACCAATCACAGCTCGGGCAAAATGGGCTTCGCCCTCGCCGAGGCGGCCGCCGAAGCCGGCGCGCAGGTCACGCTGGTCACCGGCCCGGTGTTCCTCCCGACGCCTGATCGCGTGCAGCGCATCGACGTGGTCAGCGCGCGCGACATGCTCGCTGCCTGCGAAGCGGCGATGCCCTGCGACCTGCTGATCGCCGCTGCCGCAGTGGCCGACTACCGCCCCGAGGTGGTAGCGCCGCACAAGCTGAAGAAAGACCCCACTACCGGCGACGGCCTGTTGCTGCAGATGGTGCGCAATCCGGACATCCTCGCCACCCTGGCGGCTCGCCCGGATCGCCCGTTCTGCGTCGGCTTCGCCGCCGAAACCGAGAACCTGCTCGACTACGCCATGCGCAAGCTGCGTGACAAGAATCTCGACCTCATCGTCGCCAACGACGTGGCCAACCCGAGCATCGGCTTCAACAGCGAAGAAAACGCGGTCAGCGTGATCGATCGCCAGCAGCACGTAACCCGCTTCGGCCAGGCCAGCAAGGGGCACATCGCCCGCGCGCTGGTGGCCTTCATCGCCGATCGCTACAGGCAGGCCTGACATGCACCAGCTACAAGCCAAGATTCTCGACCCCCGCCTGGGCCGGGACTTCCCGCTGCCCGACTACGCCACCTCCGGCTCGGCCGGCCTCGACCTGCGCGCGATGCTGCAGAGCGATACGGTGCTGCAGCCGGGCCAGACGCTGCTGATCCCGACCGGGCTGTCGATCCACATCGCCGACCCGGGACTCGCGGCGCTGGTTCTGCCGCGCTCGGGCCTGGGCCATAAGCACGGCATCGTGCTCGGCAATCTGGTCGGCCTGATCGACTCGGACTACCAGGGCGAGCTGATGGTCTCCTGCTGGAACCGTGGCCTGAGCGACTTCACCATCGCCGTCGGCGAGCGCATCGCGCAGCTGGTGCTGGTACCGGTGGTGCAGGCGCGCTTCGAGCTGGTCGAGCAGTTCGACAGCAGCGACCGCGGTGCCGGCGGCTTCGGACACTCCGGCAGCCATTGATCCAACGCCCCCCTTTCAGGATGAATCGAGGAGCCTCATGGCACTCTTCAAGCGTACCGCCAAGGAACCGGACCTGTTGACCCCGGCAAACGCCGACAACAAACGCCCCACCCGCGCTGCTCCCAATCTGCTGCTGAACGGGCTGCTCCCCGGCCTGCTCGGCCTGGGTGCCGCGGCCGCACTGCTGTGGTTCGGCCTCCAGGACGCCCAGCGTCAGCAACAGGCCGAGCTTGCCGTAGCCTGGGGGCAGAGCCAGGCCAGCGCGCTGCAACAGGCCGTGCGCCAGCTACAGGCCGATACCCAGGCCATCGCCGCCGACCCGCGACTGCTCGAGGCGCTGCGCAGCGAGCAAGCCGAACAGATCGCCGCTCTCGAGCAGACGTTGCGCCAGCAACCGGGTGTCGTCGATGCACATCTCAGCGCACGCGGCCGCGGCCGCCCGACGCCCGAACGTGCGGGGCCGATTAATTTTGCCGCACTGGACTTGCTGCAGCGCGCCGAGAGCGGGGACGCCCCGCCCGTCGAGGCCTTTCAGGTCGGCAAGCGCTGGCTGCTCTACAGCGCGGCGCCGTTGCGCGCCTCCGCCGAGCAGGCCGTCCAGGGCACACTGCTGCGCGTCATCGAGCTCGACCGCCTGCTCGCCACGTTGCCCCGCCTGCCGGCCGATGCCGGCCAGCTGCGTCTGACGCAGCAGTTCGACAACTCGCCCGAGAAGGTGCTGCTCCAGCAGGGTAGCGGCAACGGACCGCTGCTGCCGCTGGCCAGCGGCAATCCGCACTGGAAGCTCAGTTTCCAGCCCGCCACGACCGCGACCGGCGCCTCGCCGCTGATACTGCTGGGGGCTGCGCTGCTGGCGCTCTTAGGTCTGTTGCTCGGTCTGCAGTTCCTCGCCAGCGCCCAGCAGCGGCGCCTGCGTGACGACGTGCTGCAGATCAACCGCCTCGTGCAGGAACTCTCCAGCGGCCGGGCCATCCAACAACCGTCCCTGAGCCTGCCGGCGCTCGAAGCGCTGGCACGGAACATGGCCCGCCTGCCGCTTCGCCCCGTCGGACCGGCAGTCACGCAAGCCGCGGCGGCGCCTGCCGTCCGACCGACCAAGGAGTATGTCGATCCGCGCGTGCCGGATACCGACATTCTCGACATCGATATTCTCGACGAGGACCTGGACCTGTTCGGCCTCGACACCAAGGAGCGAGAAACCGCAATGAGCAGCGCCAAAGCCCCCAAACTGCCCGCCAGCATCTTTCGCGCCTACGACATCCGCGGCATTGTCGGCGACAGCCTGACCAACGAGACCGCCTACTGGATCGGCCGCGCCGTAGGCTCGCAGAGCCTCGCCCAGGGCGAGCCGAATGTCTCGGTCGGCCGCGACGGTCGTCTATCCGGCCCGGAGCTGGTCCAGCATCTGATCCAGGGCCTGGTCGACAGCGGCTGCACGGTCAGCGACATCGGCATGGTGCCGACGCCGGTGCTCTACTACGCGGCCAACATCCTCGCCGGCAAATCCGGCGTGATGCTCACCGGCAGCCACAATCCGCCGGATTACAACGGCTTCAAGATCGTTATCGCCGGCGACACCCTGGCCAACGAGCAGATCCAGGCGCTGCGCCAGCGCATTGAAACCGGCGACCTGAGTGAAGGCGTCGGCCGCGTCGAACCGGTCGACGTGCTGGAGCGCTACTTCGAGCAGATTCGCACCGACATCGCCATGGCCAAGCCGATGAAGGTGGTGGTCGACTGCGGCAATGGCGTCGCCGGGGTCATCGCCCCGCAACTGATCGAGGCGCTGGGCTGCAAGGTGATCCCGCTGTACTGCGAGGTCGACGGCAACTTCCCCAACCACCACCCGGACCCGGGCAAGCCAGAGAATCTGGTCGACCTGATCGCCAAGGTCAAAGCCGAGAAGGCGGACCTTGGCCTGGCGTTCGATGGCGACGGCGACCGCGTCGGCGTGGTGACCAATGCCGGCACCATGATCTATCCCGACCGTCTGCTGATGCTCTTCGCCAAGGACGTCGTGGCGCGCAACCCCGGCGCCGACATCATCTTCGACGTCAAGTGCACGCGCCGCCTGACACCGCTGATCAGCGGCTACGGTGGTCGCCCGGTGATGTGGAAAACCGGCCACTCGCTGATCAAGAAGAAGATGAAGGAATCCGGTGCACTGCTGGCCGGCGAGATGAGCGGCCACATCTTCTTCAAGGAGCGCTGGTTCGGCTTCGACGACGGTATCTACAGCGCCGCGCGCCTGCTGGAAATCCTCAGCCAGGACAAGCGCGATGCCGAGCAGGTGTTCGCCGCCTTCCCGAGCGACGTTTCCACGCCGGAAATCAACATCACGGTGACAGAAGAAAGCAAATTCACCATCATTGACGCCCTGCAACGGGATGCCCAGTGGGGCGAGGCCAACCTGATCACGCTCGACGGCGTACGGGTCGACTATCCCAAGGGCTGGGGCCTGATCCGCGCCTCCAACACCACACCGGTGCTGGTGCTGCGTTTCGAGGCCGACAGCGCGCAAGAGCTCGGCCGCATCCAGGACGTCTTCCGCGCGCAGCTGCACAACGTTGCACCCGACCTCAAACTGCCGTTCTGATTCTGCGGAGCCCTGCATGACCCTCAGCCGTGAAGCTGCCACCCAATTCGCCCAGGTCCTCTCCGAGGCGTTGCCGTACATTCGCCGCTTCGTCGGCAAGACGCTGGTGATCAAGTACGGCGGCAACGCGATGGAAAGCGAGGAGCTGAAGACCGGCTTCGCCCGCGACATCGTGCTGATGAAGGCGGTGGGCATCAACCCGGTGGTGGTGCACGGCGGTGGCCCGCAGATCGGCGACCTGCTCAAGCGGCTGAACATCGAGAGCCACTTCATCGACGGCATGCGGGTGACTGACAGCCAGACCATGGACGTGGTGGAGATGGTCCTCGGCGGCCAGGTCAACAAGAGCATCGTCAGCCTGATCAACCAGCATGGCGGCAGCGCCATCGGCCTGACCGGCAAGGACGCGGGGCTGATCCGCGCGAAGAAGCTCAAAGCCACCCGGCAGACGCCGGAGATGACCAAGCCGGAAATCATCGACATCGGCCATGTCGGCGAGGTCACCGGGGTCAACAGCGAACTGCTGGAAATGCTGGTCAAGGGCAACTTCATCCCGGTGATCGCGCCGATCGGCGTGGGCGACAATGGCGAGTCGTACAACATCAACGCCGACCTGGTCGCCGGCAAGGTGGCCGAGGCGCTGAAGGCCGAGAAGCTGATGCTGCTTACCAATATCGCCGGCCTGATGGACAAGCAAGGCAACGTGCTCACTGGCCTTTCGACCGCCCAGGTCGATGCGCTGATCGCCGACGGCACCATCTACGGCGGCATGCTGCCGAAGATCCGCTGCGCCCTCGAAGCGGTTCAGGGCGGCGTGACCAGCGCGCACATCATCGATGGGCGCGTGCCCAACGCGGTGCTACTGGAAATCTTCACCGACGTTGGTGTCGGTACGCTGATCACCAACAACCAGCGCTGAACACCGCGGTCGGACCAAAAAAAGGGGAGCCATCAGCTCCCCTTTTTCGTGCCCGCGCCGTCAGTGGTCGACGCGGAAGGACTCGAACATGGCCGGGATCCCCGGGAACATGCCGACACCCAGCATCACCGCGCAAAGCAGGATGAACACGATTGTCGGGATTACCCAGCGGTGCATATGGCTGAGGCTCTGGCCACGCTCCTTGTCGCCGATCAGCCCGAGATTGTCGAGCAGCACGGTCAGCGACCAGCCGAACACCGGGTTGACCAGTGCCGAGGAGAACACCACGATCGCCGCCGACTGCGAAGTCTTGCCCTCGCGGGTCATCTGCATGCCAGCCTCGAGCAGCGGCAGGTACACCCCGACCAGCAGAGCCACGGAAAGCACCGGTGGCCAGATCGCCAGATCCATCGGGTAGCCGAGGATCGCCGCCAGCACGCAGAGCAGGCCGGTCAGTACCGCACCCGCCGGAATCGGCCGCTTGGCGATCGCCGCCGGCACCATGTAGGTGCCCCAGGACGAGGCCAGGTTACCGCCACCCAAGGCCGTACCCACGGCCTGACGCGCGGCGGCGACGCACATGGTGTCGTCGATGTCCATCAGCACCTTGTCCGTGCGCGGAGGGTAGTTCAGCTGCTGGAACACACGGTGGCCGAGGAAGTCCGGCGACCACATCGCCACGGCCAACACCGCGAATGGCGCGACGGCGACGAAGTGATGCAGTTCTGGCAGGCCGAGCTGCCAGCCGCTGTTTTCACCCCACCAATACGCCGGGTTGAGGTTGGGAATGCCCGGCTCGGTGGAGAACTCGAATGGCGCGCCAAGAGCAAAGGCGATCACCGCCGCCAGCACCGAGCCCAGCGGAATTGCCAGCCAGCGCATGCGAATGTGCTCGAGGTAGGCGTACATGACGATGGTCGACAGCACCACCACGAAGGCGATGTAGCCCATGTCGAAGCCGTTAGCCCAGGCGAACAGTTTCTGGATCTGCGATGACACCCCGATGAAGCCCAGATACAGCAGCAAGCCGCCGCACACCCCGTCGCTGGTCAGCCGCGCCAGCAGACTGCCGCCACGTGCGACGCCGAGGGCGAAGCCGAGCAAGCCGACCATCAGGCCGAGCGCCATGGGATGGCCGCCCGAGGCCACGATCAGCGGGATCAGGGGGATCAGCGGACCATGGGTGCCCGCCAGGTTGGCGGTGGGATTGAGGAAACCGGAGAACAGCACGACGAAGAGGATCGCCGCGATCAGCATCTCGAAGCGCACGTTCTCGATGACGAACTCGTTGGACAGCCCCAACGGTCCGGCGAACGCCGCCACCACCGCAGCGACCATCACGATCTTACCGATGGTGGCGGCCATGGCCGGCACCCAATCCTCGACCTCGAAGCGGTAATCGCGGAATGGAAGGTTCGGACGCCAGCGTCGCGGCGCCATGATCTGCAGCTCATGTTCCAGATAGTCGCTGCGCGAGGCAAACGCGGACCGCGGTCTGTGACGCTCCCGATAACTGCTTAGGTCGCTATCTTTCATGCGATCATCTCACCGTCGAAAATTCGCGGCGAAAGGTACAGGCCCAGAGGCGATTACTCATCCATACCTTAAAAGCATTGATCCAGAGCGGCTTGTTTGTTAGCGCCCCGGGAATAGCTGCACGTGATCAAGATTGCGGCTGTGCCGAAAGTGGACAGACGGCTCAGCGATCGCCGAGCAGTTCGGCGACACGCTTGCGGTCACGCGCGAAGCTCGCGTCCGCCTCGACCTTGGCGCGCTGGTAACGCGCCTGGTCACGCTGCAGCCCCGACTGCTCCTTTTCGAGATTGGCGATCTGCGTCAGCAGATTCTGCGGAACTTCACGACCGGCGCGCTCGTGCTGGGCGGCTTGGGCCCGCAGCATTTCCTGCTGCGTGCGCAGCGATTGCAGATTGCTCTGAGTAATGCCGATGACGCTGTCGAGTTCCGCCAGCTTGCGCTTGCGCGCACGCTCCACATCGTCCGGGCTGGCATATAGACGCAGCAGCTGCACATCGGCCGCCGCGCGAGCCTTCTCCTGCCGCTGGCGCTGCATTTCCTCGGCCGTGGGCGCCGGCGGCACCACCCGGACGACCCGCCCCTGCTCGTTCAGCACCTCATAACCGCGGCCGATGTGCTGCGGCGGCACGCCATGCCGGTCAAGCACCACCACACCGCGCTCGTCGGTATAGCGATAAAGCTCGGCGGCGTCCGCCAGCGTCGCAGTCAGCAGTCCCAGCGCAACGAGCAAGCGAATTACCGGCTGGAGCATGGCGAGATACCTATCCCTGATCAGATTCCGTACTGCGCGCGATAGGCCTGCACCGCGGGCAGATGCTGTTTGAGCTGATTATCTTCTTCCAGATACTCGAGCACCTGCGACAACGACACAATACTGATCACTGGCATTGCGTAATCGCGCTCGACTTCCTGAATCGCCGACAGCTCACCCTGACCACGCTCCTGACGGTTGAGCGCGATCAACACGCCCGCCGCCTGGGCCTGCTGCCCCTGGATGATCTGCATGACCTCGCGGATCGCCGTGCCGGCGGTGATCACGTCATCGACGATCAGCACACGCCCCGCCAGCGGCGCACCAACCAGGGTGCCGCCTTCGCCGTGGTCCTTGGCTTCCTTGCGGTTGAAGCACCACGGCAGATCGCGCTCGTGCTGCTCGGCCAGCGCGATCGCCGTCGCGGCGGCAAGCGGAATGCCCTTGTAGGCCGGGCCGAAGATCACATCGAAATCGATGCCGCTTTCCATCACCGCCGCCGCATAGAAACGGCCCAGCTGAGCCAGCGCGCTGCCGCTGTTGAACAATCCGGCATTGAAGAAGTACGGACTGGTGCGGCCGGATTTTAAGGTGAATTCACCGAAGCGCAGAACACCGCGCTCGATGGCAAAACGAATGAACTCGCGCTGGTACGCCTGCATGAAGAAAATTCCCGAAAGCCACGGATTTAGCCAATTACAGAGAGCTTGGGTTATCATACACGGACGTGTTTTTAGGGGCCATTTATGCGGATCATCAGCGTCAACGTGAATGGCATTCAAGCGGCAGCACAGCGGGGTTTGCTCAGCTGGCTGCAAGCGCAGAATGCCGATGTCATCTGCCTGCAGGATACCCGCGCCTCTGTATTGGAACTCGATGATCCGGCGTACCAGCTGGACGGCTATTTCCTCTATGCCTGCGACGCCGAAATCCCCGAACAGGGCGGTGTGGCGCTGTATTCGCGACTGCAGCCCAAGGCAGTGATCATGGGGCTCGGCTTCGAGACGGCGGATCGCTACGGACGCTACCTGCAGGCGGACTTCGACAAGGTCAGCATCGCCAGCCTGCTACTGCCGACCGGGCAGGATGGCGACGCCAACCTGAATCAGAAATTCAAGTTCATGGACGATTTCGCCCACTACCTGGACAAGCAGCGTCGCAAGCGTCGCGAGTACCTGTATTGCGGTTCGCTGTACGTCGCGCATCAGAAGCTCGACGTGAAGAACTGGCGCGACTGCCAGCAGAGCCCGGGCTTCCTCGCTCCCGAACGTGCCTGGCTGGACGAGATCTTCGGCAACATGGGGTACGTCGATGCGCTGCGCGAGGTCAATCGCGAGGGCGACCTGTTCAGCTGGTGGCCGGATACCGAGCAGGCAGAGATGCTCAACCTGGGTTGGCGCTTCGACTACCAGATTCTCACCTCGGGGCTGCGTCGCTTCGTGCGTGGTGCCCGTCTGCCGCGCCAGCCGCGCTTCTCGCAGCACGCGCCGCTGATCGTCGACTATGACTGGACGCTGAGCGTCTAGAGTCCACTGCAGGAGAACCTGGCGCCGGATGCGCCAGGTTCGATCGGCACCTGCGGTTCGCGATTACTTGATCAATCGCCAGCAGAACGGATAGCGGTAGGGCTTGCCTTCGTTGGCCCGGATACCGGCGATGATCACCAGCACCAGCGCCACCACGCTGACCAGGGCCATCAGCGGAAAGCCGATGAGAATCCAGGCGAGCAGTGCACAGATCATCATCACGATGCTGAAGGTGATCTGGAAGTTCAGCGCTTCCTTGCCCTGTTGATCGACGAACGGATCCAGATCCTTCTTCAGCTGCCAGACGATCAGCGGACCGATGACGTTGCCGATCATCGGCGCGAGGAACCAGAAGAACGCCGAGTAATGGCAGAACATCGCCCACTGGCGCGCTTCGCGGCTGGGCAACGGCATCAACTCCTGATCGCTCATGGCTGCACCACTCAGTCAGCCAGCGCCACGCGCTGCAGCTCGAACAGATCGCGCATGCCGCTCTGGGCCAGCTCGAGCATGGCGGTCAGCTCGTGCGGCTGGAACGGCGCGCCCTCGGCAGTGCCCTGCACCTCGATGAAACCACCGGCGTCGGTCATCACCACGTTGAGGTCGGTCTCAGCCGCCGAATCCTCGAGATAGTCGAGATCGAGCACCGGCTGCCCCTGATACATGCCGACGGAGACCGCGGCCACCATCTGCTTGACCGGATCGCCGCCCTTCAGCCCGCCACGCTGCTTCAGCACCTTCAGCGCGTCGACCAGCGCGACCATCGCGCCGGTGATCGAGGCCGTACGCGTGCCGCCATCGGCCTGGATTACATCGCAGTCGATGAACAGGGTGTTCTCGCCCAGCTTGCTCATGTCCAGCGCCGCACGCAGCGAACGACCAATCAACCGCTGGATCTCCAGGGTGCGCCCGCCCTGCTTGCCACGCGCGGCTTCGCGCTGATTGCGCTCGCCGGTGGCGCGCGGCAGCATGCCGTACTCGGCCGTCAGCCAGCCCTGCCCCTGCCCCTTGAGGAAACGCGGTACGCCCGACTCGATACTTGCAGTGCAGATGACCCGGGTGTCGCCGAACTCGACCAGCACCGAACCTTCGGCATGCTTGGTGTAATTGCGCGTGATACGGATCGAGCGCAGCTGATCGGCGGCACGGCCACTGGGACGCTTCATGTAGGTACATCCTGCTTCGGGGTAAGAGTGCCGGGCATTATAGAAGGCTTGTCCGCAAAAGGGGCCGATTGCCGCCGCAACCCCGCCGACGGTTTTTCCTTTACAATCCTCCGCCTTTCGCCATCCGCATCGAGAGGTCTCCCGATGGTCCACAGCATGACGGCCTTCGCCCGCAGCGAGCTGGCCGGCCCCCACGGCACCCTCAGCTGGGAAATCCGCTCGGTCAATCATCGCTACCTGGAACCGCACCTGCGCTTGCCGGAGACCTTTCGCGACCTCGAGGGCGCGGTGCGCGAAGCCCTGCGCAAAGGACTGTCGCGCGGCAAGGTCGAATGCACCCTGCGCTTCGCCGAGGATGCCGGCCGCGGCGAGCTGCAGCTCGACCGCGAACGCGCCAGTCAGCTGATCGCCGCGGCCGAAAGCGTAGCCGCGCTGATCAGGCAGCCGGCGCCGATCGACCCGCTGCAGGTGCTCGGCTGGCCCGGCGTACTGGTTGGCGATGCAATCGACCCACAGGCGCTGAACCAGAGTGCCCTGCAACTGTTCCACGACGCCCTGGCGCAGCTCAGGGAAGGCCGCCAGCGCGAAGGCGAGGAACTGGCCAGGCTGCTCGACGATCGCCTGGACGGCATGCTCGTCGAAGTCGCCACGCTGCGCGAGCAGGTGCCGCAAATGCTTGCCGCCCAGCGACAGAAGGTGCTCGACCGCTGCGCGGAGATGCAGGTCGAGCTCGATCCGCAGCGCCTGGAACAGGAAATGGTCCTGCTGGCGCAGAAGAGCGACGTCGCCGAAGAACTCGACCGCCTCGCCACCCATGTCGGTGAAGTGCGCCGAGTACTCAAGACCGGCGGCGCGGCCGGGCGGCGCCTGGACTTCCTGATGCAGGAACTCAACCGCGAAGCCAACACCCTCGGCTCCAAGGCGTTCGATCCGCGCAGCACCCAGGCGGCGGTCAACCTCAAGGTGCTGATCGAGCAAATGCGCGAGCAAGTGCAGAACATCGAATAGCCGGCGGGCACGCACAACCGCCGGGCTATTGTCACAGTCAGATATTCATCGAGTTCCAGGAAACCGTCATGTCCGCCACAACCGGCACGCTCTATATCGTTTCCGCGCCTTCCGGGGCCGGCAAGACCAGTCTGGTCAAGGCACTGATCGATGCCCAGCCGCAGGTCCGGGTGTCGGTATCGCATACCACCCGCGCCATGCGCCCGGGCGAGGTCGACGGGGTCAACTACCACTTCGTCAGCCGCGAGGACTTTCTCGAACGTCTCGAACGCGACGAATTCCTCGAGCATGCCGAAGTGTTCGGCAACCTCTACGGCACCTCGCAACGCTGGCTGGAACAGACCCTCGCCGAAGGCTACGACCTGATTCTGGAGATCGACTGGCAAGGCGCCCAGCAGGTGCGCCGGCTGATGCCGCAGGCCAAATCGATCTTCATTCTGCCGCCGACGCAGGAGGCCCTGCGCCAGCGCCTGAACAACCGCGGCCAGGACAGCGACGAGATCATCGAACGGCGCATGCGCGAAGCGGTCAGCGAGATGAGCCACTACGTCGAATACGACTATCTGGTGATCAACGACGATTTCGCCCACGCGCTGATCGATCTGCAGGCGATCTTCCGCGCCAATCAGCTCCGGCAGCCGGCTCAGCAGCAGCGCCATGCGCGTTTGCTGAGCGATCTGCTGGCCTAGAAACGCAGAACCCCGGCGGCGTGTCGAAGCCGGGGTTCATTTCGTCACCGCCGGATCACACCTGGCGGTAGATCACCGACCCTTCGTCCTTGAAGCGCTCGGCCTGCTCGGCGAAGCCTGCCTCGATGGCCTTCTGCTCGTCGGTCAGGCCGTTCTCGGCAGCGTACTCGCGCACCTCCTGGGTGATCTTCATCGAGCAGAACTTCGGCCCGCACATCGAGCAGAAGTGCGCGACCTTGGCCGAATCCTTGGGCAGCGTCTCGTCGTGGAAACTGCGCGCGGTGTCCGGGTCCAGGCCGAGGTTGAACTGGTCTTCCCAGCGGAACTCGAAGCGCGCCTTGCTCAAGGCGTTGTCGCGGATCTGCGCGCCCGGATGACCCTTGGCGAGGTCCGCGGCGTGCGCGGCGATCTTGTAGGTGATGATGCCGGTCTTCACGTCATCCTTGTTCGGCAGACCCAGGTGTTCCTTCGGGGTGACGTAGCAGAGCATCGCGCAGCCGAACCAGCCGATCATCGCCGCGCCGATGCCACTGGTGATGTGGTCGTAGCCCGGGGCGATATCGGTGGTCAGCGGCCCGAGGGTGTAGAACGGCGCCTCGTCGCAGCACTCTAGCTGCTTGTCCATGTTCTCCTTGATCATGTGCATCGGTACGTGGCCCGGACCTTCGATCATGCACTGCACGTCGTGCTTCCAGGCGATCTTGGTCAGCTCGCCGAGCGTTTCCAGCTCACCGAACTGCGCGGCGTCGTTGGCGTCGGCAATCGAGCCCGGACGCAGGCCATCGCCCAGCGAGAAGCTGACGTCGTAGGCCTTCATGATTTCGCAGATATCGTCGAAGTGGGTGTAGAGGAAGTTTTCCTTGTGATGCGCCAGGCACCACTTGGCCATGATCGAGCCACCGCGACTGACGATGCCGGTAACGCGCTTGGCGGTCAGTGGCACGTAGCGCAGCAGCACGCCGGCGTGGATGGTGAAGTAGTCCACGCCCTGTTCGGCCTGTTCGATCAGGGTGTCGCGGAACAGCTCCCAGGTCAGGTCCTCGGCGATGCCGCCAACCTTTTCCAGTGCCTGGTAGATCGGCACCGTGCCGATCGGCACCGGCGAGTTGCGGATGATCCACTCACGGGTCTCGTGGATGTGCTTGCCGGTGGACAGGTCCATGACCGTGTCCGAGCCCCAGCGGATGCCCCAGGTCAGCTTGGCGACTTCTTCCTCGATGGAAGAACCGAGCGCCGAGTTGCCGATGTTGCCGTTGATCTTCACCAGGAAGTTGCGGCCGATGATCATCGGCTCCAGCTCGGTGTGGTTGATGTTGGCCGGGATGATCGCGCGGCCGCGGGCGACTTCGCTGCGGACGAATTCCGCGGTGATTTCCTTCGGAATGCTGGCGCCGAAGCTCTGGCCGGCGTGCTGTTCCTTGAGCAGGCCCGCCTCGCGCGCTTCGGCCAGCTTCATGTTCTCGCGGATGGCGACGTATTCCATCTCGGGCGTGATGATGCCCTGCTTGGCGTAGTGCATCTGGGTGACGTTGTGCCCGGCCTTGGCGCGGCGCGGGTTGCGCACGTGAGCGAAGCGCATGGCAGTCAGTTCGGCGTCGTCCAGGCGACGCTGGCCGAATTCGGAGGACAGCCCCGGCAGCCTCTCGGTGTCGCCGCGCTCCTCGATCCAGGCGCTGCGCACGTCGGCCAGGCCCTTGCGCACGTCGATGGTCACGTTCGGATCGGTGTAGGGGCCGGAGGTGTCGTAGACGGTGACCGGCGCGTTGATCTCGCCACCGAAGGCGGTCGGAGTGACGTCCAGGCTGATCTCGCGCATCGGCACACGGATATCCGGGCGCGAACCCTGCACGTAGACCTTCTGCGAACGCGGGAACGGCTGGATGGATTGCTGATCGACCTGGGCGCTTTCGCTCAGATTCTTGTTGCTTTGCACGCTCATGGGCTTCTCCACGGGAAATGTCGGAGCGAACCTGAGCAACACGGCGGGTCAGGGGCATCGGGGTGCGCCGGAACTGGCGCCGAGAGCCTCGCCGGCAACTGGCGAGTACATCTTGTTCCCTACGCAGGCCTTAACCTGATCAGGTTCAACGGGATCCGGAACTTTCCGATCTCAGCCTTCGCATCAAGGCACCCCGACAAGAACGCCGTCGAGTCTAATCAAGAGCCGCGGGAAAAACCACGCCGGTGCGGCCGCAAGCCGACCGTTCGGTCATTTTTCCCCGCCGCACGCCGTGCAATCGCTGCGCCTTGACCCTCCCTGGCCCGCCGCTTAGCCTTGCCCATCACTTCAATTCAGGATGAGCCGAGATGCTGCACAGACTTCCCCTGGCCATCGCCGTGGCAGCCATCTTCGCCGGGACGGCCTTGGCCGAAACCCCGCTCGCCAGCCGTACCGATCTGGTCAGCGTCTACCAGCATGCGGTCGACAACAACGCCGACCTCGCGGCCGCCCGTGCGCAGTTCCGCGCGCGCCAAGAGGTGGTGCCGCAGGCACGTGCCGGGTTGCTGCCCAATCTCAGCGCCGGCGCCGAACTGAGCGACACTGAAACGGATGTCGACACTCATCTGGGCTCGCGCTCGCTGTCGCGCAGCGGCACCGCCTACCAGGCAACGCTGAGCCAGCCGCTGTTCCGCGCCGATCGCTGGTTCCAACTCAAAGCCGCCGAGGCCATCAGCGAGCAGGCGGCGCTGGAGTACTCCATCGCCGAACAGGACCTGATCCTGCAGAGCGCGCAAGCCTACTTCGCCGTGCTGCGCGCGCAGGACAACCTCGCCGCATTGAAGGCCGAGGAAGCGGCGTTCAAGCGGCAGCTGGACCAGGCCAACGAACGCTTCGAGGTCGGCCTGTCCGATCGTACCGACGTACTCGAGGCCCAGGCCGGTTTCGATACCGCACGCGCCAATCGCCTCATTGCCCAGCGTCAAGTCGACGATGCGTTCCAGGCCCTGTTCACCCTGACCAACCGCGAGTACCTCGCGCTCGAAGGCATCCGCCACAGTCTGCCGGTGCTGGCGCCGACACCGAACGACGCCGGCGCCTGGGTCGACACCGCCAGCCGGCAAAACCTCAATCTGCTGGCCGTGAACTATGCCGTGACCGCCGCCGAAGAAACCCTGCGCCAGCGCCGCGCCGGCCACGCGCCGACGCTCGATGCGGTGGCGTCATACCGCAAGGGCGACAACGACGCGCTGGGTTTCTCCAACAGCGGCATGAGCGATGCGCTGCCGAACTATCCGCGCTACACCGGCGATGCCGAGCAGCGCAGCATCGGCCTGCAACTGAACATCCCACTGTACAGCGGCGGCCTGACGCGTTCGCAGAGCCGCGAAGCCTTCCACCTGCTCAGCCAGAGCGAACAGCAGCGCGAGAGCCTGCGGCGCCAGGTTGTCGAAGCCACGCGCAACCTGCATCGTGCGGTGAACACCGACATCGAGCAGGTGCAGGCGCGCCGGCAGTCGATCATCTCCAACCAGAGCGCACTGGAAGCCACGGAGATCGGCTATCAGGTGGGCACGCGCAACATCGTCGACGTGCTCGACACCCAGCGCCGGCTGTACGCCGCCGTGCGCGATTACAACAACGCCCGCTACGACTACATTCTCGACAATCTGCGTCTGAAACAGGCCGCCGGTACGCTGAACCCGGACGACCTGCAGCAGCTGGCCGCCTACCTCAAGCCCGACTACGACCCGGACAGCGACTTCCTGCCGACGGACCTGCCACAGACCATCGGCCAGCCCGTACGCATCGACTGAAACAACGGCGACCGCGAGCGGCGGACAGCGCGCCGGACGCGAATTACCTCGGCGGAGGCTCCGCGCGGTCGGCGAGCAGGCGCGCCAAGGCGGCCAGCAAGCGCTGCAGCGCACCCTGATTGGCTTTGAGCACCGTCAGCCCAGCCGCGCGCATGCGCTCGGCGCTGACCGGCTCGCGCCACAACCGGTCGACACCATCGGCCAGTTCGGCGGCATCGGCCACTTCCAGCAGCGCGCCGGCCGCGCGCAACTGAGCCGATATCTCGAGGAAATTGAACAGGTGCGGGCCACTGAGCACGGGTTTGCCCAGCGCCGCCGGTTCCAGCAGGTTGTGTCCACCGTTGGGCACCAGGCTCCCGCCGACGAAGGCAATGTCCGCCAGCGCATAGAGAAACAGCAGCTCGCCCATGGTGTCGCCGAGCAGCACCTGGGTGTGCGCAGTGACGTCCTCGCCCTGCGAGCGCCGGACCGTGGCGAAACCCTGCTGACGGCACAGCTCGGCCATCGCCGCAAAGCGCTCCGGATGGCGCGGCACCAGGATCAGCAGTGCCTGTGGATGCCGCTCCAGCAAGCGCCAATGCGCGGCCAGGACGATCTCGTCTTCACCGGCATGGGTGCTCGCCGCGATCCACACCGGCCGCTGCACCGCATCCCACTGCGTGCGCAGCTCGCTCGCGCGCGCCAATAGCGCCGGATCGATGGTCAGATCGAACTTGATCGAGCCGGTGATCTCGACACACTCGCTGCGCGCGCCCAGCGCGAGAAAGCGCTCCGCCTCGGCAGCCGTCTGCACGGCGATCAGACTCAGCTCGCCCAGCATCGGTGCCGTCAAGCGGGCGAAACGGGCATAACCGCGCGCCGAGCGTTCGGACAGCCGCGCATTGGCCAATGCCACCGGAATGCCGCGCCGCGCGCATTGATGGATATGGTTGGGCCACAGCTCGGTTTCCATCACCACCGCCAGCCGTGGCCGGGCACGCTCGAGAAAGCGTGCTGCCGCCCAGGGCAGGTCATAGGGCAGATAGCAGTGCTGCACGCGGTCACCGAACAAGGCGCGGATTCGCTCGGAGCCGGTTGGTGTCATGCAGGTGACGGTGATCGGCAGGTCGGGATGGCGCGCCATCAGCTCGCGGATCAGTGGCGCCGCAGCAATGCTCTCGCCCACCGACACCGCATGCAGCCAGATGCCGCCGGGTTCGAGCGGCGGCAGACCGATGGCGAAGCGCTCGCCGATGCGCCGCGCATAGGCCGGCGCCCGCCACGCGCGCCAGAGCAGGCGCAGGATCACCAGCGGCAGGCCGAGGTGGAACAGCAGGGTATAGAGGGTGCGATTCATGGGGGCGCAGTTTACTCGAAAGCAGCGCTGCCGCCGCGCCCCGGTTGCTCACCAGCGAAGGCCGGCGCCGCCCCGCGAACAGCCGCAAGCATGGCCCCTCAATCGCTCGGATGGCGCGGTACTGGACCGTCTGGACGACCGGCCTTGAGGCTGCCTCGCCTTTTCGTCTAGCCTGCCCATCCACCCGTTCTTTCCGGTGCCTCATGTGCCTGATCGTTTTCGCCTGGCGCCCCGGGCACGCGCTGCCGCTGCTGCTGGCCGCAAACCGTGACGAGTTCCACGCCCGCCCTAGCCTGCCGCTGGCCGCCTGGGAGGATGCTCCTTCCATCATCGGCGGGCGCGATCTGCTGGCAGGCGGCACCTGGTTGGGCGTGCGTCCCGATGGCCGCTTCGCCGCGCTGACCAACATCCGCATCGGCGGTCAGCCAGCCGGCCGACGCAGCCGCGGCGAGCTGGTGGAGCGTTACCTGCGCGGCGAGCTGGCGCCGGCCGATTATCTTGCCGGGCTGAGCGCAGGCATCGAGGACTATGCCGGCTTCAACCTGCTGGTTGGTACCGCGCGAGAGCTCTGGCATTTCAATTCCCAGTCCGCGACGCCGCGACGACTCGAGGCTGGCGTCTATGGCCTGTGCAACGCCGATCTGGATACGCCCTGGCCGAAGTTGCGCCGAGCGCGCACCGCATTGGCCACCCGGCTGGAGCTGGCCGACACCGAGTCGCTGCTGCAACTGCTGGACGACCATGAGCGGGCGCCCGATGCGGAGCTGCCGAGCACCGGCGTGCCGCTGGAATGGGAGCGTCTGTTATCGAGCGTCTTCATCGCCAGCAGCGAATACGGCACGCGCGCCAGTACCGCGCTGCTGCGCTGGCAGAACGGTGCACTGGATATCCATGAACGGCGTTTCGGTCCGGACGGGTTGCTCGGCGATACGCACTATCGCCTGCCGGCGCGCGACTGAGCCAACCGCCGCGTCACACCGCGGCGGAAGGGTTGATCAGGCGATTCAGACCAAGATTGCGCAGCGTCAGCTGCACCGTGGCGTGGATCACCTGCGGGCTGTCGAGCACCATCACCCGCGCCAGCAGTTCGCGGGCGGTCTGCAGGCTGACCTGGCGCAGCAGCCACTTGACCTTGGGCAGGTTGGTGGCGTTCATCGACAGGCTGTCGAAACCCATCGCCAGCAGCAGCATGGCGGCGGCCGGATCGCCGGCCATCTCGCCGCAGATACTCACCGGGCGTCCCTCGGCATGCGCCTCGTGAACCACGCGCTGCAGGGCCTCGAGCACGGCCGGATGCAGATAGTCGTAGAGATCGGCCACGCGCGGATTGTTGCGGTCGACCGCGAGCAGGTACTGGGTCAGATCGTTGGAGCCGACCGAGATGAAGTCCACCAGACGCGCCAGCTCGCGCGTCAGGTAGACCGCCGCGGGCACCTCGATCATCACGCCCACCGGCGGCATCTGCACGTCCAGGCCTTCGTCGCGCACCTCGCCCCAGGCGCGGTGAATCAGGTGCAGCGCCTCTTCCAACTCGCGCAGCCCGGAAATCATCGGCAGCAGGATACGCAGGTTATTCAGCCCGACACTGGCCTTGAGCATCGCACGGGTCTGCAGCAGGAAGATTTCCGGGTGATCCAGCGTGACGCGGATGCCGCGCCAGCCGAGGAACGGATTCTCTTCCTTGATCGGGAAATACGGCAGCGACTTGTCGCCACCAATGTCCAGGCTGCGCATGGTGACAGGCAGCGGATGGAACGCCTCCAGCTGCTCGCGATAGATCGCCATCTGTTCCTTTTCGCTGGGGAAGCGCTCCTTGATCATGAAGGGCACTTCGGTGCGATACAGGCCGACGCCCTCGGCGCCACGCTCCTGCGCGCGCACCACATCGGCGAGCAGGCCGGTGTTGACCCACAGCGGGATACGCCGGCCATCGGTGGTCTCGCAAGGCAGCTCGCGCAGCACGTCGAGCCCTTCGGAGAGCTGGCGTTCCTGCTCGGCGAGCACTGCGTACTGTTCGCGCAGCACCTTGCCGGGGTTGGTGATGATCTCGCCGCGATAGCCGTCGATGATCAGCTCGATGCCGTCGACCTTCGAATACGGCAGATCGACCGCGCCCATCACCGTGGGAATGCCCATCGCCCGCGCCAGAATCGCCACGTGCGAGTTACTCGAGCCGAGCACCGACACCATGCCGGCGAGCTTGCCTTCGGGCACCTCGCCGAGCATCGCCGGTGATAGCTCCTCGCTGACCAGGATGGTCTTGTCCGGGTAGGTAAGCGTCTGCTGGCGGGCCTCCTGCAGGTAGGAGAGCAGGCGGCGGCCGATGTCCTTGACGTCCGAGGCGCGCTCGCGCAGGTAGGCGTCGTCCATCAGCTCGAAACGCCGCACGTGCTCGGTCACCACCTGGCGCAGCGCACCCTGCGCCCACTGGCCGGTACGGATGACCTTGGCCACCTCGCCGGCCAGCGCCGAGTCGTCGAGCATCATCAGGTAGACGTCGAACAGCGCGCGCTCTTCCTTGCGCATCTGGTTGGCGAGCTTCTCGGACAGCGCACGCATGTCCGCGCGTACCGCCTCGAGCGCCGTCTCGAACAGCGCCAGCTCGGCACCGATGTCATCGACGGTCTTGTCCGGTACCACGTCCAGATCGGCCGGCGGCAGCACCACCACCGCGGTGCCGACACAGGCACCCGGCGCGCCGGGAATGCCGACGAAACGCGTTTCCTGGATACCCTTGCCCTGGCGACCGAGGCCGCGGATCGAGCCAGTCGCCTCGGCATGGGCGATGACACCGGCGAGCTGTGCGCTCATGGTGACGAGAAATGCCTCCTCCCCTTCATCGAACTGCCGGCGCTCTCTCTGCTGGATAACCAGCACGCCCATTACCCGTCGATGGTGGATGATCGGTGCACCGAGGAAGGACGCGTAACGCTCCTCGCCGGTTTCGGCGAAGTAGCGATAGCGCGGGTGTTCGGAGGCATGCTCGAGGTTGAGCGGCTCCTCGCGGGTGCCGACCAGGCCGACCAGACCTTCGTTGGGCGCCATGCTGACCTTGCCGATGGCGCGCTTGTTCAGGCCCTCGGTGGCCATCAGCACGAAGCGTTCGGTTTCCGGATCGAGCAGATAGACCGAGCAGACATGGCTGCCCATGGCCTCCTTGACTCTCAGCACGATGATGCCCAATGCCGCCTTGAGGTCCTTGGCGGCGTTCACTTCCTGGACAATCTTGCGCAGCGTGCCGAGCATGCTCAGAGGCTTTCTCCCCGATTTTTCAGTCCCGCACGGGTAGGCGCGGTGCGAGTTCTTTGAGTGCGCGACGGTAGACCTCGCGCTTGAAGGTGACGACCTGGCCCAGCGGATACCAGTAACTGACCCAGCGCCAACCATCGAATTCGGGTTTGCCGGTCAGATCCATACGCACCCGTTCTTCGGCGCCGGTCAGGCGCAGCAGAAACCACTTCTGCTTCTGGCCAATGCACAGCGGCTGGCTGTGCGTACGCACCAGACGCTGCGGCAGACGATAGCGCAACCAGCCACGGGTGCAGGCGAGGATGTTCACATCCCGCTCTTCCAGCCCGACTTCCTCGTTCAGTTCGCGGTACAGCGCTTCTTCGGGCGTCTCGCGCGGGTTGATGCCACCCTGCGGAAACTGCCAGGCGTCCTGGTTGATCCGCCGCGCCCACAGCACCTGTCCGACATCATTGGTGAGGATGATGCCGACATTCGGGCGAAAACCATCGGAATCGATCACGGCTAGCAACCTCGCAAACGCATGTCGCCGCATTGTTCCACAAAACGGCGATCAGCCGAAAGCGCGGCACGCCGCCAGTTTCCGCATCATCGGGCGCCGCCAAGCGCGAGCAGGTCTGGCGCCGCCGCCACATTTGGTTATGCTGGCGCCGCCATTCATCTTGCGAAGGAATCCATCCGTGCGCCTGGCCCTATTCGATCTCGACAATACCCTGCTGGCCGGTGACAGCGATCATGCCTGGGGGGAGTTTCTCTGCCAGCGCGGCCTGGTAGACGTCGACACCTATCGTGCGCGCAATGACGCCTTCTATCAGGACTACCTCGACGGCAAGCTCGACGTGCACGCCTATCAGAATTTCTGCCAGGAAATTCTCGGCCGCACCGACATGCCGCAGCTGGCGCAATGGCACGCGGACTTCATGCGCGAGCATATCGAGCCGATCGTGCTGGCCAAGGGCGAGGCGCTGGTGCGTCAACATCTGGAAGCCGGCGACCGCGTCGCCATCATCACCGCCACCAACCGTTTCATCACCGGCCCGATCGCCGCACGGCTGGGTGTGCAGACCCTCCTGGCCACCGAGTGCGAAATGCAGGACGGCCGCTACACGGGGCGTCTGATCGACATCCCCTGCTTCCAGGAAGGCAAGGTCGAGCGCATCGAGCGCTGGCTCGACGAAAGCGGGCAATCGCTCGAGGGCAGCTACTTCTACAGCGATTCGCGCAACGATCTGCCACTGCTGGAGCGCGTCAGCCATCCGGTCGCGGTCGACCCGGACCCGACCCTGCGCAGCATCGCCGAACAGCGTGGCTGGCAGATCATCTCGCTGCGCTGATGCCGCCGGTTCAGGCCGGCTTAGCGCCCATCAGCGCGCTGATCGCCAGCAGCACCAGCAGGATCAGGCCCGCATAGGACAGGCTGAATCCCAGCAGCCGCGCGGGTGCCGGCGCCTCGCCGAGCGCGACCCAGGCCCGTAGGCGCCCGGCCAGCAGCAGCCCGAGCGGCAGCAGCAGCACGAACAGCAGCGAGCTGACCAGCAGCCACAGCTGGCCCAGCGGCCAGCCGGCCAGATGCACCAGCCACCAGCCGCTCACCGGCAGTGATAGACCGAGCAACGCCAGCAACGGCAGCGACAACCGGCGCGTGCGCCGCAGCTTGCCTTGCAGCACAGCCGCATCGCCGCGACGCCAGCTACGCCAGAGCAACACCAAGTGCGCGGCGATCCCGAGAATCAGCAATACCGCCGAGGCACCGTGGACGATTCGCAGCAGCAGATAGTGGTCCATGCGCTCTCCTTAGACGCCCGCTCAGCCGAGGAATAGCCGATAGGCCGGGTTGTCGCTTTCATCCCAGTAGCGGTAGCCGATCTTTTCCAGCGCCGCCGGCACCAGATGGCGCTCCTCGGCCGGCACCTGCAGGCCGGCGACGACACGGCCATCGGCGGCGCCGTGGTTGCGGTAATGGAACATCGAGATGTTCCAGCGCCCGCCCAGCTTGTTGAGGAAGTTGAACAGCGCGCCGGGGCGCTCGGGGAACTCGAAACGCAGCACCATCTCGTCGCTCACCCCCGCCGCATGGCCGCCGACCATATGGCGGATATGCAGCTTGGCCAGCTCGTTGTCGGTCAGGTCGAGCACCGGAAAGCCCTTGTCACGCAGCCCTTCGACCAGCGCCGCGCGCGGGTCGTTCTCCGGGTGGGTCTGCACACCGACGAAAATGTGCGCCTCGCCATTGGTGTGATAGCGATAGTTGAATTCGGTGATCTGCCGCTTGCCGATCGCCTCGCAGAAGGCCTTGAAACTGCCCGGCTGCTCGGGAATGGTCACGGCGATGATCGCCTCGCGCTTCTCGCCCAGCTCGGCGCGCTCAGCGACGTGGCGCAGGCGGTCGAAGTTGACGTTGGCGCCCGAATCGATGCCTACCAGCACCTGACCGCTAACGCCGTCGCGCTCGACGTACTTCTTGATCCCGGCCACTGCCAGAGCACCGGCCGGCTCGGTGATCGAGCGGGTATCGTCGTAGATGTCCTTGATCGCCGCACAGATCTCGTCGGTGCTGACGGTGATCACCTCGTCGACGTAATGCCTGCAGACATCGAAGGTGTGCTGGCCGATCTGCGCCACCGCGACGCCGTCGGCAAACAGCCCGACCTGCTCGAGCACGACGCGCTCGCCGGCAGCCATGGCCGCCTGCAGGCAGTTGGAGTCGTCCGGCTCGACGCCAATCACCTTGGTCTGCGGATACAGGTATTTCACATACGCCGCGATGCCTGCCACCAGCCCGCCGCCGCCCACCGGCACGAAGATCGCGTCGATCGGCCCCTGGTGCTGACGCAGAATTTCCATCGCCACGGTGCCCTGGCCGGCGATCACGTCGGGATCGTCGTAGGGGTGGATGTAGACCAGCCCTTTCTCCTCGACCAGCTTCAGCGAATAGGCCAGCGCCTCGGGGAACGCATCGCCATGCAGCACCACCTTGCCGCCGCGGGCGCGCACGCCCTGCACTTTCAGCTCCGGCGTGGTCCGCGGCATGACGATGGTGGCCTTGATCCCCAGCTGCTTGGCCGCCAGCGCAACGCCCTGGGCGTGGTTGCCAGCCGATGCAGTGACCACGCCGCGCGCCAGCTCCTCCGGCGACAGCTGCGCCAGTTTGTTATAGGCGCCGCGCACCTTGAAGGAGAACACCGGCTGCAGGTCCTCGCGCTTGAGCAGAATCTGGTTGCCGATACGCTCGGATAGCTGACGGGCGGGTTGTAGCGGAGTTTCGACGGCAACGTCGTAGACGCGCGAGGTGAGGATCTTCTTGACGTAGTGTTCGAGCATTCTGGCTATCTTGGCGGGCATTACGGAGGGATCGGGCGAGTCTACTCCGCGACACCCGCGGCGACCACCGGCAATCGGCCATCCCGGCGCCGGCGCATCCGTCGGGCCAGCCGCCGCCGACTACGGGCTATAATCGACTCCTCGTCAATCCAGCCCCGGACCCTCCATGACCCAGGATCAGCTCAAGCAGGCCGTCGCCCAGGCCGCTGTCGACTACATCGTGCCCAAGCTCAACGACCGCAGCATCGTCGGCGTCGGCACCGGCTCGACCGCCAACTTCTTCATCGATCTGCTGGCCAAGCACAAGGGCTTCTTCGATGGCGCGGTGGCCAGCTCCGAGGCCACCGCCGAGCGCCTGAAGCAGCACGGCATTCCGGTCTACGACCTGAACTCGGTCAGCGAGCTGGAGTTCTACGTCGACGGCGCCGACGAGGCCAACAAGCACCTCGAGCTGATCAAGGGCGGCGGCGCCGCGCTGACCCGCGAGAAGATCGTCGCGGCCGTGGCCAAGACCTTCATCTGCATCGCCGATGGCAGCAAGCTGGTCGAACAGCTCGGCACCTTCCCGCTACCGGTAGAGGTCATTCCGATGGCACGCAGCCATGTCGCCCGCGAGCTGGTGAAGCTTGGCGGCGACCCGGTCTATCGCGACGGCGTGGTGACCGATAACGGCAACGTGATCCTCGACGTGCACAACCTGATGATCGGCTTTGCGCCGGAGCTCGAAGGCAAGATCAACGACATCGTCGGCGTGGTCTGCAACGGACTGTTTGCGATGCGCCCGGCCGATCTGCTGCTGCTCGGCACCGCCAGCGGCGTACAGACGCTGACGCGCTGAAGCGAAGCGGCAGTTTCGCTCGACTGCGGCTACGCTTGTGGATACTGCGCCGGCAACCGGCGCAGCTCGCCACAGGAGGTGTCGCCATGCCCGGCAAGTTCCAGTTGAAGAAAACCGCCAACGGTCAGTTCCATTTCAACCTGCTGGCCAGCAACGGCCAGGTCATTCTCACCAGCGAGCAATACAAAGCTCACGCTTCGGCCGTCAACGGCATCGATTCGGTACGCAAGAACGCCACCCGCGAAGGCGCGTTCGAGATCAAAGAGTCGAGCAGCGGCAAACATTACTTCGTGCTCAAGGCCACCAACGGGCAGATCATCGGCCAGAGCCAGATGTATGCCAGCCTGAGCAGCGCCGAACACGGCTGCGAATCGGTGCGCAATCACGCGCCGGACGCGGCGCTGCAAGATGAAAGTGCCGCACCGGTCGCGTGATCCGCAAAGGCTACTTGCGAAACACGTAGAACAGGTTCGGTTCGCTGACCAGGTACAACGTGCCGTCGGCCGACATGGCGATGCCTTCGGCCTGCGGCACGTCTGCTTCGAGCCCATGCTGACCCGCCGTCAGCCGCAGACTGCTGAGCGGCCGCCCAACCAAATCCAGCTCGACCACCAGCCGCGACTCGTCCGATAGGGCCAGCAGATGACCGCTCGCCTCGTCGTACTGCAGGCTGGAAAGGTCACGCACGAACAGGCCGGCATCGCGCCGGGGATCATCCTGCACGTGCACGGCATAGGGCTCGTTCGGGTCCGCATGTGGGAACCCCTGAATCTCATAGATCCGCAGCGGGTCGCGTTCCTTGGCCACAAAAAGTCGTCGACCAGACGCATCGTAAGCCAACCCTTCGAAACCCTTGTTACCGTTGCGGCCGATCCCAAGCGACAGCTGCCGGACACCGCTCGCATCAATCACCGAGGTGTGCTCGTCGACTTCCACCTGCAACAGGCGCTGCTCGCGCTCGTCACTTATCACGTAGACGCCACGACTCACATACTCGATGGCCTCGGGATCACCAAATCCCTCCAGGCGGACCGAGCGCAGCAGCCGCCCATCCAGACTCAACTCCAGCAACCGCGGATCGCCATTGGTCACCGCAATCAGACTGTTGCGATCCGGATCGTAGGTGAGCGCGGAAAGGTCATCCTCGACCCCCTCTATCACCTGCGCCTGCACGACCGCTCGGTAATCCGGCAGCCATAACGAACGCTCCCGACGCTGATCTGCATAGTGCCACTGCTGAAATTCGAACCAGGCGCGCTCGGGAAGCTGAAAATGCCATGCGGTGATGGCCGAGAGGGTGACCAGCAGAGCGGCCAGGAGAGAAAACGCAACAGATCGCGAGGCTACGTGCATAAGCGGCTTGCTTCCAGACTGAGGTCATCCAGCGTGCCACGCTCAGGCTTAAGCCAAGCTGAACGGTATGCTCAGCGTGGGCGCCGGCTGAAGACGTAGAAGCGATTTGGCTCGCCGACTACATAGATATTGCCTTCACCATCCATCGCCACCCCCTCGGCCTGCTCGATGCCGTGCACCAGCCCGTTGAGCCCGCCGAACAGGCTGATGAAGCTGCGCGGCCGCCCCCGCAGATCCAGCTCCACCAGCAACCGCGATTCGTCGGAGAGCAGCAGCGTATGGCCGCTGCGCGGATCGATGGTCACCGAGGAGATATCGCGCACCAGCAGCGGTTGACGCGGCAGCGCCTCGAGCACTCCGACACCGCCGTCTTCCCCGGGGAACGGCAGCTCGAACAGGCCCTGCGGGTCGCGCTCCTTGGCCAGCAGCAGGCGTTGCGTACGCGGGTTCCAGGCCAGCCCCTCGAAGCCCTTGTTGCCGGCTTCGGCAAAGCCGAGGTCATGCACCGCCAGACCGTCCAAGTCGACGCTTTCGATACCCGGCTCCGGGCGAACCACCGCCACCAGCCGGCGGCGCTCATCAACGATCGCCAGCCGCCCGTCGCCCAGCGCTTCGACAGCCTCCGGATCGGAGAAGCCGATCAGACGTATACGGCGCAGCACCACGCCGCCAGGGGTGAATTCGACCAGCTGAGGGTTCTGCCCGGTCACGGTCCACAAGGTGCCCGACAGCGGATTCCAGGTCAGACCGGAGGTCTCATCCTCTTCCAGTCCCAGCAGGGTCGTTTCCAATGCCAGCTCGTAGTCAGGCAACCAGATACTGGCAGCGCGCTGCTCGGCGCCGACCGACTGCTCGCGCCAGTAGAGTCGTAACTGGTCATCCCAGTGCAACAGATGGCCGGCAGCCAGTATGGCGATCAACACCAGCAAGAGGACGACCTTGATGGTCAGACGCCAGCGAGATGAGCGAGCGGAAACGGCGGGCATGCAGAGGATTCCAGCGAAAGGACCCGCATTACAGCACGGCGGACATTCGCTGGAAAACGTGGATTACGTCGCAATTGCTCACGGATATGGTCGGTCAGAGCACGCGACTCTCGAAGCGTGACAGCCCAACCAGCTCCAGTACCAGCTGATCACCGGATCGCAGCGGGCCGACGCCGGCGGGCGTGCCGGTCAGTACCACGTCTCCGGGCTGCAGGCTGAAGTGCCCGGCAATGTGCTGCAGCAAAGGCAGGATGGCGTTGAGCATCTGACTGCTGTTGCCGTCCTGCCGTACTTCACCGTTGATGCTCAGGCGGATGCCGATGTCACCCAGATCGCCGACCGCGCTGGCGGGGACGAAGGGCGCGAGCACGCAGGCGCCATCGAAGCTCTTGGCGATCTCCCACGGATGGCCCTTTTCCTTGAGCTTCGCCTGCACGTCACGCAGAGTCAGGTCCAGCGCCGGGGCGAAGCCGGAAATCGCATCGCGTAGCTCCTCCTCACCCGGCTTGCGCGACAGCGGCTTGCCGATCAGTACGGCAATCTCCGCTTCGTAATGCACCGCGCCGCGATCGACCGGGATGCTGAAGCCACCCGCAAGCGGCACCGCGCAGCTGCCCGGCTTGATGAACAGCAGCGGCTCGCTGGGCACCGGGTTGTTCAGCTCCTTGGCATGCTCGGCGTAGTTGCGGCCGATGCAGACGACCTTGCCCAGGGGATAGTGAATCGGCGTACCGTCGGTGTACTGGTGCTGGTAATTCATGGCTGTCCTCGGACTCGGGGTGGAAACCGCGCAACGCTTCCACCAGGGGTGGCGGTCGAGGGTGGGCAAGGACCGATAGTCACTCGCCACCCGGCGGGTCAGAGCGGGAAGATCTTCCCGGGGTTCATGATTCCGTTCGGATCGAACACCGCCTTGACCGCCTTCATGTATTCGATTTCCGCCGGCGAGCGGCTGTATTGCAGGTAGTCGCGCTTGGTCATGCCGACACCGTGCTCGGCGGAAATCGAGCCGTTGTATTTCTCGACGGTCTCGAACACCCACTTGTTCACCGCCGCGCACTTGGCGAAGAACTCCTCCTTCGTCAGCGCCTCGGGCTTGAGAATGTTCAGGTGCAGGTTGCCGTCGCCAATGTGACCGTACCAGAGCACCTCGAAATCCGGGTAGTTCTGGCTGACGATGGCGTCGATGTCGGCCAGAAAGGCCGGCACCTTGCTGACGGTTACCGAAATGTCGTTCTTGTACGGCGTCCAGTGGGAGATGGTTTCGGAGATGTACTCGCGCAACTTCCACAGATTCTGCAACTGTTGCTCGCTCTGGCTCATCACCCCATCGATCACCCAGCCTTCGCTGACGCAGCGCTCGAAGGTCGCCAGCGCCTGCTCGGCGCGCTCCTCGGTGGTGGCCTCGAATTCCAGCAGCGCGTAGAACGGCGCGCGGGTCTCGAACGGCGCCGGCACGTCGCCGCGGGCGAGGATCTTGTCCAGGCACTTGTCGGAAAAGAACTCGAAGGCGGTCAGGTCCAGCTTGTCCTGGAACGCGTGCAGCACCGGCATGATCGAGTCGAAGTCCGGGGTGCCCAGTACCAGCGCGGTGAGGTTGGTCGGCTGGCGCTCCAGGCGCATGGTCGCCTCGACCACGAAACCCAGCGTGCCCTCGGCGCCGATGAACAGTTGGCGCAGGTCGTAGCCGGTGGCGTTCTTGACCAGGTCCTTGTTCAGCTCCAGCAGATCGCCCTTGCCGGTCACGACCTTGAGCCCGGCGACCCAGTTGCGCGTCATGCCATAGCGAATCACCTTGATTCCGCCGGCATTGGTGCCGATGTTGCCGCCAATCTGACTGGAACCGGCCGACGCAAAGTCCACCGGGTAGTAGAGGCCCTTGTCCTCGGCGAATTGCTGCAGCTGGGCGGTGATCACCCCAGGCTGGCAGACGACCGTGCGATCCATCTCGTTGAACGCGACGATCTGGTTCATGTAGTCGAACGCCACCACCACCTCGCCGTGGGCGGCTACCGCCGCGGCCGACAGCCCGGTACGTCCGCCCGAAGGCACCAGCGCCACCTTGCGCGCATTGGCCCAGCGCACGATCGCCTGCACCTGTTCGATGTTTCTGGGGAAGACGATGGCCGAAGGCGCCGGCGCGAAATGCTTGGTCCAGTCCTTGCCATAGGCACTCAGCGAGTCAGCGTCGGTCAGCACCTTGCCGGGCTCGACCAGGGTTTGCAGTTCAGCAATCAGGGAGGAGTCGGTCATCGCGGGAACACTCATATGATTCATGGTCACCCTGAGTACGCTTCAGCTCGGAAATGGGTGATTCAGAGGGTGCGTATGCTAGCATAAGCACCCCTTCGAAACGTGCCTCGGCAGACTTCCCACACCGCGTGCGCCGGTGCGGCCAGCCTTCGCTGGACACTTGTCTTCACCTCCGGCCTTAAAGGTTTTAATGCAGATGAGCCAGACTTCACTCGACAAGAGCAAGATCAAGTTCCTTCTTCTCGAAGGCGTCCATCAGAACGCCCTCGATACCTTGAAGGCCGCCGGTTACTCGAACATCGAATACCTCAAGACTGCGCTGACCGGCGAGGAGCTGAAGGCAAAGATCGCCGACGCTCACTTCATCGGCATCCGCTCGCGCACCCAGCTGACCGAGGAAATCTTCGAGGCCGCCAAGAAGCTGATCGCCGTCGGCTGCTTCTGCATCGGCACCAACCAGGTCGACCTCAATGCCGCCCGCGAGCGTGGCATCGCGGTCTTCAATGCGCCCTACTCCAACACCCGCTCGGTCGCCGAGCTGGTGCTGGCCGAAGCCATCCTGCTGCTGCGCGGCATCCCGGAGAAGAACGCCGCGTGCCAGCGTGGGGGCTGGATCAAGTCCGCCGCCAACTCCTTCGAGATCCGCGGCAAGAAGCTCGGCATCATCGGCTACGGTTCCATCGGGACCCAGCTGTCGGTCCTGGCCGAAGCGCTGGGCATGCAGGTGTTTTTCTACGACGTGGTCGCCAAGCTGCCCCTGGGCAATGCCACGCAGATCGGTTCGCTGTACGACCTGCTGGGCATGTGCGACATCGTCTCGCTGCACGTGCCGGAGCTGCCGTCCACCCAGTGGATGATCGGCGAGAAGGAAATCCGCGCCATGAAGAAGGGCAGCATCCTGATCAACGCCGCCCGTGGCACCGTGGTCGAGCTGGATCACCTGGCCGCCGCGATCAAGGACGAACACCTGATCGGCGCCGCCATCGACGTGTTCCCGGTCGAGCCCAAGTCCAACGATGAAGAGTTCGTCAGCCCGCTGCGCGGCCTGGATCGCGTGATCCTCACCCCGCACATCGGCGGCTCCACCGCCGAGGCGCAGGCCAATATCGGCCTGGAAGTTGCCGAGAAGCTGGTGCGCTACAGCGACAACGGCACCTCCGTCTCCTCGGTCAACTTCCCCGAAGTGGCGCTGCCGTCGCATCCGGGCAAGCACCGTCTGCTGCACATCCACCAGAACATCCCGGGCGTGATGAGCGAGATCAACAAGGTCTTCGCCGACAACGGCATCAACATCGCCGGTCAGTTCCTGCAGACCAACGAGAAGGTCGGCTACGTGGTGATCGACGTCGACAAGGAATACTCCGACCTCGCGCTGGAGAAACTGCAACAGGTCAACGGCACCATCCGCAGCCGCGTGCTGTTCTGATCCGCCGCGGCGAAGAAAAGCTCGCCGCCGACCGATCCAATGCCAGTCAGCCCCACTGACTGGCATTTTTTTTTGCGCCAGCGGACGCGATGCACCGCTGCAGCCGAGGCGGACTCCCAGCCCCTACGCTGATCCCGATCAGTCCGCCCACACCGTCGGCTGACTAGACTTACGTCCAATGTGCCCGAGTCCGGCCGCAGCCGAACATGAACAAAAACGGAATCCCGCCATGAGCACAGCTGACGCCCTCGCCGCCGCCGGCAAGACCGCCGTCTTGCAGAACATCCACGGCACCATGGAGTTCCTGCGCAAGTTCCCGCCGTTCAACCTGATGGAAAAGGCCCACCTCGCCTACCTGGTGGAGAACTGCGAGCTGCGCTTCTATGCCGCCGGCGAGCACATCATCTCGCCCGAAGACGGCGTGGTGCAGCACTTCTACATCGTCAAACAGGGCCGCGTGCACGGACAACGCCCGCACAGCGCCAAGCGTGGCAGCGAAACCACCTTCGAAGTGATCGTCGGCGAGTGCTTCCCAATGGCCGCCTTGATGGGCGAACGCGCCACGCGCACCGCACACCTGGCCGCCGAGGACACCTTCTGCCTTCTGCTGAACAAGCCTGCCTTCGTCCAGCTGATTTCCATCTCCAGTCCCTTCCGCGATTTCGCTATCCGCGGCGTCAGTAGCCTGCTCGACCTGGTCAACCAGCAGGCGCAGATGCGCGCCGTCGAGACCCTGGGCGAAAACTACTCGCTGGAAACCAGCATCGGCGAGCTTGCCGTGCACCATCCGGTCGCCTGCCTGCCGGACCTGCCGCTGCGCGAGGCCGTGGCACTGATGCAGCAGAACAACGTCGGCAGCATCGTCATCGTCGACGACCAGCAACGTCCGCTGGGCATCTTCACGCTGCGCGACCTGCGTCGCGTGATCGGTGCCGAGGCCGGCGAGCTGAGCGCGGCGATCTCCTGCTACATGACCCACGAACCGTTCCACCTGCCACCGGAAGCGACTGCCTTCGACGCCGCCATCGCCATGACCGAGCGCCACATCGCCCATGTCTGCGTGGTCGACAACGGCCAGCTGGTGGGCGTGATTTCCGAGCGCGACCTGTTCTCCCTGCAGCGCGTCGATCTGGTGCACTTGGCGCAGACCATCGGTCACGCCGACCGAGTCGAAGCGCTGGTGGCGATCCGCGGCCGCATCAAGCAGCTGGTCGACAACATGCTCGCGCATGGCGCTTCCTCGACGCAGATCACCCACATCATCACGCTGCTCAACGACCACACCGTGCGCCGGGTGATCGAGCTGGCCATCCGCGATATGGGCGACCCGGGCGTGCCATTCACCTGGCTGTGCTTCGGCAGCGAAGGTCGCCGCGAGCAGACCCTGCACACTGACCAGGACAACGGCATCCTCTTCGAAGCGACCGACGCTGCCGAGGCCGCTCTTCGGCGCGGACGGCTGCTGCCGCTGGCCGAACGCATCAACCGTGACCTGGACACCTGCGGTTTCACGCTGTGTCGCGGCAACATCATGGCCGGCAACCCTGAGCTGTGCCTGTCACGTCAGGAGTGGGGGCGGCGCTTCAGCGCATTCGTGCGCGAAGCGACGCCGGAAAACCTGCTCAGCAGCACCATCTTCTTCGACCTGCGTGCGGTCTGGGGTCCGCAGGAAGGCTGCGAACAACTGCGTCAGTATCTGCTTGCCGAAGTGGCGGACAATCGTATCTTCCAGCGCATGATGGCCGATAACGCCCTACGTCACCGCCCGCCGGTGGGCCGCTTCCGCGATTTCGTGCTGGCGCGCAAAGGCGATGGCAAAGACACACTCGACCTCAAGGTCCAGGGATTGACTCCCTTCGTCGACGGCGCCCGGCTTCTGGCGCTGGCCAACGGAATCGGCGAGTGCAACACGCTCGAGCGCCTGCGCCGCCTGGTCGAGAAAGGCATCATCGACGCCAAGGATGGCGCCGCCTACGAAGAGGCCTACCACTTCATCCAGCAGACCCGCATGCAGCATCACCAGCAACAGGCGCGCGACGAGGCGCCCTATTCCAACCGGCTCGACCCGGATACGCTCAACGCACTCGACCGCCGTATCCTGCGCGAATCGTTCCGCCAGGCTCAGCGTCTGCAGACGAGCCTGGCCGTGCGCTATCAGTTGTAGATCCGAGATGAAAATGACCTGGTTCCACCCGCGCGGGCCGAAGCTCACGCTCGATCAGCAGCAACGCCTGGCCAAACTGAAGCGCCCCGCCGCGCTGGACGGAACCCCGCTGCGCGAACAGCGCATGGTGGTGCTCGACCTCGAAACCACCGGCCTGCACCTCAAGCGCGATCTGGTCATTTCCATCGGCGCCGTGACCATCGAAAACGCGGCGATCGATTTCTCCCGGCAGTTCGAGTGCACGCTCAACCGGCAGATCAAGTTCAGCGAAAGCGTGCTGATTCACGGCATCGCGCCCAGCGAGCTGGCCAGCGGCCTGCCGCCGGCCGATGCGCTGCTCAGCTTCATGGAATTCGCCGGTGATAGCGTGATCCTCGCGTTCCACGCGCCCTTCGATGAGCGCATGCTGGGTCGTGCGCTAAAAAAAGAGCTGGGCTACACCCTGCAAAACACCTTTCTCGACGTGGCCGACCTGGCGCCGATGCTGTTCCCGCACGCGATGATTCACCGCGGCGGACTCGATCACTGGCTGCAGTACTTCCATATCGATATTCCGCAGCGCCACCATGCCTCCGCCGATGCGCTGGCCACGGCGCAGATCGCCTTGATCCTGATGAGCCGCGCCCGTCGTCTGGGTATCGAACGCATCGATGAGCTGGCTAAGCGCGTCCGTTACTGGAAGCGCTCGCAGCAGATCGCGCAGCACTCCCTCTAGCTTTACCTGTGCCCGGCGGTCACGCCGGCTCGCTCGACAGCCCGGCGGTTTTGTCCGCCAAGCCTGCGCCACGCGGGCTTGTGCACCTCGCCGCAAGCAGCGCGACTGCCGCTCGTGCGAGGTCAGGGGAAGTCTATGGCCGGTTGCAAATGGCCTGGTAAAGCGGGGCGTCCGTTTCCAGTTCGGTCAGAGTTTCCATCTTGGCCTCGCCGGCATCGTTCAGCCGGAACATCGCCTTCTCGTTGCAGAGCAACTGGTACTTGCCGCTTTTAACCGTGGATAGCAGGTGCTGCTTCTCGAAGCGATACAGAATGAACCGGGCCAGGCGCCCCTGCGCGACGTCCTGAACCTGCACGCTGGTACTGTCGAGCACCGTGTAGGCCAGCGGCATAGGGAACAGCAGCGTCCAGGGCCGCCACAGCATGTGGCCCTCTTCGCTGGATATCACCACGGAACCTTGTGGCAGGCGGGCCTGCGACGTCTCGAACCAGGTGTACTCGTAGTAGATCGTGTAGCCGAACATGCCCAGCCCGGCAAATACCGGGATGATCCATGCGGGCAACCGCTTGCCGGACAGGGAGCGCAGCACTAACGCAATCCCTGCGCCCGCCAGGGCGGCAGCCACTGCTGCGATGAGATGCCAGAACATAGATCACTTCCTCAAAAAAATCGGGCTTCCAGATGGAAGCCCGATTCTCACTTCAACCTCGCGTCAGCCGCGCTGACGTCCGGCCGCATTATCGTTTAGTGGCCAATAGCCGCGCCAGCACCCTTCGGTGTGCGAACGCTTTCGACCAGATCCTGGATCTCCCGCGGCGGAGCCTCGGTAGCCATCGATACGGCGTAGGCAACGGCGAAGTTCAGGATCGCACCGACGGCACCGAAGGCCTGCGGGGAAATACCGAACATCCACTCAGCCGGTACGTTGGCGAAGCTGTTGGTGCCAGGGACGAAGAACCAGCCCAGGTACAGGAAGATGTATACGGCGGTGCTCACCACACCAACCAGCATCCCCGCAACCGCACCCTTGCTGTTCACGCGCTTGGAGAAGATACCCATCATCAGTGCCGGGAACAGGCTCGCTGCTGCGAGACCGAACGCCAGTGCCACCACCTGTGCCGCAAAGCCCGGTGGGTTCAGACCCAGATAGGTGGCCAGGAGGATAGCTGCCGTCATGGACAGACGGGCCGCCATCATCTCGTTCTTCTCACTGATCTTCGGATTGATGAGCGTCTTGATCAGGTCATGACTGATTGCCGAGGAGATGGCCAGCAACAGACCGGCAGCGGTCGACAGCGCGGCCGCGATGGCACCCGCAGCGATCAGACCAACAACCCAGCCCGGCAGGTTGGCGATTTCCGGGTTGGCCAGCACGATGATGTCGTTGTTGACAGTCAGTTCGTTGCCGTTCCAGCCACGCTCCTGTGCGGTCGGAGTGAACTTGGCGTTGGTGTCGTTGTACATCTGGATACGACCATCGCTGTTCTTGTCTTCCCACTTGATCAGACCAGTGGTTTCCCAAGTCTGGATCCAGCTCGGACGCTCGTCGTAGCGAATCGCTTCAGCCTTCGGACCTTCCGGATAGATGGTGTCTACCAGGTTCAGACGCGCCATGGAGGCTACGGCCGGCGCGGTGAGGTACAGCAGGGCGATGAAGATGAGGGTCCAGCCAGCGGACCAACGAGCATCGGCCACCTTCGGCACGGTGAAGAAGCGGATGATTACGTGCGGCAGACCAGCGGTACCGATCATCAGCGACAGGGTGAACAGGAACATGTTCAACTTGTTGTCGACGTCGGCGGTGTAGGCAGCGAAGCCCAGATCGGTCACGACCTGATCCAGCTTGTCCAGCAGCGGCAAGCCGGAATCGGCGTGAGTACCGAACATGCCGAACATCGGGATCGGGTTGCCAGTCAGCTGCATGGCAATGAACACGGCCGGAATGGTGTAGGCCACGATCAGCACGATGTACTGCGCCACCTGGGTGTAGGTGATGCCCTTCATGCCACCGAATACCGCATAGGCGAACACGATGGCGGCAGCAATCCAGATACCAGCGGAGTTGCTCACTTCCAGGAAGCGGGAGAACGCCACACCAGCACCCGCCATCTGCCCGATTACGTAGGTAACGGAGATGAGGATGAGGCAGACAACGGCTACCAGACGCGCGCCACGACTGTAAAAACGGTCACCGATGAAGTCCGGCACAGTGAACTTGCCGAATTTGCGCAGATAGGGTGCCAGCAGCATCGCCAGCAGCACGTAGCCACCGGTCCAGCCCATCAGGTAAACCGAGGTGCCATAACCACCGGCAGCAATCAGGCCTGCCATGGAGATGAAGGAAGCTGCAGACATCCAGTCCGCCGCCGTTGCCATACCGTTGGTTATGGGGTGAACGCCACCGCCAGCAACGTAGAACTCTTTAGTTGACCCAGCGCGAGCCCAGACCGCGATCCCGATATAAAGCAGGAACGAGGCGCCCACGAACAGCATGTTGATCCAATATTGGCTCATAGTGGTTACTCCTCAACCCCGAATTCCTTGTCCAGTTTGTTCAGCCGCCACGCGTAGTGGAAGATGATCGCAATGAACGTGATGATGGAACCCTGTTGAGCGAACCAGAAGCCTAGATCCGAGCCCCCAACGGGGATTCCGGATACCAGCGGGCGCAGGAGGATACCGAAACCATATGAGACAAGAGCCCAGACCACTAAGCTCCAAATGATAAGGCGAACATTCGCCTTCCAGTACGCTGCAGCATTTTCTTTATCGTTGTTGGCCATTGACGCGATCTCCATCTTATTATTATTGCAAGGGAATGGAATCCACATTGCTGAATCTAACAAAGGAGGCTTCGCCAATGAAAGCCCCGACTTTAGTAGGACGAGCGAAACAGCGCAGACGCAGCGAAGCCCCTTCGCACAGGCAAATGCAGCAGCCAGGCACACCTGACTTCGCACCTCCCCCGGAGCCTGACCCCCGGGTTAAAGCCGATGCACACCCCGCCGAAACATCTTGAAACATGAACCCACCGGTCACGAAACTGACTCACCAGTCGCATAAATCAAGGCGTCCGGAGCGTGCAAATTTCAACTCAATAATTTGAAGCTAATAATGGCAAAATACTTTGCCTAATAATCAATAGTTTAACTTGACATCGGACTATAAATTAATAAGGCGGACATACTCCTTTCACAAAAAGCAAGCACCCTTCTTTTTGTTTAATCCTTCGCTGATAAATAAAAACAGACGCTTGTGATTGGCGACACACTAGTTCATAGCTAGAAAAACGCTTTGCCCGGACGGGTCACATCCGGTACCCCCCCACCGCCGAACAAGCAGAGCGCGGCGGTGGGGGGCAATGCGCACCAGCAGGCGGCGAGCGGTGCGCGAACTCTACTGACGGATCAGCAGGTCGGGCGACCTGCTGTATAATGGTCTGCCGGATCGATCGCGGCGCGCAGGTCGCGAATGACCTCGGTACCGATCAGCAAGGGATAACTGAAGTGGGTGCGGTCCGTCAGGTTCACCTCGGCCTCGCGCAGCTGATCGCCGATACACAGCTGCATGCCAATGATCGGCCGCTCGGCACGCGGCGGTTCGCGCTCGGGATCGACCGCACTCCCCTCCTCCGCACGCGTCTTGATCCGGCTGATACCCAGCATGCGCTGCTCGTAAAGGGTGTCATCGGCACCATCGACCGCCAGACGGAAACGTACCCAGTCCTCGCCATCACGCTCAAACTGCTCAATGTCGCGGGCCGACAGGGACGCCGTCATGGCGCCCGTATCCATCTTGGCCGGCAGGGTCTTGCCGAGTTCTTCGATCCTGATGTGCTCATAGCGGCCATACAGGGCTGGCTCGTCTGCCAGGGCTGGCAGTGCAAACAATCCGAGAAAGAACAAAGCGCGGGACAAAACGACCTCCTCAATGTGGAAATGAGCAATTTTCGATCAACAGCACCCTGTGGGGTTCCGCTCGCATAGCTTTCAGAACGTTTCGCCAGCCATATGCGTAACCCGGCCGGCGCGGTGCGGCGCCCGTACCAGCTGCCTGATAGACTGCCGTCCGCCTCCCTTGCGAAGACTTCCGCCGTGTCCAGTACCGACTTTTCCTCACTGCCCCTTTCCGCCGCCACCCTGGCCAACCTCGCCGCGCTCGGCTACACCGAGATGACGCCGATTCAGGCGCAGAGCCTGCCGGTCATGCTCAAGGGCCGCGACCTGATCGCCCAGGCCAAGACCGGCAGCGGCAAGACCGCCGCCTTTGGCATCGCCCTGCTGGAGCCGCTCAACCCGCGCTACTTCGGCTGCCAGGCGCTCGTGCTGTGCCCGACCCGCGAGCTGGCCGACCAGGTCGCCAAGGAACTGCGCCGGCTGGCACGGGCCGCGGACAACATCAAGATCCTCACGCTCTGCGGCGGCGTATCCATCGGCCCGCAGATCGCGTCGCTGGAGCATGGCGCGCACGTCATCGTCGGCACCCCCGGGCGGGTGCAGGAGCATCTGAAGAAGGGCACGCTGAGCCTCGACGGGCTCAACACGCTGGTACTCGACGAAGCCGACCGCATGCTCGACATGGGCTTCTACGACGCCATCGCCGAGGTCATCGCGCAGACCCCCGCGCGGCGGCAGACCCTGCTGTTCTCGGCCACCTACCCGGCCGGCATCCAGCAGCTGGCGACAACCTTCATGCGCGATCCGCAGTCGGTGAAGGTCGCCGCGCTGCATGACGATGTGCAGATCGAGCAGCGCTTCTACGAGATCGCCGCCGAGCAGCGCCTGGAGGCCGTGCTGCGCGTGCTCGCCAGTTTCCGTCCGCAGAGCTGCGTGGCGTTCTGCTTCACCAAGCAGCAGTGCCAGGACGTGGTGGACCACCTCGGCGCGCGCGGTATCTCGGCGATGGCACTGCACGGCGATCTGGAGCAGCGCGACCGCGATCAGGTCCTGGCCATGTTCGCCAACCGCAGCCTGTCGGTGCTGGTCGCCACCGACGTGGCGGCACGCGGCCTGGACATCGACGCGCTGGATATGGTGATCAACGTCGAACTGGCGCGCGATGCGGAGATTCACGTGCATCGCATCGGCCGCACCGGGCGTGCCAGCAATCGCGGTCTGGCGGTCAGTCTGGTGGCGCCGGCCGAAGCGCATCGCGCCCAGGCCATCGAAAAACTGCAGCAGGCGCCGCTGAACTGGCAGCCGCTCGACAGCCTGAAGGCCAAGGCCGGCGACCCCCTGCAGCCGCCGATGGTGACGCTGTGCATCGCTGCCGGCCGCAAGGACAAGCTGCGCCCGGGCGATATTCTCGGCGCGCTGACCGGCGAAGCGGGCATCGCCGGCAGCCAGGTCGGCAAGATCGCGCTGTTCGACTTCCAGGCCTTCGTCGCGGTCGAGCGCGGGGTGGCCAGGCAGGCACTCAAGCGCCTGAACGAAGGACGCATCAAGGGACGTTCGCTGAAGGTCAGGCTGCTCTAGAACCAGTTACCGATCTCGGCGGTAGATCGCTCGGTGCGACGGTAAACAGAAAGATGCCTGCGCGGTGGTACGTGACCGGCGCGGCGGTATAACTTTGCGTTGCGAACGGCCGCCCGCACCGGGCGGCGATTCGATGCCCAATCCTCCATCAAGGCCGACCTTTACATGCCGACCGCCTCGCTCCGTCAATCGCTGCGTCGCCTCTGGGCGCTGGAGAAGTTCGGCTACAGCCTGCGGGTGCTGATCGCGCTGGCCGGGAGCATGGGCCTGAGCAGCTGGCTCGGGCAGCCGGCGCTGGTGATTCCGCTGTTCCTCGGCATCATCGCCAGCGCCCTGGCGGAAACCGACGACAGCTGGCGCGGCCGCCTGGGCGCGCTGCTGGCAACCCTGTTGTGCTTCAGCGTGGCATCGGTCTCGGTGGAACTGCTGTTTCCCTACCCCTGGCTGTTCGCGCTCGGGCTGGCGGTCTCGACGTTCGTGCTGGTGATGCTCGGCGCGCTCGGCGAACGCTACGCAACCATCGCCCAGGCCACGCTGATCCTGTCGATCTACAGCATGATCGCCGCCGACCAGCGTGACGGTGCCAGCCTCAACTTCTGGCGCGATCCGCTGCTGCTGCTCGCCGGGGCCGCCTGGTACGGTCTGCTCTCGGTGCTGTGGGACGCGCTGTTCACCCACCAGCCGGTACAGCAGAGCTTGGCGCGGCTGTATCGCGAGCTGGGACAGTACTTCAAGCTCAAGGCCGCGCTGTTCGAGCCAATCCGCTCGCTCGACGTCGAAGAGCGACGACTGCAGCTGGCACAGCAGAACGGCCGGGTGGTCAGCGCGCTCAACGCCGCCAAGGAAACCCTGCTGCACCGTCTGGGCGACGGCCGCCCGGGCACGCGGATCAGCCACTACCTGAAGCTGTATTTCCTCGCCCAGGACCTGCACGAGCGCGTCAGCTCCTCGCACTATCCCTATCAGGCGCTCGCCGAGGCGTTCTTCCACAGTGACGTGCTGTTCCGCTGCCAGCGCCTGCTGCGCCTGCAGGCCAGCGCCTGCGCCGAACTCGGCACCGCTATCCAGCTGCGTCAGGCGTTCCACTACAGTGAAGCCAACGCCCAGGCGCTGGACGACCTGCAGGCGTCGCTGGATCATCTGCGCGAGCAGCAGAACCCAGCCTGGCGCGGGCTGCTGCGCTCGCTGCGCGCGCTGTCCGGCAACCTCTCGACCATGCAGCGCCAGCTCGCCAGCGCCAGCAACCCCGACTCCCTGGCCGGCGAGCAAGACAGCAGCTTGCTCGACCGCCAGCCGCAGACACTGGGCGAGGCACTCAGCCGCGTGCGCCTGCAGCTGACGCCCACCTCGCTGCTGTTCCGCCATGCGCTGCGCATGAGCATCGCGCTGGTCTGCGGCTATGCGGTACTGCACGCGATTCACCCCGAGCAGGGCTACTGGGTGTTGCTGACCACCGTGTTCGTCTGCCAGCCCAACTACGGCGCGACGCGCATCAAGCTGGTGCAGCGGGTCAGCGGCACGGTGCTCGGCCTGCTGGCGGGCTGGGCGCTGTTCGATCTGTTTCCCGGCACGCAGGTGCAGGCACTGTTCGCGGTCATTGCCGGCGTGGTGTTCTTCGCCACCCGCAGCACGCGCTACACCCTGGCGACTGCGGCAATCACCCTCCTGGTGCTGTTCTGCTTCAACCAGATCGGCGACGGCTACGGCCTGATCTGGCCGCGGCTGTTCGACACCCTGCTGGGCAGCGCCATCGCCGCAGCCGCGGTATTCCTGATCCTGCCGGACTGGCAAGGCCGTCGGCTGAACCAGATGGTGGCCAACACGCTGAGCTGCAACGCCGACTACCTTCGGCAGATCATGCGCCAGTACGAAAGCGGCAAGCGCGACGACCTGGCCTACCGCCTGGCGCGGCGTAACGCGCACAACGCCGACGCGGCGCTGTCCACCACCCTGTCGAACATGCTGCTGGAGCCGGGGCACTTTCGCCGCGACGCCGAGAGCGGCTTCCGCTTCCTGGTGCTCTCGCACACGCTGCTCAGCTACCTGTCCGGCCTCGGCGCGCATCGCGAAACACTGCCGGACGACGCCAGCGACGCGCTGCTCGAAGACGCCGCCGAGCGTCTGGCACAGAGCCTCGACGAGCTGGCCGCGGCGCTGCGCGACGGCCGCGCACCGACCATCCACAGCGACGCGGAAGAAGCGCTGGCACAGCAACTCGAACAGCTGCCGGAGGATATCGACGATGGCCATCGTCTGGTGCAAACCCAGCTCGGCCTGATCAGCCGGCAGCTGGCGCCGCTACGCAGCATGGCGGTGCACCTGCTCAAGCTGGGCAGCGCGCCGCCCGCCGGGCAGCCGTAACGCCGCCGGCACGGTAAGATGCGCGCCTTTTCGCGAACGAGGGCAAGCCGTGCGAACTACTGAGGTCATCATCATCGGCGCCGGCGCCGCCGGCCTGATGTGCGCATTCAGCGCCGCGCGGCGCGGCCGCCAGGTGCTGCTGCTCGATCACGCCAACAAGGCCGGCAAGAAGATCCTCATGTCCGGCGGCGGACGTTGCAACTTCACCAACCTGTACACCGAGCCGGCGAACTTCCTCTCCAACAATCCGCACTTCTGCAAATCGGCGTTGGCGCGCTACACGCAGTGGGATTTTCTCGAGCTGGTCGGACGCCACGGCGTGCCATACCACGAGAAGAAACTCGGCCAGCTGTTCTGCGATAACAAGTCCAGCGACATTCTCGAGATGCTGCTCGCCGAGTGCGGCGATGCCGGTGTCGAGCTGCACCTGAGCACGGCGGTGCAGGCGATCGAGAAAACCGCACAGGGCTATGCGCTGGAAACCGGCCTCGGCGCGCTGCACTGCCAGTCGCTGGTGATCGCCACCGGTGGCCTGTCGATCCCGACGCTGGGCGCCAGCGGGTTCGGCTATCAGGTTGCACGCCAGTTCGGCCACACCGTGCTGCCGACGCGTGCCGGCCTGGTGCCTTTCACCATCACCGAGCCGGCGCTCAAGACGCTGTGCGGCGAGCTGTCGGGGACGTCGGTAGATTGCCGGGTAAGCTGCAATGGGCAGAGCTTTCGCGAGAACCTGCTGTTCACCCACCGCGGCCTGAGCGGCCCGGCGATGCTGCAGATCTCCTCCTACTGGCAGGCCGGCGAGGCGCTGGCGATCGACCTGCTGCCCGAGCGCGATGCCGAACAGTGGCTGCTCGACGAGCAGGCGGCGCGACCGAATATCGAGCTGAAGACGCTGCTGGGCGAGGTGTTCACCCGCAAGATGGCGACGCTGCTCTGCGAGCTGTGGTTCGCCTCCAAACCGCTCAAGCAGTACACGCCTGCCGAGCTGAAAAGCGTGGCGGCGCGGCTGAGCGACTGGCAACTGGTGCCGGCAGGCACCGAGGGCTATCGCACCGCCGAAGTCACGCTCGGTGGCGTCGACACGCGCGAGGTGTCATCTAAGACGATGGAATCGCAGAAGTCGGCGGGGTTGTATTTCGTCGGCGAAGTGCTGGACGTAACCGGCCACCTCGGTGGCTTCAACTTCCAGTGGGCCTGGGCCTCCGGCCATGCAGCCGGACAGTGCGTCTGAGGCGAGGCGTTTATTCGGCGGGCGGCGTTGATGGCGGCGACACCTCGCCGGGGCCGGCGGGATCGGTGGCGGTGTTGTGATACTCCTGCGCGTTTTTCTCGACGTTCTCCAGCGCGGAGTCCTGCTCGTCTTCCGGCGAACAGCCGAGCAGCAGACCGAGGGCACAGCACAGCAGTAGCGTTGTTGGCTTCATCGTGATCTCCGTGGCATCGCAGCGCATTGGTTGCGGGAGCCTGCGCTCCCGCAACCAATCGGCTCACTGCGAGCTGGTGCTGCCACCGGCCGGCGGCGTAGTGGTGTCGCCAGTGGTGCCGGTGCCCGTCCCGGTTTCCGGAGCAGGGGTCGGAGCCGGAGTTGGCTCTGGGGTCGGAGCCGGCGCAGTCGAAGGCGCGGCGGGCTGCTCGGTGGTCGCCGGCGGCGGAGTGGGTTCGGACTGCTTGTCTTCGCCACAGCCAACCAGCAGCAGACCAAGCAGCGGGGGCAATAGATAGGTGAGACGCATGGATAACCTCCTTCGGGTGAACCGGCGGCGGGCCGGCAAGTTCTGGAATCGTCAGATTCACGGGAGATAGACCGCCGTTGCGGCCAAGAGTGCCGCTGCCATGGCAGTTTCCACAGCGGCAACCGCGCGCGCCGATTGCCAGCGCGCCAGCAGTACGGACAGCGTGCTCCGTCAGCCTCATGAGCGGGCGGAGCACGGCGCTCTGACGAGACCTCAGGCCGCCTGCTTGGCGGCGAACTCCTTCTTCATGCGCGAACGCAGCGCCTCCATTTGCTTGCCCATGTCGTCCAGCTGGGCCGCGTCGAACATTTCACGCGCCTGCGGGAACATCTCCGATTCCTCTTCCTCGAGGTGATGTTCGAGCAGCTCCTTGCACACCTTGGCGCGGCCGGAGAACTCCACGCTTGCCGGATCGGTGGCCTTGAGGTCAGGCAGCACCAGCGAATCCACCGCGCGATGCTCCTCCTTGGCCTCGTAATACATCTTCAACTCTTCCTTCGCGCCGGCATCCTTGTAGGCGGGGTAGAGAATCTGTTCTTCCAGCTGGGTATGGATGGTGACTTCCATTTCCAGCTTGTGCAGCAGCTCGGTACGGGTCTTGACCGCACGCTCGGTGGATTCGGTCAGGCGCGTCAGGATGTCCTTCACGCGCTCGTGGTCCTGGATCAGCAGGTCGATGGCATTCATCAGGCTTTCCTCTCGTGACGGTGATACACGCCCGGCTCTGCGGCCCGGTCGGATGCCGGGTGGCGCCCCTCGGCGCCAGCCCGGCGCGTTCTCAGGCGTATTCGTAGGTCGGCAGTGCCGTGCGGCTCTGGCTCTGCAGATGAGCGATGGCCGGGGACATTCCGGCCTCCAGAGCCAGATCACGGCGGATCGAGCTGACCACCCACTGCAACTGGATATCTGCCTGGGTCTGCCCCTTGGACAGGGCGCGCTTGATGATGGTCCGATCGTCGTTGCGCAGGGTCAGCAGCAGGCCGCCATCGGGGCGGGGAGCGGTGAGCACTTCGAATTCGGGAAACGCGGCAGTAAGAAAATGTTGGGCTGCATTCATTGTTCTGCTCCGGTAAGGTTCCAGCATCCGAAACAGGAGCAGCGTTCATGCCAACCCTTAGCCAGTCATATAATCCTTAAAAATCAATAGGTTAAATAAACGCTCAGAATATAACGATCTTGCATTACGCATGATCGCCTGGCTTGCAGGTTGCATTCTGCGTGACTCATCGGTCGGCAGCGGGCTTGCGCCAGACGCTCGCCAGCCATGGCTGCTGCGCACGCGGCAGGCCGCTGGGGCGATAGTAATGTTCCAGTTCGTCGAAGCCCGCCGCTAACAGCTGCGCACGCCAGGTCGGCCAGTCGTACCAGCAACCGTAACGGCCGCCGCTCCAGCCCTCCTCGTTATGCCCGCGCGGATTGGAGCAGAACAGCACGCCGCCCGGCTGGAGCGCTGCATGCAGCTGACGCAGCACCCGCGGCAGTTCGCGACTGGGCAGGTGGAACAGCACGGCATTGGCGAAGATGCCGTCGAATGCCGCGTCCGGCAGCTCCAGGCGCAGCAGGTCCTGATGCCAGACTTCACAACCGCTGTCGGCCCGCGCCATCGCGACGAAGGGCTCGGCACCGTCCAGCCCCACGGCGACATGCCCAAGGGCGGCGAAGGTCTTCAGATCGCGCCCGGGGCCGCAGCCGAGATCGAGGATGCGCAGCGGCGACGGTGCATGGATATGTTTCAGCAAGGCGGCGATGTTCTGGCTGACATCATGGTCGCGCGTGCCGGCGCGGAACGCCTCGGCGCTCTGCCGGTAGTGATCGAGGGTGCGCTCGGCAATGGTTTGCAGCGGTTCGGGTTCGCTCATCGCGGCTCTCCGCAAAAGCCTGAGCCTAGCCGCGTCGGCACCTCGCGACCAGACCTCGCGCCGGCAGGGGACACCAAGGTAGCGGTTGACGACCGCACGCTGATCGCTGAACTTGCCAGGGCGGTCCTGCTCCAAGCTCATGGCGCTGCGTTAGCCATACACCGCGCCGACATCGCAACTGTCATGAAAAACTCCGAGAATTGCGCCGATGCAGCCTGTCCCCAGCAACGTCGTCCTGCTTGTCGAAGACGAGCCGCACATTCTCTTTCTGTTGTCCGAGTACCTGGCCGGCGAGGGCTATCAGGTGCTGCAGGCCGATAGCGCCGCCCGCGCCTTCGAGATTCTGGCGACCAAGCCGCGCCTCGACCTGCTGATCAGCGACTACCGGCTGCCGGACGGCGTATCCGGGGTGATGATCGCTGAGCCCGCGCTGAAGCTGCGCCCGGACCTGAAAGTGATCTTCATCAGCGGCTATCCGATCGAGATCTATGAGTCCGGTAGCGATCTGGCGCGCGCCGCGCCGGTGCTGGCCAAACCCTTTTCGCTGGATTCGCTGCGCAGCCAGATCCAGCAGCTGCTGGCCGGCTGAGCGCGCCCGCAGCGCGTAACCCGCCGAACACCAGACATGAAAAAGCCCGCACTTGTGCGGGCTTTTTTCTTGGCCAAATCGATCAGTTGATCTTCGGGTCCAGCTCACCGCTGGCGTAGCGCTGGAACATGCCTTCCAGCGAGATCGGCTTGATCTTGCTGGCGTTGCCGGCAGTGCCGAAGGCTTCGTAACGGGCGATGCAGATGTCGCGCATGGCCGCCACGGTCTTGGCAAAGTACTTGCGCGGGTCGAATTCGGCCGGATTCTTCGCCATGAATTCGCGGATCGCGCCAGTGGACGCCAGGCGCAGGTCGGTGTCGATGTTGACCTTGCGCACACCGTACTTGATGCCCTGAACGATTTCCTCGACCGGCACGCCGTAGGTTTCACCAATCTCGCCGCCGTACTGGTTGATGATCTTCAGCCACTCCTGCGGCACCGAGGAGGAACCGTGCATCACCAGATGGGTGTCGGGAATACGCGCGTGGATTTCCTTGATGCGCTGGATCGACAGGGTGTCGCCGGTCGGCGGCTTGGTGAACTTGTAGGCGCCGTGGCTGGTGCCGATGGCGATGGCCAGCGCGTCGACCTTGGTGGCTTTGACGAACTGCGCGGCTTCTTCCGGATCGGTCAGCAGCTGGCTGTGGTCGAGCACACCCTCGGCGCCGACGCCGTCTTCCTCGCCGGCCATGCCGGTTTCCAGGCTGCCCAGGCAACCCAGCTCGCCTTCCACGGAGACGCCGCAGGCATGCGCGAAGGCCACGGTCTGCTGGGTCACGCGCACGTTGTAGTCATAGTCGGCCGGGGTCTTGCCGTCTTCCTTCAGCGAGCCGTCCATCATCACCGAGGAGAAACCGAGCTGGATCGAGCGCTGGCAGACGTCCGGGCTGGTGCCATGGTCCTGGTGCATGCACACCGGGATGTGCGGGAATTCTTCGATGGCGGCGAGGATCAGATGACGCAGGAACGGCGCGCCCGCGTATTTGCGCGCACCGGCGGAAGCCTGGACGATCACCGGGGAATCGGTCTTGTCGGCCGCTTCCATGATGGCGCGCATCTGCTCGAGGTTGTTGACGTTGAAGGCCGGCACGCCGTAGCCGAACTCGGCGGCGTGGTCGAGCATCTGGCGCATGCTGATGAGTGCCATGTTTTCCTTTCTCCCGGTCAGGGTCGTTTAATCGTGTAAGCCTGCCGCAGTGGCCGGCGCTGTTCAAGCACGGCACGCTGGGCGCGGCATTGTAGTGGCGGGCACGCCAATTACCAGCGCCGGTCGCGGCTTTCGCATCGAAGGCGCGGCGCTCGGCTAGAGGTTGATCAGCGAGGCGCTGCAGCCGTGGGCCAGCAGCTCGTCATCGGCCACGCGGTAGACCAGCGCCTCGTTGCCCTTGTCGTGGAACGCAATCACGCCGTCGCTATAGAAACTGCCGTAGGTGGCAGGTTCCCGCTTGAGCGTATGAATGCGTTCGTTGTTGCCGATTTTCAGGTCGATGGCGGTCTTCCCGTTGTCGGCGTAGCGCCAGCCGATGTGCTGCTGGCCTTTGCACTTCCAGCGCACGAATGGCGCGTCCGGGCCGGACTGCCAGTGGCCACAACCGGCCAGCAGCAGCGCCAGGGCGAGAATCGACAGGCCTTTCATTTCGGCTCCTTGGCAATGAAATCAGGGGCAATCCTGCAGATCGGTGCGGGTGGTCACCGTCGGATCACCGGTGGCCTGCATCTCGACACGCTGGTCGCGTTCGGCCGTGGGACCGCTCGCCGCCGGCGGCTCGAACACTTCACAGGCGGTATCCGGTGGGTCGCCGGCACAACCGGCCAGCCCCAGACAGCAAACAGCCAGAACGGCATAGCGCATGGTGCATCCCCTTTCCTTGTGTCTGACACAACACAGACCACAGGCGCCGGCCGGGGTTGCCACGCCGTTGCCTGCCGGGCAAGCCGCTGCCCACCCGGCCGTCGTCGCGATTACTCGGCGCCGCGCTGTTCCAGCACTTCCACGGCCGGCAGCACCTTGCCCTCGACGAACTCGAGGAAGGCACCACCGCCGGTGGAGATATAGGAGATCTGCTCGGCCACGCCGTACTTGTCGATCGCCGCCAGGGTGTCGCCACCGCCAGCGATGGAGAACGCCGGGCTCTGCGCGATCGCCTGGGCCAGTACCTTGGTGCCGTTGCCGAACTGGTCGAATTCGAACACGCCGACCGGGCCGTTCCAGAGGATGGTCTGCGAAGCCTTGAGCATTTCGCCGAACATGGCCGCGGTCTTCGGCCCGATGTCGAGGATCATGTCGTCGTCGGCGACGTCGGCAATGGCCTTGACCGTGGCTTCGGCGCTCTCGGCGAATTCCTTGGCGACCACCACGTCCACCGGCAGCGGCACAGCGACCTTGGCGGCGATGGCCTTGGCGGTGTCGAGCAGATCGGCTTCATGCAGCGACTTGCCAACCTTGTAGCCGGCCGCGGCGAGGAAGGTGTTGGCGATGCCGCCGCCGACGATCAGCTGGTCGCAGATGTCGGCCAGCGAGGTCAGCACGTCGAGCTTGGTCGACACCTTGGAACCGGCGACGATGGCGACCATCGGCCGCGCCGGCTTGTCCAGCGCCTTGCCCAGCGCTTCCAGCTCGGCGGCCAGCAGCGGGCCGGCACAGGCGACCTTGGCGAACTTGGCCACGCCATGGGTCGAACCCTGGGCGCGGTGCGCGGTGCCGAAGGCGTCCATGACGAAGACGTCGCACAGCGCGGCGTATTTTTGTGCCAGCTCGTCGGTGTTCTTCTTCTCGCCCTTGTTGAAGCGCACGTTCTCCAGCAGCACCAGCTCGCCCGGCTGGACCTCGACGCCGTCGAGGTAGTCCTTGATCAGCGGCACGTCACGGCCGAGGGCCTTGGACAAGTAATCGGCGACCGGCTTGAGGCTGTCTTCCTCGCTGTAGATGCCCTCTTCCGGACGGCCCAGGTGCGAGCAGACCAGCACCGCGGCGCCTTTCTCCAGCGCCAGCTTGATGGTCGGCAGCGAGGCCAGGATGCGTGCGTCGCTCTTCACCGCGCCATCCTTCACCGGCACGTTGAGGTCTTCGCGGATCAGCACGCGCTTACCGGCGAGGTCGAGGTCGGTCATCTTCAAAACGGTCATGTTGATCTTCCTTAAGGTCGATAGGCAGCGATGTTGCAAGGCACGGCTCGCTAGGCGCGATGAGCCACGCGCAGATAATGTTCGGTGACGTCCAGCATGCGATTGGCGAAGCCCCATTCGTTGTCGAACCAGGCCAGCAGGTTCACCAGCCGCGGCCCTGAGACCCGCGTCAGGCTGCCGTCGACGATCGCCGAATGCGGGTCGTGATTGAAATCGCAACTGGCATGCGGCAGTTCGGTGTAGGCCAGCAACCCCTTGAGCGGGCCGACTTCGGCCGCCTGGCGCAGCACCCGGTTGATCGTCTGCGCATCGGTATCGCGCGCGGTCTGCAGGGTGATATCCAGGCAAGAGACGTTCACCGTCGGCACTCGCACCGCTTTGGCCTGAATCCGCCCGGAGAGTTCCGGCAGTAGGCGCTCGATGCCGCGCGCCAGGCCGGTGGACACCGGAATCACCGACTGGAAGGCCGAGCGCGTGCGGCGCAGGTCCTCGTGGTGGTAGGCGTCGATCACCGGCTGGTCGTTCATCGCCGAATGGATGGTGGTGATCGAGGCGTACTCGATCCCGAGTGCATCGTTGAGCAGTTTGAGCAGCGGCACACCGCAGTTGGTGGTGCACGAGGCGTTGGACACCAGCCGTTCGGTGCCGGTCAGCTGCTGCTGGTTGATGCCCATCACCACGGTGGCGTCGATGTCGGCGGCGCTGGCCATCGGCTGCGAGAACAGCACCCGCGGCACGCCGGCGGCGAGAAATCGCTCGCCATCGGCGCGAGTGGTGTAGGCGCCGGAGCACTCCAGTACCAGATCGACCTCCAGCGCCCGCCAGTCGATGGCCTCCGGCGTCGACTCGCGCAGCACCTTCACGCAGTGGCCGTTGAGATGCAGGCAATCGCCAACCACGCTCACCTCACCGGGAAAGCGACCGTGGGTGGAGTCAAATCGGGTGAGGTATTCCAGGCTGGCCATGTCAGCCAGGTCGTTGAGTGCGACGAACTGAAAATCGAAGGCGCCGCCGCGCTCATAGAAGGCACGCAGCACGCAACGGCCGATGCGGCCGTAGCCGTTGAGGGCGACGCGATAGGGACGGGCGTTGGCCATCGGATTCGTCGATCCTGTCGGGGAAAACCGCTGTGCGGGTTTTGCCCCCTGCACAAGGTGATTGACGTAGGGTGGATGGCCGAAGCCATCCACCGCCGCGCGAGATCAGTCTTCCAGCAGTTCTTCGGCCACCGCGAGGATGTTCTCGACGGTGAAGCCGAACTCCTCGAACAGCTGGCCGGCCGGGGCCGACTCGCCGTAGGTGGTCATGCCGATGATGCGGCCGTCGAGGCCGACGTACTTGTACCAGTAGTCTGCATGCGCCGCCTCGATGGCGATGCGTGCACCGACCTCCACCGGCAGCACCTGCTGCTTGTAGGCCGCGTCCTGGGCGTCGAACACACTGGTGCAAGGCATGGAGACGACGCGCACCTTGCGGCCTTGCGCAGCCAGCTGGTCGGCGGCCTGCACCGCCAGGCTGACTTCCGAACCGGTGGCGATCAGGATCAGCTCCGGCTCGCCGACGCAGTTCTTCAGGATATAGCCACCGCGGGCGATGGCCGCTTCGGTTTCGTTGTCACGCACATGGAACGGCAGGTTCTGCCGCGAGAAGATCAGCGCGCTCGGGCCGTCCTTGCGCTCGAGGGCGTACTTCCAGGCTACCGCCGATTCGACGGTATCGGCCGGGCGCCAGGTGTCCAGGTTCGGCGTGGTACGCAGGCTGGTCAGCTGCTCGATCGGCTGGTGGGTCGGGCCGTCTTCGCCGAGGCCGATGGAGTCGTGGGTGAACACGTAGAGCACACGCTGCTTCATCAGCGCCGACATGCGCACCGCGTTGCGCGCGTATTCCATGAACATCAGGAAGGTCGCGCCGTAGGGAATCAGGCCACCGTGCAGGGCGACGCCGTTCATGATCGCGCTCATACCGAACTCGCGCACGCCGTAATACATGTAGTTGCCCGAGGCATCCTCGGCCACCACCGGCTTGCAGCCCTTCCACAGGGTCAGGTTGGAGCCGGCGAGGTCGGCCGAGCCACCGAGCAGTTCCGGCAGCAGCGGGCCGAAGGCGTTCAGGCAGTTCTGGCTGGCCTTGCGGCTGGCGATGGTTTCGCCCTTGTCGGCGACCTCGCGGATGAAGGCCGACGCCTTCTCGGCGAAATCGGCCGGCAGCTCACCGGCCATGCGCCGCTTGAACTCGGCAGCCAGTTCCGGGAACTCGGCGGCGTAGGCGGCAAAGCGCTGGTTCCACTCGTTCTCGGCGTCGGCGCCCTTCTGCTTGGCGTCCCACTCGGCGTAGATGTCGGCGGGAATCTCGAACGGCGGGTGGTTCCAGCCCAGCGCCTCACGGGTCAGGGCGATCTCGGCGTCACCCAGCGCAGCGCCGTGGGATTCCTCCTTGCCCTGCTTGTTCGGCGAGCCGAAGCCGATGATGGTCTTGCAGCAGATCAGCGTCGGTCGGTCGCTCTTGCGTGCGGTTTCGATGGCGATCTGGATCTCGTCGGCGTCGTGGCCGTTGACGTTGCGGATCACCTGCCAGCCGTAAGCCTCGAAGCGGCGCGGGGTGTCGTCGGTGAACCAGCCGTGCACCTCGCCGTCGATGGAGATGCCGTTGTCATCGTAGAACGCGGTGAGCTTGTTCAGCCCGAGCGTACCGGCCAGCGAGCAGACCTCGTGGCTGATGCCTTCCATCATGCAGCCATCGCCGAGGAACACGTAGGTGTTGTGATCGACGATCTCGTGGCCCGGACGGTTGAACTGCGCGGCCATGATCTTCTCGGCCAGGGCGAAGCCCACGGCGTTGGCGATGCCCTGGCCCAGCGGGCCGGTGGTGGTCTCGACGCCGGCGGTGTAGCCGAACTCGGGGTGGCCCGGGGTCTTGCTGTGCAGCTGGCGAAAGTTCTTCAGGTCGTCGATGGACAAGTCGTAACCGGTCAGGTGCAGCAGCGAGTAGATCAGCATCGAGCCGTGGCCGTTGGACAGCACGAAGCGGTCGCGGTCGGCCCACTGCGGGTTGGTCGGGCTGTGCTTGAGGTGGTCGCGCCAGAGCACTTCGGCGATGTCCGCCATGCCCATCGGGGCACCTGGGTGGCCGCTGTTGGCTTTCTGCACGGCATCCATGCTGAGTGCGCGGATGGCATTGGCTCGCTCACGACGGCTGGGCATCGCTGATCTCCTGCGGGGTGTACGTAGAAAAAGGCGGCCATTTTCCCCTTTCGCGGGAGAGGGGGCAATGACTGAATGGCCGCGGCTTCAGTCGAGCAGGCGCACACCCTGGGCCTGCACATCGGGCAGATGGGCGAGCAGGTAATCCTTCATCTGCGCCAGCACCGGATGCGCCGCGCCGTGGGCAGGCCAGACCAGGTAGTAGCTGTCGCCGGAGCGCACCGCGGCGTCGAACGGCAGCGCCAGCGTGCCGCGCGCCAGCTCGGCACCGACCAGCGCCAGATCGCCGATCGACACGCCGTGGCCCTGCGCCGCCGCGGAAATACCCAACTCCAGGGTGTCGAACAGCTTGCCCTGCTGCCACGGTACTGCGTCGGCCAGGCCGACCCGCGCCAGCCAGCGCCGCCAGTCGCGGCGGTCACGCGAGGGGTGGATCAGCTCCGCCGCCGCCAGCCGCGCGGCGTCCCACGGCTGATTGCCGAGCAACGTCGGTGCGCAGACCGGCACCAGCCACTCATCGAACAGCTTCAGGCAGTGGCCATCAGCGGCCAGCGCGGCATCGCCGAGGAGGATCGCGCAATCGAACGGCTCGCTGCTGAAGTCCACCGCATCGAGGTCCATCCAGGCGCTGGTCAGCTGCACGCGCTGCTGCGGATAGGCCAGCTGGAAGGCCTCCAGCGTGTTCAGCAGCCAGCGCATGGTCAGCGTCGAGGGAGCCTTCAGGCGCAGCGCGCCACGCTGGCGGGTCACCGCGATGCAGGCGTTCTCGATGGTGCCGAACCCGACTTTCAGCTCCTGCGCCAGCCGGCGCCCGGTGTCGGTCAGCGCCAGTCGCGAGCCGCGCCGCTCGAACAGCTGGCAGCCGAGCTGCTGTTCCAGCGTCTTCACGTGCCGGCTGATGGCGCTCTGGGTGATGCACAGGCTCTGCGCCGCCTCGGTGAAGGAGCCGAAGCGCGCCGCCACCTCGAAAGCGCGCAAGGCGTACAGCGGTGGCAGCCGGATCGTCACCGGGCACCTCCGCGGCATGAGTAAAAGTCATCCCAGCAGGTCGTTTTTTCCATTTTTCACCGCCTCGCTCCGTTCCGATACTGCGACGCCACGGGCCTTCTCGGAACGGCATCGTCCGAGCGAGTGCACCGCCCGATCAAGAAAAACTCAGGGAAGGATGACATGTCCGCGAATAATTTCGACCACCTCCTGGCTGCCAGCATCGAGCGCGGCGGACTGGACCGGCAGCAGATCGCGCAGATCCTCAACTTCAAGCTGTTCGGCAACCCGACCGGCTTCCTGCACCTGAGGCACCTGCCGATCGGCGAGATTCCGCCGACCCCGGCCAGCCGCGAGGCGCTGCACAAGCACGACGACAGCAGCGAACGGCTGCTGCTGCAGGCGACCGTGCTGCTCGGCGAGCCGGTCGGCTACCTGCAGGAATCCGGCGGCGCGATCGTCAACAACTTCTTCCCGCAGCGCGGACAGTCGCGCGCGGCGACCTCCGACAGTTTCGACACCGAACTGGACCTGCACACCGAGAACGCCTTCCACGCCATCCAGCCGGACTACCTGCTGCTGCTCTGCCTGCGCCAGGACCCGGAGGCGGAAGCGATCACCTATGTCGCCTCGGCGGAACGCATCCTCGCCAGACTGAGCTACGAGGAGCAGCTGTTCTTCCTCAACGAGCCGTACAACTTCCTTTCCGACTACGGCCCGAGCGAAAAGAACCAGCGCATCGACATCGACAAGCACCAGACGGTGCTCTACGGCGACCCCGACGCGCCGTTCCTGCGCTTCGATCCGCAGTTCATGCTCGCCTTCAGCAACCGCGCCCAGGCGCTGCTGGAGCGACTGCGCGCCATCGCCTGGTCGGTGGTCGAGCCGATCCGGCTGTGCCCGGGCGATCTGCTGATCATCGACAATCGCCGCACGGTGCACGCGCGCAGCCGCTTCGATGCGCGGTTCGACGGCAGCGACCGCTGGATCCAGCGCGCCTTCGCCATCTGCAACCCGCGCTTCTATGCCGAGCGGCTGGGTAAGCAGCATCGGGTGTTCGGCCTGGTGACCGAACTATGAACGCCACCTATCTCGCCTTCGCCTCGGCGGTCGCCCTGCTGATCGCCTCTCCCGGGCCGGTGGTGGCGCTGGTGGTCGCCGATGCGCGCCGCGTCTGGCCGCTGTGGACCATCCTTGGCGGCGTGTTGTCGGCGCAGGTGCTGATGATTGGCGCGCTGCTGGCGATCTACCTGGCGCTGGATTTCGAGCCAGTGGTGCTCGAATGGGGTCAGATACTCGGCGGGCTGTACCTGATCTGGCTCGGCGCCGACAGCCTGTGCGGCGGCGGCAGCGACCACCGGCAATCCGCCAGGAGCCAGACGCATCACTTCTGGCGGGCAATGGCGGTCGGCCTGTCGAACCCCAAGGACATCCTGTTCTTCCTCGCCTTCCTGCCCGGTTTCATCCTGCCCACGCAGCCGTTCGCACCGCAGGCGCTGACGCTGATCGCGATCTGGGCGGTCATCGATCTGTGCGTGCTGCTCGCCTACAGTTTGCTCTCGCGTCGACTGGCCGGCACGGGGCTGGTGCAACGGCTGCTGGATATTCTGCCGGGCTACTTCCTGGTCGCCCTCGGCCTGATCTCCTGCTCGCTCGGCGTGCTGCGCATGCTCGAGTGACCCTACGCCGCGCAAGGCAATATCAAAACTTTTTGATATTGCCCTTGCTGTACGAAAAGTGACCGACTAGACTGCGCGACCTATGAGCCTGCGCATACCCCAGATCCGTTTCGACGCCAGCGATTCGCTCGCCGCCCTGTGCAAGGCCGGCGGCGATCCGCTGCGCCTGAACGTGCTGCGGGCGCTGGCCAGCGACTCGTTCGGCGTGCTGGAACTGGCGCAGATCTTCGCCATCGGCCAGTCCGGCATGAGCCACCATCTGAAGGTGCTGACCCAGGCCGGACTGCTGGCCACCCGCCGCGAAGGCAACGCGATCTTCTACCGGCGCAACTTGCCGCAGGGCGACAGCCTCGGCGGCAAACTGCACGCGGCGCTGCTCGAAGAAGTCGATCAGCTGGAGCTGACCACCGAGGTGCAGGCCCGCATCGCCGCCGTCCACGCGCAGCGCAGCGCCGCCAGCGAGGACTTCTTCGCGCGCATGGCCGGCAGCTTCCAGGCCCGCCAGGACCTGCTCGCCGGCCTGCCGCAGTACCGCGACAGCGTGCTGGCACTGCTCGATGCGCTGAACTTCGAACCCACCGCCACCGCGCTGGAAGTCGGCCCCGGCGACGGCAGCTTCCTGCCGGAACTGGCCAGTCGTTTCCGTCACGTGGTGGCGCTGGACAACAGCGCGGCGATGCTCGAACTGGCGCGCGCCCGCTGCGAACAGGCCGGTCTGGACAACGTCGAGCTGAAGCTGGCCGACGCGCTGCACGACGAATGTCCGGCTGCCGACTGCGTGGTGCTGAACATGGTGCTGCATCACCTGGCGGCGCCCGGCGAGGCACTCAAACAACTGGCACGGCTGGTGAAAGCGGGCGGCAGCCTGCTGATCACCGAGCTGTGCAGCCACAACCAGAGCTGGGCCAGGGAGGCCTGCGGCGATCTCTGGCTGGGCTTCGAACAGGACGATCTGGCCCGTTGGGCCGATGCCGCGGGGCTCACGCCCGGCGAGAGTCTCTACATTGGCTTGAAGAACGGTTTTCAGATCCAGGCCCGGCACTTTTCCCGGCCCGCCGCTGACGACCGACTCACACCCGGTAATAGGAACCGATAGATGAGCGAATACTCGATTTTCACCTCCGAGTCCGTGTCCGAAGGGCACCCGGACAAGATCGCCGACCAGATCTCCGATGCAGTGCTGGACGCCATCATCGCCGAGGACAAGCACGCCCGCGTGGCCTGCGAAACCCTGGTCAAGACCGGTGTGGCGATCGTCGCCGGCGAAGTGACCACCTCGGCCTGGGTCGACCTGGAACAGCTGGTGCGCGACGTCATCGTCGACATCGGCTACAACAGCTCGGAAGTCGGTTTCGACGGTGCCACCTGCGGCATCATCAACATCATCGGCAAGCAGTCAGTGGATATCGCCCAGGGCGTCGACCGCTCCAAGCCGGAAGACCAGGGTGCCGGCGATCAGGGCCTGATGTTCGGCTACGCCAGCAACGAGACCGACGTGCTGATGCCGGCACCGATCCGCTTCTCCCACGCGCTGGTCGAGCGCCAGGCCGAGGCACGCAAGAACGGCCTGCTGCCGTGGCTGCGCCCGGACGCCAAGAGCCAGGTCACCTGCCGCTACGAGAACGGCAAGGTGGTCGGCATCGACGCCGTAGTGCTGTCGACCCAGCACAACCCCGAGGTCAAGCAGAGCGATCTGCGCGAAGCGGTGATGGAACTGATCATCAAGCACAGCCTGCCGGCCGAGCTGCTGCACAAGGACACCCAGTACCACATCAACCCGACCGGCCAGTTCGTCATCGGCGGTCCGGTGGGCGACTGCGGCCTGACCGGGCGCAAGATCATCGTCGACACCTACGGCGGCATGGCCCGTCACGGCGGCGGTGCCTTCTCCGGCAAGGACCCGTCCAAGGTCGACCGCTCGGCCGCCTACGCTGGCCGCTATGTGGCGAAGAACATCGTCGCCGCCGGTCTGGCCGAGCGCTGCGAGATCCAGGTGTCCTACGCCATCGGCGTGGCGCAGCCGACGTCGATCTCGCTGAACACCTTCGGCACCGGCAAGCTCGGCGACGACAAGATCATCGCCCTGGTGCGCGAGCACTTCGACCTGCGTCCGTACGCGATCACCCGCATGCTCGACCTGCTGCACCCGATGTACCAGGCCACCGCGGCCTACGGCCACTTCGGCCGTAACCCCTACGAGATGACGGTGGGCAACGACACCTTCACCGCCTTCACCTGGGAGCGCACCGACAAGGCCGACGCCCTGCGCGCCGCTGCCGGACTGTAAGGCGTCACCGAGGCCAAGGACCCCGTGCTCGGCCTCAAAAAGATGTTCAGCAAGTGACAGCCCGCCGCTGAATGAAGAACGCCCGCATCTGCGGGCGTTTTCTTTTGCCGCTCAGTTCTTCAACCGATAACCGGTCTTGAAGATCCACCACACCGCTACGAGGCACAGCGCGAGAAAGCCGAGGATCATCGCCAGGCTGATGCCGACACTGATGTCCGAGACGCCGTAGAAGCTCCAGCGGAAGCCGCTGATCAGGTACACCACCGGGTTGAACAGGGTGATCTTCTGCCACAGCGGCGGCAGCATCTCGATCGAATAGAAGCTGCCGCCGAGGAAGGCCAGTGGCGTGACGATCAGCGCCGGGACGATCTGCAGCTTCTCCCAGCCATCGGCCCAGATGCCGATGATGAAGCCGAACAGGCAGAAGGTCACCGCCGTCAGCACCAGGAACAGCGCCATCATCAGCGGATGCTGGATCTCGTAGTCGACGAACAGCCGCGCGGTGATGAGGATGATCACGCCGAGGATCAGCGACTTGGTCGCCGCCGCGCCGACGTAGCCGATGACGATCTCGACATAGGACACCGGCGCCGACAGCACCTCGTAGATGGTCCCCGAGTAGCGCGGCATGTAGATGCCGAACGAGGCATTGGAGATGCTTTCGGAAAGCAGCGCCATCATGATCAGGCCAGGGATGATGAACGCGCCGTAGGGGATGCCGTGCATCGCCTCCATGCGCGCGCCGATGGCCGAACCGAACACCACGAAGTACAACGAGGTGGAGATCACCGGCGTGGCGATGCTCTGCAGCAGCGTGCGCCAGGTGCGCGCCAGTTCGAACAGGTAGATCGCGCGGATCGCGTAGACGTTCATGCGGTTATTCCTCAGCGACCGTGGACCAGATTGACGAAGATTTCCTCCAGCGAACTCTGGCTCGATTGCAGGTCCTTGAAGTCGATGCCGTGCTCGCCCAGGCGCTTGAGCAGCTCGGCGATGCCGGTGTGCTCGTGCTGGGCGTCGAAGGTGTAGACCAGCTGATTGCCCTCGTCGGCCAGCGCCAGCGGATAGCCGGCGAACTCGCGCGGGATCGCCGTCAGCGGGCGCTGCAGCTGCAGGGTCAGCTGCTTCTTGCCGAGCTTGTGCATCAGCGCCGCCTTGTCCTCGACCAGGATGATCTCGCCCTTGCTGATCACGCCGATGCGGTCGGCCATTTCCTCGGCTTCCTCGATGTAGTGCGTGGTGAGGATGATGGTCACGCCGCGCTCGCGCAGGCCGCGCACCATCGCCCACATGTCGCGGCGCAGCTCGACGTCGACGCCGGCGGTGGGCTCGTCGAGGAACAGGATCGAAGGCTCATGGGACAGCGCCTTGGCGATCATCACGCGGCGCTTCATGCCGCCGGAAAGCTCCAGAATCCGGGCATTGCGCTTGTCCCACAGCGACAAATCGCGCAACAGTTTTTCCAGGAACGAATCGTCGGGCGCCTTGCCAAACAGCCCGCGCGAAAAACGCACCGTCGCCCAGACACTCTCAAAACCTTCGTTGTACAGCTCCTGCGGCACCAGCCCGATCTTCGAACGCGCGGCGCGGTAGTCCTGGACGATGTCGTGCCCATCGACCAGCACTCGCCCGCTGCCAGGGTTGACGATGCCGCAGATGATGCTGATCAGCGTGGTCTTGCCGGCTCCATTGGGGCCAAGCAGGGCGAAGATCTCGCCCTTGCGGATGTGCAGGTCGATATGTTTGAGCGCGGGATGACCCGAGGCGTAGGTCTTGCTGAGCTGCTCGATGGCGATCACGGAGTGCACAGGCGCCTCTCTTGGAAATCGGTGGGCGGAAGATTGTAGAGAAATCGCGGCGACACGGGGCACATCCTGTCACTGACCGTCGTCATTTCGCCCCTCACGCAAAAACGGCATGCTACGCGCCGCGAGTACATGGACAGCGAAAACTCGAGGATCAGACATGAAACCCATCAAATTGACCTTCCTCGGCCTGTTCGCCGGCCTGACCCTGTTGTGGTTGCTGGTCGACAGCTTTCTCATGGAGCAGTACCAGATCTGGGCGATACGCACGGTACTGGTGCATTACAGCGGCGTGCTGGCCATCGGTGCGATGAGCGTTGCGGTGATCCTGGCCGCGCGACCGAAACGCTTCGAGCGCTTCTTCGACGGCCTGGACAAGACCTACCGCCTGCACAAGTGGCTGGGCATCGCCGCACTGGTGATCAGCACTATGCACTGGGCCTGGGGCCAGGTGCCGAAATGGCTGGTCGGCGCCGGCTGGCTGGAAAAACCGGTGCGCCACGCCGGGCCGCCACCGGAGGGCATCTTCGGCCTGTTTCGGCGCTTTCGCGGGTTGGCCGAGGACGTCGGCGAGTGGGCGTTCTACGCCGCGGCGATTCTCATCGTGCTGGCGCTGATCAAGACCTTCCCCTATCGCTGGTTCTTCAAGACCCACCGCTGGCTGGCAGTGGCCTACCTGGCGCTGGTGGCGCATTCGGTGGTGCTGACGCCGCCGGACTACTGGAGTTCGCCGCTGGGCCTGGCCCTGGCACTGATGATGGGCGCCGGCTCGGTCGCCGCCTGCATCTCGCTGCTGCGCCGCATCGGCCGCAAGCACAAGGTGGTCGGCCGCATCGACGAACTGACCCATCACCCGGACAACCGCGTGCTGCGCGTCGGCCTGCAGCTCGAAGGCGCCTGGCCGGGACATGAAGCCGGGCAGTTCGCCTTCGTCACCTTCGACGAGAAGGAAGGCCCGCACCCGTTCAGCCTCTCCTCGGCCTGGTGCAACGACGGCAAGCTGGCATTCTCCATCAAGGGGCTGGGCGACTACACCAGCACGCTGCCGCATACCTTGAAAGTGGGCGACGCGGTCACCGTCGAAGGCCCGTACGGCTGCTTCGACTTCCGCGGACGCAAGGACGGGCAGATCTGGGTGGCCGGCGGAATCGGCATCGCGCCGTTCATCGGCCGCCTGCAGGCGCTGGCGACCACTGGCGGCGGTGGCAATGTCGACTTGTTCTACAGCACCAGCGCGCCCGATCAGGCGTTCATCGACAAGGTGCAGCAGCTGGCCGAGCAGGCCCGCGTTCGCCTGCACGTGCTGGTCACTCAGCGCGATGGTCGCCTGACACCCGAGCGCCTGCGGCAACTGGCGCCGTCCTGGAAGGGCAGCGACGTCTGGTTCTGCGGCCCGGCCGCGTTTGGCCAATGCCTGCGTGACGACCTGATCGCGCGCGGTCTGGCGCCGCAGGACTTCCATCAGGAACTGTTCAACATGCGCTAGCGCACGGCGCCCCCACACCGGCCGCGGGACAATCGCGGTCTCTCCCCGAGCAAGGACGCTCGCCATGCAACGCCTCGTCGCGTCACTCCTGCTGCTTGTCTCACCGATCTGCCTGGCCGCCTGCCCGCCCTGGGGCGCCGAGCGCGCGCGCAGCGAAATCAGCGAACTGACGCAGCGACTGGCGGAGTGGGACGACGCCTATCACCGCCGCGGCCTCGCGCCGATCGACGACGAGCTCTACGACCAGGCCCGCGCGCGCCTGCAACAGTGGCAGCAGTGCTTTCCGGCCCAGAACGCCGCCTCGCCGTCACCGCTGGCCCACGCCGGCGGCCCGCTACCCCACCCAGTCGCGCAGACCGGCCTGGCCAAGCTGGCCGACGTTGCCGAACTGCGCGCCTGGATGGCGGCACGCGACGACCTGTGGATTCAGCCCAAAGTCGACGGCGTGGCGGTGACGCTGGTCTATCGCGATGGCCGCCTGCACCAGGCGATCAGCCGTGGCGACGGGCACAGCGGTCAGGACTGGACGGCGCGGGCCCGCCAGCTGCCGGCGATCCCCACGCAGCTGCCGCGCCGCGACGAGGTGATTCTGCAGGGGGAGCTGTACTGGCGGCAGGACGCGCACGTGCAGGCACGCGCTGGCAGCGACGGCGCACGCGGGCGGGTCGCCGGCGCCCTGCAGGGCAAAACGCCCGCCGCGGACAGCGAGGCACGCATCGGCCTGTTCGTCTGGGACTGGCCCAACGGACCGGCCGAGATGGCCAAACGCCTGACGGGACTGGCAGCAATGGGCTTCGCCGACAGCGTGCGTTTCAGCCAGCCCCTGGCCGATCCCGAACAGGCGCGCCAGTGGTGCGAGCGCTGGTATCGCCAGCCGCTGCCCTTCGCCAGCGACGGCGTGGTGCTGCGCCAGGGCCGGCGGCCACCGGCCGAACGCTGGCAGGCGTCACCGCCGCACTGGGCAGTGGCCTGGAAGTATCCGCCGCGCTCGGCGCTGGCACAGGTGCGCCGGGTCGAGTTTCGCATCGGCCGGCGCGGCCGCATTACGCCATTGCTGCAGCTCGAACCCGTGCAACTGGACGACCGCCGCATCGCCCGCGTCAGCCTCGGTTCACTCAAACGCTGGCAGGCGCTGGACGTTCGCCCGGGCGATCAGGTTGCCATCCGCCTCGCCGGCTTGACCATTCCGCAGCTGGACAGCGTCGTCTGGCGCAGTCCGCAGCGCGCGGCAGTGCAGCCACCGAATCCGGCCCGCTATCACGCGCTGAGCTGCTGGCAGGCGACGCCCGGCTGCGAACAGCAGTTCCTCGCCCGCCTCGCCTGGCTGAGCGGCAGGCACGGCCTGGCAATTCCCGGTGTCGGCCCCGGCACCTGGCGCGCATTACTGGACGCCGGCCTGCTGCCTGACCTGCTCGCCTGGCTCGAGCTGGACGCCGCGCGCCTGCAGCAGGTGCCGGGCTTCGGGGCGACGCGCGCCACCAGCCTGGCACGCAATCTCGCCGCGGCACGCCAGCGGCCGTTCCCGCACTGGCTGGCGGCGCTGGGCCTGCCGGACGGTGCGGCGCTCGCACCGGACGACGACTGGCAGCGGCTCGCCGCGCGCAGCGAAGCTGACTGGCGCGCCGCTGGCACTGGCGCGGCCCGCGCGCGACAGCTGTGGCAGTTCTTCCAGGCCGACGCGCCGCAAGCCCTGCGCGCGCGTCTGCAACAGGCAGGTGTCCACGGTTTCTGATGCCATCCGCACGGCACTTCGCGCCCTCCGCGGAAGTCGAAACGGTTCGAACCCCTGTCTGGAGCGTGCATGTCTGCTCGGTTACTTGCGATGGTACTGGTCGGCAGCTGCCTGCCCGCTACGCTGGCGATGGCCGCGACGGGCGAAGTCGATTCGTCGTGCGCGACGCAACGCCACTGGCTCAGCGAACAGTTGCAGCAGGCCCGCCTGCAGGGCCATCAGGCGCGCCAGACACAGCTGAACGAGCAGCTGCAGGCGCTCACCCGCCGCTGCGGCGGTCTGATCGAGCTGGGCAAGCGCGACTCCTTTGCCGCCGAGCAGGCCAGCCAGCGTGTGGCGCGACGCGAAGTTCTGCTGCGCCAGGCGCTGGCGACCGGCGATGCGCAGCTCATCGAGTTGCGCAAGGATGAGCTGGCCAAGGCACGCGAACAGCTGGAAAGCAGCCGCCGCGCGACCGACCGTCAGTAGGCGCGGAATGCCTTGTGGCAGGTTTCGCAGGCGTCCTCGACGCGCTGGAACGCCGGCGCAACGTCCTGCGGTTGCAGCGGCTGCGCGCTGGTCGCGGCAACCAGTGCCGCGGTCTCGGCCTCCAGCGCACGGGCCAGCTCGTTGAAACGCGTCTGCTGCTGCCAGACATCGTCGCGCGCGTCGCTCTGCTCTTCCTTCACCGGCGGATAGTGCTGCCAGGGCTGGCGCGACAGTTCGTCGAGCTTCGCCGCGCCGCTGGCGAACGCTACGCCATCGAAAGCCAGCCGTCCGCGCAGCATGCCGCCCAGATCTTCCTTGATGTCGAGCATCTGCTGGTAGATCGCCTTGCGCTTGCCGAGCGGTGAATTCGGATCGATACGGTCGCAGCCGGCCAGCGCCAGCAACGTCATCAGGGAAATGCTCAACACTCGCAGCTTCATGTTTACCCGCTCACGCCATGCAAAGCGCGGGATTATCCGCGCTTGTGCGCGGGTGAACAAATCGCTCGGGTATCAGCGCGACCACTGGCCGCCCGCGCTCTCGCAATCCACCTTGGCCTGCGCGCGATCGCTCGCGTGATAGTGGTAGGTGACGATCTGCGCGCCTTCGGGCACCGTGGTCGGCAGCGTGCCGTTGGTCGCCTGGCTGCCGCCGGCCTGCTCGTTGGCCAAGGTTTCCGGCGTCACCGCGGCCACGCAGACGCCGAAATGACCGTCAGGGCAGCTCTGACGGGGCTCGCGTCGGGCGCTCTTGACGCCCTCTTCGTTGCGACAGAGCCAGTCCATCGAATCGTCCTCGGGCTGCATGCCACGCAGCTCGAAGCATTTCTCCGTGACCACCGGCGCGGGCACCGCGCCAGAGGTCTCGCTGTGCACGTAACAGGACTGCGCCGCCGCGGGCAGGCTGACGACCGCCGCGAGCAGGGCCAGGGTGAGGCGAAGCGTGGGATTCATCGGAGTCTCCTTGAGCATTCGCGCCCGACACGGCGCGCCAGGCCCTGCAGGTACGACCCGTGCGCCGCCGGCGGAGTTCGCCCGGCGCGGGCTTGGGATTGCCGGCAGGCGCGGCTATAATCGCCGGGTTTTTTCGCGGCCGACTCCGCTTCGGCCGTGCCCGCCACCCATCCGAGGGGCGCTGCAGCAGGGCGAATGCCTGTTTTGAATCTCGCAAGCCACGCGGCTTACCAGTCGCGCAGCAGCAGATCCAAGTCCGGTTTCACCTGTCAGGCTCGGATGGGGCGTTTCCTAGAACGCATCAACGGCGCCCATTCGCATCTATACGAATGGAGAACTCTTCGATGAGTGCTGTCATGACGCCTGCCGGTTTCACCGACTTCAAAGTCGCCGACATTTCCCTGGCCGCCTGGGGCCGCCGCGAGATCATCATCGCCGAATCGGAAATGCCCGCGCTGATGGGCCTGCGCCGCAAATACGCCGCCGAGCAGCCGCTCAAGGGCGCGAAGATCCTCGGCTGCATCCACATGACCATCCAGACCGCCGTGCTGATCGAGACGCTGATCGCCCTCGGCGCCGAGGTGCGCTGGTCGTCCTGCAACATCTTCTCCACCCAGGATCAGGCCGCGGCCGCCATCGCCGCTGCCGGCATCCCGGTGTTCGCCTGGAAGGGCGAGACCGAGGCAGAGTACGAGTGGTGCATCGAGCAGACCATCCTCAAGGACGGCCAGCCGTGGGACGCCAACATGGTGCTCGACGACGGCGGCGACCTGACGCAGATCCTCCACGACAAGTACCCACAGGTACTGGAGCGCGTGCACGGCATCACCGAGGAAACCACCACCGGCGTGCACCGCCTGCTCGACATGCTCAAGGCCGGCAGCCTGAAAGTCCCGGCGATCAACGTCAACGACTCGGTGACCAAGAGCAAGAACGACAACAAGTACGGCTGCCGCCACAGCCTCAATGACGCCATCAAGCGCGGCACCGACCATCTGCTGTCCGGCAAGCAGGCGCTGGTGATCGGTTACGGCGACGTGGGCAAGGGCTCGGCGCAGTCGCTGCGCCAGGAAGGCATGATCGTCAAGGTTTCGGAAGTCGACCCGATCTGCGCCATGCAGGCCTGCATGGACGGCTTCGAGCTGGTCTCGCCGTACAAGAACGGCATCAACGACGGCACCGAAGCCAGCGTGGACGCTGCGCTGCTGGGCAAGATCGACCTGATCGTCACCACCACCGGCAACGTCAACGTTTGCGACGCCAACATGCTCAAGGCGCTGAAGAAGCGTGCCGTGGTGTGCAATATCGGCCACTTCGATAATGAGATCGACACCGCCTTCATGCGCGCCAACTGGGGCTGGGAAGAGGTCAAGCCGCAGGTGCACAAGATCCATCGCACCGGCAAGACCGTCGATCCGGCCAACGACGACTACCTGATCCTGCTCGCCGAAGGCCGCCTGGTGAACCTGGGCAATGCCACCGGCCACCCGAGCCGGATCATGGACGGCTCCTTCGCCAACCAGGTGCTGGCGCAGATCCACCTGTACAACGAGAAGTTCGCCGATCTGCCAGTGACCGAGAAGACCAAGAACGTCACCGTCATGGTCCTGCCGAAGAAGCTCGACGAGGAAGTGGCGCTGGAGATGGTCAAGGGCTTCGGCGGCGTCGTCACCCAACTGACGCCCAAGCAGGCCGAGTACATCGGCGTGACCGTCGAAGGTCCGTTCAAGCCGGACAGCTACCGCTACTGATCGCCGTAGGGTGGAAAACGGCCGGAGGCCTATTCCACCCGCCGCTCCTAGGCGGTGGAAACGCGTTGCGCGCGTTTTCCACCCTACGCTCTGAAGGATTTAGTCCATGTCTCAGGAACGCCGCTACAGCTTCGAGTTCTTCCCCACGAAGACCGAAGCCGGGCATGAAAAACTGCTGAACGTGGCCCGCCAGCTGGCCGGCTACCACCCCGATTTCTTCTCCTGCACCTACGGTGCCGGCGGCTCGACCCGCGACCGTACGCTGAACACCGTGCTGCAGCTCGATGGCGAGGTGAAGGTGCCGACCGCGCCGCACCTGTCCTGCGTTGGCGACAGCAAGGCCGAGCTGCGCGAACTGCTGGATATCTACCGCAACGCCGGCATCCGCCGCATCGTCGCATTGCGCGGCGACCTGCCGTCCGGCATGGGCCTGGCCAGCGGCGAGCTGCGCCACGCCAACGAGCTGGTGGAGTTCATCCGCAGCGAAACCGGTGATCATTTCCATATCGAGGTCGCCGCCTACCCGGAGATGCATCCGCAGGCACGCAACTTCGAGGACGACCTGACGAACTTCGTGCGCAAGGCCCAGGCCGGTGCCGACAGCGCCATCACCCAGTACTTCTTCAACGCCGACTGCTACTTCTACTTCGTCGAGCGCGTGCGCAAGCTCGGCGTGGAGATTCCGGTCGTCCCGGGCATCATGCCGATCACCAACTACAGCAAGCTGGCGCGCTTCTCCGACGCCTGCGGAGCAGAGATTCCGCGCTGGGTACGCAAGCAGCTGGAAGCCTACGGCGACGATATCGACAGCATCCAGGCCTTCGGCGAGCAGGTCATCAGCGAGATGTGCGAGAAACTGCTGGCCGGCGGCGCGCCGGGTCTGCACTTCTACACGCTGAACCAGGCCGAGCCGAGCCTGGCGATCTGGAACAACCTCGGCCTGCCGCGCCAGGCTTGAGACCACCGGCTTCGCTGCCCAAGCGAAGCCGGCAAATGAACCCGTGACCTGCGACACTGTCAGAGCAGTGCGGAGCGAACAGGCTCTGTTATACTCCGCGCTTCCGCCAGACTTACGTCCGGATGCCGCATCAGCAAATCGCGGCAGGACCGGACGGGATCGCACGCCAGTCGCGATTCGAGCCAGGCACGATCATCCCAGGGCCACGCCCTCTACAAGACAGGATTACTCATGTCCTTTGCTTCCCTCGGTCTCTCCGAGGCTTTAGCCGGTGCCGTCGAGGCCGCCGGTTATACCCAGCCTACTCCCGTGCAACAGCGGGCTATTCCCGCCGTGTTGCAAGGCCGCGACCTGATGGTTGCCGCCCAGACCGGTACCGGCAAGACCGGCGGCTTCGCCCTGCCGGTACTCGAACTGCTGTTCCCCGGTGGCCACCCGGACCGCGAGCATCGCCACGGCGCGAAACAGCCGCGCGTGCTGGTGCTGACGCCGACCCGCGAACTCGCCGCCCAGGTCCATGACAGCTTCAAGGTCTACGCCCGCGATCTACCGCTGAAAAGCGCAGTGATATTCGGTGGCGTCGGCATGAACCCGCAGATCCAGGCCGTGGCCAAGGGCCTCGACGTGCTCGTCGCCTGCCCCGGTCGCCTGCTCGATCTGGCCAACCAGAAGGCCATCGATCTGTCGCACGTGGAAATCCTCGTGCTCGACGAAGCCGACCGCATGCTCGACATGGGCTTCATCCACGACGTCAAGAAGGTGCTGGCCAAGCTGCCAGCCAAGCGCCAGAACCTGCTGTTCTCGGCCACCTTCTCCAAGGACATCACCGATCTGGCCGGCAAGCTGCTGCACGACCCCGAGCGCATCGAGGTCACACCGCCGAACACCACCGTCGAACGCATCGAGCAGCGGGTGTTCCACATCGCCTCCAGTCACAAGCGTGCCCTGCTCGCGCACCTGATCACCCAGGGAGCCTGGGAACAGGTCCTGGTGTTCACCCGTACCAAGCACGGCGCCAACCGCCTGGCCGAGTACCTGGAGAAGCACGGCCTGCCGGCCGCCGCGATCCACGGCAACAAGAGCCAGAACGCCCGCACCAAGGCGCTGGCCGATTTCAAGGCCAACCAGGTGCGCATCCTGGTGGCGACCGATATCGCCGCCCGCGGCCTGGACATCGACCAGCTGCCGCACGTGGTCAACTTCGAGCTGCCCAACGTCGAGGAAGACTACGTGCACCGCATCGGCCGCACCGGCCGTGCCGGACGCAGCGGCGAGGCCATCTCGCTGGTCGCGCCGGACGAGGAAAAGCTGCTCAAGGGCATCGAACGCCTGACCAAGCAGCGCATTCCCGACGGTGACCTAATGGGCTTCGACGCCAGCACCATCGAGGCGGAAAAGCCCGAAGTGCGCGAACCGCGCCAGCCACGCCCGCAGCGCGGCGAACGCAAGGCCCGTAGCGAGGACAAGCCGGCGGAAAACGCCGAGCAGAAGGAACGTAACCGGCGCAACCGCAACAAGGCCAAGCCAGCCCGCAGCGCCAGCGAGGCCGCGCAACCGGTCAGTCGCCCTCCGCGCGTGCCGGCCGATCGCGACCCGGAAGAATTCCTCGATGACGAGGTGGACAACTTCGGCAACCGCGTCGATTACGTCAGCCCGTACCAGAACAAGCAGGGCCGCGGTCGTCGCCCCGGCGCGCCGGCCCAGCCGGGCAGCGCTCAGCCACGTCCAGCCGGTGCCGGTGCCGGTGCCGGTGGCGCACAGGGCCGCGGCAAGCGTTCAGGCCAGAGCCAAGGCCAAGGCGGGCAAGGCCGCAATGGTCAGCCTCGGCGCAAAAGCGAAGGACGGCGCATCGAGGAGCCGGCGGTGTCGCGTCAGGATGTCGCCAAGCCGCGCGAGAAGCAGCCGGTGATCATCCACAAGGAGTCCAAGGCTGATCGCCTGCCGAGCATGGAGCAGCTTGAGCAGTTGCCGACCCGTCCGCGGGGCGAGAAGCCCGCGCTGCTGACGCGCAACCGCTGAGTTGCCGCACCAACGAAAACGCCGCCCCTTGGGGCGGCGTTTTCGTATTCACAGCAGACTGCCGCGCGCTCAACCCTCTTCAGGCGAGGGCGCAGCAGCGGCTTGCCAGCCGCCACCAAGCGCCTTGAACAGGTTGACTTCGCTGACCAGCTGCGCCAGACGGTCACCGATCAGCTGTTGCTGAGCGCTGAACAGCTGGCGCTGCGCATCAAGCAGGGTCAGGTAGCTGTCCACACCGGTGCGGTAGCGCCGTTCGGCGAGGTTGTAGTAGTCCTCGCTGGTCTGCAGCAGATCACGCTGCGCCTGGACCTGGCGGGTGTAGGTGGCCTGCGCCGCCAGACCATCGGCCACCTCGCGGAAGGCGGTCTGGATCGCCTTCTCGTACTCGGCCACCTGAATGTTGCGGCTGATCGTGGCGTAGTCGAGATTGGCGCGCAGCTGGCCGGCATTGAAGATCGGCATGCTGATGCTCGGTGTGAAGGTCCAGTAACCGGAACCGCCGTCGAACAGGCCGGACAGCTCGCGGCTGGCCGTCCCGGCCGCGCCGGTCAGGCTGATACGCGGGAAGAACGCCGCGCGCGCCGCACCGATGCTGGCGTTCACCGCCTTGAGCTGGTGTTCGGCCTGGAGGATGTCCGGGCGCTGCTGCAACAGGTCCGACGGTAAGCCGACCGGCAACTCGGCCAGCTGTTCACGCACCAGCTCGCCGGAGACCCGCAGGTTCGCCGGCATGCCCTGGCCGAGCAGCAGCGTCAGCGCGTTACGGTCCTGCGCCACCTGGCGGGTGTACTGCTCGATGCTCACCCGCGCACTTTCCACCGCGCTGCGCGCCTGGCGCAGCTCCAGCGCCGAGGCCACGCCGACGTCGAAGCTGCGCTGGGTCAAGCCGAAACTTTCCTCGTAGGTCTTGAGCGTGTCTCGCGTGACCTCCAGCAGCGCCTGATCGGCCTGCAGGGTCAGCCAGGCGTTGGCGACGCTGGCGATCAGGCTGATCTGTGTGCTGCGCTGGGCGGCCTCGCTGGCGAAGTACTCCTCCAGCGCCTGATCGCGCAGGCTGCGCAGCCTGCCGAACAGATCCAGCTCCCAGGACACGCCGAGGGTGGCGCTGTACTGGCTGCTGATCGTCGGCTCGCCGCTCATGCTCAGATCGCCCGGAGTACGAGTGCGCGTGCCGCCGCCATCGGCCGTGACGGCCGGCAACAGGTCGGCGCGCTGGACGCGATACAGTGCGCGATAGGCATCGACGTTCAGCGCCGCCACGCGCAGGTCGCGGTTGTTTTCCAGCGCCACCTCGATCAGCTGCTGCAGCGCGGGATCGCGGAAGAATTCGCGCCAGCCCGGCACGGCGGCTGCCTGCTCGCCGTCGGCCGCGTAGGCCTCACCCTGTGGCCAGCTGGCCGCCACCGGCGCTTCCGGCCGCTGGTAGTCGGGAATCAACGAACAGCCGCTCAATGCGGCGAGCAAGGCGATGCTCAACAACGACCTGTTCATTGCACGTCTCCCTTCTCGTTCGCGGCTGCAGCCTTGCGGCCGCCGGCGAGCGAGGTCACCAGAACGAAGAATAGCGGCACCCAGAAGATCACCAGCAGGGTCGCCGTGACCATGCCGCCAATCACGCCGGTGCCGATGGCATGCGAGCTGCCTGCCCCGGCGCCGCTGGCCAGCGCCAGCGGCACCACGCCGAGGGTGAACGCCAGCGAGGTCATGATGATCGGCCGCAGGCGCATCCGGCAGGCCTCGACGGCGGCGTCGAACAAGCTCTTGCCTTCGCCATGCAGGTCCTTGGCGAATTCGACGATCAGGATCGCGTTCTTCGCGGTCAGGCCGATCGTCGTCAGCAGGCCGACCTGGAAGAACACGTCGTTGCTCAGACCACGTCCCATCGTCGCCAGCAGCGCGCCGATGACGCCGAGCGGCACCACCAGCATCACGGCGAACGGAATCGACCAGCTTTCATACAACGCCGCCAGGCAGAGGAACACCACCAAAAGCGAGAGTGCGTAGAGCGCCGGAGCCTGCCCACCCGACAAACGTTCCTCGAACGACAGTCCGGTCCAGGACACCCCGACGCCCGCCGGCAGCTGCTGCGCCAGCCGCTCGACCTCGGCCATTGCATCGCCGGTGCTGTAGCCGGGCGCTGCCTCGCCGAGGATTTCCATCGACGAAACGCCGTTGTAGCGTGACAGCTTGGGCGAGCCGTAGATCCACTGGCCGCTGCCGAAGGCACTGAACGGCACCATCTCCCCGGCATCGTTACGCACGAACCACTTGTCCAGGTCTTCCGGACCCATGCGCGACGGCGCAGCGCCCTGCAGGTAGACCTTCTTCACCCGACCGCGGTCGATGAAGTCGTTGACGTAACTCGAGCCCCAGCCGATCGACAGCGCGCTGTTGATCGCGTCCAGGGAAACCCCGAGCGTGCGCGCCTTTTCATCGTCGATCAGCAGCTGGTACTGCGGCTCGTCGTTCAGCCCGTTCGGCCGCACCGCCTGCAGCACCGAACTCTGCGCCGCCATCCCGAGGAACTGGTTGCGCGCCGCCATCAGCGCATCGTGGCCGAGCCCGCCACGGTCTTGCAGATAGAAGTTGAAACCGGTCGCGGTGCCCAGCTCCATCACCGCGGGCGGCGCGAAGGCGAACACCATGGCGTCGCGGAAGCCGGCGAAGCGTTGCTGTGCGCGCTTGGCCAGCGCGAACACAGAGTCCTCGGCATCCGGACGCTGATCCCACGGCTTGAGGCCGACAAAGCCCAGCGCCGAGTTCTGTCCACGGCCGGCGAAGTTGAAGCCGGTGACAGTAAACACCGAATTGACAACGTCACCCTCCTCCTTCAACAGATACTCGCGCATGGCGTCCACGGTCTGCTGAGTGCGCTCGGCGGTCGAGCCCACCGGCGTCTGCACCTGGACGAACAGCACGCCCTGATCCTCGTCCGGCAGGAACGCGCTGGGCAGACGGCTGAACAGCACCGCCAGCGCGGCGACGATAACCAGGTAGATGATGATGAACGGCAGTTTGCGCCGCAGCACCGCGACCACGCCCTGCTCGTAGCGGCGCACGCCGCGATCAAACGTGCGGTTGAACCAGCCGAAGAAACCGCGCTTCTCGTGGTGATGACCCTTCTCGATAGGCTTGAGCAGCGTCGCGCACAGCGCCGGGGTGAAGACCAGCGCCACCAGTACCGAGAGTGTCATCGCCGAAGCGATGGTGATCGAGAACTGCCGGTAGATCACGCCGGTGGAGCCGCCGAAGAAGGCCATCGGCAGGAATACCGCAGACAGCACCAGGCCGATGCCGACCAGCGCGCCCTGAATCTGCCCCATCGACTTGCGCGTCGCCTCCAGCGGCGACAGCCCTTCCTCCGCCATCACCCGCTCAACGTTCTCCACCACGACGATGGCGTCGTCCACCAGCAGACCGATGGCCAGCACCATCGCGAACATGGTGAGCGTGTTGACGCTGAAACCGAACACCGCCAGCAGACCGAAGGTCCCCAGCAGCACCACCGGCACCGCCAGCGTCGGAATCAGCGTGGCACGGAAGTTCTGCAGGAACAGGTACATCACCAGGAACACCAGGACGATGGCCTCGAACAGGGTGTGCACCACGTTGGTGATCGACGCCGAAACCACCGGCGAGGTGTCGTACGGGTAGACGATCTCCATCCCCGCCGGGAAGAACGGCTGCAGCTCGCTGATGGTCTGGCGCACCGCCTTGGCGGTATCCAAAGCGTTGGCGCCGGTCGCCAGCTTGATGCCGATACCGGCGGCCGGCTTGCCGTTGTATTGCGCGGTAATCGCCGCCCGCTCGGCGGCCAGCTCGACGCGCGCGACGTCCTTGAGGCGCACCTGCGAACCGTCGCCATTGACCTTGAGCAGGATCTCGCGGAACTGCTCGGGCGTCTGCAGGCGCGTCTTGCCGATGATGGTGGCGCTCAGCTGCTGCCCCGGCACCGCCGGCAGACCGCCGAACTGGCCGGCGGAAACCTGTACGTTCTGTACGCGGATGGCGTTGCCCACGTCGGTGGGCGTGAGCTGGAAATTGTTCAGCCGCGCCGGATCGAGCCAGATGCGCATGGCGTACTGCGAGCCGAACACCTGGAAGTCGCCAACCCCGGGCGTACGCGACAGCGGGTCCTGGATGTTGGAGACGATGTAGTCGGCCAGGTCGCTCTGCGTCATGCTGCCATCCGCCGAGACGACGCCGACCACCATGAGGAAGTTGCGCACCGACTTGGTCACGCGGATGCCCTGTTGCTGCACTTCCTGCGGCAGCAGCGGCGTCGCCAGCTGCAGCTTGTTCTGCACCTGCACCTGGGCGATATCCGGATCGGTGCCCTGGTTGAAGGTCACCGTGATCTCCATGCTGCCGTCGGAGTTGCTCGCCGAGGAGATGTAGCGCAGCCCGTCGATCCCGTTCATCTGCTGCTCGATGACCTGCACCACCGTGTCCTGCACGGTTTGCGCGGAGGCACCCGGGTAGCTCACGGAGATGCCGACCGCGGGCGGCGCGATGCTGGGATATTGGTTGACTGGCAGGCCGAGAATGGCGAGCCCGCCGGCGAGCATGATCACCAGTGCGATCACCCAGGCGAAAATCGGGCGATCAATGAAGAACTTGGACATCGTGATTGATCCTCGGCCTCAGCCTCAGTTGGCTTGCGGCTGGGCAGCCGTGACATTGCTCGCGGGAGCCGGCTCCACCTGGTCACCCGGGCGGATGAACTGCAGGCCCTCGGTAATCAGGCGGTCGCCGGCCTCGAGTCCTTCGGCGATCAGCCAGCGGTTGCCGACGGCACGATCGGTCTTGACCTGGCGCAGCTCGACCTTGTTCTCGGCGTCGATCACCAGCGCGGTGGCCTCGCCCTTGGGATTGCGCGTCACGCCCTGCTGCGGCGCCAGGATCGCTTCGCTCTTGAGCCCGGCGACCAGTTGCGCATGCACGAACATACCCGGCAGCAGGATGCGATCCGGGTTGGGGAAGACCGCACGCAGGGTCACCGACCCGGTGGTGGAGTCGACGGACACCTCGGAGAACTCCAGTTTGCCCTCGTGCGCATAGCGGGTGCCGTCCTCCAGCGTCAGCGTCACTTTGGCCGCATCATCGCCGGCCTTCTGCAGACGGCCTTCGGCCAGGTCGCGTCGCAGAGCGAGTAGATCGCGCGCCGGCTGGGTAACATCGACATAGATCGGATCGAGCTGCTGGATGGTCGCCAGTTCCTGCGCCTGGCCATTGCTGACCAGCGCGCCCTCGGTTACCGCCGAGCGACCGATACGCCCGGAGATTGGCGCCAGCACCTTGGTGTAACGCAGGTTGATGCGCGCCTGCTCGAGATTCGCCTCGGCCTGCAGGCTCGCCGCGCGCGCCTCGTCATAGGCTTGCTTACTCACCGCCTGCTCCTCGACCAGCAGCCCGTAGCGGTCGGACAGCGACTTGGCCGACGCCAGGCTGGCCTGCGCGCTCTTCAGCGTGGCCTCGTACACCGACGCATCGATCTGGTAGAGCTGCTGCCCGGCCTTCACTTCGCTGCCTTCGGTGAACAGCCGCTTCTGGATGATGCCGTTGACCTGCGGACGCACCTCGGCGACCCGGTGCGCGCGAGCACGTCCCGGCAGCTCGGTGGTCAGTGCGAACGGCTCGGCCTGCAGCGTGACGAAGCCGACCTTGGGCGTCGGTTTCGCCGCCGGCGCCGCCGATTCCTCCTGGCAGCCGCCCAGCATTAATGCCGCGGCAACGAGTGAAACCAGGGCGGCGGCATTGGCTGACTTACGTGACATGGAAAGAACCTCTTGAGGACGGACAGGCCAAGGCAGCGGACACCCGGCAGATTCGAATGGCAGGGTCCGGAATATACTTACGTTCAAAGATGTTTGTAAACACAAAAAACCGCCTGCCGGACAACGCTACAGGGTGGCGCAAAACCGGCCGTACGAGTAGGCGTAGACCATTGCGAGCATTTCGATTCGTTACGCTTCGATCACTCTGCCGCCGCGCGCCGAACGAGCCACCACAACGCAGAACGCCGGCAGAGAGCCGGCGTTCGGGTCAATCTCGTCGCGCGTTTACTGACGCACGCCCTCGACCGAAATGATCAGATCCACGGTCTGCGAAGCCGGGCCGAGATCCATCTTGATGTCGAAATCTTTCAGCTTGAGCGTCGTGCTGCCCTCGAAGCCGGCGCGGTAGCCACCCCAGGGGTCATCGCCCTCGCCGATGAACTTGGCGGCGATCACCACCGGCTTGGTCACGCCGTTGAGGGTGAGGTTGCCGGTGATATCGGCAGTACCTTCGCCGGTCGACTTGACCGAGGTGGACTCGAAAGTCGCCGTCGGGTGCTTGGCCACGTTGAGGAAGTCCTCGCTACGCAGGTGCTTGTCGCGCTCGGCGTGGTTGCTGTCGAGGCTGGCGGTCTTCAGCGTGACGCTGACCTTGCTCGCTTCCGGCTGGGCGGCATCGAAGCTGAAGGTGCCGTCGAAGTCCTTGAAGGTGCCCCACAGCCAGCTGTAACCCAGGTGGCTGATCTTGAAGTTGACGAAGGCATGCTGACCTTGCTTGTCGATGACATAGTCAGCGGCCATTGCCTGGCCGGCGAGCAGCGCAGAACTCAGGGCGAGTGCGGTGAGCGTTTTCTTCAGCATCATGTGTCTCCTTGGTGAGTCGAGTCAGGCATCGGCGCGGCCGAACATGCGCAGCAGGGTCGGATCGCGGTCGATGAAGTGGTGTTTAAGGGCTGCCAGGCCATGCAGGCCGGCCAGAATGACCAGTCCCCAGGCGAGGTATTCATGAACCAGGCCGGCAACATCCTCTTGGTTGGGAATCGAGGTCAGCAGCGCCGGCACCTCGAACCAGCCGAAGACGCTGATCGGCCGGCCGTCGGCGGTGGAAATCAGATAGCCAGACAGCATGACCGCGAAGAGGCCCAGATAGAGCACCCCGTGGCCCAGACGGGTCATCAGCCGAGTCGCCGCGCCGTGCGAAGCCAGGGGCGTCGGACCGGCGCTGAGGAAGCGCCACAGCAGCCGCACCAGCATCAGCAAGAACAGCAGGATGCCGATGCTCTTGTGGATATTCGGGGCGGTACGGTACCAGCTGCTGTAGTAGTTCAGCCCAACCATCCACAGGCCCAGACCGAACAGACCGAAGACCGCCAGCGCGCCGATCCAGTGCAGCAGGATGCTGGTCAGACCGTAATTGCGGGAAGTGTTGCGCCACTGCATCGTCAAGCTCCCAGTTGAAAGTGGAACAAGCCTACCGGCTTACCTATCGGAAAAGCGCGCATAAATTCGCTCTAAACAATTCAGATATTCGATAACCAGAACACCGCGTCGGCTTGCCCGATGCAGCCATCTGTTAGGCTGCGCGCAGATCAGAGGAGGACCCCATGAGCCTGAACGATAGTTGGATGCGCCGCGACCTGGCCGTGCTCTGGCATCCATGTACGCAGATGAAGGACCACGAGCAGCTGCCGCTGATTCCGATCCGTCGCGGCGAGGGCGTCTGGCTGGAGGATTTCGACGGCAAGCGCTACCTCGATGCGGTCAGTTCCTGGTGGGTCAACGTGTTCGGCCATGCCAATCCGCGCATCAACCAGCGCATCAAGGACCAGCTCGACCAGTTGGAGCACGTGATGCTCGCCGGCTTCAGCCACCAGCCGGTAGTAGAGCTGTCCGAGCGTCTGGTGGCGCTCACCCCTCCGGGCCTGGAGCGAGTGTTCTACACCGACAACGGCTCCACCGGCATCGAAGTCGCGCTGAAGATGAGCTTTCACTACTGGCGCAACAGCGGGCGGCTACGCAAGCAGCGCTTCGTCACCCTGACCAACAGCTACCACGGCGAAACGGTCGCGGCGATGTCGGTGGGCGATGTCGCGCTGTTCACCGACACCTACAAACCGCTGCTGCTCGACACGCTCAAGGTGCCTAGCCCGGACTGCTACCTGCGGCCAGAAGGCATGAGCTGGGAAGACCACTCGCGCAACATGTTCGCGCACATGGAGCAGACCCTCGCCGAGCACCACGAGGAGGTCGCCGCGGTGATTGTCGAGCCGCTGATCCAGGGCGCCGGCGGCATGCGCATGTATCACCCGATCTACCTCAAGCTGCTGCGCGAAGCCTGCGACCGCTACGAGGTGCACCTGATTCACGACGAGATCGCCGTCGGTTTCGGCCGCACCGGCACGATGTTCGCGTGCGAGCAGGCCGGCATCAGCCCGGATTTCCTCTGCCTGTCCAAGGCGCTCACCGGCGGCTACCTGCCGATGGCCGCAGTGCTTACCACCGACCGGCTCTACCAGGCGTTCTACGACGACTACTCGACCCTGCGCGCCTTCCTCCATTCGCACACCTACACCGGCAACCCGCTGGCCTGCGCCGCGGCCCTGGCGACGCTGGATATCTTTGCCGAGGACAACGTCATTGAGGCGAACAAGGCGCTGGCCGCGCGCATGGCCAGCGCCACGGCGCACCTCGCCGAGCATCCGCACGTTGCTGAGGTGCGTCAGACCGGCATGGCGCTGGCCATCGAGATGGTGCAGGACAAGGCCAGCAAGACCGCCTACCCATGGCAGGAGCGCCGCGGCCTGCAGGTCTACCAGCACGCGCTGGAACGCGGCGCGCTGCTGCGGCCGCTGGGCAGCGTGGTGTATTTCCTGCCGCCCTACACCATCACGCCGGAACAGATCGACTTCCTCGCCGAGGTCGCCAGCGAAGGCATCGATATCGCCACCCGCGCGGCGGTCAGCGTGGCGCTGCAACCCGGCGCCCCGAGCAACTTCCACGATCCGGGCTAGCCCTCTGGCGGTGGCAGGTTTCCAGCAACGCAGCACTGCGAGTCAGACCAGCGATGCTTTAGACTTGCCGCTTCCAACTTGCCGCTTGCAGCTGCCCTTATGCGCCTATCCCGCTTCTTCATCGACGCCCCGCTCGCCCTCGGCTCGCACGCACTGCCCGAAACCGCTGCGCACTACATCGGTCGCGTGTTGCGTCTGACCAGCGGCAGCGCCGTGCAGTTGTTCGACGGTTGCGGCCAGGAATATCTCGGCGAGCTGGTCGAGGTAGGCAAGAAACAGGTTCGTGTCGAGCTGCGCCAACAGCTCGCCGGCCAGCCCGAGTCGCCGCTGCGGATCCACCTCGGCCAGGGCCTGTCGCGCGGCGAACGTATGGACTGGGCGATCCAGAAGGCCACCGAACTCGGCGTGGCGCAGATCACCCCGCTGATCAGCGAGCGCTGCGAAGTCCGGCTGAACGACGAACGCGCCGACAAGCGTCTGGCCCACTGGCGCCAGATCGCCATCAGCGCGTGCGAGCAGTGCGGGCGTTCGGTGGTGCCGACGATCCATCCACCGCAGCTGCTCGGCGACTGGCTGCCGGTCGAGGCCGAGCTGAAGCTGGTCCTGCATCCAGTGGCCGCGCCGCTGACCAGCCATGCGCAACCGCGTACGCTGGCGTTTCTCATCGGCCCGGAAGGCGGGCTCAGCGAACACGAAGTGGAGCAGGCGCAGCAGGCCGGCTTCCAGGCCGCACGGCTCGGCCCGCGCGTGCTGCGCACCGAGACGGCCCCGGTTGTGGCGCTGAGCGTGGCTCAGCAGCTGTGGGGCGATTTCTGAGCGGTGCCGACGGCACCGGCTGCACCGCGCTTCAGATCAACCCGGCATCCGCCAGACACTGCTCAAGCCCGACCAGATCGGGAATGCGCGCCTGCACATCCCCCAGCTCCACCGCATCCAGCTCAAGCGGCGCCAGCGCCAGCTCGGCGCGCGCCAGGTCTGCATCGACCTTGATCGAACGCGGGATGCCCTGCACCAGCAACGCGATGAAACGCACATGCTCCCGACCGCCGAGCGCATTGAGCACCACGATCCGCGCACCAGCGCCGACCTGGGCCGCACCATCAGACGCCGCCTCGAACGACAGCAGCGGCAGGTTGAGGTCGCGCCACTGCACCTGGCCGAGGAACCACGCCGGCGCACCCGGCACCGCCTGCGGCGTGCGATAGGGAATCAGCTCGGCCACTGCGACGTTCGGCACCAGCAGGGTGCGATCGGCAAGCGGCACCAGCAGGCCGGTGAGGCTGACGGGGCTTTCCTGGGAGACGACCGCTTGACTCATGACAGATCCCTTTCGATGGACGTAGCGGCCAGGCGTGCCTGCTCCGCAAGATGGTTGACCAAGGCTTGCGCGAGATCGCGCGGATCACCAGTGAATGAGCTGTAGCCACCCTCGCGCAGGTTGTCCGGCATGCTTGAGCAGGCACAGGAATCGGCGCGCTGGGTCCAGATCCGGCCACCCTGGCGCAGCAGATAGGCCGCGGCGGCGCTGCCGTCGCTACCCATGCCGCTGAAGACGATGGCACCGCAGCGGTCGCCGTAGTGCTGGGCAAGATTGAGCATCATCTGATCGATCGACGGGCTATACGGCTCCGGCCAGCAGCGGCCGCTGCTGCGCATCAGGCCATCGGGGTCAAAGCCCAGCTCCTGCGTGATCGGCGCGATGACCACTTCCCCGCAGCGAATGTGATCGCCGACCCTGCTCTGCCGGACCGCCCAGCTGCTGTGCCTGCCGACCGCCTGGGATAGCGCCGCCTCGAAACTTGCCTCGATGTGCTGGGCGTAGACGAACCCGACCGGCAGCCCCTCCGGCAGCGCATCGAGAAACGCCTTGACCGCCTCCGGCCCGCCCAGCGAGGCCGCCAGCAGCCACACCCGCGGCGCCACCTCGCCGGCAGTCGCCGGATGGTCGGCCAGCGCGCCGGGCAAGGTCAGCTGTCCACTGCGCGCTGAATCGCCGTCGAGCGCGCCGAGACGCGGACCGACTGCTACGGCCGGATCGCCGACCAATCGCTTGAGCTTGCCGAACAGTCGGCGCTCCCAGCGCGGGTAGTTCTCCGAACTGCGCTCCGGCGCATGTCCCTCGCCAAACAGCACCAGCGTGCTGTCGCGTTCGAGCAGCGCATCGACCAGCGGCGAATCCTCGGTCTGCGCCAGGTCCACCAGCCAGAGATCGGCCTCGGTGACGTCCAGATCGGCCAGTTCCATCCGCGCCGGATCGTTATTGAGGACTACCCGATAGCCACTGGCACCCAGCGCCTGCTGCAGCACATGGCGCTGCAGCGAGGTATCGGCCAGGACGGCGATGCGGGCGGCGGCGTCAGACATCGGCATGTACCAGTCGCTGGATATGCTCCAGCAACACCGATTCCTGGTACGGCTTGCCCAGGTACTCGTTGACACCGATCGCCAGGGCGCGATCGCGGTGCTTCTCGCCAGTACGCGAGGTGATCATGATGATCGGCAAGTCCTTGAGACGCTCGTCGTGGCGCACCAGCGCCGCCACCTCGAAGCCGTCCATGCGCGGCATCTCGATATCCAGCAGCATGATATCGGGACGCCGCTCCTGTAGCTGGGTGATGGCGTCGACACCGTCCTTGGCGGTCAGCACGTTCATGCCGTTACGCTCCAGCAGGCGACTGGTGACCTTGCGCACGGTGACCGAGTCGTCGACCACCATGACCAGCAGCGGGCGATCGGCTTCGACTTCCGCTATCTCCGGCAGCTGTGGCAGCTGCTGTGGCCGCTGCTGGGTCAGCAGGTGCGCATGAAGTACGCGAATGGTCGCCAGCAGGTCAAGAATCACCACCACCCGACCATCACCGAGGATGGTCGCGCCGGAAATGCCGTGCACGCCCGCGAACTGCGGCCCCAGGCTTTTCACCACGATCTCGCGCGAGCCGGCCAGGCTGTCCACTTGCACCGCGACGCTGTGCTCCTTCGAACGCACCAGAATCACCGGCAGCGGCAGGCTCTGGCCGACCAGCTTGGGCCGCTGCCCATTGTTCAGCAACTCGCCGAGATAGCGCAGCTCATAGGTCTGCCCGGCATACTCGAAACGCGGCGCATCCGGCTGGTAGTAGGCCTCCAGCTCGTAGGGCGAAACACGCACGATACCTTCAATGGTGTTCAGCGGGATCGCATAGAGATCCTCGCCGGAATAAACCATCAGTGCCCGATTGACCGACACGGTGAACGGCAGGCGGATCAGGAAGCGCGTGCCTTGACCCTGCGTCGACTCGATGCTCATCGAGCCGCCGAGCTGCTTCACTTCGGAGTGCACCACGTCCATGCCGACGCCGCGACCGGAAATCTGCGTCACCCGCTCGGCAGTGGAAAAGCCGGCTTCGAGGATGAACTGCAGGATCTCGTGGTCGGTGAGATCGTTCTGCGGCGCCAGCAAGCCGCGTTCGATGGCCTTGCGCCGTACGGCCGCCAGGTTGATACCGGCGCCGTCATCGCTCAACGTCAGAACGATGTCGCCGCCTTCGCGTGCCAGGTCGAGGCGAATGATGCCCTGCTCGGGTTTGCCCGCCGCGCGGCGCGCCTGCTGCGACTCTATGCCATGGTCGACGGCGTTGCGCAGCATATGCTCCAGCGGCGCCACGATCCGCTCGAGTACGCTGCGGTCCATCTCACCGGTGGCGTTGCCGACGAGGAACTCCACCTGCTTGCCCAGCTCACCGGCAACCTGCCGGACGATACGCCGCAAGCGCGGTACCAGACGCTCGAACGGCACCATGCGGGTGCGCATGAGGCCTTCCTGCAACTCGGTGTTGACCCGCGCCTGCTGCAGCAGCAGGGTCTCGGCGTCGCGGTTGCGTGCAGCAAGGGTTTCCTTCAGGTCCAGCAGGTCGGACGCCGACTCGAACAGCGCGCGCGACAATTGCTGCAGCTGCGAGTGACGGTCCATTTCCAGCGGGTCGAAATCATCGTAGCCGGCACGCTCCGCCTCGGCTTGGTAGCGGCTGAGAATCTGGGCCTGGGTTTCGGTGTCCAGACGGCGCAACTGGTCACGCACACGCTCGATGGTCGCTTCCATCTCGCTCAGGGTGAAGCTGACATCGCTGACCTGCTGCTCGACCCGGCCGCGGAAAATCGAGGTCTCGCCTGCCAGGTTGACCAGCCCCTCGAGCAGCTCAGCCGGGACCTTGACCAGCTCCTGCGGAGCGCGCCGCGCCGCGGCATCCTGCGCCGCCTGCCGGGCGCGCTGGACGAACGGCAGGACCTTCGCCGGCGCAACATTGGCCACGGGACGCACGCTGGCCGCGACGATGGGCTGCGCCAGAGGCAACGGGGTCACGACATCCGTCGCTTCCTCCACGATCTCCTGGGTCACCGGGTCCGGCGATATCTCTGCAGCGAGTAGCGCCCGGAGCTGTTCGACCTCCTTGAGCAGGCCGTCGTAGCCCTGCTGCACATCGAGGAACAGACTGTCCGGCCACGGCGCGCCCAGCTGCCGGGCCTCGCTCAGGTGCTGTTCGAGGTCATGCGCCATGTTGCCCAGGCGCGCCTGCCCAGCAAGCCGCGCACCGCCCTTGAGCGTATGCAGCACGCGCAGCATGTCCGCCAGCGGGGCAGCGTCGTCGCGCTGCGCGTCCCAGCGGCCAAGCGCCGCTTCCATTTCCTCGAGCAGGTCATCGGCCTCCTCGACGAAGATGTCGAGAATTTCCGAGGCGTCGGATTCAGGCGCCGTTGTTTCCTCAGCGGCCTTCAGGGTAATGCTGCTGGGCGCATTCAGCTGCTGCTGCGGGTTGTTCCGAAAGGCGCGGATCGCCTCGATCAGCGCCGTGCCATCCGGCTGCGGGCGTCTGGAGCGCAGCGCGTCGAGCATCTCGGCCAGACGGTCGTGACAGGCCTGCAACAGCGCGAACAGTTGCGCGGTAGCCCGATACTTGCCGGCGCACAGCCCCTCGTAGAGGTATTCCAGCTCATGCGCCAGATCGCCGATCGCGCGACTGTCGGCCATCCGTGCGCCACCCTTCAGGGTGTGCAGGTCGCGCTGCAGCGCTTCCAGCTCGAAGCTGTTGTCGACGTCGTCCATCCAACGCTGCAAGCCGGCGGTAACGCTCTCCATGATGTCGAAACCTTCATCGAGGAAGATCTCGACCAGCTCCGGATCGGGTTCGTCGTGCAGGTCCTCAGTGATCACCGGTAGGGCTTCGTCCAGCACCTCGACCGCATCTGGTGCTTGCGGGTCTCCCAGGTCGGCTTCGGCTTCGGCTTCGGCTTCGGCTTCGGCTTCGGCTTCGGCTTCGGCTTCGGCTTCGGCTTCGGCTTCGGCTTCGA
>NZ_JAMOHV010000007.1 GCF_024448505.1 Stutzerimonas degradans
CTCACTTGTTCAACCCGCGCAACGTAGTACCGGAATCGAAGATGCCGTCCTACCCGTGGCTGGTCGAGAGCACCCTGGATGGCAAGCACACTGCCCGGAAGATGGAAGCGCTGCGTACCCTCGGCGTGCCCTATACCGACGAAGACATCGCCGGTGCTCGGGATGCCGTCAAGGGCAAGACCGAAATGGACGCCTTGGTGGCCTATCTGCAGGTCCTCGGCACTGCACTCACGAACAAACGGTAACGCATGATGGATATCGGGACTCTTCGCGGCCTGGGCACTGTGCTGGTTTTCGTCGCTTTCGTCGGCGTCGTGCTCTGGGCCTACAGCAGCAAACGCAAGAATAGCTTTGACGAAGCCGCCAACCTGCCCTTCGCAGACGACGAGACCGACGCCAAGAAGCGTGATGAAGAAGCTTCCAGGAGTAATAAATAAATGACCTCGTTTTGGAGTGGGTACATCACCCTGCTGACCCTCGGCACCATCGCCGCTCTGGTCTGGCTATTGCTGGCCACTCGCAAGGGACAACGCCACGACAGCACCGAAGAAACCGTCGGCCATTCCTATGACGGCATCGAGGAGTACGACAACCCGCTGCCGCGCTGGTGGTTCATGCTGTTCGTCGCTACCGTCATCTTTGCCCTGGGCTATCTGGTTCTCTACCCGGGCCTGGGTAACTGGAAAGGCGTCCTGCCCGGCTACGAGGGTGGCTGGACCCAGGTGAAGGAATGGCAGCGCGAGATGGACAAGGCCGGCGAGCAATACGGCCCGCTGTACGCCAAGTACGCCGCCATGCCGGTTGAGGAAGTCGCCCGCGATCCGCAGGCACTGAAGATGGGTGGCCGTCTGTTTGCATCGAACTGCTCGGTCTGCCACGGCTCCGACGCCAAGGGCGCCTACGGCTTCCCGAACCTGACCGACAACGACTGGCTGTACGGTGGCGAGCCCGACACCATCAAGACCACCATCCTGCATGGCCGCCAGGCCGCCATGCCGGCCTGGAAGGACGTGATCGGTGAAGAAGGCATCCGCAACGTGGCTGGCTATGTACGCAGCCTGAGCGGCCGTGATACCCCAGAGGGTATCAGCGTGGACGTTGAGCAGGGTCAAAAGATCTTCGCGACCAATTGCGTAGTCTGTCATGGACCTGATGCCAAGGGCATCGCTGCGATGGGCGCACCGAACCTGACCGACAATGTCTGGCTGTACGGTTCCAGCTTCGCCCAGATTCAGCAAACCCTGCGCTATGGTCGTAACGGCCGCATGCCAGCCCAGGAAGCTATCCTTGGCAACGACAAGGTGCACCTGCTGGCCGCATACGTTTACAGCCTGTCCCAGCAGCCGGAGAACTGATTCCGGCGGGGTCGGAAGCGACCACCTGTCGCACCTGACCCCGTATCTCCGGGCGTACCATTCGCAGCTGAACAGAAAAATGATCCCGATCGGCATGCATCGGTCGGGACACCCACCTTCCGCCGTGGTATGCACTTGATGACTGAGCAGATCCCCGTTCGCGATGTAACTCCTCCGGCCAAGGTCGCAGCCTCCAATGACCTTTACGCCGCCCGTGAAAAAATCTACACCCGCGCCTTCAGTGGCCTGTTTCGCAACCTGCGACGCGTAGGCGGCGCAGCGCTGTTCATCCTGTTCTTCGGCACGGTATGGCTCAACTGGGATGGCCGCCAGGCCGTCTGGTGGGATTTGCCGGAGCGCAAGTTCCACATATTCGGGGCAACCTTCTGGCCCCAGGACTTCATGCTGCTGTCGTGGCTGCTGATCATCTGCGCCTTCGGCCTGTTCTTCATCACCGTTTTCGCGGGACGCGTCTGGTGCGGCTATACCTGCCCGCAGAGCGTGTTCACCTGGGTATTCATGTGGGCCGAGAAGATCACCGAGGGTGATCGCAACCAGCGCATGAAGCTGGACAAGGCGCCGATGAGCGCCAACAAGCTCCTGCGCAAGTTCGCCAAGCATGCGATCTGGATTGCCGTCGGCATTCTCGTCGCCATCACTTTCGTCGGCTACTTCACGCCGATTCGTCAGCTCGTTCCCGACCTGGTCACCCTCCAGGTCAATGGCTGGACGGCCTTCTGGATCGGCTTCTTCACGCTCGCCACGTACGGCAGCGCCGGCTTCCTGCGCGAGCAGGTGTGCATCTATATGTGTCCTTACGCGCGCTTCCAGAGCGTGATGTTCGACAAGGACACCCTCATCGTTTCCTACGACCCGCGTCGCGGCGAGAAGCGCGGCCCGCGCAAGAAGGAAGCGGACTACAAGGCCATGGGACTGGGCGACTGCATCGACTGCACCATGTGCGTGCAGGTCTGCCCGACCGGTATCGACATCCGCGATGGTCTGCAGATCGAATGCATCGGCTGCGCGGCGTGCATCGACGCTTGCGACGCAATCATGGACAAGATGAACTACCCACGCGGGCTCATCAGCTACACCACCGAGCACAATCTTTCCGGCCAGCAGACCCATCTGCTGCGTCCGCGCCTGATCGGCTACGCCGTGGCGCTGAGCGTGATGATCGGACTGTTCGCCTACGCGGTGTACGACCGTCCGCTGGTCAAGCTGGACGTCCTCAAGGACCGCGTTCTGTATCGCGAGAACGAGCAAGGTCGGATCGAGAACGTCTACACCCTCAAAGTGATGAACAAGGCCCAGCACGCGCAGAGCTTCGTCATCACGACGTCCGGGTTGGACGGGCTGGCCTACGAAGGCCGCAGCGAAGTTCGCGCGCAGGCTGGCGAGCTGGTCACCATTCCGGTCGAGCTGTCCATGGCGCCGGAGAAGCTGCCATCCAGCACCAACGAGATCGTCTTCCACATCAAATCGATGGATGACGAGTCGATCAGCGATGAGGCTGACAGCCGCTTCATCGGCCCAAGCATCCGTTAAACAAGGTTCTGCATGCGCTCCAATAACGAACAGACGCGTTGGTATACCCAGTTCTGGGCCTGGTTCGTCATCGGCATCCTGCTGATCTCGGTGATACTCGGGGTGTCGATGTTGACCATCGCGATCCGCAACGCCGACAGCCTGGTCGCCGACAACTATTACGATGCCGGCAAAGGCATCAACCAGTCGCTGGAGCGCGAGAAACTCGCCGAAAACCTGGGGATGCGCGCGCAGCTGGTGCTGAATGAGCAGCGCGGACTGGCCGAGATCCAGCTCAGCGGTGCCAGCAAGCCCCAGCAGCTGGTGCTGAACCTGCTTTCGCCGACGCAGCCGGAGCGGGATCGCCGTATCGTCCTGCAACCGCAGGGCGATGGTTTCTATCAGGGTCAGATGCAGGAATCGGTCAGTGGCCGGCGCTTCATCGAACTGCTCGGCCGGGAGGGCGAGCAGGACTGGCGCCTTTACGGAGAGCGGACCATCGAACCCGGCCAATCGCTGGAACTGATTCCTTGAGCCTCTGATGGCCCAGCCTACCCCCTGCTACCACTGCGGCCTGCCGGTTCCGACCGGCAGCCACTACCAGACGCTCGTGCTCGGTCAGATCCGACCGATGTGTTGCCCAGGCTGCCAGGCCGTGGCGGAAACCATCGTCAAGAGCGGTCTGGAGAGCTACTACCAGCACCGCAGCGACGCTGCGATCAATCCGCAAGCCCTACCCGAAGCGCTCAGCGACGAACTGGCGCTCTACGATCGTCAGGACGTGCAGCAGCCGTTCGTCAAGCATGACGGCGAGCTGGCCAGCACCTCCCTACTGATCGAAGGCATCAGCTGCGCCGCCTGCGGCTGGCTGATCGAACGGCATCTCAAAGGGGTCGATGGCGTAGCCGAGGCCAGCCTCAATCTTTCCAATCATCGCCTGCAAGTACGCTGGAGCGACGCCCGCCTGCCACTCAGCGAGCTGCTGGCAGAGCTACGTCGCATCGGTTACGCCGCGCACCCTTATCACCCCGATCAGGCCGCCGAACACCTGGCCAGGGAGAATCGTCGGGCCATGCGTCAGCTCGGCGTTGCCGGGCTGCTGTGGATGCAGGTGATGATGGCGACGATGGCCACCTGGCCGGAATTCAATCTCGATCTTTCCGCCGGCATGGACAGCATCCTGCGCTGGACTGCGCTGCTACTCACGACGCCCATCGTTTTCTACTGCTGCACCGATTTTTTCAAAGGTGCGCTACGCGATCTGCGCACTCGTCACCTGACCATGGACGTCTCGGTCTCGCTGGCCATCGGCGGTGCGTACATCGCCGGCATATGGTCGACACTCACCGGCCAAGGCGAACTGTATTTCGATGCGGTCGGGATGTTCGCTCTGTTCCTGCTCGCCGGCCGCTATCTGGAACGACGCGCCCGCGAGCGGACCGCCGCGGCCACTGCGCAGCTGGTCAATCTGCTGCCCGCCTCCTGCCTGAAGCTGGACGAAGCCGGACACAGCAGCCGAATCCTGCTCAGCGAACTGCAGGTCGGTGATCGGGTGCTGGTGCAACCTGGCGCGCTGATTCCGGCTGATGGTGTTATTGCCAGCGGTCAGTCGAGCGTTGACGAATCGGTGCTGACCGGCGAGTACCTGCCGCTGGCGCGCGGCGTCGGCGATAGCGTGACCGCCGGCACACTGAATGTCGAAGGTCCGCTGACCGTTGCAGTCCAGGCATTGGGCGACGACACCCGCCTTTCGGCAATCGTTCGCCTGCTCGAACGCGCCCAGGCAGACAAGCCGAGACTGGCAGAACTCGCCGACCGTGTAGCGCAATGGTTCCTTCTGATCGTATTGGTAGTCGCCACGGTGGTGGGGCTGGTCTGGTGGCAGATCGATTCGGCGCGGGCGTTCTGGATCGTGCTCGCGCTGCTCGTTGCCACCTGCCCCTGTGCCCTGTCACTGGCGACGCCGACCGCGCTGACCACCGCGACGGGCACGCTGCACAAACTCGGGCTGCTGTTGACCCGGGGGCATGTGCTGGAAGGACTCAACCAGATCGACACGGTAATTTTCGACAAGACCGGCACCCTTACCGAAGGCCGCCTGACGCTCACAGCCGTGCACAGCCTCGGCGCGCTGGATGGCGATGCGTGTCTGGCGCTGGCTGCAGCGTTGGAAAACCGCTCGGAGCATCCGATTGCACGAGCCTTCGGACGCGCGCCGCAGCCGGCAGACACGGTGGACAGCGTGCCCGGTTTGGGCCTGCAAGGTAGCGTGGGCGGCCGTAACCTGCGCATCGGCCAGCCGGCCTTCGTCGCGGCGGGTTACGGCGCCGCGGCACCGGTGATTCCCGGGGATCAGGGCCAATGGCTGCTGCTCGGAGACGAACAGGGACCGCTTGCCTGGTTGGTACTGGACGATCGCCTGCGCGAGGACGCTCCCGCCCTGCTTGCTGCCTGCCGGCGCAAGGGCTGGAAGACCGTGCTGCTCTCCGGCGACAGCTCGCCGATGGTTGGACAGATCGCCGAGCAGCTGGGCATCGATCAGGCTGAAGGCGGCCTGACACCAGCGGCCAAGCTGGCGCGTCTGCAGGAAATCCAGGGGCAAGGGCGTCGCGTGCTGATGCTGGGCGATGGCGTCAACGATGTGCCCATTCTGGCAGCCGCCGATATCAGCGTGGCGATGGGTTCGGCAACCGATCTTGCAAAAACCAGCGCCGATGCGGTTCTGCTGTCCAACCGTTTGCAGAGCCTGGTGCAGGCCTTCGACATCGCCCGCCGCAGCCGCAGGATCATCGTCGAGAATCTTGCATGGGCCAGTCTCTACAACGGCCTTATCCTGCCGTTCGCCGCGATTGGCTGGGTTACCCCGCTGTGGGCCGCGCTGGGCATGTCCGCCAGCTCGCTGCTGGTGGTCCTGAACGCCCTGCGCCTGACGCGTCATTAGGACTGGACCTTCCGCGCCCGGCTCCGCGACACTGAATGTTCCCTCGTAACCGGAGATTCGCTATGGCTGCTCTATACATTCTGATTCCGGTTGCCGTTGTCCTGGTCGCTGTGGCGATCTGGATCTTCTTCTGGGCCGTGGATAGCGGCCAGTACGACGATCTCGACGGCCCGGCGCACAGCATCCTCTTCGATGATGACGAAGCCCCGCAGACGTCCTCGGAGCAACAGCCGCGCCCTCCGCAGGCTGGTGAAGAGAAAGCCGATCGTGACTGAGCTGGCGCCGCTGTTGCTTTCGGCGTTGGTGCTCGGGCTGCTCGGCGGCGGGCACTGCCTGGGCATGTGCGGCGGATTGATGGGCGCGCTGACGCTGGCGATTCCGCCCGAGCAGCGTGGCAAACGGTTGCGCCTGCTGCTGGCCTACAACGTCGGCCGTATCCTGAGCTATGCCCTGGCGGGGCTGCTCATCGGTTTTGCTGGCTGGGCAGTGGCCAATAGCCCCGCAGCACTGGCGTTGCGCGTCATTGCGGCGCTGCTGCTGATCGGCATGGGACTCTACCTGGCTGGCTGGTGGAGCGGCCTGACGCGGGTAGAAGCGCTGGGACGCGGCCTCTGGCGTCACATCCAGCCCTATGCCAGCCGCCTGATGCCGGTCACCAGCCTTCCGCGCGCACTGCTGCTCGGCGCGCTGTGGGGTTGGCTGCCTTGTGGTCTGGTCTACAGCACGTTGCTCTGGTCAGCCAGCCAAGGCGATGCACTCGACAGCGCACTGTTGATGCTGGCGTTTGGGTTGGGCACCTGGCCCGTGCTGCTGGCCACCGGGCTGGCGGCCGAACGGCTGACGACATTGCTGCGCAAGCGCGGCATCCGCGTCATCGGCGGTGTGATGGTCATCCTGTTCGGCCTCTGGACCATGCCCGGCCCGCATCAGCAGTGGCTCATGGGGCACGGTGGCGTCTCGGCGCATTCGGCGCACTGACAGCGACACACAGCGGGCGCGTTCGCCGCCTGCTCATCACGGCTCCTTTGGCATCTGCCGCTTGTGCGCCGTCTTGTCGTAGGTCTCGACGATGATACGCGCGGCCTCTGCCGATACCGGCTGCCCGAGCAGGAAGGCATCGATGTCACGATAGGCCACTCCGTGCGCCTCCTCGTCCGGCCGACCCGGCATCAGCTCTTCCAGATCCGCAGTCGGCACCTTGTGCACCAGCTGCGCGGGGGCACCAAGGGCTGCGGCCAGCTGGCGCACCTGTCCTTTCACCAGGCCGGCAAGCGGTGTGAGATCGCACGCCCCATCACCGAACTTGGTGTAGAACCCCATTACCGCCTCGGCCGCATGGTCGGTGCCGATCACCAAGCCCTGTCGGGCATTGGCGATGGTGTATTGCGCCACCATGCGCATCCGCGCCTTGGTGTTGCCCAGCACGAAGTCGCGCTTGCCAGCCGGCAGCGGTGCCAGCGCCTCGGTAGCCTCTGCGAGCCCGAGTACCGCGGCGGCTATGTTCACCGTGTGGCACTCATCGGGTTGGATGGTCTCGATCGCCAGCTGTGCTTCATGCTCGTCATGCTGAGTCTGGTACGGCAGGCGCACCGCGATGAAACGGTAGTCATCGCCCTCGCCAGCCGCGCGCATTCCTTCCACCGCACGCTGTGCGAGCAGGCCCGCGGTCGTCGAATCGACACCACCACTGATGCCAAGCACCAGCGTCTTCATTCCCGACTCACGCAGACAGTTCTGGATGAATCGGACCCTGCGATCGATCTGCGCCTGGATCGCGGCGTCCCCGTCAAAGGGCGGCTGGACTCCGAGCGCGGCGGCGATTTCGGCTTGGCGACTGTGCATGTTTTCTCCTGGCCTGAGGCGCAAATGAACATGGAGGGTTGGGTACTCATCCGACCACGATCGGCCGAGATTTCTCTGGTTCGAACCGCTGATCTGGATGGCGCCGCTAGCGTCAGGGCTAGTTTGATACAGGTCAAGTCGATTGACAGGCGCCCCCCCTAGAATCCGGCCACCGCTGCCAGAACCGGGAAGCCATATGCTCAATTCCATTCGTTGGGATGCCGACCTGATCCGTCGCTACGATCAGGCAGGGCCGCGCTATACCTCCTATCCGACGGCAGTACAGTTCAACGGTGGCATCGGTTCGTTCGAATTGCTGCATGCGCTGCGCAGCAGCCGCCACGCCTCCCGCCCGCTCTCGCTCTACGTCCATCTGCCGTTCTGCGCCAACACTTGCTACTACTGCCGCTGCAACAAGGTCATCACCAAGGACCATGGCCGCGTGCTGCCCTATCTGGAGCGACTCGAGAAAGAAATCGAGCTGGTAGCACGCCACCTCGGGCCGGACCAAGTGGTGGAGCAACTGCACTTCGGCGGCGGAACACCGACATTTCTCAGTCATGACGAACTGCGTCGCCTGATGGCTCACCTGCGCAAGCACTTCAATCTGCAGGATGACGATCATGGCGACTTCAGCATCGAAATCGATCCGCGTGAGGCCGACTGGTCCACGATGGGACTGCTGCGCGAACTGGGCTTCAACCGGATCAGCGTCGGCGTCCAGGATCTGGACCCGGAGGTCCAGCGTGCCGTCAACCGCATGCAGACGCTGGAGCAGACCAGTACGCTCATCGAAGCTGCACGCACTTTGCAATTTCACTCGGTGAACATCGATCTCATCTACGGCCTGCCGCTGCAGACGCCCGAGCGCTTCGCCAAAACGGTGGCGACTGTCATTGCGCTACAACCGGATCGGTTGTCGTTGTTCAACTATGCCCATCTGCCGGAACGCTTCATGCCGCAGCGACGTATCAATGCTGCTGATCTTCCCAGCCACGCTGACAAGCTCGCCATGCTCCAGCGCAGCATCGAGCAGCTGACGGATGCAGGCTATCGCTACATCGGCATGGATCACTTTGCGCTACCCGACGACGACCTGGCGATGGCTCAGGAGGACGGCACACTGCAGCGCAACTTCCAGGGCTATACCACCCACGGGCATTGCGACCTCATCGGTCTGGGCGTCTCGGCGATCAGCCAGGTCGGTGATCTCTACAGCCAGAACAGCAGCGACATCACCGTCTACCAGCACACGCTCGACCAAGACCAGCTGCCTACCACACGCGGCCTGCGTTGCAGCGAGGACGACCGCATCCGGCGGATGGTGATTCAGAAACTCATCTGTGATTACGAACTGAGCTTTGCCAGCATCGAGCAGACCTTCTCGATCGATTTCAAAAGCTACTTCCGTGCCGTCTGGCCACAACTCGAGCAGATGGCCGCTGACGGTCTGGTCGAGCTGAGTGAACATCATCTGATCGTCCAGCCCGCTGGACGGCTGCTGGTCCGGGCAATTTGCATGTTGTTCGATCACTATCTCACCGATACTGCGGACCAGCGTTATTCGCGCATCATCTAGATAAACGAAAAAGTTCCATCTTGTCGCATGCAACCTCGGGCCGATTGGATATTGCCGCCCGCTGGGGTAACCTTGCCCGCTATACACAGGCTCTCTGGAAACCCCCATGCCCGAGTCGATCAAGATCCGCGCGCAGCGCCAAGCCCATTGCAAGGATTGCAGCCTTTCCGGCCTCTGTTTGCCGCTTTCCTTGAATATGCAGGACATGGACGCGCTCGATGACATCGTCAAGCGCGGACGACCGCTGAAAAAAGGTGAAACCCTGTTTCGTCAGGGCGACGCCTTCAGTTCGGTATTCGCGGTGCGTTCCGGCGCACTGCGCACGTTCAGCGTCACCGATGGTGGCGAGGAGCAGATCACCGGCTTCCATCTGCCGAGCGAAATGGTCGGGCTGTCCGGCATGGATACCGAGAGCTACCCGGTCTCCGCACAGGCGCTGGAAACGACGTCGGTGTGCGAGATCCCCTTCGAGCGCCTCGACGAATTGAGCGTGCTGCTGCCGCAGCTGCGCCGCCAGCTCATGCGCATCATGAGCCGCGAAATTCGCGACGATCAGCAAATGATGCTGCTGCTGTCGAAGAAAACCGCCGACGAACGCATCGCGACGTTCCTGATCAACCTGTCGGCACGCTTCAGCGCCCGCGGCTTTTCGGCCAATCAATTCCGCCTGCCAATGTCGCGCAACGAAATCGGCAACTACCTGGGGCTGGCGGTCGAGACAGTCTCGCGCGTTTTCACCCGGTTCCAGCAGAACGGTCTGCTCGAGGCCGAAGGCAAGGAAGTTCGCATTCTTGACTCCATCGGTCTGTGCGCCCTGGCTGGCGGCAGCATGGACGCTCAGTAGACCGACAGGGTGCGCGCATGATCTTCGATGAATTCAGCATCAAGACTCTGATCCGCCCAGTACCGGACTTCCCCCGCCCCGGCGTGATCTTTCGCGATATCACGCCGCTGCTGCAGTCACCCAAAGCCTTGCGCATGGTCGCCGACAGCCTCATCCAGCGATATGTGGAAGCGGATTTCAGCCACATCGGCGCGCTGGATGCGCGCGGTTTTCTGCTCGGCTCGATTCTCGCTTACGAACTGAACAAACCGTTGGTGCTGTTTCGCAAGCAGGGCAAGCTGCCAGCGGATGTCCTTTCGCAAACCTACTGCACGGAATACGGCGAGGCGCAGCTGGAAATCCAGGCCGACAGCCTGTGCGAAGGCGATTCGGTCGTGCTTTTCGATGACTTGATCGCAACCGGCGGTACGCTGATTGCCGCGGCGCAACTCGTTCGCCGAATGCGCGCTACCGTCCACGAAGCGGCCGCGATCATCGATCTGCCGGAACTTGGCGGCTCGCGCAAGCTGCAGGACATGGACATTCCCACCTTCACCCTCACGGCGTTCTCGCTCAACGAGCGTTGATGTTGAGGGCGGCGTTCATGCGCGTATTTCGCCGCTTCCTGTTCTTCTTCCTGGCAATGACCACCGGCGCTCATGCGCTGGACCGCGATGTGCTGCTGGACGAGGCCAATCTGCTGTTGCTGCCGCGCGAACGAGCAATACCAGCGCTGCATCTCGTCGATCAGGATGGCCAAGCATTCGACACCCGTGATCTGCGTGACCGCTGGCACCTGCTGTTCCTCGGCTTCACCGCCTGCCCGGACGTTTGTCCGACTACGCTCAGCGATCTGCGCCGCCTGCTTGGCCGTTTGCAGCCCGAGCTACGTGAACGCGTTCAGGTGGTACTCGTCAGCGTGGATCCGGCACGCGACACGCCGGAACGCCTGAAGCAATATCTCGCCTACTACCGCTCAGGATTCAAGGGATTGACCGGCGAGCTATCCGAGCTGACCAAGCTATCCAAGGCGCTCGGCCTGCCCTTCGTACCCGCGAACACAGCAGATGGCGATTACAGCGTAAGCCACAGCGGCAACATCGCACTCGTTGCGCCAGACGGTAGCCTGCGTGGGCATATACGCGCGCCACTCAAGCTGAATGGCTTGGCAGACGCGCTGCAGGAACTGGTCAAGAGCCAGTAACTCCAGCGTCAGTGGCAATCCAGGGTGTCGGCCAAGACGTAGGCCTGAAACGCGACATCATCGATGGCCTGCTGGACGAGTGCCTGCAGCCGTCCATTGGCGTGCCACTGCTGCTGTAGTGCATCCACCTTCTCCTGCAGCTCCGGCGTACTTGCTGCCACCCATAGCTGCATGTCCGCATCCACCAGGCGCGGTAGGAGACGGTTGAAGCGGCGCCACTCAGGCAGTTCGGCAATGTTCTCCAGCAAGCTCGCATCCTCGACGACAATGCGGCACTCGCCCAGCTTCAAACCAATCAACGCCTCGGTCGAGCTGGGATAAGGGCGCGCAACAGCGCCAAAGCGTTCCGCCACGGCTGCCATCTGCGGATTGCCCGCCGCGATGCAGAACGATTCACCGTGCAGCTGCGCCCACTCGCGCGGTCCATCGGAGGCGGCGCCGAGTGCAGCGATTTCCGTCTGGTAAAAGAGCGAACCATCCCCAGTCGTGCCGACGCGGAAATCCTCGACAGCTGACTGCAATGTTTCACCCAACGCCGCAGCGATCGTACTGTCGAGACTACTCTGGGCATCGCTCGACAGCGCACGGTAGGTTTCGCCCGTAGCCGCCGACTGCGGCTCGCCCAGCGTCAGGCCTGGCAGGCACAGAGCCGCGAGCAAGGCGATGCGCGGGAACGCAGCCACAGGCAGCCTCCTCAGACGTACTGGTAGCGCAGCATGCGCTGCTTGAACTTCTCCAGGACCACCTGATCGATCAAGGTCGCTAGAATGGCGATCACTAGGATGTTCATCATCACCCCGACCATATCGGCGATTTCGCCGGAATAAGCCAGCGAGCGACCGAGGCCCTGGCCGAAGCCGATCAGCATCTCGGCGGAAATCAGCGCACGCCAGGCGTTGCCGAACGCCAGCTGGGCACCGGTGATCAGCTCCGGCATCACCGCCGGCAGGTAGACGCGACGCAGTAGCTGCCAGCGCGAGGCTCCCATCACACGCGCCGCCGCCACATGTACAGGCTGCACGCTCTCGGTGGCATTCATCACCGACAGCGCCATCGGGAAGAACGCCGCCAGGGCCACCACCACGATGATCGGCAGATTGCCAAAGCCCATGACGATGAGAAACAGCGGCACCCAGGCAATCGACGGAATCGACTGCAGGATGACGATGGCCGAACGGAGAATCTCGCGGAAGAAGAAAAGCACCCCGCCCACCAGACCGAAGCCGATGCCGAACAACAGCGCGAAACTGTAGCCGCTGCCGAGGCGACTCATGCTGCCATACAGCCCCTCACGAAACTCCGGCTCCTGCACCGCGCCGATCATTCGCTCGAACACGGTGGGTATTCCCGGCATCAGGAATGCCGGCAGACTCCAGGTGGCGGCCTGCCAGATCAGCAATATGAACAGAATCGCCAACACCACGGCGAGGTATTTCTTCGCTCCAGTCAAACGACGTCCCTGGCTCATGCGTGTTCGACCTCCGTCTTGATACCCAGCAACCGCAGAATCTCCCGGCGCTCGGCAGCGAATTCGGAAAGATCGTGACTCTTCTCGCAATGGGTGAAGTTGAAGGTTTTCAGCACACGGGCCGGGCGCGCACTGAACACCAGCACGTGATCGGCCAGATAAAGGGCCTCATCGACATCGTGGGTCACCAGCAGCACGGTCGGCTGATGCTCCTCGATCAGCTCGCGCAACACATCCTGCAGCGCCATTCGCGTCAGCGCGTCGAGCGCACCGAATGGTTCGTCCAGCAGCAGCACCTCGGGCTTGGCGATGAACGCCCGCGCCAAGGCCGTACGCTGGCGCATTCCGCCCGAAACCTGGTGGGGATAGTAGTGTTCGAAGCCTTCCAGATTGACGCGCGCCAGCCAGGCTGCAGCCTGCTCGAACGCGCTGCCTTTGGCGACACCCTGCAACTCCAGCGCCATTGCCACGTTCGCCTGCAGGCTGAGCCACGGATACAGCGCATGCTCCTGAAAAACCAGGGTGCGTTGCGGGCTCGGCGCGGAGATCGGTTGACCATCAGCCAGCACCCGTCCCGCACTGGGTTTTTCCAGCCCGGCCACCAAATGCAACAAGGTCGATTTGCCACAGCCGGACGGACCGACCAGCGCCACCAACTCGCCCTGCGCGAACTCGCCGCTGAAGCCCTTGATGACTTCCAGCTGACCAAAGCGTTTGTCTACTTCATCAAACCTGAGTTGCATAAACACTCTTGAACAGAAAGTGGCTCATCGAATCGAGCCAGAACGAACGGGGTCTGCCGCGCGGCGAGCAGGCCCCTGCGTAGATCATCGCGAATCAGAGCTGGCGGGCATCCTGCCAGGACAGATCGAGGATTGCGCGGGTATCGAATGCCTTGCCATCACGAGTCTTCAGCGAACCCTGCTCCTGCAGGATATCGGCGAGCTCCTGAATACGTGCCAAATCCTGATCGTCGAGCTTGGCGCTGAACGTCTGGGTCGCGATGGCTTCCTCGATGACGGTCTCGCGGGGCAGTTCGCCACGCTTGAGGGTTTTGAGCGTCGGCTCGGCGATGAAGTAGTCGGCGATCAGCTTGGCTGCTTCAGCCGGTTGCTGCTCGAGCAGGCTGATCGCGTCGCGTTGTGCATCGAGGGATTTCCACACGGCATCCTTGCGCTTGGCCAGCGTGTCACCGGAGGTGATCACCACCATGCAGGGGAAAGGCCAGACCTCGCCGATCTCGTAGACCTGCTTGACCGGTGCGACCAGTTGCGCGATGCGGTCATAGGGCTCGAACAGGAAGGCTGCGTCGACCCGCCCGGAAACCAGCGATTGCACCGCGACCGCCGGGCTGACGCCCATGATGTTCACATCGCTCGGCTTGAGACCGGCGGCCTTCAGCGTCACACCGCGCAGCACGGCATCGGCGGTGCTGCCTTCACGCTGGGATGCCAGACTATGCCCCTTGAGACCGGCCACATCGGCAATACCGGTCTGCTCGCGGACCAGAATCGAGTGATAGCCCTGCTGGGCGCCGCCCACCACTTTCAGGTCCGCGCCCTTCGAAGCCCAGGCCACAGCGTTGGTGAAGCCCAGCACACCGGTATCCAGCTGACCGCCGACGATGGCCTTGATCAGATCGGTGCCGGAACTGAACTCGATCAGCTCGACATCAAGACCATGCTTGGCATACAGACCGGCCTCATGCGCCACCATTGCCTGCGCATCATCCATTACCCGGATATAGCCGACTTTGAATTTTTCCTGCGCTTGAGCGAATGCGCTCACGAGCAAAAGTGCCGAGAACAGCCAATGCTTTGCTTTCATTTACGACCTCGATTCGAGCTGCACGCAAAGGAATGCCATATAACCAAAAGCAAGCAAGTTATTCTTTTTGGTTATCTAGCGGGTTTGGCTTAGAACTTTACAGGAATCAGAGCAGAGACGGCACTGGCAAAGCGCTATAAGGTTAAAGCGCTGCGGCATACCGAGCGCAGCGATTTCACAGACTGATAGGTTTACGTCCGGCCAGCGCGTGGGCCAGCGTACCGCCATCGACCAGATCCAGTTCGCCGCCCAGCGGCACGCCGTGGGCGATGCGACTGATGACCAAGCCTTTGGGTACCAGCATCTGGGCGATGTAGTGCGCGGTGGCCTCGCCTTCTACCGTCGGATTGGTCGCCAGAATCACTTCAGCGAACGCACCATCGGCAACCCGCGCGAGTAGCTCGGGAATGCCGATGGCTTCGGGACCGAGACCGTCGAGCGGTGAGAGATGCCCCTTGAGGACGAAATAGCGCCCGCGAAACCCCGTCTGCTCGACCGCGAACACATCCACCGGGCTTTGCACCACGCACAGCAGCGCATCGTCGCGGCGCGGATCGGCGCATTGCGGGCAGAGCTCATCCTCGCTCAGCGTGCGGCATTGGCGACAGTAACCGACGCCTTCCATTGCCCGGGTCAACGCCTGCGCCAGACGCAGACCGCCGCTGCGATCACGCTCGAGCAACTGCAGGGCCATGCGTTGCGCAGTTTTCTGTCCGACGCCGGGCAATATCCGCAACGCATCGATGAGCTGACGAATCAGTGGGCTGAAACTCATGGGAATCTCGAAGAAGAACGGAACAGCAGGTGCCTGTGGCGGCCTCCGCCTGGAAAGCCGGCCACGTGCAGTTGACGGCTGTTGTTAGAAGGGCATTTTGAAGCCGGGTGGCAGCTGCATGCCGGCAGTCATACCGGCCATCTTTTCCTGGCTGTTCTGCTCGATCTTGCGCACGGCATCATTGACCGCTGCGGCGATCAGATCCTCGAGGATTTCCTTGTCTTCCTGCATCAGGCTGTCGTCCAGACTGACACGCTTGACGTCATGACGACCGTTCATCACCACGCTGACCAGGCCCGCACCGGACTGGCCGGTGACTTCGGCATTCGCCAGCTCTTCCTGCATTTTCTGCATCTTTTCCTGCATCTGCTGCGCCTGCTTCATCAGGCCGGCCATGCCACCTTTCATCATGGGAATCACCTCAAATGGGGGTCAGGTTTCGGTGTGTTCTACAGGTTCGATCGTGCCGTCTCGAATCACGGCAGAGAATTGCTGCATCAATTGCTGCACCATCGGATCGGCCTGGATCGATCGCTCGGCGGCGCGCTGGCGCTCTTCGCGACGGCGCGCCGCGGCCTGTGCCGGCGTTTCCTGCTGCGGTTTTTCCAGCTTGATCTCCAGCTGCAGCTTGCGCCCGTGATACTGATCCAGCGCGTCGTTCAGGCGCCGCTGCTGAGTGGCGTTGAACAGCGCGCTCTGCGCCGGATCCAGATGCATCAACCAGCGGTCGCCGTCCACCTCGATCAACGTGCAATTGGCGGCAATGCTGCCAGTCAGCCCGGACAGGCCGAGCTTGAGATACAGCTCCAGCCAATCGGCAGCCAGCCCGGTTGCTGGTTCGGCCGCCGGTAACGGCTCGCTGGCAACGGCCGCCTGAGTCTCGACCAGATCGTCCAGATAGGCTTCGACCTGGTTTTCGACTTCGTAATAATCCTCGTCACTCAACGGCGGCTCGTCGTCGTCCGTATCCTCGAGCGGAGCCAACGGTGCCGGCTGTTCGGCCGCGATGACAGGCGACGGTACTGGTTCGACGGCGGCCACCTCAGGCGTCGCCTGCGCAGTACTTGGCGACTCTATCCAGGGCACGTCGATGACCGGTGGTGCAGCGGGTTCGTTCGCGGGCAACGCCGGCGTCTGAACGGTGGATGCCTCCTCGACCGGCGGGACGACCTCGGTCACGGTTGCGACAGGCGGCACGGCGGCAGGTGGAACAGCCACAGAAGGCACGGGAGCAGGCGCGGTGGCCGCTGCGGCCACCGGAGCCCTGTCGGAATCAGCCGTGGCCGGGCTGACTCCCAGGTGCTTTAGCGGTGTTCGCGGCGCGTCTTCGCTCTCGGCGGGACGGAACGCCAGCATGCGCAGCAGCACCATCTCGAAACCGCTGCGCGGATCGGGCGCCAACGGCAGATCGCGCCGACCAATCAGCCCCATCTGGTAATAGAACTGCACATCCTCGGCGGGCAACGCCTGAGCCAGCGCAAGGACGCGATCGCGGTCGCCCTGGCCGTTATCAATCGCTTCCGGCAGCGCCTGGGCAATGGCCACGCGGTGCAGCACATTGAGTATTTCTGCCAGCACGCCGGCCCAGTCCGGACCTTGCTCGGCCAGCTGGCGCACGGCTTCGAGCAGTGCGCGTGCGTCACCTTCGAGCAACGCCTGCAATACACCGTAGACCTGCCCATGATCGAGCGTGCCGAGCATCGCGCGCACATCGGCGGCGAGCACCCGCCCCTCGCCAAAGGCGATCGCCTGGTCGGTCAGGCTCATCGCATCGCGCATCGAGCCATCTGCCGCCCGGCCGAGCAGCCACAGGGCGTCTTCCTCGAACGGTACGTTCTCCGCACCAAGCACATGAGCCAGATGCTCGACCACCCGCTCCGGCGGCATGTTCTTCAGCGAGAACTGCAGGCAACGCGAAAGGATGGTGACGGGCAGCTTCTGCGGGTCGGTGGTCGCCAGCAGGAACTTGACGTGCGGCGGCGGTTCTTCGAGCGTCTTGAGCAGCGCATTGAACGAATGCGACGAAAGCATGTGCACTTCGTCGATCAGGTAGACCTTGTAGCGGCCACGGCTCGGCGCGTACTGCACGTTGTCCAGCAGTTCACGGGTGTCCTCGACCTTGGTGCGGCTCGCAGCATCGACTTCGATCAGGTCGACGAAGCGCCCCTCGTCGATCTCGCGACACACCGAGCACTCACCGCAGGGGGTCGAGCTGACGCCGGTTTCGCAGTTCAGACACTTGGCGATGATCCGCGCGATGGTGGTCTTGCCCACGCCGCGGGTGCCAGTGAACAGATAGGCGTGGTGCAGGCGCTGATTATCCAGCGCGTTGATCAGGGCCTTGAGCACGTGCGTCTGCCCGACCATTTCGCGGAACGAGCGCGGACGCCATTTGCGGGCTAGAACCTGATAACTCATAACACCATCGTGGGCTAAGCGGAAGACGGGTAATCCTAGCGGAGCAGGCCGCAAATTGCATCCGACCAATCGGCCTAGCCCAACAGCGCACCCAGCCCACGCACGACGCGGGTCAGTTCGTCGTTGTCGCCCTGAATGTGCACTCGCACACCGTCGATTTCGCGCCGTGGCGGATAGGCCTTGCGCAGCTGGTCGAAGGCCGCGCGACGCTGCGCTTCGTCGCCGCGCAGGCTGCGGCGGAACGCGGCATCGTCGCTACGCGGGTCGTAGACCGCGCGGCACAGCGTGGCCAACAGGTCGCATGGATCGGCAGAGCCATCGAAGCTCAGCGCCTGTAGCGCCGGCGCCGGCATCAGCTCGTCCAGCGTCACTGTCGGCGCCAGCCCCTGGGCGACACAGAATGCCTGATAGATCTGTGCAGTGCCGCGCAGCTTGCCGTCCAGGCTGTAGCCGGCGATATGCGGCGTGGCCAGCTGGCACAATTCGGCCAGGGCGACGTCGACCTGCGGCTCGCCTTCCCAGACATCCAGTACCGCCTGCAGATCCGGTCGACGTAGCAGCAGTTCGCGTAGAGCGGCATTGTCCACCACCGCGCCACGGCTGGCGTTGATCAGCCAGCTGCCAGGGCGCAGTTGCGCCAGCCGGGAAGCGTCGAACAGATGGAAGGTCGGATGCGCGCCCTGCAACTCCAGTGGCGCATGCAGGCTGATTACATCGCACTCGGCGATAATCTCCTCCAGCGTGACGAAGTCACCAGTCTCACGTGCCTGGCGCGGCGGATCGCAGACTCGCACATCCCAGCCCAATCCGCGCAGCACCTCCACCAGCCGCCCGCCCACTTCGCCCGCGCCGACCACGCCGTAGCGACGTGTCGTCAGTTCCTCGCCCTGCCGTTCGGCCAGCGTCAGCAGGCTGCCCAGCACGTAATCCACCACTCCGCGCGCATTGCAGCCGGGCGCACTGGCCCAGGTGATGCCGGCTTCGAGGAAATAGTCGAGGTCCAGATGATCGGTGCCGATGGTGCAGGTGCCGACGAAGCGCACCGGTGTGCCGGCGAGCAATTCGCGATCGACGCGGGTCACCGAGCGCACCAGCAGCACGTCGGTCTGCTCCAGCGCCGCCCGGTTGATCGAGCGGCCGGCCATGCGGCGGATGCTGCCGAAGCCGGCGAAGAAGGCATCGACCAAAGGAATGTTTTCGTCGGCGAGGATACGCATGGCAGGCTCCGTTTCAGATGCGGCCCATTCTAGACGCCTCGCCGCCGTTTTTCCGCCTTTCGGCCAGCTGTCGTGCGGCGTAGACTACCGCGCTCTTTGTATACAACCGGAACGATGCAATGCCTTCTGAGTCGAGAGCCGGCCGGGTGCGGACCGAGCTGCGCACCCTCTTCGCCCTTGCCCTGCCGATGATGATCGCTCAGCTGGCCAATACGGCGATGGGCTTCGTCGATACGGTGATGGCGGGTCGGGTCAGTGCGCACGATCTGGCGGCAGTGGCCCTGGGCAATTCCATCTGGGTGCCGGTTTTTCTGTTCCTGACCGGCGTGATCCTGGCGACCACGCCGAACGTGGCGCAGCGTTTCGGCGCCGGACGCCACGGCGAGATCGGCCCGCTGGTGCGCCAGGCGCTGTGGATGGGCGGCGGCCTCGGCAGCCTGTGCGCCGTCCTGATGTGGAACGCCGAGCCGATGCTGCACTGGATGAACGTCGAAGCCGCGCTGATCGATCCCAGCATGGGCTATCTGCGCGCCGTCGCCTGCGGCTTTCCGGCGATCGGGCTGTACCAGGTGCTGCGTTGCTACAGCGACGGCCTCGGCCACTCGCGCCCGAGCATGGTGGTCGGGGTTCTCGGCCTGCTGCTGAATATCCCGCTCAACTACATCTTCATCTACGGCAAGCTCGGCGCGCCGGCACTCGGCGGTGTTGGCTGCGGTGTCGCAACGTCGCTGGTCATGCTGTTCATGCTGCTGGCCATGCTGTTCTGGGTACGCCGCGCCGCGCCGTATCGACCGAGCCGGCTATTCGCCCACTTCGAATGGCCGCGCTGGCCGGTGCTCAGCCCCTTGCTCGCGGTCGGTCTGCCGATCGGTATCGCGGTGTTCGCCGAAGCCAGCATTTTTTCGGTCATTGCGCTGCTGATCGGCGCATTGGGCGCGACGGTGGTGGCCGGACACCAGATAGCGCTGAACTTCACCTCGCTGATCTTCATGATTCCGCTGTCGCTGGGCATGGCGGTCACCGTGCGGGTGGGACAGGCACTGGGCCGCAGTGCGCCGCGAGATGCGCGTTTCGCCGCTGGCGTCGGAGTGGGAACGGGGCTGGTGTATGCCTGTTTTTCCGCCACCGCGATGCTGCTGTTCGCCGTGCCGATTGCCCGCATCTACACGCCCGACCCCGCGGTGATCGCCGTGGCGTCCGGCTTGTTCTTCTATGCGGCACTGTTCCAGTTCTCCGATGTTGTGCAAGTTACCGCTGCCGGTGCCCTGCGCGGCTACCAGGACACGCGCATGACCATGATCTTCACCCTCTTCGCCTACTGGGGCATCGGTCTGCCGATCGGCTATGTGCTCGGCCTGACCGACCACTTCGGCCCGGCATCCGGCCCCGGCGGGCTGTGGCAGGGTCTGATCGCCGGACTGAGCTGCGCAGCGTTTTTGCTCAGCATCCGCCTGGCACGCAGCGCACGGCGCGCAATTCGTCTTCAGCGGGCTCGCCCGGCTCAGGCCTGAGCCGTCGACGCGAAATCATCGAAGGCGCTCTGCATCAGCGGAAGAGGCGATGACGCTGGTCAGCATGACTTGACCGCCGAACCGGGCAACTGAATACTGTATTCATATACAGTATTTTTGGATTGCCTTTGCATGACATCCGTGGTCGCCCTGGATCGCCTGCTCGATGCACGCCGTGTCTGGCGTGGGCAGGCCATCGTCGCCCCTGCCGCCAGCCAGCCGACCGGACACGCCGCGCTGGATGCCGCCCTTCCGGGTGGCGGCTGGCCGGAGGCGGCACTGAGCGAGATTCTTCTCGCCGCGCCCGGCACCGGCGAGCTGCGCCTGCTGTGGCCGACCCTTGCCCGGCTGACCGTGGCCGGCGAGCGGGTGGTGCTGGTCGACCCGCCGCATCTGCCCTACCCCCAGGCCTGGCTGACCGCCGGCGTCGACCTGCGGCAGTTGAGCATCGTCCACGCCAGCGGGCGCGATGCGCTGTGGGCGACCGAGCAATGCCTGCGCTCGGGTAGCTGTGGCGCCGTGCTGTGCTGGCCGAGGCAGGCGGACGACCGCGCCCTGCGGCGCCTGCAGGTGGCCGCCGAAACCGGACAGACGCTGGCCTTCGCCTATCGCCCGCAGGCCGAAGCGCTGAACCCCTCGCCAGCCGCCCTGCGCCTGGCCATCGACGCTCACCCGGCGCAACTGCGCGTGCTCAAGTGCCGAGGCGGTCTGGCGCCGGCGCGGCCGATCGCCGCCAGCGCCTGGCGGTGACACGGACATGCTCTGGGCCTGCATCCTGCTGCCGCAACTGGCGATGGACGGCGTGCTGCGCGAACGCAGCGACCCTGCCGCGCCGCTGGCCTTGCTCGCCGGGCCGGCGCAGCGGCGCGTGCTGCAAGCGGTCAATCCGGCGGCGCGCGAACTCGGCCTGAAACCCGGCCAGACGCTGACTGCCGCCCAGGCGCTGACCCGCAATTTCGCCAGTGCCGATTACGATCTGGCGGCCATCGAGCGCTGGCAGCGCTTCCTGGCCGCCTGGGCCTACGGTTTCAGCGCTCAGGTCAGCCTGCATTACCCGCGCTGCCTGCTGCTGGAAGTGCAGTCCAGCCTCGGCCTGTTCGGCCCCTGGCCGCGCTTCGAAGCGCGCCTGCGCCAGGAACTGAACGCCCTGGGCTTCCGCCAGCGCATCACCGTTGCCCCCAACCCGGCGGCGGCACGGGTACTCGCCAATGCCCACGATGGTCTGGCGGTGAGCGATGACACAACGCTGCGCGAGGCGCTCGGACGTTTGCCGGTGGAGCGCCTCGGCCTGTCGCGCGAAGTGGCCACGGCCTTCGCGCGCATGGGGTTGCGCAGTCTTTCGCAACTGCTTGCCCTGCCCCGCGACAGCGTGGCCCGGCGCTTTCCGGCCGAGGTGCTGCTGCAGCTCGACACCCTGCTCGGGCGGCAGCCGCTGGCGCTGGAGTTCTACCGCCCACCCGATGTTTTCGACGCGCGCATCGAATTGAACTTCGAGGTCGAGTCACACCAGGCGCTGTTGTTCCCGCTGCGCCGGCTCACCGCCGACCTGGCCGCCTATCTCGCCGGGCGCGACAGCGGCGTGCAGCGCTTCGTCCTGCAACTGGAACATCGCAACCTGGCCGACAGCCGGGTCGTCGTCGGCCTGCTGGCTGCCGAGCGCGAGGCCGGCATGCTGTTCGAGCTGACCCGCGGCCGCCTGGAACAGCTGCAACTGCCGGCACCGGTGCTGGCAGTGCGATTGCTGGCGCGCGAGCTGCCGGCTTTCACGCCGCAGCACCGCCAGCTGTTTGATGAAAGAGCGCAGCAAACGCTGCCCTGGGAACAGTTGCGCGAACGCCTGCGCGCACGCCTCGGCGACCACGCGGTACAGGGCCTCGGCGCCTGCGCCGATCATCGTCCCGAACATGCCTGGCAGACGCAGGCACAGGCGCCACATACAGCACTGCCGGCATGCGGCCCTCGCCCCGGCTGGTTGCTGGCTGCACCGCAGCCGCTGCGCGAAAGCTCGCTGCGCATCCTCGCCGGCCCGGAACGCATCGAGTCCGGCTGGTGGGACGGCGAGGATATACGGCGCGACTACTACCTCATCGAAACGCGCGCCGGCCAGCGCGGCTGGGCCTTCCGCCCGCTCGGCAGCGACGGGCCGTTGCTGCTGCACGGCTGGTTCGCATGAGCGATTACGCCGAGCTGCACTGCTTGTCCAACTTCAGCTTCCAGCGCGGTGCCTCCAGCGCCCGGGAGCTGTTCGAGCGGGCTGCGCGCCTGGGCTACCGCGCCCTGGCAATCACCGACGAATGCACGCTGGCAGGTATCGTCCGCGCCTGGCAGGCAGCCAAGGACAGTGGCGTACCGCTCATCGTCGGCAGCGAGTTGCGTATCGAAAACGGCCCCCGGCTGATCCTGCTGGTCGAAAACCTAACCGGATATCAGGCGCTTTGCCGCTTGATCACCCTGGCCCGCCGCCGTTGCGAGAAGGGCCGCTATCGCCTTTTGCTCGACGATTTCGCCGAGTCCCCGGACGGGCTGCTGGCGATCTGGCTGCCGGATGATGACGACGACCGTCACCTGCCCTGGCTGTGCCGCCTGTTCCCGCAGCGGCTGTGGTTGGCCGTCGAACTGCATCGCGGCGCGGATGACGCCGCGCAACTGCAGCACCTGCTCGAACGGGCGTCGTCCTGCGGGCTACCGCCGGTGGCCTGCGGCGACGTGCACATGCACGCCCGCGGACGGCGTGCCCTGCAGGACTGCATGACCGCCATCCGCCACCACCTGCCGGTGGCCGAGGCCGGCGCCCACCTGTTCCCCAACGGCGAGCGCCATCTGCGGCGCCACGAGGAACTGACCGAGCTGTATCCGCCGGCCCTACTCGCCGAAACCCTGCGCATCGCCGCGCGCTGCACCTTCGATCTCGGCCAGTTGCGCTACCACTACCCGCGCGAACTGGTTCCGCACGGGCATGACGCCACCTCCTGGCTGCGCGAACTGGTCGAGCGCGGCGCCCGTTGGCGCTGGCCGGACGGCGTGCCCGAACAAGCCCGCAGGCTGCTCGAACATGAGCTGAAGCTGATCGCCGAGCTAGCGTACGAGAGCTACTTCCTCACCGTGCACGACATCGTGAACTGGGCACGCGAGCGGCAGATTCTCTGCCAGGGGCGTGGTTCGGCGGCCAACTCCACGGTGTGTTTCGCCCTCGGCATCACCGAACTCGACCCCACCCTGCCGGGGCGCCGCCTGCTGTTCGAGCGCTTTCTCTCGCGCGAACGCAAGGAGCCGCCGGATATCGACGTGGACTTCGAGCACGAGCGCCGCGAGGAAGTCATTCAGTACGTCTTCAGCCGCTATGGTCGTCACCGCGCCGCACTCACCGCCGTGGTCAGCACCTATCACAGCGCCGGCGCGCTGCGCGACGTGGCCAAGGCGCTCGGCCTGCCAGCCGATCAGGTGAATGCGCTGGCCGACTGCTGCGGGCGCTGGAGCGATCGTGTGCCCTCGGCCGAGCGGCTGGCCGAGGCTGGCTTCGATGCGAATAACCCGCTGCTGCGCCGGGTGCTGGCATTGACCGGCGAGCTGATCGGCTTCCCCCGTCACCTGTCGCAGCATCCTGGCGGTTTCGTGATCAGCGAACACCCACTGCAGACCCTTGTGCCGGTGGAGAACGCCAGCATGGCCGAGCGCACGGTGATCCAGTGGGACAAGGACGACCTCGATCTGGTCGGCCTGCTCAAGGTCGATGTGCTCGCCCTGGGCATGCTCAGTGCGCTGCGTCGCTGCTTCGCCCTGATCGAGCGTTATCGCGGCACGCGCTGGACGCTGGCCAGCCTGCCGCAGGAGGATCCGGCGACCTACGCCATGATCAGCCGCGCCGACACCATCGGCGTGTTCCAGATCGAGTCGCGGGCGCAGATGGCCATGCTGCCGCGCCTGCGCCCACGCAAGTTCTACGATCTGGTGATTCAGGTGGCCATCGTCCGCCCCGGGCCGATCCAGGGCGATATGGTTCATCCGTACCTGCGCCGGCGTAACGGCGAGGAGCCGGTGCTCTATCCCTCCGACGAACTCATGCCGGTATTCGAGCGCACTCTCGGCGTGCCGCTGTTCCAGGAGCAGGTGATGGAACTGGCCATCATCGCCGCCGACTACAGCCCCGGCGAGGCCGACGAACTGCGTCGCAGTATGGCCGCCTGGAAGCGCCACGGCGGCCTGGAACATCATCGCGAACGGCTGACCGCGCGGATGCTCGACAAGCAATACGAGCCGGAATTCATCACCCGCATCTTCGAGCAGATCAAAGGCTTCGGCAGCTACGGTTTCCCCGAATCCCACGCTGCCAGCTTCGCCCTGCTCACCTACGCCAGCAGCTGGCTGAAATGCCATGAGCCGGCGGCGTTCGCCTGCGCGCTGATCAACAGCTGGCCGATGGGTTTCTACAGCCCCGATCAGGTATTGCAGGATGCCCGGCGCCACGGCATCGAAGTGCGCCCGGTAGACGTATGTCACAGCGACTGGGATTGCAGTCTGGAGCCCGGCGCCAAGGCACAGCCGGCGATCCGCCTGGGCCTGCGGATGATTCGCGGCCTGCGTGAGGCGGATGCGCGGCGCATCGAGAGCGCTCGCCGGACACAAGCGTTCAGCGATGTCGATGATCTCAGCCGGCGCGCCGGGCTGGACGCCCGCACGCGCGAACGACTGGCCGATGCCGGCGCCCTGCACGGTCTTGCCGGTCATCGTCATCACGCGCGCTGGGCCGTCGCCGGGATCGAACCGCAGCTGCCGCTGTTCGCCGAGCTGGCTGCAACGACGGAAGCGCCAGTGAACCTGCCGCTACCCTCGACCGGCGAAGACCTGCTGACCGACTACGCAACCCTCGGCACGACGCTTGGACCGCATCCGCTGACACTGCTGCGCGACAAGCTGAGGGCACGGCGCTGCCGCAGTTCACGCGAGCTGGCCGATGCCGAGCCCGGCCGACCGGTCAGCGTTGCTGGCCTGGTGATCGGCCGGCAGCGCCCGCAGACCGCCAGCGGCGTGGTGTTTGTCACCCTGGAAGATGAGTTCGGATTGATCAATGTGGTGGTCTGGCAGCATCTGGCCGAACGCCAGCGCCCGGTGCTGCTGCAGTCGCAACTGCTGCGGGTCGACGGTCATCTGGAGTCCGCTCATGGTGTGCGCCACGTGATCGCTGGCCGACTGCGCGACCTCAGTGCACTGCTCTCGGGGCTGGATGTGCGCAGTCGGGACTTCCAGTGAACCGGCTCAAACCGGAGCACTCACGACGCGCCTGGCGGCTAGCGCTGGGTATTCGCGGCCGGCGTCCGTACAATGCGCGCCTCACGATAGACCCCGATGCGGCGCATGTAGTCCGCACTCAGTGCTGCCCGCCGAAGCGATAACGCCGGCGCCGAGCCGCAATGGCACGCGAAACCTGCCCACAAGCCCCAACGTAACCCTTTGAAACCCGCGAGATAGAGCCTCTTGATTTCAACCGCTAACATCACCATGCAGTTCGGCGCCAAGCCGCTGTTCGAAAACGTTTCCGTCAAGTTCGGCGGCGGCAACCGCTACGGCCTGATCGGCGCCAACGGCTGCGGCAAGTCGACCTTCATGAAGATTCTCGGCGGCGAGCTGGAGCCGTCGGCCGGTCAGGTGATGCTCGAACCCAACGTGCGCCTGGGCAAGCTGCGCCAGGATCAGTTCGCCTACGAAGACTTCAGCGTGATCGACACCGTGATCATGGGCCACGAGGAGCTGTGGCAGATCAAGGCCGAGCGTGACCGCATCTATGCCCTGCCGGAAATGAGCGAGGACGACGGCATGGCCGTCGCCGAGCTGGAAGTACAGTTCGCCGAGTTCGACGGCTACACCGCAGAATCCCGCGCTGGCGAGCTGCTGCTCGGCCTGGGCATCCCGCTCGATCAGCATTTCGGCCCGATGAGCGCCGTGGCACCGGGCTGGAAGCTGCGCGTGCTGCTGGCCCAGGCGCTGTTCTCCGACCCGGAAGTGCTGCTGCTGGACGAGCCGACCAACCACCTGGACATCAACACCATCCGCTGGCTGGAATCGGTGCTCACGGCGCGAAACAGCACCATGATCATCATTTCCCACGACCGTCACTTCCTGAACTCGGTCTGCACCCACATGGCCGACCTGGATTACGGCGAGCTGCGCCTGTTCCCCGGCAACTACGACGAATACATGACCGCCGCGACCCAGGCCCGCGAACGCCTGCTGTCGGACAACGCCAAGAAGAAGGCGCAGATCGCCGAGCTGCAGACCTTCGTCAGCCGCTTCTCGGCCAACGCCTCCAAGGCCAAGCAGGCCACCAGCCGCGCCAAGCTGATCGACAAGATCCAGCTGGAAGAGGTCAAGCCGTCCAGCCGGGTCAGCCCGTTCATCCGCTTCGAGCAGTACAAGAAGCTGCATCGCCAGGCGGTCACGCTGGAACGCCTCAGCCAGGGTTACGACGGCACTGCGCTGTTCAAGAACCTGAACCTGCAGATTGAAGCCGGCGAGCGCGTAGCCATCATCGGCCCCAACGGCATCGGCAAGACCACCCTGCTGCGCACGCTGGTCGGCGAGATGCCGCCGCTGTCCGGCGAAGTGAAATGGACCGAAAGCGCCGATGTCGGTTACTTCGCCCAGGACCACGCTGAGGACTTCGAGGACGACGTCACGCTGTTCGACTGGATGGGCCAGTGGACCCAGGGCGGCGAACAGCTGGTGCGTGGCACCCTCGGGCGCATGCTGTTTTCCAACGACGAGATCAAGAAGTCGGTGAAGGTGATTTCCGGGGGCGAACAGGGCCGCATGCTGTTCGGCAAGCTGATCCTGAAGAAACCCAACGTATTGGTGATGGACGAACCGACCAACCACCTGGACATGGAATCGATCGAGGCGCTCAACCTGGCACTGGAGAACTACCCGGGCACGCTGATCTTCGTCAGCCATGACCGCGAGTTCGTCAGCTCGCTGGCCACGCGCATCATCGAGCTGTCGGAGAACGGCGTGACCGACTTCAGCGGCAGCTACGACGACTATCTGCGCAGCCAGGGCGTGCTGGTCTGATCGATCGACGAGCCCCATGAAAAAGCCCCGCGAAAGCGGGGCTTTTTCGTTTCCGGGCTCAGCGTCCTAGCCCACCGCCGTGCTCCAGTCGATCAGGCCGAACTGCCAGGTCGCCAGGATCACGACGCCAAACACGATGCGATACCAGGCAAACGCCGCATAGCTGTGGTTGCCGATGAACTTCAGCAACGCCCGCACTGCCAGCATCGCGAAGAGGAACGAGGTGACGAAGCCGATGGCGAACACCGGGAAGTCGCCGGGCTGGAACAGGTCGCGATACTTGTAGCCCGAGTACACGGCCGCGCCCACCATCGTCGGCATCGCCAGGAAGAAGGAGAACTCCGTCGCGGCCTTGCGCGAGAGGCCGAACAGCAGGCCACCGATGATCGTCGAGCCGGAGCGCGACGTGCCCGGCACCAGCGCCAGACACTGGGCGAAACCGACCTTGAGCGCGTGCGTCCAGCGCATGTCGTCGACCGTTTCGGCTTCGATGCGATGGTCGCGGTTCTCCGCCCACAGCATGACGATGCCGCCGATCACCAGTGCGGTGGCAACCGTGATCGGGTTGAACAGGTAATGATGGATCAGGTCGGCGAACAACACGCCGAGCACCACTGCCGGCATGAAGGCAATCAGCAGATTCAGCGTGAATCTCTGCGCTTCGCGCTCCTTCGGCAGCCCCACCACCACGCCGATGATCTTGCGCCGATATTCCCAGACTACCGCCAGGATGGCGCCCAGCTGAATGATGATGTTGAAGGCCAGCGCGCGTTCGCCGCCGAAGCCGATCAGATCCGCGACGATGATCTGGTGCCCGGTACTGGATACCGGCAGAAACTCCGTCAGGCCCTCAACCACTCCCAGAATCAATGCCTGTACGGCAATCCAAAGATCCATCTATTCCCCATCAGCGATGCAGACCATCGCACTTGAAAATACAACAAAGGTATATGCCAGCACGGCGTCTGGCCGCTGTTCTGACTCGTCGCGGCCAAGTAAATTCCGCCGCGTCACGGGAGGGGGCTCATTTTTAGCCACGCGCGGCCGAAAAGCTATCAGGGAGAGGCCGGACAGGCAGAGGGGCGACGATCACTCAGCTGTCCGGCACATTGCACCGATGCCGGTGCGCATAAAGATAAAAGGCTCATCAGGAGTTCTACGAAAATGAATCTGCTGCGAAAGTTTCCCATCAGCAAGCGTCTGTGGCTGATTCCGGTGGTCGCCATCCTCATGCTGTTCATCCTCGGCATGCTGATGATCCAGCAGGTGCGTAGCGATCTGTACAAGGGCAAGCAGGAGATGACCCGTCATGTGGTCGAGACTGCTGCCGGCATCTTCGATCACTACCGCCAGCTCGAAACCAGCGGTGCCATGTCCACCGCCGAGGCGCAGCAGGCGGCCATCAAGCAGATCCGCGCGTTGCGCTACGACGGCCAGGACTACTTCTGGATCAACGATCTCGGCCCGGTCATGATCATGCACCCGATGCAGCCCAAGCTCGAAGGTCAGAATCTGTCCCAGGTCAAGGACCCGACCGGCAAGGCACTGTTCAACGAAATGGTCGCCGTGGCCCGCCGTGACGGCGCCGGTGCCGTGGACTACATGTGGGCCAAGCCGGGCGAAGCCGACCCGGTACCGAAGATTTCCTACGTTCAGCTGTTCCAGCCCTGGGGCTGGATCATCGGCTCGGGCATCTACGTCGATGACGTCGAGGCCGAGTTCAAAAATTATCTGATGCGTTTCTCCATCATCGGCCTGTTCATCGCCGCGATCATGGCCGTACTGGTGGCTATTCTGATCCGCAGCATCACCCGCCCGCTGCGCAACTCGATGTCGGCGATGGCCAACATCGCCAGCGGCGAGGCCGATCTCACGCGCGATCTGGATGTTTCCGGCAACGATGAACTGACCACCCTGGGCCGCGACTTCAACCGCTTCACCGGCAAACTGCGCAGCGTGATCAGCCAGCTGCTGGAGACGGCGCAGTCGCTGGGGCAATCGTCCCAGACGCTCGGCAGCGTCTCCGGGGATGCCTTCCAGCAAAGCCAGCAGCAACTGCAGCAGATGGAGCTGGTGGCCACTGCGATCAACGAAGTCACCTACGCCGTACAGGAAGTCGCGAAGAACGCCGAGCATGCCGCCAGCGAAGTTGGCGATGCGGAGAACCAGGCCGGCCAGGGCCAGCAGAACATCGAGGCCAGCCTGCAACAGATCGACCAGCTGTCGGCGACCATCAGCCAGGCCGTGGGCGTCATCCAGTCGCTGGCCGATGAAACCACCAAGATCGGCAGCGTGCTCGAAGTGATCGGTTCCATCGCCGACCAGACCAACCTGCTCGCGCTCAACGCCGCCATCGAGGCCGCCCGCGCCGGCGAACAGGGCCGCGGCTTCGCCGTGGTCGCCGACGAGGTACGTCTGCTGGCGCAGCGCACCCAGCAATCGACGGCGGAAATCCAGACCATGATCGAGCGCCTGCAGAAGAACTCCGGCGCGGCGGTAAACGTGATCATGGAGAGCAACCGGGCATCGCAGCTCACCGTCGAGCAGGCCAGCCAGGCCGGCGAGAGCCTCGGGCAGATCGCCCAGGCGCTGCGCAACCTGTCCGGCCTCAATGCCTCCATCGCCAGCGCGACGCTGCAGCAGTCGCATGTGGTCGAAGACATCAATCAGAACGTCACCCAGGCGGCCGGTCTGGCACAACAGAGCACCGACGCCGCCGAGCAGACCCGCGAGGCTGGCAAGCACCTCGGTGAACTGGCCGAGCGCCTGAACAGTCTGCTGCGCCAGTTCCGCGTCTGATCGACTGAGCGCCCCGGTTACATCGGGGCGCCGAGTCACACGGCAGGCATCGGCCTGCCGTTTTTTATTTGGCGGCAAGTTGTCGCAGCCCGACTGACCGCCGGTCGCCTGGGCAACGCCTGCACCTTACAGCAAATTCCTTTTAAATCATGCTCTTAGCACGCCTGATTAGTGCGCCAGAAACCAAACTCGCGCGTTATACCTATGGCTAATTGCAAAAAAAGTCTCAACTCTCGGAATTCGAGTGTGACTCGCAAGTCCTCTGCGTACATCAACTGCATGTAAGGCCAACGCTGCAAGGCTCGAATGGCCCACCCATCGCACACAGAGAGACATGCCCAATGAACGCACCGCTCCGCATCAACGACGCCCTCCTCATCACCGATCGCGCATTCAAGCCCTTCCAGTGCGTAGCCTGGACCCTGCCGGAAGGTAACGGCGAAGTCAGCATCACCGTTGTCGACAGCACCCTCGCCCGCCCGCTGGGCCGCTGCAAGATGTCCAGCAGCGTGTACACCGATCCGGTCAAGTTGGGCGAAGCGCTGGAGCAGTCCCGCGAGCAGATGACCCGCGACGGCATCCACTTCTCGCCCTGGCACATGCCTGAATAAATTCGGTGCGTGTCTCCAGAAGGCCCGGCAGCTCTGCTCCGGGCCTTTTGCATTTCTGGTCGCTGCGTTTGTTTCGCATCGATCGACCCATTCACCTGTTTCACGGTCAGTAGAGATATCGACGAAACAGGAGACCCCCCATGAAAGGTGCTCACGCCTACGTCAACGACCAATGGCACAGCTGCGGTCTGGCCAGCCTGCCGCAAGGGCCGGGCGCTCACGAAATCACCCTGAAGTTCATCATCCCGCGCGATACCCAGTTCACCGGGCTGCTCGAACATGTCTGCAAGATTGCCCTGCAGCACCTGCAGGAGGCCTACCCGGGGCGCGACGTCACCCACGCGCCAATAGTCGGCTCCGTGGTCGGTGACGGCAGCGGCGACGGAATCCGGCTCGTTTACCACGTGGCGGCCGCCTGAACGCAACTTCGCAGATAACGAGAACAACTACCGATGACGCCCTTCGACTGGCAGCGCATCCTGCTCGATGACTTCCCCCTGCTGTTCATCGCCGAGGTGTCGATGCGCGCGCTGTTCGCCTTCGCCGCCGTGTTCGCCTTCCTCAAGATCAGCGGTCGGCGCGGCATCCGCCAGCTATCGGTGTTCGAACTGGTGATCATCCTGACGCTCGGTTCGGCTGCGGGAGATGTGTCCTTCTATGAAGACGTCCCGCTGCTGCCGATCATTGCCGTGTTCGTCACCCTGCTTGGGCTGTATCGCTTCACGGTATTGCTGATGACCCGCAGCCCGCGCTTCGGCAGCTGGCTTGAAGGCAAGCCGGTGACGATCATCCGCGATGGCCTCTACGAACTGCACAGCCTGAATCGCCATGACATCTCCGCCGACGAGTTCTTCATGGAGCTGCGTCAGCAGGGCGTGGAACACCTCGGTCAGGTCCGACTGGGCATTCTCGAAACCGACGGTGATGTCAGCCTGTTCTTCCATACGCCGGATCAGGTGCGTCCGGGTTTGTCGGTACTGCCGCCGGAGCATCGCCCGGAGTTCCGGCAGGCTCCGGCCAGCGACCTGTATGCGTGCAGCCACTGCGGTTTTCCACAGGTACTTGAAAGCCAGCAGGAGATGAACTGTCCGCGCTGCGGGCATCGCTGCTGGTGCAAGGCGCTGACCCACCCACGCCTGCACTGACACACGGTCCGAACCGCGCCGCTGACCGGCGGTCAGTCTGAACAGGGCCGACATCACGCCGGCCTCCACCGAAAGGAGACGCAGACATGCTGGGTGATTACTCCGCTATCAACGACCACCTCGATACCGCACGCAAACACGCCGATCAGGCCGAAACCGAAGGCAAGCCGGCGATCTATCGGGAAGCCATCGATGAACTAGTGGCCGCGATCCGCCTGCTGATGCGCAACACCGCCGAACGCGACGAGTGACTCCACAAGCCGATGCGCAACCCCGCCGAGGGTCCGAAGTTACCGCCGCAGGCAACCGGCATCCGCCCAGTGCCCGAAGACGAATCGGGCGATACCGGCACGCCGCTCTGCCCCGCACTGCCGGCGGAGCTGAACTACGTCGACGACAGCCAGCCGGGCATCCGACGCAGGCGATTGCGCGGCAAGTTCGTCTATTACACCGCGCAGGGCGAACGCATCACCGATGAGGCTCAAGTTCGCCGCATCAACAGCCTCGCCATTCCACCCGCCTATCGCGACGTCTGGATCTGCGCCGACCCGCAAGGTCACCTGCAGGCCACCGGACGGGATGCGCGCGGACGCAAGCAGTATCGTTACCATCCGCGCTGGCGCGAGATACGCGACAGCAACAAGTACGAGCGCATGCTGGCATTCGGCGAAACGCTGCCAACGTTACGCAAATGTCTGGAACAAGACCTGGCTCGCAGCGGTATGCCACGCGAGAAAGTCATGGCACTGGTGGTGACGCTGCTCGAATCCACGCTGATTCGCATCGGCAATCCGCGCTACGCCCGCGACAACCGCTCCTACGGCCTCGCCACGCTGCGCACCCGGCACGTCGACATCCGCGGCACGGCGATTCGCTTCCATTTTCGCGGCAAGAGCGGCGTCGAGCACCAGGTGACACTGCGTGATCGACGGCTGGCGCGCCTGCTGCGGCGCTGCCTGGAGTTGCCGGGACAACAGCTGTTCCAGTACCTGGACGATAATGGCCAGCGCCGCACAGTCGGCTCCGGTGACATCAACCAGTACCTGCGCGATCTCACCGGGCGTGATTTCACCGCCAAGGACTACCGCACCTGGGCCGGCAGCGCGCTGGCGCTGGAGCACCTACGCACCCGGCAATGGCAGACCCAAAGCGAGGCGCGCCAGCAACTGGTCGAGACGGTGAAGCAGGTCGCCAGCCAGCTGGGCAACACGCCGACGGTATGCCGCCAGTGCTATATCCACCCGGCGATTCTGCAGGCATTCACCGAAGGCGAGCTGGCGGACCTCAAGCGCGCACGTCAACGCAAGTGGCTGAGCCGTCAGGAAGTGGCCTTGCTGACGTTTCTGCGCAGTCGTGCCGACGCGCAATAGCCGGATCGACCATCACTGGTCGCGTGCGGCGTGCCCATGCAGCGTGACGCAGTTGCGGCCGGCGGACTTGGAAGCGTAGAGCGCACTGTCCGCCCATTCGATCAGCTGCGCATGTCCCGTGCTGGGCTGGCTGAGATCGGCGATGCCCAGGCTGATGGTGAAACGGATCGGCCGACCGTCGTGCTGCACTTCGTGCGCCTCGACGACCCGACGCAGGCGCTCCGCGAAAGTGAATGCGCCCTGCTTGTCGGTATCGCGCAACAGCACCACGAACTCCTCGCCGCCGTAGCGACCCGCCACGTCGCAGTCGCGCATGGTTTCGCGAATCAGCTCGGCGACCTGCTGGATGACAGCATCGCCGGCCTGATGGCCGTAGGTGTCGTTGATCGACTTGAAGTGATCGATATCGAACATAACCAGCGCGGACTGGCTCTCGTGGCGGCGGTGGCGCGCATAGTCCTGGCGCAGGATTTCCTCCCAGTGACCACGGTTGTACAAGCCGGTCAGGCGGTCGGTACTGGACAGCCGCTGGAGCTCGCGATTGGCCGCCTGCAGCTGGCGACGGTTCACCGCGACGTCGGTCACGTCATAGATGATCAGACAGACCTGCTCAATGGCGCCGCTGGTGCCCCGCAGCGGCAGCAGCGTGGTGTTCTGATACATGAAGTCTTCCAGCCCGGTGATCGGCTGGTAATTCTTGAAGCGCAGCAGGTAGGGTCGCTGCTCCCAGATGGTGAACGACGGCGTGCCGAGGGTCATCACGCTCTCGACCTTGCGCCGGAACCACTCCTCGTCCAGCTCGGGGAACAGTGTGAAGAACGATTGCCGGCGAGCCGCTTCGGGCAGCACGCCGGAGCGGTTCTCCATGAAGGTGTTCCAGACTTCGATGCAGTAGTCTCGATCGAGTACCACGACCCCGACGTCGATGCTCTGGACAACCGCCAGCAGCCAGTGGAATTCGCTGGGTTGGGACATGATCAGTTCATCAGGTAGGCAAGTTTTCGGGACAGCAGGTCGAGCGAATCCTCGGTGAACAGCAGCAGCAGATCGAAATGGATGTCGTGGCCTTCGAGGCTGTAGCTGATTTCCACCGCCAGGGTGCGCTTCCAGCGCAAGCGATTCAGACGAATCAGCTCCTCGATCGGCGCGTGCTGGCCCAGCACCTGCGGATGCCCCTGGGAGAAGGCGACATCGATCTGGTCGGCGATACCGCTGAGGCAGGCGCTGATCAGCAGGCTCGACAGGTCCAGCAGCATCTCGATCTCGTGATGGTCCTGCCGACGCAGTAGACGCGCCATGTCGGCGACTTCCGAATCGTGGAACAGCAGCAGCGCCTCGCCCGCGATGCCGCCGCCGATGTAGCCCTGGCAGACGGCGGTGAGTCTGTCGCCACGCGCGGCATCGGCCAGCGCCATATGCAGCTCGCTCACTTCGAGAAGGTTGACGTTGGGAATCGGCAACTGGATGAACACACCCAGCACCCGCGCCAACAAGGCCGCTGCGCGCCCCATCGCGATATTCACGACCTCGCGCAGGGCATCGCGAAAATCGATGGTTTCACCGTCTGCACGCGTCGCCAGCGCCGTCTGCTCGTTCAGCAGACCGAGGCTTGCCAGCGTTTGATAGAGGTGCAGCGGTTCGGCCGGCTTGCGGATGAATGCCAGCGCCCCCAACTCGAGTACCCGCCGCACGGCTTCATCCTGAACATCCGCCGACACCACGATTGCCTTGCACGTCAGCTGCTCGCGCCGCAGGGCCGCAAGTACCTGATAGCCATCCATGCCAGGCATGGTGAGGTCGAGTATCAGCACGTCGATGCCGCCCTGGCGAATACGCTCCAGCGCCGCGCCGCCCGTTTCAACCTGCGTCACGGCAACCGGCCAACCTGCCGGCAGCGCACGCAGAAGCTGCTTGCGCGCCAGGTTGGAGTCGTCGCAGATCAAAAGGGAGGTTGTATGCATGCGCGCGAGCATTCCGTGCCGATGGAATCGGAAGCCGCCAGCTTATATCAACCGCGAGATGCGTTGGTGGCCATTTGGCATCATCCGACAAAATGGCACTTTCGAGCGACAGCCGTGACGCGAATACCGCGCCACAGCGTTGGGAAGGGGCAACTCAGTAGTAGGCGTTGTCGCGATTGCTGTGGTCGGTCACGTCGCGCACACCTTTGAGTTCCGGGATGCGCGCCAGCAGCGTCTTCTCGATGCCTTCCTTGAGGGTGACATCCGCCTGCCCGCAACCCTGGCAACCGCCGCCGAACTGCAACACGGCAATGCCCTCGTCGACTACATCGATCAGGGTGACCTGGCCACCGTGGCTGGCCAGCCCAGGGTTGATTTCGGTCTGCAGGTAATAGTTGATGCGCTCGTTCAGTGGGCTGTCTTCGTTGACCATCGGCACCTTGGCGTTCGGCGCCTTGATGGTCAGCTGCCCGCCCATGCGGTCGGTCGCGTAGTCGACCAGCGCATCCTCCAGGAACGGTTCGCTGGTGCCATCGATCCAGGCAGTGAAGCTCTTCAGCGCCAGGGCGATGTCGTCCGGCTTTTCCTCGCCCGGCTTGCAGTAGGCGATGCAGGTTTCCGCATAAGGGGTACCCGGCTGGGTGATGAAGATACGAATGCCGATGCCGGTGGTGTTCTGCTTTTCGAGCAGATCGGCCAGATAGTCGTGTGCAGCTTCGGTGATGGTGATCGCGCTCATGGCAACTCCTCGCAGATATGCGCCGCAGTGTACGCCAAGGCGGGCCGCGGATAAAGTCCTAGTAATTTAGTCAAGTACATCCACCCGCTTTACAGGTTCTGATAACGATTCATGTCGAGCACACCCGCTTCCAGCGGATCGGTTTCTTCCAGATAGCGCGACAGGTCGTTGAAGTAGAACCAGAACTGCGGGTGGCTGCGGCGGATGCCCCAGCGTTCGACGATACGCTCGAAATCGGCACCGTCGCGGACCCGCTCCAGCGCCGCGACGAATGTCGTCACCTCGCGGGCATCGAGGTTGAACAGGAAGTTCGGGTAACTGCTGAGTATTCCCGGGTAGACCGTCAGGGTGTCCCGACGCGGCTGGTAGCGCCAGTCTTCGCCGAACATGAAGGCGACATTGCTGTGCGCACGGTTGCGCAACAGGCTGTACAGCTCGCGCTGGCCGGAGCCGTACTCAATGCGCAGCAACGTCGCCTCCGGTAACTGGCCGACGACTGGCAAGCCGGCGGCCATGCGGTTGCTCAGGCGACTGAGCGCTTGCTCGGCCTGCTGCAGCGGCAGCGGCTGGTCGGCGCGATAGCAATGTGTGCCAAGGCAACGATTGAGCGGATCGGGTACCGCATTGATCGGTGCCAGGCGTGTCAGTAACTGGCGGGCCAGCGTCTGCTTCGGATCGCCCGGCTCGAGCATGAGCTTCGATGGAGTCTGTGTATCCAGCGAGGTGTAGGCCAGCAGCAGCTTCAGTTGACCGCCTTGTTCGTACCAGCTGTCGAGAATCGACTGGCGCGACTTCGCCGGCAGCAGGCGCAGGAAGTTCAACTCGGCACCGTTGCGAATCAGGTCGAAGTACAAGCGTGTCTGTCCTTGGTGGGACACGTTGCCGAACACGTCGAAGTTCACCACCAGCTGATAATAGGTGCGCTCAAGCAGCGGATAGTCCATCCACCACAGGGTCTGCGGCACCGCACCGATCAGGCCTTTGCGCACCGAGGCGCTGTCATGCTGACGGAAGATCGACAGCAGCGCGTTGTCGTTGCCCGTCCAGATATGCGCCCATTCGGCCGGCTGCTCGGCATAAGCCTGCATGCGCAACTTCTCGTAGCGGTTGCGCTTGGGCTGGTAGCGCTTCCAGAACCCCAGCAGCTCGCCAAGCTCGTCGAACTGCCCGGGCATTGCCAGCAGCGGCGTGGTCTTGTCGCGGTAGTCGGCATCGGTGAGATAGAGGTCGTGCTGCGGGTCTTGGAACAACACCCAGAAGTTGTCGCGAATCACGTCGGTGGCGATCTGCCCGCGGCACACCGGGCCGCGGATGAAGGTGCGCACGAAATATTCGGCGTTATCCAGCATGAACTGGTAGCGCGCCTGCGGTGGAATCGCCGCGAAAGTCAGGAAGGGATTGGCGCGATGCCCCGCGCCATAGCCCGGTACCGGCCCGGCCTGCCACTCAGAGCCGAAGAACAGCTGGCGAACCCGCGCCAGCCGCGTCTCGCTCAGCGGATAGGTGATGTGCGTCTTGTGCACGATCACATCACTGATCGGCCACAGGCGGTAGTAGAACGCGGTGCCCGGATCGCCGTTGGGCCGTCGCGTGGCGATCGGATCGACCGGCGCGCCGCTGGGGGTGCGCGAGCGCACCAGCTGATAGAAGTGCCCGCCCTCACCCTCTCCTTCGAAGTACAGATGGGCGAGGAACAGGTGTTCGTAAAGCCAGCGGCTGACCAGCTGCTCCCGCGCGCTGGGGGCGTTCAGCAGGTCTTCCCACTGGCGGATCTGCTGCTGCTCGCTCGCGCTCGGCTGCAGTTTGGCTAGCTCTACCGGGGCACCCTGTTCGAGCCAGCGTTGCAGGGTCGCGTACTCGCCATCCGTCAGCCCAGTCACCGCGAATGGCATGCCGCCGTGAGCGCTCTTGGCGGCGTAGGCGGCAAACTCCTCCGGCAGCGCACAGCTGTTCTTGCGGCCGATGCTGATATCCAGATCGGCCGGCAATTTGGCATTCGGCTCCAGCGGCTGACTGCGCCCCAGCTCCAGCATGCGCGCCATCAACGCGGCCTGGCCGTCCGCCGCACTGAGTACGGAATGGAAACCCTTGCGCCGCCAACCCGCTTCGTCATGTGCATCGAGAAACAGCCGCGTCGTCTCCTGAGCCCTGACTCGCGTGCCATCGTAGACCGGCTGTTTGGAGAAACCGCGCTGCGCGCCATCGCCGCTGCCCAGGTTCAGCTGGCACGGCGAGTCGTAACAGGCATGGCAGGCAACGCACTTGGCGGTGAAGATCGGCTGAATGTCACGCTGATAGGACGGCGCTTGCGCCTGTGCCACGGCACCGTACAGAACGACCAGCAAGCCGAGCAGGAGTCGAGCAAACATGACGAATCAACCTGAAGAAGAGCCGGCATTCTAAACAGCGGCCTGCTGGAGGGCTAACCCAAACGGCAAGCTGAATAATTTTCATGAAAAAGGCGACGTGATCAAAAAGCATGCAGCTTTGCTATGATTGCCCACCTCTGTCACCCGCTCGTTCAGGTAGTCCCCATGTCCACTCGCAACACCCGCCTCCAGGCACTCCAGCACGCACTCAAGGAGCGCATCCTGATCCTCGACGGCGGCATGGGCACCATGATCCAGAGCTACAAACTGGATGAAGCCGACTACCGCGGCGAACGCTTCGCCGACTGGCCGCAGGACGTCAAGGGCAACAACGATCTGCTGCTTCTCAGCCGGCCGGATGTGATCCAGGCCATCGAAAAGGCCTACCTGGATGCCGGCGCCGACATCCTGGAAACCAACACATTCAACGCCACCCGGGTGTCCCAGGCCGACTACGGCATGGAAGAACTGGTCTATGAACTGAACGTGGAAGGCGCCCGTCTGGCCCGTGAAGTCGCCGATGCCAAGACCCAGGAAACCCCGGACAAACCGCGCTTCGTCGCCGGCGTACTCGGCCCGACCAGTCGCACCTGCTCCATTTCGCCGAACGTCAATGACCCGGGCTTTCGCAACGTCACCTTCGACCAGCTGGTGGAAAACTACAGCGAGGCCACCCGTGGCCTGATCGAGGGCGGCGCCGACCTGATCCTCATCGAGACCATCTTCGACACGCTGAACGCCAAGGCGGCGATCTTCGCCGTGCAGGGAGTGTTCGAGGAGCTGGGCGTCGAGCTGCCGATCATGATCTCCGGCACCATCACCGACGCATCCGGCCGTACCCTGTCCGGGCAGACCACCGAGGCGTTCTGGAACTCGGTGCGCCATGCCCAGCCGATCTCCGTCGGCCTGAACTGCGCGCTCGGCGCCAAGGACCTGCGTCCCTATCTTGAGGAACTGGCGACCAAGGCCGACACCTTCGTTTCGGCCCACCCCAACGCCGGCCTGCCCAACGCCTTCGGCGAATATGACGAAACCCCGGCGCAGATGGCCGAAGTGGTCGAAGAATTCGCCGCCTCGGGTTTCTTGAACATCATCGGCGGCTGCTGCGGCACCACACCAGCACATATCCAGGCGATTGCCGAGGCGGTGGCCAAGTACCCGCCGCGCGTCATTCCGGAAATTGCCAAGGCCTGCCGGCTGTCCGGACTGGAGCCGTTCACCATCGATCGCAGTTCGCTGTTTGTCAACGTCGGCGAGCGCACCAACATCACCGGTTCGGCCAAGTTCGCGCGGCTGATCCGCGAGGAGAACTATACCGAGGCACTGGAGGTCGCCCTGCAGCAGGTGGAAGCCGGCGCCCAGGTCATCGACATCAACATGGACGAGGGCATGCTCGACTCCAAGGCGGCGATGGTGCGCTTCCTCAACCTGATCGCCGGCGAGCCGGACATCTCTCGGGTGCCGATCATGATCGACTCCTCCAAGTGGGAAGTGATCGAGGCCGGTCTCAAGTGCATCCAGGGCAAGGGCATCGTCAACTCGATTTCCATGAAGGAAGGCGTCGAGCAGTTCAAGCACCACGCCCGGCTGTGCAAGCGCTACGGCGCCGCTGTGGTGGTGATGGCCTTCGACGAAGCTGGCCAGGCCGATACCGCCGCGCGCAAGCGCGAGATCTGCCAGCGCAGCTACGACATTCTGGTCAATGAGGTGGGCTTCCCGCCGGAAGACATCATCTTCGACCCCAACATCTTCGCCATCGCCACCGGCATCGAGGAGCACAACAACTACGCGGTCGACTTCATCGAGGCCTGCGCCTATATCCGCGACCATCTGCCCTACGCGCTGACCTCGGGCGGTGTATCCAACGTGTCGTTCTCTTTCCGCGGCAACAACCCGGTGCGCGAAGCGATCCACTCGGTGTTCCTGTTCCATGCGATCAAGGCGGGCCTGACGATGGGTATCGTCAACGCCGGCCAGCTGGAAATCTACGACGAGATTCCCAAAGAGCTGCGCGACGCGGTGGAGGACGTGGTGCTCAACCGCAGCGCCAACGGCACCGAGGCGCTGCTGGAACTGGCCGAGCAATACAAGGGCGGCGGCGCCGTGAAGGAAGCCGAGACCGAAGAATGGCGCAGCCTGCCGGTGGGCAAGCGGCTGGAGCATGCGCTGGTCAAGGGCATCACCACCTACATCGTCGAAGACACCGAGGAGTGCCGTCAGCAGTGCGCACGGCCGATCGAAGTCATCGAAGGTCCGCTGATGGCCGGCATGAACGTGGTCGGCGACCTGTTCGGCGCCGGCAAGATGTTCCTGCCGCAGGTGGTCAAGTCCGCCCGGGTGATGAAGCAGGCCGTGGCGCACCTGATCCCCTTCATCGAAGCGGAGAAAGGCGACAAGCCGGAAGCCAAGGGCAAGATCCTCATGGCCACCGTGAAGGGCGACGTGCACGACATCGGCAAGAACATCGTCGGCGTGGTGCTCGGCTGCAACGGCTATGATGTGGTCGACATGGGCGTGATGGTGCCGGCGGAAAAGATCCTGCAGACCGCCATCGCCGAGAAGTGCGACATCATCGGCCTCTCCGGCCTCATCACCCCGTCGCTCGACGAGATGGTCCACGTCGCCCGCGAGATGCAGCGCCAGGGTTTCAGCCTGCCCCTGATGATCGGCGGCGCCACCACCTCCAAGGCGCACACCGCGGTGAAGATCGACCCGCACTACAAGAATGACGCCGTGGTTTATGTCACCGACGCCTCGCGCGCGGTCGGCGTCGCCACCACGCTGCTGTCCAAGGAACTCAAGCCAGCCTTCGCCGAGAAGACCCGCGAAGAGTACGCCATGATCCGCGAGCGCACCGCCAACCGCAGCGCACGCACCGAGCGCCTGAGCTATGCGCAGGCGCTGGCGAACAAGCCGCAGTTCGACTGGGCGGCGTATACCCCGGTCAAGCCGAGCTTCACTGGCCGCCAGCTGCTGGAAGACATCGACCTGCGCACGCTGGTCGACTACATCGACTGGACGCCGTTCTTCGTCGCCTGGGACCTGGCCGGCAAGTACCCGCGCATCCTTGAGGACGAAGTCGTCGGCGAAGCCGCTACCTCACTGTTCAACGATGCCCAGGCGATGCTCAACAAGCTCATCGACGAGAAGTTGATTCGTGCCCGCGCGGTGTTCGGTTTCTGGCCGGCCAACCAGGTACAGGACGACGATCTGGAAGTCTACGGCGACGCTGGCGAGAAGCTCGCCACCCTGCATCACCTGCGCCAGCAGATCGTCAAACCCGATGCCAAACCGAACCTCTCGCTGGCCGACTTCGTCGCACCGAAGGACAGCGGCGTGACCGACTACGTGGGCGGCTTCATCTGCACCGCCGGTATCGGTGCCGAAGAAGTGGCCAAGGCCTACCAGGACAAAGGCGACGACTACAACTCGATCATGGTCAAAGCCCTCGCCGACCGCCTCGCCGAAGCCTGCGCCGAATGGCTGCACGAGCAGGTGCGCAAGCAGTACTGGGGCTACGCCAAGGACGAGCAGCTGAGCAACGAGGACCTGATCCGCGAGCAGTACAAGGGCATCCGCCCTGCCCCCGGCTATCCGGCCTGTCCGGATCACACCGAAAAAGGCACGCTGTTCCAGCTGCTCGATGCCGACGGCATCAGCCAGGTCACGCTCACCGAGCACTACGCCATGCTGCCCACCGCAGCCGTCAGCGGCTGGTACTTCGCCCATCCAGAAGCGCAGTACTTCGCCGTCGGCAAGGTCGACAAGGATCAGGTGGAAAGCTACTCAGCGCGCAAAGGCCAGAGCCTGGAAACCAGCGAACGCTGGCTGATGCCAAACCTGGGGTACGACGCATGAGTGACACCGACAACCCCTACCTGCTCGATCAGCTCGAAAGCGCCGACATGCTGGAAATCGACGGTCTGCACGCCTTCGATTTCACCCTCGACGAGGCGCTGCTCGACCAGGCGGACGCCGCCGCCGAAGCCGGACAACCGTTCGCCAGCGATGACATCGTGGTCAGCATCGAGGCGCTCGACGGTCGCGAACGCAAGCGCTGGCGCTTCAGCTACAACAGCGTGATGGAAGCCGAATACCAGGCCGAGGACGACAGCTGGCAGCTCGGCCCGCATCGCCTGAAATGCCTGGGCGCCGTCCAAGCCAGCAGCGAAGACGAATAACGTCGAGCGCAATCATTCGCGTCGCAGCAGCAAGGCGATGGCCAGCACGACCAGCAGGCTGCCTGGCAACCAGTGCCAGCCGATGCGCGCGGGCTGGTCGTAGAACAGCAGCAGCATCGACACGAATGGCACCAAATAGCTGTATGCCGTCACCGCGCCGGGCGTGAGCACGCTCGTCGCGCGTTGCTGCAGGAAAAACGTCATAGCGCTGGAGAACACACCCAGATAGATCACCAGCAGCACGTCTAGCGGATTCATGCGCAGCAACGCTGCCGATTGCTCCCAGACCAGTCCCATCAACGCAATGAGTACGGCGCCGGCCAGCAGGCTCCAGAAGGTTCGCAGGCCTGCCTGCGTCGGCAGCACACCACGGGCCAGGCCCCATTTGCTGAGCACCGGATACAGCGCCGAGGCGATGCAGCCGAGGAAGAACGCCAGCTCGCCCAGCCCCAGCTGCAAGCCCGTGAAGTTGCCACCGTTCTCCGCCCATGCCAGCCCCAGCGCGCCGGTTGCACCCAGCGCCAGAATGGTGAGCAAGCGACCGGCCGGGCGCTCGACGCCAAGCCCGCGGCCCAGGCCATACGCCAGCAACGGGACGCTGACGAACAGCGTGGCCATCGACAGCGCGGTAACCCGGTGCGCGACCCAGAACATGGTGCCGAAGAAGCCGGCCAGGCACAGCCCCATCAGCGCATAAAGCAGCCAGGTGCGGAGGCCCGGACGCCCATCGCTCTGGCGCCAGGCCAGCGGCGCCAGCACCAGCGCAGCGATGACGAAACGCATGGCCGTCAGCAGCAACGGCGGCAGCCCTTCGCTGAGCAGCCCCACCGCGGGAAACGACAAACCGACAAACAGCGCCCACAGCAGCATGCCCAGATGCGCAGCGGTAACCCGGCCGACGCCACCCGCGTCGGTCGTACGTTCGGTTTGCGATGAGAGAAAAGACAAGCGGTGTCGCTGGCTCACGGATCACTCCTGGATTCGTTGCCTGCGCGATAGCGGTCGCTTAGCGCGAGGCGGACCGTCGAATGACCTTGATCGAATAGGTAAGGTTCGGTTTGCGCGTCACGCTGATGGGCTTGCGGGTCACCGTATCGATGGTGATGTTCCAGAACCCCGAACTCGGCACCACGATCTTCGCCGGAAAGCGGTCGAAGGCGCCGCCATGATAGGTATGGCGTCCGCCGTTCCTGAAGCTGCGAAAGTTCGCATCGTTCATCAGGCGGATATTGCAGGTCTGCGAGCACTGGATGACGACGATATCGTCCTCATCGAGTTGCTCGCGCTGGTGTATGAACTTCATCGAGGGGCTCCCGCAGGTTACAGCCGGCAAAGCGAGACGATAGCATGCCGCCTCGCACCGGACGTTACATGGCGCCCGCTCCGCTCACCGCCTCACCCAAGGACCGTCGCGCATGTCCGCGCTGCCAACCACTGCCGATCTCACCTCGCCGCTCGTGCGGCACGCCACGCGCTGCGGCTTCTTCATGGCCGGTTTCGGCCTGTCCGTCTGGGCGCCGCTGGTGCCTTACGTGCGCGCACGGATCGAGATGAGCGATGCGCTGTTCGGCCTGTTGCTGCTGTGCATCGGTCTCGGCTCGCTGAGCTGGATGCCTGTTTCGGGCGTGCTGGTGGCGCGCTGGGGCATCCGGCCGGTGATTCTCTGCTGCGTCGCGCTGCTGGCCCTAGCGCTGGCCGGCATGGCGCTGGTCGATTCGATCTGGCTGCTGGCGCTGGCACTGTTCTGCTTCGGCGGCAGCCTCGGCGTGCTGGATATCGTGCTCAACATCCAGTCGCTGCTGATCGAGGGCGCGCTGGGACGGCGCCTGATGTCCAACTTTCACGGCATGTTCAGCCTTGGCTCTATCAGCGGCGCGCTGGCGTTGACCGCCCTGCTCTCGCTCGGCCTGAGCGCCGAAGCCGGCTGCTTGCTGATGATCGTGCTGATCGTGGCGGCGAACCTCGCGGTACTGCGTGGCTTCGTGCCCGACCGAGCACCAGCTGGCGGCGGTGCCTTCGTGCGGCCCAGCGGGCAAGTGTTGCTGGTCGGGTTGCTGTGCTTCGTGGTTTATCTGGCCGAGGGCGCCGTGCTCGACTGGAGCGCCCTGTTCCTCACCACCGACAAGCACCTGGAGACCGCCAAGGGCGGCCTGGGCTACGCCAGTTTCGCGCTGATGGTGACTATCGGCCGCTTCGCCGGCGCACCGATCGTCAACAGCCTCGGTACCGCGCGAACCATCGCCTTGGGCGGCGTGCTCGCCGCCATGGGCATCGCGCTGAGCATCTTCGCCGAACACTGGGCGCTGGCGCTGGTGGGCTACGGGCTGTGCGGACTGGGCTGCGCCAACGTCTCACCGGTACTGATTTCCTCGCTCAGCCGCCAGGACGCGATGCCGGTGCATCTGGCGGTCACCGCCGCGACCACGGTGGGCTTCGCCGGGGTGCTGGCCGGTCCGGCGCTGATCGGTCTGATCGCACATTACAGCTCGCTCGCCGTCGCCTTCGGCCTGCTCGCGCTGATGCTGCTGAGCATTGCCTTCGGCAGCCGGCGTTTCGCCGACTAAGCGCCTGCCCTTTCTGCGAGCGGCCCGCTAGAATGCGCGCCCCATGCGTATCCACGATATCCACCAGTCGTTCGCCGCCGTCGGCGCCAAACCCCGCCACATCGGGCGGATGACCCGTGCCTGGCTACTCGGCCGCGACATTTCCATCGGCCGTCGCCAGCAGCAGGCAGAGGACTTCCTGCCGCTCAGCGTGCGCGAAGCCCTGCCGCAATTGGCCATGGAGCTGGACAAGCTGGCGCGCCTGCGCTCCGAACACCCCGCCGCCGATGGCTCGGCGCGCCTGCTGGTGGAGCTGGCCGACGGACAGATGGTGGAAAGCGTGCTGCTGCCGCGTGATGGCCTATGTGTATCCAGCCAGGTCGGTTGCGCGGTGGGCTGCCTGTTCTGCATGACTGGCAAGAGCGGCCTGCTGCGCCAGCTGGGTAGCGCTGAAATCGTCGCCCAGGTCGCCCTTGCCCGCCGCTTTCGCCCGGTGAAGAAAGTCGTGTTCATGGGCATGGGCGAGCCGGCACACAACCTCGACAACGTACTCGAAGCCATCGATCTGCTCGGCACCGATGGCGGCATCGGGCACAAGAATCTAGTGTTCTCTACCGTTGGCGATCCGCGCGTGTTCGAGCGCCTGCCGCAGCAGCAGGTCAAGCCCGCGCTTGCGCTGTCGCTGCACTCGACCGATGCCGAGCTGCGTCAGGCGCTGCTGCCGCGCGCGCCGCGCATCGATCCCGAGGAGCTGGTCGAACTCGGCGAAGCCTATGCGCGCCAAACCGGCTTTCCCATCCAGTACCAGTGGACGCTGCTCAAGGGCATCAATGACCATCAGGACGAGATGGACGGCATCCTGCGCCTGCTCAAGGGCAAGTACGCCGTGATGAACCTGATCCCCTACAACAGCCTGGAAGACGATGCCTACCAGCGCCCGGACGGCGAGCGCATCGTACAGATCGTGCGGTACCTGCACAGCCGCGGCGTGCTGACCAAGGTACGCAACTCGGCGGGCCAGGACATCGACGGCGGCTGCGGCCAACTGCGCGCGCGTGCAGAGCAGACTCTGGCGCGGCGTCCGACGCGAACGAGCTGAACGCCCGACAGCCCGCACTGTCCTAGCCAGAGCCGCTCGGACCGAGCGAAACACCGCCAGCCCGCAAGGACGCCACCATGCACACCCTGGAACAACTCGAGCGCGGCGATCTGGCCGGCATCACCCGCCTGGACCTGTCTGCCGACCTGCGGGAGTTTCCCGAGGCCATCTTCGGCCTGGCCGACACGCTGGAAGTCCTCAATCTTTCGGGCAACCAGCTGAGCGCGCTGCCGGCCGATCTGTCGCGCCTGCATCGTTTGCGCATCCTGTTCTGCTCCGATAATGCCTTCAGCCAGGTACCGGAATGCCTGGGCGACTGCGCGCAACTGGAGATGGTCGGCTTCAAGGCGAACCGCATCACCCACCTGCCCGCCAACGCACTGCCGGCGCCGTTGCGCTGGCTGATCCTGACGGACAACCTGCTATCAGAAATTCCCGCCGAGCTCGGTACCTGCAGCCGACTCCAGAAGCTGATGCTGGCCGGCAATCGGCTGCGCTCGCTGTCCGAGCAGCTGCAGGCTTGTACCCGTCTGGAACTCCTGCGCATCGCCGCCAACCGTCTGGAAGCGCTGCCTGATTGGCTGCTGCACTTGCCGCGGCTGGCCTGGCTGGCGTTTGCCGGCAACCCGTTCAGCGACGCCGAGGAGATCCGCGCCCTCGCCGCCCATCCCAGCCCCGCGGTCGCACGGGAACAGCTCGCACTGCATGAAGTACTGGGTCAGGGCGCGTCCGGCATCATCCATCGGGCCAGCTGGCACACGCCTCATGGCGTCCGGCCGATGGCGGCCAAGCTGTTCAAGGGCAGCCTGACCAGCGACGGCCTGCCACACAGCGAGATGGCGGCCTGCCTTGCGGCCGGTGCGCACCCGAACCTGGTCCAGGTCGCCGGGCCGCTGGCGGAGCAACCCGACAGCCCGGCCGGCTTGTTGATGGAGCTGATCGCGCCGGCATTCCAGCCGCTGGCCGGGCCGCCGTCGCTGGCCAGCTGCACACGTGACTGTTACGCCGCCGACAGCCGATTCAGCGTCGAGCAGGTACTGCGCATCGGCCACGGCGCCGCCTCGGCGGTTGCGCACCTGCACGAGCGCGGCATCCTGCATGGCGACCTCTATGCGCATAACCTGCTAGTCAACCCGCACGGCCAGTGCCTGCTCAGCGATTTCGGCGCGGCATCATTCTTTGGCGCCGACAGCCGCACCGGCCAGGCGTTGCAACGTATCGAGGCGCGCGCCTTCGGCTGTCTGCTCGAAGAACTGCTGCAGCGCTGTACGGACGCCGGCGACGAGCGCTTGCTTCAGGTCGACCAGCTGCGTCAGCAATGCCTGCTCAACGAAAGCCGCGAGCGCCCAGATTTCGCCTCGCTGACAGCCAGCCTGGCGCGAGTCCAAGCGTCCTGCGAAGCGACCGCCGGCGCCTAACTGTCACGCTTAGCCTTTCATCGAACGGGGAAACTGTCATGCCGTCCCGCGAAACCTCCTCCGACACTGACCATGCTCGCTATCCCGCGCCCTTTACCGACGCGGCGCTGGCTGACGACCCGTTCGTAAAGGGGCTCAAGCAGCGCCTGCCGGAAACGCTGCGCGAATCGTTCACGGACGCGCAACTCGAAGCGCTACGCCAGGTGTTCGGCGCGCGCTCCTGGGTCAAGCACAAGGTCGATCTGCGCGGTACCTTCCGCCTGCTGGGCGCGCAGTACTACTTTGCTGTGCTCGCCGGGCGCAACAAACGCGGCCACTCACGCACTGAGCAACACCTTTCACTGGCTGCCAAGGCTGCGCTAGCTACACTTTTCCTGCTGTTCAGTACTCTGCTCGGACTGGCGATTCTCTACCTGGTCAAGTCGGCGCTGGGCATTGACCTGCTGCCCAACTACTCGTTCGGCCTGTGGGACTGGTTCAAGGCGAACATCTGATATGACTTGACGGGAATCAAACGCTGCTCCGGTGAAGAGACCAAACTGATTTGGCCTTACGCAACCACACGCTTAATGGAGGTTACAAATGACAGACACGTCGAACAAACCTGCAGCAAGTGACGCCAAGGAGTCCAGCGCCCAGCCGCCAGTCAGCCAGGAAAGCTGGCGCCCGTTCGAAGGCCTGCGTCGGCAGATTGATCGCCTGTTCGATGATTTTGATCGTTCCTGGCATCGGCCCAGCCGCCACAGCCTGGAAACCACGCCATTCTGGCAAGGCGGGCTCAGCCGTATGCCCGCGGTGGACGTGGTCGAGAAGGACCACGCCTTTGAAATTACCGCCGAACTGCCGGGCATGGATCAGGCCGACATCGAGGTAAAACTGGTCGGCGATACGCTGGTCATCAAGGGCGAAAAACGCCAGGAGCGTAAAGAAGAGAAGCAGGGTTATCACCTCTCCGAACGCTCGTTCGGCAGCTTCCAACGCAGCTTCGCCCTGCCGGACGGAGTCGACCGCGAGCAGATCGACGCCCGTTTCAGCAAGGGCGTGCTGTCGCTGACGCTGCCGAAGAAGCCCGGCGCCCAGCCAGGCGAGAAAGCCATCTCGATCAAGGCCGACTGACAACGGAGCGACCGCAGGTCTGATGAATGGTCGGACCTGCGGTCTGGGTTTCTCCGTCGACCACCTGAAACATGTGCGCGCTCGACTAGACTCCAGACAAAGTCCCCGCACGAGTCTGCAACATGAGCGACGAACCGCAGCACAAACCCATGACCCTGCGCCAGATGCTGCAAAGCGTATTCGCCGCCGCGCTAGGCGTTCAGAGCGGCAAGAACCGCGCCCGCGATTTCACTCAGGGCAAGCCTGGCCATTTCATCCTGCTCGGCGTCGGCTTCACGATGATCTTCGTGCTGGTGCTCATTGCGCTGGTCCGGCTGGTGATCCACCTCGCCGGTGCGTGAGCCCGGCGCTACTGATAACTGAGCCAGAAGATCGCCGTGCCGACTGTGAGCAGGATCAGGGCGAGAATGGCGGCCGCATCTACCAGACTGTCGCGATGATTCATGGAACATCTCCATTGGCTATGAGCGAAAGCACTGTCACGAGACCAGTAAAGATCATCGCTAGGCACCCTTCCCGGTCAACGGTCCGATAGCGCCAGAATCGCGTGTTTCGTTCTAAACATATTCCCAAACATCACTTTTGCGTATAACCACGAGCTGGTATCTTGCCGCCCTTCCTCGTAGGGTGCGCAGCCGTGCGCGCGACAAGCTGTAGCCAGCCTGAAAACAGGACACTTCATGTACGTTTACGATCAGTACGACCAACACATCATCGAGGACCGGGTCCGTCAGTTCCGCGATCAGACCCGCCGATTCCTCGCGGGTGAGCTTGCCGGTGACGAATTCCTGCCGCTGCGCCTGCAGAACGGCCTGTATATCCAGCGCTTCGCCCCGATGCTGCGCATCGCCGTTCCTTATGGTCTGCTGTCTTCCACTCAGCTGCGCAAGCTGGCGTATATCGCCCGCCGCTATGACAAGGGCTACGCGCATGTAAGCACGCGCACCAACGTGCAATTCAACTGGCCGGAACTCGAAGACGTCCCAGACATTCTCGCCGAGCTGGCGACCGTGCAGATGCATGCGATCCAGACCAGCGGCAACTGCATCCGCAACACCACCACCGACCAGTTCGCAGGCGTTGCCCACGACGAACTGATCGACCCGCGCCCGTGGTGCGAAATCATTCGCCAATGGTCGACGTTCCATCCGGAATTCGCCTACCTGCCGCGCAAGTTCAAGATTGCCGTCAACGGCGCCGTCAGCGACCGCGCCGCCATCGAGGTGCATGACATCGGGCTGGAAGCGGTGCACAACGCCGCCGGCGAGCTAGGCTTCCGCGTCTCGGTTGGCGGTGGCCTGGGCCGCACGCCGATTGTCGGCAGCTTCATCCGTGAATTCCTGCCGTGGCAGCATCTGCTCAGCTACCTGGAAGCCATCGTGCGGGTCTACAACCGCTACGGTCGTCGTGACAACAAGTTCAAGGCGCGTATCAAGATTCTGGTCAAGGCGCTGACCCCGGAAGTTTTCGCCGAGCGCGTCGAGGCCGAGTGGGCCCACCTGAAAGATGGCCCGAGCACCCTGACCGATGCCGAAGTCGAGCGCATCGGGCGCTTCTTCGTCGATCCGGCCTACAAAGAACTGGAAGATCAGAGTGCTGCCCTCGCGCAGCTGGACGCCGAACACCCCGGCTTCGCTCGCTGGCGCCAGCGCAACGTGGTCGCGCACAAGAAGCCCGGTTATGCCGCCGTGACACTGTCGCTGAAGAGCACCGGCAACACGCCTGGTGACGTCACCGACAAACAGCTCGACGCCATCGCCGACCTGGCCGACCGCTACAGTTTCGGCGAGGTGCGCAACTCCCACGAGCAGAACATTATTCTTGCGGACGTCGAGCAAAGCCGTCTGTTCGAGCTGTGGCACGAGCTGCGCGAACTCGGCGTAGCGACACCGAACATCGGGCTACTGACCGACATCATCTGCTGCCCCGGCGGCGATTTCTGCTCGCTGGCGAACGCCAAGTCGATCCCGGTGGCCGAAGCCATTCAACGCCGCTTCGACGATCTGGATTACCTGTTCGACATCGGTGATCTGGACTTGAACATCTCCGGCTGCATGAACGCCTGCGGTCATCACCACATCGGTCATATCGGCATTCTTGGCGTCGACAAGAAAGGCGCCGAGTTCTATCAGGTCTCGCTGGGCGGCAGCTCCGGCCGCGATTCCAGCCTGGGGCAGATTCTCGGCCCGTCCTTCGCGCAGGACGTCGTGCCGGATGTGATCGAAAAGATCATCAGCGTCTATGTGGAGCTGCGTACCGAAGATGAACAGTTTATCGACACCTTCCGCCGCGTCGGCATCGATCCCTTCAAGGAGCGAGTGTATGCAGCGAATCATTAAGAACGAGCAGATCATCGACGAAACCTGGCACCTGCTGCCCAAGGAAGAGACGCTGGACGGCCTGTCCAACTGCGATGACGTGATCGTACCGCTGCACCTGTGGATCGATCACGCACACGCACTCAAGGCGCGTGACGGTGGCCTGGGCATCTGGCTGGATTCCAACGAGGAAGTCGAAGAGATCGCCGACGATCTGGAACACTTCCAGGTAATTGCGCTCAACTTCCCCAAGTTTACCGACGGGCGCCACTACTCCAGCGCCCGCCTGCTGCGCGAACGCTATGGCTACAAGGGCGAGATCCGCGCAATTGGCGATGTGCTGCGCGATCAGCTGTTCTACATGCGCCGCTGTGGCTTCGATGCGTTTGCCATTCGTGCCGATCGCGACCCGGAAGACGCGCTGCAGAGCCTGAAGGACTTCTCCGTGCGCTACCAGGCAGCAGTGGACGAGCGCCTGCCGTTGTTCCGCCGACGTCAGGGCTGAATCGCACACATAAAAAACCCGCCTGATGGCGGGTTTTTTCATTTACGCAACAGGCTGTCAGTCCAGCCGCACCAGCACCCGCCCCACTTGCTGCCCGGCCAGGATACGCTCGATCGCACCAGGCAATTGTTGTAGGTCGATCTCCTCGGCCAGCTCGTCCAGGTGCGGCAGACGCCATTGCAGCGAGAGCTTGTCCCACATCGAGGCCTTCTCGACCAGCGGAATCTCGACCGAGTCGACACCCAGCAGGTTGACCCCGCGCAGGATGAACGGCAGCACGCTGGCTGAAAACTGCGTTCCGGCGGTCAGACCGCAGCAGGCCACACTAGCCCCACGCTGCAACGACTTCACCACGTTGAACAGAATCTCCCCGCCGACGGTATCCACTGCACCGCCCCATTGCTCTTTCAGCAGCGCCTTCTCTGTTCCAGCCTGCAACACGCTGCGCTCGACGATCTGGCTGGCGCCCAGACGACGCAGCAGCTCGCCCTGCTCTGCCTTGCCAGTCATGGCCGCAACGGTATAGCCCAGCCGTGCCAGCAAAGCCACGGCAATACTGCCCACCCCGCCGGTAGCGCCCGTGACCAGCACCGGCGCCGCACCAGGCTCCAATCCCGCGCGCTCGAGCTTCTCGACACACAGTGCAGCGGTCAGGCCGGCGGTTCCGAGGATCATCGAATCCCGCAGCGAGAGTCCTTGCGGACGTTTGATCACCCAGGCCGCGGGAACACGGATGTACTGGCCGAAACCACCTGCGGTGTTCATGCCCAGATCGTAGCCGGTGACAATCACCTCATCGCCAGCCTTCAGCTCGGCGACGCTCGACGCCTCGACCACGCCCGCTGCATCGATACCCGGCGTATGCGGATACTGGCGGGTCACGCCGCGATTGCCGCTGGCCGAGAGCGCGTCCTTGTAGTTCAACGAAGAATAGCGCACCCGGATGAGCACCTCGCCGGCGGGCAACTCATCGATCGCCCGCTCGACGATACGTGACGCGAAATGTCCCTGCCCGTCCTCGCTGACCTGCAATGCCTTGAAGCTACCCATGCGCCTCTCCTCTATCGCCAGAATTTCTGTTCGTTGATTTGTTTCCAGCCCTTGGCCACGCCGTGCTCGATCAAAGCGCTGGCCGCCATGCCAAAGCGCTCGGGCAGACTCTTTTTCTGCGCATAGTGCAGATGGAAAAGCTCCGCCTCATGCGCGCGCTCAGCCAGATACTGGTCGCTGGTCTTGATCTCGTCAGCCAGGTGCTTGCCCAGCGCGGCGGTGCCCAGCCAGACCTCGCCGGTGGCTACGTCGTCGATGCTGACCTGCTGCCGATAACGCGCAACGAAGTTCTTGAACAGGTCGTGCGTGGTCTGCAGGTCTTCCTGGAATTTCTCCCGGCCCTTCTCGGTGTTCTCACCAAAGACGGTCAGCGTGCGCTTGTACTCACCCGCGGTAAGCACTTCGAAGTCAACGTCATGCTTCTTCAGTAACCGATGCAGGTTGGGCAGTTGCGCCACCACACCGATGGAGCCGAGGATGGCGAACGGTGCGGTAAGAATCCGATCGCCGATGCAAGCCATCATGTAGCCGCCGCTGGCCGCAACCTTGTCGACACAGACCGTCAGCGGCACGCCGGCATCGCGGATACGCACCAACTGCGAAGCCGCCAGGCCATAGCTGTGCACCATGCCGCCGCCACTTTCCAGACGCAGCACCACTTCATCCTGCGGTGTGGCCAGGGTGAGCAGCGCGGTAATTTCGTGACGCAGACTTTCGACGGCGGACGCTTTGAGGTCGCCATCGAAGTCCAGCACGAATACGCGTGACGGCGTTTCGGACTTCTTCGCCTGCTTCGCGGCTTTCGCCTCGCGCTTGCGCTGCGCCTTGAGCTGATCTTTCTCCAGTACCGATTGCTCGAGGCGCTCGCGCATCGCCTTGTAGAAATCGTTGAGCTTGTGCACCTGCAAATTGCCGCCGCTCGACTTGCCGCGACCACGTCGTGACGATGCCACGACGATGAGTACGACCACGATGGCCAGCACCAGTGTCACGGTCTTGGCCAGAAAACTGGCGTAATCGGCAAGAAATTCCACGATCGCTCCTTGGATTTGGATGACAGCCGCTGGCATACGCTTGTGCGGCGCCGGATGGGCAAGCATACCGGGGCGCCTGTAGCGGAACCAGCGCGCGCCAAATTCAAACAAACGTATGAATTGTCGTTGACACTCCCCGTCGCTCCTCCTACCCTCGCGAAAAACCAGCGAACGGGCACGACAACACATGGGCAGCATCTACCTGATCAGACATGCTCAGGCGTCTTTCGGTGCACAGGACTACGACGTGCTCTCGCCGCTGGGCTACCGCCAGGCTGAAGCGCTGGGCGACTATCTGGCGCAGCTCGGCATCCACTTCGATCGCTGCATCAGCGGTGAACTGCATCGCCAGCAGGACACCGCCCGCACCACACTTGCCCGTCTGGATCGATCGGATAAAGGTCCGCCTCCGCTGGAAATCGACGCAGCGTTCAACGAGTTCCAAGCCGATGCGGTGATTCGTGCGCATCTTCCCGAGCTGCTGGAAGTCGAACCGAACGCCCTGCATATCCTGCGCAATGCTGCCAGTCACCGCGCGGAATTTCAGCGCCTGTTCACCTTCGTCGTGCACCGCTGGATTTCCGGCGAACATGAAAAGGAAGAACTGGAAAGCTGGAGCAGCTTTCTCGAGCGCGTCGCCGGCGGCCTGGAGCGCCTGCTCGAGCAGGCCGAAAAGAGCGACAAGATCGCCGTCTTTACTTCCGGCGGCACCATTACCGCGCTGTTGCAGCGAATCATCGGCGTACCGGCGGTGAAGGCATTCGAATTGAACTGGCAGATCGTCAATACCTCACTCAGCCAGTTGAAATTTCGCGGCCGCGAGGTCGCGCTCGCTTCGTTCAACAGTCATGCGCATCTGCAATTGTTGAAGAACCCGGAGCTTGTCACTCACCGATAAGCCCAGCCCAAGAGCGGCCCCAGGCTGCATGTTTCATCCACATCAAAATAAAGGAACACGTCATGAGCAACGTTGCCGAAACCTTCAAGGGCATGCAGTCCAAATTCAACCCGAGCGCCGCGGCCGGACTGGATCTGGTCTTCCAGTTCAACATCACCGACGCCGAGAACTACTACCTGACCGTCAAGGACGGCACCTGCGATCTGCAGCAGGGCGACTCCAGCGATGCCAACGTTACCCTGATCATGGATAGCGAAACCATGCAGGGCATCGTCAGCGGCGAAACCGACGGCATGCAGGCGTTCATGGGCGGCAAGCTGCGCACCGAAGGCGACATGATGCTGGCGTTGAAACTCAGCGAACTGTTCCCCGCGTAAGGCGAGCCAAGCGACACCGGAACCGAAGCCATCTGGCTTCGGTTTTTTTATGAGCCGAGCCCGCTGCGCGAGCGATCAGCCACCCTGATCAGGCACCAACAGCTTCGCCAATAACAGCTGACCAACCTTGGTTCGCATCACCCGCAGCATTAGATTACTGAATCATCTCGAGCACCAAACATAAGCAGAAGGGATAAAACATGGCGCTTACGGATCAAACCACGCGTATCCGCGAAGGCGAGGAGCTACCGGTCGAGGCTGTGGACCGCTACCTCAAGGCGCACATAGCCGATTTGGAAGGCAGCCCGCGGATTTCGCAGTTTCCCGGCGGCGCATCGAATCTCACCTACCTGCTCGAATACCCGAACCGTGAGCTGGTGCTGCGTCGCCCGCCCTTTGGCCGCAAGGCCAAGTCCGCCCACGACATGGGCCGCGAGTTCCGCATCCTCAACCAGCTGAACGCCGGGTTTCCGTATTGCCCCAAGGCCTACGCCCATTGCACCGACGAGTCGGTAATCGGCGCCGAGTTCTACGTGATGGAACGCGTGAACGGCATCATTCTGCGTGCCGAGCTGCCGCCGGAGCTGAATTTCGACGAAAGCCAGACGCGCGCACTTTGCGAAAGCTTCATCGACAAGCTCGTGGAGCTGCACAACGTCGATTACCAGGCCTGTGGGCTGGCAGATCTGGGCCGACCGGAAGGCTATGTGAAACGCCAGATAGAAGGCTGGAGCGAGCGTTATGAGCGCGCCCTGACGCCCGATGCGCCGCAGTGGACGCCGGTAGTCGCCTGGCTGAAGGCCAAGATGCCGGCCGATCATCCCAAGCCCGGCATCGTCCATAACGACTACCGCTTCGACAACGTCATCCTCAACCCGCAAAACCCGATGCAGATCATCGGTGTGCTGGATTGGGAAATGACCACCATCGGCGATCCGCTTATGGATCTGGGCAATACGCTGGCCTACTGGATCGAAGCGAACGACCCGCCCGCCATGCAGGCCATGCGCCGGCAACCCAGCCACCTGCCCGGCATGCACACCCGCGCGAGCTTCGTCGAGTACTACGCTCGCCGCGCCGGCATCGAAATCCCCTGCATCGACTTCTATTACACCTATGGCCTCTTCCGGCTCGCCGGGATCATCCAGCAGATCTATTACCGCTTCTATCACGGGCAAACGCAGGACCAGCGTTTCGCCCGCTTCATCACCATGAACCGTTTGCTCGAACAAAAAGCGCTGCACGTGATCGAGCACTCTCAGCTCTGAACCCACTTCGGCTCCAGCGATGGGGTCGAACCACGAACAACAAGAGGAACCATCGATGTCCAAGACCCAACTGTTCGACCTGGACGGCAAGATCGCCTTCGTCTCTGGCGCCAGCCGTGGCATCGGCGAAGCCATTGCCCGCCTGCTGGCCCAGCAGGGTGCCCACGTGATCGTCTCCAGTCGCAAGCTCGAAGGCTGTCAGGCCGTGGCCGACTCGATCATCGCCGACGGCGGCAAAGCCACTGCTGTGGCCTGTCATATCGGCGAAATGGAGCAGATTCAGGCAGTCTTCGCCAGGATTCGCGAAGAGTTCGGCCGTCTCGACATACTGGTGAACAACGCGGCCACCAACCCGCAGTTCTGCCACATCCTCGATACCGACGTGGCGGCGTTCCAGAAGACCGTCGACGTCAACGTGCGCGGCTACTTCTATATGTCCGTCGAGGCCGGCAAGCTGATGCGCCAGCAGGGTGGCGGCAGCATCATCAACGTCGCCTCAATCAATGGCGTCTCGCCGGGTGATTTCCAGGGCATCTATTCGATCACCAAAGGCGCTGTGATCAACATGACCAAGGCCTTCGCCAAGGAGTGCGCGCAGTTCGGCATCCGCTGCAACGCCCTGCTGCCAGGCCTGACCGACACCAAGTTCGCTTCGGCACTGGTCAAGAATGACAGCATCCGCGAGGCGGCCTTGCAGCACATCCCCCTGCGCCGCGTTGCCAATCCCAGCGAAATGGCCGGCGCCGTGCTGTACCTCGCCAGCGACGCGTCCAGCTACACCACCGGTGTGGCACTCAACGTCGACGGCGGCTACCTGGCCTGATCGGCGATACAACAACAACAAAAAAGGGAGCGATCAGGCTCCCTTTTTTGTTGCGCGTTGCGCGCTACCAGTCTTTCAGCGCCTGGCGCGCTTCGGCGTTCACTGGCGATGCGAGCAAACCGGTCGCCGTCTGTTCGATCTGGAAGGCCGCGCCATCAACCAGCGGCATGAAACTCACGCGCTGTGTCTGCGGCTCGATGAACGGGACGCTCCAGTCCAGGCTCCTTAACCAATCCCAGACCGGCACGGCTGTACTGTTTGACAGCGGTACCCGCGTATGGCGCGCCTGTTCCTGCTGCTCCACCGAGAGATAGCGCCCTGACAACGCCTGCAGCCGATAACCTGGCTCCAGCCCGATCAGCGCAGCCAGTCCGCTCCAGCGCAGCATGTGCACCTCCAGTTGCCACAAGTCCCCCTCTACAACCGCCGAGCGCTGCTGGGTGGCCTGCTGAAGCTCAACCTCGTAGCGCTGCTTGCCCTGTGCATGGAAAACGACTGTCGCCAGCGGAGTGCCGTTCGCTATGGCCTGGTAGTCGCGAACTTCGTACGCGATGAGGCCGATCATTGCAGTGAGTACGACCAGCAGCATGCCGAACGTGCCTCGCAGCCAGCCGAGCAGCCAACTGCCACCAAACAGCACCCGCAACGCCACCAACAGAACCACCAGCGCGAGTAACGCCACCACCAACGCAAGCCCGAGATATTGCATGAATGCTGCCTCTCCCAACGAGTGCGGCATTATCCGCAGCGTTCGGGCAGGCATCCAGCATGGTGGTGGGACATCCATCACGCCTCGGCAACTTCGCTGCGTGCGATCTCAGCCCATCGTCGGTATGGGTCTATTCGCTGACTTGTTGCAGGCATCGTCTTATGCTGGAGGCCCTTTTCCCGGCCTCACGAGTACCCGATGCCATTCGCGTTCGAACTCGCACTCGATCCTCTTTCCCTGCTGCCACTGATTGTCGTGGCGTTCATCGCCGGCTTCATCGATGCGATCGCTGGTGGCGGCGGGCTGCTGACCATTCCTGCGCTGCTAACCGCAGGGCTACCACCGCATCTGGTGCTGGGCACCAACAAGCTCTGCGCAACCTTCGGTTCAGCCACGGCAAGCTACACCTTTTATCGGCGACGCCTGTTCGATCCGCAGCTCTGGCGACGGGCGCTGCTCGGCACGGCAATCGGAGCCACGCTTGGCGCTGCCGTTGCCCATCGGTTGCCGGCAAGCTGGTTGAATCAGATGCTGCCGCTGGTGGTCTGTGGCTGCGGCTTGTACCTGCTGTTCAGTCGTACGCCAACCGGTACGGCCGCGACTACCCCGCTACTCATCGCTCCGCGTCGCCAATGGCCGCAAGGCTTGGGGCTGGGTTTCTATGACGGTGTCGCGGGGCCAGGCACCGGGGCATTCTGGACGGTCAGCAGCCTGCTGCTTTACCCACTGGATCTGCTGCGCGCCAGTGGTGTGGCGCGCAGTATGAACTTCGTCAGCAATGCTGCTGCCCTTGGCGTATTCATCGTTGCCGGACAGGTCGCCTGGGTGCTGGGCATCGGCATGGGGCTTGCCCTGATGAGTGGGGCGTACTTCGGCGCACGCACAGCCATCCATGGCGGCGCAAAGTTCATCCGTCCGGTGTTCATTCTGGTGGTGCTGGCGCTGAGCGTGCGTCTAGCCTGGCAGCACTGGGTCATCGCGGCCTAGGCGCCGCGCGAGGTAGAGCTCGATCAGATAACGGGCAATCGACTGGCGCGCCGGCAGTTCCGGCAGGCGGTGGATGGAAAACCAGCGCGCATCCTCGATTTCTTCGGGCTGCGGAACAATCTCGCCCGCCGCGTATTCGGCGTGGAAACCCAGCATCAACGAATGCGGGAACGGCCAGCCTTGGCTGGTGATGTAGCGTGGCGAGTGGATCGACACACCGACCTCTTCGCGCACCTCACGCTCGACGCATTGCTCGACCGACTCACCCGGCTCGACGTAGCCGGCCAACGTGCTGTACACCCCAGGAGCAAAACGCGGCGAGCGCGCGAGCAACAACTCGTCACCACGCGTGATCAGCACGATCATGCTGGGTGAAAGACGCGGGTAATGATGGATGCCGCAGTCCGGGCAATGCATGGCGCGCTCGCGTGCATGCTGCTGCATACGCGCCCCGCAATGACCGCAGAAGCGATGCTGCGTCGCCCAGGTTCCGATTTGCGCGGCGTAGCCAAGCATGCGAAACAGATCGCGGTCGTCGTTGTGCAGCATGAACTGCCGCAGTCCCTGCCAGCTCGCACCCGGTACGGCGACCGGGCGGTCCAGCTCGAAAAGGAACACCGCATCGCCATCGAAGTAGCCCAATCCCTGCTCGCTCAGCAGCGGCAGCTCCAGGCGCTTGAGCCAATCACGCGGAAACAGCACGCCGTTGCTGTCGAAAAGGAACTGCTGCTGGCAATGCACCACGGCCCAGCCTCCCGGCGTAGCGGGATCGAGCAAGGCAGCGTGCCAGCGCAAGCTCATCAGGCGGCGACCGGCATTCCAAGCGCCCGGACGCTTTCGCTGGCCAGATCGAGCACGCTGGCGCGCGAATCGTCACGGCGCAGTATCGCACCGCCGTCCAGATAATATTCCAGACTGGTCAAAGCGTCGGCGAGCGTCTCGAGCATCTGTTCGGCCGGCATCTGAGTGGATTCGAGCATCTGTTTCTGGATGAAATCCGCGCATGCGCCGATCAGCTCTGCGGCACGCTCCTGCTCGAGAAAGCGTAGGCCTCCACGCACGGCCTGCAGACTGAAGGGCACATTGGCCAGGTGCAGTTTTTCACCGTTGGATTCCAGATAGGCGGTGATCGCACGTTTCGCCAATGCCAGACCGGCGGACGCCTCATCGATAACCACGATGTACGCCTCGGTCAGCTGGTGATTCGCAAACGCCTCGGCCTCAAGACCTGGCGCCACCGGCGGCAGCCGCCCCTCCCGGCGCTCACCCTTCTCCAGGCTGGCGACCATGCTTTCCACGTAGAGCACCGCGTCGGCCAAGCGAAGCAGCTCCTGCGCCTGCGCAGGCTGCTCCTGCGTCCAGCCCAAGACCACGGCAAGCTGCGCATGCAGCGTGTTGGCGGCCGAAGACAAACCGACCATGCCGAGCGTCTTGGCCAGTTTGCCAAGCAGCGTGTGCAGGTTGGCGAAGGCCTCGGCGGGTGCCGTCCCGCGTTCAATGAGATCCAGCAAATCCTTCAGGCTGGCCAGCTCTTCGCGGATGGCGGAGGACAGCGAACGCATAACCCCCTGACCGGGGCCAGCCAGACGCTGGGACTCTTCCTCGAGCATGTGATCGGTGAACGGCAACGCCCCGAGCGCAAACACCTCTCGCACCTGCATCGCGAGCGGCCCGGCGCTGTCGGCCAGCGCAACCAGATACAGCAACTCCTTGAGCAGGCTGCGCGAGGTTTCATAGTCAGGATTGCCGAGCAGCTGCTTGAGCTCACGATCCAGACGGGAAAACAGCTGCTTGCGCGATTTGCGCGGCAGTAACTGGCCGTCGAGCTGACTCTCAAGCGCCGCACCACCGATCCAGCACAATCGTCCGGCCGGCAGGTGGGCATAGAGCTGCTCAAGCCGCCCTAGCGCCCGGGCCATCAATCTCAGGCTGGCAGCCAGGTTCTCCTCGCGGAGGAAACCTAGCAGACCGATCTGGTACATGTGCCGCATGCGTCGCGTCTCGGCATTCAAGTCCGCGACAGGCCGCGCGTGCGACAGGCTCACCGGACGCGCATGATCCAGGCGCGCACTGAAAAAGAAGCTCTCTGGCAGCAGCGGTTGCGAAGCCGCCAGGCGCAAGGCATTGATCGCCGGAAGCAAGAGCTCGGGCATCTCCTGCCGGCTCGCATCGACACTTTCGAGATAGCGCCGCAGCACATACAGGCCGTTGCTCATCGCCGCCATCTGGCTGTCACGCTCTTCGCTCGCCCCTACCGGGATGTCCATCGCGAGCTGCAGCACTTCCTGTGCCAGCAGCTCCGCTCCGACCAACTCGATGAGGTTGAGCGTTCCACGAACCTGCTTGAGATTCTCCACCGCCTGCTGCAGCAAGCCGCCATTGTTGCGATCGATGATGAAGTGTTCGAGGCTCTGCTCCGCCTCTTCCATCGTGGCGAACAGTTCGTCGCGAACCAGACCGAGCGATGTAGCTCCAGTAACCATGCCTAGTGCGCCTCCCGCGCAGCGTTGTTGTGACGCATCAGTCGGCAAAGTCCGGCTTCTGTTTGGTCATGTGGGCGGTGACCGCGACCCGAAGATCGGCCGCCTGCAGCATTGCGGCGTTCCAGGTGGCAATGTACTCCAGGCCGTCATCGACCCGATGGTCGCGCATGTAGCGGATCATCTCCTTGGTGCCGCGAATCGCCAGAGGCGACTTTTCCGCAATCTGTCGCGCCAAGTCCTGCACGCCGTCCTGCAATGCCTGCTGATCGGCGTAGCTACGGTTGACCAGGCCAATCGAGCGCGCCTCTTCACCATTGATGGTGCGGCCGGTAAAGGCGAGTTCGCGCATCATGCCGTCGCCGATGATGCGCGGGAGCCGTTGCAAAGTACCGACATCGGCCGCCATGCCCATGTCGATCTCCTTGATCGAGAACTGCGCATCGCTGGTGCTGTAGCGCATGTCGCACGCGGAGATCAGGTCAATCGCACCGCCCAGGCAGTAGCCCTGAATCGCCGCGATGACCGGCTTGCGACAGTTGTCGACCGCGTTGAACGAAGCCTGGAGCGAGAGAATCTTGCGCCGCAGTTTTTCGGCGTTGCGCCCGACATCCTTGCCCAGCTCGCCACCCACCTGCGCCAGCAACTGCAGATCGATACCCGAGGAAAAATGTGCGCCCGCTCCGCTGAGCACCACCACGCGAACGTCGTCGGTTTCGTCGATCCACTTGAAGATATCGATGATCTCGGTCCAGAAGGCCGCATTCATCGCATTGATCTTCTCCGGCCGATTGATTACGACATTTGCGACTTTATCAGCCAGCTCGACACGAAAGGCTTGGTATTGGTTCACGCAATGATCCTCGGCAGCCGATGCAGCAAGCGCGGCAGGCGGCATGGAAACTTTTTGTCTGACGGCCCGTTTCTAGCGGCGCAACTATAACAAGCAGCCCGCAGGCCGGTGCATGTCGATGCGGACGATGTGAAACAGACCACGCATGCTCAGCGCCCAATGAACGCTAGCCATAACCTACTGAACAGCTTGTAAAAAAGCCGCTCAAGCTTCGCGCACGCAATCCACGGTATACAAGGTGCCCGTCGCAGCCTGCTCTTTCTGCAGACCATGCACATCGGCATCGAAGCCCGGGAAGCGCTCGGCGAACGCGCGAGCGAAGCGAAGATATTCCACAATCGAACGGGTCTGCGGCGTAAAGCGTTCGCCTGGCATGATCAGTGGGATTCCCGGCGGATACGGCACCAGCATGACCGCACAGACACGCCCTTCCAGTTCGTCTATGGACACCGCTTCGACCTCCCCGCGTACCAGCTTGTCGTAGGCATCGGCAGGCTTGAGCGCGAGCTCCGGCAGAACCGTGTACATCCGCCGCATCGCCCGCGCAGTGGCATTCTCGCGATAACAGCGATGCAGTTCGTCGCACAGATCGCGCAACCCCATGCCCTCGTAGACGACGCCCCCGGCACGCGCGATGGAAGGTAGCGCCTCGCAGAGCGGACGATTGGCGTCATAGTGACGCTTGAACTCCAGCAACTCGGTCAGCAAGGTGCTCCACTTGCCCTTGGTGATTCCCATGGAGAACAGCACCAGCATCGAATACAGGCCGGTTTTCTCCACCACCAGGCCGCGCTCCCAGAGGAACTTGCTCACCACCGCTGCAGGGATGCCCCGGTCGCTCAGCATGCCGGCGGCATTGAGGCCCGGAGTCGCCAGCGTCACTTTGATGGGATCGAGCAGCACGTAGTCCTCTGCCATCTCGCCGAAACCGTGCCACTCGGCCTCCGGCTCCAGCAGCCAGTCGGCCGTTGCCGGCGCTTCGGCGCCGTCGACCTTGGGCGGCTGCCAGATGGTGAACCACCAGTCGTCCTTGGCAATGTGCTGGCGCAGGTTGGCCAGTGCACGGCGAAAGCTCAGCGCTTCATCGAAGGTTTCCTGGATCAGCGACCGCCCCGCCGGCCCTTCCATCATGGCCGATGCCACGTCCAGCGATGCAAGGATGCCGTACTGCGGCGAAGTGGAGGTGTGCATCATGAACGCCTCGTTGAAACGGTCACGATCAAGCTGCCGTGTGCGGCTGTCGAGCACGTGAATCATCGAGGCCTGGCTGAATGCGGCTAGCAGCTTGTGCGTCGAGTGGGTGGTGAACACCAGCGGGCCTTGCTCGCGCGTGTCCATCCCGTAGCGGCCGTCATAGAACTCGTGAAACGCGGCATAGGCAAACCAGGCCTCGTCGAAATGCAGCACCTCGACGCTGTCGACCAGCGCGCGCTTGATCAGGTTGGCGTTGTAGCACAGGCCGTCGTAGGTCGAGTTGGTGATGACCGCGAGCTTCACCTTCGGCGCGCGGCCGCGGGCCAGCGGGTTGGCGTCGATCTTGGCTGCGATCGACTCGCGGCTGAACTCCGACAGCGGGATCGGACCAATGATGCCCAGTTCATTGCGCGCCGGCGAGAGATACAGCGGAATCGCGCCGGTCATGATGATCGCGTGCAGGATCGACTTGTGGCAGTTGCGGTCGACCAGCACCAGATCGTCGCGCGCGACCATCGAATGCCAGACGATCTTGTTCGCCGTCGAGGTACCGTTGATGACGAAGAAGGTATGGTCAGCGCCGAAATTGCGCGCCGCCCGCGCCTCCGCGGCTGCCAGCGGACCGGTGTGATCGAGCAGCGAACCGAGTTCTGGCACCGAGACCGAAAGGTCGGAACGCAACGTGTTCTCGCCGAAGAACTGGTGGAACGCCTGCCCCACGGGGCTCTTGCGATAGGCCACACCGCCGCCGTGTCCGGGCGTGTGCCAGGAATAGTTGGAGTCATGAGTGTGCTGCACCAGCGCACGAAAGAACGGCGGCAGCAGATCCTCAAGGTAGCTGCGCGCAGCACGCGCCACCTGGCGGGCGAGAAACGGCACGGTGTCTTCGTACAGGTACAGCAGGCCGCGCAGCTCGTTGAGATCGGCCATCGCCTCGGCCGGCGCGTTCTCGATCGTGATCTGCTCGCCGAGCGCGAAGATCGGCAGCTTCGGCGCACGACGGCGCGCCACCCGAATCAGCTCCACTACATCGTGCAGCAGCCGCTGGTTTTCGCCGGCGCCTTCGGCCGCCACCAGAATGCAGGCCAGACCGTGGTGAGTTGAAGCAACGATGCGGCCTTCGGCCGAACTAGCAGTTGGCAGGATGGCGAAGCCGTCCTGCTCGAGCTCCGCGGCGATGCCGCGAATGCGTTCGCCGGCAACGGTGTCGGCCTTGATGTCACGATGAACGATGAGAACCGGAAACTTCAGGTCTTTGTACATGAGCGCTTCCCTAGGAGAATCCACTTCAGGGTAGAAGCGCCGCCGCCAAAACGATAGGGGAAACCGTCAGCCGTCCAGCTGTGCCCACAACGGCGCCGCGCCGCTGGCCTTCTCGATCACCGCAAGACGCGCCGCATGCGCGGCCATCTCCTCATCGCTGGCGCGCAGCACGATGGTGCGCTGCCGATCGGCCGGCAGCCGGCGAATCGGGCTCGGCTGCGGTCGGCCACCGTTGCCGGTGTCGGCGCCGTCGCCAGCCAGCGAAAGGTTGGTCTGCCCGCCGGTCATAGTCAGCCAGACGTCGGCGAGAATCTCGGCGTCGAGCAGTGCGCCGTGCAGGTCGCGGCCCGAGTTGTCTACGCCATAGCGCTTGCACAACGCGTCCAGGCTGTTGCGCTGGCCCGGGTGGCGCTCTCGGGCCATCAGCAGGGTATCGAGCACCGAGCAATGATCGGTGATCTCGGCGCGCTCCTGCTGACCAAGCAGGGCAAATTCGTTGTTGATGAACCCGATATCGAACGCCGCGTTATGGATAACCAGCTGCGCGTCCCGGATGAACTCAAAGAACTCATCGGCGACATCACGGAAACGCGGCTTGTCGGCGAGAAACTCGTTGGTGATGCCGTGAACGGCGATCGCGCCCTCGTCTACCTCGCGGTCCGGCTGCAGGTAGACATGGTAGTGCCGTCCGGTCAGGCGCCGGCCGATCACTTCGACGCAGCCGATTTCGATGATCCGGTGACCATCGGTCACCGGCATGCCCGTGGTTTCGGTATCCAGCACTACGCTACGCATGTCATCACTCGCTTACACAATCGGTTGACGTTTGGCCTGCACCACGCCGCGGTTGGCCAGCAGATCGGCCTGTTCGTTGCCCGGATGGCCGGTATGCCCGCGCACCCACTTCCAGCTGACCTGATGACGATTGACCTGCTCGTCGAGCTGTTGCCAAAGATCCGCATTCTTTACCGGCTGCTTGCTGGCCGTCTTCCAGCCGCGTTTCTTCCAGTTCGGCAGCCAATCGTTGATGCCCTGCATCACGTACTGGGAGTCGGTCACCAGACACACCTGGCAGGGACGCTTAAGCTCGGCAAGCGCACGAATTGCCGCCATCAGCTCCATACGGTTGTTGGTCGTCTGCGCTTCGCCACCCCAGAGCTCGCGCTTGACACCTTTATATATCAGTAGCGCACCCCAGCCACCGGGGCCCGGATTACCTTTGCAGGCGCCATCCGTATAGATTTCGACCAGCTCGTCGCTCATGAGAAAGTGCTTACCCTGTCAATCGGAATGGCGTGGTGCAAGGGTGCCGACGCTCGATTACTCAGCATCCCGCCGGCTGACCTTGGCCACCGGCAGCGGCAGCAGTTTACCCATGCGCTCGCGGCGCTGTTCACGTAGCGGGCGCAAGCCGATCATCAGCTTACGCGCCACCAGGACGTAGAATCCGCCATTTGGCGCCTGCAAACGCTGCCCCAGCGACTCCAGCCGCAGCAGGCGCGATTGCCACTCGCCCGAAGAAAGCGGCGGACAATAGCACCCGAAACGCCGATTCTCCAGCGCAAATCCGAGCAGGTTGAGCCAGTCCGCGACCCGTGTCGGACGAATGCAGCGCGCCTGCCGCAACGGCTCGCGCGACACCAGACGACGGGCACCCCACAGGCTCCAGGGATTGATACCGACGATCAGCAAATGCCCGCCCGGACGCACGCTTCGCGCCGCTTCCCGCAGCAAGGCGTGGGGGGACAGACTGAAATCCAGGCCGTGTTGCAGCAGCACCACGTCGGCCGCGTGCTCGCCGAGCGGCCAGGCCTGCTCCTCGCAGACAATTTCCACCCCGGCAAGCGCCGCCCCGAGCCTGACGCTACGTTTGATCTTCGGCGGCACGACCGAGGCGCCGGAAAACGGGCCGTAATGCACCAGATAGCTGCCGAAGCAGCGATTCAATTCATCACCGAGTACGCGCTGCTCCTGCTCGAGCAGCTGACGCCCCAGCGGGCCGGCGAACCAGTCGTTGGCCTCTGCGATCATGCGCAGCCACTGGTCGTTTGCCTGGGCGCAAGGTTGCGGTTTCATCGTTGGGCTCCTTTGCTCGGTCCTGCCTTCGATGTCAGTTTCGCTAGGTTTACGCTCGCCGATGTCCTGCTAGGATGCGCCTTTGTCACTGTCTTGGCGACCCGACCATGCTGAAGATCGAGGCACTGCCCGCGTTCACCGACAACTATATCTGGCTGCTGCAGGATGACACGCAACGCCGCTGCGTAGCGGTCGATCCCGGCGATGCTGCGCCAGTACTGGGATGGCTGGCGGCCAATCCGGACTGGCAACTGACCGATATCCTCGTCACCCATCACCATCATGACCACGTCGGCGGTATTGCCTCGCTGAAGGCGGGCACCGGCGCTCGCGTTCACGGCCCAGCCAACGAACGTATTCCCGGTTGCGATCACGCCCTGCAAGACGGCCAGCGAATTCGGATTCTCGGCCATGAGTTGCTCGTATTGGCGGTTCCGGGCCATACCCTTGGACATATTGCCTATTACCATCACGATGACGAACAGCCGTGGCTGCTGAGTGGTGACACGCTGTTCGCCGCTGGCTGCGGGCGCCTGTTCGAGGGCACGCCACAGCAGATGCACGAATCGTTGCAGCGTCTGGCGGCATTGCCGGAACGCACACTCGTCTACTGCACCCATGAGTACACGCTAAGCAACCTACGCTTCGCCACGGCGGTGGAACCGAACAATTGCGAGATCGGCAAACGCTTGCAGGATGTTACCGAGCGCCGCGCGGCAAACCGCACTAGCCTGCCCACGCGAATCGACCTCGAGTTGGCGACCAATCCCTTCCTACGCTGCGAAATAAGCGCCGTACGCACGGCCGCGCAAGCACACAGCGAGACCGAATTGAAAGCGTCAGCAGAGGTTTTTGCGGCACTGCGCGCCTGGAAAGATCGGTTCTGAACAACCTCGACGGGTTCCCGAAACGCGGCAGCGCGCTTGACCCACCGGAACCCGGTTTCTAGAATCCGGCGAATTTTATTTCCCGGAAAACCTCCAGCCAATGCCGCCAGCGCCCAGAAGACGCTGCGTTCCAGACGCCTTGGCAGCCTCTGGACGCGCACTCGCCGCCGCCCTCTGCGTGGCCCTTGCGGGCTGCCAGAGCAACGCGCCGCAGGATTACTCATCCACTCGTTCGGTGACCCCGCTCACCATCGAGCAGGATCCTCTGTGGCTGTCGGACAAGTCCGTGGCGCCGGAGCACGAGGACATCTGGGAACGCATTCGCGATGGTTTCATGCTGCAGGAGCACCTGGACAGCAATCCGCGCATCGAACAGCAGCGCCTTCTGTTTGCGAGCCGTCCCGGCTCCGTTCAAACGGCGACCGCCCGCGGTGGGCCGTACATTCATTACATCGTCGAACGACTGGAAGAGCGCGACATGCCGCTGGAGCTGGCGCTGCTACCAGTAATCGAAAGCGCCTACGACCCCTTCGCCTACTCCCCAGCCCACGCGGTAGGCCTGTGGCAGTTCATCCCCTCTACCGGCCGCCATTTCAACCTGCGTCAGACCAATTGGTACGACGGCCGACGCGACATCACTGCCTCGACCAATGCAGCCCTGCGCTACCTGAGCTATCTGCACGGTCTGTTCAACGGCGACTGGCTGTTGGCCCTCGCGGCCTACAACGCTGGCGAAGGAACCGTCAGCCGTGCCATCGAACGCAACCAGAAGCTCGGTCTGCCGACCGATTACTGGAACCTGCCACTGCCGCGCGAAACGCGTGACTACGTACCCAAGCTGCTTGCGCTGTCGCAACTGGTCAACGCGCCGGAAGCCTACGGCATTACGCTCAGCCCGATCGCCAACGAGCCCTACTTCGAGGTAGTGACGCTCAAGCAGCGCATGGACCTGGCACAAATCGCGCAGATGGCGGACCTTGATGAAGACGAGCTCTATCAGCTGAATCCGGCATTCACCCGGCGCATCACGCTCGACGGCCCGCAGCAGCTGTTGGTACCGCTGGACAAGGCCGAAATGCTGACTGCCAACCTGGCGCTGATGAAGCCGCAGGACATGGCCAACTGGCAGCAGTACAGCGTACGACCGGGCGACACCCTCAGCAGCATTGCCGAACGCCATCAGGTCAGTGTCACCACGCTGCGCGACCTCAATCGTCTGCGCAGCAACCGGCTACGCATCGGTCAGGTCCTCAGCATTCCCTCGCGCATTGGCAGCGAACCGGCAGGTGAGTTGCTCCAGGCAGTCGCGCGCCGCACGCCTAGTGCGCCGCGTAGCTATCGCGTCAAGGCCGGCGACAACCTATGGGATATTGCCAAGGCCCAGCGGGTGTCGGTACGCGATCTGCAGCGCTGGAACAAGCTCTCCGGGAGCAGCCTGAAGGTAGGTCAGGCGCTCTTTCTGCAGGGCCCGTCGCCCGCGAGCGCCACCAAGGCAGCGGCACCGACTTACTACAAGGTACGCAAGGGCGATTCGCTGTATCAGATCGCCAAACGCTTCAACGTCCACGTCAGCAAGTTGAAGACCTGGAACCCCAAGGGGACACAGGTGCTGCGCCCCGGACAGCTGCTCACGCTCTACCTGCCGAACTGATCGCGCGTCAGCTGCGCCGCGATAGCGCCGCGAGGCAACGCCCGACCAGCTGGGTGAAGCGCTGGAACGCCACGAACTGCTCATGCTTGAGCGCGCGCCCCGATATTCGACAATCGGCGTACAGCACACCGATCTCATGGGTTCCCGCCATGAGCGGTGCAATGAAGAACATGCCTTTGCCCAGCCACTGCCGGATCGGTTGCGTCACCAAGTCCTCAAGGTTGTAACTGGCCGGCACCCCCATCCAGAGCGATTGCCGCTGACGCAGGGCGTAACTGAAGATGTGCGGCTGTTCGGGCTGCTCGGCCGGAAGCAGGAATTCTTCCGTCCACTTCTGAGTGCCCTCGCCAATCGCGCCACGTACTCGGAAGCACGTCTGCCGGTCGGCCAGCACAGCGACCATCACCCGCTCCAGCCCGGCGCCATGATGAAGCCCGTCGAGCAGCGTTTGCAGAATCAGACCGACATCACCACCACGCGTCGCCATCAGCCCCAGATCCTGCAAGGCCTGCTGCATCTTTAGCAGATTCGGTTGCAGCAGACTGACCTGGCGCTGCGACTGCTGCAGCTGAATCTGTTCCGGATCGGTGCTGGGAATCAGTCGACACAGCCTGTCGGCGCCGAACGTCGAGGCGACCTCCACCGCCTCATCGGCGCTGGCCAGGATCAGTCGCAGCGCATCCTCTTCGGTCACGCCGGTAAAGGCGGCGTACTCGCTGATAAGTCCGCTCATGCGTGACGATCCCCAGCCCTCCAGCGCCGCCTCGCTGATCCGCACACCGAGCGACACCGAGCGCACCCCGGCATCGCTGCTGCTGGCTGCACTGTGCGCGAGTGAGATCAGCTCGCCGAGGTTCCAGCTCTTGGTCAGCCCCAGCGTCAGTTGGCGGAAACTTGTACCCAGCACCTGTTGTACGGCCTCCTCGGCCTTCACTCCGGGCTGCGCAAGCATCGCCGCCAGTTCGTCAGCCTGCTCGCCACCGCAGCCCCAGAACGCCAACTCGCCGACGTTGAACAGCAGCGCGGCGATGAACACCTCTTCCTCGTGGCGCGGCATCACATAGCCGGAAACATTGCGTGCCTGTACCGCTGCATGAAAGGAGCGAGCCAGCAATTCCTGCAGTTGGTGTCGCGGCGCCCGATCGAGCAAGCCGTCAATCAGGCTCACCGACAGGCTGATCAGGCGGACGTTGTCGAAGCCGATCATAACGATCGCGCGGGTGATCGTCTTGATGGCCTCCTGCGAGGGGTTGTAATAGCTGCTGTTGCCGATCCGCAGGACCTTCGAGGTGAGCGCCGCGTCGCGCAACAGGACATCGGCCAGTTGTTGCACCGAAGCATGCTGCTCCCGGGTCAGCCGCTGCAGGTCCTGGACCACCCCGGCCAGCGCCGGCAATTCGGATTGGTTCAGGCGTTCGATCCAAGCCTGCAAACCCTGACTACGTACACCCAACGCAGGCCACCTTGCCGCTTCGACGGCATATTTAATTAGCTGGCAGTTTGCCCGACTCCATCTGCCTTTTTCCAGCGCAGACAAGCTGTTACTGTACCCGGCCGAGAAGCCCGAAAGCGCCATGGATCGGATTCCCAGCCTGATGCGATGCCTGTTCCCGTTACTCACCTGCCTGGTCTTGAGCTTTCCCGCCCTCGCAACCATCAGCGAAAGCCACGGTTATGCGCAGTTCGGCGTCCTCAAGTATCCGGCGACATTCACCCATTTCGATTGGGTGAATCCCGAAGCGCCCAAGGGCGGCCTCCTCAAGCTGATGGCATTCGGCACGTTCGACACGCTCAATCCCTATACCTTCAAGGGCACCAGCCCGAGCGCCACTCCGGATTTCCTCGAATATGGCATCAGCGAGCTGAACGAGCCGCTGATGGTTGGCACTGGCTTCTACGACCCGTCCGGAGACGAGCCGGCGTCGAGCTACGGACTGATCGCCGAATCGATCGAGTACAGCGAGAACCCAAGCTGGGTGGTGTTCAACCTGCGCAAGCAGGCGCGCTTTCACGATGGCCAGCCGATCACCGCCTATGACGTCGCCTTCTCCTATCGGCTACTGACCCGCGACGGCCACCCGCGTTATCGGACCAACCTGCAGGGCGTCAAGCGGATCGACATCCTCTCGCGCCATCGCATCCGCTTCGTCTTCGAGCAGCCGAATGCGCTGCTCATCCAACGCATCGGCGAGCTACCGGTACTGCCGCAGCACTACTGGAAGGGTCGCGATTTCAAGGCAACCACCTTCGATCCGCCGCTCGGCAGCGGACCTTATCGCCTGGTCAAGGTGGCGCCCGGGCGCAAGCTGGTCTTCGAGCGGGTAAAGGATTGGTGGGGCAAGGACCTGGCGGTCAATCGCGGCAAGTACAACTTCAACCGCGTCGACGTGGAGTTCTATCGCGACAACACGGTGGCGTTCGAAGCGTTCAAGGTCGGCGAGTTCGATTTCTTCATCGAGCATCAGGCCAAGAACTGGGCCAATGGCTACCAGTTCCCGGCGCTGGCGCGCGGCGAGATCATCCGGGCCGAGATACCTCACCGGATTCCCAGCAACACCCAGGCGCTGTTCATGAACAACCGCCGTCCGGCATTCGCCGACCAGCGCGTGCGCGAAGCGCTGGGCATGCTGTTCGATTTCGAATGGACCAACCGGGCCTTGTTCTACTCCGCCTACCAGCGCAGCGAGAGCTACTACCCCAACAGCGAATTCGCCGCGGTCGGTAAACCGGAAGGCAGCGAGTGGCTGCAGCTCTCGCCGTTTCGCGAACAGTTGCCGGCCAGGCTCTTCAGCGAACCATTCCAGCTGCCACGCACGGACGGCCATGGCATCCCGCGCGACACGCTGCGCCAAGCGCTGGCGTTGCTCGCCGAAGCCGGCTGGAAACTCTCGGGCGAGTACCTGCTCGATCGCAGCGGACGGCCGCTAAGTTTCGAGATTCTCCTGGTCAACCCGCGCCTGGAGCGAATTCTGCAGCCCTATGTGGCGAATCTCGCGCGCATCGGCATCCAGGCGCACCTGCGCACCGTCGACGGCGCCCAGTACAAGCAGCGTCTGGACCAATACGATTACGACATGATCCTCACCACCCTGGCGCAGAGTCTCAGCCCCGGCATCGAGCAGTGGCTGTACTTCCATTCCAGTCAGGTCGATGTGAAGGGCGGGCGCAACTATGCCGGTATCGCCAACCCGGTGGTCGACGCCCTGCTGGAGAAACTCCTTGCTGCCAGCACACGTGACGAGCAGGTGGCGATCAGTCGTGCCATCGATCGCGTCCTGCTGTGGAATCACTACACCATTCCCAACTGGTTCATCAGCAATCATCGCCTGGCCTACCGCAACCGGTTCGCCCATGCCGCCACGCCGCCCTACACACTGGGGCTGCGCACCTGGTGGCTGAAGGACCTGGAGACAGCCAAATGATCACTTACATCCGCCCCGCCCTGCTTCGCAGCGGACTGTTCGGTCTGCTTTGCGTCGCCGCGCTTTCCGACGCCGCGCCCCGTCATGCGCTGACGCTCTATGACGAGAAGCCGAAATACTCGGCCGACTTCAGCCACTTCGAGTACGCCAATCCCGATGCCCCCAAGGGCGGCACGCTGCGTCAGGCCGGATTCGGCAGCTTCGACTCGCTCAACCCCTTCATCAACAAGGGTGTCGCCGCCGACGACATCGGTCTGATCTACGACACGCTCACCACCAACAGCCTGGACGAGCCATTCACCGTCTATGGCCTGCTTGCCGAGAAGATCGAAAAGGGCCCGAACAACAGCTGGGTGCGCTTCCATCTGCGCCCGCAAGCGCGTTTCCACGATGGCCAGCCGGTGACCGCGGAGGACGTGGTATTCACCTTCGAGACCCTGATGAGCCAGGGAGCACCGCATTACCGCGGCTATTACGCCGATGTGGCGAAGGTGACAGCCGAAAGCCAGCGTCGCGTGCGCTTCGATTTCAAGCATGCCGGTAACCGCGAGTTGCCGATGATCCTTGGCCAGCTGCCGGTGCTGCCCAAGCATTGGTGGGAAGGTCGCGACTTCGCCTCCGGCAGCCTGGAGCCGCCGTTGGGCAGCGGCCCGTATCGCGTCGAGGAAGTCCAGGCGGGCCGCACCATCCGCTACGCCCGGGTGAATGACTACTGGGGCAAGGATCTGGCGGTCAATCGCGGCTTCTACAATTTCGACCGCCTGGTCTTCGACTATTACCGCGACAACACCGTGGCTTTGCAGGCATTCAAGGCCGGGCACTTCGACTACTGGCTGGAGACCAGTGCGAAGAACTGGGCAACCGCCTATGACATCGCTGCGGTGCGTGATGGACGGATCATCAAGGAGGAAATTGCCAATCGCAATCCAACTGGCATGCAGGGCTTCATCTTCAATATCCGCCGCCCCCTGCTGCAGGACCGTCGGGTTCGTGAGGCGCTGGCATTGCTGTTCGATTTCGAATGGACCAATCGCCAGCTGTTCAATGGCGCCTATACGCGCACCCGTAGCTATTTCGACAACTCCGAGCTGGCCTCCAGCGGCCTGCCGGACAAGGCAGAGCTGAAACTACTCGAGCCCCTGCGCGGCAAGATCCCGGACGAAGTCTTCGATCAGCCCTTCGACCTGCCCAAGACCGACGCCAACGGCATCATTCGCGAGCAGCAACGCCGCGCCTACCGCCTGCTCACCGAAGCCGGCTGGCAGGTGCGCGACGATCGGATGGTCGATGCCGATGGCAAGCCGATGAAGCTGGAATTTTTGCTGGTACAGGCCGAGTTCGAGCGTGTCCTGCTGCCGTACAAGCGCAACCTGGCCGATCTGGGGATCGAGCTCGAAATCCGCCGCGTGGACGTCTCGCAGTACATCAATCGGCTGCGCTCACGCGATTACGACATGATCGTCAGCGGCTTCGGTCAGTCCAATTCGCCCGGCAACGAGCAGCGCGAATATTGGCATTCGGCGAGCGCCGACAACCCCGGCAGCCGCAACTTCATCGGTTTGAAGGACCCGGCCATCGACAGCCTGGTGGAGCAGCTGATCGCCGCCGACTCGCGCCAGGAACTGGTGACCCGCACCCGCGCGCTGGACCGTGTCCTGCTCTGGGGGCACTACGTGGTTCCCAACTGGCATATCAAGACCTGGCGCGTCGCCTACTGGAATCACCTTGCGCACCCTGAGACCACGCCGCGGCAGGATATTGGCCTGACGACCTGGTGGAAGAAACCCGACGCAGCCGCCCCGGTCGCCAAGCCTGTCGACGAGCGCAGCGGGAAGCCGGCCGGCGAGGCGGAGCACTGAAATGCTGGCCTATATCGTTCGCCGCCTTTTGCTGATTATCCCGACACTGTTCGGCATCCTGCTGATCAACTTCATCATCATCCAGGCTGCCCCCGGCGGGCCGGTCGAACAGGCCATCGCCAAGCTGGAGGGCTTCGAAGGTGCCACCAGCCGGATCGCCGGTGGCGGCTCGGAGGTTTCCGTAGCGGGCACCAGTTACCGCGGCGCGCAAGGCCTGGATCCCGAGCTGGTTGCCGAGATCGAGCGTCTCTACGGCTTCGACAAACCGCCCGCCGAGCGTTTCTGGATCATGCTCAGCAATTACCTGCGGCTGGACTTCGGCGAGAGCTTCTTTCGCGATGCGTCGGTCACCGAGCTGATCATCGAGAAGATGCCGGTATCGATCTCGCTCGGGCTGTGGAGCACGCTGATCATGTATCTGGCGTCGATTCCTCTCGGTATCGCCAAGGCCACGCGCCACGGCAGTACCTTCGACGTCTGGACCAGTTCGGCGATCATCGTCGGCTACGCGATTCCAGCATTCCTCTTTGCGATCCTGCTGATCGTGCTGTTCGCTGGCGGCAGCTACTGGAACTGGTTTCCGCTACGAGGTCTGACGTCCGGCAACTTCGAGGAACTCAGTCTGGGCGGCAAGGTTCTCGACTATTTCTGGCATCTGGCTCTGCCGGTGACCGCACTGGTGATTGGCAACTTCGCCACGCTGACGCTGCTGACCAAGAACAGTTTCCTCGACGAAATCAACAAACAGTACGTGATCACCGCCCGCGCCAAGGGCCTGAGCAAGAACCGTGTGCTTTACGGCCATGTGTTCCGCAATGCCATGCTGATCATCATCGCCGGCTTCCCGTCGGCGTTCATCGGCATGTTTTTCACTGGCTCGCTGCTGATCGAGGTGATCTTCTCCCTGGACGGCCTCGGCCTGCTGAGTTTCGAGGCAGCGATCAATCGCGACTATCCGGTGGTGTTCGGCACCCTCTTCCTCTTCACCCTGCTCGGCCTGGTGGTGAAACTGATCGGCGACCTGACCTACACCTTGGTCGATCCGCGCATCGACTTCGAAAGCAGGGAGGCCTGATATGCAGTTGTCTCCCCTCAATCAGCGCCGGCTGGCACTGTTCAAGGCGCACAAACGTGGCTGGTGGTCACTGTGGATCTTCCTCGCGCTGTTCGTGCTCAGCCTGGGCGCGGAGCTGATCGCCAACGACAAGCCGATTGTCGTGCGCTATGACGGTGAATGGTTCTTCCCGGTATTCAAGCGTTACCCGGAAACGACTTTTGGCGGCGAATTTCCGCTGCAGGCCAACTACAAGAGTCCATACATCCGCGAGCTCATCGAGGCCGGCGATGGCTGGATGATCTGGCCGCCGATTCCGTTCGACTATTCGAGCATCAACTATGACCTGCAGGTTCCGGCACCCGCGCCGCCCTCGCTGCACAACTGGCTGGGCACCGACGATCAGGGCCGCGACGTACTGGCGCGGGTGATCTACGGGTTTCGTATTTCGGTGCTGTTCGCCTTGACTCTGACGCTGATCAGCTCGGTCATCGGCGTCATCGCCGGTGCGCTACAGGGCTTTTATGGCGGCTGGGTGGACCTGGTCGGCCAGCGAGTGCTGGAAATCTGGTCGGGCCTGCCGGTGCTTTATTTGCTGATCATCCTGGCGAGCTTCGTGCAGCCGAATTTCTGGTGGCTGCTGGGCATCATGCTGTTGTTCTCCTGGATGAGCCTGGTAGACGTGGTGCGCGCCGAGTTCCTGCGCGGGCGCAACCTGGAGTACGTCCGCGCGGCCCGCGCGCTGGGCATGCAGAACGGTGCGATCATGTTCCGCCACATCCTGCCCAACGCCATGGTTTCGACCATGACCTTCATGCCGTTCATCCTCACCGGCGCCATCGGCACCCTGACGGCTCTGGATTTTCTCGGTTTCGGCCTGCCCCCGGGCGCGCCGTCGCTCGGCGAACTGGTCGCTCAGGGTAAATCCAACCTGCAGGCGCCGTGGCTGGGTATCAGTGCCTTTGTCGTGCTGGCGCTGATGCTGACGCTGCTGGTGTTCATCGGCGAAGCCGCCCGCGATGCCTTCGATCCGAGGAAATAGGATGGCTGAGAATCTGATTGAAGTACGCGAACTCGCCGTCGAGTTCACCCACGGCAGCCAGGCCCAGCGTGTAGTCGAGGGCGTCAGCTTCGATATCCGCCGGGGCGAGACACTCGCGTTAGTCGGTGAAAGCGGCTCGGGCAAATCGGTCACCGCACATTCGATTTTGCGCCTGCTGCCCTACCCGCTGGCGCGCCACCCAGCGGGGCGGATTCTCTATGGCGGCGAAGACCTGCTGCAGGCCGACGAGAAGCGTATGCGCGGCATTCGCGGCAATCGCATTGCGATGGTGTTCCAGGAGCCGATGACGTCGCTCAACCCGCTGCATACGGTCGGCAGGCAGATCAACGAAGTGCTGGAAATCCATAAGGGTCTGCGCGGCAAGGCCGCTACCGCTCGGACCCTGGAGCTGCTCGAGCTGGTAGGCATTCCCGATCCGCGCGAGCGCATCCGTGCCTATCCGCACGAACTTTCCGGCGGGCAACGGCAGCGCGTGATGATCGCGATGGCGCTGGCTAACGAGCCGGAACTGCTGATCGCGGACGAGCCGACCACCGCGCTGGACGTCACTGTTCAGCTGAAGATCCTGGAGCTGCTGCGCGACCTGCAGAACCGCCTGGGCATGGCCATGCTGCTGATCAGTCACGATCTCAATCTCGTGCGGCGCGTGGCGCATCGCGTATGTGTCATGCAGCGCGGTTGTGTCGTCGAACAGGCATCGTGTGAAGAGCTGTTTCGCTCGCCGCAGCATCCATACACCCGCGAACTGCTGGCGGCAGAGCCTAGCGGCAGTCCGCTGGCGGTCGAGGCGGCAGAGCCACTGCTGGAAGTCGACGACCTGCGCGTCTGGTTTCCAATCAAGAAGGGCTTGCTGCGGCGCACCGTGGACCATGTGAAAGCCGTGGATGGCGTCAGTTTCAGCCTGCCGAAGGGGCAGACACTGGGCATTGTCGGTGAAAGCGGTTCCGGCAAGTCGACGCTGGGTCTGGCTATCCTCCGTCTGATCGGCAGTCGCGGAGCCGTTCGTTTCCAGCAACGCGATCTGCAGTTGCTTTCGCAGCGTGAAATTCGCCCGCTGCGACGGCAGATGCAGGTGGTATTCCAGGATCCGTTCGGCAGTCTGAGTCCACGCATGTCAGTGGGCCAGATCATCGGCGAAGGATTGCGCATCCACCGCATGGGCAGTGCGGCCGAGCAGGAGCAGGTGATCATCGATGCACTGCGGGAGGTAGGCCTGGATCCGGAAACCCGGCATCGCTACCCGCATGAGTTTTCCGGCGGGCAGCGGCAACGTATTGCCATTGCCCGGGCTCTGGTATTGAAACCGGCGCTGATACTGCTCGACGAGCCCACCTCGGCGCTCGATCGAACGGTGCAACGCCAAGTGGTTGAGCTCCTGCGCTCGTTGCAGGCCAAGTACAACCTGACCTACCTGTTCATCAGCCATGATTTGGCGGTAGTCAGGGCGCTGAGCCACCAGATGATGGTGGTCAAGCAAGGTCAGGTGGTGGAACAAGGTGCCGCCGCCGATATTTTTGCTGCACCGCAACATCCATATACACAGCAGTTGCTGGAATCCGCCTTCATGGCGCCCGGCACTGCCGAACAACCAGAAGAGGGACAAGCACATGGGTTTTCTCACCGGTAAGCGCGTACTGATCGTCGGCGTTGCCAGCAAACTGTCGATCGCCTCGGGCATCGCCGCCGCCATGCACCGTGAAGGCGCCGAACTGGCGTTCACTTATCAGAACGACAAGCTCAAGGGTCGCGTCGAGGAGTTCGCCGCCGGCTGGGGCTCCAGCGCCGAGATGTGCTTCCCCTGCGACGTCGCCAACGACGCGGATATCGCCAAGGTATTCGAGGAGCTGAGCAAGAAGTGGGATGGCCTGGACTGCATCGTCCACTCCGTCGGCTTCGCCCCAGGCGACCAGCTCAATGGCGATTTCACCGAAGTCACCACCCGCGAAGGCTTCAAGATTGCCCACGACATCAGCGCCTACAGCTTCGTGGCACTGGCCAAGGCGGGTCGCGAAATGATGAAAGGCCGTAACGGCAGCCTGCTGACCCTTTCCTACCTGGGCGCCGAGCGCACTATGCCCAACTACAACGTGATGGGCATGGCCAAGGCCTCGCTGGAAGCGGGCGTGCGCTACCTGGCCACCAGCCTCGGCCCGGAAGGCACCCGCGTGAACTGCGTCTCCGCAGGCCCCATCCGCACCCTCGCTGCGAGTGGCATCGCCAGCTTCCGCAAGATGCTCGCCGCCAACGAGAAGCAGACCCCGCTGCGTCGCAACGTGACCATCGAGGAAGTCGGCAACGCCGGCGCCTTCCTCTGCTCGGATCTAGCCTCGGGTATCAGCGGCGAGATTCTCTATGTCGACGGCGGTTTCAACACCACCGCAATGGGCGCCCTGGAAGACTGATCGCTTCGCGAGATACAAAAAACCCGCGTTAAACGCGGGTTTTTTGTATTTGCAGATCGTGTGTCAGTAGCGTTCGATTTCGGCCTGTTCCTGCAGCTTCTGGCGATAGGCGGCAAAGTCCTGCTGGCCAGCCCGCGAAGCCAGGAAGCGCCGATAGTTATCGCGCTCCGCATCGGAAAGCGCTTGCTCCGGTTCATTCACGCCATTGAGTCGCAGCAGCACGAAGTCCCCGTTGGCCAATGACATTCCGGCATAGGTCGGCTGATCCTTGGCGGCAGGTTTGGGCATACGAAAAACAGCCTGCAACACGGCCGGCTGCACACCTTCCTGATTACGGGTAGCAGCCTCGACGACCTGCCACTGCCGCTCAACAACCTGACCGTCGCGCAGTTTCGTCAGCAACTCCTCGCCTTCGCTACGTGCTTTCTCGGCAGCTTTGCTACGTTGCAGCTGCTGCACGATCGCGTCACGCACCTGATCGAGCTCCAGTGCTTTTGCTTCAAGGTGCTGCTTGACCCGCACGACAACCGTGGTGTTCGGGTCAAGCTCGATTACCGAGCTGTTCGCGCCGTCGACCAATACCTCGTCGCTGAACGCAGCCTGAATGACCTGCCTGTTGGCAGCGATACCTTCTCCACCTTCACGCGGAAACGCTGGCGTGGTCTGTACAGTAAGGCCCAGTTCCTGCGCTGGCTGCGCCAGGTCCGAAGCTTCGAATGCCGAATCTTCCAGCTGCTTGCTCGCCTCGACGAATCGCTGCTCGACTTGCTGCGCCTTGAGCTCCCGCACCAGCTCCGGCTTCATGCTGTCGAAACTCGGAATCTCCGGCGATTGGACGCCGAGTAGCTTGATCAGGTGCCAACCGAACTCAGTTTGCACGGGAGCGGACACCTGGCCCTCCTGCAGCGCATACAGGGCTTCTTCGAAAGCCGGGTCATACACGTCGCGACCGGCAAAACCGAGATCGCCGCCCTCGCTGGCCGACCCCGGATCCTGCGAAAATTCCTTGGCCAGCGCTGCGAAGTCCTCTCCGGCCTGCAGGCGCTTGGAGATGTCCTCAAGCGTACTCTTGGCCTTGGGATCGTTACCTTCGATCAAGATGTGCGCCGCCCGGCGTTGCTCTGACAGGTTAGCAATCTGCTTCTGGTAGAGCTCCTGCAACGCCTCGTCAGATACCTCTACCTGATCGAAAAACGCTTCTTTATTCAGCTCGACGTATTCGAGAACAACCTGCTCGGGCGAACGAAAACGCTCGGCGTTCGCGTCGTAGAACTTGCGAATCTCATCGTCGGCAGGGGTAACTGCGCTCGAGTCCGCGGGTACGATTAGGCTGGAGAAATCGCGCGTCTGCATTTCCAGACGGGCGAAATTGTCGACTTGCTGCTCTGTCACGAACCCCGTACCGGAAATGCCGGCACGCAGTTGACCGATCAGCATCTCCTGTTTGAGCAGATCGCGAAACTGCAGGCGCGAATAGCCCATCTGCTGGATCACCTGATCGAAGCGAGCAGCATTGAAGACGCCGTCAACTTGAAACTCCGGTGTCTGCAGGATCAACTGATCCAGCGCTTGGCTCGAAAAGTCGAAGCCGTTTTTCTGTGCGCCCTGAAGCAGCAACGTGCGCTCAACCAACGAACTCAGAGCTGCATCACGAAGCAGCTTATCGTCCAGCAGCGAGGCATCGAAATCACCGCCAAGCTGCTGAGCGAGCTGACGACGCTGCATATTCACTGCCTGATCGAGATCGTAGCGAGAAATCTTCTCGCCATTAACCTCGGCCGCGCTGTTGTCATTGCCTGCGCTATTGAATATCGCGTCGAAGCCCGTCAGTGCCAGAAGCACGACGATGACTCCGATGATGGTCTTGGCGATCCAGCCTTGTGAGTTGTCCCTGATGTTCTGAAGCATGCGTCCCCCAAGGAGTCTGCGGCGCGATGGGTTGCGCAGCACGCGGGTCGAACTGGATAAAAGAAAGGCGCATCCAGGGATGCGCCTTCTCGGAGTTTTGCGGCAGTTGGGAATCCCAACGCTTAACCCACAGATCGTAACTGTCGGCAACCGCCTCGCCAGCGTGACATGTGTCAGCCGCCAGCCGGATAGAAAAGACGCTTAGTTGACGGCGTCCTTCAGAGCCTTGCCGGCCTTGAAGCCCGGAATCTTTGCGGCAGCGATGTTGATCGGCTTACCAGTCTGCGGGTTGCGGCCAGTGCGCGCAGCGCGCTCCTTGACAGCAAAGGTACCGAAACCAACCAGTACGACGGAATCACCAGCCTTCAGGGCACCGGTGACGGATTCGATCACTGCATCCAGCGCGCGGCCAGCAACAGCTTTAGGAATATCAGCAGATGCAGCGATAGCATCGATCAGTTCCGACTTGTTCACTCTAAGTCCCCTTATTTCTGTTGAGTCGTATCTTTAATTTTCGGGTGTAAGCAAAGCGGTGCTGGAACGGCACTGACATAAAGGGCCGTTTTATAACAAGGGCCCTGAAAATATGTCAAGGAAGCCTCCCCGGCTAATGCGTGCTGATTCGCTCCTTGGAATCAGACTCGCGCGTATCTTCCTTTGCAACAATCTCGGGAGCCGCATCAGGCAAGGGCTCCGGCGCGTATTGCAGCGCAATTTGCAGGACCTCGTCAATCCACTTGACCGGTTTAATCTGCAGGTCCTGCTTAATATTTTCAGGAATCTCTTTCAGATCACGCTGATTTTCTTCCGGGATGATTACCGTCTTGATCCCGCCACGATGAGCAGCAAGTAGCTTTTCCTTTAAGCCACCGATGGCGAGCACTTGCCCCCTGAGGGTAATCTCACCGGTCATCGCGACATCAGCCCGTACCGGGATCTGCGTCAGCGCTGAAACCAGAGCCGTGCACATGCCGATACCAGCGCTGGGGCCGTCCTTCGGAGTTGCACCCTCGGGTACGTGAATGTGAATGTCCTGCTTCTCGTGGAAATCCGGAGCAATACCCATCGCCCGCGCACGGCTGCGCACCACGGTCAAGGCTGCCGTGATCGATTCACCCATCACCTCGCCCAGCGAGCCAGTCTTGGTGAGCCGCCCCTTGCCCGGCACAACCGCCGCTTCGATGGTCAGCAGCTCGCCGCCGACCTGGGTCCAGGCCAACCCCGTGACCTGTCCAACCTGATCCTGCAGCTCCGCGAGTCCGTAGCGGAACTTACGGACCCCAAGAAAATGCTCCAGCGAATCAGCCGTCACGTCGACATGGAAGCTTTTTTGCGTCGCATGCTCCTTGACCACTTTACGGCACACCTTGGCCAGCTGTCGCTCCAGGCTCCGCACACCCGCTTCCCGGGTGTAGTAGCGGATGATGTCGCGAATCGCTGATTCATCAATGCTGAGTTCGCCTTTCTTCAACCCGTTAGCCTGGATTTGCTTCGGCGCCAGGTAGCGGGTAGCAATGTTGATCTTCTCGTCCTCGGTGTAACCCGGCAGACGGATCACCTCCATACGGTCGAGCAGCGGCGCAGGGATGTTCATCGAGTTGGCCGTACAGATGAACATCACATCCGAAAGATCGTAATCCACCTCAAGGTAGTGATCGTTGAAATTGTGGTTCTGCTCGGGATCGAGAACCTCCAGCAACGCCGAGGCCGGATCGCCACGCATATCGCTGGCCATCTTGTCGATTTCATCGAGTAGGAACAGCGGGTTACGCACACCAACCTTGGTCATTTTCTGGATCAGCCGCCCGGGCATCGAGCCGATGTAGGTGCGTCGATGCCCACGAATCTCCGCCTCGTCACGAACCCCGCCGAGGGCCATGCGCACGAACTTGCGATTGGTCGAGCGCGCAATGGACTCTGCCAGCGAGGTCTTGCCGACGCCGGGCGGTCCGACGAGGCATAGCACCGGCCCCTTCAGCTTCTTGACCCGCTTTTGCACGGCGAGATATTCAAGGATGCGATCCTTGACCTCATCCAAGCCGTAATGGTCGGCATCCAGAACCTCTTCAGCCTTGGCCAGGTCAAGGCGCACCTTGCTGGCCGCCTTCCAGGGCACATTTACCAGCCAGTCGATATAGGTGCGCACGACCGTGGCTTCGGCAGACATCGGTGACATCTGCTTGAGCTTGTTCAGCTCCGCCTGGGCCTTGGCGTAGGCATCTTTGCTCAGACCAGCGTTCTCGATGCGCTTTTTCAGATCATCGATCTCGTTGTGCCCTTCATCGATGTCGCCGAGCTCTTTCTGAATGGCCTTCATCTGCTCGTTCAGATAGTACTCGCGCTGGCTGCGCTCCATCTGCTTCTTCACGCGACCACGAATACGCTTTTCCACCTGCAACAGGTCGATTTCCGCATCCAGCAATGCGAGGACGTGCTCGACGCGAGCCGCAAGGTCGGTGATCTCCAGAATAGCCTGTTTCTGCTCGATCTTAAGCACCATGTGAGCCGCCATGGTGTCCACCAGGCGCGCCGGATCATCAATGCCGGTCAGGGATGTCAGCACCTCTGCCGGCACCTTCTTGCCCATCTGTACGTACTGCTCGAACTGACTAAGCAGACTGCGGATGAAGACTTCCGCCTCACGAGCATCCGCCTCGGTTTCGTCGATCAGCCGAACCTCGACGCGGCAATGCTCATCCACGTCGAAGAAACGTTCGATGACGCCACGCTGCTCACCTTCCACCAGAACCTTCACCGTTCCATCGGGTAGCTTCAGCAACTGCAGCACGGTCGCGATCGTACCGACCCGGTACAGCGCTTCTTCGGCCGGATCATCGTCGGCAGGGTTTTTCTGTGCGACGAGCAGAATCTGCTTGTCACCAGCCATAGCCGATTCGAGCGCTTCAATAGATTTTTCACGGCCAACGAAGAGCGGGATCACCATGTGCGGGTAAACCACGACGTCGCGCAGCGGCAAAAGGGGCAATTCGATGGTTGTCTTCATAAATTCTGCTCTACGACGGCCATACGGCGAAAACGGGCGGGTTGCCCAGGCAACAAGATGGGGGCATGCCCGATGAAAAACAAGCTGCCCAAAATGCGAAGGGGCCCGCAGGCCCCTTGTTCATCATGCGTCAGGCGCAGCCTTTGCGGGCGGCTCATTATTTTCGTAGATCAACAACGGCTTGGACGCACCTTCGATCACGCTCTCATCAATGACGACCTTGCTGACATCCTTCTGCGAGGGAATTTCATACATGGTGTCCAGCAATACACCTTCCAGAATCGAGCGCAAACCGCGTGCACCGGTCTTGCGCTCAAGCGCACGACTGGCGATCGCCTTGAGCGCGTCCGGACGGAACTCCAGATCAACGCCCTCCAGCTCGAATAGCTTGGCGTACTGCTTGGTCAGCGCATTCTTGGGCTCGGTGAGAATCTGGATCAGTGCTGGCTCATCGAGCTCATCGAGCGTAGCGATCACAGGCAAGCGCCCCACGAACTCGGGAATCAGACCGAACTTGACCAAATCATCCGGCTCGACCGAACGCAGAGCCTCGCCAATCTTCTTGCCGGGATCCTTGCTGCGCACCTCGGCACTAAAGCCGATACCGCCTCGCGTCGATCGCGCTTGAATGACTTTCTCCAGACCGGCAAACGCCCCACCACAGATGAACAGGATGTTGCGCGTATCCACTTGCAGGAATTCCTGCTGCGGATGCTTGCGCCCACCCTGAGGCGGAACGGAGGCAACGGTGCCTTCGATCAACTTGAGCAGTGCCTGCTGCACACCTTCGCCCGAGACATCGCGCGTGATGGAAGGGTTGTCGGATTTGCGAGAAATCTTGTCGATCTCGTCGATATAGACGATACCCATTTGGGCTTTTTCGACGTCGTAATCACACTTCTGCAGCAGTTTCTGAATGATGTTCTCGACATCTTCGCCCACGTACCCCGCTTCAGTCAGGGTTGTAGCATCGGCGATGGTAAACGGAACGTTCAGCAACCGAGCCAGTGTCTCGGCCAGCAGAGTCTTACCCGACCCCGTCGGGCCGATCAGCAGAATGTTGCTCTTGCCCAGCTCGACTTCTTCTTTTTTGTCGCGCTGGTTGAGACGCTTGTAGTGATTGTAAACCGCTACCGCCAGGATCTTCTTCGCGCGCTCCTGACCAATGACATACTGGTCAAGAATGCCGCTGATTTCCTTGGGCGCAGGCAGCTTGTGCGCGCTGCTTTCCGCCTGGGCTTCCTGCACCTCCTCGCGGATGATGTCATTGCACAGGTCGACGCACTCGTCGCAGATGAAAACGGAGGGACCAGCGATCAACTTGCGCACTTCGTGCTGGCTTTTGCCACAGAAGGAGCAATAGAGCAGTTTGCCGGAATCCTCGCCGTTGCGGGTGTCAGTCATTCGAACAATCCAATCGGGAAGGCTTGAAACACAAGATGAAGGCAATCGTGGGCTTTTTCAAGCCCACGGAGCAGCCGCATATCGCGGGCTGTGGAGATCAGACAGCCAGCTGGCGCTGCGTCAGAACCTGGTCGATCAGCCCGTACTTGACGGCCTCGTCACCACTCATGAAGTTGTCGCGGTCGGTATCGCGGGCAATCACATCCATCGGCTGACCGGTGTGGTGCGCAAGCACCTTGTTCAGCCGCTCGCGGATGGTGAGGATCTCACGGGCGTGAATCTCGATGTCTGATGCCTGCCCCTGAAAACCGCCCAATGGCTGGTGGATCATCATTCGCGAATGCGGCAGGCAGTAACGCTTGCCGGCAGCTCCGCCAGTCAACAGCAGAGCGCCCATGGAACAGGCTTGCCCGATGCAAATCGTTGAAACATCCGGTTTGATGAACTGCATGGTGTCGTAGATCGACATGCCTGCAGTGACCGAACCGCCTGGCGAGTTGATATACAGGTGGATGTCCTTTTCAGGATTTTCTGCCTCGAGGAACAACAACTGGGCCACGATCAGGTTGGCCATGTAGTCCTCGACTTGGCCAACCATGAAGATCACCCGCTCCTTCAGGAGGCGAGAGTAGATGTCATAAGCCCGCTCGCCGCGTGCGGACTGTTCGATCACCATCGGGACCAGACCGCCAGCGGCCTGAATGTCCGGAACTTGCATAAAAGGATTGCGGGACATGTTCCAACGATACTCCCTTGTCATGCCTCAAAAGACACAAGCCAGCACGAGGGCTGGCTTGCGTTTGTGCACTCGAACGTTTTGAAGATCAGGCTGCTTGCGGAGCTTCCGCAGGCTTGATGGCTTCTTCGTAAGAGACCGATTTGTCGGTCACTTTCGCCTGCTGCAGAACAGTATCTACAACTTGTTCTTCGAGTACAACCGAACGGACTTCGTTCAGTTGCTCGTTGTTCTTGTAGTACCACGCAACAACCTGCTCGGGCTCCTGGTAGGCCGACGCCATTTCCTCGATGAGTTCGCGAACACGCGCCTCGTCGGGCTTCAGCTCTTTCTGCTTGACGACTTCAGCGACGATCAGCCCCAGAACAACGCGGCGCTTGGCCTGCTCCTGGAACAGCTCTGCCGGCAGCTGGTCAGGCTTGATGTTGCCACCGAACTGCTGGACTGCCTGCACACGCAAACGATTGACTTCGTTGTCGATCAGCGCTTTCGGAACCTCGATCGGATTGCCGGCAACCAAACCTTCCATTACCTGGTTCTTCACCTTGGTCTTGATGGCCTGGCGCAGTTCGCGCTCCATGTTCTTCTTCACTTCGGCGCGGAAGCCTTCGACTCCACCTTCCTGCACGCCGAACTGGGCGAAGAATTCATCGTTCAGCTCCGGCAGCTGCGGTGCCGCAACGCTGTTCACGGTGACGGTGAACTCCGCGGTCTTGCCGGCCAGATCAAGGTTCTGGTAATCCTCGGGGAAGGTCGGATTGATCACGCGCTCTTCACCTGCTTTGGCGCCGATCAGAGCGTCCTCGAAACCGGGAATCATACGACCTGAACCCAGGACCAGTTGGGTGCCCTTGGCTGAACCACCAGCAAAGGCTTCGCCATCGATCTTGCCTACGAAATCAATGTTCAGCTGGTCGCCGTTCTCAGCCGCACGATCGACATTTTCGAAACGAGTGTTCTGCTTGCGCAGGATTTCCAGCATGTTGTCGACGTCGCTATCGGCCACTTCCGCTTGCAGACGCTCGACTTCGATGGCTTCGAAGCCGCCGACTTCAAATTCCGGGAACACTTCGAACGTAGCGACGTACTCGAGATCCTTGCCCTTTTCGAACACCTTCGGCTCGACGGACGGAGCGCCGGCCGGGTTCAGCTTCTCGGCGACGATGGCTTCATAGAAGGTCGACTGGATCAGGTCACCCAGGGCTTCCTGGCGAGCGGCTTCCTCGTAGCGCTGACGAATAACGCTCATCGGCACCTTGCCGGGGCGGAAACCGGGGATCTTGGCACGACTGGCGGTCTGTTGCAGACGCTTGTTGACTTCGGTCTCGATGCGCTCGACCGGCACGCCAATGGTCATGCGGCGCTCAAGAGCGGAGGTGCTTTCAACAGAAACTTGCATGGATTTTCCTCGTTGCACAGACATAAGCCGGGCGTTCCGGCCCCAGAATGGGCAAGCATTCTAGTGGCTCAATAAAGAGAAGTCACCCCGTCGTGGGGCAGAGGCCGCGGGCGCTCTACCGCACGATTGGATTACGGCAAAGCGCCGGACTGGAGGCGACGCGGGCAGTTGAGAAGTAAGAGTGACGGCTCGTTCAGCGCTTGAGCGTCATCTGCCGACGTTCGAATTCGACGATACGCTGGCGATAGTGCTCGATGGTCTGAGCAGTCAGGACACTGCGCTGATCGTCCTTCAGTTCGCCATTCAGCTCAGCGGAAAGTTTGCGGGCAGCCGCAACCATCACATCGAACGCCTGCTTCGGATGGCGCGGGCCGGGTAGACCAAGGAAGAAGCTCACCGCCGGCGTGGTGAAATGATCGATATCATCCAGATCGAAAGTGCCGGGCTTGACCGCGTTAGCCATCGAGAACAGCACCTCACCGTTGCCGGCCATGCTCTCGTGGCGGTGGAAGATATCCATCTCGCCGAAGCGCAGACCGCTTTCGAGAATGTTCTGCAGCAGCGCCGGACCACGGAACCCCTGGGGATCGCGGCATATCACGTTGATGACCAGTACCTCCTCCACCGTTGCCGGGTCACGCGGCTCGTCGTTCGCCTCGTCTTCCTCATCGAGCACCGGATCGAGCAATGTCGGAACCGGCTCATCCGCCGCAAAATGCAGATCGCCCTGGCGCGGCTCGGCTGGTGCGCGCCGCTTGGCAGGTTCACGGGCACTCATCGATGGCATGTCAGTTTCATCGAGCGATGGCTCGCCGGTGCGGCTGACCACTCTGGACGGCCCGAGCAGCTCTTTCGAATCTTCATCGAGCTCGGGCAGGTTTGCAGTCAAATTGCGGTCCAGCTTGAATTTCAGCTTTCCCTTGCCGCCTCGCATACGGCGCCAGCCATCGAACAGAATGCCCGCGATGACAATGATGCCGATGACGATCAGCCACTCGCGCAGACCGATATCCATTAATCCGTTTACCTCTGAACTCGATGATAACGACGGGAATTCAACCACTTAGGTCAACTTTGCCCGCATCATAAAAAATTGTGCATTAAGCTAGCACGACGAACGGTAGGTTTGCACTGTGCGCCCGTTCTCTTTGTATCGACGAATGAGAAATGCCGAAGCGCCGTTGCCGTACCACGGTTCACCCCGTTCATGCTTCCACCAGCGCTACCGCCTGCTCCACATCCACTGTCACCAGCCGCGAGCAGCCGGGTTCGTGCATGGTCACGCCCATGAGTTGGTCCGCCATTTCCATAGCGATCTTGTTGTGGGTGATATAGATGAACTGCACCTTCTCCGACATCTCCTTGACCAGTCGCGCATAACGGCCGACGTTCGCGTCATCCAGCGGCGCATCGACTTCGTCGAGCATGCAGAACGGCGCTGGATTCAATTGGAAGATCGCGAACACCAGCGCCAGGGCAGTCAGCGCCTTCTCGCCACCGGAGAGCAGATGGATGGTGCTGTTCTTCTTGCCAGGCGGGCGCGCCATGATCGCCACCCCGGTATCGAGTAAATCTTCCCCGGTAAGTTCCAGATAGGCGTTGCCGCCGCCGAAGACTTTCGGGAACAGCGCCTGCAGCCCGCCATTGATCTGATCGAAGGTCTCCTTGAAGCGATTGCGCGTCTCCCGGTCGATCTTGCGGATGACGTTCTCCAGTGTATCCAGCGCCTCGACGAGATCGTCGTTCTGCGCATCGAGATAACGCTTGCGCTCGGACTGCTGCTGGTACTCGTCGATCGCCGCCAGGTTGATCGGACCGAGACGCTGGATGCGCTGAGCAAGGCGTTCCAGCTCCCCTTCCCAGCCCTGCTCGCTGGCTTCGGCTGGCAAGGTCGCCAGAACGCCGTGCAGGTCGTAGCCATCCTGGTGCAACTGATCCTGCAACGCCTTGCGCCTGACGTTCAATTCCTGCCAGCTCAGCCGCTGCTGTTCCAGCTGGCCACGCAACACCTGCGCCTGCTGTTCCGCCTGAGTACGGCGCCGCTCGGCCTCGCGCAGTTCGCGATCGGCATCCTCCAACGCCAGGCGCGCGTGCTTGAGTTCATCCTCGACCGCCATACGCCGCTCGAGCAGCTCTTCGAGCTTCATCCGCAGCTCTTCCAGCGGCGCCTCGCCCTCCTCCAGATTCAGGCTCAGCTGTTCGCGCCGCTCGACGGTGCGCTCGAACTGCTGCTGCAGGCGCTCCAACGCCTGGCGGGTGGAGTCATGCTGCGCCCGGAGCGAGCCGACCCGCAGTGCCAGCTGGTGCGCGTGGTCCTTGTGCTGACGCGCGTCCTGACGGATGCGATCGAGCTGTTCTCGCAGGCCGTCGCGACTGGCCAGCAGCGCTTCGCGCTGCTCGGTGTCCTGCGACATGGCATCCAGCGCGTCCTGCAGCTGCAGCCGCGCTTCGCCCAGCTGCTCGATCTCTAGCGCGCGCTGCTCGTGCTGTTCGGTCAGCTCCTCATCCAGGCGCCGACGTCGCAGCGCCAGTTGCTCGACCTTGGCCTGCCGTGCCGACAGCTGGGCCTTGAGCTCGCCGTGCCGGCGCGCCTCGTCCTGCTGCTGGCGACGTCGCACCTCACGCTCCTGTTCGAGCCGCTGCTGGTCCGTCTGCGCCTGCTGCAGGCTCTGCTGCAGATCGTCGAGACTCGCCTCACGCTCGTCGCGCTCGGCCTGCAGGCGCTCCAGTTCCTGGCCGCGCGCAATCAGGCCGGACTCCGCCTCGCCGCCGCGGCGCACGCGCAGAAAGTGCCGGCCGACCCAATAGCCTTCACGACTGATCAGGCTTTCGCCCTCGCCCAGCTCGGCACGAGCGGCCAACGCCTGCTCCAGCGACTCCACCGCGCGCACGCCGGCCAGCCACGGCGCCAGATCGTGCGGGCTCTCGACCTTATCGAGCAGGCTTCCCGAGCGCGCGGCAGCGCGATCGGTCGAGCAGACCAAGCGCAGTTCGCCCTGTTCCAGATCGTCCAAACTCAGCCCGGCGAAATCGTCCAGCACCACCGCCTGCAGATCGGCACCGAGCACGGTCTCCACCGCCCGCTCCCAGCCCGGCTCGACGCGCAGGCCCTCGGCCAGCCGCGGCAGCTTTTGCAGTTGCTGCGTCTGCAGCCAATCGGCGACGCCTTTGCCCGGGTCCAGCGCGGCCTGCTGCAGGGTTTCCAGTGAAGCGATCCGGCCATTGAGCCGCTGCAGTTCGCCATGCGCCTGCTGCTGCGCCTGCATCAGGTGCCGCACCTGCTCGCGCTGCTGCTCCAACTGCTCGTCGAGCAGTTCGCCCGCCGCAAGCAGTTCCTCCAGATTGAGCTCGCCGATCGCCAGCTGCTCGCCGAGTTCAAGAATCGCCGCATCCTCAGGATCAGCGGCAAGCACGGCGCGCTCATCATCCAGCCGTCGCTGGCGCTCGGCCAGCCGCTCCAGACTCTGCTCGAGCTGGGCAATACGGGCCTGCTGTACTTCAGCCGCCCGACGCGGCTCGGCACTGCGCTGGTTGAAGCGCTCCCATTGCTCCTGCCAGGCCTGCATCGAGGTTTCCGCTTCTTCCAGCTGAGCCGCGGACTCCTCGGCCGCCGCGCTGGCCAGCTCCTGTTCCGGTTCGAGCATGGCCAGTTCTTCATCGAGCGTCGCCAGCAAGGTGCGGTCGTGGCCCAGATGCGATTCGGTTTCCAGTCGTGCCTGTTCGGCCTCGCGCAAATCGTCTTGCAGCTGGCGCAGGCGCTGCTGGCCGTGCTGAATGCTCTGCTCGACGCGCGCGATGTCGCCACCGACCGAATAGAACCGCCCCTGCACCTGATTGAAACGTTCGGACAGCTCATGATGACCGTCACGCAGGCGCTCGATGCTAGCGTCGGCATTGCGTTGCTCGGCCACCAGCGCCTCGAAGGCGACCTCCTGATCGCCGATGACCTGCTCGCGCTGCCCCACCTGCTCGTTCAGCGCCTGCCAGCGCAAGGCCGACAGCTGCGCTTTGAGCTGGCGCTCCTCGGCCTTGTACTCCTGGTACTTTTCCGCCGATTGCGCCTGGCGGTGCAAGCGTTCGAGCTGGCGCTCCAGCTCCTCGCGCAGGTCAGTCAGGCGCGCCAGGTTCTCGTGAGTACGACGGATGCGGTTCTCGGTCTCGCGACGGCGCTCCTTGTACTTGGAAATGCCGGCCGCTTCCTCGATGAAGTTGCGCAGGTCCTCCGGCTTGGCCTCGATCAGCTTGGAGATCATTCCCTGCTCGATGATCGAATAGCTGCGCGGGCCGAGGCCGGTGCCGAGAAAGATGTCGGTGATGTCGCGCCGACGGCATTTGGTGCCGTTGAGGAAGTAGGTGTTCTGCCCGTCGCGGGTAACGCGGCGGCGGATGGAGATTTCGGCGAAGGCCGCATACTCGCCGGTCAGGCTGCCGTCGGAGTTGTCGAATATCAGCTCGATGCTGGCCTGCGTCACCGGCTTGCGGGTGTTGGAGCCGTTGAAGATGACGTCCGTCATCGACTCGCCGCGCAGGTTCTTCGCCGAGCTTTCACCCATCACCCAGCGCACGGCGTCGATGATGTTGGACTTGCCGCAGCCGTTAGGCCCGACCACCGCCGACATGTTGCTGGGAAAACTCACCGTGGTGGGGTCGACGAAGGATTTGAAGCCGGCGAGTTTGATGCTTTTCAGTCGCATGCGGCCTGTCCGTGGCGGTCAGCGTGAGAAGAAACGAGCAGGGTCGCCGCGAGCATCGGATGTCCTGGCATCGAGTAGTGGGTGCAAGGCGGCGGAGTTTATCACGCGGTTTCGCGGCCACGGCACGGACGATGCGCAGCCGTTCGCAACGCTGATGCGGCGCGCGGACGAGCGTCGCGCGCCGCATCCGGGGCAGATCAGCCGCCGGTCATACTCATGAAGCGCACCACCTGGACCTGATCGTCGGTATTGAAATGGTGCTTCTCCGGCTTGAGCTGCAGCGCATCGACCAGCGCATTGCGCAGGCGCTCGGCGTCGCCCGGATGGGCACGCATCAGGCTTTTGAGGTCCAGCGCGCCCTCATGCCCCAGACAGAGCACCAGCTTGCCCTCGGCGGTGACCCGCACGCGGTTGCAGCTGCCGCAGAAGTTGTTGCTGTGCGGGGAGATGAAACCGACCTGAGTCTGCGTCCCGGCCACCTGCCAGTAACGCGACGGCCCGCCGGTGGCATGGCTGCTGCGCACCAGCGGGTAGCGCGTTTCGATGCGTTGGCGCACTTCGTCGCTGGAGCAGAAGGTGACGTGCCGCTCGTGGCTGGACACGCTGCCCAGCGGCATCTCCTCGATGAAGCTGATATCCAGCCCGCGGTCGATGGCGAACGTCACCAGATCGATGATTTCGTCGTCGTTGCGACCCTTCAGAATCACGCTATTGAGCTTGATGCGCTTGAAGCCCGCCGCGCGTGCCGCCTCGATGCCGACCAACACGCGCTCCAGGCGATCACGCCGGGTCAATTCGGCGAAACGCTCGCGCTTGAGCGAATCCAGGCTGATGTTCAAGCGCTTCACGCCCGCCTCGCGCAGCGTCGAGGCCAGCGCGTGCAACTGCGAGCCGTTGGTGGTGATGGCCAGATCTTCCAACTCCTCGCGCGCACCGAGCCGCGCCAGCAGCGTCGGCAGCCCCTTGCGCACCAGCGGCTCGCCGCCGGTCACGCGAATGCGCTTCACGCCCAGGCTGATGAAGGCATCGGCGACGGCGTACAGCTCTTCCAGGCTGAGGATTTCCTCGCGCGGCGCGAAGACCATGTCCTCGCTCATGCAGTAGGTGCAACGGAAATCGCAGCGATCGGTCACCGACAAGCGGAGGTACGTGATACGCCGGCCGAACGGGTCGACCAACTGTGAATCGGACATGAGCGTCTCCAACTGCCTTGCTGTCCCCTTGTGCCCAGCCTATGCGCTCGGAGCGATTCAGGCAAAGTCTTAAGCCCACCGTTCGGCGCCGGGAGCGCCAGCAATCATCCCGAACGGCATCGGCAGCGGGCTGTCACAGCTTCAGATTCGCTACCAGCGGGACGATGCGCATGCCTTTGCTGAAACTGCTGCATTTCGCAGCCCTGCTCTGCTGGTGCGGGTCGCTGCTGTACCTGCCGGCGCTGATTAGCGCCGGAACGCGGTCGGGCGACCGGCTGTTCTACCGCGACCACGCGCACCTCACCCGCCTGGTTTTCACCCTGATCAGCACCCCGGCGGCCCTGCTGGCGATCGGCTCCGGTACGGCCCTGTTCCTGCGCGACGGCACGCTCGCTGGCTGGCTGATCATGAAACTCACGGTGGTCACCGCGATGGCGCTCTGCCACGCGCTATGCGGCGTGCTGGTGCTGCGCGTGGAACGCGCGCCCGAGCGCAGCGTGACACGCCAGTGCCTGGCCATCGGCGTGCTGGTACCGCTGCTGATCGTCATCACGCTCTGGCTGGTGCTGGCCAAACCGTTCTGACCGAGGAATGACCGTCCGCATGACCGCTAAACCGGCGTCGCCCGAAACGATCCTAGCTATCGAGCTCGACGCCCACGGCATGCTCGTACACCAGCCTTCCGCCGAGAAACGCGGCCAGCGAAATGAGCACGGCCGTCAGCAGCGAGAGGAACAGCCCCCACAGCGCATCGCTGTCGCCGCCATCGATGCCCTTGTAGCGCAGCAGCCAGTTCAGCGACGCCAGCGAGAGCATCATCACGGCAAGGATCGCGTGGCACCAGGCAGTGACCTTGCGGCGTATCTGAGCCACGCTGAGCAAATCGACCACCCCGGCGATACTCGCCAGCCAGCCACCGATGGCGCCGACGCCGGCCAGCCAGAGGCCGGCACGCGACCAGAACGGATCGAGCGTCCACAGGAAGGCGAGATCGACCGGCACCAGACCAAGCAGGGCAGCAACCGGAAAGTGGATCATCATCGGATGCAACGGATGGCCGGCAATCGCGGCGTTGCTGCTGATGGACTCGCGATCGATGGCCATCCGTCCCTCCCAGGCGTTGGTCTTGTCTGCACCGCCGATAAGGTGAAGCGCGGTGGCGAATTCAAGCAATGGACAACTCTGGTGCTGGCAGTTCCGGTGCTGGCGGGTTGCCAGGGCCAGCAATCGGCGCTCGACCCGGCCGGGCCGATGGCGCGCGACGTGGCGAACGTGTGGTGGGCGATGTTTGGTTTCTCCGCACTGGTGCTGCTGGTCGTCTGCGCACTTTGGATACACGCCATGCTTCGCCAGCCGCGCGAGGTCGATGCCGCGCGGGCCAGGCGCATCAATCGGAACTGGCTGGTCGGTGGCGGCCTGATATTACCGACCGCCAGCATCCTCGCCCTGCTCGCCTTTGGCGTGCCCGCCGGCCGCGGCATGCTGCCGTTACCGGTGCCCGGCGAGCAGCCGCTGCGTATCGAAATCACCGGCCACCAATGGTGGTGGGAGGTGCGCTACCCGGACAGCGGTGTGGTGACGGCCAACCAGTTCATCCTGCCGGTCGACCGACCGCTGGACGTGGTGGTGACCAGTGCCGACGTGGTCCATTCGTTCTGGGTGCCGCGCCTGGGCGGCAAGCTGGACATGATTCCGGGCCGGAGCAACACCCTGCGCCTCGCCGCCAGCGAAACCGGTGTGATGCGCGGGCAATGCGCCGAATTCTGCGGTAGCCAGCACGCGCACATGATCCTGCATGTCGAGGTGCTGGAAGCGGACGCCTTCGACCGCTGGCTGGCCGCACGCGGTTCGCTGGCACACAGCCCGGCGCCTGGCGCTGCCGGTCAGGTCTTCGACGAGCGCTGCGGCCAGTGCCACCGCGTCGCCGGTGTCAGTGAAGGTACGCGCGCGCCGGATCTGAGCGATCTCGCCAGCCGACCGACGCTGGGCGCCGGCGTTATCGCCAACGACGCGGAAGCCCTGCGCCGCTGGCTGCGCGAGCACCAGAGCCTCAAGCACGGCAATGCCATGCCGAACCACGACGATATTCCCGCCGAGACGCTCGACCAGCTCGCCGACTGGCTGGAGACCCTTGCACCATGAACACGCGATCCAACAGCGCCGCGCCCGCAACCGATCCCGACCAGCTGCATGACCAGTTCAATGAAGTCTGGGGCAACCCGCGCGGCTGGCGCGCGCTGACCATCGTCAACCACACCACCATCGGCCTGCGCTTCCTGGTCACCGGCGCCTTCTTCTTCCTGGTCGGTGGGCTGCTGGCGATGCTGATCCGTACCCAGCTCGCGCTGCCCGGCTATCAGCTGATGGAGCCGGACGTCTACAACCAGGTCTTCACCATGCACGGCACGGTGATGATGTTCCTCTTCGCGGTGCCGATGATGGAGGGGCTGGCGGTCTACCTGATCCCGAAGATGCTCGGCGCACGCGATCTGGTGTTTCCCCGGCTCTCCGCGCTGGGCTACTTCTGCTACCTGTTCGGCGGGCTGATCCTGCTGTCGAGCATCTTTCTCGACGTCGCGCCCAAGGCGGGCTGGTTCATGTACACGCCGCTGTCCAGTTCCGCCCATACGCCGGGCGTGAATTCGGACTTCTGGCTGCTGGGCATCACCTTCGTCGAGATTTCCGCGGTGAGCGCGGGCGCCGAACTGGTGGTGTCGATCCTGCGCACCCGCGCCAGCGGCATGGCGCTGCACAAGATGCCGCTATACGCGTGGTACATCCTGGTGATGGCGATGATGATCGTCGTCGGCTTCCCGCCGCTCATCCTGGGTTCGATCCTGCTGGAGCTGGAACGCGCCGCCGACATGCCGTTCTTCGACGTCGCCCGCGGCGGCGATCCGGTGCTCTGGCAGCACCTGTTCTGGCTGTTCGGCCACCCGGAGGTGTACATCATCTTCCTGCCCGGCGCCGGGATCGTCTCGACACTTATCCCGGTGTTCTGCCAGCGCCCGCTGGTGGGTTATCGCTGGGTCGTGCTGGGCGTGCTGACCACCGGTTTCATCAGTTTCGGGCTGTGGGTACACCACATGTTCACCGTCGGCATCCCGCAGCTGGCACAGGCGTTTTTTTCGGCGGCGAGCATGCTGGTGGCGATCCCGACCGGCGTGCAGATCTTCGCCTGGATCGCCACGCTCTGGCTGGGCCGGCCGGTGTACCGGGTGCCGATGCTCTGGCTGGTGGGCTTTCTGCTCGTCTTCGTTGCCGGCGGGCTGACCGGGGTGATGCTGGCGCTGGTGCCGTTCAACTGGCAGGTGCATGACACCCACTTCGTCGTCGCGCACATGCATTACGTATTGGTCGGCGGTATGTTCTTCCCGTTGATGGCGGGGCTGTACTACTGGTTGCCGCACTTCTCCGGGCGCATGCCTTCGGAACGGCTCGGCCGCTGGGGTTTCTGGCTGTTCTTCATCGGCTTCAACGCGACCTTTCTGATCATGCACTGGACCGGACTGATCGGCATGCCGCGGCGGGTCTATACCTACGACACGGGCCTGGGCTGGGACATGCCCAACCTGGTGTCGTCGATCGGCAGTTTCATCATGGCTGCCGGCGTCGCCACCATCCTGCTGGATATCCTGTTGCACTTTCGCTTCGGCGTTCCCGCGCCGAAGAACCCGTGGAAGGCCGATACCCTGGAGTGGGCGACCAGTCTGCCGCCCAGCGCGTACAACTTCGTCAGCCTCCCCGATGTCACCGACCGCCACCCGCTGTGGCAGGACCCGGACCTGCCAGACAGCATCGCCCGCGGCGAGCATGCGCTGACGGTGATCGACCATGGCCGGCGGGAAACCTGGGGCGTCGACCCGCTGACCGGCAGAATCCGCGAAATCATCCATCTGCCGGGCAACAGCTGGCTGCCCTTCATCACGGCGCTGTTTCTGACTGTCCTGTGCCTGAGCCTGTTGAACAAGGCCTACTGGCTCGCCCTGGCGGCAACCATCGCCACCGCAGTGGTCGTGCTGCGCTGGTCGTGGGAAAACGGCGCGCATCCTGCCGCCGCACCGGATGCCCGCACCCAGCCTGGCGAGCCGCCGCTGCACTCGCGCACCTTCGACGGGCCGGGGCTGTGGGGCATGGGCGTCACGCTGCTGGCCGATGGCGCGCTGTACCTGTCGTTGCTGTTCGGTTGGTTCTACCTGTGGACCGTATCGCCGCAATGGCGCGTGCCGGACGATCAGCTGAACGGCGGGCCGATGCTGGTGAGCGCACTGCTGCTCAGCGCTGGCACCTTCTGGCTGCATCGCCTGATCAAACGTCTGCGCGCCGGCGATCATCGTGGCCTGCTAGGACAACTGGCGCTGCTCGCGCTGCTGGCCCTGGTGCAGTCGGCGCTGCTGCTTTGGCTGTTGCTCGACGCGGAACTGGCGCCAACCGAAACGGCCCACGATGCGGTGATCTTCGTCCTGCTCGCCTACAGCCTGTTCCATTGCGCGCTGGCGGCAGTCGTCACCGGCCTGCAGGCCTGGCGGGTGAGCTACGGCTATGTCGGCGAAGCCGCGCCGTACGAGCCGGTGGTGGTCGAACAGCTCTGGTACTACAACCTTGGCGTGCTCTGGGTCAGCTATGCGGCGATCGTACTGTTCCCGTCGACCTGGGGAGGCGTTTGATGAAACCTGCGCTCGGCTCGCCGTTCCACCCGCTGCAGATCATCGTCGGCCTGGTCGTCTGGAGCCTGTGGTTCGTGGCGATCTACGGCGGTCAGGCGATTGCCTGCCGAGTCAGCCCACCCGACCCCGCAGAGGGGGTGTGGAACTGGCTGAACGGCAGCCTCGGCCTGCTGACGTTGCTGACCCTTGTGCTGCTGCTTGGCCTGATGCGCTATTTCTGGCGGCTGTCTCGCCAGCGTCCGTCATTGAACGAGCGCGAGCTGTTCGTGACGAAACTGGCCGCCGGCGTGCACCTGATTGCCGCGCTGGCGACTGCGTTCGTCGGCGCACCGCTGCTGCAGCTGCCGCCGTGTCTGTGAGCGCGTGGGCGCTGGTACCGCTGCTGGGCCTGTCGACGCCGGCCCTGGCCCACGGCTTGTTCGACGCGCAGCTGAGCGAACGTGCCCCGCTGCTGTTGAGCGCGCTGCTCATTGGCAGTGCCTGGCTGCTCTACGCGCTCGGTGCGCGCCACGTGCCGCCCAGGCGCAGCGAAGCGTTCTGCCTTCACAGCGCCATGCTGGTGGCCGCGTTTGCCGTCTTCGGCCCCATCGACGACTGGGCGCAACGCAGCACCAGCTGGCACATGACCCAGCACATGCTGTTCATCGTAGTGATCGCGCCGTTGTGGGCGCTGGCGCGCCCGCTGCCGCAGTGGCGCGGCGTCACCGGCCGCTTCGCGCAACCGCTGTGGACGTCCATCCTGCGCGCCGGCCGCTACCCGACCCTGCTGGCGCTGCTGCATGGCGCGGTGATCTGGATCTGGCACACGCCGAAACTCTATGTGCTGGCGCTGGACAACCTGTGGTGGCATGCCGTCGAGCACGCCTGTTTCCTGTTCAGCGGCTGGCTGTTCTGGTGGTCGGTGCTGCGCGCCAATCCGAAGCAGGTGCCGCAGGCGCTGATGGCCGTGGTGCTGACGCTGATGCACACCGGCCTGCTCGGCGCCCTGCTTACCTTCGGCACAGTCTCGTTCTACGGCACGGGTCGTGCGGTGGAGGATCAGCAGCTGGCGGGGCTGCTCATGTGGGTGCCGGGCGGGTTGGTCTACCTGCTCGGTGGCGGCTGGATCGCCTGGCGCTGGCTGACGCGAATCTGGCGACGCCAGCCGGCGCACCGGCTCGATCAATCATCCTGACCACGTTCGCTCGACAGCACCGGCTCCTGCTGCAGTTGCTCGATCTGCCAGCCGCCACCCAGCGCGGCGATCAGCTGCACGCTGGTCACGAGGCGGTCGCCCAGCAGCGTCAGGTTGGTGCGCTGGTTGTTCAGCGCGGTGGTCTGCACCGTCACCACGCTCAGGTAATCGACGGTGCCGGCGCGATACTGGTTCTCGATCAGCCGCAGCGACTCCTGCGCGGCGTCCAGCGCTTCGCGTTGCACCACGGCTTCCTCATCGAGCACGCGCAGCTGCACGAGGTAATCCTCGACCTCGCGGAAGCTGTCGAGCACCGTTTGCCGGTAGGTCGCCACGGTCTGGTCGTAGGCCGCCTCGGCACGCTCCAGTTCGGCACGCCGGCCGCCGAAATCCAGCAGCGTCAGCGCCAGCTGCGGGCCGAGCGACCAGAATCGGTTCGGCACCTCGAACAGCTGGTTGAAGCTGCTGTTGCGATAGCCACCGCTGGCCGACAGGGTCAAGTCGGGATACCAGGCCGCCTCGGCGATGCCGATCTCGGCGTTGGCGGCCATCACCTCGCGCTCGGCCGCGGCGACATCCGGGCGCCGCTCCAGCAGTTGCGACGGTAACGCCAGCGGCACCTCGGGCAGCGATGGGATGTCATCGCGCACGGCGATGCTCAGCTCGGCAGGCGGCACACCGATCAACACCGCGATGGCATGTTCCAGCTGTGCCCGCTGCCACTTCAGATCGATGGCCTGCGCCTGCGTGCTCTTGAGCTGAGTCTGCGCCTGGGCAACGTCGGATTTGGGCACGATGCCGGCGCGGTACTGATTCTCCGTGAGGCGCAGCGAGCGCGCGTAGGCAGCAACCGTCTGATCGAGCAGGCGCTGTTGCTCGTCCATCACCCGCAATTGCAGGTAGGTCTGCACCAGCTCGGCCTGCAAACTCAGACGGACCGCCGCGAGATCGGCCGCGCTGGCCTGCATGGTTGCGCGATTGGCTTCCAAACCGCGGCGCAGCCGGCCCCAGAGATCCAGCTCCCAGGATGCACTGAGCCCCGCCTCGTAGCTCTCGCTTACACCGGCACTGACATTGGACGAACTGCTGCCAGTGGTCTGCCGCGAGCGCGTCACCCCGGCATTACCGGACAGCGTGGGGAACAGCTGCGAGCGCGCGCTGCGCACAAGCGCGCGCGCCTGGCGATACTGCGCTTCGGCCACGGCGAGGTTCTGGTTGGACACGTTCAGTCGGCTCACCAGCGCATCCAGCTCGGCGTCGCCGTACAGCTTCCACCAGTCGCCGCGCTGCAGGGCGTCGGCCGGTGCCGCGCTCTTCCAGCCTTCGGCCTGCTTGAACGCGTGGGCATCCGGCAGCTGCGGGCGCTGGTAATCCGGGCCGAGGGTGCAGGCGCCAAGCGCAAGGGACATGACGATCACGGCCAATGGACGGAGGGTGCAGCTCGGACTCATAGCGGATTTTCCATGGCGGCATCGGTACGCACACCGCGCCAGTTATTGAAGCGATGACGCAGGCGGTCCAGGTACAGGTAGACCACCGGCGTGGTGTAGAGGGTCAGGATCTGACTGAGCACCAAGCCGCCGATGATGGTCAGACCTAGCGGCTGGCGCATCTCCGCGCCTTCCGAGCCCCCCAGCAGCAGCGGCAATGCGCCGAGAATCGCCGCCAGCGTGGTCATCAGGATCGGCCGGAAGCGCAGCAAGCAGGCCTTGTGAATCGACTCGGCCGGCGGCAGGCGGTCGTTGCGCTCGAACTGCAGCGCGAGGTCGATCATCAGGATGGCGTTCTTCTTCACCACGCCGATCAGCAGGAACAATCCGAGCAGCGAGATCAGGCTGAATTCGTCGCCGGTGACGATGATCGCCAGCAGCGCGCCGACCCCGGCCGACGGCAGCGTCGAGAGAATCGTCAGCGGATGGATATAGCTCTCGTAAAGCACGCCGAGCACGATGTACACCAGCAGCAGCGCGCCGAGGATCATGAACGGCTGGCTTTCCTGAGCGGCCTTGAACACGTCGCCGGTGCCGCCCAGGCGACCCTGCACCGAACTCGGCAGGCCGATCGCGGCCACCGCACGTTCGATGGCGCGTGTGGCCTGGTCCAGACTGACGCCCGGAGCGAGGTCGAAGTCGATGTTCTCCGCGGCGAACTGTCCCTCGTGCGTGACGCGATCTTCCTCCAGGCTGCGCTCGTAGCGGGCGAAGGCGGACAGCGGCACGCGGCGACCATCTTCGGTGACCACGTGGATCTGCTCCAGCACCTCCGGGTGCTGCGCGTAGCTCGGATCGATTTCCATCACCACGCGGTACTGGTTGAGCGTCTCGTAGATGGTGGAAATCTGCCGCTGACTGAAGGCGTTGTTGAGCAGCGTGGTCACCGTGCTCATGTCGACGCCCAGCCGCTTGGCGGCGTCGCGATCGACCTGCAGGCTGATCTGCTGCGCGCCCTCGCCTTCGTTGGCATCGATGCTGGTCAGCTCGGGCAGCGCCATGAGCGCCTGGGTGACCTTCGGCAGCCAGGTGCGCAGGTCGGCCAGATCGCCCGCCAGCAACGAATAGGCATACGCCGAACTGCTCTGCCGACCGCCGCCGAATTGCAGGTCCTGGTCGGCCATGAGGAACAGCCGTCCACCCGGCACCTGCGGCTGATTCTTGCGGATGCGCTCGATCACCTGCTGCGCGGACAGCTCGCGTTCCTCCAATGGCTTGAGCCGCACGATCATGAACGCGTTGTTGATGCCGCCCTGCCCGCCGATGAAGCCGGCCACGCTCTCCACCGCCGGATCGGCGAGGATCGCCTTGCGGAATATCTCCATCTTCGGCTGCATGACCTGGAACGACAGACCGTCGTCGCCACGGATGAAGCCGGTCAGCTGGCCGGTGTCCTGCTGCGGCAGGAAGGTCTTGGGCACCTGCACGTAGAGCACCACGTTGAGTGCGATGGTTGCCAGCAGGCTCAACAGCGTGATGCGCCGATGCCGCAGCGCCCAGCTCAGCGAGCGGTCGTAGTAACCGAGCAGCCACTGGTGCGCGTCGTGGCTCCAGCGATGCAGGCGGCTGTCGCGCTCGGCTTGGTAGGGTTTGAGCCAACGCGCACAGAGCATCGGCGTCAGCGTCAGCGACACCAGCAGCGAAACCAGAATCGCCGCCGCCAGCGTCAGCGAGAACTCGCGGAACAGCCGCTCGACGATACCGCCCATGAACAGGATGGAGACGAACACCACCACCAGCGACAGGTTCATCGACAGCAACGTGAAGCCCACCTCGCGGGTGCCGATGTAGGCCGCGCGCAGCGGCGGCACGCCATCGTCGATATGCCGGGCGATGTTCTCCAGCACCACGATGGCGTCGTCCACCACCAGCCCCGCCGCGAGGATCAGCGCCATTAACGACAGGGTATTGAGCGAAAAGCCGAACAGGTACATCACGGCGAACGTGCCAACCAGCGACACCGGCACCGCCAGCGCCGGAATCAGCGCGCTGCGCACATGGCCGAGAAACACGAACACCAGCACGATCACCAGCACCACGGCGATCAGCAGCGTGCGCTCGGCCTCGTGCAGGGTGGCGCGAATCACCGGCGAGCGGTCCATCGCCACATTCAGCTCGACGCTGCCCGGCAGGATCGCCTGCAACGCCGGCAGCTCGGCGCGAATACCGGCGATGGTCTCGATGATGTTGGCGCCGGCCTGGCGGTTGACGATCAGCAGCACCGCCTGCTCGTTGTTGAAGAACCCGCTGTTGTAGCGATCCTCCACCGCGTCCTCGACCTTGGCCACATCGCTCAGGCGCAGCGTCGCGCCATCCTGATAGCGCAGGATCAGCGGCATGTAGTCGGCGGCCGCGTGCAACTGGTCGTTGGCGCGCACCTGCCAGTGCCGCTCGGCGTCCTCGACCATGCCCTTGGGCCGGCGCACGTTGGCGTTGGCGATGGTGCTACGCACGTCGTCCAGCGAGACGCCGTACTGCTCCAGCTGCTGCGGCTGCAGCTCGACGCGCACGGCCGGCAGCGAGCTGCCGCCGACCTGCACTTCGCCGACGCCGGGCACCTGCGAGAGCTTCTGCGCAAGGATGGTCGAGCCGATGTCGTACAGCTGGCCCTTGTCGAGCACCTCGGAGGTCAGCGACAGCACCATGATCGGCGCCTGCGAAGGGTTGATCTTGCGGTAGGTCGGCATGCTGCGCATGCCGCTGGGCAGCAGGTTGCGTGCAGCATTGATCGCCGCCTGCACGTCGCGCGCGGCGCCGTTGATGTCGCGCTCCAGATCGAACTGGATGATGATCCGCGTCGAGCCCTGGCTGCTGCGGCTGCTCATCTGGCTGACGCCGGCGATGCTGCCCAGCGAGCGCTCCAGCGGAGTTGCCACGCTGGAGGCCATGATCTCCGGGCTGGCGCCGGGCAGGCTGGCCTGCACGGTGATCACCGGGAAATCCATGTTCGGCAACGGCGAAACCGGCAGCAGGCCGAAACTCACCCCGCCCAGCAGCAGAATCGCCAGGCTGAGCAGCATGGTCGCCACCGGCCGGGCGATGAACGGCGCCGACAGGTTCATCGCGCCGTGCCCACTGGCCTGCGACCGCCGTTCACGCCTGCGCCTCGCTCGGCACCGCGCCGCGACGGCCGAAGCGCTGGCTCAGGCGATCGAAGAACAGGTAGATCACCGGCGTGGTGAACAGCGTCAGTAGCTGGCTGAGCAGCAGGCCGCCGACCAGCACCAGACCCAGCGGCTGGCGCAGTTCGGCACCCGAGCCGGTGGCCAGCATCAGCGGAATGGCGCCAAACAGCGCGGCCAGGGTGGTCATCAGGATCGGCCGGAAACGCAGCAGCGCGGCGCGGTAGATCGCCTGCTCCGGCGTCATGCCCTGGTGGCGTTCGGCCTCCAGCGCGAAGTCGATCATCATGATCGCGTTCTTCTTGACGATGCCGATCAGCAGGATGATGCCGATGATCGCGATCAGCCCCAGATCGTTACCGGTCAGCAGCAGTGCCAGCAGCGCGCCCACCGCCGCCGACGGCAGCGTGGAGAGGATGGTGATCGGGTGGATGTAGCTCTCGTAGAGCACGCCGAGCACGATGTACATGGTCACCACCGCTGCCAGGATCAGCAGCAGCGTGCTCGACAGCGACGCGCGAAACGCCTCGGCGGCGCCCTGGAAATGGCTCTGGATGCCAGCCGGCAGGCCGATCTCCTGCTTCACCGTCTCGATCACCTCCACCGCCTCGCCCAGCGAAACGCCCGGCGCGAGGTTGAACGACAGCGTCACCGCCGGGAACTGGCCGATGTGATTGATCAGCAGCGGCGCGGAATGCTGCTCCAGCCGCGCCAGGCTCGACAGCCGCACTGGCGTGCCGCCCTCGCTCTGCACGAACAACTGCTCCAGCGCCTGCGGTCCCAGGCGGTTGCCGGCCTCGGCCTCGAGCACCACGCGGTACTGGCTGGACTGGGTGAAGATGGTGGAAATCTGCCGTTGACCGAAGGCGTCGTACAGCGCATTGGTGATCGCCGAAACCTCGATGCCCAGGCGCGCGGCGGCGTCGCGGTCGATGTCCAGGTAGATCTGCAGGCCGTCGTGCTGCAGGTCGCTGGCCACATCGGTGAGTTCCGCCCGCGCGCGCAGGGCCTCGACCAGCCTGGGCGTCCACTCCTGCAGCAGCGCGCCATCCGGCGACTCCAGGCTGAACTGGAACTGCGTGCGGCTGACCCGGTCCTCGATGGAGAGGTCCTGCACCGGCTGCAGGTACAGCGCGATGCCCGGCAGCTTGGCCAGTTCCGGGCGCAGGCGTTCGATCACTTCGCTGGCGGTGACGTCGCGCTCGGCGTGCGGCTTGAGGTTGATCAGCAGGCGGCCGCTGTTGAGCGTGACGTTGTCGCCGTCCACACCGATGTAGGACGACAGGCTGGCAACCGCCGGATCGTCGAGGATCACCCGGCTCAGCGATTGCTGACGCTCGCTCATGGCGCGGAAGGAGATCGACTGCGGCGCCTCGCTGATGCCCTGGATCACGCCGGTGTCCTGCACCGGGAAGAAGCCCTTGGGCACGGCGAGATAGAGCACCACCGTCAGGCCGAGGGTGGCCACCGCCACCAGCAGTGTCAGCGTCTGATGACCGAGCACCCAGGTCAGCCAGCGCGAATAGCCGCCGATCAGCCGCTCGACCCAGTCCGGGCGCGCCGGATCATGGCTCACCGGCTTGAGCAGGCGCGCGCACATCATCGGCGTCAGCGTCAGCGACACCACCAGCGAGATCAGGATCGCCACCGCCAGGGTGATGGCGAACTCGCGGAACAGCCGGCCGACCACGTCCTGCATGAACAGCAGCGGAATCAGCACGGCGATCAGCGAGAAAGTCAGCGAAATCAAGGTGAAGCCGATCTGCTTGGCGCCCTTGAGCGCAGCATTCAGCGGCGTCTCGCCCTCCTCCAGATGCCGGGCGATGTTCTCCAGCATGACGATGGCGTCGTCGACCACGAAGCCGGTGGCGATGGTCAATGCCATCAGCGTCAGGTTATTCAGCGAGAAGCCGCACAGGTACATCACCGCGAAGGTACCAATCAGCGACAGCGGCACGGCGATCGAAGGGATGACGGTGGCCGAGAGCTTCTTGAGGAAGATGAAGGTCACCATCACCACCAGGATGGTGGCGAGGATCAACTCGTGCTGCACGTCGGTGACCGCAGCGCGGATGGTCTGGGTACGGTCGGTGAGAATGGTCACGTCGAGCCCAGCCGGCATGCTGGCGGTGATTTCCGGCAGCAGCGCCTGGATACGCTCGACCACGTCGATGACGTTGGCGCCGGGCTGACGCTGGATGTTCAGCAGCACCGCCCGGTTTTCGTTGGCCCAGGCCGCCAGCCGCTCGTTCTCGGCGCCGGCAATGATGTCGGCGACATCCTTGAGCCGCAGCGCGGCGCCGTTTTCATAGGCAAGGATCAGCTCGGCATATTCCTCGGGCGTCTTCAGCTGATCGTTGGCGTCGAGCATGGAGACCCGCGTCGGACCGTCGAAGTTACCCTTGGGCTGGTTGACGTTGGCGTTGCCGATCAGCTCGCGCACGTCGGCCAGCGACAGGCCATAGGCGGCCAGCGCCTCGGGATTGGTGCGGATGCGCACCGCCGGCCGCTGCCCGCCGGCGATGCTGACCATACCGACGCCGCTGATCTGCGCCAGCTTCTGCGCCATGCGCGTGTCGACCAGATCATGCAGTTGCGGCAGCGGCAGCGTCGCCGAGGTCACCGCCAGGGTGATCACCGGTGTATCGGCCGGATTGACCTTGTTGTACACCGGCGGCGCCGGCAGGTCGCTCGGCAGCAGGTTGTCTGCCGCGTTGATCGCCGCCTGCACCTCCTGCTCAGCGACATCCAGCTCCACGTCAAGCGAGAAGCGCAGGGTGATCACCGAGGCGCCGCCTGAGCTGCTCGAGGACATCTGCGTCAGCCCCGGCATCTGCCCGAACTGGCGCTCAAGCGGTGCAGTCACAGCGCTGGTCATCACCTCCGGACTGGCACCGGGATACAGCGTCAGCACGCGGATGGTCGGATAGTCGACCTGCGGCAGCGCCGCGACCGGCAACAGCTTGTAGGCGATCAGACCGGCCAGCAGGATGGCGACCATCGTCAGGGTGGTCGCTACCGGCCGCAGGATGAACAGCCGCGAGATGTTCATTGCGCCGGACGCTCCCCGGCGCTCTCACCGCCCACCTTGGGTTGCTGCGCCGCCTCTTCGGCCATCGTCGCGCGATCGACGACTTCCACTTCGCTGCCGTCGCGCAGGCGATCGGTGCCTTCCATGACAATGCGCTCACCGGCCGTCAGGCCCTTGGCGATCACCGTGGTCTCGCCGTTGCTCGGGCCGACCTCGACGCTACGCAGCTGCACCTTGCTGTCCTCGCCAACGACGTAGGCGAAGTTGCCCCGCGAGCCGAACTGCAGCGCCGCCGAGGGAATCAGCGTGGCGTCCTCGAGGGTTTCCACCCGCAGGCGCACGTTGACGAACTGATTGGGGATGAGCATTTCGGTTTCGTTGTCGAACCGCGCCTTGAGCTTCAGCGTACCGGTGGTCACATCGATCTGGTTGTCGACGCTCTCCAGCACGCCCTCGCCCAACAGCAGTCGCTCACCACGATCCCACGCCTGCACCTTCAGCTCGGCGCCCTGACGAAAACGCGTCAGCACCGGCAGCAGATCGCCCTCCGGCAAGGTGAAGGTGACCGCCATCGGCTGGCTCTGGGTGATCACCACCAGCGGTGTGGTGTCGCTGGCCGAGACCAGGTTGCCGATGTCCAGCTGGCGCAGGCCGAGGCGGCCGTCGATCGGTGCGCGGATCTGGGTGAATTCCAGGTTGAGCTTGGCTTCGTTGACCGCCGCCTGATTGGCCGCCAGCGTGCCTTGGTACTGGTTCACCAGCGCCTGCTGGGTATCGAGCGTCTGCTTGGCAATGCTGTCGTCGGCGTATAGCCCGCGGTAGCGCTCCAGATCGACCTGGGCGTTCTGCAGCAGAGCGCGATTCTGCTGCAGCGTGCCCTCGGCCTGCTGTAATGCGACCTTGTATGGCCGTGGATCGATCACCGCCAGCAGCTCACCGGCCTTGACCCGTTGCCCCTCCTCGAAGCGCACCTCGACCAGTTCGCCGCCGACGCGGCTGCGCACGTTCACCGTATTCAGCGGCGTCACCGTGCCGAGCGACTTGTAGAACACCTCGAACTCGCCCTGCTTCACCGCCGTCACGCGTACCGGCACCGGCCCGCTGAACGCGCCGAAGCCCGGTCGACCGCCCGGTTGCGGCGACTTCGCCGAAGGGCTCGGCCATAACCACCAGGCAAGCAAGGCGATGGCCAGCACGGCAAGACCGATGATCAGCCAGCGACGACGGGTAGCAGCAGGAGACGAATGCGCGACGGACATGAACTGGGTTCGCTCGGGAAGGAGCGTGAACCTTAAGCAGTCGCGCCCGCCTCGCAAAGGGGCTTTACGGCATTTTTACGTATCGACGCTTGTCCACCCGCGCGCGAACGGCCGGAACCATGCCGCGCCGGCCCAGTCTATGTAAGCGTTCGACCAGGGGCCAGCATCTCGCCAGCCCTGGCAGACGGAACTGTCCCAGGCTCGCCACCCAACCGAACGGCGGCGCGCCGTATTACCGGAGTACCGCAGGCTGGCCTGCTACAGGATCAAGGAATGAATGCATCACTGGTCATCCTGGCGTTGACCGTCGCCAGTTTTCTGCTCGGTTTCCTGCGCGATCTGTTCATCGCCCGCGCCTTCGGCCTGAGCTGGGAAGCCGACCTGATCTTCGTCGCGCTGATCCTGCCGCTGTTCTTCGAGAACTTCCTCGGTCTCGCCCTGCGCGACACCATGATTCCCTACCTGCAAAAGCTGCGCAGCCAGTCGGAGACGCTGTTCGAGTCGGTCAGTCGCTGGCTGTACTGGCGCGTAATGCTGATGGGCGTGGCGGCCAGCGCCCTGGTGATCGTCGCCAGCTACTGGATTCTCACCCTGCTGGCACCGGGCTGGAGCGCTGAGCAGGTGGCGACAGGGCAGGTCGTGTTCTGCGTCGGCGCGCTGCTAATCGCCGTGCAGGCGACGCTGTACTGCCAGGGCGCACTGCTCAACATGGATAGCGTATTCATCCTGCCGATGACGCGCACCGTGCTGCTCAACGCGGGAGCGATCATCGGCATTCTGCTGTTCGAGCCGACCGGCATGGTGATTTTCATCGGCATGCTGCTGCCGCAGTTCGGCCTGATCGTCGCCCAGCACCGGCGCCTGGCCTATCTGCGCGGCGAACGGCACCCTGTGGCCGAAGGACACGGCAGCGCCTTCGGCCTGGCCTTCGCGCCGGTATTGCTGGCCGCCGGCGCGCAGCAGGCGTGCATCCTCGCCGAACGGATGTTCGCCTCGTTCCTCGATGAGGGCAGCATCACCATGCTCTCGTTCGCCTTCCGCATCGTCACCATTCCGCTGACGCTGTACGCGATGTCAGTGCTCTCCGTGCTGTTCCCGCAATTCTCGGCGAGCTGGAACGATAACGACCACGGCGCCCACGCCGCGGTGATTCGCAAGGGGCTGCTAGCCACGCTGCTGTTCCTGGTGCCGGCGGCTGTGGTGCTCTGCTCGTTTCCGGACACCGTGGTCGCCGTGCTGCTCGAGCGCGGCCAGTTCGGCGCGGCGCAGACCAGCGCCACCGCCTCGCTGGTGATCATCTATGCGTTCGGCCTGCCGGCGATGGGGCTCGCCCTGCTCTGGGGCCGCGCCCTGCTCGCCCAGCATCAGGCCCGGCTGTTCCTGGTGCTCACGCTGATCAGCTCGGCGCTGACCATCGGTCTCGATGCAGCGCTGTATCGCCCCTACGGCGCCGAAGGCCTGGCCATTGCCTTCTCCAGCGGCGCGACGTTGCAGGCGCTGTTCATGGGCATGTACGTCTATCGCGCGTCGCCCAAGGGTCTGGGCATCGCGCTGCTGCTGCGCTGGGCGGCCACCGCCGCGGCGCTGGCGGTGGCGTTGCACTGGCTGCCCGAGCCGCAGGGCTTCCTCGAACTGTGCCTGTACATCGCATTGGTGCTGGCGGGCTTCGCCTTCGGCGTGGTGCTGCTGGGCGAGCGTGACCTGTTCCGCCGCAGCTACTGGTCGATGCGCCGCGCCTGATCTGCGCTTCGGCTATTGCTGGTCGACGCGCTGCAGCTGCTGCGCCTCGTATTTCGGATAGAGATGGGTGACGCTGCGGATCAGCTCGAAGCGCGTCAGGCTGATGCCGGAGAAGCGCTCGGGAATCGGACTGTCGATCACCTCGTTCATGTCCGCACCGCTGGCCGCAGCGTCGCGCAGCAGACCGTCGAGCCAGCCGAGGTAATCGCGCATTTGCACGAAAGGCGCAGCGTCACTGGCGACCGGCCCATGACCGGGCACCAGCAGCTTCCACGGCTGGGCCTGCAACTCGTCGAGATCGGCCAGCCAGATGTCCAGCCCCGGGCTGTTGGGCGTGGTCAGCGCGCGCTGGTAGAACAGGATGTCGCTGGCGAACAGCACACCACTGTTCTCATCGAGTACCGCCAGATCGGCGCCGGTATGCCCGCGCAGGGCGAGCAGGCGCAGCCTGTGGCCGCCGATTTCCAGCGTGCCGGGCTGCAGCGTCTCGTTCGGCAACACCACTTCGGTGCCACGCATCCAGTCGCCCACCAGCCGGTACATGTTTTCCGCCATCGCGTCGCCCTGCTCGCGCAGCAGCTCGGTGGTGCCGGCCAGCGCGGCGATGGGCACATCGGCGAACGCCTGATTGCCGAGCACATGGTCAGGATGATGATGGGTGAGCAGCAGCTTGATCACCGGACGGTCGGTGACGCCCGCGATGGCTTCGCGCATGGCCTCGCCGTAGCGTTTCGACGGCCCGCTGTCGATCACCACCACACCCGCCTCGGTGACGATGAAGCCAGTGTTGACGATGTTGCCGCCGTTGCGCTGCTCGAAGTTGTCGGTCGAGCCTTCGAGCAGCCAGACATTCTCGGCAATCTGTTTGGGCTGCAGGTCGTAGCGCAGCTCGGCCTGCGCCGGCAGCGCCAGGCAGCAGGCAAGGATCAGGGTGAAAAGGCGCATGACGTCTCCTTGGCTGGGTGAACGAACGCAGGCGCGGTAGCGCTACAGCGCCGCCTCGAACTCATTGCCGTTGTTGTCGCGCAGCCACAGGCGGGTTTCCTCCTGGCCCTCGACTTCCAGGCTCAGGCTGGGGTTCTCGCCGACTGCAGGAAACAGCTCCAGCGTCGCCAGCACCTCGCCATCGACGGTGCGCAGTTCGGCCTGGTTGACGAAGAACTCCGGAATGCCGCCCACCAGGCCATTGTCCATCGGGTGCGAGACCTGCATGCGCAGCCGGCTGAATTCCCCGCGGGCGAAGCGTGCGCCGTGGACCTGGCCGAGACGGTCTTCCCAGCCCGGCTGGGCCCGTACCACGCTGGGCGCCGTGCAGCCGCCACCGGCCGCATCGACCTTGGCGCCACCGACATGCCAGACACCGTCGCGCGTAAGTACCGCCGCGCGGATCGGCGTGGCCTGCTCGACGCGAATGCGGATGGCCACCAGCGACTCGACCCGCTCGCCGGGCGTGAAGGTAAAAATGCGCGGAATCGGATTGAGATCGGCCCAGGCCTCGATACGCACCACCTGGTCGCCGAGGGCGCGGGCATCGATATGCACCGGCACCTGCCGGGCATCCTCGGCGAACGGCGGGACCTGCACCTGCACGCGCTCGTCGAACACGTAGGGCTCGCCGTTGAGCAGGTTGCGGTGATGGTGTTCCCACATCACCGATTGCAGCGGATCGGGTTCGCCAGCCAGCAGGCCGCCGGCCTGGGCGAACGTCAGAAGCAACAGCAGAACGCGCATGCTCATCTCGAACTCCTCGGGCGTGGCCCGGCGGCCCGCTGAAAGGATGGCGTCAGTTGCCAGCCGCCATCTCGTTCTCTACATCCTGGTAAAGCCCGGGCAGCTCGTAGCGCAGCCCATAGCCAGCATAGATCTTCGCCAGCCGCCCTTCGGTGATCATCGGCTCCAGCACGCCTTCCAGCGCGTAGGCCAGCTGGCGGTTGGACTCGTGCACCGCCATGCCCAGATCCCAGACCTGTTTGCCCATGTCGGGGTAGGCGTTCTCCGCGAGCTTCAGATGGCTGTCGTTGGCCTGCTTGAGCAGCCAGTCGATCTCCCCACGCATGGCCATCGTCGCGTCCACCTCACCGGCCTGCATGGCAGCGAACGCGGCCTGCGGGCTGGGATAGTGATGCAGCATCTTGCTCATGCGCCCGCCGAACACCGACGACAGGTAGAACGACGGCACGCTCTCGACCTCGACGCCCACCGGGTGGTACTGGAACACCGCCACGGTCGGCACCTCTTTCAGACGGCGATCATCGAAGGCGGACTGCCAACGTTCGCGCTGATAAGGCCCGAACATCACCACCAGCTCATTGATCAGCTCGCCCAGCTCGTTGCGCTTGTAGGAGAACTCGCGGTCGTACGGCACGCGCAGCATCACATCAGCCAGCACGTTGGGGCGCAGGTAGTGCCCCTTCCAGATGAAGTTGCGCAGGTCATCGTCCAGCGTTTCGTCCGGCGCGACCCACAGCACGTCCAGCTTGAGGCCGAGGCCATCCGCCAGCTCGCGCGCCATCTCCACGTCGACGCCGCGTGGCTGACCGTCGACGACGAAGCTGTATGGCGGGAAATCCTGGTACATCGCCACCTTGAGCACACCCGAGGCGATGATGTCGTCGTAAGCGCGCACCCGCACCACCTCGGCCTGCGCCAGTACGCAGCAGGCCGACAGGCACAGCGCGACGAGCCAGCGGCCGAGGCGCATCACCGCTTGGCCGCTTCGCTTTCGATATAGGTACGGATCGCCCACAGCGCTTCCTGGCTGAGGGTGTCAGCCATGCGCGGCATGTACACCGCACCGTCGCGCACCGCGCCGTTGATTACACGCTCCTTGAACCACTCGTCGCCGTCGTAGCTGGCTTCCAGATCGCGCAGATCGGGCGCGATACCGCCGGAGATTGCTTCCAGGCCGTGGCAACGGGCGCAGTTCTGGTTGTAGGCGGACGAACCGATCTGCACGGCCAGATCATGGTGTTCGCTCGGGGCGCGATAGGGGTTTTCTTCTGCCCACTCCTCGCCAAGGGATGGCAGGCCCTTGGTATCCACCGCCTGCGGCGTCACATCACCATGCGCCAGGACCAGGCCGGACATACCCAGGACACCCGCCGCCAGCAGCGAGCGCAGAAAGTTCTTGTTGTTCATGACTACCACCTCTGTTCGGAACCTGTACAAGGCAGCCCCATCGGAGCGCATGGTGGCCATGTTGGCGGCGCGACCCGGTCGGCAGAATCCTGCTTTGGATGCCTGCATCTCCTCCCTTGGTACTAGGTTTTATCCCCGTCTTTTGCAGCGGGTCGTGGTGGCACCGCGGTAGCAAGGCGAAAACAGCGCACCGATGGGAAGTTTTCCCGGCATCGGCGGGCGTTTTTCCGTGTCGGCGCACGCGGGCGCGCTCCCACTATTCGTATCGCCAGGCTACCGGCAGACGGCGGCCTCGTCCGAATCGACCAAGGGAATCGCAACCATGACAACAAGATCGCACCCCGGCACAACCCGCCCGCTCGCCCTCGCCGTGCTGTTCGGCAGCTTCGCGCTGGCCGGCGTTGCACAGGCCAAGCCGGTCAGCTGGAAAGATATCGCCAACGACCATCTGTCCACCGAGAACGTCCTGCAGTATGGCCTGGGCACCCACGCACAGCGCTGGAGCCCGCTGGCCCAGGTCAACGACAAGAACGTGTTCAAGCTGACCCCGGCGTGGTCGTTCTCCTTCGGTGACGAGAAACAGCGCGGCCAGGAATCCCAGGCCATCGTCCACGACGGTGTGATCTACGTGACAGGCTCCTACTCGCGCGTGTTCGCCCTGGATGCGAAAACCGGCAAGCGCCTGTGGAGCTACGCCCACCGCCTGCCCGACGACATTCGCCCCTGCTGCGACGTGGTCAACCGCGGCGCGGCGATCTACGGCGACAAGATCTACTTCGGCACACTGGACGCCCGCGTCGTAGCGCTGAACAAGGACACCGGCAAGGTCGTCTGGAACAAAAAATTCGGCGATCACGGCGCCGGTTACACCATGACCGGTGCGCCGACGCTGGTGAAGGACGGCAAGACCGGCAAGGTGCTGCTGGTTCACGGCAGCTCGGGTGACGAGTTCGGCGTGGTCGGCAAGCTCTTCGCGCGCGACCCGGACACGGGTGAAGAAGTCTGGATGCGTCCCTTCGTCGAGGGCCACATGGGTCGCCTGAACGGCAAGGACAGCACGCCGACCGGCGACATCAAGGCACCCTCCTGGCCGGACGATGCCAACTCGCCGACCGGCAAGGTCGAAGCCTGGAGTCAGGGCGGCGGCGCACCGTGGCAGAGCGCGAGCTTCGATGCCGAGACCAACACCATCATCGTCGGCGCCGGCAACCCCGCGCCGTGGAACGGCTGGGCGCGCACCTCCAAGGACGGCAAGCCGCAGGACTACGACAGCCTCTACACCTCCGGCCAGGTCGGCGTCGATCCTTCCACCGGCGAAGTGAAGTGGTTCTACCAGCACACCCCGAACGACGCCTGGGACTTCTCCGGCAACAACGAACTGGTGCTGTTCGACTACAAGGACAAGAACGGCCAGACCGTGAAAGCCACCGCCCACGCCGACCGCAACGGCTTCTTCTACGTGGTCGATCGCAAGGACGGTAAGCTGCAGAACGCCTTCCCCTTCGTCGACAACATCACCTGGGCCAGCCACATCGATCTGAAAACCGGCCGCCCGGTGGAGAACGAAGGCCAGCGCCCGCCCAAACCCGAACCCGGCGAGCAGCACGGCAAGTCCGTAGAGGTTTCTCCGCCCTTCCTCGGCGGCAAGAACTGGAACCCGATGGCCTACAGCCAGGACACCGGCCTGTTCTACGTGCCGGCCAACCACTGGAAGGAGGACTACTGGACCGAAGAGGTCAGCTACAAGAAGGGCTCGGCCTATCTCGGCCAGGGGTTCCGCATCAAGCGCATGTACGACGACCACGTCGGCATCCTGCGCGCCATGAACCCCACCACCGGCAAGGTCGCCTGGGAACACAAGGAAAAACTGCCGCTGTGGGCCGGCGTGCTGGCCACCAAGGGCAACCTGGTGTTCACCGGCACCAGTGACGGCTACTTCAAGGCCTTCGACGCGAAAACCGGCGACGAGCTGTGGAAGTTCCAGACCGGCAGCGGAATCATCTCGCCGCCGATCACCTGGGAGCAGGATGGCGAGCAGTACCTCGGCGTGACCGTCGGCTACGGCGGCGCCGTGCCGCTGTGGGGTGGCGACATGGCCGTGTTGACCAAGCCGGTCGCCCAGGGTGGTTCGTTCTGGGTGTTCAAACTGCCGGAGTGGGAGAAGAAGACCGCGCAGCGCTGAGTACCACGCCGTGCCCGCTACGGCCGGCACGGCGCTTCCCTATAAGACGGTTCGCGGAGCGTTCCCATGGCATGTCTGGCCCCGAGTTGGCGCTCTCGCCGGCGCGCCACGCGAGCCTCCGCGCAACCGCCCCTCCCTACCGCTTCGCAGGAGAACCGTCATGAAGACCTCCCCGCTACTGCTTTTGCCTCTGGCCCTGCTCGCCGGTAACGCCGCGTTCGCCGCCAGCGACCAGCCCGCGGTCATCAATGGCTGCGTCATCCAGCCGGAAAGCCAGTGTCCGAACGCCGATCTGCGCGGCGCGGACCTGAGCAATCAGGACCTGCGCAAAATCAATCTCGCCGGCGCCAAGCTGGCTGGCGCCAACCTGCGCCACGCCAACCTGGACCTGGCCAATCTGGAGAAGGCCGATCTCAGCGGCGCCACGCTCAACCGCGCCAGCCTGCAGCAGGCCAATCTGCGCCTGGCCAACTTCACCGACGCCCGGCTGGTCGCCATCCAGGGCTGGGGTCTGTTCGCTCAGGCTGCGCGCTTCAATGGTGCCGACCTCACTGGTGCCTATCTCGAATTTGCCCGCCTGAGCGGCGCGAAGATGCAGCGCAGCACCCTGCGTGCCGCCGATCTGGAAATGACCTGGCTGAGCAAGGCCGACCTCGCTGGCGCCGACCTGACCGACGCCAACCTGCAGGAAGCCAAGCTCAACGATGCCAACCTGGCCGACGCCGTGCTCAGCGGCGCGCGGCGGCATTACGCCACGTTCCAGGGAACCAACATGGAAGGCTGCAAGGATTGTCCGCACGACTGGGAAAAGTAGCCGGCGCCGGGTGGATTCGGCATCGACTTGCCCGCCGCGCTCGGCTAGCGTTGCCTGATCGCTGCCGCTGGCGAGCCCCGGAGCACCGACGATGCAGCCCATCCGCATTCCCCTTCCTGCCGACAACGCCACCCTGCCGACCTTCGCCGGGCTGACGCCCGCACACATCGTCATGCCCGCCGACGCCACGGCGCTGGCCAGCGCCATCGGCGAGCTGCGCGCCTGCCCCTGCGTCGGCTTCGATACCGAATCCCGGCCAACCTTTCGCGTCGGCGAAGTCTCCACCGGTCCGCACCTGATCCAGCTCGCCACGCCGACGCAGGCGTACCTGTTTCAGGTCATCGTGCCAGGCTGCGTCGAGGCGGCGCGCACGATTCTGCAGGCGCCAGATGTACTGAAGATCGGCTTCGGTCTGAAAGCGGACCGCAGCCGACTGCGCGGCAGGCTCGGCATCGAGCTGGCGAACTGCCTCGACCTCGGCACCGTGCTGCGCTATCAGGACCGCAAAGGTCAGGTCGGCCTGCGCGGCGCAGTGGCCGGCGTGCTGGGTGCGCGTATCCACAAGTCGCGCCGCGTGGCGACCTCGAACTGGGCCAGCGCCGAGCTAAGCGAGGCTCAGCAGGTCTATGCAGCGAATGACGCCTATGCCGCGCTACAGGTATTCCTCGGCCTGCCCGTCGAGCGGCAACATCTGCTGCTGCAGCTGGCCAGCACGCCGCCCCAACCGCGTCGCGCCAAGCCCAGGCAGCCGCTGCATGTAGACGGTTCGCGATGATCCTCCTGACGGTTCGCTGGCAGCGCTGATCGACGAACGCGGCCAGAGCTGCGGCCGTTGCCGCTCAACCGAGACCACGCGCGGTCCGCTGCAGCAGTGACAGCGCACCGTACGCCAGCACGCCCAGCGCGGCCGACAGCCACAGTGCGCCGCTGCCGTAATCATCGATCAACAGCGCGAAGACGAACGGCGCGAAGGCCTGGGCGAAACGCGCCGGCACCATCAGCAGCCCCTGGCGCAGGCCATAACCGTGCGGGCCGAAGATCACCAGCGGCAAGGTGCCCTTGGCGATGGTCAGGATGCCGTTGCCACCGCCGTGCAACAGGGCAAACCCGGTGGTCGCCGGTGCGCCGAACAGCATCACGCCGAGCGCACCGATGGGATGCGCGATGGCCGCCAGGCGTGCCGAGAGCAGCGGATGGAATCGCTGCAGCAAAACGAATTCCAGACAGCGCGCACCGACCTGCGCCGGCCCGACCAGCGCCGCGACGGCGATGGCCGCAGCCGCCGACAGCCCGGACTCCTGCAGCAGTCGCGGCAGGTGCGCCGCCATCGCCGTGCTGACGAACCAGGTGGCCGCGAAAACGAACGCCAGCAGCCCCATGGTCAGGCCGACGCCGGCAGGTTCCTGCACAGGCTTGTCGCCCGGCGGCGATGCGGGCTGGATACCCAGCGGAATCATCAGCCGGTTCAGCGGCAGACCGAGGACGATATGCGCCCCGGCCCAGACCAGGCAGGTGCCACGCCAGCCGAGCGCAGCCTCCAGCCAGCCGCTGATCGGCCAGCACACGGTACTGGCGAATCCGGCAAGCAAGGTAATCCCGGTGATCGCACCGCGCGCATCGCGGCCGTAGATGCCGGTGAGTGTGGAGAACGCCGACTCGTAAAGCCCCAGCGCCATGCCGATGCCGATCACCAGCCAGCCGAGCCAGAGCATCAGCGGCCCGTTCGCAAGGCCGAGGGTCGCCAGCCCTGCCGCGAAGACCAGACTGGAAAGCGCCAGCACATCACGCCCGCCGTGATGGTCGATGCGCTTGCCGCACAGCGGCCCGAGAACGGCCGTCACCACCAGCGCCAGGGAAAATGCGGCGAACACGGTGCCGGTGGCCAGGCCCAGCTCGCGCGCCATCGGCTCGGCGAGAATCGCTGGCAGGTAGTAGGTCGAGCCCCAGGCCAGCGTCTGCGCGCTGCCGAGTGCGAACACGACGCGCAGGCGCGACGAGCTGATCAACGCGTCTGGCCTGCCGCAGTCAGGTGTGACGACCTGGAACGGCGGATGACTGCACAAGCGTGGTTCATTGGGGCTCCGCTGGTCGCGCCGCACAGGATGGCGGCCAAGCACACCAGCATACGCAGTCTGCCGTGACTTTTTTGCGTCACGCCTGACACATCGCCCCGCAAAGCCGGCAAGCCGGACGCAAAAGACCCGTACGGTCTGCACGGGCCTTTATCCGTTCAGCTACAGCGCGTCCCATTGGTAGCGCACGCCCAGCCAGCCCGCGCGGGGTGCACCGGGGGCGATGAACTGCTCGTGGCGCCAGCCGTCCGGGTCGTCGGCGAAGGCGTTGCCGGCGCCGACGAAGGGGTTCTCCGCCAGCGCGCCGCTGGTGGCGTAACGCTTGTCGAACAGGTTGTCGACGCGTCCGAACAGCGTCCAGTCGCGGGCGAAACGGTAGTCGGCGGTGAGGTTGAGCACCGCGTAGCCCGGCAGCTTGCCACTGCCCTCGAACTCGCCGCTCGCCTGGTGGCGGTTGTTCTCGTTGCCGCGCACGTACTGTCCGGAATAGGCCAGCAACGTGGTGCCCAGGCGCAGGCGCTCGTTCAGGTTCCAGTCCAGGCCGAGCTTGAGATTGTGCTTGGGCAAGCCCGGCAGGTGGTCGCCGCTGGCGATACGGATTTCGTCATCCGGGCAGCCACCCTCGCCTTCGGTGCTGTTGTTCTCGGCGAGGATGCATGCCGAGGAGCGGAACGTCGCCTGCAGGTAGGTGTAATCCGCGCGCCAGTCGAATGCACCGTAGCTGCCGTTCAGCCCCAGCTCGATACCCTGGCGCCGGGTGCGGCCGAAGTTGGTGAAATAGCCCTGGCTGCCACCGGTGCCGACGAACAGCAGGTCGTCGTGGTTCATGCTGCGAAACGCGGTGACGTTCCACTCCGCCCCGCCGGCCAGCTGTCCGCGCACGCCGAGTTCGAGGGTACGGGTGACCACCTGCTCGAGGAACGGGTCGGCGGCCATCGCGTTGGGCAGGCTGCAGGGGTTCTGCGGATCGGCGCAGCCCAGCTCGATCGGCGTGGGCGCGCGATTGCCCTGCGAGAAGCCGCCATAGACGGTCAGCGCCGGTTGCAGCTGCCAGGCGAAACCCAGTGCCGGGTTGAGCTTGCGATAGGTGAAGTCGCCGTCGAGGTCATCGCCCATGCGATCGCTGTTGACCACGCGTGTGCGGTTGTAGCGCAGCGAGCCAGTCAGCTGCAGCGCCTCGGTCAGCGCCCAGGTGTCGGTTGCGTAAAGGCTGGAGGTGCGTGTACGACCGAGCAGGCTGTTGGCCTGTTCCTCGTCCTCGGTGGGCAGGATGCCGCGCTCGTCGGTCAGCTCGCCGCCCTGCTCGCTCTGGTGAAAGCTGGCGCGGGTGTTGTCATGCGACAGGCCGAAGGCGAACTGGTGATCGCCGGCATAACGCGTCCACTGCAAGGCCAGGCCGTAGGCGCGCTGCGCGGTGCGGGTACGGTTGAGCACGCCGCTTTGCGGGCCTTCGCCGATAAAGCCGGCGTCTTCCCACTCCTCGTACTCGTCTTCGTACTCGTCGTTGCCGTCACCGTTCAGCGTCGCGGTGCGGGTACGGCGCAGATAAACGGTGCCGGACAGCCGATCGGCATCGCTCAGCCAGTGACTGGCCGACAGCGCCATCAGATGGCTGCGGTTTTCGGTCTGGTCGGGATGGGTGAAGATCGCGTCGTGATCGCGGTCATGCATGCTCTCGGGCAGCAGGCCGTTGCCGATCAGGTCGTTGTCGGCGTGCGCCAGGGTCAGCGCGATGTCGGTGGTCGCGGTGGTCCAGGCGAACTTGCCGAACAGCTGGCCGACATCCGATGGCGAGTGATCGCGCCAGCCATCCTCCTCCATGCCCTCGGCCGCCAGATACCAGGAAAATTCTTCGTGCTGGCCGCCGTGCTGCACCGCGCCACCCTTGCGCCCGAACGAGCCGGCGTAAACCTCGGCGGAACCGCCGGGATGGGTGTCGCCGCGCTTGGTCTGCAACGCCAGCGCACCACCCAGGGTGTTCAGGCCGTACAACGGGTTGGAGCCGGGCACCAGCGCCATGTCGGCGATGGCGCTGCGGGGAATCAGGTCCCAGTGCACCACGTCGCCGAAGGCCTCGTTGACCCGCACGCCGTCGAGAAATACCGACAGACCCTGGGCGGTGCCCAACAGCGGCGATGCGGTGAAGCCGCGGTAGTTGAGGTCAGCCTGGTACGGGTTGCCCTGGGTCTCGTTCAGATTGACGCTCGGCAGCTCGCGCTGCAGCGCTTCGGCGAGCGACTGGCCGCCGAGCTTGCGCAGTTGCGCCTCGTCCAGCGTCTGGACGTTGGCCGGCAGGCGATCCTTGGACAGACCGATACCTGGCAACGGTGTGGTGGCGACGATTTCTTCGCTGGCCAGTTCGAACGGCTCGGCGGCATGCGCCATACCTGGCAGCAGGCTGGCGATGGCGAGCGAAAGCAGCGTACGCCGGGGCAACCCGCGGCGGCAGACCTGATACGACATGGATATTCCTTGTTGTTGTGCGGCGAATCGAACGGATCACGGCTGCATGCTGGCAACCTGCCAGACCGATTATCGAAAGCCGCCGAGTCGCGCCGACAGGGAAGAATTCCCGGTTCGCCCGGGAAAATTTCCCGAATCGCCGGCACTTGGTCGTACGACCGATGGCGCGGTACGGACCAAGACCTGCGTGGCGGCCAGGCGCGCGCAGGCCGCCCGCCTGCGGCGGCAGGCGGGTTCGCGAACAGGAAACAGTCGGGGGCGTGGCGGGGGCTCAGGCCTCGCAGAGCATGCGTTCGCCGACGCGCAGCAGGCCCTGATCGATGGCCAGGTGCACCAGCTCCGCCTGGGAGCTGACGTCCAGCTTGCTCTTGAGCAGAGCCATGTGATTGGAGACGGTCTTGCTGCTGATGCACAGCCGCTCGGCGATCTCGCGGTTGCCGATGCCACGGGCGAGCATGATGAAGATCTCCATCTCGCGCGGGGTCATCTCGGCCAGACGGCCCTGCATCGGTGAGGTGCTGGGACGCTGGCGGGCCAGTGCAGTGGCCAGCGGCTGCTCGATGAAGGGCTGACCGGCAAGCACCTTGCGCACTGCCTCGACCAGCACGTCCGGCGCGCAGCGTTTGGTCAGGTAGCCGGACGCCCCGGCATCCAGCGCCTGGCGTACCAGCGCCAGTTCGTCATGCATGCTGAAGATCAGCACCGGCAGCAGCGGCAGGCGCTGGCGCAGGCGCCGGCAGGTCTCCAGCCCGCTGATGCCAGGCAGCCCGAGGTCCAGCACGACGAGGCTGGGAATTTCCTCCTGCACGCGTTGCAGCGCCAGTTCACCGCTCTCGGCCTCGGTCACCACCACCTCGGGCAGCAGCGCGGTCAGCAGGCTGGCGTAGCCCTGGCGCACCACCGCGTGATCGTCCACCAGCAGGATTTTCATGCTGTCGCTCCTTTACACGGCAGGTTGAGATAAAGCGTCCAGCCCCGTCCCGGGCAGTGCCGCAAACGCAGGTTGGCGCCGAGGCAGCGAGCCCGCTCGCGCATCGAACGCAGACCGACCCCGGCACGCTGCGGCGGCTCGCCGTGGCCGTCGTCACGCAACAGCACACGCAGCCCATGCGCGCCGCCGCGCAGGCGCAGACGCACGCAACGGGCCTGCGCGTGGCGCGCGACATTGGTCAGCGCCTCCTGCAGCAGGCGGTACAGGTGCAGCTTGTCCTCGGTGGTGAACGCCGGAATCGCTCCGCACAGCTGGAGGTGGCATTCGATGCCCTGCGCACCCTGCCATTGCTCGACCAACTGGCCGACGGCCTCTTCCAGCGGCAGGTGTTCGAGCATCACCGGATAGAGATCGCGCACCAGCGTGCGAAACCCGTTCTGCAGATCGAGGCTGTGGCGTTCCAGATGCGCCGCGGTTTCACGCACCGCATCCGGCTGCTCGGCCTGGATGCGCAGCAGGCAGGCGCGGGCGCGAATGCCGGCGACGTACTGGCCGAGATCGTCATGCATCACCTGCGCCAGACGGGTGCGTTCGCGCTCCTGCAGTTCCAGCAGCGTGCCGGTGAGCCGCGCGTTCGCCGCCTCGGCCTCCTCCAGCGCGCCGGCCATCTGGTTGAAATGCCCGGCCAGCCGGCGTGCCTCCGGCAGCCGCCGCGCGACCAGCCGCGTGGCCAGCTGCCCGCGGGAAATCTGCCGCAGGCCGCCAAGCAGGTCTTCCAGCACGCCGAGCGCATGGCCGACCGCCCAGCGTATGGTCAGCAGGCTCAGCGCCAGCGCCAGGCCGAACAGGGCGAGCAGCTGTAACAGCGAATCCCAGACCTCTTCCACTTCGTCGTCGGGATTGACCGCCAGGCGAATCTGCTCGCCGTTGGCCCGTTCGATGACGCGCGCCGGCATCACCTGCGGGTACAACCAACGGCTCAGCCAGGGTCGATCGGATGGGCCGGCCGGCTGCTGATTGCCAGCCGTCACCCGTTCGATGCGGATATGCCGCAGGCTTCGCTCCAGACCGGCGGCCAGTGCCTGCGGCTCGTCGCGCAGACTCACCGCCAGGTAATCCACGACCTGCTGCGCGGCATCGAGCTCGCGCTGCACGTCATGCGCGGCCTGGCGCAGCAGCACGGCCGTGCAGACCAGCGTCACGGCGACGAAGAACAGCGCCACCAGCAGGTAGGTACGCCTGAGCGCACTCATGAGCGCGTCGTCACTTGATCACGAAGCGCCCTTCCATGCCCTTGTTCTGCAGGCCCTTGCAGTAGAACGGGTAGGTGCCGGGCTTGACCGGCAGGAAGAAGATTTCCGCCTCGCCGGCATCCTCGAACTCCAGCTCGACCAGCGTGACCGCCTTGATCTCCACCCCGCCGGCCTCGACCTTGCGCAGGAAGATCGACTGGGCGAACTCCGGCGCCTGGAAGGCGCACTCCTTCTGCCCGTCGGCAATCACCTTGAGCTGGTAGGCGACGCCCGTCTCCAGCTGGTACTCCTTCTGCGAGACGGCGTAATCGCTTTCTTCGGAGCCGAACTTGAGGTCCGGCAGCGCCTGGGTGCGCCGTGTGAGATCGCCGGCGGCCTGGCTCTGATCGAAACCGAGCAGGCTGCCGATAAACAGCAGATTGAGCAGCATGGCTTTGCATGTGGGCATGGCGATGGCCTCTTTATTGTTTTGGATGCCCCATCCTAGGCACCCGCGCGTCAACCACCCTCCTACCTTGGTACCGATCCGGCGCCGCCGCCCGCGTCCGCCGACGCGCATTGGAAAGGAAAAACGACGGAGTCCGAGAGCGATCCGATCCGTTGTCATCCGCTGCGCCCCGCAGCGCCACGCCTGCGGTGGCCCCCGCCCGAACCCGCACCGAAGGCCGCATCGCACGTACCGCTACTAACGCAGCAGTACCAAGGTAGCGATCAACTTATCAGCCGCCACGCCGCCACATTCGGGCACTCGGGATGCCGTTTTGCCATCGGCGATCTTCGGCCGCACTTCGGCGTTCAGGCACGCCCCCGCAGGTTCTTTTGCATTGCTCAGGAGTAGGAACCGTCATGACACTCAGGTCCATACAACAGCGAATCGCGCTCATCGGCGGGCTATGCCTGCTCGCAACGGCGGGCATACTCATTGGCTACAGCGTCTATCTCGCAAGCTCCACGCAGCAACTGGTGTCGAACCGCGTCAGCCAGCAAGCGCAGGATGAGGCGCTGCAAACCCTGCAACACCTCGGCGGCAAGTACGCAGGGGAAATCCGCGCGGAATTCACCAAGGCGCTGGAAGCCGCCCGCGGCATGGCCACGACCTTCGCCGTCGCGAAGATGGGCGCGGCCGACAATGGCGGCCTCGAGATCGGCCGCGACCAGGTCAATGCCGTCCTGCTGAACGTGCTCAAGAGTTACCCGGACTTCAACGGCACCTACTCGTGCTGGGAGCCGGACGCCATCGACGGCCAGGACGCGCTGTTCGCCGGTACGCAGAATGGCAACAACGACCAGACCGGGCGCTTCACGCCCTACTGGACGCGCGGCGCAGACGGCAAGATCGCCGTCCAGCCGCTGGTCGAATACGACACCATGGACAAGCACCCGAATGGCGTGCTGAAGGGCGGCTGGTATATCGGCCCGAAGGAGAACCGGCGCGAAAGCGTGCTCGGCCCGCTGCCCTACATCGTGCAGGGCAAGCAGGTGTGGCTGGCGACGCTTTCCGTACCCATCGTGGTCAACGGGCGCTTCATGGGCGTGGCGGGCACCGACTACAACCTCGATTTCGTGCAGAAGATCAGCCAGGAAGTCTCCGGCAAGCTGTTCGACGGCCAGGGCGAGGTGGCGATCATCAGCGATCAGGGTCTGGTCGTCGCGGAAAGCCGCCATCCCAACCTGATCGGCGAACACTTCAAGCAGGTGCTGCCCGATGACTGGCAAGCCGCGCTCGGCTCCATCCAGAAAGGCGAAGAGCTGGCACGGCTGGACGACAGCGGCATGGTGATCGTCTTCGCGCCCATCGCGCTCGGCCGGACCGGCAAGCCGTGGTCGATGATGCTCAAGATCGACAAAGACATCGTGCTGGCAAAAGCCGCCGCCCTCGAAGCGGAAATGCAGACTCAGAGCAGCCGGAGCATGCTGCAACAGATCGGCGTCGGGGTGTTCATCTCGCTGCTCGCGGTCATCGCGCTGTGGATCTCCTCGCGCTCGGTGGCGCTGCCGATCCGCAAGGCGGCGCAGCTCGCTGGCGCGATACAGCGCGGCGACTTTTCGCAACGCCTCGCACACCGCTCGGCGGACGAAGTGGGTCAGCTTTCCGCCAGCCTCGACCGCATGGCCGAGAGCCTGCAGCAACAGGTGCATGTCGCCGAGCGCATTTCCCAGGGCGATCTAACGGTGGACGTGCGCCTGGCCTCGGACGGCGACCAGCTCGGCCTGGCACTGCGGCGAATGGTCGACAACCTCAACGAACTGGTCTCCCAGGTGCAGCTCAGCTCGGCGCTGATCAACGACAAGGCCGGCGAAGTGACGCGCCTGAGCCATGACCTGTCCGGGGGCGCGACGGAGTCGGCCTCGGCGGTCACCGAGATCAGCGCCACCATCAACCAGATGGCTTCGCAGATCCGCCAGACTTCCGAGTACGCCGGCGAGGCCAATTCGCTGTCGCGCCACTCCGAACAATCCGCGCGTGGCGGCAATGAACTCATGGCGACGCTCAAGGGCGCGATGCAGGAAATCAACCAGTCCGGCCAGGACATCACCAACATCATCCGCGCCATCGAGGAGATTGCCACCCAGACCAACCTGCTGGCCCTCAACGCAGCGATCGAGGCGGCGCGTGCCGGCGAGCACGGACGCGGCTTCGCGGTGGTGGCCGATGAAGTCCGCCAGCTGGCTGCCCGCAGCGCCGAAGCGGCGCAGCGCTCCACCCGCCTGATTCAGGAATCCAACGCGCGGACCGTCAAGGGCATGGAGCTCACCGACGAAACCGCCCAGGCGCTGGAAGCGATCGTCCAGGGCGCCGCGCAGGTCTCGCAGCTGGTCGATGAGATCGCCTCCGCCTCCAGCCAGCAGGCGTCCGGCATCGAACAGGTCAGCCTGGCCATCGAGCAGATCGATCAGGTCGTGCACCACAACAGCAGCAACTCCGAGCAGTCGACCCAGGCCGCGCAGGAGCTGACGCAACAGGCCCAGCAGATGATCGTGCAGGTCGGTCGTTTTACCGTCAGACGCGCCCGCTGAGCACCCGAGCGGCACCCCTCGCGGGTGCCGCTTCGATCTGTCGCATTTCTACGACCTTGGTACACCACGACTGGTACTTTCTGCATATTCCCCCCTGGTGGAGCGCTTCCTATGCTGCCCGCAAGCCTCAGGAGTCGCCCCATGCATCCATTCGCGTTCCATGCCGCGGTCTGTCTGATCGCCCTCGCCTGCGCCGACGCGTTCGCCGCGCCGGCCGCGCCCGAGCCGCTGGAGGTACGCATCGGCTACCTGGGCTATCGGCCCGATCCGGGGCCGCTGCTGTCCAACGTCATACCCGAGCCGGAAGACGCCGGCCTGCGCGGCGCCGAGCTGGCCATCGTCGACAGCAACAGCACCGGACGCTTCCTCAAGCATCACTACCGGCTCGATTCCGCCACCAGCGAAACACCCGAAGCGCTGCTCGAGCAGGCCGCGCGGCTGCACGCCGACGGCCTGCGCCTGTTCGTGGTCAACGCCCCGGTCGACACGCTGCGCCAGCTGTCCGCGGCGCTGCCCGACAGCCTGCTGTACAACGCCGGCAGCGCCGACGATGCGCTGCGCAGCCAGAGCTGCCTGAACAACGTGCTGCACACCCTGCCCAGTCGCAGCATGCTGGCCGATTCCCTCGGCCAGTTTCTCGCCGCGCGGCGCTGGAACCGCTGGCTGCTGATCAGCGGGCCTACCGCGGAAGATCAGGCCTACGCCGACGCGCTGCGCCGTGCGGCCAAGCGTTTCGGCCACAAGATCGTCGCGGAGAAACCCTGGAGCTTCGAGAACGACCAGCGCCGCACGGCGCAGGCCGACATGCCGCTGTTCACCCAGACCACCGAGTACGACGTGGTCGTAGTGGCCGACGAACGCGGCGATTTCGGCGAGTACGTGCCCTATCACACCTGGTATCCGCGCCCGGTCGCCGGGACCCAGGGGCTGACGCCCACCGGCTGGCACAAGACCGTGGAAACCTATGGCGCCGCACAGCTGCAGAAGCGTTTCGAGGCGCACGCCGGGCGCTGGATGAACGACCGCGATTTCGCCGCCTGGATGGCGGTGCGCAGCCTCGCGGCCGCGGTGACCAAACTGCGTACCGCCGAGGTGACGACGATCCGTCAGCTGTCGCTGAGCGATGAGCTGCCGCTCGATGGCTTCAAGGGTCGCAAGCTGAGCTTCCGCTCGTGGAACGGCCAGCTGCGCCAACCGATCCCGCTGGTCCACCCGCGCGCGCTGGTCTCCACCTCGCCGCAGGACGGTTTTCTGCACCCCACCAGCGAGCTGGACACCCTGGGCTTCGACGCCCCCGAGAGCCGCTGCCGGCTGAACGAGGCCCAACCATGAAGCGCCTTCCCGTGGCCGCCCTGCTGGCATTGGCCGCCCTGCCCGGCACCTCGGCGCTCGCCGACGAACTGGGCTACGAGGCCTATGTCGACAGCCCCAAGCGCATCAAATGCCTGTACGGCTACGTCACCGCCAAGACCGGCAATTTCGAGGCGGCCAAGGCCATCTTCGAGGACTGCGTCGCGCGCTGGAACGACGTCTACTCGCTGATCTCGCTGGCGCAGATGTACGAGAGCGGCAACGGCGTGGAGCAGGACCTGTCCAAGTCCGCCGCGCTGCTCAAACAGGGCGCCGAACAACCCGACGACGCCAGCTACGTGAGCCTGGCGCGCTATCACTGGGGCGTCGCGCTGGCCGAAGGCCGCGGTGTGGAGGCCGACCGCGTCGCTGCGCGCGACTGGCTGCAACGCGCCGCCGCCGGCGGGCAGAGCGAAGCCGACGAATACCTGCTGCGCCTGGATGCCACCCGCGCGCCGGCCCGCTGACACGCCCACGCCTATAACAACAAAGGACTCCCTCATGCCCAGAACCCTGCTTGCCTCCGCCATCGCCTGCGCCCTGAGCTGCCTGGCCGGCTCCGCCCTGGCCGCCACCGCGTACGTTTCCAACGAGAAGGATGACAGCATCAGCGTCATCGACCTGGACAAGATGGAAACGGTCGAAACCCTCGAAGTCGGCATGCGTCCGCGCGGGCTGACCCTCTCGCACGACAACAAGCTGCTCTACATCTGCGCCAGCGATTCGGACACCGTGCAGGTGATGGACCTGGCCACGCGGCAGATCATCAAGCAGCTGCCGTCCGGTGCCGACCCGGAGCAGTTCGCCCTGCACCCCAACAACAAGTGGCTGTACATCTCCAACGAGGACGATGCACTGGTAACGGTGGTCGACGTCGACAAGGAAGAGGTGCTGGCACAGATCGACGTCGGTGTCGAACCCGAGGGCATGGCGGTCAGCCCGGACGGCAAGTGGGCGGTCAACACCAGTGAAACCACCAACATGCTGCACTGGATCGATACCGCTACCAACCAGCTGGTGGACAACACCCTGGTCGACCAGCGCCCGCGGCACGTCGAGTTCACTAAGGACAGCAAGACCCTCTGGGCCTCGGCCGAAATCGGCGGCACGGTCAGCGTGGTCGACGTGGACAAGCGCGAAATCCTCAAGACCCTGACCTTCAAGATCAAGGGCGTCCACCCGGACAAGGTCCAGCCGGTGGGCATCAAGCTCACCTCCGACGGCAAATACGCCTTCGTCGCGCTCGGCCCGGCCAACCACATCGCCGTGGTGGATGCGAAGACCTACGAGGTGCTGGATTACCTGCTGGTCGGCCGGCGAGTCTGGCACATGGCGTTCAATCCCGATGAAAGCCTGCTGCTGACCACCAACGGCGTGAGCAGCGACGTGTCGGTCATCGATGTCGCCAAGCTCAAGGTGACCAAGTCGATCAAGGTCGGCCGCTATCCGTGGGGCGTGGTGGTTGCGCCATGAACGCGCTGGAAGTCGAGGGCGTCCGCTTCGCCTACGGGCCGCGGCAGGCGCTCGACGACGTTACCTTCGCCACCAGCGCGGGGCGCTTTACCGCCCTGCTCGGCCCCAACGGCGCAGGCAAGTCGACGCTGATCGCCCTGCTGACGCGGCTGTACGACCTGCAGCACGGCGCCATCCGCATCGCCGGTGCCAGCCTGCGTCAGCAACCGCGCGAGGCGCTGCGCCGGCTCGGCGTGGTGTTTCAGCAGAGCACGCTGGACCTGGACCTGACCGTGGAGCAGAACCTGCGCTACCACGCCGCGCTGCACGGCATGCCGCGCGTGCTGGCCACCGAGCGCATCGAGCGCGAACTGGAGCGCCAGCAGCTCGGCGAGCGCCGCAAGAGCAAGGTACGCGAGCTCAACGGCGGTCATCGCCGGCGCGTCGAGATCGCCCGCGCGCTGCTGCACAAGCCCAGCCTGCTGCTGCTCGACGAAGCCAGCGCCGGTCTCGATCCGGCCAGCCGCCAGGCGCTCAACCGACATGTACGCGAGCTGTGCCGCACGGAGGGCATGAGCGTGCTGTGGACCACACACCTGCTCGATGAAGTTCAGACGGACGACGACCTGCTCATTCTCAACCGCGGCCGGCTGGTCGCGCAGGGCCGGGCCGACACCCTCGCTCAGGGTGATGCCAGCCTGGAACAGACCTTCGACCGCCTGACCCGTAATCCCGCAGCGGAGCCTTCCTCATGAGCCTGTACTGGGAATGCCTGCGCGGCATCGTGCTGCGCGAATGGCTGCGCTTCGTTCAGCAGCGTTCACGCTTCTTCAGCGCGCTGGTGCGACCGCTGCTGTGGCTGGTGGTTCGCCGCCGGTTTTCGCGCCGCACTGGGCATCGCCATCATCGAGCCGTACGACACCTACATCACCTACGAGACCTACATCGTTCCCGGTCTGGCCTGCATGATCCTGCTGTTCAACGGCATGCAGGGTTCGCTGTCGATGGTCTACGACCGCGAGATGGGCAGCATGCGCGTGCTGCTCACCAGCCCGCTGCCGCGCGGTTTCCTGCTGGCGAGCAAGCTGTTGGCCACGGCGTTGATTTCGCTGCTGCAGGTCTACGCCTTCCTCGCCATCGCCTGGGTGTATGGCGTGCAGCCGCCGCCGCTCGGCCTGCTGACTGCCCTGCCCGCGCTGCTGCTGGTGGCGCTGCTGCTCAGCGCGCTGGGGCTGCTGCTGTCCAACGGCATCCGCCAGCTGGAGAACTTCGCCGGCGTGATGAATTTCGTCATCTTCCCGATGTTCTTCCTTTCCTCGGCGCTGTATCCGCTGTGGAAGATGCGCGAGGCCAGCGAGTGGCTGTACTGGGTCTGCGCGGTCAATCCGTTCACCCATGCGGTGGAGCTGGTGCGCTACGGGCTGTACCAGCGCCTCGAACCGACGGCGATGGCCGTGTGCGTCGGCCTGACGGTGCTGTTCAGCCTGCTGGCGGTGGCCAGTTTCAATCCGCAGCATGCGGCGCTGCGGCGCTCGGCATAAGGCAACCGGTACTTTGGTACTGGTTGGCGCGTCCATCGTAGGATTTCAAAGACACCTCCTTTGCTCTGTAATCGACCCCACCGACGTACGGAGAACAAAGATAAATGCCCAGGTCGTTGCTGCCCCTGCTGTTCGTCGCCCTCACCGGGATCGGCCTGAGTCCGCTCGCTAGCGCGACCGAAGACCCGGCACTGTTCTCCGCCGATGGCTACCGCCAGACGCAATACCGCAGCCCCACCCCGGCGACCGCCGAAGGCGCGCAAACGGTGGATACCGCGACGCTCCAACGCCTGCTCGCCGAGCGCTCCGACATGCTGTTGGTGGATGTCTACCGCCGCCAATGGCTGGCCGGCCAGTTCATCGACAACGAGGCGCACGCCAACCTGCCGGGCAGTGTCTGGCTGGCCAACACCGGCGACGGCTCGCTCACACCGCAATGGGCGGACTATTTCAGCAAGAACCTGGCACGCATTACCGAGGGCGACCTGCAACGGCCGCTGGTGTTCTACTGCCGCTCCGACTGCTGGCTGGGCTGGAATGCCACCCGGCGCGCCCGTGCGCTGGGCTACACCGACCTGTACTGGTACCGTGACGGCATTGATGGCTGGGAGCAGGCTGGTCTGCCGCTGCACCCTGCGACCCCTGAGCCCGTGCAGAGCAGCCAGCACGCTGACTAAGCTCACCATAATCAAAACAAAGAGGTGACCGGCCTTGTACAAGATTCTGATTGCCGACGACCATCCGCTGTTTCGCGAGGCCATTCACAACGTCATCCGCGACGGTTTTCCGGACAGCGAAATCCTGGAAACCGCCGACCTCGACAGCGCCCTGGCGCTGACCCAGGAGCATGACGACCTCGATCTGGTGCTGCTCGACCTGAACATGCCCGGCATGCACGGGCTGAACGGCCTGATCAACCTGCGCAACGAGGCGCCAACCATCCCGGTGGTGATCGTTTCCGCCGAACAGGACAAGCAGATCGTGCTGCAGGCCATCACCTATGGCGCGGTCGGCTTCATCACCAAATCCTCACCGCGCGCGCAGATGACCGAAGCCATCGAGCAGATCCTCAACGGTAACGTCTACCTGCCTTCGGACATCATCCGTAGCCAAAAGGCCACCAGCCGCCATACCCATCACAGCGAACCGTCGATCCCGCCGGAGCTGCTGCAGGCGCTGACGCGCAAGCAGCTGCTGGTGCTGGAACGCATGACCAAGGGCGAGTCGAACAAGCAGATCGCCTACAACCTCGACATCGCCGAAACCACCGTGAAGGCGCATGTCTCGGCGATCCTGCGCAAGCTCAACGTGCACAACCGCGTGCAGGCGATCCTCTCGGCCGGCGATATCGATTTCACCGCGTACCTGCGGCGCTGAACGGCGCCGTAGCGCGCAACGCCAGCCACGAGCCGGCGAGCAAACATGCGGCTTCCCGATGAACGAAGCCCGGCATGACGACGCGACGCTAAGCAACCCCTCCGAACAGCGCCGGCAGCCGTCGCCGGCGCCATTCTCTCCCGAATCCCAACCCTCGCCCCCTAGGAGTCGCCCCGCTCAAACCGGCGGTTCGATACCCTGCAAGCGCATGCGGCGATACACCGTCGGCCGTGAAACACCCAGCTCCCGGGCGACCGCGCTGACGTTCCAGCGCTGGCGCCGCAGCAGGCTGCGCAGGTCGTCGTCCGCCTCCGGACCAGCGGTCGGCACAGCAACGCGCGTCACCGCGTGGGGCAAACATTCCTCAGGGAGGTCGTGCACGGTGATTTCGTTGCCCTCGCAGGTAGCCAGCGCGTACTGCAGCACGTTGCGCAGCTCGCGAATGTTGCCCGGCCAGGGATAGGCCAACAGCGCACTCATCGCATCGCCGCGCAGGTGCGGGGCATTGCTGCGCCCTTGGGCCAGCTCGGCGTAGACCCGTTCGATCAGGTAGCCCTTGTCGGCCCGTTCGCGCAGCGGCGGCAGTTTCAGCAGTGCGCCGTTGAGGCGGTAGAACAGGTCTTCGCGGAACTCGCCGGCCTCGACCATCTGCCGCAGGTCGCGGTGGCTGGCGGCGATCACGCGGAGATCCACTTTGACCGGCCGCTCGGCACCCAGCGGGGTGACCTCGCGCTCGGCCAGTACACGCAACAGGCGCGTCTGCAGATGCAACGGCATGTCGCCGATCTCGTCGAGGAACAGCGTGCCGCCGTCCGCCTGCTGGATCAGCCCACGCATGCCCTTGCTCCGTGCGCCGGTGAAGGTGCCCGGCGCGTAGCCGAACAGCTCGCTTTCTATCAGCGACTCGGGCACCGCACCGCAGTTGATCGCCACGAACGGCGCCTGGCGGCGGCTGCCGCTCTCGTGCAGGGCGCGCGCCAGACGCTCCTTGCCGGTGCCGGTTTCGCCGTTGAGCAGCACGTTGAGCGGCTCGCTGCACAGTCGACGGGCGCGGGCGAGCATCTTGCGCATCGCCGGGTCGTCGTCGGCCAGGGCATCGAGCGCGCAGCGCGGCGCGCCCTGGGTGCGCTCGGCCGGCAGCGACACGGCACGGCGCGGCTCCATCAGTGCGGCGAAGAACAAGCGGTTGTGCCGCTGGGTGCGGAAGGCGCGCACCTGGTCGTGGCTGGCGTAGGGAATGCTGAGGATGTCCGCCAGCTCGCAATCGAAGAATTCGTCGATGCGCGCCCGCGTCAGGCTGCCGAACGGCCCCGGCGTCATCAGCCCGTGCTCGGCCAGCAGGCCGCGGGCGGCAGTGTTGCCGGCCAGCAGCTCGCCGTCGTCGCCGAGTGCCAGCAGGTAGTGGCGGTTGATCAGCACGAACTCGCGCGAGGCGTCGAAGCAGAGAATCGGCCGATCGCGGTACAGGCGCAGGAAGTAGGCATCCTCGATCATCCGCGCGTACTGCTTGACCAGTTGCAGGGCAAAGGTCTGCGAGTCCTTGGACGGCGGCGAATACAGCGCGGAGATATCTAGCACCGCCAGCAGCTGGCCCTGCGGGTTGAACATCGGCACCGCGGTGCAGGTGAGGTTGGTGTGCCAGGCGCTGAAATGGTCGTGCTGGTGGCAGGTCAGCGCCTGCTGTTCCTTGATGCAGGTGCCGACCGCGCAGGTCCCGGCGTGATCCTCGCCCCAGTCGGAGCCAAGGTAGAGACCCGTCTTGCGGTGCGCCTTCTCATCGGCCGGATCGCCGAGAAACTGCACGGCGATGCCACGGCTGTCGGTGAGCAGGATGATGTAGCCGAGTTCAGCAACATGCCGGTAAAGCTGCTCGACGCCAGCGCGGGCGACGTTGATCAGCTCATCGGCGTGGTCCTGGTGTTCGCGCAACACCTGGCGCGGCACGAAACGCGCCTCGGCCGGGCGCGCCGGGTCCAATCCGTAGTCATGCACGCAACGCCGCCAGGAGCGGGCGATGATCGGATCGCGATCACCGAGCAGTTGCGATGCGTTGGCCAGTGACAGCACCGCCTCGATATGGCTAGCAGGGGTTGCAAGCGGCGTCATGCGTCCTCCTCGTCCCGAGGCGCGGTGCTCGGGGCGGATGATTCTTGTTGTTTTCATTTCAGTTCTGCGACTGCGCCAAGAATAAATGAAATGTTCCGGCAGGGAAGTTCAACTTTGGAACATGAAGGCCCAGATAAATTGTTCGTACGTTGTAAAGCACTTTACAACGACGTTACAGGTGTAAAGCCGATGAGCTTTACAGCGCAACTGGAAAGCCGCCGCACCTAGAAATTTAGTTCTTTATTTTCAATGTCTTGAAGAACTAAAAGCGTAATTAAGAAAGTTGGCACGCCATCTGCTCTTGAAGTATTTGCGGAACAAGCCCCCGCATAACAAGAGCGCCGCGTGCCTGCACTTCTTTCAGGCTCCGGCAATAAGTCAGGAGCTGAGCCATGCAAAAACCCAACTGCCATGAAACCGCCATCAATCGACGGCGCTTTCTTTCCCTCTCTGGTCAGACTGCGCTCGCCTTCAGTCTGGCGCAGCTGATTCCCGTGCGCCTGCTGGCCGAGGAAGCGCTGCCGGAGCTGCCACCCGGCCTGCTGCGCATGGGCCGCGACGTGTTTCCCCACGACGCCATCGACGACGCGCATTACGCCCGCCCGCTGGCGGAACTGGCGAACGAGCAGCCGAAACTGGTCGCCGACGGCCTGGCCGACCTGAATCGACGCGCCATCGAGGCCCATGACCGCCCGTTCGAAGCGCTCGATGAAGCGCAGCGCGTTGCCCTGCTGACCGAAGTCGAGCGCTCGCCGTTCTTCAAGGCCGTGCGCAGCAGCCTGATGTTCGGCCTGTACGACAACAAGGCGCTGTTCCCGCTGTTCGGCTACCAGGGCTCGTCGTGGGAATACGGCGGCTACGTCAACCGCGGCTTCGACGATCTGAACTGGCTCTGAGCGCCCGCCCGAACAGCACAACAACAAGAACAAGACGAGGAATACCCCATGGCAACGTTTGCCCAGGACGACGATGGCGTCGTGGTGATCATCGGCTCCGGCGCTGGCGGCGGCACGCTTGCCAACGCGCTGGCCAAACAGAAGATTCGCAGCGTGGTGCTCGAGGCGGGCAAGCGGCACACGCTGGAGGACATCGAGAACGACGAGTGGGCGATGTTCAAGAAGATCTCCTGGCTCGACAAGCGCATCGCCGCCGGCGACTGGCACCTGGCCGAGAACAACCCCAACCTGCCGGCCTGGATCGTCAAGGGCGTCGGCGGCAGCACCGTGCACTGGGCCGGCATCGCCCTGCGCTTTCGTGATTTCGAATTCAAGATGCGGAGCATCAACGGCGATATCGCCGGCGCCAACCTGCTCGACTGGCCGGTGACGCTCGAAGAAATGGCGCCCTGGTACGAGAAGGCCGAGAAGCACATGGGCGTGACCGGGCCGAGCACCGGCATGGCCTATCACCCCTGGCACAACTCCTTCAAGGTGCTGGCCACCGGCGCCAAGCGGGTCGGCTACAAGGAGATTCTCTCCGGGCCGATGGCGATCAACACCGAGCCCTACGACGACCGCGCCGCCTGCCAGCAGATCGGCTTCTGCATGCAGGGCTGCAAGATGGGCGCAAAGTGGTCGACGCTTTACACCGACATCCCGCGCGCCGAAGCCAGCGGCTACTGCGAGGTACGGCCGCAGTCGATGGTGCTGCGCATCGAGCACGACGCCAAGGGCAAGGTGAACGGCGTGGTCTACGCCGACGCCCAGGGCACCATCCAGCGGCAGAAGGCCCGGGTGGTCTGTGTGGCCGGCAACTCCATCGAGTCACCACGGCTGTTGCTCAACTCCGCTTCCTCGATGTTCCCCGACGGGCTGGCCAATTCCTCCGGCCAGGTCGGCAGAAACTACATGACCCACACCACCGCCGGCATCTTCGCCGTGATGCCCAAGCCGGTGAACATGCACCGCGGCACCACCTGCGCCGGGGTGATCTCCGACGAGTCCTACAACGACCCCTCACGCGGCTTCGTCGGCGGTTACCGCCTGGAAATCCTCGCCCTCGGCCTGCCCTTCCTCTCCGCTTTCCTCGACCCGACGCCCAAGGGCTGGGGCCGCCAGTTCGCCTCGCGGATGGAAAAGTACAACCACATGTCTGGCGTCTGGCTGTGCGGCGAGGACCTGCCGCTGGAAAGCAACCGCATCACCCTGCACGCCACCGAAAAGGACCAGTACGGCCTGCCGATCCCGGTGGTGACCAAGAGCGATCACCCCATGGATGCCGCCATGCGCAAGCACGGCGTCGCCGCCACCGCCAAGTGTTACGAGGCCGCCGGCGCCACCGACGTGATCGAGCTGCCGCCCTACCCGGCCAGCCACAACATGGGCACCAACCGCATGAGCGCCAAGGCCCGTGACGGCGTGGTGAACAAGTGGGGCCAGAGCCACGACATCCCCAACCTGTTCGTTTCCGACGGCAGCCAGTTCACCACCAGCGGCGGCCAGAACCCCACCCTCACCATCGTCGCGTTGGCCCTGCGCCAGGCCGAGCAGATCGGCCGGCTGCTCAACGAACGCGCGATCTGACCACCAACACAAGGGAGTCGACCATGACCCAGCCCAACAACTCGCAGCGCCTGTGGATGTACGAACAGATGCTGACCAGCCGCTACATGGAGGAATCCATCGAGCGCATCTACATGGAAGGCAAGACGCCGGTGTTCAATATGGCCAAGGGGCCGATTCCCGGCGAGATGCACCTTTCCAATGGCCAGGAGCCCTGTGCGGTGGGCGTCTGTGCCCACCTGAACGCCGAGGACATCGTCACCGCCACCCACCGCCCGCACCACATCGCCGTGGCCAAGGGCGTCGACCTCAACGAGATGATGGCCGAAATCTTCGGCAAGGCCACCGGGCTTTCCGGCGGGCGCGGCGGGCATATGCACCTGTTCGATGGCCGGGTGAATTTCTCCTGCTCGGGAATCATCGCCGAGGGCATGGGCCCGGCCGTTGGCGCCGCATTGTCGCGGCAGATGCAGGGCAAGCCCGGGGTGGCGGTGTCCTTTATCGGCGAGGGCGCGGCCAACCAGGGCGCCTTCCACGAAACGCTGAACCTCGCCGCGCTGTGGAAGCTGCCGGTGGTGTTCGTCATCGAGGACAACGCCTGGGGCATCTCGGTGGCCAAGGCCAGCGCCACCTGCATCAAGCAACACCACGTGCGCGCCGCGGCCTACGGCATGCCCGGTGTGTTCGTCGAGAACAACGACCCGGACGGCGTGTTCCGCGCGGCCGGCGAAGCCATCGAGCGCGCCCGCGCCGGGGGCGGCCCGACCCTGATCGAGATCGAGACCTACCGCCTGGCCGGCCACTTCATGGGCGATGGCGAAACCTACCGCCCCGAGGGTGAGAAGGACGGCCTGATGAAAAAGGACCCGATTCCCGGCTACCGCCAGCGCCTGATCGACGAAGGCGTGATGAGCGAGACGCAGGCCGAGGACATCGCGGCGCGTGCCCGCGGGCGCATCGATGAAGCCGTGCAGTTCGCCCGCGAAAGCCCGTACCCGCGGCCGGAAGAAGCGCTCGAGCAAGTGTTCGTGTGAGCCCGCCCGACAACAACACGAGGAACACCCCATGAACAGCCAAGCCACCATGACCGCCGCCGTCTGGCACGGTCGCAAGGACATTCGCCTGGAACAGGTGCCGCTGCCCGGCGCGCCGCAACCGGGCTGGGTGCAGATTCGCGTGCACTGGTGCGGCATCTGCGGTTCCGACCTGCACGAATACCTCGCCGGCCCGGTGTTCATCCCGGTGGACGCGCCCCACCCGCTCACCGGCATCAAGGGCCAGTGCATCCTCGGCCACGAGTTCTGCGGTGAGATCGTCGCCACCGGTGACGGCGTCGAGGGTTACGCACCGGGCGACAAGGTCGCCGCCGATGCCTGCCAGCACTGCGGTCAGTGCCGTTTCTGCAAGACCGGCCAGTACAACCTCTGCGAGCAGCTGGCCTTCACGGGTCTGATGAACAACGGCGCCTTCGCCGAATTCGTCAACGTACCCGCCGAGCTGCTCTACCGCCTGCCCGAAGGCTTTCCGCTGGAGGCCGGCGCGCTGATCGAACCACTGGCGGTCGGCATGCACGCGGTGAAGAAGGCCGGCAGCCTGCTCGGCGAGACGGTTGTGGTGGTCGGTGCCGGCACCATCGGCCTGTGCACCATCATGTGCGCCAAGGCCGCCGGCGCCGGCCAGGTGATCGCCCTGGAAATGTCCGCTGCGCGCAAGGCCAAGGCGCTGGAAGTCGGCGCCACGCGGGTCATCGACCCCAGCGAGTGCGACGCCATCGCCGAGATCAAGGCGCTCACCGGCGGCTACGGCGCCGACACCTCCTTCGAGTGCATCGGCCACAAGGCCACCGCCAAGCTCGCCCTCGACGTGATCCGCAAGGCCGGTCGCTGCGTGATGGTGGGCATCTTCGAGGAGCCCTCGGAATTCAACTTCTTCGAGATCGTCGCCACCGAGAAACAGGTGATCGGCTCGCTCGCCTATGCAGGGGAGTTCGCCGACGTCATCGCCCTGATCGCCGACGGCCGCATGGACGTCACCCCGCTGATCACCGGCCGCATCGGCCTGGACAACATCCTCGAGCAGGGCTTCGAGGAGCTGGCCAACCACAAGGACCGCAACGTCAAGATCATCGTCAGCCCCAGCGCGCTGGCCGGCTGAGCAGGAGACCACCATGACCACAGCAGTAAAGGAAAGAAAACTCACCGTCGCCCGCGCCATGGCCGAAGCCGTGGCGCAGGAGATGCGTCTGGACCCGCGCGTATTCGTGATGGGCGAGGACATCGGCCAGCTCGGCGGTGTGTTCGGCAACACCCGTGGCCTCTATGAAGAGTTCGGCAAGACGCGCATCCGCGACACGCCGATCTCCGAAACGGCCTTCATCGGTGCCGCGGTGGGCGCCGCTTCGGACGGCATGCGGCCGATCGTCGAGCTGATGTTCGTCGACTTCTTCGGCGTCTGCATGGACGCCATCTACAACCTGATGGCCAAGAACACCTACTTCTCCGGCGGCAAGGTGCCGGTGCCGATGGTGCTGATGGCCTCCACCGGTGCCGGCTACTCGGACGCCGCCCAGCATTCGCAGTGCCTGTACGGCACCTTCGCCCACCTGCCGGGCATGAAGGTGGTGGTGCCGAGCAATGCCTACGACGCCAAGGGCCTGATGACCGCGGCGATTCGCGATGACAACCCGGTCGTCTACCTCTTCCACAAGGCGCTGCAAGGCATGGGCTGGCTGGGCACCGAGAAAGGCGCCACGGTGCCGGTGCCGGAAGAGCCCTACATCGTCGAGATCGGCAAGGCCAGGACCGTGCGCGAGGGCCGCGACGTCAGCCTGGTCAGCCTCGGCGCTGGCGTGCACCACGCCCTGCGCGCCGCCGCGCTGCTGGAAAAGGATGGCGTCAGCGCCGAGGTCATCGACCTGCGCAGCCTGGTGCCGCTGGACCGCGAGCACGTCATCGCCTCGGTACGCAAGACCGGCCGACTGATCGTGATCGACGAGGACTACCACAGCTTCGGCGTCAGCGGCGAAATCATCGCCAGCGTCGTCGAGCACGACATCGGCATGCTCAAGGCACGCCCGCAACGGGTGGCCTTCCCCGACATCCCCATCCCCTTCACCCCGGTCATGGAGCAATGGGCCCTGCCCAACGCGGACAAGATCGTGGCCGCCTATCACGCCATGCATAAGGAATGACGTTTATGAGTACCCCCATCGTGATTGCAGACGACCTCTGGGAAGGCGACGCCGAAGCGGTGATCACCTCCTGGCTGGTCAGCGACGGCGCCGAAGTGGCCGCCGGTGACCTGGTCGCCGAGGTCATGTCGGAAAAGGCCCAGTTCGAGATCGAGGCGCCGGCTGCCGGCGTGCTGAAGATCATCGAGGAAGAAGACGCGGTGATCGCCAAGGGTGCGGTCATCGGCCAGGTGGAATAGCCATGACTCGACTGGAAATCCTGCCCGAGCGCGCCCCCGAACGGGTGCCGCTCAAGGGCATGCGCAAGATGATCGCGGCGAAGATGCACGAAAGCCTGCAGACCACCGCGCAACTGACCCACCACAGCGAATGCAGGCTGGATGCGCTGAAGACCCGCCGCGCCGAGCTGAAGGCCGAGGGCAGCGCGGTGTCCGTGCAGGACCTGTTGCTGCTCAAGGTGATCGAGACGCTCAAGGCCCACCCCAGCCTCAATGCCACGCTGGAAGACGAGGTGATTCACCAGCACGCGGCGGTGCATCTGGGCCTCGCCATCCCACTGCCGGGCGACCTGCTGGTCGCCCCGGCGCTGTTCAGTGCCGAACAGCTGGACGGCGAAGGCCTGTGCCAGGCGCGCAAGGCGCTGGTGGACAAGGCCCTGGCCGGCAAGCTGTCGGTCAAGGAACTGACCGGCGCCACCTTCACCGTATCCAACCTGGGGCTGTCGCGGGTGCATCACTTCACGCCGATCCTCAATCCGCCGCAGGTAGCGATTCTGGGTGTCGGTGGCATTCAGCGGCGGCTGGAACTCGGGCCGAGCGGCGAGCTGATGGAAGTCGAGTGGATGGGCCTGTCGCTGACCTTCGACCATCGCGCCGTCAACGGCTCGCCCGCGGCGGAGTTTCTCGATGATCTGTGCCGGCGTATCGAGGAGCACGCGGTATGAACGGCATCGCCCGGTTCAGCGTGGCAGCCGGTCTGAATGCCGAGCGGGCCTTGCTGCAGCGCGTCTGCGACGGACTGTTCGACTGCCAGCTGCTGCTCTGGCGCCCCACCGGCCAGGCGCTGGTGATGCCCGGCAGCTTCGAGCGCCGGCCCGGCTTCGCTCTGGCCAGCCAACGCTGCGCGGCGCAGGGCTGGCCGATCCTGCTGCGCGATACCGGCGGTGAACCGGTGCCGCAATCACCGGCCGTGCTCAATGTCGCCCTGGCCTGCGCCCTGCCGGCCAGCGACGAGATCGACAGGCGCATCGTCGTCGCCTACGAGCGTCTCCTCGATCCCCTGGCGCTGTGGCTAGCCGAACATGGCCTGCGGGCCGGAGTCGGCGCGGTGCCGGGTGCCTTCTGCGACGGCCGCTACAACCTGACGCTGGAGGGCCGCAAGCTGGCCGGCACCGCGCAGCGCTGGCGGCGCAGCCGCGACGGCCGCCCGGCAGTGCTCGCGCACGCGGCCCTGCTGATGGACGACTGGCGCGAGCCGATGGCCGAAGTCGTCAACCGCTTCTATCACGCCTGCGCCAGCGACCTGCGCTGCCAGGCCGACAGCCATCTGGCGCTCGGTGAGCGGCTGCCAGGCGCCTGGAGCGAAGCCGAGTCACTGTCCGACCGCTATCAACGTGTGCTGGCCTGGCAGGGTCTGGAGCTCGGCGCCCGCCCCTTGCCGTGCCCGGTCGCAAGCACGGTCGCCGGTCCACCCTCCCCCTTGCTTTGAACAACAACACGGCCGTCAACCGATCCGGCCATACATCGGAGGAAACACCATGAGCTACCCCACCCCCTCCCCGCCCAAAGGCAGCCTGCCCGGCCAGCGCGGGTATCCAACACTTCGCCCTGCCAGTCCAGGCGAAGCGGTGACATTTTTCCGTGGCTCGTCACCGCAGCGGGTCACAACGGCGAAGCAGGCCATATAAAAGTTTAAATAAATAATTTGAAAAGCCGTGATATGCGCATGCCATTACGCGCTATCACGGGGCGCAATACCGATACCGACTTAACAACAAAAGAAACACCACAAGAGCCTTTATTCATAAATGCTCGTTGTACCCACGCACGCCTGAAACCCTAAACAAGGAATAATAAAAATGAAATCCAAACAGTCAAACCTAAGGGTGCACCTAATCATGGCTGCCTCGCTTTTTGCGATCACGCCGCTGCATGCATCAGACAGAGTCATTACCGACAAGGAATTATCTGATGAATCAAATACTGCTGATTGGCTGGCTTATGGGCGAACGCACTCCGAGCAGAGGTTCAGCCCTCTCAAAGACATCAATGTAGATAACGTCAGCCAGCTCAAGCCTGAATGGTACGCGCCGCTGCCGGACCGTTCCGATATGGTCGGGACGCCCTTGGTGGTCGATGGCGTCATGTATTACGTGGGTGAAATGAACAGAACCCGTGCATTCGACGCTCGCTCGGGCAAGATGCTTTGGGAATATGATCCGCAAGTTTCCAAAGAGATCCTCGACAACAACATGAAGAAGGTCTTCTGGAAGCATAATCGCGGCCTTTCAACCTACGGCGACAAGTTATTCATTGCCACCTGGGATGGCCGCCTGATTGCAATCAACCGAAAAGACGGCAAGGAAGTCTGGCAGACCCGTACCTTCGATCACGACCAGCCGTTGAATATCACCGGCCATCCCAAGGCCTTCGACGGCAAGGTATTCGTCGGCAATGGCGGAACCGAACTTGGCCCGATGCGTGGGTATGTAACTGCCTACGATGCCGAAACCGGCAAACAGGTCTGGCGTTTCTATATCGTTCCCGGCAATCCTGCCGATGGATTCGAGGATGCCGCTCAGGAGATGGCGGCCAAGACCTGGAGTGGCCGGTGGTGGGAGAACGGCGGCGGCGGTAATGCCTGGCACGGCTGGACGTACGACGCCAAATACAACCAGCTCATCTTTGGTACAGGTAACGGCGGCCCCTGGAACATCAAGGTGCGTAGCCCGGAGGGTGGCGACAACCTGTTCCTGTGTTCTGTCGTAGCGGTAGATGCGGATACCGGCGAATACAAATGGCACGTACAAACTGCCCCAGGCGACACCTGGGACTACAACTCGAACATGGACATCGTGCTGGCCGATTTGAAAATCGATGGCAAGGATGTTGATGCGGTACTGCATGCGCCGAAGAACGGCTTCTTCTATACGATCGACCGCTCAAACGGCAAGGTACTGTCCGCCGAGAAATTCGCAGACGCCAACTGGTCAACCAAATATGACCTGAAAGAACAGCGCCATATTGTTGCTGAAGGCGCGAGATATCCTGATGGCGAGAAGAATATCTACCCCTCGGCATTCGGTGCGCACTCATGGCATGCGATGTCTTACAACCCCGAGTTGAATCTCGCCTTCATCCCCACCAACCACTTGGGCAACACCTTCAAGGACAATGGCAAGGACACGAAGCCTGGCCACAAGATGGCGAGTCACAAACTCTACCTGGGGCTGACTGGTTGGGAATTGACCAAAGACCCGCATGAATCACGCGGCTCCCTACAGGCCTGGGACCCGATCAAGAATGAGCGTGTGTGGCAAGTCAACCAGAAGAGCCCATGGGGTGGCGGAACCTTGACCACCGCCGGCAACCTGGTTTTCCAGGGCCAGCCTGACGGCCTGTTCAAAGCCTACGATGCCCGCACCGGCGACGAACTCTGGTCCTATGACGTGGGCCTCGGTATCTCTGCGCCACCGATTACCTACAAGCTCGATGGCAAGCAGATGGTTTCCCTGCTGGTGGGCCCCGGTGGTGCATTGGCCTCCAACTTCGGCGGCTCCGGTGAACTGGGTTTTGAAAGCCATGGCTGGAAATATGGTGCGCATGAGCGCCGCATCATGACCTTCTCGCTGGACGGAAAAGCGGTTATCCCCAAACAGCCGGCACCGCAGCTTGCCAAACCCATTATCGATGCGAAGTTTGAGATCGATGCCAAGAAAGCAGAGGCCGGCGCGGGTGTTTTTGCGGAAAACCTCTGCGTTGGTTGTCATGGCGCCGGAGCTGTTGCGGGTATGAAAGCACCCGACCTGCGGGAGTCGCCGATATTGCTCAAAGGCAATGAAAAGGCCTTTGAGAGTGTCGTTCGCGGTGGCGCGCTACTTGCCAACGGGATGCCTAAATTCCCGGATTTGACAGACGCAGAGCTTGAAAGCATTCGCCATTTCGTTCGCAGGCAAGCGCACGATGGAGTGAAGTCTGGCGGCGGACATTAGGCCAGCAATTCAAACGCCAACTGAACAAACCGGTAACGCCAACTAGCAATGTAGTCAGGCGTTACCAATGGGCAGAAGTGCACGCGAATATCGTTCATTACATAGGCCTTGCAACTAACGATATTCGCTGCACGCCGCACCGTTACATCCCAAAGGATCAAAACAATGACAACCAGCCTGCGCTTCGGCAGCGGCCTTCTCGCCGCCTGCCTGTTCACTGCTGCCCACGCGGCGGACTACTCACCCGACCAGTTCCTGCTCGGCGACTGGAACGGCAGCCGCACCCGCCTGCATGAGGCCGGCGTCGATCTGCAGATCACCTACGTCAACGAGCTGGCCTGGAACACCCAGGGCGGCGATGACCACACCGGCACCTACTCCGATCAGTTGATGTTTGATGCCGCGCTGGATCTGGAGAAATTACTGGGCTGGTCCGGCGCCGGTTTCCGCTTCACGGTGGTCAACCGCAACGGCGAGAACCTCAACGCCGAGGCGGACCTCGACGTGCTGCTGCAACCGCAGGAAATTTATGGCTACGGCAGCACCACACGGCTGGTGCAGTTCTATTACCAGCAGGCGCTGCTGGATGACCGCCTGCTGGTCAAGCTCGGTCGTCTGCCCATGAGCGGCGAGGTTTTCCCCTTCGCCTGCCCGTTCCAGAACCTCGGTTTCTGCGGCACGGTGCCCGGCTACATCACGCCCAACTGGTACACCTGGCCGATCAGTCAGTGGGGCGCCACCGCGCGTTATCAGTTGAACGAAGAATGGTCGTTGCAGACGGCGCTCTATCAGGTCAATCCGCGTTTCACCGAGCGCGGGCAGGGCCTGAACTTCGGCAGCCCGTCGGGCACCACGGGCTACCACGCGGTCGCCGAACTGGGTTGGACGCCGACCTTCGCCGGCCAGCCCGGCGCCTATCGGCTGGGCCTGTGGCGCAATACCGGCGACTTCGAGGATGTCTATCGGGACGCTGCCGGGCGTCCGATGGCGCTTTCCGGCGCGCCGGCCGCCGAGCATGACCAGGCCAGCGGCGGCTATCTGATGGCCGAGCAGCAGCTCTGGCAGAGCACCGCGGTGGCGGCCAGGCGCTTCAAGCTGTTCGCCCATTTCATCCAGTCCGACCCGGACGTGACCTACATCGAGCGGGTCTGGCAGGTCGGCGGCATCCTTTCCGCCCCTTTCGCCGGCCGCCCCGACGACGAAGTCGGCCTGGCCCTCGCACGGCTGGAAGTGAACGACGATTCGCGCCGCCGTCTGCGCGAACAAGGCGAGCCGGTACCGGACAGGGAGTACCCCGCCGAACTCTACTACCGCATCGCGGTGACCCCGGCGGTTTCGCTGAGTCCGAACATCCAGTACTTCCACCAACCCGGCGGCTATGCCGATGAGCGGGACAGCGTCGTGTTCGGCTTGAAGACCGTCATCAGCTTCTGAGCTGTTGGCACCCTTTGCGAAGCACCCGTCGTGCGCCAATTGGCGAGTTGAGACTAGGCTTGCTGGTCTGACTTGCCTGCATCGAACCGGTGCCACGTTTGCCCGCCCCTTCGTTCTTGCCCTCGCCGGCAGCGCAGCCTGGTTGCGCTGCCGGCGAGCCCGGAAGGCGAAAGACGGCGGCGCCAAGGAGAACTTCGTGAACCCTCCCAGTGTTTCGCAAAAGCGCGCCGCCTTTCGCGCGCTGCATCAGTCCGGTTGTTTCGTGCTGCCTAATCCGTGGGATGCCGGCAGCGCCAGCGTACTGGCCGGGCTCGGCTTCAAGGCGCTGGCCACAACCAGTTCGGGCTACGCCTGGTCGTGCGCCCGTGCGGATGGCCAGCTGCCCCGCGACGCGGTGCTGGCGCACCTGCGCTGCATGGCCCAGGCCACCCACCTTCCGCTGAACGCCGATTTCGAGAGTGGCTTTGCCGACACGCCCGAAGGCGTCGCTGAAAACGTGCGTTTGGCGATCGAGACCGGCGTGGCCGGCCTGTCCATCGAAGATTCGACCGGCGATGCGCAGGCACCGCTGCGCGACATTTCCGAGGCGGTCGAGCGCATCGCGGCCGCGCGCGCTGCGATCGATGCGCACGGCGGCGATACCGTGCTGATCGGCCGTGCGGAAAACTTCTTCGTCGGTCGCGCCGATCTCGACGACGCCATTTCGCGCCTGCAGGCCTATGCCGCTGCCGGCGCTGACTGCCTGTATGCACCGGGCATCCGCACGCGTGAGCAGATCAGCGCCGTCGTCGCCGCGGTCGCGCCTAAGCCGGTCAACGTGCTGATCGGCTGGGACAGCGAGCTGACCGTGCAGGACCTCGCCGACCTTGGCGTCCGACGCATCAGTGTCGGTGGCGCCCTGGCGCGGGCGGCTTGGGGCGGCTTTCTGCGCGCGGCACGCGAGCTCGCCGGGCACGGCCGCTTCGACGGCTTTGCCGATGCCGCCTCCGGTGCGGAACTCGACGCGCTGTTCGGCAAGCCGGGCCGGCCGTGAAACACCGGATAGCGGGCATTTGGCCACAGGTGAAGGGAACCCTGTGCCTGCGCGTGCCTCTACTGCTCGAACGTTTGCAAGGCGAAACGAATGAACAACCCTGACCGTCCGGTGGTAGTGATCTGCGGTGCCAGCGCCGGTGTCGGGCGTGCTGCTGCCCATGTTTTCGCCGCTGCCGGTTATTCCATCGGCCTGGTGGCGCGCAGCGACGAAGGTCTGGCGCTGACGCTGGAAGAGTTGCAGCCGTACGAGGTCGCGACGCTGGCGATCAGTGCGGACGTGGCCGACGCGCAACAACTGAACAGCGCTGCGCAGCGATTCGAGGCCGAACTCGGCCCGGTGGACGTCTGGATCAACTCGGCGATGGTGACGGTATTCGCCCCGGTCGACCAATTGCTGCCGGAAGAGATACGGCATGTCACCGAAGTGACCTACCTGGGCACTGTGCACGGCACGCTGGCGGCGCTCGAGCTGATGCGTCCGCGCAACCGCGGGCTGATCATCCAGGTCGGTTCGGCGCTGGCTTATCGCGCCATTCCACTGCAATCGGCCTATTGCGGCGCCAAATTCGCGGTGCGTGGTTTTACCGACTCGCTGAGGTGCGAGCTTATCCACCACGCCAGCAAGATCAGGCTGTGCATGGTTCAGCTGCCGGCGATGAACACGCCCCAGTTCGACTGGGCGCGCAACAAGCTCGGCAAGCGCGTTCAACCGGTCCCGCCGATCCACGATCCTTACGTCGCGGCGCGAGCCATCTTCAATGTGGTGAACGCGCCGCCGCGCGAGTTGTGGCTCGGGGCGCCGACCATCAAGGCGATCATCGGCACGCTGTTTTTTCCGGGGCTGCTCGATCGACTGCTGGCGCGCAGCGCCTGGTCCGGCCAGATGAGCGGCGACACGGAGCTGGCGCCGCAGGCGGGCAACCTGTTCGAGCCGGTCAACGGGCTGCACGACGCGCGCGGCCGGTTCGATCGCAATTCGCGCCAGCGTGCGTGGGGCCTGAGTTCGAGCCATGTCATCGCCGTGCTGATCGTCGCCACCGCGCTGGTGGCCTTGTTGATTCCGTAGCACGCACGGCCCGGTCCTTCTTCATAGAAAACCGGGGTCGCGGCTCAGCTCGTCCGTGAGCTTCGTCCCGCGCCATTCGATGCGTTGCGCGTTGCGGCCGAGCAGCGCGTCACCGTGCCCGGCAGCCTGTCGCTGACGGCGCATCCCCCTGATTTGAAAGGCATTACCGAACAGAAAACACTCAATTCGCAGCTAGCACCCGGCCAGCAAGGCGCCGCGCGAGTTGTTCTCGAGATATCAACGCCGTTATCCACAGCATCTGTGGATTAATCCCGGTCACCGTTCGGGTCGAATTTCATCAGCTCAATTCAGTCGCACTGTGGCGATAGCCCCACGGCTCGGTTCGGGCAGTTCTCGTGTAAGCGGACCGCCGGTCAGCCGAAGCTCATGCATCGCACCCACGCGCCGATAGAACGCCGTCGCCACGCCCATCTGCCGGGCCGGCTGTCTTAATGCTGAGGATTAGATGTTCGCTTTCAACACGATAAAGGCGCGTTACACCATCACCTTCATCGGCTTCGTGCTGCTTGTCATGCTGCTGACGATGCTTGGCATCCAGCGCTTCGTCGCGCCACAACTCATGGCTGCGGGCGAAACCATCGTGATGTCGCAGGTCACCGAAATCGGTGAGCACATCGCGATGGAGCTGGCGCGCGTCGAAGCCCAGGCACGCAGCATTACCCAGACCGTGCCGATGCTGGAAAGCGATGAGATCGACCGCATCCTGCCTGGCCTGATCGATCAGTACGGTGACGTGAAGGTGTTTGGTGGCGGAATCTGGCCCATGCCGGGTGCGCGAACCGCCGGACAGGATAAACACAGCACCTTCTATCACCGCGATCCGGCGGGAGAACTGATCGTCAACACGCACTGGAATTCGGCCGAATCGCTGAACTACTTCGACCAGCCCTGGCACCGTGGCGGCATGCAGGCTCCGCGCGGGAAATGCGTCTGGGCCGCGGCCTACAAGGACGACGCCAGCGCCGAGCCACGTACCAACTGCGCGATGACCATCTACCAGAACGGCACCGCCTGGGGCGTTTCGACGATCGACCTGACGCTCGGCTTCTTCAATCGACTGGTCGTCGAGAAGCAGGATGAGATCGGCGGCGAGGTGATGGTCGTCGAGGCCGACGGCAAGATCCTCAGCAACCAGCCGCAGCTGCCGGGCGACATGGTGCTGCGCAACGTCGCGGAGCTGGCCGGCCAGTCGCCGTTCATCGCCACCATCCAGCAGGCGCTCGCGGGTCGCTCGCAGCAGGAGCACACGACCTACAGCGCCAAGGACGGTGAAGCATTCAGCTTCTTCCTGACACCGATCGAAGGCACGCCCTGGCTGCTGGCGGCGGCGTTGCCCACCGCGCAGCTCGAAGCGCGCAGCGATGCCATGCTCAAGACGCTCGCATCGCTACAGATTCCCATGGTCGTCGTGCTGCTGGCGCTGATGATCGTCGCCCTCAACCAGCTGATGAAGCGCCTCGGCGTGCTGCGCTCGAACATCGATGCACTGTCGGCGGGCGACGCCGATCTGACCAAGCGAATCGCCATCAAGGGCGATGACGAAGTCGATCAGGTAGGACGTTCGGTCAACGGTTTCATCGGCTATCTGCAGAAGATGATGATCGATGTGAGCGACGCCACCACGCAGATCCACAGCGAGATCGGCCAGCTCAAGCAACTGTCCCGCACAACCAACGAGGCCCTGGCGCGGCATGCGCTGGAAACGGACCAGGCTGTCACCGCCATCAACGAAATGAGTTCGACGGCCGAATCCGTTGCGCAGAGCGCCAGCGATACCGCCACCTTCACCCAGACCGCCAATCACAACGCCCTCTCGTCGAAGCGGGTCGTCGACGATGCCTCCAGCAGCGTTCGGTCGCTGGTCAGCGAAGTTGAAAGCGCGACGGCGAAGGTGCAGGCGATGGAGGCCGACGCCCAGCGCATCAACGACGTGCTGGGCGTCATCGGTGACATCGCCGGACAGACCAACCTGTTGGCACTGAACGCGGCCATCGAAGCCGCACGTGCCGGCGAGCAAGGCCGCGGCTTCGCCGTGGTCGCCGATGAGGTCCGCGCCCTGGCCGCACGTACGCAGCAGAGCACCTCGGAAATCAACGAGACGCTGCAGCGACTGCAGGAGGCAGTCGGTTCCGCCGTGCAGGCCATGGAACAGACCAAGGTCAGCTGCCAGACCACGGCGGACAAGACCGCCCAGGTCACCGTCGGGCTGGACGAGATGGCCGGCTCGGTGGTGCACATCAACGACCTGAGCACGCAGATCGCCACGGCCGCCGAGGAACAAAGCGCGGTGGCCGAGGAGATCAACCGCAACATGGTGGCCGTGCGGCACGTCGTCGATGAGCTGGTGGAAAGTGGCGTGAGCGTCGACCGCAGCGCCGAATCGCTGCTGAACACCAACGGGCGCCTCACGGCTGTCGTCAACCGGTTCAAGGTGCGCTGAGTGCCCTCGGGGCATGGCGCTACCGCCATGCCCAACCTGCCCGACTCCAAGTGGCGCCCGCCGCAAGGGAGGCGAACAGCCGCTTGGCCTCCTGCGCAGGCAGTGCAGATCAGCTCAGCGGGTTATGGCTGCGCCATCGAGGAACATCCCCTCGAGCATGCCCGCGGAACTGGAGCTGGCCGCACGCCCGCGGCGCTCGGCATCGACCATGCCGTAGATCAGTGCGAGAAAGAGTTCGGTGAAGACCGCCGCGGTGATGTCGATACGCAGCACCCCAGCCTGCTGTCCGCGGAGAAAGAAGGCATCCAGCGCATCACTGTAGGGCTGCCAGCGGCCGTCGACAGCCGGGTCGAGGCTGTCCGGGCGGTACTGGAACATCAGGAAGACCAGAATCTCGCGATGCGTCAGGTGCTCGTGGATGAGCCTGCGCAGCGCGATCAGCGGCTCGGTGGTTTGCAGCTCGCAATCGCTGATCACCTGGTTGAGCACGCGCTCGCCGTAGCTCATGAGCATCTCCACCAGATTGTCACGCGTGCCGCAAAAACGATGCAGCGTCGCCTTGCTCACGCCGGCTGCTTCCGCCAGCTCCTTCAGCGTCGCGCGCGGGCGATCGACGATAGCCACGGCCAGCGCTTTGAGGAGTCGTTCATCATGAGCAGATAGCGTCATTCGTGGTCTCAGTCAGGTCGCGGTCACGCCTCATTGTGAAGAAGCGAACGGCGCTTTGTGAAGGACGCGATACGTTTTACACCTAAAATGATTCACTTGAGACTTTATTGACTCAAATAGATCGACCTAGGATCATGCGCGCCTTTTCGATCAAACGGACCCGGGTGAAAACATGGGCAGGTTGCGTGCGTTGGGAATAGCCGGTGCGCTGGTAGCGGTACTGGTGGGCTGCGAACAATCCGAAGCGCCGGAGCCGGCCGCCGAGACGGCCCGTCCGGTGGATGTGGTGACGGTAGCGACCGAGCCGCTCACGCTCACGTCGGAATTGCCGGGACGCATCGAGCCGATGCGCGTCGCCGAGGTGCGCGCGCGGGTGGCCGGCATCGTGGTGCAGAAGCGCTTCGAGGAAGGCGCCGACGTGAAGGCCGGCGACCTGCTCTTCCAGATCGACCCCGCGCCGCTCAAGGCCGCGGTGTCGCGCGCCGAAGGCGAACTGGCGCGCGCGCAGGCGGCGCAGCAGGAGGCCCAGGCACGGGTGAGGCGCTACGAACCGCTGGTAAAGATCGAAGCAGTGAGCCAGCAGGACTTCGATAGCGCCACCGCCGACCTGCGCAGCGCCCAGGCCTCGGTGCGCTCGGCCCAGGCGGACGTGGAAACCGCGCGGCTGAACCTGGGCTATGCCTCGGTCAAGGCGCCGATCTCCGGGCGTATCGGCCGTGCGCTGGTGACCGAGGGCGCGCTGGTCGGCCAGGGCGACGCCACGCTGATGGCGCGCATCCAGCAGCTGGACCCGATCTACGCCGACTTCACCCAGCCGGTGGCAGACGCCCTGCGCCTGCGTGAAGCCCTGCAGAGCGGCAACCTCGCCGCCGGCCAGAGCCAGGTCCTGCGCCTGCGCATCGAAGGCACGCCTTACGAACGCGAGGGCGAGCTGCTGTTCTCCGACATCTCGGTGGACCGCGGCACTGGTCAAGTCTCGCTGCGTGGCAAGTTCGACAATGCCGACGGCTTGCTGCTGCCGGGCATGTACGTGCGCGTTACAGCCCCCCAGGGTACCGACGCCAACGCCATTCTCGTGCCGCAACGCGCGGTGCAGCGCACCACCGATGGCAGTGCCCACGTGCTGGTGATCGGCGCCGACAGCCGCGTCGAGACGCGCCAGGTGCAGACCGGCGCCATGCATGGCTCGCGCTGGCAGATCAGCCAGGGCCTGTCCGGTGGCGAGCAGGTCATCGTCGGTGGCCTCATCGGCCTGCAGCCCGGCGCCAAGGTCGAGCCCCGTACCGCCCAGGAGTCACAGCAGGCATCGCGCCAGTAAGCCCATCGACGATCTTGCGAACCAGACCAAGGCGGATGCAGGTGAGAGAATGCCCCACCGCTCCGCCGCCGCGCCGCAGATCGTAAGCGAAGCCTCCGCGAGGAATTTCACATGTCACTGTTCTTCATCAAGCGTCCCAACTTCGCGTGGGTGGTGGCGCTGTTCATTACCCTGGCCGGTCTGCTGGCGATTCCCCTGCTGCCGGTCTCCCAATACCCCAGCGTGGCGCCGCCGCAGATCACCGTCACCGCCACCTACCCCGGTGCCTCGGCGCAGGTGTTGGTCGATTCGGTCACCAGCGTGATCGAGGAGGAGCTCAACGGCGCCAAGGGCCTGCTCTACTTCGAGTCCACCAGCAACTCCAACGGCATGGCCGAGGTGGTGGTCACCTTCCAGCCCGGCACCAACCCGGAACTGGCCCAGGTCGACGTGCAGAACCGCCTGAAGAAGGCCGAGGCGCGCATGCCGCAGGCCGTGCTCACGCAGGGGCTGGAAGTCGAGCAGACCAGCGCCGGCTTCCTGCTGATCTACGCGCTCAGCTACAAGGAAGGCGCACAGCGCAGCGACACCACCGCCCTGGGTGATTACGCGGCGCGCAACATCAACAACGAGCTGCGCCGCGTGCCCGGCGTCGGCAAGCTGCAGTTCTTCTCCTCCGAAGCCGCCATGCGCGTGTGGATCGATCCGCAGAAGCTGGTCGGCTACGGCCTGTCCATCGATGACGTGAGCAACGCCATCCGCGGGCAGAACGTGCAGGTGCCGGCCGGTAGCTTCGGCGCCTCTCCCGGCAGCAGCGAGCAGGAACTGACCGCCACCCTCGCCGTGAAAGGCACCCTGGATGACCCGGACGAGTTCGGCCGCATCGTCCTGCGCGCCAATCCGGACGGTTCTGCCGTGAAGCTGGCCGACGTCGCGCGTCTGGAGGTGGGCAGCGAAAGCTACAACTTCACCGCGCGTCTGGACGGCAAGCCCACCGTGGCCGGCGCCATCCAGCTCTCGCCCGGCGCCAACGCGCTGCAGACCGCCGCGCTGGTGAAGCAGCGGCTGGACGAGCTGTCAGCCAACTTCCCCGACGACGTCGAGTACTCGGTGCCCTACGACACTTCGCGCTTCGTCGGCGTGGCCATCGAGAAGGTCATCCACACCCTGATCGAAGCCATGGTGCTGGTGTTCCTGGTGATGTTCCTGTTCCTGCAGAACGTGCGCTACACGCTGATCCCGGCGATCGTGGTGCCGGTGTGCCTGCTGGGCACGCTGACGATGATGTACCTGCTGGGCTTCTCGGTGAACATGATGACCATGTTCGGCATGGTGCTGGCCATCGGCATCCTGGTGGACGACGCCATCGTGGTGGTGGAGAACGTCGAGCGGATCATGGCCGAGGAAGGCCTCTCCCCGCCCGCCGCCACGGTCAAGGCGATGGGCCAGGTATCCGGCGCGATCATCGGTATCACCCTGGTGCTCTCGGCGGTGTTCCTGCCGCTGGCATTCATGGCCGGCTCCGTCGGGGTGATCTACCAGCAGTTCTCGCTGTCGCTGGCGGTGTCGATCCTGTTCTCGGGCTTTCTCGCCCTGACCTTCACCCCGGCACTGTGTGCCACGCTGCTCAAGCCGATTCCCGAGGGCCACCACGAAAAACGCGGTTTCTTCGGCGCCTTCAACCGGGGCTTCGCTCGCCTGACCGAGCGCTATACCCGGCTGAATGGTGCGCTGGCGCGGCGCGCCGGACGCTACATGCTGATCTATGCCGGCATCGTCGCGCTGCTCGGCTACAGCTACCTGCGCCTGCCGGAATCCTTCGTGCCGGTGGAGGACCAGGGCTACATGATCGTCGACATCCAGCTGCCGCCGGGCGCCACCCGCGCGCGCACCGATGTCACCGGCCAGCAGCTGGAGCAGTTCCTGCAATCGCGCGAGGCGGTGGCGTCGTCCTTCCTGGTGATGGGCTTCAGTTTTTCCGGCATGGGCGAGAACGCCGCGCTGGCCTTTCCGACCTTGAAAGACTGGTCGGTGCGCGACCAATCGCAATCCGCCGAAGCGGAAACCGCCGCAGTGAATGAGCGCTTCGCCGGCATCAGCGACGGCGCGATCATGGCCGTGACGCCGCCACCGATCGACGGCCTGGGCAACTCTGGCGGCTTCTCGCTGCGTCTGCAGGACCGCGCCGGCCTCGGCCGCGAGGCTTTGCTGGCGGCCCGCGACCAGCTGCTCGGCCAGGCCAACGGCAATCCGAAGATTCTCTACGCCATGATGGAAGGCCTCGCCGAGGCGCCGCAGCTGCGCCTCAAGATCGACCGGGAAAAGGCGCGCACGCTGGGTGTCAGCTTCGAGTCCATCAGCAGCGCGCTGTCCACCGCGTTCGGTTCCTCGGTGATCAACGACTTCGCCAACGCCGGCCGCCAGCAACGCGTGGTGGTGCAGGCCGAACAGGGCGACCGGATGACGCCGGAAGCCGTGCTCAAGCTCTACGTACCCAACAGTTCCGGCGAGCTGGTGCCGCTGTCCGCCTTCGTCAGTACCGGCTGGGAAGAAGGCCCGGTGCAGCTGGCGCGCTACAACGGCTACCCGTCGATCCGCATTTCCGGCGACGCCGCGCCCGGCGTCAGTACCGGCGAAGCGATGGCCGAGATGCAGCGCCTGGCCGCCGAGCTGCCAACCGGCATCGGCTACGAATGGACCGGCCTCTCCTACCAGGAGAAGGTCGCCAGCGGCCAGGCCAGCCAACTGTTCGCGCTGGCGATCCTGGTGGTGTTTCTGCTGCTGGTAGCGCTTTACGAGAGCTGGGCGATTCCGCTGGCAGTGATGCTCATCGTGCCGATCGGCGCCCTCGGCGCGGTGCTCGCGGTGACAGCCACCGGGCTGCCCAACGACGTGTACTTCAAGGTCGGCCTGATCACCATCATCGGCCTGGCAGCGAAGAATGCGATCCTCATCGTCGAGTTCGCCAAGGAACTCTGGGAACAGGGCCACAGCTTGCGCGACGCCGCCATCCAGGCGGCACGCCTGCGCTTTCGCCCGATCATCATGACCTCCATGGCGTTCATTCTCGGCGTGGTACCGCTGGTGATCGCCAGCGGCGCCGGCGCGGCCAGCCAGCGCGCCATCGGCACCGGAGTCATCGGCGGCATGCTCAGCGCCACCCTGCTGGGGGTGATCTTCGTGCCCATCTGCTTCGTCTGGCTGCTGTCGCTGCTGCGTCGCCAGCCCAAAACTGCGCATCAACCCTCGGAGACCGCGCAATGACCGCCCTGCGCAAACCTGCCCTCATGCTGCTGGCCCTCACCCTGTCCGGCTGCTCGCTGGCGCCCAGCTACGAACGCCCCCTAGCGCCGGTGGCACAGAGCTGGAGCGCCGCCTCCCAGACGGGTACGGCGGCGGCCAGCCTGGAGTGGCAGCGCTTCATCGTCGACCCTGACTTGCGCCAGCTGGTGAGCATTGCCCTGGACAACAATCGCTCGCTGCGCCAGACCCTGCTGGACATCGAGCAGGCGCGCGCCCAGTACCGCATCCAGCGGGCCGACCGCGTACCCGGCCTGAATGGCTCCGCCAATGGCAATCGCCAGCGGTTGCCGGCGGACCTGTCCAACAGCGGCAGCTCGCGCGTCAGCAGCAGCTATCAGGTCGGCGTGTCGCTGCCCGAGTACGAGCTGGACCTGTTCGGCCGGGTGAAGAACCTGACCGACGCGGCGCTGGAGCAATACCTCTCTACCGAGGAAGCCGGCCGCAGCGCGCGCATCGCGTTGATCGCCGAAGTCAGCCAGGCGTATCTCACCTACGACGGCGCCCAGCGGCGCCTGTTGCTCACCGAGCAGACCCTGGCCAGCCGCGAAAACTCGCTGGGCCTGATCAGCCAGCGGCGCACCGCCGGCGCGGCTACCGCACTGGACTATCAGGAAGCGCTCGGGCTGGTCGAGCAGGCCCGCGCCGAGCTGGAAAGCAACGCACGGCAGAAGCAGCAGGCGCTCAACGCCCTGGTGCTGCTGCTCGGCACCGCGGACGCGGCACAGCACGTCCCGCAGGTGCCGCAGGACAAGCCCATGCTGATTCAGGACATCGCGCCGGGCACCCCGTCCGAACTGATCGAACGCCGCCCGGACATTCTCGCTGCCGAACATCGGCTCAAGGCGCGCAACGCCGACATCGGCGCGGCCCGCGCGGCGTTCTTTCCGCGCATCAGCCTGACCGGCAGCTTCGGCACGGCCAGCGCGGAAATCTCCGGGCTGTTCGATGGCGGTTCGCGTGCCTGGAGCTTCGTGCCGACGCTGTCGCTGCCGATCTTCGATGCCGGGCGCAACAGCGCCAACCTGGACCTGGTCAAGGTACGCAAGGACTCGGCCGTCGCGGCTTACGAAGGCACCATCCAGACCGCCTTCCGCGAAGTGGCCGACGCACTGAGCGCCACCGACACCCTGCGGCGCGAGGAAACCGCACGGCGGAACCTGGCCAACACCAGCAACGCGACGCTAAAGCTCGCCAAGGCGCGCTACGAGGGCGGCGTGGATAGCCACCTGCGCTACCTCGATGCGCAGCGTAGCCACTTCACCAATGAGTCCGACTACATCGAGACCAGCACACGACGACAGATCGCCCTGGTCGACCTGTTCCGCAGCCTGGGCGGCGGCTGGAGCAACGGCACGCCGTTCGCGAATCGGTGAAGGCTGCTTCGCGATGCACATCGCCAGCGCCGATGAGACAAACAGGATGAAACGCACTATGTGGTCAATACTCCGCGAACAGCCGTAACGCTGACTCAGGTCAGTTCTGACGCAGCGATACAAGCGCTTGATAGCTGGGAATCGACGATAGGGAGCGTTTTCGAATGTCTCAATCTGCGCAAAAGCTGCGCCTGAGCGCGCTGGTTGCACTCGTGGTCGGCTCGATGATCGGCGGCGGCATCTTTTCGCTGCCACAGAACATGGCGGCCAGCGCCGGCGCTGGCGCGGTGCTGATCGGCTGGGCAATCACCGGGGTCGGCATGCTAACGCTGGCGCTGGTGTTTCAGACGCTGGCGAACCGTAAACCCGAGCTGGACACCGGCGTCTATGCCTACGCCAAGGCAGGCTTTGGCGACTACATGGGCTTCTCGTCGGCCTGGGGTTACTGGATCAGCGCCTGGATCGGCAACGTGAGCTACATGGTGCTGTTGTTCAGCACCCTCGGACTGTTCTTCCCAGCCTTCGGCGAGGGCAATACCGGGCTGGCGATCGCCTGTGCGTCGGTGTTGCTCTGGGCCATCCACTTCCTGGTGCTGCGCGGCATTCGCGAGGCCGCCTTCCTCAACCTGATCACCACCATCGCCAAGGTCGTCCCGTTGGTGCTGTTCATCGTGCTCGCAGCGCTGGCCTTCAGGTTCGACATTTTCGTCGCCGACTTCTGGGGCAAAGGCAACCTGGAACTGGGCAGCGTCATGAACCAGGTGCGCGGGATGATGCTGGTCACCGTCTGGGTATTCATCGGTATCGAAGGCGCCAACATCTACTCGGCACGGGCGCAGGATCGCCGGGACATCGGCAAGGCGACGGTGATCGGCTTCTATGGCGTGCTGCTTCTGCTGGTGCTGGTGAACGTGCTTTCGATGGGCATCATGAGCCAGCCGGAACTGGCGGCGTTGAAGAACCCGTCGATGGCCGGCGTGCTGGAGCATGTGGTCGGGCGCTGGGGGGCCTTGCTGGTCAGCGTCGGCCTGATCGTCTCGTTGCTCGGCGGCCTGCTGGCCTGGACGCTGCTTTGCGCCGAGATTCTCTTCGCCGGCGCAAGGGATCACACCATGCCGGCGTTCCTGCGCAAGGAGAACGCTCGGCAAGTCCCGAGCAACGCGCTGTGGCTGTCCAACGGGCTGATCCAGCTGATGCTAGTGATCACCCTGTTCAACGACGCCACCTACCTCAAGTTGCTGTACCTGGCGACGTCGATGATCCTGGTGCCCTACTTCTGGTCAGCTGCCTATGCGGTACTGGTGAGCTGGCGCGGAGAAAGCTACGAGAACGAACCGGGCGAGCGCCGCAAGGACCTGCTGATCGCTCTGGTCGCTCTGCTCTATGCCGCGTGGCTGCTGTATGCCGGTGGTGTTCAGTACTTACTGCTGTCGGCCCTGCTCTATGCCCCTGGCGCGTTGCTGTTCGCCAGAGCCAGGCGTGAGTGTGGCCAGCCGGTGTTCACACTGCTGGAAAAGCTGATCTTCGCCGGCGTGCTGATCGGTGCACTGATCGCCGCCTACGGCCTGTATGACGGCTTCCTGACCCTTTGATCGGCCTGGCCTGCCGTCGGGCAAGGCCAGGGGCATGACAGGAGATTTCCTCATGGCTATTCCCACCGCACCCCTGGGCGTGCACTCGGAAGTCGGCAAGCTGCGCCAGGTGCTGGTCTGCTCGCCGGGCCTGGCCCATCAACGTCTCACGCCATCCAACTGCGACGAACTGCTGTTCGACGATGTGCTGTGGGTCAGCCAGGCCAAGCGTGACCATTTCGACTTCGTCACCAAGATGCGCGAGCGCGGCGTCGAGGTGCTGGAAATGCACAACCTGCTCACCGAAACCCTGCACAACGCCGACGCCAAGCGCTGGCTGCTCGACCGCAAGCTGACGCCCAATCTGATCGGCCTCGGCCTGCATCACGGGGTGCGCGCCTGGATGGAAGAACTGGAGCCACGCCGACTGGCCGAATACCTGATCGGCGGCGTCTGCGCCGACGACCTGCGCGGGACGCAGAGCAGCGAGATCGTGCAGATGTTTCGCGACTACCTGGGCCACTCCAGCTTCATCCTGCCGCCTTTGCCGAACACGCTGTTCACCCGCGACACCACGTGCTGGATCTACGGCGGCGTGACGCTGAACCCGATGCACTGGACCGCGCGCCGGCAGGAAACGCTGCTCGCCGCCGCCATCTACCGCTTTCACCCGACCTTCGCCCATGCCGATTTCCAGGTCTGGTACGGCGACCCGGAGCAGGATCACGGCCTCGCCACACTCGAGGGCGGCGACGTGATGCCGCTGGGCAATGGTGTGGTGCTGATCGGCATGGGCGAGCGCTCCTCGCGCCAGGCCATCGGCCAGCTGGCGCAATCGCTGTTCCAGCAGGGCGCCGCCGAGCGGGTGATTGTCGCCGGGCTGCCGGTAAGCCGCGCCGCCATGCACCTGGATACCGTGTTCAGCTTCTGCGATCGCGATCTGGTGACCATCTACCCCGAAGCCGTGCAGGCGATCACCCCCTTCAGCCTGCGCCCGGACGAGAGCAGATCCGGCGGGATCGACGTGCGCCGCGAAGAAAAGAGCTTTCTCGGGGTGGTCGCCGAAGCCCTCGGCATCCAGAAGCTGCGCACCGTGGCAACCGGCGGCGACAGCTACGAAGCCGAGCGCGAGCAGTGGGACGACGGCAACAACGTGGTCGCGCTCGAGCCCGGCGTGGTCATCGGTTACGACCGCAACACCTATACCAACACCCTGCTGCGCAAGGCCGGCGTCGAGGTCATCACCATCGATGCCAGCGAACTGGGCCGCGGCCGTGGCGGCGGCCACTGCATGACCTGCCCGATCATCCGCGATCCGGTCGACTATTGAGGAGGCAACCCGATGGCCTTCAACCTGCACAACCGGCACCTGCTCAGCCTCACCCACCACAGCGAGCGCGAGCTGCGCTACCTGCTCGATCTGGCGCGCGATCTCAAGCACGCCAAGTACAGCGGTACCGAGCACCAGCACCTCAAGGGCAAGAACATCGCGCTGATCTTCGAGAAGACCTCGACCCGCACCCGCTGCGCCTTCGAGGTCGCCGCCTACGACCAGGGCGCCAACGTCACCTACATCGACCCAACGTCTTCGCAGATCGGCCACAAGGAAACCATGAAGGACACCGCCCGCGTGCTCGGGCGCATGTACGACGCCATCGAATACCGTGGTTTCAGCCAGCATGTGGTCGAGGAGCTTGCGCAGTTTTCCGGCGTGCCGGTGTTCAACGGCCTGACCGACGAGTACCACCCCACCCAGATGCTCGCCGACGTGCTGACCATGCGCGAGCACAGCGACCAGCCGCTGCACCAGATCCGCTACGCCTATGTCGGCGATGCGCGCAACAACATGGGCAATTCGCTGCTGCTGGTCGGCGCCAAGCTGGGCATGGACGTGCGCATCGGCGCGCCCAAGGCGCTCTGGCCGCATGAAGAACACCTGGCCGCCTGTCGCACCTTCGCCGCGCAGTCCGGCGCGCAGCTGACACTGACCGAGGACCCGCGCGAAGCGGTCCGCGACGTCGACTTCATCCACACCGATGTCTGGGTGTCGATGGGCGAGCCGGTCGAAGCCTGGGGCGAGCGCATCGCCCTGCTGCTGCCCTATCAGGTCAACGCTGCGCTGATGCAGGCCGCCGGCAATCCGCGGGTGAAGTTCATGCACTGCCTGCCGGCGTTCCACAACGCCGAGACCATGGTCGGCAAGGAGATCGCCGAGCACCATCCCGAGCTGGCCGGCGGGATCGAAGTCACCGACGAGGTGTTCGAGTCGCCAGCGAGCATCGTCTTCGACCAGGCCGAGAACCGCATGCACACCATCAAGGCCGTGCTGGTGGCCACGCTCGGCGGCATCTGAGCATCCTCAGCGCAGCAGGCAGCGCGCCTGCTGGGGATGCCTCCGATGCCTCGGTCGCCGCATCTACAGGGTGCCGGTGACCGCGGCGCGAATGTCATCGGCCAGCTGCCGCACGCGGGCCTCGCTGGTGTCCCAAGAGCACATGAACCGCGCCCCCCCGACCCCGATGAAGGTGTAGAACATCCAGCCGCGACTTCTCAGCGCGTCCAGCGCGGTTGGCGGCAGGCTGACGAAGACGCCGTTGGCCTGCACCGGAAACATCAGCTCGACGCCCGGCAGGTCCTGTATCAGCTCGGCCAGCAGCCGGGCACAGCGGTTGGCGTGTTCGGCGTATTTCAACCAGGCGCCGTTTTCCAACAGGCCAACCCAGGGCGCCGAAAGAAAACGCATCTTGGAGGCGAGCTGACCGGCCTGCTTGCAGCGGTACTCGAAATCGGTCGCCAGTTCGCGATTGAAAAACAGGATGGCGTCGCCTACCGCCATGCCGTTCTTGGTGCCACCGAAGCAGAGCACGTCGACGCCAACTTTCCAGCTGAGCTCCGCCGGCGACAGACCCAGGTGCGCGCAGGCGTTGGCGAAGCGGGCGCCATCCATGTGCAGGTGCAGCCCGAGCTCCCGGCAGGTCGCGCTGATCGCACGCAGCTCGTCGGGCTGGTAGACGGTGCCGACTTCGGTGGCCTGGGTCAGGCTCACCACGCGGGGCTTGGGGTAATGGATGTCCTTGCGCTTGAGCGCGACCTCGCGAATCGCCGCCGGCGTCAGCTTGCCCTGCTCCGTCGGGGCCAGCAGCAGCTTGGAGCCGTTCGAGAAGAACTCCGGGGCACCGCATTCGTCGGTTTCGATATGAGCGATGTCACCGCAGATCACGCTGTGGTAACTCTGGCAAAGCGACGACAACGCCAGGGAATTGGCCGCCGTGCCGTTGAAGGCGAAGAACACCTCGCAGTCGGTTTCGAACAGCTGGCGAAAGTGATCGGCCGCGCGCGTGGTCCACTGGTCGTCGCCATAAGCCCTTTCGTGGCCCTGGTTTGCGCGGGCCATGGCCTCCCAGGCTTCGGGGCAGATGCCGGAATAGTTGTCGCTGGCGAATTGCTGATTGGCGATTGTCATCACATCCTCGTCATATGACGCTGCGGGGCGGTTGAGGCAGTAGGTTCGATTGTAGAACCCCGCGAGCCGACTCTCGCAGTGAAGACTTCGCGGGCAGCGAAAGCGTTCCGGCCAGAGGCTAGTACACGCTCTCACCACGCGTTGTTGCCCGTCGCCGCGCTCAGCGCTCTCCTTCGTCAGCCGCCGTGCCACCGGGCTGCACGTTCCGGGTCTTGTACATCGACACGATGACGCCTCCGGCCAGCAATGCGACGGTCACGCTCAAGGAGATGACCGACGGAATCTTGCCGATGATGCCTACCAGGAAGATCTTCGCGCCGATGAATACCAGTACCAGCGCCAGTGCGTATTTCAGGTACGCAAAGCGATGGATCATCGCGGCGAGCGCAAAATAGAGCGCCCGAAGCCCGAGGATGGCGAAGATGTTCGACGTATAGACGATGAACGGATCCTGGGTAATGGCGAAAATCGCCGGGACGCTGTCGACCGCGAAGACCAGGTCGGCACACTCGATCAGGATCAGCGCGAGGAACAGCGGCGTCGCCCACAGTACGGGCTTGCCCGTCGCGTCGGGCTGACGCACGAAGAAGCGCTGCTCGTGCAGTGTGTTCGTGACCCGCAGATGCTTGCGCAGAAACCTGACCAGCAGGTTGCGCTCGAGATCCGGGTGATCATCAACCTTGCTGAACAGCATCTTCAGACCGGTCACGGCGAGGAAGAGCCCGAACACGTAGAGAATCCAGCTGAATTCGTGGATCAGGGTCGCGCCCAGACCGATCATCAACGCCCGCAGCACGAGCACGCCCATGATTCCCCAGAACAGCACCTTGTGCTGGTACTGCCGCGGAATCGCCAGGAAGCCAAAGATGGTGGCCATGAGAAAGACGTTGTCCATCGACAGCGATTTCTCGATGAGGAAGCCGGTCAGGTAATCCATGCTGGCATCGCTGCCCTTCTGGAAATACACCCACAGGCCGAACAGCAGACCGGCGCTGATGTAGCCCGCCGACAGCAGCAGGCTCTCGCGCACGCCGATTTCGTGATTGTCCCGGTGAAGGACTCCCAGATCGAAGGCGAGCAGCGACACCACAACGGCGATGAAAACCAGCCACAGCCAAGTGGCCGTGCCGAGAAATTCGGCAAGGAGAAACGGTTCTAGGGCAGTCATCGAGCCCCTCCTTTCAGTCATAGTCAAAACGACTGTGACTCCGACATCGCGGTACGAAACCGCCAGAGGGGCCCGGTGTCACCCCGCTACTCTAGTGAGGCGAAGCGTCACGCCACAAGCGCGAGGTATTGCGAAGTATTTCTCATGTTTTGCCACATTGGACGCCCTGAATCGGCGCTTACGGAGGGCACTTTTCGCTAGAGACAGGTCAGTATCAATCGATCGGCCACCCCTCCCCCGGAATCGGCGCCACGATCAGGAGGCACTTCGCAATCTGACGCACCGGTCACGCTGCGATTTCAACCTGCGCCGCTTCCTTTCAAATTGAAATCCGAAGAATTCAGAATTCACCTTTAAAATCAATAATTTAATAGTTGGCAGGCTCTTTGCTAATTCAGGTCAGAGGACCGTTGAATGAAATAGCGAGGAGCCGCAATGACGAATCGTATAAAAATCATCATCCCGATCCCTATGGATCAGGCTGCCGCGGCCAATCGGGCCAGCCAGCTTCCACCTCACTTGATTCTTCCCGGGTTTCACCCCGAGTTCGTACCGGTCGTCCGTGGGGCCTCGCTGGCCGACAGCCCCTACGACGTCCTGCTGATGGATTTCTCCGTGGTCGAGGCGGGTCTGCGCGCCGAGGAAGAAGGCTATGACGCAGTGTGCATCGACACCGTCAGCGACTCCGGCCTGGCTGCCCTGCGCTCGCGTCTGAATATCCCGGTGGTTGCACCCGGCATGTCGGCGTTTCACATGGCCTGCATGCTCGGCAAGAAATTCAGCGTGATCACCATGTGGGAACCGTGGTTCGCGCTCTACGAAAAGACCCTCACCGAATACCAGCTGTGGCCTCGCGTGGCCTCGATCCGTTCGATCAAGACGCGTCCGGACCTGAAGGAGCTACTGGGCGGCAAGGAAGAAGTGGTGTTCGCCAAGCTCGAAGCCGAAGCACGTCTGGCAATGGAGGAAGACGGCGCGGATGTCATCGTGCTGGGCTCGACCACCATGCACCAGTCCCACGCCTACCTCAGCGAGCGCCTGCCCATCCCGGTGATCAACCCCGGTCAGGTGGCCTACAAGCTCTGCGAGCTGATGCTGACCCTGGGCCTCAAGCCCAGCCGCAAGGCCTATCCGGCACCGGAAAACCCCAACGATGCCGCCTACCACGCGTTCACTCGCTGACAACAAGAACAAGAGAGGAAGGAAATCATGTCCCAGCTGACCCGTGACGAGCTGATCGAACTGGCCACCCAGAAGTACTTCGCCAACGTCGATCGCAAGGCGATGGAGCCAGTGCTCGACTGCTGCAACGAGGATGTGCAGTTCACCATCCAGACCGACAACCTGACGCACAGCGGCCATGCCGGGGTGCGCAAGATGTTCGAGAACCTGTTTTCCGGTTACGAGGAGATCTGGCACGGCGATTTCGAGGTTGCTGCCGACGAGCAGACCCAGACGGTCTGTGCGCGCTTCAACGTCTATCTCAAGGATCACCAGGGCAACGAAACGCGCCTGAAGAACTGCAATTTCTGGTACGTCGAGAACGGTCGCTTCAGCCGGGTGTTCGTCTTCATGAGCGGCGACAACGTGCTGCGCTGAGCCGCGGCCCCCACATAGCCTGATCGCTCACACGCGCAACCGGCCCGGTTGCGCCGAGGAATAACAATGTTCAGTGACCAGATGATCGTCTTGACCTACGTGATCCGCCACGACGCCGACCGGCGCGGGTACAACCCCTGGCTGCGCGGCGTCGACAACCCGTTCTTCAACTCCGTGTCGCAGATCGACCGGTACGAGAACTGGAAGCTCGCCGATGCCACCGGCGACCGCCCGCGCTGGACCCACTTCGACCTGCTGCACCCGGCCAAGGGTGTCGCGCCACAGGAGGTTTTCCACATTCCCGTGGTCGCGGAATTCGCCGCCAACTGGTCGCGACTCTGGGGCGTCGACCCGGCCGCCGCAGACCAGTCGGTGAACTACCAGATCCACATCCTCGAGCGGGTACGCCAGGGCAAGCGCGCGCGCGGCGGGCTGCTGGCGCTGATCGTCGACCCCGATCTGGAGCGGCTGCCGGCCGACGCCGAGCTCTGGCGCACGCGCAGCATGGTGGTGGGCGACAACCAGCTTGGCGAAGTCTTCGCCCTGCAGCCCCTGGCGCTGACCGATGGCCAGGCCGATGCCGGCTGGGGCCGCCAGGTGCTGGTCGGCGAATGCATCGCCAGCCCGAACTACCCGTGAAACCGCACCGACAGGCGTCACCCGACGCCTGCTTCGACTGACTTCCGCCCCAAGGCACAACGAGTAGCCGACATGACCGAGAACAACAAGAAACCGGGCGAAATCGCCTACCCGCATCTGTTTTCACCCCTGCGGATCAACTCCATCACCGTGCGCAACCGGCTGATGCAGACCGCGCATGCCAAGGGCTTTCATTCCGGCTCGGGGCTGACCAACAACCGCGACATCTACTACCAGGCTGAGCGCGCCAAGGGCGGTATCGGCCTGATCGTCACCGGCGCGCGCCACACCCATCCCAGCTCCACCGGCCCGAACCGCTCGCTGGCGCGTGGCAATCGCCCGGAGATCATCGAGCGCGACGCCGAGATGGTCCGCGCCGTGCACGCGTTCGGCGGCCACATCATCGCGCAGATCATCCATTTCGGCCCGCAGGGTCGCAGCGGCGCGCTGGACGATTACCGCGAACTGTGGGGACCGTCGACGATGAAGTCGCCGGCCTACAACGAATGGGCGCGGGAGATGACCCGCGAACAGATGCGCGAAGTCTCCGAGCACTTCGCCCAGACGGCGCTCAACTCCAAAGCCGCCGGCTTCGACGGCGTGGAACTGCACTACTCCCACGGCTACCTGCACCAGCAGTTTCTGTCCTTCGTCTACAACAAGCGCACCGACGAATACGGCGGCACGCTGGACAACATCGTCCGTTTCCCGATCGAGACCATGCAGGCCGTGCGCGATGCCGTGGGGCCGGATTTTGTCGTCGGCATTCGCATCTCGATGGATGAATGCACGGTGGGTGGCATGAAGGCCGATACCGCCATCGAGATGACCTGCAAGCTGGTGGAGACCGGGTTGATCGACTACGTCAGCGCGACCGCCGGAACCTACGCCGCCCACGCCGACCAGATTCCGCCTGGGGACTACGCCGAAGACTGGCTGGTGGAGGACGGCGCCCGTCTGCGCAAGGCGGTTCAGGCCATCCGCGACATCCCGGTGTTCATCGTCGGGCACATCGTCGATCCGAAGAAGGCCGAGGCACTGGTGGCCGAAGGCGCCGCCGACATGATCGCCATGACCCGCACACAGATCGCCGACCCGGCCTTCGCCAACAAGCTGCTCGAAGGTCGCGAGGACGAGATCAACCACTGCATCCGCTGCAACCAGGCCTGCATCGCCCGGCTGATGGCTGGCAACGCCATCTCCTGCGTGGTCAACCCCGCCGCCGGGCGCGAACAGCGCTTCGGCAGCCACACCATCGAGCCGGCCGCCGCGCCGGGTCGATGGCTGGTGGTGGGTGGCGGCCCGGCGGGCATGCGCGCGGCGCTGGAGCTGGCCAACCGCGGTCATGCGGTCGAGCTGGTAGAGGCATCGGAACGACTTGGCGGGCAAGTCAACCTGGCGGCCATGCTGCCACGTCGCCACAAGTTCGGCTTCATCCCCCGCGACCTGCAGCGGCAACTACACAAGGCGGGCGTGAACGTGCGCCTGAACACACGCATGACTGCCGACGAAATCGTCGCGCACGACGCCGACGGGGTCATCGTCGCCACCGGCTCCACGCCGCTGAAGACCGGTTTCACCTCCACCCGACCGGCTGTGGATCAGGTCCCCGGCATGCAACAGGCAAACGTGTTCAGCGTGGTCGAGGTGCTGGAGGGCAAGGCGCCGCTGGGCAGGTGCGTGGTGCTGTTCGACGAGGACGGCGGCCGCTATGCCCTGGGCACCGCCGAGTACCTGCTCGACCGCGGCCACGAGGTGCATCTGGTCAGCCGCTTCAACGCGCTGTCGCCGAATCTCGCGCTCACGCTCGATCTGCCGGTGAACTACCGGCATGTGTTCGCCAAGGGCCTGCGCTACACGCTCAACAGCTGGGTGCGCCGCATCGAGGGTGGTACTGCGCAGCTGTTCAACCTGTTCACCGACCAGGACGAAGCGCGGCTGCAGGCCGACAGCTTCGTGATCGCTGCCGGCCATCGTGCCAACGACACGCTGTACCACCAGCTGCTCGGGCGCGTGGAGCGGCTCTATTGCATCGGCGACGCTCGCCTGCCCCGCCCGCTGCAGGACAGCCTCTACGAAGCGATGCTGGCCGGACGCGAGCTGCTGGACGCCCCCAACCGCTTCATCGAGCAGGGCGAACTGGAGGGCTTCGACCTCCAGTGGCAAGAGACCCTGATCACGCGTGCTTCCTGAACACGCCGCCGACCTGACCTGACGAGGGAACAATCATGACTGTCGAACGCTATCCCAACCTGTTCCAGCCGTTGCAAATCGGCAACATCACCGTGCGCAACCGCATCATGCAGTCCGCCCACGCGATGTCGTTCAACTCGCCGGACGGCCTGACCAACGACCGCGACATCCACTACCACGCCGCCCGCGCGCGCGGCGGCATCGGCCTGATGATCACCGGCAACCGGCTGATCCACCCCACCTCGAACACCTTCTGCCGCGGCTACTCATACGGCTACCGGGAGGAGATGGTCGAGCGCGACCGGGCGCTGACCGACACCGTGCACCGCCTCGGCTCGCACATCTTCGCCCAGCTCAACCACTTCGGCGTGATGGGCGAAACCCACGCGATGGATGACTACCGGGTGCTGTGGTCGTCCTCCAACATCAAGTCGCCGGTGTTCGGCGAGATGGCCAAGGCGATGGAACGCAGCGACATGGACGAAATCGTCGAGGGCTGGGTGCGCTCGGCCGAGTACTCCAAGCTCGCCGGCTTCGATGGCGTCGAGGTGCACCTGGCGCACAGCTACCTGCTGCACCAGTTCATCTCGCCGCTGTTCAACAAGCGCGACGACGAATACGGCGGCAGCTTCGAGAATCGCATGCGCTTTCCGCTGGAGGTGATCCGTGCGGTGCGCGAGCGGGTCGGCCGCGATTTCATCGTCGGCATCCGCCTGTCGATGGACGAGATGGTCCCGGGCGGCATGGAGGTCAACGACTGGATCGAGGTGGCACGCACCGTCGAAGCCACCGGCGACATCGACTACATCATGGCTACCGCCGGGGTGTACCAGTCCGCCACCTACATCATGCCGCCGTACGACGTGCCCAACGGCTGGCTGGTCAATCCGGTCGCACGCTTGAAGCGCGCGGTGAACATCCCGGTATTCTGCGTCTCCGGCATCGGCAGCGCTGGCGAGGCCGAAGCCATCCTGGCGCGCGGCGATGCCGACATGGTCGCCATGACCCGCGCACAGATCGCCGACCCGGAATTCGCCAACAAGACCCGCGAAGGCCGCGAGGACGAGATCTACCACTGCCTGCGCTGCAATCAGGGCTGCGTCGGCCGGCTGTTCCAGGGCACGTCGATGACCTGCCAGATCAACCCGGCCACCGGTCGCGAAGAGGTATTCGGTCCGCAGACGCTGAAACCGGCCACCGCGCAGAAGCACTGGGTCGTGGTCGGCGGCGGGCCAGCCGGCATGAAGGCCGCGGAAGGGCTGGCCAAGCGCGGCCACCGCGTCACGTTGCTGGAGAAGTCCGGCGAGCTGGGCGGCCAGGTCAACTACGTGGTGCGCATGCCGCGGCGCGACTCCTTCGCCTGGATCACCGAAGACCTCAAGGTGCACATGACCAAGGCCGACGTCAGCGTGCGCCTGAACCACACGGCCACGGTCGAATCGGTGCAGGCCCTGGCACCGGACGGCGTCATCGTCGCCACCGGATCGCTGCCGGACCGCAGCGGCTATTCGGACATCAACCCGCTGGTCGAGCGGGTTCCCGGCATCGACGCCGACCACGTGTTCACCGCGCTGGATGTGCTGGACCACCCGGAGCGCCTGGGCAAGCGGGTGCTGGTGATCGACGACGAAGGCACCCGCTATTCCGCCGGCATCACCGAACTGCTGGTGGACAACGGCCACCAGGTGCATGTGCTGACGCGCTGGAACGCGCTGTTCCACAAGCTCGGCGTGACCCTGGACCAGCCCGTGATCTACGCCAACCTGTTCGCCCAGGGCCTGACCTACACGCTGAACGCCTGGGTCAACCAGATCCGCGGCGCGGATGTGGACATCTTCAACCTCTACACCGGGGACGAGGAAACCCTCGCCGGCTTCGACAGCATCGTCCTGTGCATCCGTCACCTGCCGCAGCAGCAGCTCTATTTCGACCTGAAGGCGGCGCTGCCCAACGTACACCGGGTCGGCGACTGCGTGACGCCCCGGCGCACGGACCACGCCATCTTCGAGGGCTTCCTGGCCGGCCGGGAAATCTTCGACAACTGGCAGCGCTACATCGAGCCGGGTTCCATCGAGCGCTTCAGCGGGCCGCTGGCGGACGACGCATTGGGCTGATCCTGGGGTCGTGTTGCCTGGAGCCAGGGAAGGCTCGCCTTTTTTGCACGAATCGAACGCCACGACCATGCGCGCCAGAACGAGCGCCCGCACAAGGAATTGGATCATGCTGGACAGCCACCACCTCCACGATCTGCGTGAGATCCTCGGCCAGGACGCCCTGCTGGCGGACGAACCCTCACGTCAGTATTTTTCCACCGACCTCAGCTTCCAGCCCGAGGCCATCGCCGGGGCCGTGCTCCAGCCCACCACGGTAGAGGCGCTGGCGCAGGCGGTCGCCTACTGCCACGAACAGAACATCGCCCTGGTGCCGCGCGGCGGCGGCATGTCCTACACCCGCGGCTATGTGCCGACCCGCGCGCGCAGCGTGATCGTCGACCTGCGCGGGCTCGATCGCATCCTGGAGATCAACGAGCAGGACATGTACGTGCGGGTGCAGACCGGCTGCACCTGGAGCGAACTCTACGAGGCGCTGAAGGCCAAGGGCCTGCGCACCCCCTACTACGGCCCGCTGTCAGGCATGTACGCCACCGTTGGCGGCGCGCTGTCGCAGAACAGCCTGTTTCACGGCTCGGGCATCCACCATACGGCGGCGGAGAGCTGCCTGGGCCTGAAGGTGATCCTCGCCGACGGTCAGGTGGTGCAGACCGGCTCCTCGGCCCATCTGCACAGCAACGGCTTCTACCGGCATTTCGGTCCCGATCTGACCGGCCTGTTCACCGCCGATACCGGTGCCTTCGGCCTGAAGGTCGAGGCCTGTCTGCGGCTGATCAAGATGCCCGCCGAAACCCTCTGCGCGTCTTACGGCTTCGAAACCCTGCAAGCCATGTTGCAGGCGCAGACGGCCATCGCCCGCGAGGGCATCGCCAGCGAGTGCTACGGTTTCGATCCGTTCTACAACGCCGGCTTCGAGGACAAGGGCTTCACCCTCGGCGAAGGCCTGTCGGTGCTGGCCGACGTGACAACCTCCAGCAAGAGCCTGCTCAGCGGCCTGAAGAATGCGGTGAAGATCGCCACCCAGGGCCGCAAGCTGCTGAGCAAGGTCAACTACTCGCTGCACATCGCGGTGGACGGCCCGACCCCGGAAGCCGTCGCCAGCATGCTGCTGATCGCCGAAACCATCGTCGGTGAAAATGGCGGCGCGCCGATCGGCAACGCCATTCCGCTGGCCTTCCGCTCCCAGCCCTTCGGCGGGGTACGCACCATCCTGCTGGGCAGCCGGGGCGAAGTGTGGATCCCGGTGCATGGCTTCTTCCCGCTGTCGCGCGCGGTGGATGCGGCGCTCACCACCGAGCGCTTCTTCGCCGAGAACGCCGAGCTGATGCAGCGCCACAACATCAAGTATTCGTACCTGACCTGCTTCTCCGGCGCTGAATTCGTCATCGAGCCCAGCCTGTACTGGTTCGATGAACTCGGGCAGTTCCGCCTCGACCTCATCGAACCGTCGTACCGCAAGGACTGGGGTGCCATCCCGGCCGACCCGGCAACCCGCGAGGTCGCCCTCGGGCTGCGCGAACGCCTGCGCGAGCTGTACTTCGAGCTGGGTGCCTGCCACCTGCAGCTGGGCAAGTACTACCCTTTCCAGCGCTCCATCGGCAACACCGGCACCCGCCAGTTGCTCGAGCAGATGAAGCGCACGGTGGATGCCAAGGGCCTGATGAACCCCGGCGCGCTGGGGCTGGAGTGAAGCCATGTCGACGGTGAAGAAAACCTACGTGGATGTGGCACACGGGCAGATTCATCTGCGCTACGTCGCCGGCCGGCAGACCGTGCCGACCGTCTTCCTGCACCAGACGGCCAGCTCCTCGGCCATGTACCAGGCGGTCATGGAGCAGCTCGGCGACCTCGCCCCGCTCTACGCCCTCGATACGCCGGGCTTCGGCGGGTCCTACCGGCCGCCGGTGGTTCCCACCACCGACTACTACGTCCGCACCCTGCTGGAAGCCATCGACGCGCTGGGCATCGAGCGCTTCAACCTGTTCGGCCATCACACGGGCGCGGCCCTGGCCTGCCAACTGGCGGCGCAGCACCCGCAACGGGTACGCCGGCTGGCGATGATCGGGCCGGTACAGCTCACCGAACAGGAGCGCAGTCTCTGGCGCGACAGCGCGGTGAAACCGCTGACCATTGACGATCATGCCACCCATCTGGCCGAGGTGTGGCAGCGCGTCACCCACCTCGACCAGCAACCGATCACCTATCCACCGTCGACGGCGCTGGCCACTCGCGAGGCCATCGACACCCTGATCGCCGGGGATCGCTGGCACGAGGCCTACGCGGCGGTATTCGCCCAGGACTTCCCTGCCTGGTTGGCGCAGGTCGATTGCCCGCTGCTGCTGATCTGCGGCGACGGCGATGTGCTTCACCCCTACTTCCAGCGCGCCTGCCAGGCGCGGCCGGACGCCGAAGTGCTGGAACTGGAAGCCGGGGCCTATGTGCTGGATCAGCAGCCGCAGTACATGGCGCAGGTGATCCGCACGTTCTTTCAACAGGCCGGGACACCGGCAACGACGGCTTGAACGACGAGGTGCAACGCGATGCAGACGATAAACGACACCACAACGCAATATCGGCACGACGTCCTGGTCGACATGACCCACGACGAGGAGGCGCGCCAGGAGTTCGTGCGCTCCTTCAAGCAGTACCTGGCGCTGCACGTCTCGCCCGGCAACCGCAAGGTCTACGAGGAAAAGGTCGAGCCGCAGCTGCAGGCCAAGGGCCAGGAGCCGAGCCTGGTGGACATCGAACGGCTGATGAAGCGCGAGGAGTACTACCGCTTCTGGAGCAGTCTGCAGCGCTGCAGCCAGGAAATGATGTGGAACTCGGTGCAGATTCCGGTCGAGCGGCAACTGCCCGGCCTGGTCGAGGCCGCCCGCGAGACCCGCGCCAAGCCGGAACTGGGCAGCCTGACGCTCAACCCCGAGCTGAAGATTCCCGACTACCACACCGCGATCGACATCCACTGCATGCCCGGCGGCTATCACTCCGAGTTCGGCACCGACGATGTTGCCGCCGGGGCCGTCTATGACCGCGCCGTGTACATCTACTCGATGGGCCGCATGGGACCGTTCAACGACGATATCGGCGCCTCCACCGCCAAGTGGCTGAAGGAAAACCACCCGGAGTTCAAGCCACAGCGCATCCTCGACCTGGGCTGCACGGTGGGCCACTCCACCCTGGCCTGGGCCGAGTACTACCCCGAGGCCGAACTGTACGCCATCGACGTCGGCGCGCCGGTGCTGCGCTATGCCCATGCGCGTGCCGAATCCCTCGGGGTCAAGGTGCACTTCATCCAGATGAACGCCGAGCAGCTGGATTTCCCCGACGGCCACTTCGACGTGGTCAACGGCAGCATTCTGATCCACGAAACCTCGAAGAAGGCGGCGCGCAACATCTTCCGCGAGTGCTATCGCGTGCTGCGTGACGGCGGCGTGATGCTCCACGGCGAGACGCCGCCCTACAAGGACCTGCCACCCTACGATGCCTTCATGCTCGACTGGGATACCCGCAACAACAACGAGCCGTTCTGGCGCGGCAGCCACCTGATCGACCCTGTCACCGACTGCAGCGCAGCCGGTTTCGCCCGCGACAAGGTGTTCGAAATCCTCGCGCCCAGTGCATTCGAATCGAAGCTGAGCCAGCGCTACACCCACGTGTTTCAGGGCGGCGATTTCGGCGGCGGCGGTCAGTGGTACGTCTATGGAGCCTGGAAATGACAGCACAATCCCCTTACAGCCTGCCGAGGAAGGCCAAGGGCGCACGCCCGTATTTCTTCGATGACCCCGCGGTGGACAAGCTGCTGGCGATGCTCATGGGGCTGGCTGGCGAGGTATCGGTCCTCGCCGACCGCGTGGACAGCCTAGAGCGCCTGCTGGTGGCGCAGGGCACGCTAGCCGGAGACGCCGTCGAGCACTACGTCGCCGACGCAGCGGTACGCGAGGCACGGGACGCCCGGCGCGAACAGATGCTGCGCAATGTGTTGCGCATCATCGCGCAGGATCACGAGGCCCCAGACGCGGGCAAGCCCAACGATGCGGCATACCTGGCGGCGGTGGAACAGGTAGAACAGTAAACGTCGCGCACACGACAGGCCGCCCGCTGGGCGGCCTTTTCATAGGTGACGTTCTCGACGAGGCGAAAAATTACGTTTTGCTTCCAGGCGATTGGCGAGTCGCTTGAGCGCTTGGTTTCGCCCTGCTGGGCGAGCTCCTTTTGGCAGTCGCCCCAAAAGGAACCAAAAAGTCTTGCTCCTCCATCCGGCCCTGCGCTGCGCGCAGGGTTCGTTCGTTCCATCGTCGCTCCGAGGGTCGTCGTACAAGGGCCGTCCTTGGCCCTTTACGACTCTCGCCGCATCCATGCGGCTCGCCCCTCTGCGCAACGATTCCACTCACCCTTCTGAAAGGGGCGGTTGGTGCCGCCTGACAGACCGTGCAGAGAAAAAGCAAAGCGAGAGCCAAAGCCAAGCACAGCGCAGCGCAGCGCAGCGCAGCGCAACCGGCTTCTCGATCTTCCAGGCGACTCGGACCCCGATCCCGTCAGGAGTCCGAGTGGAGGTGTCGCGTAGGGGGATGCGAGGCATGGACGCCGAGCGAGGAGCGAAGGACGGGGCCGCCTAGGCAGGGACGTCGTCCGGGCACCTACGCACCCATTGCAAGTTGAACGAAATTTTCCAAAGCGAACCGCAACCCCACCCCGAACACCGCAGAACCCCCAGCAACCAGGGGCCCCAGACAATTGGCTCACTAATTGCTCCATGCAGCATGAGCAAAACCGCAAGGAACCACCCATGCCGTTGCCCCAGATCCTGATCGTGTCCGGCAGCCATTCGCCCGACAGCCAGTCGGCCCGCCTGGCCGACTATCTGCGCCAGCGCCTGCAAGCGCTGGAGATCGCCGAGGAGGTCGCCCTGCACGACCTGGGCGGCGCGCCCCTGCCGCTCTGGCAGGAAGGCGTGCCCTACCCGTTCGCCGAGCAGGCCGCCAGCGCCGAGGCGCTGATCCTGATCTCGCCAGAGTGGCACGGCATGGCGACGCCCGCGTTGAAGAACTGGTTTCTGTACATGGACCTCGCCTGGCTGGCGCACAAGCCAGTGCTGCTGTGCGGCGTGTCCGGTGGCGCCGGCGGGCTCTATCCGGTGCTGGAGCTGCGCAGCTACTCGTTCAAGAATTTCCGCCCGTGCTACCTGCCCGACCACCTGATCGTCCGCGACGTGCAGGCGGTGCTGCGCAGCGACGAGGCGAACCCGGAGGTAACCCGCTGCCGGCAGCGCATCGACCACACGCTGCAGCTGCTACAGGCCTACATCAGCGGCTTCGACCACATCCGCCGCGCCCTGCCGGAACCGGTCGCGGCCTTCCGCTACGGCCTTTGAACCCACCGCCACGCAAGCGAGGACTGTCATGAAGTTCGGAATCTTCCTTCCCAACGGTAGCAACGGCTACATCCCGTCCAAGGGCAGCCCGGTCTACCTGCCCACCTTCGAGCACAACAAGCAGATCACCCTGGAGGCGGAACGCCAGGGCCTGGACTTCGTGCTCTCGATGATGAAGTTCAAGGGCTTTGGCGGCGAAACCGGCTACTGGGATTCATGCCTGGAGACCTTCACCCTGATGGCCGGTTTGGCCGCCGTCACCGAGCGCATCGGCCTGTTCCCCACCGTCACCGTGCTTGCCCGGCATCCGGCGGTGGTCGCGCGCATGGTGGCGACCATCGACGACATCAGCGGCGGGCGCTGCGGGCTCAACGTGGTGACCGGCTGGAACCGCCCCGAATACACGCAGATGGGGGTCTGGCCGGGTGACGACTATTACGGTCGTCGCTACGAGTACGCCGCCGACTACCTGACCCTGGTGAAGAAGTTCTGGACCGAGCCCTCGGTGACCTACAAGAGCCCCTTCTTCGAGGTGCTGGATTGCGTGGTCAACCCGCGCCCAAGCCGACAGATTCCCATCGTCTGCGCCGGCCAGTCGCCTGCAGGGCTGGCGTTCACCGCCCGGCATGGCGATCACAGTTTCATCATGGCGGAGAAGCCGGCACTCGCCGCGGCCTGCGAGCAGATGCGCGAGGAAGCAGCCAAGGCCGGGCGGCAGGTGGGCATCTACGCGCTGTTCCAACTGGTGCTGGCCCCAACCGATGCCGAGGCGCGCGCGCAGTGCGAAGCCATCGTCGCCGGTGCCGACCAGGGCGCCATCGCCAACATCCTCGCCAGCGCCGCGCTGGACTCCAACCCGGGCGGCACCGCGAACCGCATGCTCAGCGGCCTGCAGCGCAGTTTCGAGGACGGCAACCTGGCCTTCATGGGCATGCCGGTGATCCACGGCTCGCCGGCCACGGTAGCCAGCAAGATCGATGACATCGCGGCGCAAACCGGGGTGGACGGCATCCTGTTCAGCATCCCCGACTTCGTGCCGAGCATCCGCCTGTTCGGCGAGCAGGTCATGCCGAAGCTGACCTGCTAGCGCGCGCCGCTTCCCCGGCAGAAGGATCGCCATGTCCATCCAGCTACTGTTCGGCGCGGCCCTCGCGCCGATGCTTTGGGGCACCACCTACTGGCTGACCACCGAGGTGCTGTGGACCGACCGGCCGCTGACCACGGCGCTGATCCGGCTGTTGCTGCCCGGTCTGCTGCTGGTTGCCGCGCTGCGCTACCGGCCGCAGCCGGGGCAATGGAAGCCGCTGCTGCTGATCAGCCTGCCGAGCATGGCGCTGACCCATGCCTGCCTGTTCTACGCCGCCTCGCGCCTGGCCGGGCCGTTGGCGGCACTGCTGGTATCGACCCAGCCGCTGCTGGTGTGGGGTCTGGCCTGGCTGCTGTTTCGCCAGCGCACCAGCCGGCTGATCAGCGCCGGCGCGCTGCTGGGTTTTTGCGGCATGCTGCTGGTGCTGGTCGCGCCCAGTCGGATGCACTGGGACCTGCCGGCCGCCGCCGCGGCGCTGGCGGCCTCGGCGAGCATGGGCACCGGCACCTTGCTGATGAAACGCTGGAAACTGGACATCCCCGCCCTGCCCTACGTCGGCTGGCAACTCACGCTGGGCGGGCTGATGCTGCTGCCGCTGGCCGCCTGGCTGGAGTTTCCGCTGCCGCTGCCAAATGCCCGCGAGATCGCCGGCTACGGCTTCCTCACCCTGTTCGGCACCCTGCTGCCTTATCTGCTGTGGTTCCGCGCCCTCCCGCGCCTGGACCCGGTGCAGCTTTCGGTCTACCTGCTGCTCAGCCCGCTGACCGCCATCTGCCTCGGCTACCTGTTGCTGGACCAGACGCTGACGCCGCTGCAACTCGCCGGTGCGCTGATCGTCTTCGCCGGCATCCTGCTCAGCCAGCGACCAGCCACGACGCCCGCCTCCTCCCGCTGATCGACGGCTTGCGCGGCGCCTCGTCAGGCCAGTCCGCGAAAGCCTTTCACCACTGTGAAACCCCGCCTTTCAAGTTGAAAAACAGCGCAGCTCGGCGCGGCTGAGCGACCGCTGCACGCGGCAAATAAATCTTTAACTATCAATAAGATAGAAAAACTTCGCGAAGTTGGCAGCGCAATTGCAAAGGTCTGGTCGTGGCTCCAATGCACTTATAAGAGAAACAATATGAGCAAGCCTTTAGAAGGGATAAGGGTCATCGATCTGACCCACATGCTGTCCGGTCCGTATGCAGGCATGATCCTGGCCGACCTTGGTGCCGACACGATCAAGGTGGAGCCGCTGGCAGGCGAAGGTACCCGCGCCCTGCTGGCCAAGGACCCAAACAATTCACTGCACGGCATGGGGGCGTACTTCCTCACCCTCAACCGCAACAAGAAAAGCATCTGCATCGACCTCAAGAGCGAATCCGGTCTGGAGCTGTTCTACGACCTGGTCCGCACCGCCGACGTGGTACTCGACAACTTCAGCGCCGGGGTGACGACCAAGCTGAAGATCGACTTCGCGCGCCTTAAGGCCATCAACCCGCGCATCGTCACCTGCTCGGTCACCGGCTTCGGCCAGGACGGCCCCAACTACCAGCGCCCGGCCTTCGACCAGGTGGTGCAGGGCATCGGCGGCGGCATGTCGATCACCGGCGAGAATGCCGACAAGCCCACCCGGGCCGGCATTCCGATCGGCGATCTGGGCGGCGGCATGTTCGCCGTCATGGGCGTGCTCGCCGCGCTGCAGGCGCGCAACGCCAAGGGCCACGGCCAGCACGTCGATATCTCGATGCTGGACTGCCAAATCAGCATGCTCAACTACATGGCCACCATGTACTTCCTCAGCGGCCAGAACCCCACGCCGCTGGGCAACGGCCACTTCGTCCATGTGCCGTACAACACCTTCAAGACCCAGGACGGCTTCCTCATCGTCGCGGTGATCTTCGACAGCTTCTGGGACAACCTGGTCAACCTGCTCGACATCGAGGCGCTCAAGGACCCGAAGTTCAAGGCCCAGCCCGAACGCCTGGCCAACAAGGTGCTGATCGAAGGCATCCTCAACGAGGTCTTCGCCACCCAGACCACCGACCACTGGGTCGCCCTGCTGAGTTCGGTGCGCGTGCCCTGTGCCCCGGTGAACAACTTCGGCCAGGCGCTGAGCGATCCGCAGATCCTCTACCGCCGCATGGTGGTCGAGATCGAGCACCCCGAGGGCGGCAAGGTCAACGCGCCGGGCAATCCGATCAAGCTTTCGGTGGACGGCGACGACCACTTCAGCCCGCCGCCCCTGCTCGGCCAGCACACCGACGAAGTGCTCAAGACCCTGCTCGGCTACGACGACGCACGCATCGCGCAGTTGCGCGCCAGCAAGGTGGTGAGGTGAGCCATGAGCGAGCGCATCGTCGTCAATGAAGTCGGCCCGCGCGACGGGCTGCAGAGCCAGGGCAAGACCCTCACCGTCGAGCAGCGCCTGGAAATGATCCAGGCCCTGCTGGCCACCGGCATTCGCAGCATCGAAGTCGGCAGTTTCGTGTCGCCCAAGGCGGTGCCGCAGATGGCCGGCACCGACGCGCTGTTCGCCCGCCTGCCGATGCCCGATCAGGTGGCGTATTCGGCGCTGATCCCCAACGCCAAGGGCTACGAGCTGGCGCGGGCCGCAGGTGCTCGTTCAGTGGCTGTGGTGCTGTCGGCCACCGAGACCATGAACCAGCGCAACATCCGCATGAGTCTCGACGAGACCACCGCCGTATGCCTGGAGCTGATGCAGCAGGCGCGACGCGACGGCCTCGAGGCGCGTGCCTACGTCGCGGTCGCCTTCGAGTGCCCGTTCGAGGGCGTCACCCCGGCCGAGCGCGTGATCGCCCTCACCCAGCGGCTTTTCGACGCCGGCGCGGACAAGGTCATCATCGCCGACACCATCGGCGCAGCCCATCCGACCAGCGTGCGCGGCGTGCTCGAACCGCTGCGTTCCATGGGCCTGCAGGAGCGACTGTCCTGCCACTTCCACGACACCCGCGGCATGGCGCTGGCCAACGTGCTGGCCTCGCTCGACGCTGGCGTGCGCGAGTTCGACAGCTCCATCGGCGGCCTTGGCGGCTGCCCGTTCTCACCAGGAGCGACTGGCAACCTGGCCACCGAGGACCTGGTGCTGATGCTCAACGCCATGGGCCTGGACACCGGGATCGACAGCCTGGCGCTGGTGGACGCGGTGCAGCAGGGGCAGGCACTGACCGAAACCCCGCTCGGCGGCCACAGCTTCCGCTGGCTGCAGCGCCAGCATCAGGCACATCGGGAGGCAACGCATGCTTAAGTCCAGTCTCAGCTGGGCCGGGCGGTTGTCGCCCTGGCTCATCATCGGGGGGCTGTCCTATGCGGCCCTGTTCGTTCAGCCGACGGTCAATCCGCATCCGCTGGACCAGCCGCTGCTGGAAACCCGTGATGCGTTCTTCGATGCCGAAGTGCTGGGCCAGCACTGGTGGGCAGTCGGCCAGAACGGCGCGCTGCTGGAGTCGTCCGACGACGGCCAGAGCTGGCAACGTGCCGAGGTCCCCGGCCGCGACAACCTGCAAGGCATCGCCAGCTCGCCGGATGGCCGCGTGGTAGTGGTTGGCAACCAGGGCCGCGCGTGGGTCCGTCAGGCTGACGGCAGCTGGCAGCAACAGCAGCTGCTGGGCGAGGACTCGGTGGCCAAGCTGCTCGACGTGTCGTTCATCGACGGTCACTTCTGGGCGGTCGGCGAGATGGGCAGCCTGCTGCGCGCCGATGCCGACCTCAGCCAGTGGCAAGCGCTGAGCATCGATGAGGACGTAACCCTCAACAGCATCCGCGCCGGCGCCAACGGCGATCTGTGGATCGCCGCCGAGTTCGGCCGCCTGCTGCACAGCGTCGATCACGGCGAGAGCTGGCAGGTGCAAGAGCTGAGCAGCGAAAGCCTGCGTGCGGTGCACTTCAACGGCAACACCGGCGTCGCCGTCGGCAACCGCGGCGGCGTGTACCTCAGCGAGAACGGCGGCCAGGACTGGCGCGAGCTGCCGCCGTTCACCGAGGAACACCTCTACGACGTGGCCTTCCACGAGCAACGCTGGATCGCCACCGGCGACCGCGGCGCGCTCTACCAGACCCGCAATGCCGTGCCCGACCAGGGCTGGCAGCGCTGGAGCCCGGCCAGCCTGGACAAGAGCTACCACAGCCGCCTGGTCAATACCGACCGCGGCGTGCTGCTGGTCGGCAAGCAGGTCGGCCTGCTCGAAGCGCAAGACCTTCGGCTGCTGATCAAGGAGACCCCGTGATGAATAGCGTCAAGAGCTATACCGCGCGTCTGGCCGCCTGGTCCATTCGCAATCGCGTCATGGTCTGCGTGGCCATCGCGCTGGCCACCGTGGCCTTCGCCGCTTCACTGGGCGGCCTGGACATCCGCACCCGCTTCAGCGACATGGTGCCCCACGACCATCCGTACGTGCAGGTGCACCGCAAGTACCAGGACAGCTTCGCGGCCAGCAACCGCGTCACCATCCTGGTCAAGGCGCGCGAGGGGGAAATCTTCGAGCGCGACATCCTCGAGGAAATCCGCCGCATCACCTACGACCTGCAGAAGGTCGAGGGCGTCAACCCGATGCAGATCACCTCGCTGGCGTCGAAGAAGCTCAAGCGCGTCAACGCCTCCAGCGAGGGCATCGAGACGCAGCCGATGATGTGGCCGAACGTGCCGCAGACCCGGGATGAGATCAACGAGCTGCGCCAGGCGGTGCTGAACAACCCGATGGTGTACGGCCTCTACGTGGACCGCGAGCTGAGTTCGGCACTGATCCAGGTGGACTTCTACGACCACCTGGTGGACTACGGCAAGATCTTCCCGCAGATCCAGACGCTGCTCGATGCCTCGCAGGTGCAGGATCAGGTCACGCTGCATCTGGTGGGCGAGCCGATCCTCTATGGCTGGGTGGCGCACTACCTCGGCGAGACCGTCAGTCTGTCGCTGCTGTCGCTGGGCGCGATGCTGGTGCTGCTGTTCGTCTTCAGCCGCACCTGGCGCGGCACCATCCTGCCATTGCTGGCCGGCCTGGTTTCGGCGATCTGGGCGCTGGGCATCGGCAACCTGCTGGGCTTCAACTTCGACCCGCTGGTGATCGTGGTGGCCTTCATCATCACCGCCCGGGCGCTGTCGCACTCGGTGCAGATGATCACCCGCTTCGACGACCTGACGCTGGGCGGTGAACACGTCGATCCGCGGCGCGCCGCCGAGCAGACCATGAAGGAGCTGTGGCGGCCGAGCATGCTGGGGCTGTATGCCGACGCGGGCGCGATCCTGTGCGTGATCCTCACGCCCATCCCGCTGCTGCAGAAGGTCGCCATCGTCGGTGCGGTGTGGGTGATGACCATCACTGTGTCGGCGGTGTTCCTCACCCCGGCGCTGCTGTCGTTCATCAAGCGTCCGCAGGGTTACGCCCACCCGTTCAACCTGGACGGCTTCATGCGCGCCATTCTGGCCGGTGCCAAGTGGGTGGTGCGCAGCCGTACCCGCTACTACATCGCGCCACTGGTGATCCTGCTGATGGCCGGGCTGGTGTTCGAGGCCACCCGGCTGACCATCGGCGATGCCAGCGATGGTTCGCCAATCCTCTGGCAGGACTCGTCCTTCAACCAGGACAGCGCGCTGATCAACCGCCTGTACCCCGGCTCCGAGCAGATGTTCGTGGTGATCGAGGGCCAGGAGCTGGACTCGCTGAAAACGCCGCAGGTGCTCGACTGGATGCTGCGCTTCTCGCGCTACATGGAACGCCAGGAGGAGATCGGCGGCGCCATTTCGCTGGCCGACATCGTGGTCGACATCCGCCGCAACCTCTACGAAGGCAACCCGCGCTTCCGTGAACTGGGCGGCAGCCAGGTAGAGAACGGCGAGCTGATCAGCTTCTACATGCAGGGCGCCGACCCGGGCGATCTGGCGCAGTTCAGCGACGTGCACTTCAAGAACGGCGCCGTCACCCTGTTCTTCCGCGACCACAAGGGTGACACCCTGCGCAAGGCCACCCACTACGCCAAGGAATTCATCGCCGAGAACCCCATCGAGGGTGCCGAGGTGAAGCTGGTCGGTGGCGTGCTCGGCATCATCGCGGCGGTCAACGAGATTCTCCTCAGCGACCAGATCGAGGCGGTGGCTCTGGCCTTCCTCGTGGTGGTGCTGTGCTGCCTGGTTGTGTACCGCTCTTCGGTCAGCGGGGTGTTCTTCATCATCCCGGTGGCGATCTCCAACGTCGTCACCTTCGCCTTCATGGCCTGGCAGGACATCGGCATGAGCATCAGCACGCTGCCGGTGGTGGCCCTGGGGATCGGCCTGGGCGTGGACTACGCCTTCTACATCGTCGACTCCATGAAGGAGTACCTGGAGAAGCACCCCGACGCCGCTCCGCTGGATGCCGTGCTGCAATCGCTCGGCTCGGCCGGCCGCGGCGTGCTGCTGACGGCCTTCACCCTGGCCGCCGGCGTGCTGTTCTGGTCCTTCTCCTCCCTTCGTTTCCAAGCAGAGATGGGCATGCTGATCGGGCTCTGGCTCATGGTTTCGGCACTCACCTCCCTGTTTGTCATGCCTTCGCTGGCGCTGGTGTTCAAGCCGAAATTCATCTTCGAACACAGCACACCGAAAAAAGCCCAGTCCACCGGGCGCGCGCTAAACCTCGAGCACAATGGAGCGGCTGATAATGAAAAAAAGAATGAAGCACTTAACCCCGTTAGCTAGCGCCGTGATGTTGGCGGCCGGTGTGCACGGGCCGGCAATGGCACAGGACGGTTTCTTCGACAACTGGGAAGTCAGCGGCTACGCGCGCATGCACCTGTCCTGGAACCTCGAGAATCCCTACCTGATGGATGGCGAGGATCCGAACGGCCTGGTCGGCGCGGACCGCAAGGGCAACTACCGCTACGACATGTCGATGGCGCGCAGCATCCTCAAGCTCAACCTGTTCAAGGACTTCGGCGACTCGCAGTTCTTCGTCTCCGGTCGACTGAACCGCGAGTACGAGACCGACTACCTGGAAGACCTTCAGGAGGTGATGGACCAGAACGCACGCTCCGACCTGTTCAGCAACCGCAGCAAGTCGCAGGTCGATCTGATGGACGACGTCTACAACAGCGAAGAGCTGCGCGAGCTGTGGTGGCAGACGAACGTCACCCCGACCACCACGCTGAAGCTGGGCAAGCAGCAGGTGGTCTGGGGCGAGACCGACTTCTTCCAGTCGCTGGATGTGATCCACGGCTACGACCAGCGCATCCGCTCGTTCCTCGAGCCGGAGAACGAGGACGTGCGCAAGCCGCTGTGGATGGTCAACCTGCAGGAGGAATTCAACCAGCTCGGCGGTACCCTGCAGCTGATCTTCATCCCCGGCCAGCTCAACGGCGCGTATGACCGCGGCAACAGCTTCGACCTGGATGGCGGCCGCTGGGCCAACAACCCGAACAAGGGCATCACCTTCCGCACCGCCACCTTCGGCGCCGACGTGCCGTACAACTTCGACCACAAGGATGCCGACATGGACGATCCGTCCTACGGTCTGCGCTGGAAGTCGATGCTCGGCGACTGGGAATACTCGCTGGCCTGGTTCCACGGCCCGTCGGTCAACCCGGTGATCAACCCCAACCCGAACAACCCGCTGGGTGTCGGCGACGCCGCCAGCGGCGCGCAGTTCGGCGGCGCGTACAAGGGTGAATACAACTCGGCCGCGGATACCACCGTGGGCGAGCTGATCTACCCGTTCGTCAACGTGTTCGGTTTCTCGGCGAACCGCTACATGGAGTCCATCGACTCGGTGTTCTCCACCGAGCTCTCCTACATCCCCGACTCGCCGTACAACTACGGCCTGCAGGCAGGCGAAGCCGGCGGCTGTGCGTTCTTCCCGGGCTTCTGCGGCATCAAGGAGAAGGACGTGGTCAAGACCATGCTGCGCCTGGACAAGCAGGTCGCGCTGCAGCACTTCCTCGGCACCAGCCGGCCGTCGTTCCTCTCGGTGCAGCTGTTCAACACCTGGATCACCGACTACGACCGCGACGACGAACTGGTCAACTCCGCCGGCTTCAGCGGCCGTACCAAGGAGTTTTCCACCATCGCCACCGCGATCCTGGCCATGAACTACGACAACGACCGGATCAACCCGAGTCTGGCCGTGGGTACGGACATGACCTACGGCGGCGCGTTCGTGATTCCGGCCGTGGAGTTCGCCTACGGCGACCACTGGCGGATTCGTGCCGAGGCCGACATCTTCTTCGATGACGAGAGCCAGGACCGTGCCCTGCAAGGCTTCAACAACACCAACCTGTTCGGCTACTTCAACGGCAACGACCAGCTGTCGTTGCGCGTGACTTACAACTTCTAAGACCAGGAGATGAAAACAATGAACATGCGTCTTAGCTGTCTGGCCACTGCATTGGCCCTGTCCAGCGTGCTCACCGCCCATGCCGCCGAGCTAAAGCCCGGCGACCAGATCAACGCCGCCAACCTCGCGCAGCAGCTCGGCAATACCTTCGAAGGCACCGCCATCGCCGACCTGCTCACCGAGCGCATGCAGACCCTGATCCGCGAGGAAGGCCTGAATATCACTCTCAAGGCGTCGCAGCCGGTCACGCTCGGCAAGGACTACATGGCGGCGACCCAGGCCAACGCCGGCAAGGCCAAGTACAACCCCGACACCCGCCAGGTGGAGGGCTGGGTCGCCGGCATACCGTTCCCGGAGGTGAAGGCCGATGATCCCCATGCGGCGGACAAGCTGATCTGGAACCACCATTACGCCCAGCCGGGCAAGAACGTGATGGACTACCCGAAGTTCGCCTACCTGTTCGTCGACGGCAAGAGTGGCCTGGAGCGCAAGCAGGAATGGCGCTTCCTGCGCTATCAGATGAAGGGCCGGCTGGGGGTGGACAACCCGGTCGAGGGCGACGGCAGCATCTTCACCAAGACCCTGCTGTACGCGACCTACCCCTCCGATATCCGCGGCCTGGGCCTGTTCACCATCCGCTACGACTCGCCCAAGCTCGAGGACTCCTGGGCCTACGTGAAGTCGGTGCGCCGCACCCGCCGGCTGTCCGGCGGTACCTGGATGGACCCGATCGGCGGTACCGACCAGCTCAACGACGACATCGAGATCTTCAACGCGCACCCCAGCTGGTACCCGGAATACAAGCTGCTCGGCAAGCGCAAGCTGCTGGTCGTGGCCAACTCCACCACCACCCCCTGGGACGCCAAGGCCAAGGGCAACGCCGAGTTCCCCATCGTCGATCTCGACAACGCGCCGCACTGGAACCCCAAGGACGGCTGGGAGCCGCGCGACGTCTGGGTCATCGAGGCGATCACCCCGCCGGAGCACCCCTACGGTCGCAAGGTGATGTACATGGACACCGAGTTCCCGCGCTTCTACCAGGCCGAGGCGTATGACCGCAAAGGCCAGTTCTGGAAGTGGATGAACTACCACCTCAAGACCATCAAGCTGGCCGACGGCGATACTGCGATCACCTCGGCCGCGGGCTTCACCCTGGACTACCAGCGGCGCCACGGCACCGTCTTCATCCTCGGCGAAGGCACCACGATGAACACTCCGGGGATCACCGCGGACAACGTCAACCTGCGCGAACTGGAAAAAATCGCTCGCTAGGGCGCGCGAGGCCTGGCCGTCGCAAAGGCGGCCAGGCTCTACAAGAATCAGGAAGCGTTTGGAGAGCAACCATGAGTTTTCGTTTGGGCGTAGACGTGGGCGGTACCTTCACCGACCTGCTACTGATCAATGATGTGACCGGCGAGAGCTTCACCGCCAAGGTCCCATCCACTCCTCACAACCCTTCCGTCGCGGTACTCAACGGCATCGAGCGGATCTGCGGCATCGCCGCCATCGACGCCGCGCAGATCAATTGCGTGATGCACGGCACCACCGTGGCGACCAACGCCATCCTCACCCGCCGCGGCGCCAAGGTCGGACTGGTGACCACCCGCGGCTACAAGCAGGTGCTGCACATCGCCCGTTCCTTCGTGCCGGGCGGGCTGGGTGGCTGGGTCATCTGGAACAAGGGCGAGCTGCTGGCGCCGCTGGAGCTGACCATCGAGGCCGACGAGCGCATGGGCGCCGACGGTAGCGTGGTCCGGCCGCTGGACCGCGAGGCGATCCGCCAGGAACTCGCGCGGCTGGCCGCAGCCGGCATCGAGGCGCTGACCATCAGCCTGGTCAACGCCTACGTCAACGGCGAACACGAGCGCGAGATCATGGCGATCGCCAGCGAGGTGATGCCGCACATTCCCGTGTCGCTGTCCTCGGAAGTCGTACCGGAGATGCAGGAGTACGAGCGCACCGAAACCACCGTGGTCAACAGCTACGTGCGGCCGGAGGTGGAGCGCTACATCGGCCATCTGCAGAACGAGCTGGACCGGCGCATCGGCGGCCACGCGCAGCTCTCCATCCTGCGCTCCGATGGCGGCCTGGCCACCAGCCAGTCGGCGGCCAACACCCCAGTCAACCTGCTGCTGTCGGGACCTGCCGGCGGTGTCGCCGGGGCGATCTGGTTCTGCTCGCGCGGCGGCTTCGACCGCGTACTGACCTTCGACGTCGGCGGCACCTCCACCGACGTGGCGCTGATCGATGGCAACCAGGCGCGCATCCGCCGCGAAACCCGCGTCGGCGACGTGGCCGTGCGCGCACCGTCGGTAGACGTGCGTACCGTCGGCGCCGGCGGCGGCTCGATCGCCAGCGTGCCGGAGCTGACCCGCGCCCTGCGCGTCGGCCCGGAAAGCGCCGGCGCCGTGCCCGGCCCGGCGGCTTACGATCGCGGTGGCGAGCAGGCCACTGTGACCGATGCCAACGTCGTGCTCGGCTACCTGCCGGCGGTGCAGAAACTCGGCGGCGATTTCCAGATTCGCCATGACCTGGCCACCGCTGCGGTACAGCGGGTCGCCGATGCCATGGGCGTATCGCTGTTCGAGGCTGCCGAAGGCATCGTGCGGCTGGCTAACGAACACATGTACGGCGCCCTGCGCCTGATCAGCGTCGAGCAGGGCTACGACCCGCGCGACTTCGCGCTCTGCGGCTTCGGCGGCGCCGGTCCGCTGCATGCCAATGCGATGGGCATCCTGATGAACGCCTGGCCGGTGATCATCCCGCCGGGGCCGGGCGTGCTCTGCGCCTACGGCGACGCCACCACGCGGGTCAAGGACGAGGCGTCGCGCTCGATCATCCGCCGCCTGAGCGAGCTCGACCTGGACGAAGTGATGCAGACCCTCGATCAGCTGAGCAGCCAGGTGAGCCAGTCGCTGGCCAGCCAGGGCGTCGAGCCGCATCTGCAACAGCTGAACTATCAGGCCGACGTGCGCTACCAGGGCCAGGCCTTGCAGCTGACCTTGGAAGTGGACCGCGAACGGCTGGCCAGCGAGGGACTGCAGGTGATCACCGGCGCGTTCGATGCCGAACACGAGCAGCTGTTCAGCTTCTCGCTCGGCGATTCCCACGAGCTGATCAACCTGCGGGCGATCGCCCGTGCGCCGCGTCCGCAGATCACCGAGCGCCAGTACGAAGGCAGCGCGCCGGACCTCGCCGCGGCGGTCAGCGGCCAGAGCCCGATCTACTACGCCGGCAACAACTACAGCGCCACGCTCTATGACCGCGCCAGACTGGCACCCGGCCTGGTCGTGACCGGCCCCGCCATCGTCATGGAGATGGATTCCACCACCGTTGTGTTCCCAGGTTACGAAGCGGCGGTTGACCGCGTCGGCAACCTGCTGATCCGGCCGCAGGAGTAAGCATCATGGTTGCGCGTATCACCCAGACCAATAACACCCCTTTCGAACGCGTAGCGGTGGACAGCATCACCATCGACATCGTCGAGAACGCGCTGAGCAACGCCCGTCACGAGATGGACGCGGTGCTGTTCCGCACCGCCATGAGCCCGGGCATCCGCGAGCAGGGCGATGCCTTCCCGCTGATCGCCACCAACGAAGGCAAGATGATCGTCGGCCAGTTCGGCTCGTTCATCACCGGCTTCCTGGAGAGCTACACCGGCGAGATCGAGGAAGGCGACATCTTCCTCACCAACGACCCCTACCTGTGCAACGGCGCCGTGAGTCACCTGCCGGACTGGCTGGTGCTGATGCCGATCTTCAAGGATGGCCGCGTCATCAACTATTCGGCCATGTTCGGCCACATGTCCGATGTCGGCGGCAAGGTGCCCGGCTCGCTGCCGACCAATGCCGCCTCGATCTGGGAGGAAGGCATCCGCATTCCGCCAGTCAAGCTGTACCGCAAGGGCGTGATGAACAGCGACATGCTCGACGTCATCCTGCACAACGTGCGCCTGCCGCGCTGGAACCGCTCGGACCTCAACGCCATCGTCGCCGCCTGCCGTACCGCCGGCAAACGCTGCGTGGAACTGGCCGAACGCTTCGGCGACGACATCTTCTACAGCGCCCAGCAGGAAATGCTCGACCGCACCCGCCGCGCGATGAAGGAGGTCATCCAGCGCGTGGTGCCGGAGCAGCGTCAGGTGTTCGAGGACTACATCTGCGACGACGGCGCCGGCCTCGGGCCGTACACCCTGCGCTGCGCCCTGTGGCGCGAGGGCGAGAAAGCGATCTTCGACTTCACCGGCACCGATCCGCAGGCGCCGTCGTCGGTGAACTTCTACCTCAACGAGGAGATGTTCAAGATCTTCTTCGGCGCGCTGACCATCAGCCTGTTCGACCCGGCGATCCTGCTCAACGACGGCTTCTACGACCTGGTTGAAGTACGCATCCCGCAAGGCTCGCTGCTCAAGCCGAACTTCCCCGCCGCGCTGTCCTGCCGGACCCACGCGCTGGGACGCATCTTCGACATGATGAGCGGCCTGCTCGGCCAGGGCGCGCCGGATGCAATGAACGCCGCGGGCTTCTCCGATTCGCCGCACTTCATGTACTCGGGCTACGACAAGAACGGCGAATGGTTCCAGCTGTTCCAGATCGGCTTCGGCGGTATTCCGGGGCGGCCGGCCGGCGACGGCGCCGATGGCCACTCGCTGTGGCCGGGCTTCACCAACGTGCCCAACGAGTTCGTCGAGGCCTACTTCCCGCTGCGCATCGAAAGCTACGAGACCCTGGCGGACACCGGCGGCGCCGGCCTGCATCGCGGCGGCAACGGCCTGCGGGTCAGCTATCGCATGCTGGCCGATGGCGAGATTTCCATCCACGACGACCGCTGGCTGACCTATCCGTGGGGCGTGAGCGGCGGCGAGCCGGGCGAGCGCAGCCGCAAGGAACTGCTGCGCGCCGATGGCACCCGCCAGATGCTGCCGTCCAAGTGCGACAACATCCGGGTCAGTGCCGGCGACCTGCTGCTGTTCGACACCTGGGGTGGCGGCGGCTGGGGCGATCCGTTCAAGCGCGACCCGGCCAAGGTGCTGACCGACGTGCGGCGCGGACTGGTCAGCGTCGACGGCGCGCGCCGCTATGGCGTGGTGGTCGTCAACGATGCCGTGGATCAGGCCGCGACGGACGAGCTGCGCGCTGCCTTGATCGATGCCCGTGGCCCGGTGCCGCTGTTCGATCGCGGTGGCAGCCTGGAGGAGCTCAAGGCGCGCTGCCTGGAAGAAACCGGCCTGCCCGCCCCCGCCACGCCGACCTGGAGCTGAACCATGTCCTTGCAATCTTCCGAGCTGCAGGCTGCCGGCCGTTACGCGCTGGTGCTGGTGGACCTCAGCCTGGGGTTCACCGACCCCGGCCTGAGCCCGCTGGCCAGCGACTGTCCGCAGGTGATTGAGGCCAACCGGCAACTGCTGGAGGCCTTCCGTCGGCGCGGCTGGCCGGTGTTCTTCACCACCGTGGCCTACGACAACCCGGACCAGGCGCGGGTATTTCGCGAGAAGCTGCCGAGTCTGAATGTGCTCACCGCGGGCAGCCGGCTGGTGGAGATCGACCCGCGCCTGGCACCGCGCGACGGCGAGCCGATCGTGGTCAAGCACTGGGCCAGCGCGTTCTTCGGTACCGAGTTAAAGGCCATGCTGGATGCCGCGGGTGTCGACGGGGTGATGGTGACCGGGCTGACCACCAGCGGCTGCGTGCGCGCTACGGCAGTGGATGCCCTGCAACACGACCTGCGCGTGCTGATTCCCGAGCAGGCCGTGGGCGACCGCAACCCGGCCGCGCATCAGGCCAACCTGTTCGACCTGCAGCTGAAGTACGCCGATGTGCGACCGCTGGAGCACTGCCTTGCGTTACTGGCGTGAAACCGGCTGCGCGGCCCTGGTCCTGCTGGCCGGCTGCGCGGGGGAGCGGCAGGCGATCGACAGTTCGCCGATCGTCAGCCAATCCCCCGCCTGCCGGGCCTATTCCCAGGCCTGGGTCGAACACTTTCGCGCCAACGTCGCCGCGCTGGAGGATCGGCGCGACGAAGCGGCGCGCACCCAACTGGTACAGGCCCGTACACGGCTGCGACAGCTGGAAACCGACGAGGCCTGTTACCGCCCCTATTGCCTGATCCAGCCCAGGTCCGAAGGACGACTCGATGCCTACTGCGGGTACAAGGTGCCCGACTCCAGCGGCGCCGAACTCTACCGGTGGATTCCCTGGTCCAACTTGAACTGAACCCTGACAGAGGACGATAACGTGGGAGCGCAGACACTCTACGACAAGCTGTGGGCGCGCCACCGGGTGGACGAACTCCCCGATGGCTCCACGCTGCTGTATATCGACCGGCACCTGCTGCACGAGGTGACGTCTCCGCAGGCGTTTTCCAACCTGCGCCTGGCCGGACGCAAACCCTGGCGGCTGGACACCAGCCTGGCTACGCCGGACCACAACGTTCCGACGCTCAGCCGTGAGCAAGGCGTCGAGGGCGTCAGCGACGTCATCGCCCGACAGCAGATCGCCACGCTGGAACGCAACAGCCGCGAGTTCGGCGTGCCGCTGTTTCCCCTCAACGACGTGCGCCAGGGCATCGTGCATGTCGTCGGCCCCGAGCAGGGCCTGACGCTGCCAGGCACCACCCTGGTCTGCGGCGATTCGCATACCGCCACCCACGGCGCGCTCGCCGCGCTTGCCCACGGCATCGGCAGCAGCGAGGTGGAGCATGTGCTGGCTACCCAGACGCTGCGCAGCCGCAAGCAGAAGAACTTCCGCATCCAGGTGAACAACCGCCTGGGCCTGGGCGTCACCGCCAAGGACCTGGCCCTGTACATCATCGGCCGGATCGGCACGGCCGGCGCCACCGGGCACGCCATCGAGTTCTGCGGCGAGGCGATTCGCGCGCTGAGCATGGAAGCGCGCATGACGCTGTGCAACATGAGCATCGAGGCCGGCGCCCGCGTGGGCCTGGTGGCCTACGACGACAAGACCGAGGCCTACGTGAAGGGGCGTCCGCTGGCACCGTGCGGCGCGCACTGGGAGCAGGCCATCACCTACTGGCGCACCCTGCATTCCGATGCCGAGGCGCAGTTCGACCGCGAACTGGAAATTGATGCCGCCGAGGTCCGCAACCAGGTGAGCTGGGGCACCTCGCCCGAGCAGGTGGCCGCCATCGACGGCCGCATCCCGACCCTGGATCAGGCCCGCGACGCCCTGCAGCGCGCCGACTGGGAACGCGCGCTGCGCTACATGGGCCTCGAACCCGGCCAGCCGCTGGCGGGCATTCCGGTTGACCGCATCTTCATCGGCTCCTGCACCAACGCCCGCATCGAGGACCTGCGCGCCGCCGCCGAGGTGTTGCGTGGGCGCACCGTTCACGAGCGGGTCCGCCAGGCGCTGGTCGTGCCGGGCTCCGGTCTGGTGCGCCTGCAGGCCGAGCGCGAGGGGCTGGATCGCATCTTCAAGGCCGCCGGATTCGAGTGGCGCTCGCCCGGTTGCTCCATGTGCCTGGGCATGAACGCCGACCGCCTCAATCCCGGCGAACGCTGCGCGGCCACGTCCAACCGCAACTTCGAGGGGCGCCAGGGCAAGGGCGGCCGCACCCATCTGATGTCACCGGCGATGGCCGCGGCGGCCGCGGTGATGGGCGAACTCACGGACCTGGGGAGCTTTTGAGATGCAGCCATTGAGCGAACACGAAGGTGTGATCATCCCCTTCAACCGCGCCAACATCGATACCGACCTGCTGCTGCCCAAGCAGTACCTCAAGAGCCTGGAGGCCTGCGGGTTCGGTGATTTCCTCTTCGACGACGAGCGTTACCTGGACCCCGGCGAGATCGACACGCCGATCGCCAGCCGCCGGCGCAACCCGGCATGTATCTTGAATAACCCTCCGTGGGATAAGGGTAGCGTGGTGCTGGCCCAGGCCAACTTCGGCTGCGGCTCCAGCCGCGAACACGCGGTGTGGGCCTTGCGGGACTTTGGCGTGCGGGTCGTGATAGCGCCCAGCTTCGGGGATATCTTCCGTAACAACTGCTTCAACAACGGGGTACTTCCGTTACAGCTGGCGCAGCAAGACGTGGATACGCTGTTCGCCATCGTGCAAAGCCAGCCCGGGATCTGCGCGCAGGTCAGCGTCAGCGAGCGCAGGCTGCAAGTCGGGGAGCTCGAACTGGACTTCGAGCTGGAGGAAGGGCGACGCCAGCGCCTGCTGCAGGGACTGGACGAAATCGGCGAAACACTGGCTTTTGCAGACCGGATCAAAGCGTACGAGAACATGCGAAAGGCGGAGGAACCCTGGCTGTTCAAGGGGTGAATGCATCGCGACCAATACTAAGAACAAGAGGTGCGCTGTGGAGTTTGCGAACGAAGAACTGGAACGGGTGAAGATCTGCTTCATCGGCAATTCGAAGGTCAGTCGTCTGGTACACAGCCTGATCCCGGAATTCGAATCGCTGGCGAACATCACCATCGTCGACAACATCTTCAACGATGCGGTGCGCGTGGCCCGCGAGCTGGTCGAGCGCCAGGAGGTGGACATTTTCGCCAGCGCCGGCGCCAACGCCTTCTACCTGCAGGACACTCTGCCCGTCCCGGTGCTGGCGCTAAAGGTCGAGCAATCGGACCTGATCCACGCCTTCCTCACCGCGCGCCGCGTTGCCGACAAGGCCCTGCTGCTGACCTACGAGCGCCAGGAAGCCAATATCGAGCTGCTGCGCCTGTTCGGCGGCATGGAGCTGATCCACCGCACCTACAGCACGGCGGAACAGGCTCACGAGATCTTCCACAGCCTGCGCGCCGAAGGCATCGGCGCGGTTATCGGTTCCAGCTACGTCTGCGACCTGGCCGACCAATGGAAGCTCGAATCGGTGCTGGTCTACTCCCGCGAATCCTGCCGCAACCTGCTGCGCAAGGCGATCCGCCACGCCGGGCTGTACAAGCGCGAACGCCAGCAGGCGGCCACCGAGCAATTCCTGCTGGAGCAGAACCCCAATCCGCAGGTCGTCACCAACCGCAACGGCGTGGTGGTGGCCTGGAACAGCGCTGCACAGAGCCTGATCCCCGGTCTGCCCAAACGCCGTCGCCTGAATGGCATCCTCGACTCGCGCGTGCTCGAAGCCGAGAGCCTCAGCGCCGAGGGTCTGCTGCTCGGCGACCGTCTGTGCACGCTGAACAAGGTCCCCTTCGACGTGGATGGCGAAGGCGTCGGCTCGCTCTACGTGTTCTATCCGCAGCCGCTGGCCCAGCCCAGCGACCAGCAGCGCCGGCTGGTCTACCAATCCAGCCGCATGGTCGAAATGCAGAGCCAACTGATGCTCTACGGCTCCACCCCAGGCACGGTACTGCTGCGCGGCGAGACCGGCACCGGCAAGGAACTGGCGGCGCGGCAGATCCATACCGCCAGCAGCAACGCCGCGGGCCCGTTCGTGGCGATCAACTGCGCAGCGATCCCGGCGGAGCTGTTCGAGTCCGAGCTGTTCGGCTATGCCGACGGTGCCTTCACCAGCGCCAAGAACGGCGGCAAGTCCGGCCTGCTCGAGAGCGCCAACAACGGCACGTTCTTCCTCGACGAGATCAACTCGATGCCGCTGCCGCAGCAGGCCAAGCTGTTGCGGGTGCTGCAGGAACGCGAGGTGCGGCCGGTCGGTGCCAAGCGCGCCATCGCGCTGAACATCAAGTTCGTGGTGGCGTGCAACACCGACCTGCAGGCCGAAGTCCGCGCCGGGCGCTTCCGCGAGGATCTTTACTACCGCCTGAGCACCTTCGTCATCGTGCTACCGCCGCTGCGCGAACGCATGGAAGACATACCGCTACTCACCGAATACCTGGTCCGTCGCGCCGGCCAGCGCTACGCGGTGGACGTCGATCCGGCAGACATGGCGCGCGCGCTGACCCCGGTATTCCGCCGCTACAACTGGCCCGGCAACGTACGCCAGCTGGAAAACATCATCGAGCGGCTGGTGGTCTCCCTGCGCCTCTATGGCAGCAGCGACGCGCTAGTCGAAGCCATGCCACGGCTGGCGCCGGAACTGTTCAACCCGATCAGCGAGGTGGACGAAGGCGGCCATCTGCACCAAGTCGAGCAGGAGGAGATCGTCAAAGCCCTCCAGCAGTTCGGCGGCAACAAGAGCCTCGCCGCCGAATACCTGGGCATCAGCCAGACTACGCTGTGGCGCCGTCTCAAGCGCATCGCCGGCGAAGCGAGCCATCCATGAAGAAGACCGCGATACAACCGCTGCCCGATCCCTTCGCGCCGTTTGCCCTGTCGCCGGGCATCGCCTATGGCGACCTGCTGTTCATTTCCGGGCAGGCGGCGCTGGACGCGCAGGGCCGGATCGTGGGCGAAGGCGACTTCATCGCCCAGGCCGAATGCGCCTTCGGCAACCTTGCGCGCGTGCTGGAAACCGCCGGCGCCACCCTGGACGACGTGCTGAAAGTCACCCTCTTCGTCACCGACATGGCCTGCTTTCCCGACGTCGTCGCGCTGCGTAAGCGCTTCTTCCGCCCGCCCTATCCGGCCGATTCCATCGTACAGGTCAGCGCCCTGGCGTTGCCGGGGCTGCTGTTCGAGATCGAGGCCATCGCGGCCCGCCCGCGACAGGCGGACCGCTAGTCGCTCGAAACTGCCAGCTCCCCACACCAATAGCGAGGCACCGCTGGCGCGAGCCGGTGCAGCGGCGAAGATCAGCCAGGGGAGCGGCCAAGCTGCCCAACCACGGGCTCGGCCATACGGAGCCCCCGCCTTCAGCCCTCGTTGCGAACGTCGAATTTAGCGTTCGTAGCCGAACGCGAGCCGCCCAAACGCTCTTCCTGCAAAAACACTTTGAAAGCCTGCCAAAGCGGGCTGCGATAGCGGTCAGGGTGCCAGACAAGCGAGAACGTACGGTTCAGTGGCAGATCGGTCGCCAGTGCAACCAGTTCACCACGCCCCAACTCACCGGCGACGCTCAGCCGAAACAGGCAGCCCAGCCCGAAGCCGGCACGCACCGCTTGCTTGATCGCCTCATGCTGACTCAGCTCCATTCGCACCCTGATGCGTTGAGCGAGCGGGCGGACGGCCGCCTCGAAC
>NZ_JAMOHV010000008.1 GCF_024448505.1 Stutzerimonas degradans
TCGGGCCGCCGAGCCGGTAATTCCAGCTCGCCCAGGCGCGCTTGCGACGCGGCAGCAGCCGGGTATCGGTATGCAACACTACGTCGTTGTCGGCGTAGCGCAGCGCACCGAGCACGGCATGCTCGGTCGCGGTCGGTGCGCTGAGCAGGCGCAGGGCCTGATCGCTGTGGCAGGCGAACACCACCTTGTCGAAGCGCTCGGCGCCGGCTCGGGTATGGATGGTCACACCCTGCGCATCACGCTGCACCGAGTCCACCGGGCAGTTGAGGCGTATGCGCTGGCTGAACGCGCGCGTCAGCGGTTCGATGTAGGCACTCGAGCCGCCCTCGACCACGTACCACTGCGGGCGCCGGCTGACCGACAGCAGGCCGTGGTTCTTGAAGAAGCGCACGAAGAACTGCAGCGGAAAGTCGAGCATGTCGTTCAGCGACATCGACCAGATCGCCGCGCCCATCGGCACGATGTAATGGTCGATGAAGCGCTGGCTGTAGCGCCCCAGCCGCAGGTAATCGCCGAGGGTAACGTGGGGGGCGATGCGGCCGCTTTGGTAGTCGTCCAGCGCTTCGCGGTTGAAGCGCAGGATGTCGCGGATCATGCCCCAGAACGGCGGCGAGAACAGGTTGCTGCGCTGGGCGAACAGGGTATTGAGGTCGTGGCCGTTGTACTCCAGGTCGCGCAGCGGATCGCATACCGAGAAGCTCATCTCGGTCGGCTTGTACGCCACACCGAGCTGCTCCAGCAGGCGGATGAAGTTGGGATAGGTGCAGTCGTTGAAGACGATGAAGCCGGTGTCCACCGCGTAGTCCTGGCCTTCCAGACGCACGTCGACGGTATGGGTGTGGCCACCGATCCAGCTGGCGGCCTCGAACACGCTGATGTCGTGCTGGCGGTTGAGCAGGTGGGCGCAGGTCAGGCCAGCGATGCCGCTGCCGATGATGGCGATCTTCATGATGGTCTTATCCGAGGTGGTCCGTGCGCGCCATGCGCTGGCCCAGGGCGTACTGCAGGCGTGCGGGCAGGAGGGACAGCAGGCGCAGTCCGGCAATGAACGGCGCGGGGAACTGGATGTGCAGCGGCCGCTGCTCCAGCCGCTGCGCGATGTAGCGCGCGGCCTTCTCCACCGGCCAGCGCAGCGGCATGGGAAAGTCGTTGCGGCGGGTCAGCGGCGTATCGACGAAGCCCGGGCTGACCAGCGTGACGTCGATGTGCTCGGCGGCCAGGTCCAGGCGCAGCGATTCGAGCAGGTAGCGCAGACCGGCCTTGGACGCGCCATAGGCGCCGGCGCGGGGCAGCGGCAGCCAGGTCACCGAACTGCCGACGCCGACCAACAACGGGCGCTCGCCGCGGCGCAGCAACGGCAACGCTGCCTCGATGCAGTAGCCGGGCGCGATCAGGTTGGCGCGCAGCACGCGCTCGAGCAGATCGGCCTGGAAATGCCGCACGTCGATGTACTCGCAGGTGCCGGCATTGAGGATCACGCTGTCCAGCGCGCCCCACTGCGCGTCGATCTCGGCGGCGATGGCGCGCACCTGCGTCGCGTCGGTCAGGTCGCCCGGCAGCACCAGCACCTGCTCGGGGTACTGCCGGTCAAGGGCATGCAGCGGCTCGCTGCTGCGCGCCGACAGCGCCAGCCGATGCCCCTGCGCCAGCAGCAGACACGCCAGCGCGTGACCGATGCCACTGCTCGCGCCAGTCAGCCAGATACGCCGCACGGTGCTCACGCCAGCCTCCGTTGCAGCCAGCGGATCGCCGTGCCGAGCAGCGGCACGTGCTCGTAGAGCAGGGCGCCTGCGTCGAAGAAGTCCCGGTGCCGCTCCACCTTGCCCTCGGCATTCCAGCGCAGCAGCGAGCAGCCTTCGAGGCTGATCAGGCGGCCGCGCTTGAGGCTGGGATGGCGGTAGCTCATCACCCAGCGCAGATAGCCTTCGCCGTCGCGCACGGGGTCGAAACCGATGAACTCGAAGTCTAACTGCTCGACATTGGCGTACAGCGCGGCGAAGTAGTCCTGCAGCGCGTCGAGACCGATGACTTCGTGCAGCGGATCGGTGAAGTGCACGTCGCTGGTGTACAGCTCGCCCAGACGATGCAGGTTCCCGGCATCGAGACTGGCGAAACGGCGGGCGAAGTCGTGCAGGAAGTCGCTCATGGCTGCACCTGCGGCAGATCGCGGAACGCCGCCAGTACCCGCGCGCGACTCTCACCGAGATCGACGATCGGCGTCGGGTAGTTCACGGGGGCGAACAGCCCGCCGAGCGCGGACGGGTTGTGGATGTCGCGGCGGCTGAGCCCTTGCAGCTCGGGCAGCCAGTGCCGCAGGAAGCGGCCCTCGGGATCGAAGCGCTGCGACTGGCTGATCGGGTTGAACAGGCGGAAGTAGGGCACCGCGTCGGTGCCGGTGGAGGCGCTCCACTGCCAGCCGCCGTTGTTGGCGGCCAGATCGCCGTCGATCAGCTGGCGCATGAACCAGCGCTCGCCTTCACGCCAGTCGATCAGCAGGTTCTTGCTGAGAAACATCGCCGTGATCATGCGCAGGCGGTTGTGCATCCAGCCGGTTTCGCGCAGCTGGCGCATGGCCGCGTCGATGATGGGCAAGCCGGTGCGGCCTTCCTGCCAGGCGGCGAGGTCATCCGGGGCGTGGCGCCACGGCAGTGCCTCGGTTTCGGCGCGGAAGGCGCGATGCATCGAGACGCGCGGATAGCCGACCAGGATGTGCGTATAGAACTCACGCCAGAGCAGTTCGTTGATCCAGGCGACGGCGCCGCTGCTACCGCTGTCGAGTTCGCCACGGTTGCCGGCGAGCGCGGCGTGCAGGCACTGGCGGATCGAGATCACGCCGGCGGCAAGGTACGGCGACAGCTGGCTGGTGCCAGGCTCGGCGGGCAGGTCGCGGCGCTGCTGGTAATCGTCCAGCGCCTCGTCGACGAAGACCGTCAGGCGCTGGTAGGCGTGCGCTTCCCCAGCTGGCCAGAGCGCCTGCAGTGTGCTGGCGGGCGCGGCGAAGCTCGGCACCGCCGTCGGTAATGGATCGCTCGCTATGTCTAGCGGCGCCTGAGGCGCGAGCGGCGGCAGGCACCGCGGTAGCGACAGTTGCAGGCGCGCCAGGCAACTCTTGCGGAACTGGCCGAACACCTTGAAGTAGCCGCCGCTCTGGGTCAGCAGCGTGCCCGGGGCGAACAGCAGACGGTCGAGATAGCGCTGCGTGATGATGCCGTCCTGACGCAAGGCATCGCTCACCGCGTGGTCGCGGCGCTGCTCGTCGACGCCGTAATCGTCATTGAAATGCACAGCGCGCACGGCATGCTCGTGGCAGACCTGGCGCAGCGCCGCGGGGACCGTTTGCCAGTCATCGGCGTGGCGAATCAGCAGCGGCACGTTGAGGCGGCGCAACTCCGTGGCCAGCTCGGCAAGGTTGCGCAGCCAGAAGTCCACCTTGCACGGCGCATCGTCGTGGATGCGCCACTGACCGGGCGTGAGCAGGAACAGCGCGATCGTCGGCCCGGCAGCCATGGCGGCGCTCAGGGCGGTGTTGTCGCTTACGCGCAGGTCGCGACGTAGCCAGATCAACTGAGTCATGCGTGGCTCTCCGTGACGTCAGGCAGCAGCCCGCCTGCCTGCAGCTGTTGCAGTGCCGCCAGTGGATCGCCAGCCAAACGCAGGCCCGGCTGCTGGGTCAGGGCATCGCCGTGGATATGCACGGCGGGACCGGCGAGCAGCAGTGGCAGCTCATGCTGCGTGAGCAGGCGCGGCAACTGGCGCTGCAGGCAATCGGCATCCAGGCTGTGCCCGGCATGCAGCAGCAGGGCGCGCGGGGAGATGCGCTCCAGCGCGAGGCTGAGTTCGGCCAACGGCACCTTCCACTCGACCAGCTCCACCGGGCAGCCGCTACTGGACACCAGCCAGGCGGTCAGCCACAGCCCGGCGTCGAACGGTTCATCACCGAGCGTCGCCAGCAGCAGCGGGGCGCCGGCGTACTGGCGATTGTCGAAATAGATGCGGGTGGCCAGTTTGCTGCGCAGCCAGCTATCGAACAGCGCGCGTTCTAGTGCGGCACCGAACTGGCCGTGCCAGCGTTGGGTCAGCCGCGCCTGCAGCGGCAGCAGCAGATGCTGGCAGAGCGTGAGCGGCGGATAGACCGTCAGCGCGCGGTTGAAGGCGTCGTCGAGTTGCCGTTCGTTGAGTCGCTCGACGGCTGCCAGCAACTCGTCCTGCAGCGTCACCCAGAGGTTCTGCTCGACCGGAGCGGACGCGCGGCCGGCGGTCAGCAGCTGTTTGATCTGGCTGACGGCCACGCCACGGTCGAGCCAGGTGAGGATGTCGCGAATGCGTTGGACATGGCCGTCGTCGTACAGCCGGTGCCCCTTGGCGGTGCGTCGCGGCACGATCAGCCCGTAGCGGCGCTCCCAGGCGCGCAGCGTCACGGGGTTCACCCCGGTCAGCCGGGCAACGTCGCGGATCGGCCGCCAGCCGGGTTCGAGGTCGGCCGGAGTGTTGTCGAACGCATCGCTCATGATCAGATTCCGTTACGCAGGCTGAGGTCTTCCGGGTGCGGCTGCAGGTAGGCCTGGCGCTCGATGTAGTGGTGCGGGTGGCGGCGGAAGTGGTGCTTGAGCAGTGTCAGCGGCACCACCAGCGGGACGATGCCGGCGCGGTATTGGTCGATCAGCCGGCGCATCTCGCGGCGATCCTCCGACGCGAGCGCGTTCTTCAGATAACCGCTCAGGTGCTGCAGCACGTTGCTGTGGGTGCCGCGCGTGGCCGGACGCTTGAGCGCCTGCATGAACTGGCTGAAATAGCCCGGCGCGAACTCGTGCACCGAGCAGTCACGCAGGTTCGCCACCATCCGCCCCAGCGCGCGGTACTGCTGCGGGTGCGCAGCCATCAGCTGGTACTTGTAGCGTGAGTGGAAATCGACGATGGCCTTGCGCGTCAGGCCGGTCTGCACCAGACGCTGCCATTGCGCATAGGCGTAGACGCGGGTGAGGAAGTTCTCGTGCAGCACCGGGTCGTTCAGGCGGCCGTCTTCCTCGACCGGCAGGTCGGGCCGCGCCTCCATCAGCGCGCGGGCGAAGATGCCGCTGCCGCCGCCGGGGACGGTGTGGCCGTTGTCGCGATAGACCTTGACGCGCTCCATGCCGCAGGACGGCGACTTCTGCATGAGGATGTAGCCGCTGATATCGTCCAGCTGCGTCGCCATTTGCCGGCCGTAGGCGGCCAATGCGTCGGTGACGTCCAGCTCGCTGCGCACGGTGCCGCGGGCCCGGGGATTATCCGGCTCGCCGACCAGGCGGATCGGTTCGCGCGGTGTGCCGAGGCCGATGGCGACCTCCGGGCACAGCGGGACGAACTCGACATGCCGGGCCAGCACGTCGCTGCACAGCGACGATTGCTTGTGGCCGCCGTTGAAGCGCACCGGATTACCGAGCAAGCAGGCACTGATGCCGATCTTGGGCGTGGCGACGGAGCTGAGCATGGGATGACCTCGTCTTGTACAAGCGGTGGTTCTGTACAACCTGAGGTCATCATAGATATTGAGTTGTACAAGTCAAGCGATCTTGTATAAGTAATTGCAAGCTGTGTATAGGTTTGGCGCAGGCCGGCGGCGCTCAATGCCAGCCCATGCGCCAGCTCAGGTCGTCGCGCAGCTGGCGCCAGTCGATCCATTCGCTGCGCAGGCTGTACACCGCCTGCAGCTCGACCTGCTGCAGCACGCCGGCGTCGTCGTACTGCAGATCGATGACGAGGAAGTGCTTTTCGCGGTTGCGCGGCTCGCAGGCCGTCCACTTGGACAGCCTGAGCTTGGTTGGATTGAAGCGGTTCACAGGCTGGCCAGCAGCAACTGTGCGGCGCGTGCTCCGCTGCGCCAGGCGCCTTCGACCGTGCCGTCCAGGCACCAGTCGCCACAGGCGAACAGGCCTTGCTGCTGGTCGCCCAGTGCACCCCAGTCAGTTCGCCGGGCTGGGTAGGCGTACAGCCAGCGGTGGGCGAGGGCGAATTGGGCTGGGGGCAAGCGCCGGCCCAAGCGCTCGGCGAAGGCGTGGGCGAGGCGGTCGATAACGGCTTCTTTCGGCAGGTCCAGGTGCTGGCGCGTCCAGTCGGCGGTCGCGTGCAGCACCCAGCTGTCGAGCCGGTTGTCGCGGCCTGGCTTGGCACTGTCGTGCGTTGCCTGTTGGAGGATTTCATCGTCGAACCGGAGGCTGTGTTGCGCACCAGGCTGTGCCTCGGCAAAGCCGAGCGCCACCGCCCACACCGGCTCCATGACGACGCTGGCGGCGCGCGCGGCGAGCGCAGGCGCCGCGGTCAGCAGCACGCCGGCCTGCGGTGCCGGTAGCGCGACGATGACGTGGCTGAACGGCCCATGGCTGGCGCCGGCGGTATCAAGCAGCTGCCAGTGGCGTTCGCCGCGAAACACTTCGCTGATCCGGCAGGAGAAGGTGGTCGGCAGGTCGCCGAGCAAAGCGCGGCTGATCGCGCTCATGCGCGGCGTGCCTACCCAGTACGGTTGCGGGCCGTCGATGGCAGTCCAGGCGGCACAGCTTCCGGCGGAGGCCCAATCAGCGAGCGCCGTAAGAAACGCAGGGTCCTGCGCGAGGAATCCAGGCGCGCCGAGGTCCAGTGCACCGATCTCGCTGCGTTTGCTGGAGATGCGGCCGCCGCTGCCGCGGCTTTTGTCGAACAGCTGTACAGGCAGGCCGGCCTGTTGCAGCGCATGGGCTGCCGAAAGGCCAGCCATGCCGGCACCGATGATGGCGATCGTCTGAGTCATCGTTCACCTCCAGTTGGAGATGGGCAGGCTACGTGAGTGCAAAAACTTATACAATAAATTCATCGCGTACAGGTGTATGCTGAGATCAGCGAACAATCCGCACGTGCTACGAGGAGACCCGCATGAACATCCTGCTCACTGGCGGTACCGGCTTGATCGGTCGGGCACTGTGTCGGCACTGGACCGCGCAGGGACACAATCTCTGGGTCTGGAGCCGCACTCCGCAGCGTGTCGCGCAGCTGTGCGGGGCGCAGGTTCGCGGTGTCGGCGAGCTGAGCGAACTCGACGCTCAGACACTGGATGCGGTGGTCAACCTGGCCGGCGCGCCCATTGCCGACCGACCCTGGAGCAAGGCGCGCCGCGCACTGTTGTGGCAAAGCCGGGTGCGCCTAACCGAACAACTGGTGGCCTGGCTGGGGCAGCGCGAGCAGAAGCCGCAGGTACTGATCTCCGGTTCGGCGGTCGGCTGGTATGGCGATGGCGGTGAGCACAGCCTGACCGAAGACAGCCAGGTGGTTACCGGCGACTTCGCCAGCCAGCTCTGCGGCGCCTGGGAAGAAACCGCGCGCGAGGCCGAGGCGCTCGGCATTCGCGTGGTGTTGGTACGCACCGGACTGGTGCTGGCCGCCGACGGCGGGTTCCTGCAGCGGCTGTTGCCGCCGTTCCGTCTGGGGCTGGGTGGGCGCATCGGCAGTGGCCGGCAGTGGATGCCCTGGATTCATCTCGATGACGAAATCGGCCTGATAGATTTTCTTCTGCACCAGCCACAGGCGCGCGGCCCCTACAATGCCTGCGCGCCACAGCCGGTGCGTAATGCCGATTTCGCCCGCGCCCTGGGCCGGGTACTGCATCGTCCGGCGCTGCTGCCGGTGCCGGCGTCGGTGCTCAAGCTGAGCCTTGGCGAGTTGTCCGGTCTGCTGCTTGGCGGTCAGCGGGCGTTGCCGGCGCGGGCGCAGGCGGAGGGCTTCGTCTTTCACTTCGACAGCCTCGATACCGCGCTGGCTGACCTGTTGACGCAGCCCGGCTCCCAGCGCCTGCGCCATGTGTGAAAATACCGCGCCGCGTGCAGCACGGCGGCGCGCCCCCCAAACCGTAGTCAGGAATGTTGCATGACAGAGCAGGCGTTGTTGTTGGTCAATCTGGGTTCGCCAGCCTCCACCGAAGTCGCCGATGTGCGCCGCTACCTCAACCAGTTCCTTATGGACCCGTATGTCATCGACCTGCCCTGGGCGCTGCGGCGCCTGCTGGTGTCGCTGATCCTGATCAAACGGCCGGAGCAATCGGCGCATGCCTATGCCTCGATCTGGTGGCCGGAGGGCTCGCCATTGGTGGTGCTGAGTCGACAGTTGCAGGAAGCGGTGCGGCCGCACTGGACGCAGGGGCCAGTCGAGCTGGCGATGCGTTACGGCGAGCCGTCCATCGAGACCCGGCTGGTCGAGCTGGCCGGGCAGGGCATCAACCGGGTCACCCTGGCACCGCTCTATCCGCAGTTCGCCGACAGCACGACGACCACGGTCATCGAGGAGGCCCGGCGGGTGATCCGCGCGCACGGGCTGAAAGTGCAGCTGTCGATCCTGCAGCCGTTCTACGACCAGCCCGAATACCTCGATGCGCTGACCGCCAGCGCCGCGCCCTACCTGCAGCAGGGCTTCGATCATCTGCTGCTGAGCTTCCACGGCCTGCCCGAGCGCCATCTGCACAAGAGTGATCCGACCGGGGCGCACTGCCTCAAGGGTGACGATTGCTGCCAGCGCGCCGAAGGCGAGGTGCTTGCCAGCTGCTATCGCGCGCAGTGCATGCGCACTGCTGCGGGTTTCGCCGCGCGTGCCGGATTGCGTGACGATCAGTGGTCAGTGTCGTTCCAGTCACGGCTGGGCCGGGCCAAGTGGATCGAACCCTATACCGAAACGCGTCTGGATGAACTGGCCCAGCGCGGCGTGAAGAAACTGCTGGTGATGTGTCCGGCGTTCGTTGCCGACTGCATCGAAACGCTGGAGGAAATCGGCGATCGCGGCCGCGAGCAATTCATCGAGGCCGGCGGCGAGGATCTGCTGCTGGTGCCGTGCCTGAACACCCACGAGGATTGGGTGCAGGCGCTGGTCGCACTGTGCCGCCGGGCGCCGCAGGAACTGTGAATCGCCGCGCTCAGCCGCTGGCGCTGGCGCGCTGCGGCTGAGCGACGACCAGTCGTTCAAATTCTTCCACCGGCATGGGCTTGCCGAACAGATAGCCCTGATAGCGGTGACAGCCGTTGGCGAGCAACGCCGTGCGCTGTTCTTCGCTTTCCACCCCTTCGGCGATGACCTCAAGACCCAGACCGGCCGCCAGTGCGCAGGTGGCGCGCACGATCGTCTGGCTGCTGGCATCGTCCGGCAGGCCGCGGACGAAGGCCTGGTCGATCTTCAGCTGATCCAGCGGTAACTGCTGCAGGTAACTCATGGACGAATAGCCGGTGCCGAAGTCGTCGATGGAGAAGCGGATGCCGTGCGCCTTCAGCTGGTTCATCCGCGCGATGGCCTCGGGCATGTTGTCCAGCAGCAGCGTTTCGGTGAGCTCCAGCTTGAGTCGCTGGGGGTTGGCGCCGCTGGCTTGCAGCAGCTGCAGCAGCAGGCTGATGAAGTCGTCCTGATACACCAGGTGCGCGCTGATGTTGACCGCCAGCGTCAGTTCGTCGAATCCGACGCGGCCCGACCATTGCGCGAGCTGCAGGCACGCCTGTCGCAGCATCAGCACATCCAGCTCCTGGACGAGACCTGCGCGCTCGGCCTGGACGATGAACTCCGCCGGCGACAGCAGGCCTCGCTGCGGATGCCGCCAGCGCACCAGCGCCTCGGCGCCGGTCAGGCCCCTGGTCTGTTCTACCTGTGCCTGCAAATAGAGAAAGAATTCGCCCGTCAGCACGCCGCGGCGGATTTCTTCCTCCAGGCGCAGACGCTCCTGCACGGCCTGCTGCATGCGCGGGTCGAAGAAGCGCAGGGCGTTCTTGCCTGACAGCTTGGCTTCGTACATCGACATGTCGGCGCGCTTCATCAGCTCGTCGCTGGTGCTGTCGTCCTCGCCGAACAGCACCACGCCGATGCTGGCGCTGCTGTGCAGGTTCAGCTCGTTCAGGCGATAGGCGCCATCCAGCGAGCTGAGCAGCTTCATGCCGACATGCTCGGCCTGGCTGCCGGCCAGTACGGCATCGCTGGCCAGACCTTCGAGCATCACCACGAACTCGTCGCCGCCGAGCCGCGCCACGGTATCGCTGGCGCGGATGTTGGCCGACAGCCGCCCAGCCGCCAGACGCAGCACCTCGTCGCCGGTCTGGTGCCCGTGCAGGTCGTTGATGTTCTTGAAGTTGTCCAGGTCGATGAACATCAGTGCGCCCAATTGGCCGGTGCGCCGGCTGGATGCCATCGCCTGCTGCAGGCGATCGAGCAGCAGCCGGCGGTTGGGCAGGCCGGTCAGCGGGTCATAGAAGGCCAGATGGTGAATGCGCTGTTCGGCGAGCTTGCGGTCGGTGATGTCGGAGAAGGCCGCCACGTAGTGGCTGATCTTGCCCTGCGCATCCTTTACCGCACTGATGGTCAGCCACTCGGGATACACCTCGCCGTTCTTGCGTCGGTTCCAGATCTCGCCGATCCAGGTGCCGGTCGTGGCGATGCTTTCCCACATCGCCCGGTAGAAGTCCGCGTCGTGCTTGCCGGACGCCAGCAGGCGGGTGGTCTGGCCGATGGCTTCCTCGCTGGTGAAACCGCTGATCTGGCTGAAGGCCTTGTTCACCCGCAGGATGCGGTTGTCCGCGTCGGTGATGAGCATGCCCTGTTGCGATTCGAAGGCGATCGCCGCGATGCGCTGTTCCAGCTCGGCATTGGTGCGTTCGGTGATGTCGCGGCTGAGCCAGACCACCGCGCGCTTTTCCATGTCGGGAATGTCCAGCGCCAGGGCGCGACCCTCGAAAACCCGCCGGCCGCCGAGCGTCTGCATCGTGTATTCGAGCAGCTGCGGGGTATCGCTGCGCAGCGTTTCATGAATGAAATCGAGGAAGCGCTGCTCCTCCGCCGGTGGCATGACGTCGTGCAGGCGTCGACCGATCAGGCGCGAGGGATCGTCGTAGAGCAGGCTGCGTTCGGAGCAGATGATGTCCAGGTAGCGCCCGTCCTCGTCGATCACCAGCAGCAGATCGGGCAGCGCCTGGGTGATGGCACGCAGCCGCGCCTCGCTGATCTTGAGTGCCTGCTCGGTGTTGTTGCGTTTGATCAGGTCCTTGATCAGCAAGCCGAGGGCCGTCGTGCCCAGCGGCAGTGCCACCAGCAGCGTCGCGGCGACTTCGCGAAAGGCCGTCAGCACCACGGCGGTCGGCAGCAGCAGCGCGACCAGCCCCAGCACCCCAAAATGCAGGAGCAGGCCGAATGCCAGCAGCTGCCAGCAACCGATGCGCACCAGGCCGCGCTGATGGCAGTAGCGATAGGCGAGCCCGAGCACAATGGGCAACAGCACGTTGCCCAGGCCCGTCAGCATCCCGATGCCGCCGAGCCAGATGCGATAGGCCGCGGCCAGCGCGCCGGCGATGCCGGCCACCAGCGGCCCGCCGAACAGGGCGGCCATGCTCAGCACGACGGTGCGCGCATCGAAGACCAGGCCGGCCTGAATGGCGTTGGGGATCATCATGCCGATGATGCAGGCAATGCCGAACCAGGTACCGGCTGCACATTGCGCCACGGGGCGGTCTTTTCTCGTCCAACTGCTTGAGTAGAAGGAGAGCGGCCAGCACAACGCGAACAGAATGACCGTGTTTTCTACGAGGACGTTGGTAATCAACGAGCGTCATCCAAGGGCGCAATGCGCCCGACTGCAGGAAAGGAATGGCGGAGTGCCATTATGTCATGAAACGGCCATGACAACCTTTGCAGTCAGCGTCAGCCGGGCGTTTGCGCGTATCTTGGCGCGCTCACGAGGCGTTCGCTCAGGCGTTGCGCTCGGCCAGTTGCGCTTCGAGCTGACGCACCCGCGCTTCCAGCTCCTCGACCCGCTGCAAGGCATCGACTTCGGCGGTGACATCCTTCTGGATGCCGATGAAGTAGGTCAGCTGGTCGCCTTCGTTGAAGACCGGCGTGATCGACAGCTCATTCCAGAACGGCGTGCCGTCCTTGCGGTAGTTGCGGATCACCTGACGGCACGGCTGGTTGCTCTTCACCGCCTCACGGATCGCCTGCAGGCCCGGCTGGTCACGATCTTCGCCCTGCAGGAAGCGACAGTCGCGGTAGAGAATGTCATCCACGGCATAGCCCGTGAGCCGTTCGAAGGCCGGGTTGGCGTAGATCAGGATGTTGTCGTCGCCTTCCTGCTCGGCAACCACGATTCCGTCGTTGGAGGCTTCGATTACCAGTTGCAACAGCTTGGCATTGATCATGGCGCGGGATCCTGAAGGGGCGTGCGGCGCATTCTAGAACAACTGCACCCGGCCGAGCGCTTACAGCACACGCAGGAGCGCTGCAAGCGATGTGCTAGTCGACCTGCTTGCGAAAGAACAGCGTGACCTGGCCCAGTTCGACGCCGAATTTGCTCATGAAGGAACGGTTGGCCAGGGTGTTCTCGTCGATCAGGTACATCCAGTCGTCGAAGTCCACCTGATAGACGCTGCCATCCACCGGCAGGCTGAGCACATAGCGCCAGCGCAGCGCATTGCCGGCCACTTCGCCGCGGGCTTCGCCGATCACGTCGGCGGCAGTGCCGCGCCACTGGCCGGGGCTGTCTTCGGTGAGCGTCCAGACGCGTTGTTGGGTGGTACCGTCGCTGTAGCGAAAGCGCTCGTCGAGGATCAGTTTGTCGCCGTCGCGGCTGCCGGTGATTTCGACATGGAAGCGCTTGACCACCTCGCCGGAGCGCTTCTGGAACATGCCCCAAGCATCGACGCGCCCGACGAAGAACGCACGCAGGTCCAGCCGCGGTTCTTCGTTGCGGTAATGCTCGACCTCCACGGCCGTACAGCTGACAAGCAGCAGGCACAGCATCAGCATCAGGGTTCTTTTCATGGCGTTGGATCTCCGCAGGGCAGGGACGTGAGCAGGCGGGCCGCCACCAGCTTCAACAGGCAGGGCAGCCCGGCGTAGACCAGGGCAAGGTTCCAGGCGGCCTGGGAGCCGGGCTGATAGCCGACCCAGGCCAGCAAGGGCAGCGCAAGGCCGGCCAGCGCCAGGGCGAGCTTGGCGAGAAAGCTCCACAGGCCGAAGTAGGCGGCGGTCGAGTCGCGCTGCTCGGGGGGAATGATGTCGGCCAGCAGCGCCGGTGGCAGCGCCAGATCGGCGCCCAGGGCGAGGCCGGACAATACGCATACACCGGCATAGGCCCAGGCGGACCCCGGCTCCAATAACACCGCCCAGATGAAGGCTGCGCAACCGGTGAGCATGCCGAGCCGCCAGCTGCGCCGCTTGCCCAGTCGATCGGCCAGTCGCGTCCAGATCGGTAGCCCGAGCGCACCGCTGACGAAGTACAGCGCCAGGAACAGCCCGGTCAGCGTTGCCAGCTGCAGGCGATCGGCGATGAAGAACAGCGCCAGCGTGGCCGGAATGGCCACCGCTACCGCGTTGATGAAGTACACACCGGCGAGCCGTCGGAACGCCCCGTTGCTTAGCGGCAGGCGCCAGCTTTGTGCATCGCTGCGCGCGACCCGCTGCGGGCGCGGCGCAGCGCGTAGGAGCATCGCGCCACCGAGGCAAAGCAGCACGGCGAACGTCAGCGCGAACACGCCGAGCGCGGTCGACATGCCGTACCGCGTCGCCAGCGCAGTGGGCAGCACACTGGCCAGTACCACACCGATCAGCCCGGCGCCTTCGCGCCAGGCCGCCACACGCGTGCGGATTTCAGGCTGGTCGGAAAGTCGCGCACCCCAGGCCAGATAAGTAATGTTGATCAGGCTGTGCAAGGTGTAGGTGAGCGCCAGCAGTGCGCCCAGCCAGCCCGCCAGGGCGAACCTGCCGAGGCTGTCGGGCGGGATCAGCAACGCGGCCATCGCCGCGCTCAGCAGCACGGCCGAACTAGCGAGCAGCAGGTTCCAGCCGCGTGCGGAGCGGCGGTCGATCAGCCGACCGAGCCAGGGGTCCTGGACGGTATCGAGCAGCCGGGCGAGAAACAGCACCGTACCGGTCAGCGTCAGGCCCAGACCGAGGTCGGCCGCATAGAAGTTCGGCACCAGCACGTAGATCGGCAGCATCGCCATCGCCAGCGGCAGACCGAGCAGCGCATAGGCGGCGAGCGCCGGGGCTTTCATCGTTCGCCCAGCAGGCTGCGCCGCAGGGCCTGATCGCGGCTGCGCGGGTCGAGCCAGATAGCGAAGAAGGCCTCGGCGAACGCCGGATCGGCGACTTCGTGCTGCAGTCGATCGTTGACGTAGAAGCGACAGCCGCGGCCGGGCAGATAGACGCCGGTGATGCGCTCGCCAGGCTGTACATCGACGAAGGCCTTGTGCATCTGCGCGCGCCAATCGCGCAGGCGTGAGGAGTCTTCCGGTATGCCGGACAGCCGTGCGATTTCCTCGAGGCTGGTACGCACGAAGTCATCGCGGCTGATGGCGCGATGGTAGGTCAGCTCCAGCGCGAACGGCGTCTGCGCTTGCAGTGGCGCTGTCGTGCTCCAGAGGCGCGCGTCGTAGATACGAAATCCGAAGAAGCGCAGTTCTCCCTGGCCAACCAGTCGCGCCTCGGGCACCGCCTCGCGCCAGCTGGCCGAGGCGCCGAGCGGGATAAGCCCGAGCAGGCAGACGAGGAGGAGGCGGCTGACCATGGCCGGCAGCTCAGCGACAGCCAGCCAGCGTGATCGATACCGAGTCGGCGAAGCGCAGCGCGTGGGGCTTGTCGACTTCGACCTCGGCATAGCTGACCGCCGGATGCGCCATCACCAGGTCGAGGATTTCCTGGGTCAGGCGTTCGAGCAGGGCGAAACGGTTCTGCTCGACATGCTGGATGATCGACTTGGTGATGGTGCGGTAGTTCAGCGCGCGGTCGATATCGTTGTCGCGCACCGCCGCCACGGCTGGGTAGAGCACGGTCAGGTTGATCAGCACATCCTGGCGGTTGAGGATTTCGTCCTCGTTGATGCCAATGTAGGTGCGCAGGCGCAGGTCCTTCACGCGGATACGCGCCATGCCGGGTTCCAGCCGCGGCATCACTGCGACCTGCCGATCAGCTGGAGGAATTCCATCCGCGTGTTGCAGGAGTTGCGGAAGGCTCCGAGCATCACCGAGGTGTTCATCACCGAATTCTGCTTCTCGACGCCGCGCATCATCATGCACATGTGCTTGGCCTCGATGACCACCGCAACGCCGGCGGCACCGGTGACTTCCTGAATGGCTTCGGCGATCTGTCGTGTCAGGTTTTCCTGGATCTGCAGCCGGCGCGCGTACATGTCGACGATTCGCGCGACCTTGGACAGGCCAAGCACGCGCCCGGTCGGGATGTAGGCCACGTGGGCCTTGCCGATGAAGGGCAGCAGGTGATGCTCGCACAGCGAGTACAGCTCGATGTCCTTGACGATGACCATCTCGTCATTGTCGGAAGCGAACAGCGCACCGTTGACGATCTCTTCCAGGCTGCGCTGGTAGCCGCCACACAGGTATTGCATGGCCTTGGCCGCGCGTAGCGGCGTGTCGCGCAGGCCCTCGCGTTCGGGGTCTTCACCCACTCCAAGCAGTATTTGGCGGTAGTGGCCGGGCAGGTCGTTCATGGTGGTTCCTTCAGTCGCCGCTGGCGAAGGGCAGTGCGCTGACGTACGCGCCAGCGGTATGTGAGTAAACCTATACGAATATTTTTATTTGTACAATAATTTGTACGGTAGATGATTTTTGTACAGGTGCTGGGATGTCGAGAAAGCGAATGTCCTGCGCGGACTTGCGCTTCGCCATGCGTCGCGGTCAGGTCGAGCAGGTCGAACTGCATGGTTTGCGCTGCTGTGGTTACAGTGCGTGGATCGTCGACCGAAGTGGTTGGCGTGCGGCGTTTGCCGATGGCGGGCGGACGATCTGGAGCCACCAGGGCAGTCTTAAGCGATTGCTGCGCGGCTGCGGGGTACGCGAGGTGTACTGGTGCCAGCCGGTCAGCCACGACGAAATGATCGGTCGGCCGAGCTGCCTGGAAGCGGAAATTGGGCTGCGCCTGCCGCTTTACGCTGACGACTGAGCTTCAGGAGGCCGGCGGTTTTTGCCTGATCGCGCATTGCGCACCGCAACGGCTGGCGCCCTCGGGATGCGGTAACCACTCCAGGTGCGGTCGGAGTGTGGCAAACAGCGTGTAGGCCAGCCGCAACAGCGTTCCAGCCCAAGGGCGCGGCCCATGTGCCGTGTCCGGCGAGGCGCCAGCTCCAGTAGGTGGCATCCACGCCAGTCAGCCAGACGCCACTGGCGCTGCGCGCATGCAGGCGGCGGCGCAGCTGCGACAGATCCTTGCCCAGCCCGGCGCAGGAGAAGTCGGCCGCGCTGACATCCACCAGCAGCAGTCGCGCAGGGTCGGCCGTACGCTCCAGCCAGCGGATCTCACGCGCGCAGAGCGGGCAGGCGCGATCGACAAACAGCGTCAACGGCAGATCGGGCGGCATTTCATCGACTCCTGCGTTTGTACAACCTTTGTAGAGGGTATCTGGCGAAATGCTGGGTTACAATCGCGACACTCTTTCCGACCGAGCCGCCCCATGACCGATTCCCACGGCGCTTCGACACTGGCCCCGAGCACGTTCGAGCAACAGGAGCTGTTCCCCATCCGCGAGGTGTGCCGACTGACCGGGATAAATCCGGTCACGCTGCGCGCCTGGGAACGCCGTTACGGGCTGATCCAGCCGACGCGCACCGACAGCGGCCATCGGCTCTATTCGCTGGCGGACATCGAGGCGGTGCGCAACATCCTCGCCTGGACCGAGCGCGGTGTGGCGGTGAGCAAGGTCGGCAGCATCCTCGAACGCAGCGCCGCGACTCGCGCGGCCGGCGAGGGGCAGCGCCCGGCGGCGGTCCAGGAATCGCTCGACGCCGATCGTGGCGAGTGGCAGGGGCAGCTGCGCCAGGCGATCAGCGATTTCGACAGCGTTCGGCTCGAACAGCTGTACGGCCAGATCTTTTCCACCTATCCGTTGACGACCGTATTCCACGACGTGCTCCTGCCGGTGTGGCAGGAGTGGCTGTTGCGCCATGAGGAGTTCGGTCGTACCAGCGAATGGCTGTTCCTCGATGCCTTTCTGCGCAGTCGCGTGTTGCAGCGCCTGCAGCTCGGGCAGACGGCGGGCGCGCCGGTCGTGCTGCTTGCCGCATTGTCCGCTCAGTGTCGCGAACTGGAGCTGCTGGTGGCCGGCCTGCTGCTTGGCAGCGACAGCCTGACAGTACGGGTGCTGCCCAGCGGCCAACCGTTGGAGGAGCTGACCCTGGTGTGCGAAAAGGTCCGTCCGCAGGCACTGGTGCTGTACGCCAATGTGCCGCCGAGCGGCGCGCAGGTGCGCCAGCTGAATCGCCTGACATTGCTCCTGGATTGTCCGCTCGCGGTCGCTGGCGAGGGCGCGGCGCTCGCGGAGGACAGCCTGCGCGGCTCGCCGATTGCCAGTCTGGGCAGTGGCGGCCGACAGATGCAGCAGCGCTTGCAGCAGTTTCTGGCGGGCCGTCTGGATACCTGACGCGGCGAAGCCGGCAGTACGCAAAGGCGCCCCGGCTGCTAGTGCGCAAGCAGCATTGTGCTGAGCCGCGAATTCCGCCGATGCTGTGCGTCCTGCGAACTGTTTGCCGACGACATGCCCATGGCCCACCTGCGCTTCGAACCGACCGCTGCCCCGCAATGCTTCTCCACTGCCGAAGGGCTGCGGGTGCGTCTGTTGCAGTTGCCTGCCGGGAGTCAGGCGGCAGCGCTGGTGCGAGTGCATGCCGGCGCGCACGATGCGCCGGCAGCCTATCCGGGGCTGGCGCATTTCCTCGAGCACCTGCTGTTTCTAGGTAGCGCTGGCTATCCAGTAGAGGACAGCCTGATGGCCTTCGTGCAGGGTTGCGGCGGCCAGCTCAACGCATCGACCCGCGAGCGGCATACCGATTTCTTCTTTCAGCTGTCGGCCGAGACCTTTTCGGACGGATTGCAGCGTCTGTTCGACATGCTCGCGCGACCGTTGCTCGACCCGGCCGCGCAGCTGCGCGAGCGCGAGGTGCTGCAGGCTGAATTCCTCGCTCGCGCGCAGGACAGCGAGACGCTGTGCGATGCCGCGCACGGTATGGCGCTGGATACCGCGCATCCATTCGCCGCCTTTCACGCCGGCAATCGCGCCAGCCTGCCGGTGGAGAGTGCGGCCTTCCAGCAGGCGCTGCGGGCGTATCACCAGCAGTTCTATCACGCCGGTGCACTCGAACTGCTGGTCGCCGCGCCGCTCGAACCCGCTGCGCTGCTCCGCCTGCTGAAGGCGCCGCACTGCCGGATCGAGGCGCGCGCGCAGCCGTCACGCAGCCTGCCGCCGCTGCATGCGGTGGCACGCAGCGCGCGCTTGCAGCTCGCCAATGGCCGGCCGCGGCTGGAGGCGGCGTTCTGTCTCGACGGCATGCCGCTTGGCAGCGCGGCGGCGCTGGATGCGCTCGCCAGCAGCCTACAGGCCGAGGCGCCGGGTAGCCTGTTCGCGTTGTTGCGCGACCGCGCCTGGATCGATCGTCTGCGCTTGCGCGTGCCGTACTGGCACGCCGACCAGGGCGTGGTGGTGATCGAGTTCGGCCTGACTGCAGAGGGTCTGGCGGCGCGGGCAGGCATCATCGATGCACTGCACCGCTGGCTGTGTTTCCTTGGTCAGGACGCGGTGCTCACGCACCACTGGGGCGAGTACCGGCGCGTGCGCGAGCGCAGCCTGCAGGTAATGCCGCCGCTGGCGCGGCTGCGCCATTGGGTCGAGCCGGAGGCGCTGCTGGCGCATGAGCAGCCGGATACCGTCTATCAGGCGCTACGCGAGGTTGTGGTCCGGTTGCAGAGCGCACCGGCGGTCCTGACGGCAGACCCGCGCCCGGCACCGGCCATCGAAGCCGCCGGCTTTGCGCTGCGTATGGCTGCCGAGGAGCTGCCGCCCATTGCGCCGCCGAGCTGGCACTGGGCTCTGCCGGCGGGCAATCCATGGTTATGTGCCCGACCGCTGCCATCGCCGGCGCAAAACGAACCGGCACTGCGCTGTGTGAGCCCGCAGAATGCCAACGGGCAGAGCGCGCTGTACCTGCACTGGCGCTTCGACGGGGAAAGTCCAGGCGGGTTGTGGCATGTGCTGGACCGCGCGTTGCGCCCGGCGATCCAGGCGGCGCAGCAGGCCGGCGTCGAGCTGCGTTTCGAGGATTTCGGCAATGGCTGGTGCCTGAGCCTGTTCGGCTATGCCGCCGCCTTGCCGGTCATCGCGGACGATCTGCTCAAGCTGCTGAGCGAGCCGCCAGCCAGCGCCTATGTCGACGGCGGCAGGCAGTTCGCCGAGGCCGCGCGGTTGCACGGCGAAGAATTGCTCATTCGCCAGCTGATCGGTCGCCTGCCACGGCTGCTGGGCAGCGCCGATGCCGCCATGTCGGTGCCGCTCGATCGGTCTGCACTGTCCGCTGCCTGGGCGCGGGCGCACTGGCAGGCGCTGGCGGTCGGCCTCGCCCCCGAGCTGAATGACGCGCTGCATGCGGTGCTGGGCAACACGCCCGGCCGGGCTCTGCGCGAGCCGGCTGAGGTCCCGCAGCCGTGGTACGCAGGGCGCCGGTTCTGGTGGTGTCTGGGCGAGCCTGCCGCCGAGACTGCCGTGCTGCTGTTCTGCCCGCTGCCGACGCGCGACGCCCGCCAGGAAGCCACCTGGCGCGCGCTGGCGCGGGCGATGGAGAGTGGCTTCTTCCGGCGTCTGCGCAGCGAACTACAGCTGGGTTATGCGGTGTTCTGCGGCTTTCGCCAATTCGGCGAGCACGCGGGCATCGTTTTCGCGGTGCAGTCTCCCAGCGCCACGGCAGCGCAGATCTTCGCGCATATCGAGGAGTTCCTCGCACGGCTGAGCGAAAGTCTGGATTCGGACACCGCGCAAGTGCCGGGCGACAGTGCCCTGGACGATCCGCGTCAGCGCGCCGAGCGTATCTGGCAGGCCTGTCTGGCCGGCCAAGCCATTGACCATCCGGCTCAAGTCGCCGCAGCCATGCGCGAGTTGCGGCCCGAAGCACTGCGCGCCGCGCTCGCCACGCTGCGCAATGCGCAGGGCGGCTGGTACTGCCTGGCCAACGCAGCGGCACCCGATGCCCGCTGGCAGGCGCGCTGACCGCTCGTCAATCGCTCTCACCTCAGCAGATGCCGCCGGCTCGAGCCATTGCTCGGGCGCGGCGACGCGCGCCCGCAACCGGCGTGCCAGCACCGGCCAGTACTTCCAGCTGCTTTGGGTTTACGACCTAAGGGCTGTTCCGGGGAGCAGCGGAGCAGTGCTTTGAGACCGAGCCTCGATCCGCGGCCAAAGTACTAGCGTTTCGCCGCTATGGCAGCGTATGTGGCCCCTGATGGCCTTTCGATAATCGCTCCGTCACGACTGCTTGTCGTCAATACAGCGGAGAGCGCCATGCACAACAACAAGAAAGCCGTTTCAACCCTGCTGCCCCTGGCCCTGGCCAGCGCCGTAGCTATGACCATGAGCCAGTCGGCTGTCGCCGAAATCGTGCTCTACGATCAAGATGACACCAAGTTTTCCACCGATGGCTACTTCAACACCTTCTACGTCAACAGCGACGTGGATCGTGACGGCGAGCAGTTCGATCGCCGGCAGTCGCGGGTCAAGATGGGCTTCCTGCCCAACTGGATCGGTTTCAACTTCACCAAGCAGGTCGGCGATCTGAAGCTGGGCGGCCGCTCCTCGTTCTGGGTGACGATCAACGACAGCGACACCAACGGCACCGAAACCGGCATCGACGTTCGTCAGTTCTATGCCACCGCTGCCAACGAGCAGTGGGGTGAGGTGCTGTTCGGTAAGGACTTCGGTCTGTTCTCCCGTTCCAACATCCTGCTCGACGAGATGCTCAGCGGTTATGGGCAGGTCAGCGACGTGCTGGGTCTGGTCGACGGCGGCGGCGTGTCCTTCGGCAACATCGGTACCGGCTACCCGTATCCGTTCCCGACCTCGCAGATCACCTATCGCTCGCCTGAAATGAGCGGCCTGCGTATCGCCGCCGGCATCATGGACCCGGTGGACACCACCGAGGACACCAGCAAGGCGCTCAGCAAGGCCTATCAGGAAGCGCCGCGCTTCGAGACCGAGATCACCTACCAGTTCGATCTGGGTGGCACCAAGTTCTACACCTGGATCAACGGCATGCAGCAGAGCTCGGACAACACCGATAGCACCGTTGAGGAAGTTGATTCCAAGGGCCTGGGTTACGGTATCCAAGCCAAGATGGGCAACCTGTCGCTGACCGCTTCCGGCTTCCAGGCCGAGGGCATCAACCCGTTCTTCACCAACAACGCCGGCGAAGCGCTGCTGCGCGAAGTCGACAGCGACGGTTACCTGCTGCAGGGTTCCTACCGTTTCGGCAAGAATCGTCTGGCGCTGTCCTATGGCAAGACCAAGGACGACGGCAACGGTCTGGGTAGCGAAGCCGATTACGAAACCCGCGGCGTGGCGCTGTTCCATAGCGTCAACGACAACCTGACGCTGGTTGCTGAGCTGAACCAGTTCGAGATCGCCGGCAAGGATGATCCGACTCTGGACGAAGACACCCGCACTTTCGCGGTCGGTGCTGCACTGAGCTTCTAAGCGCAGGATCAGGGTGCGAATGGCAGTCGAACCGTAGGTCGCTCCATTCGTTGCATGGCAGTGGGCCCGTCGTCGAGCGTACGACCCACGCCCTGACGGTACGGCGTTCAAACGTCGCGACCGACAACAAGGCTGGTACCCGCGAGGGGCCGGCCTTTTTGCTGATCGGCGCTGCAACTTCGCGCCTCAGCCGCAAGTGCCAGTCTGCCGCACGGGCCACTCGATGCATCCGCCGCAACGCGCTGCGTTGTTTCGCCGCGCTGCTACCTAGGCAGGCCTTTTCCGGTACTCAAGTAGCATTTTCGTACCCAAAGCCCTACCCAAGAATGGGGTCAATCCGATTCGGTGGTGCGGGAGTGTGGTGCGTGAGTGAACAGCAGACGGAGGTGATTCGCACGGCGATGTCCGAAGCCTGCCAGGCCGAGACGGTCGCGCAGGACCTGGCACGCCAGCTGATGCATCCGCATCTGGGCTTCGTGCTGTTCTTCTGCTCGGCCGAATACGACCTGCCGGCGCTGGGCGATGCGCTGCGCCAGTACTTCGGCGGGGTGCGCCTGGTCGGCTGCACCACGGCCGGGGAAATCACCGCTCAGGGCTACAACCGCAGCTGTGTCAGCGCCATCGGCTTCGATCACCGCAATTTCTCCATCGCCTGCGAATTGATCGACGAGATGGAGCGCTTCGGCTTGGCCGAGGCGCAGCAGCTGGTGGAGCGCCTCGGCAGCGATTGTCGCAGCAATTCGCTGGCTCCGATCAAGGACCACAGCTTCGCCCTGACGCTGCTGGACGGCCTGTCCAGTCGCGAAGAAGTGGTGCTTGCCGCACTCAGTGCCGCATTCGGCAGCATTCCGCATTTCGGTGGCTCGGCAGGCGACGACAATCATCTGACCGACACCCACGTCTACTACGACGGCAAGTTCCACAGCGGCGCGGCCATCGTGGTCCTGATCAACACCTGGCTGGATTTCGAGGTGTTCACCACCCATCACATCCTGCCGCGCAGCGAGAAGCTGGTGGTGACACGCGCCGACAGCCACGGCCGGCGCGTGTACGAGCTGAATGCCGAGCCGGCCGCCGAGGAGTACGCGCGGCTGATCGGCGTGAACGTCGCCGATCTCGACCATCGTCTGTTCGCCGCGCATCCGCTGGCGGTGCGAATCAACGACCAGTATTACGTGCGCGCCATCCAGAAGGTCAACGACGACCTCAGTCTGACCTTCTACTGCGCCGTGGAGAACGGCATCGTGCTCACTGCCATGCAGCCCGGGCCGCTGATGCCGAACTTGGAGGCGCTGTTCCAGCGGCTGGAGCAGCGGCTCGGGCCACCGTTGCTGACCATCGGTTGCGATTGCTTCCTGCGGCGTCTGGAGATCGAGGCCGCCGGCACCAGTGAAGAGACTTCGGCTTTTCTCCGACGCCAGCAGGTGATCGGCTTCAACACCTACGGAGAGCAGTTCAATGGCATGCACATCAACCAGACCTTCACCGGTGTCGCCATTGGCCGCCCCGGCGGACGGGGCGGTCGCTGAGCTGCTGAGCCGACAGGCCGAGCTCGAACGGGAAAACCTCAAGCTCAAGCGCATCAATGCCGCGCTGATCGAGCGCGTCGAATCCGGCGGCGCGGGACGCGATGCCTCCTATGCGGCGTTCCAGCATTCGGTGGAGCTGGCTGAGCAGGTGCGCGAACGCACCGATGCGCTGAATCAGGCGATGGCCGAGCTCAAGGGCAGCAACCAGTTGCTCAGTGACGCCCGGTTGCGTGCCGAAACGGCCCACCAGAACCTGGTCGACGCCATCGAGAGCATTTCCGACGCCTTCGTGCTGTTCGACAAAGCTCAGCGCATCGTGCTGTTCAATCGTCGTTTCAAGTCGCTGTGGAGCCGCACCCGTGCGCGCATCAACGCCGGCACCCGCCTGGCCGAGGTGCGGCGGATGGCCGAAAGCACCGGGCTGATCGTCGAGGAGCATCGCGGCAAGGGTGACGAGCCCACCGTCTATCGGCTGCACAACGGGCGTTGGGTGCAGGTCAGCGAGCGGCCGACCCGCGAGGGCGGCCTGGTGATGCTCTACACCGATATCACCGAGGTGAAGGTCAGCGAGACCATGCGCCGCGAGCAGGCGCTGGCGCAGAAGTCGCGGCTGCTGCAGCGCGCCGTGGACAACCTGTCCCAGGGCGTGGCGATGGTCAGCGCGGAGGGTGCGCTGGAGCTGTGGAACCGGCGCTTCTTGGAAGTCTGCGGGCTGGCGCCGATCGAAGCGCATCGGCCGTTCGAGGAGGTGATGGCCGACAGCGAGCTGCGCCTGCTGACGCCCAATACGCGTGACGCCAACGGCCGGCCAATGCGCGAGCTGGAGCAGCGCATGTTCGATGGCCGCATGCTGGAAATCCGCACCCACGCGCTGCCCACCGGCGGCTTCGTCAACACCTTCACCGACATCACGGAGCGCTATCGCCATGCCGAGGCGCTGCGCCAGAGCGAGCGCTGGATTCGCCTGATCACCGACCACGTGCCGGCGCTGATTGCGTACGTGTCCTCCGACCTGACCTACGAGTTCACCAACAAGGTCTACGAGGAGTGGTATCGCTGGCCCAGCGACGGCATGCTCGGCCAGTGCCTGCGCGAAGTGCACAGCGGCGAGCACTGGCGCCAGCTGGAGCCCTACATCGACCGCGCGCTGTCCGGCGAGAGCGTCAGCTTCGAGATGGCCGAGCGCAACCACGCCGGCCAGCAGCGCTACATGCTGCGCTCCTATGTGCCGAACCGGCTGGCCAGCGGCGAGGTGGCCGGCATCTTCGTGCTGATCCAGGACATCACCGACCGCCGGCGTACCGCCGAGGCGCTGCACCAGGCCTACCAGAACCTCGAACAGCGGGTGCGCGAGCGCACCGCCGAGCTGACCAGCCTCAACGACCAGTTGTTGCGCGAGATCGAGGAACGCAGCCAGGTCGAGGCGCGTCTGCGCGAGGCCAAACGCGAGGCGGAGCTGGCCAACCTGTCGAAGACCAAGTTCCTCGCTGCGGTCAGCCACGACCTGCTGCAGCCGCTGAATGCCGCGCGGCTGTTCACCAGCGCGCTGCTGGAACAGCCGGCGACGCCGAGCGGCGGGCTGATCCGCAACATCAGCAACTCGCTGGAGGACGTGGAGAACCTGCTGGGTACGCTGGTAGATATTTCTAAGCTGGATGCCGGCGTGATCAAACCGGATATAGCGCCGTTCGCCGTCAGCGAGCTGCTGGAAAACCTCGCCCTGGAGTTTCGCCAGTTGGCCGGTTGCGAACAGCTCCAGCTGGATTTCATTCCCTGCTCGGCGCTGGTACGCAGTGACATCCAGCTGCTGGCGCGCATCCTGCGCAACCTGCTGACCAATGCCATCCGCTACACGCCGCAAGGGCGGGTGCTGCTCGGCTGCCGGCGGCGGCGCCAGAGCCTGTCGATCGAGGTCTGGGACACCGGCGTCGGCATCGCCGAAGACAAGCTCGAAGAGATATTCCAGGAGTTCAAGCGTGGCGACGGCGTGCGGCCGAATCAGGATCGCGGCCTTGGCCTCGGCCTGGCCATCGTCGAAAAGATCGCGCGCATGCTCGGCCACCGCATCCAGGTCGGTTCACGGCTCGGACATGGCTCGCGCTTTGCCATCGAGGTTCCTCTGGCGCGCCGCGCGCCCAAGGCGCGGCCCGAGCCGAGCACCGCGGAACTGGCGCTGGAGCGCCTGCAAGGCGCGCGTGTGTGGGTGCTGGATAACGACACGGCGATCTGCGCCGGCATGCGCACGCTGCTCGAAGGCTGGGGCTGCGTGGTCACTACGGCGCTGTCCGAGGAGGACCTGGCGCGCCAGGTGGACAACTTCCACGCCGAGGCCGACCTGCTGATCGCCGACTACCATCTGGACAACGGCCACACCGGCATCGACGTGGTCACTACAGTCAACGACCGCCGCGCCAGCCCGCTGCCGGCGCTGATGATTACTGCCAACTACAGCAACGAACTCAAACAGCAGGTGCGCGAGCTGGGCTACATGCTGATGCACAAGCCGGTGCGGCCAATGAAGCTCAAGACCGCCATGTGCCACATGCTGGAGCACGGCCAGGCGGGCTGATTACTCCGGCTCTGCGCGGCCGGGCAGGGCGGCCGCACCCGCGATCCTCCAAGTCTGCAGCGCACCCTCGCGGTGTTCTGCTGTCAGTTGCACGGGGCGCCGAAAAACCGGGCGTCCATGTGCAGCAGCCGAGGACCGTTTCATGTTCGGATTGGAAGCACTCGAACTTGCGCGAATCCAGTTCGCCTTCACCATCTCCTTCCACATCATCTTCCCGGCCATCACCATCGGCCTCGCCAGCTACCTGGCGGTGCTGGAAGGGCTGTGGCTGAAGACCCGGCGCGAGGTCTATCGCGACCTGTACCACTTCTGGCTGAAGATCTTCGCCGTCAACTTCGGCATGGGCGTGGTATCCGGTATCGTCATGGCCTACCAGTTCGGCACCAACTGGAGCGCTTTTTCGGAGTTCGCTGGCAGCGTCACCGGCCCCTTGCTGACCTACGAGGTGCTGACTGCCTTCTTCCTCGAGGCGGGCTTCCTCGGCGTGATGCTGTTCGGCTGGAACCGCGTTGGCCCGGGGCTGCATTTCTTCTCCACGGTGATGGTGGCGCTCGGCACGCTGATTTCGACCTTCTGGATTCTCGCCTCCAACAGCTGGATGCATACGCCGCAGGGGCACGAGATCATCGACGGCATCGTGGTGCCGGTGGACTGGCTGGCGATCATCTTCAATCCGTCGTTCCCGTACCGCCTGACACACATGGCCACGGCCGCATTCCTCGCCACGGCGTTTTTCGTCGGCGCGTCCGCTGCCTGGCACCTGCTGCGCGGGCGCGACAATCCGGCGATCCGCAAGATGCTCTCGATGGCGATGTGGATGGCCCTGCTGGTGGCGCCGCTGCAGGCGGTGATCGGCGATCTGCACGGCCTCAACACGCTGGAACATCAGCCGGCGAAGATCGCCGCGATGGAGGGGCATTGGGATAACTCCTCGGGCGAACCGACGCCGTTGCTGCTGTTCGGCTGGCCGGACATGGAGGCCGAAGAAACCCGCTACAAGGTCGAGATTCCCTACCTCGGCAGCCTGATCCTGAAACACAGCCTGACCGAACCGATCCCGGCGCTGAAGGACTTCCCGCCCGAGGACCGTCCCAATTCGACGGTGGTGTTCTGGTCGTTCCGCATCATGGTCGCGCTGGGTCTGCTGATGATCCTGACGGGCGTCTGGAGCCTGCTGCTGCGCCGCGGTGATCGCCTCTATCACTCGCGGCCGTTCCTGCGGCTGGTGTTTTGGATGGGCGCGTCCGGCCTGCTGGCGTTGCTCGCCGGCTGGTTTACCACGGAGATCGGCCGTCAGCCGTGGGTGATCTACGGGTTGATGCGTACCGCCGATGCGGTGTCCGCGCACAGCGCCGGGCAGCTGGGGCTGACCCTGGCGTTGTTCGTCGTGGTGTATTTCGCGGTGTTCGGCGTCGGCATCGTTTATGTGCTGCGGCTGGTCGCCAAGGGTCCGGTGGTCAACGAGGGGCGCGAGCAGGGCGTCGGTGGCGCGGGCCAGCCGCGCACGCCGATGCGGCCGATCTCGGCGGCGGACGAGGCGCTGGACGAACAGGGTGGCGATCAACTGGGGCAGGGGAATTGAGATGGGTATCGATCTTTCACTGATCTGGGCGGTGATCATCATCTTCGGGATCATGATGTATGTGGTGATGGACGGCTTCGACCTGGGCGTCGGCATCCTCTTTCCGTTTGTGCCCGGTCGCAGCGACCGCGACGTGATGATGAACACCGTGGCGCCGGTGTGGGACGGCAACGAAACCTGGCTGGTGCTAGGTGGTGCCGGGCTGTTCGCGGCGTTTCCGATGGCCTACGCGGTGGTGCTGTCGGCGCTGTACCTGCCGATCATCCTGATGCTGATGGGGCTGATCTTCCGTGGCGTCGCCTTCGAGTTTCGCTTCAAGGCCAGCGAGCGACGCCAGCACATCTGGGACAAGGCCTTCATCGGCGGCTCGCTGACGGCGACCTTTTTCCAGGGCGTGGTGCTGGGCGCATTCATCAGCGGGCTGCCGGTGGAGGGGCGTGCGTTCGCCGGCGGCGCGTGGGACTGGCTGACGCCGTTCTCGCTGTTCTGCGGGCTCGCGCTGATCGTCGCCTACGCCTTGCTCGGCTGCACCTGGCTGATGATGCGCACCGGCGGCGAGCTGCAGAAGCGCATGCATGACCTGGGCGTGCCGCTGGTGTGGGCGGTGCTCGCGGTCACTGGCATCGTCAGCCTGTGGACGCCGCTGACTCACCCGGACATCGCCGAGCGCTGGTTCAGCCTGCCCAATCTGTTCTGGTTCATGCCGGTGCCGATCCTCGTGCTGCTCTGTGCCTTCGGCCTGCTGCGCGCGATCCGCCGCTACGCCAGTTTCACGCCGTTCCTGCTCACGCTGGCGCTGATCTTCCTAGGCTACAGCGGCCTGGGCATCAGCCTGTGGCCGAACATCATCCCGCCATCGGTGAGCATCTGGGACGCCGCCGCGCCGCCGCAGAGCCAGGGCTTCACGCTGGTCGGCGCGCTGCTGATCATCCCGCTGATCCTGATGTACACGGCGTGGAGCTACTACGTGTTCCGCGGCAAGGTCAGCGCCGAAGACGGCTATCACTAGGAGGCGTCCATGTCTGGTATGGAGCAGAAGCCGTTATGGCGGCGTCTGGCCTGGCTGGTGCTGCTCTGGAGCGGCAGCGTGCTGGCGCTGGCGGTGGTCGCCTGGCTGTTGCGCCAGGCGATGCAGGCGGCCGGTTTGAGTGCGTGAGCGAATGCCCGTGCACTTCGTCGGTGCGAACAGCGCCCCGCGCGGACGTCATCGCTCCTTCATCTGCGGCTTATAGCTTGGTTGGCACGCGGCTTGATGCGAATCCGCACGAGCCACCTCTGCAAACTGGAGCCAGAACGATGGACGACTACCAGGACGAAATACTCGAATTGCGCGCCGCCGAACAGGATTGCCCCGACGCCAGTGAAGACGCGGTCGAGCTCTGATCAGGGCAGCTGACGCTGGGCACGGCGGTATGCGCCGGGTGTCTGCCCGGTCCAGCGGCGAAACGCGCGCTGAAAGGCTTCGGCCGAGGAAAAGCCGAGCAGCCAGGCGATCTCGCCGAATGCCGAATCGGTGTCGCGGATATAGGCCATCGCCAGATCGCGGCGCGTGTCGTTGAGAATGTCGCGGTAGCGGGTGCCTTCCTCGTGCAGCTTGCGCCGCAGCGTCCAGCTGGGCAGCTGCAGGCGGCTGGCGATCTGCTGCAGGTCCGGTTCCTGGCCCTTGAGCAGCGGTCCGAGGACCTGGGTGACGCGTTCGCGCAGGCTGCGCGTGCGCGTTAGGCGCGTCAGTTCGGCCTCGCAGAAGGCCAGCAACTGTCGCCAGGTCGCTGGGCAATGCTCCGGGTTGCGCAGGGCGAGCGCCGCCTGATCCAGATGCAGCTCGTTGGCGCTGGCGCCGAATGCCACGGCACGACCGAACAGCGCCTCGTAGCAGGCGGCGTAATCGGGGGCGGGAAATTCGATATGCACGGCGCTGGGTACCAGGCGCTCGCCGGCCAGCCGTTGCAACTGGGTCAACCAGCTGGCCAGAACGGTGTCGACCACGAAGCGGTTGAACGCGTTGTACGGGCTGATCGAATAGAAGCGCAGCCACGCGCCGCTGGCATCCTCATGAAAGCTGGAACTGCCGCGGTAGTTGGACGCGTACAGCGGTTCGAAGCGGATCAGCGTGCGCGCCGCTTCACGCACGTTCGGCGCCTGCGCCGCGGTGATGCCGGCCAGACCGAGGTGGCTCGGCAGGCGCAAGCGACCCATGTCCAGACCGAGCGCGGCATCGCCGGCCAGCTGGATGGCCGCGTGACCGAGGCGCATGTAGCGCGGAATCGACAGACGTCCCTGCGGCTCGGCCAGGCGCTCGGCGTCCAGTCCATAACCAGCGAGCAGCGGTTGCGGGTCCAGCCCGCGTTCGCGCAGGGCTTCGCCCAGACTCAGCGTGAAGCTGACCGACAGATCGCCCAGGCGCACCGGCTGTGCCTTGAGCGTCACGGTTGCAACCACAGATTGGTCAGCTGCACCGGCGTACCGTGTAGGTTACGCGCCGGCTTGCGCGGTGAGCCGAGCAGGTTCCACGGCACGCCGAGGGTGCGCACCGCCATGTAGGGGCGCTCGCCTGCGGCGATGCCGGAGGCTTCTGGGCAGGCTTCGGCCCAGTCGTCGCGTGCGCCGGGCACAGCGAGCAGCACGGCATCTGCCGGCGGAGGCTCGCGATAGGCATCGCAGCCGATCAGCACCGCCAGCGGGCCGGCCGGCGTCGCCAGCGTCTGGCGCTGGATATGCTCCGGCGCTGCGCTGTAGCGCCGTTCGTAGCGACCCAGTGCACGCTTGTACTGCAACGGTTCGATCGGCTGGCCGGAACGGTCGAACGTCAGGCTGATCTGGCGCAACGGACCCTCGCCGATCCGCAGCCGACCATCCTCAAGCCGCGGCTCCGGCAACACGATGGAGCCGGCCACCAGGGTGACGCCATAGTGCGCCGCCAGCTCGCCGAAGATCGCCTGATAGGCCTCGGCCATCCGTTTTGCCTTGAGCAGCAACACCGCCTCGGTGCGCCGGTCGTCCTTCTGCTGGTTGCCCGTCAGCGCGCGCAGGTAGCGGCCGGGATTGCTCAGCGCCGTCCACTGCATGGCATCGCGCAGCGTGCGTGCCTGCTGCACTTCGGGTTTTTCACCGAGCGCGAACAGGCCGGTGCCGACATGCTCGGGCAGCACGACGATGGTCTTGGCGTTCAGCAATCCGGCGGCACGGGCCTGATCGAGATAGGTGGCGAACTTCAGCCGCAGCCGCTGCGGGCTCTGATAGTCGGCCGGTTGCAGTCGCGTCTCGATGCCGAGCAGGTTGCCGTGGTCACCCGGCACGCCGACGCTGTGGATCGGCAGTGTGCGCAGGTCGGAGAGCAGCGGGCCGCTGCGCCGGTCGCCGGTCCAGTTCAGGTAGAGGGCCAGGCCGGTCAGGGCGAGCAGCAGAAGTACCAGCAATTTCAGATAGACGCGCATGAGTCGGATCGGCTTGGGGCAGGCGATCAGACTAGGCAAGGTTGCCGGGCTTGCCAACCCTTTTGCGCGAAGTGATCAGGAACTTGTCACTTTTGATCATTGAGCGGGTGAATGGCTGTGGTTATCGTCGCTGCACATCGACTGCGTCCCACGAGGCGCGGCAATTGCCATGAGGAACGACCATGACCGCCTACCCGCATCTGCTGGCTCCGCTCGACCTGGGCTTCACCACGCTGCGCAATCGCACCCTGATGGGTTCCATGCACACCGGCCTGGAGGAAATGCCCAATGGCTTCCAGCGCATGGCCGCCTTTTTTGCCGAGCGCGCCCGTGGCGGTGTCGGGCTGATCGTCACCGGCGGCGTCGGACCGAACGAGGAAGGCTCGGTACGTGCTGGCGCGGCCAAGCTGTCGACGGTCGAGGAGGCCGAAGAGCACAAGATCGTCACCCAGGCGGTACACGAGGCGGGCGGCAAGATCTGCATGCAGATCCTGCACGCCGGGCGCTACGCCTACAGTCCCAAGCTGGTAGCGCCGAGCGCGATTCAGGCACCGATCAACCCGTTCACGCCGCGCGAGCTGGACGAGGAGGGGATCGAGAAGCAGATTCAGGACTTCGTCAACTGCGCCCGGCTGGCCCAGCAGGCCGGCTACGACGGCGTCGAGATCATGGGTTCGGAAGGCTACTTCATCAACCAGTTCCTGGTTGCGCACACCAACCACCGCACCGATCGCTGGGGCGGCAGCTACGAGAATCGCATGCGCCTGCCGGTGGAGATCGTCACGCGCGTGCGTGATGCGGTCGGGCCGAACTTCATCATCATCTACCGGCTGTCGATGCTCGACCTGATCGAGGGCGGCAGCGTATGGAGCGAGGTGGTGACGCTGGCCAAGGCCATTGAGCAGGCCGGCGCCACGCTGATCAACACTGGCATCGGCTGGCACGAGGCACGGATTCCGACCATCGCCACCAAGGTGCCGCGTGCCGCTTTCACCAAGGTCACCGCCAAGCTGCGCGGCGAGGTAAAGATTCCGCTGATCACCACCAACCGGATCAACACGCCAGAGGTTGCCGAACAGGTGCTGGCCGAGGGCGATGCCGACATGGTGTCGATGGCTCGACCGTTCCTGGCCGATCCGGAATTCGTCAATAAGGCGGCCGCCGGTCATGGCGAGACGATCAACACCTGCATCGGCTGCAACCAGGCCTGCCTGGACCACACCTTCAGCGGCAAGCTGACCAGCTGTCTGGTCAACCCGCGCGCCTGCCACGAGACCGAGCTGAACTACATTCCCACTAGCACGGTGAAGAAGATCGCGGTGGTCGGTGCCGGTCCAGCCGGCCTCGCCGCAGCGACGGTCGCCGCCGAGCGCGGCCACGATGTGACGCTGTTCGACTCGGCCGGCGAGATCGGGGGGCAGTTCAATGTCGCCAAGCGCGTGCCGGGCAAGGAAGAGTTCTATGAGACGCTGCGCTACTTTGGCAATCGACTGCAGGAAACCGGCGTCACGCTGCGTCTGAACACCCGCGTCGGGGTGAACGAGTTGCTCGCCGGCGGTTTCGATGAGGTTGTCCTGGCCACCGGGATCGTGCCGCGCACGCCGGACATTCCGGGTGTCGATCATCCGAAGGTGATCGGCTACCTGGATGCAATTCTCGAGCGCAAGCCAGTCGGGCAGAAGGTCGCGGTGATCGGCGCGGGCGGCATCGGCTTCGATGTCTCCGAATACATTACCCATGATGGCGAGTCCACCAGCCTGGATCGCGAGGCGTTCTGGAAGGAGTGGGGCATCGATCTCGGCCTGCAGGCGCGCGGCGGCGTGGCTGGGGTGAAGCCGGCACCGCATGCGGCGAAGCGGCAGGTCTATCTGCTGCAGCGCAAGAAATCCAAGGTCGGCAACGGCCTGGGCAAGACCACCGGCTGGATTCATCGCACCGGGCTGAAGAACAAGCACGTGCAGATGATCAGCGCGGTCGAATACCTGCAGATCGACGACGCCGGCCTGCACATCCGCGTCGCCGAAGGCGAGCCGATGGTGCTGCCGGTGGACACGGTGATTCTCTGCGCCGGGCAGGAGCCGCTGCGCGAGCTGCAGAATGGCCTGCAAGCGGCCGGTGTGTCGGTACACCTGATCGGTGGTGCGGATGTGGCCGCCGAGCTGGATGCCAAGCGTGCCATCGATCAAGGTTGCCGGTTGGCGGCGAGCCTCTGATGTTGCGTGCTGCGGCCCGGTGCAATGCCGGGTCGCAGCGTTTGCTTTAGCCAAACCCATCGCAAATAAAACCGGCTGGCGTGCCTGCGCCATCTGAGCGGCCGGGTCGCTGCCAACCCAGTCACATTGCCCCCGCAATCGTTTCCCCTAAACTTGCGCAACCCGCGAGATAGCCGCGCGCGTTGATGGCGATGCGCTATCTGCCGACTTCCATTGCCTTGCTTGCGAGCGAAAAGGGACATCGACAATGCAGATCAAACCGCAGATGGTCGAGGCCGTGCTGTTCTTTAACGAAGGCGGCATCTGCAAGGAAATGCTGTTTCCCGAATTCGAGGCCGTGCTCGACGGCGTGGTGAACTTGCGTGAGTTCGCCGACCAGCAAATGCGCGCGGCCTACGTGTTGATCGATCCGCGGCTGCATATTCGCGCGGCCGTGTTGTTCTACATCGATTTCAACGATGACGGCTCAGCCGACAAGGGCTGGAACATCCCGCTGCGCAACCTCGCCGAGCGCACCGGGCGCGGCCCCGATCTGGGCGCCGGGCCGATCCGTCTCGCCTGCCGCAGCCAGTGCCCGGTGACCTGGCACCAGATGCACCTGTGGGACCCTAATCAGGACGGCGAAACCAGTAAGGTATTTTCGCTGCTGGTCGAACGGGTGAAGCGCAATCAGCTCGGCCTGCTGGTGGAAGAGGAGGCGCCGACGGCGGTTCCGGCCGAACGTCTGCAGATGGTGGCCGAGGATGCCTGGTATCCGCGCGAGGCGGCCAAGGGCGAAGTCAGCAAGCGTTCGGAAGCCACCGCCCTGGAGCAGCGGCAGAAGGCTGCGCTGCTGATCAAGCAGCAGCGCCAGCGCATCGCCAATCTGGAACGTCAGCGAGACGAGGATGTCGCCAGGCTGCGTGAAGCGGCACAGACTCAGCTCCGACAGTTGCAAGGCGAGCTGGCCGATCTGCAACTGCGTCTGCAGCAGCAGGTCGATCTGAACGCCAGCCTGCATGCCCAGGTTGTCGAGCAGGCGCAGGCCTTTCAGAGCGCGCGTGAGGAAATGAGCCAGCAGCTGCGCACTCTGGAAAAGAACGGTCGAATCGAAGTCAGTGCCGCGCGCGATCAGTTCGAGCAGGAAGCGCAGGCGCGCATCGCCGCGGCCGTTGCCGAGTACAAGGAACAGGTCGCCATCCGCGATGTGGAGCTGGCCTACCGCAACGAGCTGGATGCGCAGTTCGAGGAAGAGATCCGCCGTCTGACCGCCGAGCGCGACGAGTTGGCCGCGCGCAAGGATGATCGGATTCTCGAGCAGCTGGCACGCCAGGGCGTGCAGTTCATGGCTTACCATCCTGGGGCTGGGCATCTCACCATCGCTCTGCAGGACATGGTCCGCTACCAGGCCAACCCGCAGGCCTATGCCGCTGCCAAGTGCTCCGTTTCCGAGGAGCAGTACCGCCAGTGGCTGGAGCATTATCAACAGCCCGCCTGCGTGGGGCGTCTGCCGAGCGGCGAGCGCTGCGCCATTCCCCTCGACAAGATCGACACCCCGAGCCGTTTTGTCATCGGTCAATCCAATTGCTGTTCGCGCCATCGGGCCGAGAGCCGCGAACGCACCGGCAGCTGATGGTTGTCGCGGATTCGTTCGCAGCCGACGTGGTAATGCAGGAGCTGCATTTCGACTGGCTGCGCGGCGTGCGTCTGGCGGTGCTGCGTCTGGATCTGGTGGATCCGGAACTGTCGGGCAACAAGTGGTTCAAGCTCTCGCATCACCTTGCCGCTGCCCAAGCGACACGGGCTCCCGGCCTGATCAGCCTCGGCGGCGCGCATTCCAACCATCTGCACGCGCTGGCTGCGGCCGGACAGCGCTTCGGATTGGCGACTGTCGGCCTGCTGCGCGGCACCGAGCAGGACGCGCCGACCGTGCGCGACCTGCAGCGTTTCGGCATGCGACTGCACTGGCTGGGCTACGGTGGCTACCGTGCACGCCATCAGCCTCGGTTCTGGGACGCCTGGCGGGCGCTTTATCCGAATTATCACTGTGTACCCGAGGGCGGCGGCGGGCTGGCGGGCGCCTTGGGCTGCGTGACGCTGGTGGCGCAGCTTAGGGCGCGGCTGGGCGAGATTGGCTGGGATGACTATGAGGCGCTTTGGCTGGCGGTCGGCACCGGGACCACGCTCGCCGGCCTGGTGCTCGGCGAAGCCGGAAACCATCCGGTGATCGGCGCGCTGGCGGGGCCGCCGGCACATGCGGTGCCGGACAACGTGCGACGGCTGCTGGACGAGGCCGGCACGGCGGATGCCGGTTATCGGCTGGTAGATGCCAGCCGTGGCGGATTCGGCCGTTTCGATGGCGAGCTCGCCAGGTTCATCCTGCAGGCCGAGCGCGACAGCGGACTGCCGCTGGACCCGGTGTATACCGCCAAGGCGCTGCTGGCGCTGCGCGCGAGCATCGACGCGGGTGAGTGGGACGTCGGCAGCCGGCTGGTGTTCATCCATACCGGCGGACTGCAAGGACGCCGCGCCGCCGAGGAACAGTTGTTGCGCCTGCGTGGCTGAGCAGCACGCGCGTTGCGCCGGTTGCGCAGGTGTGGTCAGCCAGCGAGACCGAGCAGCCAGCCACCGACTCCACCTGCCGCGACGACCAGCCAGGGCGGCAGCTTCCAGACCATCAGCGCCGCGAGGGCCAGCAGAGCGGCAGCGAAGTCGGTGGGGCCGCCGATGGCGCTGGTCCACACCGGATCGTAGAGCGCGGCAAGCAGCAGACCGACGACCGCTGCATTGATCCCGCCCAGCGCCGCTTGGGTGCGCGAGCTTTGGCGCAGCTGCTGCCAGAACGGCAGGGCACCGATGACCAGCAGAAACGACGGAACGAACAGCGCCAGCAGGCAGACGGTCGCGCCTAGCCAGCCGCTGGGTGCGATGTTCATCGAGGCACCGAGGAATGCCGCAAAGGTGAACAACGGGCCGGGCACGGCCTGCGCTGCGCCGTAGCCGGCGAGGAAAGCGTCCTGGTCGACCCAGCCGGCCGGCACCACTTCGGCCTGCAGCAATGGCAGCACCACGTGACCGCCGCCGAACACCAGCGAGCCGGTGCGATAGAACGCGTCGACCATCGCCAGCAGGGAGTTCGAGGACGCTTGCGTAAGCAGCGGCAGGACGAGCAGTAAGGTGAGGAACAGCGCCAGCAAGACCAATCCGCTGCGCCGCCCGACCGTGACCCTCAGCTCAGTGGTAGCCGGTGCGCTGTTGGTGCGGAACCAGCAGAGACCGAGCAGGCCAGCCACGACAATCACCGCCACCTGTGTCCAGGCCGAGGGCAACGCCAGCAGCGTGATTGCCGCAAGAACGCTGATGCCGATGCGCAGGCGGTCGGTGCAGAGGCTGCGGCCCATGCCCCACACGGCCTGGGCCACCACCGCGACGGCGACGATCTTCAGACCCTGCAGCGCACCGCCGGGTAGCGCATCGCCCCACGAGCGGATGCCGATGGCAAACAGCGCGAGGGCGATGGCCGAGGGCAGGGTAAAGCCGGCCCAGGCCGCCAGGGCGCCGCGATAGCCGCCGCGCAGCAGGCCCACCGCCAGACCGACCTGACTGCTCGCCGGACCTGGCAGGAACTGGCACAGCGCGACCAGATCGGCGTAGCTGCGTTCGTCCAGCCAGCGACGGCGTTCGACGAATTCGTTACGGAAGAAGCCAAGATGCGCAACCGGCCCACCGAACGAGGTCAGGCCCAGGCGCAGAAACACCAAGAAGATCGCCCAGATGCTGGATTGCGAGGTGGCGGCAGGGTGATGCGAGGCGGTCATGATCGGTCCGTTGGCTGACGTGCGACGAGCGTTGCAGGCTGGCGGCCGGCCAGCTTAGTCGGACTTCATGACAAGCTGAAGTAGCTCACTGCGCCGGGTTCGGCCAGTCATCGCCTACCAGAAACAGGCGCTCCTGCTCGACCCAGGCATTAGCGTCGGCTTCCAGACGCACCAGCAATCGGGGCTGCGTTGCGACTGGCGCGCTGGCGAGCCAAGCGGCAAAGCCTGCCGCCGTCCATAGCTGCTCCGCATCGATGCGCGCCGGTGCCAGCCAGCGCTGGCGTGCCAGCGGCTGCCAGTGGGCAGTCGGCTGCGAGTGCATGAGGTCGGGCCATTGCGCCTGGCGCAACCAGCGCCCGTGCAGGTGTTGCGGATTGCAGTCGGCGGGTTGCGCGCAGCCGGATGGCCACGGTCGGAACAGGTAGCCGCCCAGCCAGAAACTGCTGCGTACCGGTTGGCAGGTCAGCTCGCGCAGCAGGGCGGTGGCGGGTTCCGCACCCGCCAGCGGCAACTGGTGCTCGCGCAGATGCGCCAGTTTGAGGTCCAGCCGATCGAGGCTGCCTGGCCCCAGCCAGTGATCGTGCCGATGCCCTTCAGCCCGATCGAGACCGAGGTAGAACTTCACGGCCAGTTCGAGGTGATGCACGCCTTCGGCATCGCGTAGCAGCAGGTCCAGCTCGCCCAGCGTGTGCCCGGCCTGGCGGATCGGCAGGTTCGCCGCCAGCAGTTCGACATCCGGCACCTGGCAGAGCGCGAATTGCCAGAGCCGCTCGTAATACAGCCCCAGCCGGCGAATGCTGCGGCTGGCAAGCCAGCCGTGCAGCGCCGAAGGATCGCGGTCCTGGCGCAACAGCCAGTCGGCCAGCAGCTCCGGCTGGGCCAGCCATCGGCTCGCCGCCAGCGGATGGCGCTGCGCCCAGGGGCCGCCGTCGAGCAGCGGCGGCGAGACGATGGCCCAGGCGAGGTCGCGTATCTGCGGGTCCAGGAGTCGTGCCGGCAAGTCGTACAGACTGGGAATAGACATGCCAAGCAGCATAGCCGAGGTTGGTTTGCCGCTGGTTCGCGGTTTCGCCCATAATCGCCGCGCCGGTGGATCACATGCGCCTGCGCGTGTTCCAAGCGATGTGAGGCCGTACCCGGCGCTTGCTTCGCCGGCGCTGTTCGCCTGCCCCGTCCCGCCATGCACACCTGGGAGCCTCAATGGAGCAATTTCGCAATATCGGCATCATCGGCCGCCTGGGCAGTTCCCAGGTGCTGGATACCATCCGCCGGCTGAAGAAGTTTCTCGTCGAGCGCCACCTGCACGTGATTCTCGAGGAAAACATCGCCGAGGTCCTGCCCGGCCATGGCATGCAGACCTCCTCGCGCCAGCGCCTGGGTGAGGCCTGCGACCTGGTGATCGTGGTGGGCGGCGACGGCAGCCTGCTCGGCGCCGCGCGGGCGATGGCCAAGCATCGCGTACCGGTGTTGGGAATCAACCGTGGCAGTCTGGGCTTTCTCACCGACATCAAGCCGGACGAGCTGGAAGAGAAGGTCGCCGAGGTGCTCAGCGGGCAGTACACGCTGGAGAACCGCTTCCTGCTCGAAGCCCAGGCGCGGCGCTTCGAGGAAACCATCGGCGCGGGCGATGCGCTCAACGACGTGGTGCTGCATCCGGGCAAGTCGACGCGGATGATCGAGTTCGAGCTGTTCATCGACGGCCAGTTCGTCTGTAGCCAGAAGGCCGATGGCCTGATCGTCGCCACGCCGACCGGCTCCACCGCCTACGCGCTCTCCGCCGGCGGGCCGATCATGCATCCGCGCCTGGACGCCATCGTCATCGTGCCGATGTACCCGCACACGCTGTCCAGCCGACCCATCGTGGTGGACGGCAACAGCGAACTGAAGATCGTCGTGTCGTCGAACATGCAGATCTATCCGCAGGTGTCCTGCGACGGGCAGAACCATTTCACCTGCGCACCGGGCGATACCGTCACCGTGCGCAAGAAATCGCAGAAGTTGCACCTGATCCACCCGCTGGATCATAACTACTACGAAGTCTGCCGGACCAAGCTCGGCTGGGGCAGTCGCCTCGGCGGAGGCGATTGATGGAGCTCGATCCCGGACGCGGTTATGACCTGATCGGCGACGTTCACGGCTGCGCTCATGCGCTGGGACGCCTGCTGGATGGGCTCGGATATCGCCTGCAGGGCGGTGTCTGGCGGCACCCGCGCCGACAGGCGATCTTCCTCGGTGACATCATTGACCGTGGGCCGCATATCCGCGAAGCGCTGCATCTGGTGCACGACATGGTCGATCACCAGCAGGCGCACTGCATCATGGGCAACCACGAATTCAATGCGCTGGGCTGGTACATGCGGGCGCCGCCGGGCAGTGGCCGGGAGTTCGTACGTGATCGCTCGCCGCGTTTCGCCCGCCTGCTGCAGGAAACTTTCCAGCAATTCGAACACCACGCCGCCGAATGGCAGGCCTTTCGTGACTGGTTCTACGAGCTGCCGCTGTACCTGGAGACCGAGCGTTTCCGCGCGGTGCACGCGTGCTGGGATGCCGATGTGATCGCCCGCCTGCAGCCATTTCTCAACGACGGGCGGATCAACCCGGCGCTTCTGCGCGAAGCGGGACTGCCCGGCAGTTTCATCTGTCAGGCGTTTGACCGGCTGCTGCGTGGCACCGACATGCCGTTGCCGCACGGCATGACGCTGACCAGTGAGGAAGGTTTCGTGCGCACCTTCTTCCGCACCAAGTTCTGGGAGGAGAACCCGCAGACCTACGGCGATGTGGTGTTCCAGCCCGGAGGCCTGCCGGACCATGCGGCGCGTCTGCCGCTGTCCCCGCAGCAGAAGAGCCGGCTGTTCCTCTACGGGCCGGACGAGCCGTTGCTGTTCGTCGGTCATTACTGGCGGCGCGGGCAGCCGGGGCCGCTGCGCGACAACCTGGCCTGCCTGGATTACAGCGCGGTGAAGAAGGGCAAGCTGGTGGCGTATCGGCTGGATCAGGAAACCCGTCTGGACCCGGCGAAATTCGCCTGGGTCGACGTCTGCGCGGTGTTCCGTACATGAGTGTCGTGGTCGAGGCGTTGCGCCTGCCGTTGTCGCAGGATCTGAGTGGGTTCGTCGGGCTGCTGCGCCATCTGCGGGTGCCGTGCCGGGTTTCGGTGGAGGGCGACCAGCAGGTGTTGCGGGTGCCGGACGCAGCGGTCGAGCAAGTGCGCGAACTCTATGCGCGCTATCCCGACGGCGGCGCCGTGCCGGTGGCGGAGCCGCCGCGGCGGCGCGGTGGTTTCATCGCCGCCTTGCGTGCCAGCCCGCTCACGGCGGTAGTGTTGATTGTCACGCTGCTGACCGCGTTGATTACCCAGCTTGGCGATAACTTCGCGACCATCCGCTGGCTGAATTTCGTCGATTTTCGCATCGATGGCGAGTACGCCTATTTCGCCACACTGGAGCAGACACTGGCAGCGGGGCAGTGGTGGCGGCTGCTCACGCCGATGTTCGTGCATTTCGGCATCCTCCACCTGGCGATGAACGGCATGTGGTTCTGGGAGCTGGGGCGGCGGATCGAAGCCCGTCAGCGCGCCTGGATGCTGCTGGCCCTGACCGTGCTGTTCGGCCTGGTGTCCAATTTCGCGCAGTACCTGTTCGGCGGGCCGGGCATCTTTGGCGGTCTGTCCGGTGTGCTCTACGGTCTGCTCGGCCATTGCTGGCTGTTCCAGCGTTTCGCGCCGAACGCGGCCTACCGGCTGCCACCGGGCGTGGTAGGGCTGATGCTGGTCTGGTTGGTGATCTGTCTGAGCGGCGTCATCGACGTATTGAGCTTCGGCACCCTGGCCATCGCCAATGCCGCGCATGTCGGCGGCCTGGTAGCTGGGTGCGCCACCGGTGTTGTCGGTGGGCTGCTGGCGCGCAGCAGGCGGTAACTGCGGCTGCTGTCGGGTCGCCAGCGGCCAATTCCGGTAGAATGCCCGCTCGTTTCCCTGGGAGCTGGCCATGTCGTCCTTTATCCAAACCGCCGAAAACATCACCCCCGAAATCTACACAAGCCTCAAACAGGCCATTGAGCTCGGCAAATGGGCTGACGGCCGCAAGCTGACTCCCGAGCAGAAGGAAACCTGCATGCAGGCGATCATCGCCTGGGAGATGAAGAACCTTCCCGAGGAAGAGCGCACCGGTTACATGGGCGGGCAGGAGTGCGGCTCCAAGAGCAAGAAGGCCGAGGCCCCCATCGATACCAGCCTGTTTGCCCCGGCTTCGGGAACCCGCCACTGATGCGGGAACTCGGACGCGGCGCGCTGGAGAAGATGGCGGTCCAGCTCGAATCCGGCGTGCCGGTGCAGTATGCATTTCGCCTCGGTGAAGGGCTGGTGCCGGTCAACCCGCTGATCGGCCGGCAGATTCGCCTGGAATACCTGGGCGCCATCCACTGCACTCATTGCGGGCGCAAGACCAACAAGAGCTTCAGCCAGGGCTACTGCTATCCCTGCTTCAAGAAACTGCCGCAGTGCGACACTTGCATCGTCAGCCCCGAGAGGTGCCACCACGAACTGGGCACCTGTCGCGACCCGGACTGGGGTACGCAGTTCTGCATGACCGATCATGTGGTCTATCTGGCGAACTCCTCGGGCATCAAGGTCGGTATCACCCGCGCCACGCAGCTACCGACGCGCTGGCTCGACCAGGGTGCGAGCCAGGCGCTGCCGATCATGCGCGTCGCCACTCGCCAGCAATCGGGCCTGGTCGAAGACCTGCTGCGCAGCCAGGTTGCCGACCGCACCAACTGGCGAGCACTGCTCAAAGGCGATGCCGAGCCGCTCGACCTGATCCAGACGCGCGAGCACATCTTCGATGCCTGCGCCGAAGGGCTGCGGTATCTGCAGCAGCGTTTCGGTCTGCAGGCGATTCAGCCGCTGGCCGACGCGGAAGTGGTGGAAATCCGCTATCCGATAGACGCCTACCCGACCAAGGTGGTCAGCCTCGATCTGGACAAGACGCCGGTGGTCGAGGGCACGCTCAAGGGCATCAAGGGCCAGTACCTGATTCTCGACACCGGCGTGATCAACATCCGCAAGTTCACGGCCTATCAGGTGGCCGCCAGCGCCGCTGCGTAGGTGGAGAATGCGCCAAGCGCTTTTCCACCGCTTGGCGCCGGTTGCCCATGCCCCGCTCAAGGATGAGTAGGACGGAGCAATCGCGTGGAAAAGGCCGGGCCGTTTTCCACCCTACAAGTCCGCTGCGACAGACGCTAAGCTCGGACTCATCCACAGCCCGGTCTCCCGGGCTGGCATACATCGCACATTCCCGCTTGAAGCGTGCCGCTTGAAGCTCAGCCGACGAGGTTTCCATGCGTACCGAACAACCGAAAGTCATTCATCTGAAGGATTACCAGGCGCCTGAGTACCTGATCGATGAAACTCACCTGACCTTCGAGCTGTACGAGGACCGTACCCTGGTACACGCTCAGTTGGTGATGCGCCGCAATCCCGAGCGTCCGGCCGGCAAGTTGCCACCGCTGGAGCTGCACGGTCAGCAACTCGAGCTGCTGTCCATTGCGCTGAATGACCGCGAACTGGGCGCGGGCGACTACCAGATCGGCGCAGAGTGCCTGACCCTGCAGCCGGACAGCGAAAGCTTCGTCATCGACAGTTCGGTGGTCATACATCCGGAAACCAACACCGCGCTGGAAGGGCTGTACAAGTCAGGCGGCATGTTCTGCACGCAGTGCGAGGCCGAGGGCTTTCGCAAGATCACCTACTACCTCGACCGCCCGGACGTGATGAGCAAGTTCACCACCACCGTGAGCGCCGAGCAGAAGGCCTATCCGGTGCTGCTGTCCAACGGCAACCCGATTGCCAGTGGCAGCGAGGACAACGGTCGTCATTGGGCAACCTGGGAAGACCCGTTCAAGAAGCCGGCCTACCTGTTCGCCTTAGTGGCCGGCGACCTCTGGTGCGTCGAGGATAGCTTCACCACCATGAGCGGGCGCAACGTGGCGCTGCGCATCTACGTCGAGCCGGAAAACATCGACAAGTGCCAGCACGCCATGGACAGCTTGAAGAAGTCGATGAAGTGGGACGAAGAGACCTACGGCCGCGAGTACGACCTGGACATCTTCATGATCGTCGCGGTCAACGACTTCAACATGGGGGCGATGGAGAACAAGGGCCTCAATATTTTCAATTCCAGCGCCGTGCTGGCCCGCGCCGAAACTGCCACCGATGCCGCGCACCAGCGCGTCGAGGCGATCGTCGCTCACGAGTATTTCCACAACTGGTCGGGCAACCGGGTGACCTGCCGCGACTGGTTCCAGCTCTCGCTCAAGGAAGGTTTCACCGTCTTCCGCGATGCGCAGTTTTCCTCCGATATGAACTCGGCGACGGTCAAGCGTATCGAGGATGTGGCCTACCTGCGCACCCACCAGTTCGCCGAAGACGCCGGCCCCATGGCCCACTCGGTGCGCCCGGAATCGTTCATCGAGATTTCCAACTTCTACACCCTGACGGTCTACGAGAAGGGTGCCGAAGTGGTACGCATGATTCAGACGCTGCTCGGCAAAGACGATTTCCGCAAGGGCAGCGACCTGTACTTCGAGCGCCACGACGGCCAGGCGGTGACCGTCGATGATTTCGTCAAGGCGATGGAGGACGCCAACGGCGCCGACCTGTCGCAGTTCAAGCGCTGGTACAGCCAGGCCGGCACTCCGCGACTGTCGGTCAGTGAACACTACGATGCGGCGGCGCAGACCTATCGCCTGACCTTCCGCCAGAGCTGCCCACCGACGCCGGGCCAGCCGACCAAGCAACCGTTCGTGATTCCGGTGGAGCTGGGACTGCTGGCTGCCGATGGCGCAGACATGCCGCTGCGTCTCGCCGGCGAGGCGCAGGCCGTGGGAACCAGCCGTGTGCTGGCAGTCACCGAGGCCGAGCAGAGCTTCACCTTCGTCGACGTGGCCGAACGCCCGCTGCCGTCGCTGCTGCGCGGCTTCTCCGCGCCGGTGAAGCTGGAGTTTCCCTACAGCCGCGATCAGCTGATGTTCCTCATGCAGCACGATTCCGACGGCTTCAACCGCTGGGAAGCGGGCCAGCAGCTGTCGGTGCAGGTGCTGCAGGAGCTGATCGGTCAGCACCAGCGCGGCGAGGCACTGGCGATGGACGAGCGTCTGGTCGAGGCGCTGCGTAGTGTGTTGCAGAACGACGCTCTCGATCCGGCGATGGTCGCCGAGATGCTTTCGCTGCCGGGCGAGGCCTACCTTACCGAGATCAGCGAAGTGGCGGATGTCGATGCCATCCATGCGGCACGCGAGTTTGCCCGCCGGGAAATCGGCAGCCGCTTGTTCGAGCCGTTCTACCAGCGCTACATGAACCACCGCGAAGTTTCGCGGCAGACACCCTACGTGGCTTCGGCGGAGCATTTCGCGCGCCGCGCGCTGCAGAACATCGCGCTCGCCTATCTGATGTTCAGCGAGCGTGCGGATATCCTCTCGCTGTGCCTGGACCAGTTCGATAATGCCGACAACATGACCGAGCGCCTGTCGGCGCTGGCCTCGCTGACCCACTCGCCGTTCGAGGAGAAGCGCCTCAAGGCTCTGGAGGTATTTGCCGAGCACTTCCACGATAACCCGCTGGTGATGGACCAGTGGTTCAGCGTGCAGGCGGCCAGCCCGTTGCCCGGCGGCCTGGAGCGGGTGCAGACGCTGATGCAGCACCCGGCCTTCACCTTGAAGAACCCGAACAAGGTGCGCGCATTGATCGGTGCCTTCGCCAACCAGAACCTGGTGAACTTCCACCGCGCCGATGGCGCCGGCTACCGCTTCCTCGCCGACCAGGTGATCACCCTCAACGCGATGAACCCGCAGATCGCCTCGCGTCTGCTGGCGCCGCTGACCCGCTGGCGCAAGTACGACGACGCGCGCCAGGCGCTGATGAAGGGCGAGCTGGAGCGCATCCTGGCCTCCGGCGAGCTGTCCAGTGATGTCTACGAAGTGGTGAGCAAGAGCCTCGCCTGAGGCCAAGCATGGTGGAAGCGCGCTGGCGACCGCGTGACTTCCACCCATCGCCGTCTGCAACGGGCCGCCAGAAACGGTCGTTCGAAGGCGCTGCACCCCAGCGGGTGAGCGTTTTGGCGGGTTAACAAATCATAACGTCCGGCCAATTGTAAGCGCGCGCGGAAGCTGGCTAGCATGGCTTCGTCTGCCATAGCAGGCCCTTACCTAATAAGAATAAAGGGGGTATGTATGCGTGAGCCCGTTCTGCGGCGCACACACTTCGGCTGCGCCACGAGTCCCATTCGGACGTCCGTGACGCGTTTTCGCCCGCTTGCCAGCATGTTTTCCTGCTGCGCGCTCATGTTGCTGGCCTGTGCGCCGTTGCCGCTGCTGGCCGCCAGCGATATCCAGGCTCGCGATTCGATCCAGTCGCCCAAGGCGGCGACAACTCTCCTGCTCGACATCACCGAGGCCGGCTCTCGTCTCGTTGCCGCAGGGGATCGTGGCCACATTCTCTATTCCGACGATGCCGGTAGCAGCTGGACTCAGGCCCGCGTGCCGACCCGGCAGATGCTGACCGCCATTCACTTCGTCGATGCTCAGCATGGCTGGGCTGTCGGCCACGATGCGCTGGTGCTGGTTACCCGTGACGGTGGCCTGACCTGGACGGCGCAGCATGAAGACCGCGAGCGCGAAGCCCCGCTGCTGGACGTCTGGTTCGCCGATCTGCGGCACGGTATCGCGGTGGGGGCGTACGGCGCGCTGATCGAAACGACCGACGGTGGCGAAACCTGGAACGACATCAGCGACCGCCTCGACAACGAGGACGGTTATCACCTCAACGCCATCTCCCATATCGAAGGCTCCGGCCTGTTCATTGTCGGTGAGATGGGCAGCATGTTCCGCTCGACAGACCTAGGGCAGAGCTGGGAGCGTGTCGAAGCACCATACGAAGGGTCGCTGTTCGGCGTGCTGGGCGAGCGGCCTGGCGTGGTGCTGGCCTTCGGGCTGCGTGGACACCTGTTCCGCTCGGATGATTTCGGTACCAGCTGGAAACAGATCGAGGTGAGCGACGAAGGTCGTCCGCTGCGCTCCGGCCTCGCCGGCGGCGTGTTTACCGAGAGCGGCGTCGTGATCGTCGGGCATGGGGGTGCGGTGCTGACCAGCGGCGATGGCGGCCGGACGTTCAGCGTTATTCACCGTGGGGATCGGCGTTCGCTGGCGAGCGCAATGGTCAACGAGCGCGGTGAACTGGTTCTGGTCGGGCAGGGCGGGGTGTACCTCGCGGATGCGAACGGCGAAGAACTCGCTAAAAAACAATAAGAATCGGGGCATACACCATGAGTTCGCATCACCAGGACAAGGCAACATTTCTTGAGCGCCTGATCTTCAACAACCGGCCGGTCGTGATTCTGCTGTGTCTGCTGGCGAGCATCTTCCTGTTCTTCCAGGCGACGCAGGTTCGCCCGTCCACCAGTTTCGAAAAGATGATTCCGCTGAGTCATCCATACATCAAGAAGATGATCGAGTTTCGCAACGATCTGGCCAACCTGGGCAACACCGTGCGCATCTCGGTGGAGGCGAAGGAAGGTACTATCTTCACTCAGGAGTACATGGAAACGCTGCGGCAGATCCATGACGAGGCGTTCTACATCCCAGGCGTCGACCGCTCCGGCATGAAGTCGCTTTGGAGCCCAAGCGTGCGCTGGACCGAGGTGACGGAGGAGGGTTTCGACGGTGGCGAGGTGATCCCGCAGACTTACGATGGTTCCGCCGAAAGCCTGAACGAGCTGCGCAACAACGTGCTCAAGTCCGGCCAGATCGGCCGGCTGGTGGCGAACAACTTCCGCTCCTCGATCATCGACGTGCCGCTGCAGGAGTCGTACTCCGATCCGAACGATCAGAGCCGGCAGATCAAGCTGGATTACCAGAAGTTCTCCCATGAGCTCGAGGAGAAGATTCGCGACAAATACGAGGCGCAGAACCCCAACGTCGAGATCCATATCGTCGGCTTCGCCAAGAAGGTCGGGGATCTGATCGACGGTCTGGTCATGGTCGTCGCGTTCTTCGCCATCGCCTTCCTGATCACCCTGGTCCTGCTCTACTGGTTCACCTGGTGCATCCGCAGCACCATCGCGGTGCTGATCACCACGCTGATCGCGGTGGGCTGGCAGCTGGGGCTGATGCATCTGGTCGGTTTCGGCCTCGATCCCTATTCGATGCTGGTGCCGTTCCTGATCTTCGCCATCGGCATTTCCCACGGTGTGCAGAAGATTAACGGCATCGCGCAGCAGTCCAGCGACGCTGACGATGCGCTGACCGCCGCCCGGCGCACATTCCGCCAGCTGTTCCTGCCGGGCATGATCGCCATTCTGGCCGATGCGGTGGGCTTCATCACGCTGCTGATCATCGATATCGGGGTGATTCGCGAGTTGGCGATCGGTGCTTCCATCGGTGTGGCGGTGATCGTCTTCACCAACCTGATCCTGCTGCCGGTGGCCATTTCCTACATCGGCATCAGCAAGAAGGCGGTCGCGCGCAGCAAGAAGGATGCCGTCAGCGACCACCCGTTCTGGCGCCTGCTGTCCAACTTCGCGCACCCGGCGGTCGCACCGGTTTCAGTGGTGCTGGCGCTGCTGGTGGCGGTCGGTGGCTTCTGGTACCAGAAAGAGCATCTGCAGGTGGGCGACCTGGATCAGGGTGCGCCCGAGCTGCGCCCGGATTCGCGCTACAACCAGGACAACGATTTCGTCATCCGCAACTACTCCACCAGTTCCGATGTGCTGGTGGTGATGGTCAAAACCGCTCCGGAAGGCTGCTCGCACTACGACACGCTTTCGGCAATGGACGAGCTGATGTGGAAGATGGAAAACACCGAGGGCGTGCAGTCGGCTGTCTCCATGGTTTCGGTTGCCCGGCAGGGCATCAAAGGGATGAATGAGGGCAGCCTGAAATGGGAAACGCTGTCGCGCAACCAGGACGTGCTCAATAATTCGATTTCCCGCGCCGAGGGGCTGTACAACTCCGATTGCTCCGTGGCACCGGTAATGGTGTTCCTCAATGACCACAAGGCCCAGACGCTCAAGCGTGTGGTTGCGGCCGTTGAGGCGTTCGCTGAGGAGAACAATCGCGAAGGGCTGGAGTTCCTGCTGGCGGCGGGTAATGCCGGTATCGAGGCCGCCACCAACGAGGTGATTGCCAAGTCGGAGCTAATCATCCTGATCCTGGTCTACCTGTGCGTGGCCGGCATGTGCCTGATCACGTTCCGCTCGCTGGCTGCCACGGTCTGCATCGTGCTGCCGCTGATCCTGACCTCGATTCTCGGCAATGCGCTGATGGCCTTCCTCGGTATCGGCGTGAAGGTCGCGACGCTGCCGGTGATTGCGCTGGGTGTGGGTATCGGCGTGGACTACGGCATCTATATCTACAGCCGCCTGGAAAGCTTCCTGCGTGCCGGGCTGCCGCTGCAGGAGGCCTACTACGAAACGCTCAAGTCCACCGGCAAGGCGGTGCTGTTCACCGGTCTGTGCCTGGCCATCGGCGTGGCGACCTGGATGTTCTCGGCGATCAAGTTCCAGGCCGATATGGGCTTGATGCTGACCTTCATGTTCATCGTCAACATGTTTGGCGCCCTTTGGCTGCTGCCGGCACTGGCACGTTTCCTGATCAAGCCGGAGAAGCTGGCTGGCAAGGTGGGAGGCTCCCTGTTGGCGCACTGAAACGCGCTGCGTCAGGTCGAGGCCCGCATCGTGAGATGCGGGCCTTTTTCTTTGCGCATGCGAATGCTGGCGATGTGTCCGCTATCGAGCCAAGCGAAATGGCATCGGCGTATAATCGCCCGCTTTTGTCCAGTGCAGAGGGAAGGTCATGCGCGAGCGCTTGCTGGCGACGGAGAAGGTGAAGTCGATCGACTGGTGCGAGGGTCGACTGCGCTTGCTGGACCAGCGCCGCCTGCCGATGCAGGAGATCTGGCAAACCTGTGATACCGCCGCCGACGTGGCGAGCGCGATCCGCGAGATGGTGGTGCGCGGTGCGCCGGCTATCGGAATCTGCGCCGCCTATGGACTGGCAATGGGGCTGCGCACGCGTCTTGCCGAGGGTGGCGACTGGCGCCTGGCGCTGGAAGAAGATTTCCGCCTGCTGGCTGAGTCGCGTCCGACCGCAGCGAATCTGTTCTGGGCCTTGAGGCAGATGCGCGAGCGGTTGGAGCGACTCAAACCCGGCGAAGACCCGCTGGTAGCGCTTGAGGCTCAGGCCGCTTCGATTCACGCCAGCGACCGCGAAGCCAACCTGACGATGGCGCAGTTCGGCCTGGAGCTGATTCGCAAGCACCGGGGCAGTCCGCAGAATCTGCTCACCCACTGCAATACCGGTGCACTGGCGAGCGGCGGATTCGGCACGGCGCTGGGGGTGATTCGCGCCGCGCATCTCGGCGGCCTGGTGGAGTGTGTCTATGTCGGTGAAACCCGTCCCTGGCTGCAGGGCTCGCGGCTGACCGCCTGGGAGCTGCAGGGCGAAGGTGTCCCGGTGTGCGTGCACGCGGATTCGGCGGCTGCGCACCTGCTCAAAACTCGCGCTATCAGCTGGATCATCGTCGGCGCCGATCGCATTGCCGCCAATGGCGATGTTGCCAACAAGATCGGCACCTACTCGCTGGCGGTCCTGGCCATGCACCACGGTGTGCGCTTCATGGTGGTGGCGTCGACTTCGGCAATCGACCTGACGCTGGAAAGCGGTGATGACATACCGCTGGAGGAGCGTGCCGGTACGGAACTGCTGGAGGTCAACGGCCAGCGCTGTGCTGCGGATGTCGAAACCTTCAACCCGGTCTTCGATATCACGCCGGCCGACCTGATCGACGTGATCGTCACCGAGAAAGGCGTGGTCGAGCGCCCAAGCACCGCAGGTATCGAGGCACTGCTGAGTCATAGGCGGCTGCACTGAATGTCGCTCGCGGCACGACAGTCTCTGATCCGCGTCGCTGGCCATCCGGCATGCTTCTTCGTTACGCCGTCGGCCTCCAGCGACTCCCCGCCTTGTGTTACCATTCCGCGCTTATCGCAGGACCCTGCTGACTAAAAGGAACCAGGCTTCCATGGGCGAACTGGCCAAAGAAATCCTCCCGGTCAATATCGAAGACGAACTCAAGCAGTCCTACCTCGATTACGCCATGAGCGTCATCGTCGGGCGGGCGCTGCCGGATGCGCGCGATGGCTTGAAGCCGGTGCATCGCCGCGTGCTTTTTGCCATGAGTGAGCTGGGCAACGACTGGAACAAGCCGTACAAGAAGTCTGCCCGTGTGGTCGGCGACGTGATCGGTAAATACCACCCACACGGCGATTCGGCGGTCTACGACACCATCGTGCGTATGGCTCAGCCGTTTTCGCTGCGCTACATGCTGGTCGACGGCCAGGGCAACTTCGGTTCCGTCGACGGCGACTCGGCGGCGGCCATGCGTTACACCGAGGTGCGCATGGCGCGCCTGGCGCACGAGCTGCTCGCGGACCTGGACAAGGAAACCGTCGACTGGGTGCCGAACTACGACGGCACCGAGCAGATTCCGGCGGTCATGCCGACCAAAGTCCCGAACCTGTTGGTCAACGGTTCCAGCGGTATCGCCGTGGGCATGGCGACCAACATTCCGCCGCACAACCTCGGCGAGGTCATCGACGGCTGTCTGGCGCTGATCGATAACGCCGACATCAGCATCGATGAGCTGATGCGCTACATTCCCGGTCCGGATTTCCCCACGGCAGGCATCATCAACGGCCGTGCCGGCATCATCGAGGCCTATCGTACCGGCCGTGGGCGCATCTATATCCGCGCGCGCGCCGATATCGAGGACATCGACAAGGTCGGCGGTCGTCAGCAGATCGTCATCACCGAGCTGCCGTATCAGCTGAACAAGGCGCGGCTGATCGAGAAGATCGCCGAGCTGGTAAAAGAGAAGAAGATAGAAGGTATCACCGAGCTGCGTGACGAGTCCGACAAGGACGGCATGCGCGTGGTCATCGAACTGCGTCGCGGCGAAGTGCCGGAGGTGATCCTCAACAACCTCTATGCCCAGACCCAGCTGCAGAGCGTATTCGGCATCAACGTGGTGGCGCTGGTCGATGGTCAGCCGCGCACGCTGAACCTCAAGGAGTTGTTGGAAGCGTTCGTTCGTCACCGCCGCGAAGTCGTCACCCGGCGTACCGTCTACGAACTGCGCAAGGCACGTGAGCGTGGTCATATCCTCGAAGGCCAGGCGGTCGCGCTGTCCAACATCGATCCGGTCATCGCGCTGATCAAAGCGTCGCCGACGCCGGCCGACGCCAAGGATGCGCTGATTTCCACCGCGTGGGAGTCCAGCGCCGTTGAGGCGATGGTCGAGCGTGCCGGTGCCGATGCGTGCCGCCCGGAGAATCTCGATCCGCAGTACGGACTGCGCGAAGGCAAGTACTTCCTGTCGCCGGAGCAGGCCCAGGCGATTCTCGATCTGCGTCTGCACCGCCTGACCGGGCTCGAGCACGAAAAGCTGCTCAGCGAATACCAGGAAATTCTTGCCCAGATTGGCGAGCTGATCCGCGTCCTGACCAACCCCGTGCGGCTGATGGAAGTCATCCGCGAGGAGCTGGAGAACGTCAAACGCGATTTCGGCGATGCGCGTCGCACCGAGATTCTCGAATCCCGCCTGGACCTGACGCTGGCCGACCTGATCACCGAAGAAGAGCGCGTAGTCACCATTTCCCACGGTGGTTACGCCAAGTCGCAGCCGCTGGCCACCTACCAGGCGCAGCGCCGCGGTGGCCGTGGCAAGGCCGCGACCGGAGTGAAGGAAGAGGATTACGTCGAGCACCTGCTGGTCGCCAACAGCCACACCACGCTGTTGCTGTTCTCCAGCAAGGGCAAGGTGTACTGGCTCAAGACCTACGAAATTCCCGAAGCCTCGCGCACCTCGCGTGGTCGTCCGCTGGTCAACCTGCTGCCGCTAGACGAGGGTGAGCGCATCACCGCGATGCTGCAGGTCGATCTGGAAGCGCTGCGCAAGCAGGCGCCAGAAGGAGACGAGGAGCTGGATGACGAAGCGCTGGTCATCGAGCACGACGAGGCAGATGAAAGCGAGTCCGAAGACGCCGACGATGACGGTCGGGATGAGCCGACCGGCGCGTACATCTTCATGGCGACCGCCAAGGGCACGGTCAAGAAGACGCCGCTGGTGCAGTTCAGCCGGCCGCGCACATCGGGCCTGATCGCACTGAAGCTGGAGGAGGGCGACACCCTGATCGCCGCCGCCGTGACTGATGGCGCCCAGGAAGTGATGATGTTCTCCGATGGCGGCAAGGTCATCCGCTTCAAGGAAAGCAAGGTTCGTATCATGGGGCGCAATGCCCGCGGCGTGCGCGGCATGCGTCTGCTCGAAGGGCAGCGGATCATTTCCATGCTCATTCCCGAGCCGGCGGCGCAGATCCTCACCGCGTCCGAGCGTGGCTACGGCAAACGCACCTTGATGGCGGAGTTCCCGCGGCGTGGGCGTGGCGGTCAGGGCGTCATCGCGATGGTGACCAACGAGCGTAACGGACCGCTGGTGGGCGCCGTGCAGGTGCTCGAGGGCGAGGAGATCATGCTGATTTCCGATCAGGGCACGCTGGTGCGTACCCGCGTCGACGAAGTGTCGTCGCTGGGCCGTAACACGCAGGGCGTCACGCTGATCAAGCTCAGCAAGGGCGAGCATCTGGTCGGCCTGGAGCGGGTGCAGGAGCCGTCCGAAGAGGAAGTGCTGGAGGACATCGAGGCGCTTCTCGACGAGGAAGCGCTGGAGAAAGAGATGCCCGTGATCAGCACCGAACCGAGTGAAGACGAGTTGCTGGGCGGCGCGGGCGACGTGTCGCCGGATGTCGTGCCTACCGACGACGAGCAGTGATCTGGCGGCAAGCGGCCGCTTGAGTGGGTGCCCCTTCGCCGCACCCGGCGAAGGGGAGTTGTTCCGAATGGCTGGTTATCAAATTCGATTGAGAGCAAACGACGTGAGCAAACGCGCCTTTAACTTCTGCGCCGGTCCGGCCGCACTTCCGGAAGCTGTCCTGCAACGCGCCCAGGCGGAACTCCTCGACTGGCAGGGCCGCGGCCTGTCGGTGATGGAGATGAGCCATCGCAGTGACGAATACACCGCTATCGCCAGCAAGGCCGAGCAGGATCTGCGCGATCTGCTGTCGATTCCGTCGAATTACAAGGTGCTGTTCCTGCAGGGAGGTGCCAGCCAGCAGTTCGCCGAGATTCCGCTGAACCTGCTGCCTGAAGATGGCGTCGCCGACTATGTCGACACCGGCATCTGGTCGCGCAAGAGCATGGAAGAGGCGCGTCGTTTCGGTGCCGTCAACCTCGCTGCCAGCGCCAAACCCTACGATTATTTCGCCATTCCCGGGCAGAACGAGTGGCAGCTGAGCGACAACGCGGCCTATCTGCACTACGCCAGCAACGAAACCATTGGCGGCCTGCAGTTCGACTGGGTGCCAGACCTGGGTGACACGCCGCTGGTGGTGGACATGTCGTCCGACATTCTGTCGCGTCCGATCGATGTGTCGCAGTTCGGCCTGATCTACGCCGGTGCCCAGAAGAACATCGGTCCCAGCGGCCTGGTGGTGGTGATCGTGCGCGAAGACCTGCTTGGTCGCGCCCGCTCCAGCTGCCCGACGATGCTCGACTACAAGATCGCGGCGGACAACGGTTCGATGTACAACACCCCGGCGACCTTCTCGTGGTACCTATCCGGGCTGGTCTTCGAGTGGCTGAAGGAGCAGGGCGGCCTGGAGGCGATGGAGCAACGCAACCGCGCCAAGCAGGAGCTGCTCTACGGCTTCATCGATTCCAGCGAGTTCTACACCAACCCCATCAGCATCAACGCGCGCTCGTGGATGAACGTGCCATTCCGCCTGGCTGACGAGCGTCTGGACAAGACCTTCCTCGCCGGAGCCGACGCGCGCGGGCTGCTCAATCTCAAGGGCCATCGCTCGGTCGGTGGCATGCGCGCGTCGATCTATAACGCGGTCGGGCTGGATGCCGTCGAGGCGCTGGTCGCCTACATGAGCGAGTTTGAGAAGGAGCACGGCTGATGAGCCAGGCTGATCAGCTCAAGGCGTTGCGTGTGCGCATCGACAGCCTCGACGAGAAGATTCTCGAGCTGATCAGCGAGCGCGCCCGCTGTGCCCAGGACGTGGCGCGGGTGAAGACCGCCACGCTCGCCGAAGGTGAGCAGGCGGTGTTCTATCGCCCCGAGCGTGAGGCCTGGGTGCTCAAGCACATCATGGAGTTGAACAAGGGCCCGCTGGACAACGAGGAAATTGCTCGCCTGTTCCGCGAAATTATGTCCTCCTGCCTGGCGCTGGAGCAGCCGCTGCGGGTGGCCTACCTCGGACCGGAAGGCACGTTCTCCCAGGCGGCGGCGCTCAAGCACTTCGGTCACTCGGTGATCAGTACGCCGATGGCGGCCATCGACGAGGTATTTCGCGAGGTGGTTGCCGGTGCGGTGAATTTTGGCGTGGTGCCTGTAGAGAATTCCACTGAGGGCGCCGTCAACCACACGCTGGACAGCTTCCTCGAGCACGACATCGTTATCTGCGGCGAGGTTGAGCTGCGTATCCACCACCATCTGCTGGTGGGCGAGACGACCAAGACCGATCGCATCACCCGTATCTATTCCCACGCCCAGTCGCTGGCGCAGTGCCGCAAGTGGCTCGATTCGCATTATCCGAACGTTGAGCGTGTGGCGGTTTCCAGCAACGCCGATGCGGCCAAGCGGGTGAAAAGCGAGTGGAATTCCGCAGCCATCGCCGGCGACATGGCGGCTCAGCTGTATGGTCTACAGAAGCTGGCTGAGAAGATCGAAGATCGCCCGGACAACTCCACGCGCTTCCTCATCATCGGTAGCCAGGATGTACCGCCGACCGGCGACGACAAGACCTCGATCATCGTGTCGATGCGAAACAAGCCAGGAACCTTGCACGAACTGCTGATGCCATTCCATGCCAATGGCATCGATCTCACCCGTATCGAGACGCGTCCGTCGCGCAGCGGCAAGTGGACGTACGTGTTCTTCATCGACTTCCTCGGCCATCATCAGGACCCGCTGATCAAGGATGTGCTGGAGAAGATCGGGAAGGAGGCGGTAGCGCTGAAGGTGCTGGGTTCCTATCCGAAGGCGGTACTTTAAGACAGCTGCAGGCTGACGGCCCAAGCCGCACATGGTTCGGCGAAGGCTGTTGCTTGCGATTCGAAGCTCGAGGCTTTTTAGCTATGTCCTGTGATTTCCTCGCTCTGGCGCAGCCAGGCGTGCAAAAGCTGTCTCCCTACGTGCCGGGTAAGCCGGTCGATGAACTGGCGCGCGAGTTGAATCTGGATCCGGCCGGTATCGTCAAGCTGGCGAGCAATGAGAACCCGCTCGGACCGAGCCCTCGTGTGCTGGACGCCATTCGTAATGAACTGGCGGAGCTGACCCGTTATCCCGACGGCAACGGTTTCGTGCTCAAGCAGCGACTGGCCCAGCACTATGCGCTGCAGATCGACCAGATCACGTTGGGCAACGGCTCCAATGACATCCTTGAGCTGGTGGCGCGTGCCTATCTGGCGCCGGGTCTGAACGCAGTGTTCAGCGCGCATGCCTTCGCGGTCTATCCGATCGCGACTCAGGCGGTCGGTGCGCAGGGCAAGGTGGTACCGGCGCGTGATCACGGTCATGACCTGGATGCCATGCTGGCAGCGATCGACGAAAACACCCGCGTGGTATTTATCGCCAACCCGAACAATCCAACCGGCACCTGGTTCGACGCGGAGGCGCTCGAGCGTTTCCTCGCGCGCGTCCCGGACTCGGTGTTGGTGGTGCTGGACGAGGCCTATATCGAGTATGCCGAGGGCGGCGAGATGCCGGATGGCCTGGCGTTCCTCGCTGCGCATCCCAATCTGCTGGTATCACGGACCTTTTCCAAGGCCTATGGGCTGGCGGCGTTGCGCGTGGGCTATGCGGTCTCCTCGGCGCAAATCGCCGATGTGCTCAACCGCGTTCGCCAGCCGTTCAACGTCAACAGTCTGGCCCTGGCCGCCGCTTGCGCGGCACTGGACGATACGGAGTATCTGGCCGCCAGCCGTGCGGCTAACGCCGCCGGCATGCGCCAGCTGGAAGCGGCGTTCGCTGAGCTCGGCCTGCGCTGGATTCCCTCGAAAGGCAATTTCATTGCCGTCGACTTCGGACGCGACGCGGCGCCGATTAACCACGCACTCTTGCAGGAGGGTGTGATCGTGCGGCCGGTGGCCGGCTACGGCATGCCGACCTTTCTGCGCGTGTCGATCGGCACCGAGGCGGAGAACGCGCGCTTCATCGAGGTATTGCGCAAGGTGCTTGCCCAGTGAGCAAAGCCTGGGCACCCGTTGCGGGTGAACCCCTCGTCGGTCGGCTGGTGGTCATCGGCCTCGGCCTGATCGGTGGCTCCTTCGCCAAGGGACTGCGCGAGCTGAAACTGTGCCGCGAGGTCGTCGGTTTCGATCTGGACGCCCGCTCACGCGAGCTGGCGGTCGAGCTCGGTGTGGTCGATTCCTGTGCCGAAACGCTGGAGCAAGCCTGCGCCGGTGCCGATGTGATCCAGCTGGCCGTGCCGATCCTGGCGATGGAAAAGCTGCTGGCGCAACTGGCTGCGCTGGACCTGGGCGATGCGGTGCTCACCGATGTCGGCAGCGCCAAGGGCAACGTCGTGCGCTGTGCGCGCGAAGTGTTCGGTAGCATGCCCGGTCGTTTCGTCCCCGGGCACCCGATCGCCGGTTCCGAGCAGAGCGGAGTCACCGCCGCGCAGGGTTCGTTGTTCCGCCGGCACAAGGTGATACTGACGCCGTTGGCCGACACTGATCCGACCGCCCTGGCACTGGTGCATCGGCTGTGGTCGGCGCTGGGTGCGGATGTCGAGCACATGGGGGTTCGTCACCACGATGAAGTGCTTGCCGCAACCAGCCATCTGCCGCATCTGCTGGCGTTCGGCCTGGTCGACTCGCTGGCCAAGCGCCACGAGAACCTCGAGATATTCCGTTATGCGGCCGGCGGTTTTCGGGATTTTACCCGCATCGCCGGCAGCGACCCGGTGATGTGGCACGACATCTTCCTCGCCAATCGCGAAGCGGTGCTGCATACCCTGGACGATTTTCGTAGCGACCTCGATGCATTGCGCGCCGCGGTCGATGAAGGGGACGGGCATAAGCTGCTCGGCGTGTTCACTCGCGCCCGCGCCGCCCGGGAACATTTCAGCAAAATACTGGCTCGCAGAGCCTATGTGGACGTTATGCATTCCAATGATCTGATCTTCCTGGCCAATCCGGGCGGCAGCCTGGCGGGACGGCTGCGCGTACCGGGCGACAAGTCGATTTCCCATCGCTCCATCATGCTCGGCTCGCTGGCCGAGGGCACTACCGAGGTGGAGGGCTTTCTAGAAGGCGAGGACGCGTTGGCCACCATCCAGGCCTTTCGTGACATGGGCGTGGTTATCGAAGGGCCGCAGCAAGGTCGCGTGACCGTGCACGGTGTCGGCCTGCATGGCCTGAAGGCCCCACCGGGGCCGATCTACTTGGGTAATTCCGGCACATCCATGCGCTTGCTGGCCGGCCTACTTGCCGCGCAGCCGTTCGATACCACGCTGACCGGCGATGCCTCGCTTTCCAAGCGCCCGATGAATCGCGTTGCCAAGCCGCTGCGTGAAATGGGTGCAGTCATCGAGACCGAGGCGGACGGGCGCCCTCCGCTGACCATCCGTGGCGGTCAGCGGCTGTCGGGAATGCACTACGAGATGCCGATGGCCAGCGCACAGGTCAAGTCCTGCCTGTTGCTGGCTGGCCTGTACGCGGCCGACCAGACGTCCGTCACCGAGCCGGCGCCGACGCGTGATCACACCGAGCGCATGTTGCGTGGCTTCGGCTATCCAGTGGATGTGCAGGGCAGCACCGCGCGGGTCGAATCCGGACACAAACTGCGCGCGACTCGCATCGAGGTGCCGGCAGATATTTCCTCGGCAGCCTTCTTCATGGTGGCCGCGAGCATCGCGCCGGGTTCGGAGGTGTTGCTCGAACATGTCGGCATCAACCCGACGCGGACTGGCGTGATCGATATCCTCAAGCTGATGGGTGCCGATATCACACTGGAAAACCAGCGTGAGGTCGGTGGTGAGCCGGTCGCCGATATTCGCGTGCGGGCAGCCGAGCTCAACGGCATCGATATTCCCGAGGAACTGGTGCCGCTGGCGATCGACGAGTTCCCGGTGCTTTTCGTGGCCGCGGCCTGCGCCCAAGGTCGTACCACGCTACGTGGTGCCGAGGAGCTGCGGGTCAAGGAATCCGACCGCATCCAGGTGATGGCCGACGGTTTGCAAACCTTGGGCGTACAGGCGCAGCCGACGCCCGACGGGATCGTCATCGAAGGCGGCCCGATGGGTGGCGGTGAAGTCTGGGCGCACGGCGACCATCGTATCGCCATGTCCTTCAGCGTGGCCGCGTTGCGAGCCAGCGCGCCGATTCGAATTCATGACTGTGCCAACGTCGCCACTTCGTTCCCCAATTTTCTCGTCCTGGCCGAACGCGCCGGGATGCGCGTACACGCGGAGGGTGGATCATGATTGCTGCGGCTCCCGTCATCAGCATCGATGGGCCGAGCGGCTCCGGCAAGGGCACGGTCGCGGCGTTGCTGGCCGGCAAGCTCGGCTGGAAGTTTCTCGACTCCGGTGCGCTGTATCGGCTGCTGGCGTTCGCCGCGCGCAACCACGGCGTCGATCTGACCAATGAGGAAGCGCTGAAGGTCCTGGCGGCGCACCTGGATGTGCAGTTCGATAGTGCACACGACGGACATGGCATGGTCATCATTCTCGAAGGCGAGGATGTCACCGAGTCCATTCGCAACGAACAGGTCGGCGCCGGCGCCTCGCAGGTCGCTGCGCTGCCGGCGGTCCGCGAAGCGCTGTTGCAGCGACAGAAGGCATTCCGCGAAATGCCCGGCCTGGTGGCCGACGGTCGGGACATGGGCACGGTGGTATTTCCCGACGCGCCACTCAAGATTTTCCTTACCGCGAGCGCCGAAGAGCGTGCACGCCGCCGGTACCTGCAGTTGAAGGCACGTGGCGATGATGTTAACCTCGCGAGTCTTCTCGAGGAGATTCTGGCTCGCGACGAGCGCGATACCCAGCGTGCGGTGGCACCGCTGAAACCGGCAGTCGATGCTATTCAGCTGGATTCCACTACACTTTCCATCGAGCAGGTGCTGGAACAAATTATGGCCGAGGTCGCCAAGCGCGATTTGGCCTGATGAACGGAACGCCGAAAGGCGGCCAGACAGACCGGCGAGACGAGTGATTGCCGCACCGGCTGTTAACAAGGAGGCATGTGGGAGACCAGACCCAGTCCCACAGGCCTTTTTTTATATGAATGAACCCATATCGTCTGGGATGTGGAGATTGGGCGGATCCTCGTCCGAAAACAGCAGGAATCAACATGAGCGAAAGCTTCGCAGAACTTTTTGAAGAAAGCCTGAAATCCCTCGACATGCAGCCGGGTGCCATCATCACCGGTCTGGTGGTCGACATCGATGGTGACTGGGTCACTGTCCATGCCGGTCTGAAATCCGAGGGCGTCATCCCGGTCGAGCAGTTCTATAACGAACAGGGCGAGCTGACCATCAAGGTGGGTGACGAGGTCCACGTTGCTCTGGACGCGGTGGAAGATGGCTTTGGCGAAACCAAGCTGTCCCGTGAAAAGGCCAAGCGCGCGGAATCCTGGATTGTTCTGGAAGCGGCTTTCGCTGCAGAAGAAGTGGTCAAGGGCGTCATCAACGGCAAGGTCAAAGGTGGCTTCACCGTCGACGTCAACGGCATCCGTGCGTTCCTGCCGGGTTCGCTGGTCGATGTCCGTCCGGTGCGCGATACCGCTCACCTGGAAGGCAAAGAGCTGGAATTCAAGGTCATCAAGCTCGACCAGAAGCGCAACAACGTTGTCGTTTCCCGCCGCAGCGTCCTGGAAGCCGAGAACAGCGCCGAGCGCGAAGCTCTGCTGGAATCCCTGCAGGAAGGCCAGCAGGTCAAGGGTATCGTCAAGAACCTCACCGACTACGGTGCGTTCGTTGACCTGGGCGGCGTCGATGGTCTGTTGCACATCACCGACATGGCCTGGAAGCGCATCAAGCATCCGTCCGAGATCGTCAATGTTGGCGACGAGATCGATGTCAAGGTACTGAAGTTCGACCGCGAGCGCAACCGCGTATCGCTGGGTCTGAAGCAGCTGGGCGAAGATCCTTGGGTTGCCATCAAAGCCCGTTACCCGGAAAACACCCGCGTAATGGCTCGCGTCACCAACCTGACCGACTACGGTTGCTTCGCCGAGCTGGAAGAAGGCGTCGAGGGTCTGGTGCACGTCTCCGAAATGGACTGGACCAACAAGAACATCCATCCGTCGAAGGTCGTACAGGTCGGCGACGAAGTGGAAGTCATGGTTCTGGACATCGACGAAGAGCGTCGTCGTATTTCCCTGGGCATCAAGCAGTGCAAGTCCAACCCCTGGGAAGACTTCTCCAGCCAGTTCAACAAGGGCGACCGCATCTCCGGCACCATCAAGTCGATCACCGATTTCGGTATCTTCATCGGTCTGGACGGCGGCATCGACGGTCTGGTTCACCTGTCCGACATTTCCTGGAACGAAGCCGGTGAAGAAGCCGTGCGTCGCTTCAAGAAGGGCGACGAGCTGGATACCGTCATTCTGTCGGTCGATCCGGAGCGCGAGCGCATCTCCCTGGGCATCAAGCAGCTGGAAGACGATCCGTTCTCCAACTACGCCGCCGTCAACGACAAGGGCAGCATCGTTCGTGGCACTGTGAAAGAAGTTGACGCCAAAGGCGCCATCATCGATCTGGGCAACGACATCGAAGCGACCCTGAAAGCGTCCGAAATCAGCCGTGATCGCGTCGAAGATGCGCGCAACGTACTGAAGGAAGGCGACGAAGTCGAAGCCAAGATCATCAGCATCGACCGCAAGTCCCGCGTGATCAGCCTGTCCATCAAGTCCAAAGACGTCGAAGACGAAAAGGATGCGATGAAAGAGCTGCGCACCAAGCAGGAAGTTGAAAGCACCGGCCCGACCACCATTGGTGATCTGATCCGTGCTCAGATGGAAAACCAGAACTAAGTTCAGGCTTTTCGTTAAAAAGGGCGACCTCGGTCGCCCTTTTTTGTGGCTGTGATTTCGCCATCTAGTGACTGGTGGGTCAGTGCGTCTTGTGTGCGCGAGCTGCCAGCGCGTGATTGACTTGCAGCCAATTCTCCACGGCTTCAGCGCCGATTTCGCCGAACACCTTCTCCAGCAAGCGAACCTGTTCGCGCCGCAACTGCTGTTCCAGTTTTGCGCCCTCGTCGGTGAAGCGCAGCATGCGCTTGCGCTTGTCGTCCTCGGCAGTAAGGCTTTCCACCAGATGCATTTCGACCAACTGGCGCAAGGGCGTATTGAGCGCCTGCTTGCTTACGCCCAGATAGCCGAGCAGTTCCTTCACGCTGAGTCCTGGGTAGCTGCCGATGAAGAAGAGAATGCGATGGTGCACGCGTGAAAGACCGCGGCGAGCGAGGATCGTGTCAGGTTTGGCGGTGAAGGCCTGGTAACCAAGAAAGAAGGTTTCCATGATTCGTCGCTGGGTGTTGCTTTTTTTTAGGTCAGTCATATTGACGTATTTATTCTGACGAGAGTAGTTTTGGTCAAGAAGTTTGACTCATTTTGCTTGCCTTCGCATCTGGTGCCCCAATGGCCTTCTCCGAACGTATCGACCGCCTGAAAAGCTCTCTCATCCGCGAAATTCTTGCTGCTGCGCAACGACCGGAAGTCATGTCGTTCGCCGGCGGTCTTCCGGCCGAACCGATGCTGCCGAAAGTCGACTGGGCGCAGATGCCGACCAGCATGGGGCAGTACGGCATGAGCGAAGGCGAGCCCATGCTGCGCGAGCTGATCGCGGCACAGGCGCGTGAGCTGGGCATTCAATGCGAAGGGAGCCAGGTGTTGATCGTCAGCGGTTCTCAGCAGACCTTGGACCTGGCATCGAAACTGTTCATCGATCCCGGCACCGAGGTGCTGGTCGAAGCGCCGACCTACCTTGCCGCGCTGCAGGCTTTCCAGCTGTTCGGCGCGCACTGTCTGGAGGTGCCGCAGGAGGCCGATGGTCCTGAGTTGGGCGTCTTGCGACAGCGGTTGGAGCAGCACAAGCCGGCTTTCGCTTACCTGATTCCGACCTTTCAGAACCCATCCGCGGTGCGTTATAGCGAGGCCAAGCGGGAGGCCGTGGCTGCTCTGCTCGACGAGTTCGGTGTAACGCTGATCGAGGATGAGCCATATCGCGAGCTGGTGTTCGACCAGGGTAGCGCCACCCCGATCGTCAGCCGTTTGCGCAGTGCCAGCTGGATCTATACGGGTACAGTGTCGAAGACGCTGCTGCCAGGCTTGCGCGTTGGTTATCTGATAGCCAGTCCGGACCTGTTTCCCTACCTGTTGCGATTGAAGCAGTCGGCGGACCTGCACACCAATCGCATTGGCCAGTGGCAGGCTTTGCAATGGCTGGGAAGCCAACGCTACAACGAACACCTGGCCGAGCTGCGCGACTTCTACCGTCTGCGCCGAGATGCCATGCAGGCCGCGCTTGTCGAATACTTCTCCGACCTCGCAACTTGGGAAACGCCGCAGGGTGGTCTGTTCTTCTGGCTGGCTCTCAGGCAACCGCTGGACACCCGCACGTTGCTTAAACCCGCGCTGGAGCAGGATGTGGTTTTCATGCCGGGCGAACCGTTCTTCAGTGAGCCGGATCGGCACCCGGGTTATCTGCGGCTGAATTTCAGTCATGTTGCGCCGGAGCGGCTCGGAGAAGGTCTGCGCCGCCTGGCCGGGGTAATTCGCGACGCGTTGGCTGTCGAGGCGGCTTGAAAGGTCGCCGTGGTGATTTTAGGGGATGCGAGCATGTACAAGGTTTATGGCGATTACCGTTCCGGCAACTGCTACAAGATCAAGCTAATGCTGCATCTGCTCGATCAGCCGTACGAGTGGGTGCCGGTCAACATCCTGCGCGGGGAGACGCGCTCTGAGGAGTTTCTGAAGAAGAACCCGAACGGCAAGATTCCCGTGCTCGAGCTGGAAGATGGCTCATGCTTGTGGGAGTCCAATGCGATCCTGAATTATCTGGCGGAAGGCAGTGAATTCCTGCCCAGCGATCCGCGGTTGCGCACTCAGGTGTTGCAGTGGCAGTTTTTCGAGCAATACAGCCATGAGCCCTTCCTCGCCGTGGCCCGTTACATCAAGGTGTATCTCGGCATGCCGGAGGAGCGCCGCGAAGAGTACGAAGCCAAGCAGCTGGACGGCTACCACGCGCTCAATGTGATGGAGCAGCAATTGCTGCGTACCCCGTACCTGGTCGGCGATCGTTATTCGATTGCGGATGTCGCGCTCTATGCCTACACACACGTGGCGGAGGAGGGAGGCTTCGATCTTTCAGGCTATCCGGCGATTCGTGCCTGGCTGCAGCGCGTTGCCAGCCATCCCCGGCATGTGGGGATGTTCGACTGATCGATACCTGAGCCGAATTGGATGGGTGGTGAGCAGGCAGCCCTGAGCGGGCTGCCGATGCTCTGCTGAAGCAGGGACTTACTTGACCAGGCCGAGGAACTCGGCGCGGGTTGCAGCGTTGTTGCGGAACTGTCCGAGCATCACCGAAGTGACCATCGACGAATTCTGCTTCTCCACACCACGCATCATCATGCACATGTGCTGCGCCTCAATGACCACCGCTACGCCCGCGGCATTGGTGACCTGCTGCACGGCTTCGGCGATTTGGCGGGTCAGGTTTTCCTGAATCTGCAGGCGTCGCGCATACATGTCGACGATCCGAGCTACCTTCGAAAGCCCCAGCACCTTGCCGTTAGGCAGGTAGGCGACGTGAGCCTTGCCGATGAAGGGCAGCATGTGGTGCTCGCATAGCGAATACAGTTCGATGTTCTTCACCAGCACCATTTCGCTATTGTCGGAGCTGAACAGCGCGTCGTTGGTGACTTCCTCGAGGGTTTGCTGGTAGCCCTTGCACAGATACTGCATGGCTTTGGCGGCACGCTTGGGCGTGTCGAGCAAGCCTTCGCGGGTAACGTCCTCGCCAAGTTGGGCGAGAATCTCGGTGTACTGTTGTTCCAGGGACATTGAACTACCTGTCAGGCTGCATGGGAGCGCAAACGCGAAAGGGTAGGCGGCAGTCGTTCGGCTGGCAAGTGCCAAGCAGGTTACGAATCGGCCATTACTCTGTGGCAATGGCGCTATTCGTCCCGGCCTTCCAGCATCGTGCGCTTGAGCATGACGTAGACCGCGCCGGCACCACCGTGGCGAGGCGTGCAGGAAGCGAAGCCGAGCACCTGGGGGTGCTGGCGTAACCAGGTGTTGACGTGGCTCTTGATCAGCGGGCGCTTGCCATCAAGACGCGCCGCCTTGCCGTGAGTGACGCGAACACAGCGGATTTCGTATTTGCTGGCTTCGGCGATGAAATCCCAGAGCTGCTCGCGGGCACGTTCAACTGAAAGACCATGCAGATCGAGGCTGCCCTCGAACGGAATCTGTCCCGCCTTCAGTTTGCGCATCTGCGCATCCTGCACACCCGGGCGAGCCCAGTAGAGTTCATCTTCGGCGCCCACGTCGATGACGAACTGATCGGATAGGCCGTCGATGCGGACTTGTTCGACGCTGACCTGCGCGTTGGCGCGGCGTTTGGCGATCTGCTCGCGATTGTCGCGCGGCTTGCCGGTTTCGGCGCGCGCATGGGTGATCGGTTTGACGCCCTTCACGGCGGACTTGAACAGGGAAAAATCGTCGTCTTCTTGCATGGGACCTCCGGCAGCGCGTCAGTTTATCCCAGGTTGCGGGCCAAGGGGTCGGCCTGGCCTGGAACGGGCCGCCTCGAGGTTAGTCGCGTCTTTTCATCAGGCCGGGAGAAAGACTCAACTCGCTTGAACGACGGAGCCGGCTTCGGCACCAGCGCCAGAGAAGCATGGCAATTGCGATCAACACCAGGCCAAGCACCAGCGCCGTCAGCGCGGCGTCTCTGGCTGCCAGGGCGCCGAGCGAGCCGCCATAGCCAGCCAGAGATGCCCCACCGGCGACAAGCAGCAGCACACCGACAACGGCGAGCAGCGCAGCAATCGCGACGATCAGGCGTCGGCCCCAGCTCTTTCGTTCGGACGGGCGCAGGCGGCGGGCATCGAATCCATCGGAAAGCTTCATTGCGGTTACCTCTCGATGAACAGGCTATGACCGGCATGCAACCGGTCAGGTTCATTCGCCAGGGCGGTACCGCCGGCCGCGGCGTTCAGCGGGCCAAGGCCTCGACGTTCGGTACGCAAACCGCGAAATTGTCGGCCAGGATGGTCATTTCCATGCGATGGACCTGATCGGCATCCACGCTGCCTTCACCCATCGGCAGATTGCGCGTCGCGCATGCGCTATCGACCAGCGTGCAGCGGTAGCCATAATCCTTGGCGGCCCGCACCGTGGTGCTGATGCTGGAATGGGTCATGAAGCCGCATACGATGAGGTCCAGACGGCCGTGCTTCTGCAGCAGGTCATGCAGGTCGGTGCCGGCGAACGCATTGGGCAGGCGCTTCGCAACTACTGCTTCGCCCGGCAGTGGTGCGGCTTCCGGCATGATCTGACCGCGAAAGCCCTGCGGATCGAACAGGCCGCCAGTGATGCCCAGATGATGAACGTGTACCACCGGAGCACCGGCTTCGCGGGCGGCTGCCAGCAGGCGGGTAATTTCCGGCAGCGCGGTGGGCAGCGCCGGCAAAGCCAGCACGCCAGTGCGATATTCCTCTTGAGCGTCAATGACCAGCAGAGTGGCGTTCGCCAATGTTGCAGGCGCGTAGCTGCGGCCACTGAGTTGAAGCATGGTCTGTGGCGTGGTCATTATCGACTCCTTTTAAATGGGGGGCTGATTGTGGCGCCAGAATGCGGCGATGTGAACCATCTTGACCGCACGCGGGGCAGGATGGGGCCGCCCGGCGCTGATCAGCATGGTTTGCCGGAGGCGGGCAGGGTACTGCGCGGCGGCACGATAGTGGTGCAATCAAAGTGCGTATTTACAAAGCCGTGCGCGTCGCGCCGGCACTTCACGGGCAGGGTATCGAGCACGCGCTCGCAGCCGCTCGCGGGGCCCTGTTAAACTCCGCGCCCTTTTACCGGAGATGTCGTCATGAGCGCTTCGCCCTCACGTCTGCGCACCCTGCGCGACTACGTTCGCTGGGCCGTCAGCCAGTTTCACCGCGCGCAGCTGTTCTTCGGTCATGGCACCGACAACGCCTGGGATGAGGCACGCCAATTGGTGCTCGGCGCTCTGCATCTGCCGTGGGCTATGTCCGATGCCTATCTGGATTGCCGCCTGGAAGACGATGAATGCGCGCATCTTGAGGCGCTGCTGCGCAGGCGCATCGAGGAGCGCGTGCCGGCGGCGTATCTGCTCGGCGAGGCCTGGTTCTGCGGCTTGCCGTTCATCGTCGATGAGCGTGTGCTCATTCCGCGCTCACCCATCGCCGAGCTGATCGAGCAGCGCTTCCGTCCCTGGCTCGCGCACGAACCCACGCGGATTCTCGACCTATGTACCGGCTCAGGCTGCATCGGCATCGCCTGTGCCTACGAGTTTCCTGAAGCCGAGGTCGTGCTCGCCGATCTCTCTTTCGATGCGCTGGAAGTGGCCAACCAGAATATCGAGCAGCACGAACTGGAAGAGCGGGTCTATACGGTGCAGAGCGATGGCTTCGATGGCCTGCCGGGGCAGCGTTTCGATCTGATCGTGTCCAATCCGCCGTATGTCGATGCGGAGGACTTCGCCGACATGCCGGCCGAATACCATCACGAGCCCGCGCTGGGGCTAGCCTGCGGGGATGACGGCCTGAATCTGGTGCGTCGCATGCTGGCTGAAGCGGCCGATCACTTGAGCGAGCACGGCACGCTGATCGTCGAAGTGGGCAACAGTCAGGTGCATGTCGCCGAACTGTATCCGGAAGTGGATTTCACCTGGCTGGAGTTCGCCAAGGGCGGGCATGGCGTATTCCTGCTGGCCGCCCGGCAATGTCGGGAGCATCAGGCGTTGTTCCGCGAGCGCCTGACGCAGCGCTGATCAGCGCGTCGCCATCCAGATCAGCAGACCGGCCTGGAACAACGCGAAGACGATCAGACAGACGATGGTGAAGCGCAACGCGCCGTCTTCGCGACGCAAACGGCTCATGCGTTCCTGCATCTGGCGAATGTGCGTGTCCTGCTCCTGCAGATTGCGATCGGCCTGTTCGAGCATCGCCGCCGCGTCGAGCAGCTCGATGATCTGCACCTTTTCGGCATTCCAGTCGCCACGCAGTGCACTCACGCGTGGTGCTCCGTAGGTGGCTTTCGGCGATGTCTGCGGGTAGTCGACGTCGAAGCCCTGGGTACGCAGGCAATGATCGCGGCGCAGCCGTGCGTCCTCGCTGGCCGAGTCGTTCGCCAGCGAACCGCCTTCGACGAGGTAGTGCGACCAGCGTTTCTGCGCCCAGGCGATGCCTTGGGCGAGCAGAAAACGGCCCAACCCGCGGTTGACGGGTTCGAGATTCAGTCCGCTGTCCGGGCCGAAGCGCAGCTCCTTGCTGCGATGGTCCGCCCAGACTTCCAGCACGTTGCGCTTTCGCGAGAGGACCTGCCCCGGCAAATTGATGTGCAGGCGCAGCAGGCTCTGGTCCGCGCTGTGTCGCTCCACTCGTGCCAGCTCCACGAAACGCAGCGGCCGCGGCCCGCCATCGCGCTCGGTCGGCAGCGGCGCCAGACGTAGCAGGTGGAATCGTTCGGGCACTAGATCGGCCCACGGATGCTGTGGCAGCGGCGTGGTGTCGGGGGCGTTGGTATCAGTCATCGGCGCGTTCCTTGGCTGCGCTGACTCGCAAGCGGTTTGCGGTTGAGTCGCCGACTTATCGGCCGGTAGCGCTCGGACTGGATACTGGCAGGATGCCATTTCGCTCCAGAAAACGCGTGATGCCCTGCAATAGCGCATCGGCGATAGGCAGTTGCGGCGCATCGTAAGAGGCCAGTTGCTGGTGCCCGGTCGCCGGGACGATACGCAACACGTGGTTCATGCTCTCGATCAGCGCGAGCTCGGCATCCGGCTTGGCGCGCTTGAGCGCCTGCGCGTCACGTGCGCCCACCTGGATGTCGTGTGTGCCCTGGACGATCAGCGTCGGCACCTCGACGGCGGCGATAGCGGCGGCCGGGTCTTGGGCAAACAGCGAAATCAGATAGGGTTGCACGCTGGGCCGGAACAGCACCTGCAGCGGTTCCGGGATATCGGCATGGCTGCGGCCGGCCTCCAGTTCATCGATGAGGAAATGGCTGGTGGCCAGCAACGCCGGCGGCAGGCGCCCCTGCAGCTGTTCGCGCAGCACGTCGCCGATGGGGCGGCCACTGCCGGCGATGCTGATCAACGCCGCGGCGTCTGACTGCGGCGCCGCGAGGCTGGCGATCAGAGCACCTTCGCTGTGGCCGATGAGGATCAGCTTGCCCAGACGCGGATCCTCGCGCAGGCGAGCGCTCCAGGCCAGCACGTCGCGGACGTAGGCATCTACGCTGAGGTCGCGTTCCAGCGGGGCTGCCGACAGGCTGGCGCCGACGCCGCGCTTGTCATAACGCAGGCTCGCCACGCCTTGTTTGGCCAGCCCTTGCGCCAGTCGCTTGAGGCTGTCGTTGCGGCCGGCGGGGTTGTTGCCGTCACGGTCGGTCGGCCCGGAGCCGGCGATCAGCAGCGCCACCGGCACCGGTTGCACGCTTTTCGGCAATATCAGACTGCCTTGCAGCACACCGTGGCCGGTATCCAATGTCAGCGTCTGGTTGAGCAGGGTGCGCGCCTGGACGAGCGGGGTGATCAGGGTCATCAGCAGTACGATCAGCAGGATGCGCATGGAAAGGGGCTTCGCCGGAAACGGAGGCGGTTCGATGCGGCCGCTGCCGCAAGGTTCACCGTTACGCCAGTATGCGCGCCCATCGGGGGCGGTGAAACCGCGCATGGCTCAGGTATACTCCGGCGCCTGTTTTCAAGGTCGATCGCGGAGCGTCCTGCATGTCCGGCAATACCTACGGCAAGCTGTTCACCGTCACCACCGCTGGCGAAAGCCACGGCCCTGCGCTGGTGGCCATCGTCGACGGCTGCCCGCCTGGGCTGGACCTGTCGCTGGAAGACTTGCAGCGCGATCTCGACCGCCGCAAGCCCGGCACCAGCCGGCACACCACCCAGCGCCAGGAAGCCGATGAAGTGGAAATTCTCTCCGGCGTATTCGAGGGTAAAACCACCGGTTGCCCGATCGGCCTGCTGATTCGCAACACCGACCAAAAGTCCAAGGACTACTCGGCGATCAAGGACCTGTTCCGCCCGGCCCATGCCGACTACAGCTACCACCACAAGTACGGCCTGCGCGACTACCGTGGCGGCGGCCGCAGCTCGGCGCGCGAGACAGCCATGCGCGTCGCCGCCGGCGCCATCGCCAAGAAGGTCCTGGCGGGCATGGGCATCAGCGTACGCGGCTACATGAGCCAGCTCGGGCCGATCGAGATTCCGTTCAAGACCTGGGATTCGGTGGAAGAGAATGCTTTCTTCAGTCCCGATCCGGACAAGGTGGCGGAGCTGGAGGCCTACATGGACCAGCTGCGTCGCGACCAGGATTCGGTCGGCGCGAAGATCACTGTGGTCGCCGAGGGCGTGCCGCCGGGGCTCGGTGAGCCGATCTTCGATCGCCTCGACGCCGAGCTGGCCCATGCGCTGATGAGCATCAACGCGGTGAAGGGCGTGGAGATCGGCGCCGGTTTCGCCTGCGTCGCTCAGCGCGGCACCGAGCACCGCGACGAACTGACCCCGCAAGGCTTCCTGTCCAACCATGCCGGCGGCATCCTCGGTGGTATCTCCAGCGGCCAGCCGATCGTCGCGCATCTGGCGCTCAAGCCGACATCCAGCATCACCACACCCGGCCGTTCGATCGATATCGACGGCAACCCGGTCGAGGTGATCACCAAAGGTCGTCACGATCCGTGCGTGGGCATCCGCGCAACGCCGATTGCCGAGGCGATGATGGCCATCGTGCTGCTGGATCACCTGCTGCGTCATCGCGCACAGAACGCTGACGTGCGGGTGACCACGCCAGTGCTGGGGCAGCTCTAAGCGCCAGGTTCCGAGCTGCGGCCGGCGGTCTGCAGCTCGACTCACCCGTCGCTTGAGGCTCGCGACTCATGGCTAGACTCCCTTACTGGCGCCTCTCCGGTTTCTATCTGTTCTATTTCGCCCTGCTGGGCGCGACGGCGCCGTTTCTCGGTCTGTATTTCGAGCACCTGGGGTTTTCGCCAGCGCGCATCGGCGAGCTGGTGGCGATTCCCATGCTGATGCGCTGCATCGCGCCCAATCTGTGGGGGTGGCTGGGCGACGTCACCGGCCAGCGCCTGCGCATCGTGCGCCTCGGTGCGCTGTGCACGCTGTTGTCGTTCGGGTTGATTCTGGTCGACAAGAGCTACGCCTGGCTGGCGTTGGTGATGGCCTTGCATGCGTTCTTCTGGCATGCGGTGCTGCCGCAGTTCGAGGTCATCACGTTGGCGCACTTGCACGGGCAGGCCGCGCGCTACAGCCAGATCCGCCTGTGGGGTAGCATCGGTTTCATCCTGGCGGTGGTCGGTCTGGGCCTGGCCTTCGAGCGGTTGGGGCTGGACGTCTATCCGGCGGTGGTGCTGCTGATCATGGCCGGCATCGTCACGAGCAGCCTCTGGGTGCCCAATGCCGAGCCCGTGCAGCAAGCGGAGGCGGCCGGGCAGGGCGGTTTCCTGCGTCAGCTGTGGCGCCCCGGCGTGCTGGCGTTCTACCTCTGCGTAGGGCTGATGCAGCTGTCGCACGGGCCGTACTACACCTTCCTCAGCATCCACCTGGAGGCGCTCGGTTACACGCGCACCACCATTGGCCTGCTCTGGGCGCTGGGCGTGGTGGCGGAAATTCTGCTGTTTCTGGTGATGGTGCGGCTGCTCGAGCGCTACAGCCTGCGCCAGGTATTGGCCGCGAGCTTTCTGCTGGCGGCGTTGCGCTGGCTGCTGCTGGGCAACTTGGCCGATCATCTGCTGGTACTGGTGATCGCCCAGGTAATGCATGCCGCCACCTTCGGGAGCTTCCATGCCGCGGCGATCCATTTCGTCCAGCGCAGTTTCGGCCATCGCCAGCAGGGCCAGGGGCAGGCGCTGTACGCCACTCTCGCCGGTGTTGGCGGCGCGCTTGGCGCGCTCTACTCCGGCTATGCCTGGAACAGCCTCGGTCCGGCGTGGACCTTCACCATCGCCAGCCTGGCGGCGCTGGCCGCAGCCGTTATCATTGCCGCACGTATGCGGGACCAGCCGACGTAAAAACCATGCCGTCAATGGCAGTCCCCCCGCATCCCCACACCTGCCTCCCGGAGAGTCGTACATGAGCGTCCTCAGCGTCTATCACCAGAATCGCCCCGAACAACCGCTCAAGGTGTTGACCCACCACGACGATATCGCCGCGACCCTGGCCGAGGCCGGAGTGCGCCTCGAGCGTCTGGATGCCCGCGCGGCGCTCGACGCGGATGCCGGCCCGGATGAGGTGCTGCTGGCCTACCGTCCGCAGATCGACCGCCTGCAGGCCGAGCGTGACTTCGCCAGCGCCGACGTGCTGCGCGTGACCGGCAATGATCGTCAGCAGAATGAGCTGCGTGCGCGCTTTCTCGAGGAGCACCGCCATGCCGAGGACGAGGTGCGCTTCATCGTCGCTGGCCGCGGCTTGTTCTCCTTGCGTTTCGGCGAGCTGGTTTACGCCGTGCTTTGCGAAAAGGGCGACCTGTTGACGGTGCCCGCCGGCATTCGTCATTGGCTCGATATGGGTGAACACCCGCATCTGGTCGCCATCCGCCTGTTCCGCAACAGCGAAGGCTGGAGCGCCGAGTTCACCGGTGACGACATCGCCAGCCGTTTTCCGCGGCTGGAAGACTGACCACCGCCGAAAAGCATAGAGCGGAAGGGCCTAAAGAGGTATTGAGCGCCTGATCGTTTCAGTCCACTAATGCCTGACTTCACTCCGTATTGGTGAAGCCAGCGAGGCGATGATGCCTTCGCGCAGATCTGCCCCATGACAAAAAAATGGAGAGAAACGGTATGACAATAAAAACCAAGATTGCCGCTGGAATTGCCGTCCTGGCGCTGGGAATGCCACTTGCGCTCCACGCGCAGGACAAGGCGGCTGAGAGCTGGCTGCCGAGTCTGATCACCTCCACGCCCCAGGAGGGATTCGAGCTGGCCGTCAAGCTATCCAGGATGGGCGTCAAGAGCACTCAGCCAAACAAGGAGGTGCTGTTTCGCGAGCGCGGCAAGTACGCTGAGAGCGGCGAAGCACTGATCCAGGCCTCGCATGTAGTGGCCGTGCATTTCCAGACGATCGCCGCGGCGAACGACTACTGGAAATAATTCAATCCGCCGGGTGGATGTGGATCATCCACCCCTCCCGAATCACCACTGGCGATCCGTTCCGCACGCTGAACCCTCGAACCCTTCCGGCATCTCAAGTACATCGTCACCGTAATCAGGAGCCATCCCATGAGCGATGCTTTCGGCGGCCTATTCGGCCTGATCATCCTCGCGCTGGATATCTGGGCGATCGTCAGCGTGGTCCGTAGCGACGCCAGCAGCGGCAAGAAGGTGATGTGGGTGCTTCTGATCGTCATCCTGCCCGTGCTTGGCCTGGTCCTTTGGGGCCTGATGGGGCCGCGCGGCAACCGTCCGGACCAGCGCGCACTCTGAGGTCGCGATGGACAACTGGAATACGCTGCTGGCCGTTCTGCTCCTGCTGGTCGACCTGCTGGCCATCCTCCACGTCTGGCGCCAATCGATCGAAACCGGACGCAAGGTGGTCTGGAGCCTGGTCATTCTGCTGCTGCCGGTCGTCGGGCTGATCATGTGGGCGATAGCTGCGGCGCCCTTTGGCAAGGTGCGACTCTAGAGCGTGCCGCTCGTGCGCGCTTCAGGGGTACGTGAGGTCGCATAGTCCTGCCAGATGTGGACGGCCGCATAGGCGCGCCACGGCCGCCACGCTTCGGCGCGTGCGGCCAAAGCCTTGGCGCTGATGCCGGTGGCGCCCCACAGCGGGGCCTTGAGCAGGCCGAGATCGCCTGCGGGAAAGGCATCGGCCGCGCCGAAACCACGTAGCGCGATGTATTCGGCCGTCCATGGGCCGATGCCGGGCAGTTCGCGCAAACGTCGCACCAGCGCCTCGGCGCCATCCTCCACATGCAGACCCAGAGCACCTTCGGCTACCGCTGCCGCCAAGCGCCGCAACGCCTGCACCCGCTTGAGCGGCATGCCGATGCGCTCCAGCGGGTCTTCAGCGATGGCCCGCGGGGTAGGAAACAGTACAGACAGCCCGGGCGGTCCGTCTGCCAGCGGCTCGTCGAGGCGTTCCAGCAGGCGCCGGGTGATGGTCACCGCGGCCTTGACCGTCACCTGCTGGCCGACGATGGCCCGCACCGCCTGCTCGAACGGATCGAACGCGGCCGGCAGGCGCAGTCCGGGATTGGCCGCCACCCGTGGCCCCAGCAGCGGATCGGCAGCGAAATGCTCAGCGATGGCGCGCGGATCGGCATCGAGGTCGAACATCTTGCGCACCTTTTCGACGAGCAGTCGCCGATATGGCTGCAGCCGCTCGCTGCAGGTCAGTTCCAGCGCTGGCTGTTCGGTCAGCGGCCGCACGCTGAACCAACCCTCGACGCCGCCCAGGCGCAGGCTGCGGCTGTAGCGATCCACCGCGAGATGTTCGACTCCGGGCAACAGCCGCAGGGCGAAATGCTGCTGGAACTGCTGCCAGTCCCACGGCGCGAGGTAGGGCAACAACAGCGGTGCGGACATGCGGATACTCCTGGCTATGACGGTGCGTGCCCGGCGGGACGGTCGCTCTGCCCACCCTAGCCGGCGGCGCGTCGCTTGTCGTTCCAAAGTGTGCTTACGAACCCGATGGTTTCCGCTGTCACAAAGGCCAACGTAGAATTCCGGTCCTTTTCGGGGGTGGCGCTGCTGTGCCGCCCGTCACGCCAACCCGCCACGGACCGTCGATGCGCTGTACGCTCGACGACCAACCAAGGGGACTCCCATGAGCGAATTCCAGGAAACTCTCTACGAGGGATACGGCCAGCGCCTGCAGATGGATCGTCTGCTGCACGAAGTACGCAGCGAGCAACAACACCTGGTCATCTTCGAGAATGCCCGCATGGGCCGTGTGATGGCGCTCGATGGCGTCATCCGTACCGCCGAGGCGGACGACTTCATTGGCCACGAAATGCTTGCGCATGTGCCGATCTTCGCTCACGGGCTGGCGCGCCGCGTGCTGATCATCGGCGGTGACGACGGTGGCATCCTGCGCGAGGTTGCGCGTCATCGCGATATCGAAAGCATCACGCTGCTCGGGACCGACCCGGCCGTGGTGGCGCTGTGCCGGGAGTTTCTGCCGAATCATTCGGCCGGTGCCTTCGATGATCCGCGGCTGCAGATATCGCATGAAGATGTCCTGCAGTTTCTCGCCACCACCGAACAGCGCTTCGACGTCATTCTTGGCGCATCCACGGCGGGTGAAGTCCTCTCTTCGGAGGAGTTCTACCACGCCAGCCGGCGCTGCCTGAACGACGACGGCATCCTGGTGGTGCGCACCGGCGTGCCGTTCATGCAGCTGGGCGAACTGCAGTCCGCCGCCAAGCGCATGCAGGGCCTGTTTGCCGACTGGCACTTTTACCAGGCTGCCGCACCGACCTGCATCGGCGGAGCGCTGGCGTTCGCCTGGGGTGCCTGCAGCGTGGAGAGCCGCAAGCTGCCGCTGGAAACCCTGGCGCAGCGCTTTGCCGGCAGCGGCATCGTCACCCGTTACTACAATCCGCACATCCACGTCGGCGCATTCGCGCTGCCGCAGTACGTCCTGCAGGCGATCGGCAAGCCAAGCAACGACTGACGTCTCGCGCCCGCCGCCCGGCGGGCGCTGCCGTTCATGCCGCAAAAAAAGCCCATGGCATGAACACCCCCGGCATCCCATACTCAGATCAGGTGAGGGCGGTGAGACCCACGTGCTCACCTGCCGAAGCGTTTTCCGTCCATCGATCGAGAGGAGGTTGAATCATGAGTACCACCTTCCACGAGGATGTCAGCAGCAACGTTCTTCGCCAGATGAAAGAAGGCGGCTTCGATTTCACCCGGGTTCATCCCATCGAGTTCTATGCGGTCTTCGAGGACCGCGATGGTGCCCACACGGCCGCGCGCAACTTTCGCGGCGAATCCATCAATGCGCAGATCCTGCCGCGCGAGGACGGCACCTGGAATCTGCAGGTCAGCAAGGTCATGTACGCCACCTTCGACAGCATCGGCAACTTCGAGCAGGACCTGGAGGAGCTGGTGGAGCCGCTTGGAGGTGTGCTCGACGGCTGGGGCGTGACCCAGGAACTCGGCGGCGGCGGTTTCTAAGCACGCCTGCCGGCGTTCAGCTTCGCAGCAACCCGCTCTGCAGCGCCTGGTCCCACGGTGGGACCGGGCCGAAGCGCTCCTTGAGAAATTCCAGCAGCAGGCGCGTGCGCGAGTCCGCTTCGCGGGTCAGGCGCAGCGCATAGATGCCACTGGCTTCCGGGCGCGGCAGCCCGTGCGTGCAGAACAGCGGTAACAACTCGCCACGCAGCAGGTATTCGCTGATCAGCCAGGTCGGCAAGTGGGCGATGCCCAGCCCCGCGAGCACCCCGGACAGCAGCGCCTCGGCGTTATTGGCGACCATGCGCAGGCGTCGCGGGCGGAACAGCTTGGCTTCACCATCCTGCTCGAAACGCCAGGCATGCGGTGGCGCCAGCGCATCCCAGTCGAGGCCGTCGTGGCCGGGCAACTCGTGCGGTTGCGTGGGCGTGCCGCGCCGCTGCAGGTACTCCGGGCTGGCACAGGCGATGCGCACCATCGGCGCCAGTGGCGTGGCCACCAGACGGGTGTCGGCCAGTGGGCCGATGCGCAGCACCAGATCGACCTTGCCCAGATGCTCGCCATGCAGGTCGATGAAGCTGTCGATCAGGCGCAACTGCACATCCACACCGGGATAGGCGCAGAGAAAGTCGGCAAGCGCCGGGGCCAGATGGCGACGGCCGAACGGCGTCGGTGCGTCGATACGGATCAGCCCTTCGGGCGTAGCGTCCAGTGCGCTGGCTTCGGCGCGGGCCAGTTGCAGTTCGCGCACGATGCGCCGAGCGCGCTCGGCGAAGGCCTGGGCGGCGGGCGTGCTGCGGATGCCGTGCGTGCTGCGGCTGAACAGCGTGCAGCCCAGCGAGTGCTCCAGCGCATCGATGCGCCGCGCGACAGAGGACGGTGTCAAACCGTGCAGGCGCGCAGCGGCGGAGAAATTGCCGGCTTCCAGCACGTCGAGGAACAGACGCAGTTGATCGGCGAAGGAGTGTGGCTGCATTGGCGATCCTCTGTTTTGCGATATGCGCAAAGCCATTGTGCGCGGCTGTGCGTATCGAGGCCAGGCGCACAGCCTTACCATTGCGTTTTTCGACGGAGCGACGCCGTGCCTGTATTCGATATCGGCTTGAACGTACTGCTTGGGCTGGCGCTCGGTGCGCTCGGTGGTTTGTTCGGCATCGGCGGCGGGCTGATCGCGATCCCGGTGCTCGGCGTGCTGTTCGGCCTGGATCAGCAACTCGCACAGGGCACGGCATTGGTGATGGTGGTGCCGAACGTGCTGCTGGCGATCTGGCGTTACCATCAGCGCAACCGCATCGATTTCCGCCACGCGGCGGCGCTGGCGCTGCCGAGCTTCTGCTTCGCCATCTTCGGCGCGGCGTTGGCCGTATCGCTGGATGCCAGCCGCGTGCGCCTGGCCTTCGTCGGCTTCCTCTTCGCGTTGGCGGCCCACACGCTGCTGCGGGCGTTTCGCCGTACCGCGCCGGGTAGCGGACAACTGCGTCATCCCTGGCCGTGGCTCGGTGTGCTGGGCGCAGGTGCCGGCGCGCTCGGCGGCCTGTTCGGTGTCGGTGGTGCGGTGCTGGCGACGCCGGTGCTGACCAGCGTGTTCGGCACCAGTCAGGTTGTTGCCCAGGGGCTATCGCTGTCGCTGGCGGCGCCGAGTACCGGGGTCACGCTGGCAACCTATGCGCTGCACGGACAGGTCGACTGGATGCTCGGGTTGCCGCTGGCGGTCGGCGGTCTGCTCAGCATCAGCCTCGGCGTGCGGCTGGCGCACGCCTTGCCGGAGCGTCTGCTGCGCGTGCTGTTCAGCGGCTTCCTGGTGGTCAGCGGCGTACTGCTGGCACTGGAAGCCTGAGGTGTCCGCCGGCCGCGTCTGTGCCGCGCGGCTGCCGCCGGTTGCGGCGCTGGGGTAACATCGCCGCCTTCTCAGGTTGCGGTCCGTAGTCATGGATCAGTCGTCGCCACTTGCCCTGTACCGGCAAGCCATCGCCCGCGAGGGTTTCGTCAGTGATGCCGCCCAGTTGCGCGCCGTCGATCTGCTGCAGCACTGCCATGAGCAGGTGCACGCGGGTGAGGTGCCAGGCGGTGTCTACCTGTGGGGGCCGGTAGGGCGCGGCAAGACATGGCTGATGGACATGTTCCATGCCAGCTTGCGCGTACCGGCGCGGCGTCAGCATTTTCATCACTTCATGCGCTGGGTGCATATGCGCCTGTTCCAGCTCAACGGCACGGCCGATCCGCTGCGGGCGCTGGCCTGCGAGCTGGCCGGCGAGGTGCGGGTGCTGTGCTTCGACGAGCTGTTCGTCGGCGACATCGGCGATGCGATCATTCTCGGGCGACTGTTCCGGGTGATGTTCGAGGAAGGCGTGGTCATCGTCGCGACGTCCAACCAGCCGCCGGATCAGCTGTACGCCGATGGCTACAACCGTGAGCGCTTTCTGCCGGCGATCGAGGCTATCGAGCGCCACATGCATGTCGTCGACGTGGATGGCGGTACGGACCATCGCCTGCGTCCCGGTGCGGCGTTGCAGCGTTACTGGGTCGCCGCGCCGGATGCGCTGCAGCAAGCCTTCGCGGGGTTGGCCGAAGGCGAGGGCAGCACCGCGCCGCTGGAACTCGGCCATCGTCTGTTGCAGGTGAAGCGGCGTAGCGACAGGGTGCTCTGGTGTCGTTTCGCCGAACTGTGCGAGCAGCCGTTCTCCGCGCTGGATTTCATCGAACTGTGCGATCGCCACGAGGCGATCCTGCTCGATGGTGTGCCCCAGCTGGGCGGCGTGCAACGCGAGGGACGCATCGCCCGCGGCACCGAGGACGCGGTCACGCAGGTCAAGGCCGGCGACCGCCAGCTACCGCGGCTGGCCGCGCATGACGATGCGGTGCGGCGCTTCATCGCGCTGGTGGACGAGTGCTACGACCGGCGCGTGCCGCTGTATATCGAGGCGCAGGTGGCGCTGGAGGATCTGTACGTCGAGGGCTATCTGGCCTTCGCCTTCCGCCGCACGCTCAGCCGCTTGCGCGAGATGCAGTTGCGGCGCTTCGGTTGAATCAGTCGCGGTAGAACACCTGCACCAGGTGGTAGCCGAACTGGCTTTTCACCGGCCCGTGTACCTCGCGCAGCGGCTTCTTGAAGATCACCTGATCGATGCTGCGCACCATCTGCCCCGGGCGCACCTCGCCGAGGTCGCCGCCTTTCTTGCCGGACGGGCAGGTGGAGTACTTGCGCGCCAGCACGTCGAATGCCTCGCCATTGGCGATACGCTTCTTCAGCTGCGCAGCTTCCGCTTCGGTCTTGACCAGAATGTGGCGCGCCATGGCTTTGGGCATTGCGAGGGTCCTCGGGTTGCGGGCTGGCGATTGTAGTGCGCTGGCCGCGGATGTCGACCGGTGCGTTAGCCGCATGAACGATGGGCGGTAGTTTCACCCGCGCCGCGGATACCGCCACCATCACCCTGTCCGGCGCAGTAGGGGGAACACATGACGGCGAGCGCTCGCGAACCGACCCTGGTGGTGATGGGCGTCAGCGGCTGCGGCAAGACGCAGACCAGCCGGGCGCTCGCCGCTGAGCTGGGCGTGCGCTATATCGAGGCGGACGACTTCCATCCGACGGAAAACCTTGCGCAGATGCGCGCCGGCCTGCCGCTGGCCGATGCCCAGCGTATCGGCTGGCTGCAGGCACTGGGCGATGAAATGCGGCGGGCCGTCGATGATGGCTGCGGCTTCGTGCTGGCCTGCTCGGCGCTCAGGCGCAGCTATCGCCAGGTGCTGCGCGATGCGGTGCCCGGGCTGCGCTTCGTCCATCTGGTCGTAGACCCGGAAACGGCACGCCAGCGGGTTGGCGCTCGGGTCGGACATTTCATGCCGGGCAGCCTGGTCGACAGCCAGTTCGCCACGCTCGAATCGCCCGCCGGCGAACCCGGCGTGCTGAGCGTGGACGCTCGCCAGCCGCCCGAGGAGGTACGTCAGCGGATCATCGATTGGCTGCGCGGCGAAGGCTCGATGCTGGCTGCTAGGCCGGCACGTCCTGACGCGCGCTGATCTGCTGGGCGATCTCGATCATCTGTTCGCGCATCCAGCGGTTGGCCGGGTCCTGATCGGTGCTTTCGTGCCAGTAGATGTGGGTCTCCAGCGGGGCGATTTCCACCGGCAGATCGGCCTGATGCAGGTTGTGGCGGCGGGCGAAACGTTCCGGCACGGTGACCACCATGTCGGTCTGTTCGATCACCTGGGTCGCCATCAGGTAGTGCTGCGAGCGCAGGGCGATCTTGCGCTGCAGGCCCATCTTGCCCAGCGCCAGGTCGACCAGACCCAGACCGCTGCGGCGGCTGGAGATATGCACGTGCGACAGCCCCAGGTACTGCTCCAGGCTCAGCTTGTCCTTGGCCAGCGGATGGCCGGGGCGCATTGCGCAGATGTAGCGGTCCTCCAACAGACGCACGTGGCGTACCTGCGGGTCGGTGTTGAGCGGGGCGTCCATGGCGAAATCCAGGCGGCCGGCGGCCAGTTCCTTGGTCGTCTCACGGCGCTTGGCCAGCATGCTCTCGATCTTCACGTTCGGCGCCAGGCGACGCAGACGCTGGAACAGCGGCGGCAACATCACGGCCTCGGTGAGGTCGGTCATGCTGACGCGAAACACCTTGTTCGCCTGCGCCGGATTGAAGGTGCGGCTTTCCTGTACCGACACACGCAACAACTGCAAGGCGTTGCGCACCGGGCCGATGATGTTCTGCGCCATCGGCGTCGGCACCATGCCCTGCGCGGTGCGCACGAACAGCGGATCGTTGAAGGTCTCGCGCAGGCGGGCGAGGGCGTTGGAAACGGCGGGCTGGGTGATGCCGACGATCTGCCCAGCGCGGGTCAGATTGGCCTCGGTGTAGATGGCATCGAAGACGATGAACAGATTCAGATCGACCTTGTTCAGGTTCATTGTTGTGCTCTCCGGCGTGCATCGGAATTCGCCGATCATATATCGGTGATGAATGTTTATACACGAGGAAAATAGCTTAGATAAATCTCAGGGCCTCCTCTAGCATCCAAAACTACAAAACATTACCTGCCAGAAGGTTGTCGCCCATGGATTTCGCCTACTCCCCGAAGGTTCAAGAGCTGAGAGAGCGCGTGCAGGCGTTCATGGACGCTCACGTCTACCCCGCCGAAAAAGTCTTCTATCAGCAGGTCGCCGAAGGTAATCGCTGGCAGCCGACCGCCATCGTCGAGGAACTCAAGGCCAAGGCACGGGCGGAAGGCTTGTGGAACCTGTTCCTGCCGGATTCGGAGCTGGGCTTCGGGCTGACCAATCTGGAATACGCGCCACTCGCCGAGATCATGGGCAGTTCGGGCCTCGGCCCGGAGGCGTTCAACTGCTCCGCGCCGGATACCGGCAACATGGAAGTGCTGGTGCGCTACGGCAGCGAGGCGCAGAAGCGCCAATGGCTGCAGCCGCTGCTCGCCGGCGAGATCCGCTCCTGCTTCGGCATGACCGAACCGGGCGTGGCCTCCTCGGACGCCACCAACATGCAGGCCCGCGCAGTGCGCGAGGGTGACGAGTGGGTGATCAACGGGCGCAAGTGGTGGACCTCAGGCGCCAACGACCCGCGCTGCAAGATCATGATCTTCATGGGTCTGACCAACCCGGAAGCGCCGCGGCACGCGCAGCATTCGATGATTCTGGTGCCGATGGACGCGCCGGGCGTCACCGTGCTGCGTCACCTGCCGGTGTTCGGCTACGACGACGCGCCGCATGGCCACGCCGAAGTGCTGCTGGAGAACGTGCGGGTGCCATATGAGAACGTGCTGCTCGGCGAGGGGCGCGGCTTCGAGATCGCCCAGGGCCGCCTCGGGCCGGGACGCATCCATCACTGCATGCGCTCGATCGGTGTCGCCGAACGTGCGTTGAAGATGATGTGCGAGCGCTCGGTGGCGCGCACGGCGTTCGGCAAGCCGCTGGCGCGACTGGGCGGTAACCTCGATCACATCGCCGATTCGCGCATCGAGATCAACATGGCACGGCTGCTGACGCTCAACGCCGCGCACATGATGGACACGGTCGGCAACAAGGTCGCCGCGAGCGAAATCGCCCAGATCAAGGTGGTGGCGCCGAACGTGGCGCTTAAGGTGATCGACCGCGCCATCCAGATGCACGGCGGCGCCGGTGTCTCCGACGATTTCCCGCTGGCCTACTGGTATGCCGGACAGCGCACGCTGCGCCTGGCCGACGGCCCGGACGAGGTGCATCGGGCTTCCATCGGCAAGCACGAACTGGGCAAGTACGTGCCGCGGGAACTGCTGCGCGGCCATTGATCGAGTAAGCGACCTGTCGAGCGGGCCCTGCACCAGCGTGCCGGGCCCGTTCGCGTTCAATAGACCCAGATTTCCACCCGGCGATTCTTCACCCGGCCGCTACCCTCGTTAGAAGCCACGGGAAGTTCGGCGCCCATCCCGTTGATATCTCTAAAGTAAACATCGAAGCGATTCAGTTCCCGACGCACCGTCATGGCGCGCAGTTTGGACAGCAGGGCGGCGCGCGCCGGATCGCTCTGTTCATCGCCGAAACCGACCAGCACCGCGCTGTGGGTGAGCTTGCCGTGGCTGCGCAGGTAGTTGGCCACGCGTGCGAGATCGCGCTGCGCCTTGTTGTCCAGCTGCGCGCTGCCTTCCTCGAAGCGGAAATTCACGGTCAGCCGGTGCGCCTCGTTGGCCAGCTGCTGGTAGAAGGCCGGCATGTCGGCCTGCGGCTCCTGCTTGACCGCCTCGACATGCTGCGCGACGTAGCCGGATTGCTCGACGATGCGCTGGCCGGCGATGCTGTGGATGAACTCGATGTAGGCCTGCGTCCAGGGCGTCTGGTCACTGGGGCGGGCATACAGAAACAAACGACGCGACAGCGGATAGTCCTCGGTCGCGACCAGTGCACTGTGCGGCGGCATCGGCTGCGACTGGCCGTCGGCAATCGCCAGTGCCTTGGCCTTGCCCAGCGAGGCGAGGCCGGTAAAGCCGATTGCGCCGGGGTTCATGCTCACGGCGCGGGCCAGATCGTCGTTGGATTCGTAGCGCCGGGCACGTTCGGCGAGGGTCTTGCCCTGGCGCGCCAGGACCAGTTCGTTGAAGGTGTCCCAGGTGCCGGAGCGGCTGTCGCGGGCATGCAGTTGCACTGTCAGATCTGGCCCGCCCAGCTCGCGCCAGTTGGCGATCTCGCCGGCGAACAGGCCGGCCAGCTGCGCGGTGTTCAAGGACTGCACGGGATTGTCCGGGTGCACCACGATGGCCAGGCCGTCGATCGCGATGACCTGTTCGGCCTGGGCGCTGCGCATGTCGCCGAGGGCGGCAAGCGCGTCGCGCTCGCTGCTCTTGATCGGCCGCGAGGCCGCCGCCAGATCGCCGCTACCGTCTTTGAGGCCGGCGAAGCCGGTGCCCGTGCCATGTGCCGCCACCGTCGCCTGCACGGGTTTGCCCGCCGAAGTGCTGGCGACGATGCGCTGTTCGTTCTCCACCTCGGTCGGCTCGATGCGCACATCTTTCAGGCCCTGGGCCTCGAACAGGCCGGCGATCAGCATCGGCGCGAGCTTGGCGCCCACGGTGTTGGAGCCGTGAATCCGCAGCACTGGGCTGCCGTCGTCCGCCACCGGCAGTTCGCCGACGGCGTGCAACGAAACGCTGCAACCGAGACCGAGCACAAGCAGTGACAACGCCCGTCTGCATAACCCGCCCAGCACCACCCGTGATGTCATCTCGCTACCTCCCCTGTGAAGGCCGCGAGATTAAGTCAGTTGGATGACTGAAATATGACAGCGGGCGCTCTACGAGGCGGGCTGTGAGCCATGTGGCAGTTGCGCGGTCAGAGGCTTGACGCCGCGTCGAAACGCGGCGAGGGCGTCAGGCGCAGTCGATCCACACCGGGCAGTGGTCGGATGGCTTGTCCATCGCGCGGATGTCGTAATCCACGCCGCAGTCGCGGACCCGCGTGTGCAGCGGCGCGGTGGTGAGGATGTAATCGATGCGCAGGCCACGTCGCGGATCGTCTTCGAAGCCGCGGCTGCGGTAGTCGAACCAGCTGAAGCGGTCGGTGACGGCCGGGTTGAGTGTGCGGAAGCTGTCCTGCAGGCCCCAGGCCTTGAGACGACCGAGCCACTCGCGCTCTTCCGGCAGGAAGCTGCACTTGCCGGTACGCAGCCAGCGCTTGGCGTTCACCTCGCCGATGCCGATGTCGCAATCTTCCGGCGAGATATTGAAGTCGCCCATCAGCGCCAGCGCCTCGCCGGGCGTGAAGTGCTGTTCGAGCAGCGCCAGCAGGTCCGCGTAGAACTTGCTCTTGGCGGGAAATTTGACCGGATGCGCGCGGCTTTCGCCCTGCGGGAAATACCCGTTCATGACCGTTACCGGCTGGCCGCTGGCGTCGGCGAAGCGGCCCCAGATGAAGCGCTTCTGCGAATCCTCACCGTCGTCGGGAAAGCCCTTGTGGATTTCCAGCGGCGCCTGGCGCGAGAGCAGGGCGACGCCGTAGTGTCCCTTCTGCCCATGAAAATGCACGTGGTAGCCGAGCGCCTCGATGTCCGCCTGAGGGAATTGCTCGTCGGCGACCTTGGTTTCCTGCAGGCCGATGACATCCGGCTGGTGACGGTCGATCAGCGCCGCCAGCTGATGCGGTCGCGCGCGAAGACCATTGATGTTGAACGAGACGATTTTCATGAGCAGAGCAGGTTCCGGCGAAAAAACGCAGAGTTTAACAGGCGTTTTGAGCCTGTCAGGCCTCGCTGCGCCCGCCAGCGAGTGTGCGCCGGCCAGTCGCAACCGACCGGAAAGCCTGCAATGGCCGGACGCCAGTGCTAACGTGCTTCTCAACCGCACGACAAGAGAGCCGACCATGACGGATACGTTGGAAATCAGGACGCTGGACAGCGGCTACGCCCGCGAAGCCCGTTCCCTGCTGTACCACGCCTACCGCCACGACCCTACCTTCGCCTACCTGTTCGACGTCGATCGCCCCGGCTACGACCAGCGTGTGCGCGCCACGGTGCGCGAGCTGGTCAACCAGCACTTCCTGCAGGACCAACCGGCGCTGGGCCTGTTTCTCGAGGACCGGCTGATCGGCGTGGCGCTGATCGCGCCGCCGCAGCGCCGCCTGGACGTCACCGAAAGCTGGGTCTGGCGCCTGCGCATGCTGTTGACCGCTGGCCTGCGCTGCACCCGGCGCTATCTCGACTACCATGCCACGGTGCTGAGCTGCCTGCCGCCCGGCGCGTTCCATGTGCTACCGCTGCTGGGTGTGCATCCGCAGTTCCAGGGCCGACGCTACGGTGAGCGGTTGCTCGAAGCGCTGCACAACTGGTGCGCCGACGATCCGGCTTCCGAAGGGTTGGTCATCGACACCGGCAACGCGCGCTACCTCAATTTCTATGAGCGTCAGGGCTATGAGGAAATCGGCCAGGTCGCGATCGGCCCGGTGATTGAGCACGTGTTCTTCCATCCCGCACCGCAGCGCGTCACCGCGTCCGATCCCGTCGTCGAGTGAATTACCGTGCGGTTTCGCCGGTCTCATCCGGCGAATCCACACATAGGCCGTCCTTGTTCCGCCGTCCCGTCATCCGGCCATATGCCGCATGCGAGAGCGTGCGGTGCTAGCATTCCTGCCATGCCGATCTCGATCAGACGCAGCATCGCCTGCGCCGTACTTCTCTGTCTGACCTGCGCCAGCGCCTGGGCAGCGGAACTGGACGTGCGGCTGGAACCGGACAACCGCGCGCTGCGCCAGAACGTCGAGAACTACATCGGGGCGCTGGGCGAGCGTGACGAGCGCGAACTGCTGCGCTACAGCCGCATCGCCCATCGTCAGGCGGAGAAGGCCTTGCAGGCGCTCGGCTATTACCAGGCGCAGATCGACAGCCAGGTACAGGGCGGCGAGACGCCGCGGCTGATCCTGCGCATCCAGCCCGGCGAGCCGGTGCGTCTGCGCAACGTGCGTGTGCAGGTCGAGGGACCGGCGGCGCAGCAGGCGACGTTCCGTGTGCCGCAACGGCTGCACAGCGGCGAGGTGCTCGATCACGGGCGCTACGAAGAGACCAAGCAGCAGCTGCTGAACCAGGCCTCGCGCTACGGTTATTTCGATGGTCGCTTCAGCCGACAGCGCCTGGATATCGACCCCCGGCAGGGTTATGCCGATATCGATCTGGTATTCGACAGCGGCCCGCGCTATCGCCTCGGCGAGGTGGAGTTCGCCGGCGATACGCCTTTCGACGAGGACCTGCTGGCGCGCATGGTGCCGTTCGCCGCTGACACCCCCTACGATTCCGACCTGATCGCCGAACTGAACCGCGCGCTGCAATCGAGCGGCTACTTCGAGGGCGTACGGGTGGACGCCAACCCGGCCAGCGCACACGCGCAGCGGATTCCCGTCGCCGTCCAGCTGACCACGCGCAAGCCGCGCACGATGGGCATCGGCCTGGGCTTTTCCACCGACGTCGGTCCGCGGGTTCGGCTGAACTGGACGCGCCACTGGGTCAACCCGCAGGGCCACAGCTACGGTGCGGAAACCGAGCTGTCGGCACCGCGGCAGAACGTCGGCCTGTACTACGACGTACCGCTGGACCCGCCACTGACCGACAAGCTGCGCTACGTCGCCGGCTACCAGTACGAAGAGCTGGCCGACACCGACAGCCTGAGTCGCCTGCTCAAGCTCGGGCCGGAATGGCACAGCGAGCTGCCCAGCGGCTGGCAGCGCGTGCTCTCGCTGAAATGGCAGCACGAGGAGTATCGCCTCGGCGACGACTCCGGCCTGAGCACGCTGTTGATGCCCGGCGTGGCCTACAGCTACCTGCGCAGCGACAGCCGCATCGACCCCAGCGAAGGTTATCGCCTGCAGTTCGAGCTGGCGGCGGCCAAGGACGGCGTGCTGTCGGATGCCAATCTGGTGCACGCCAACGCCCAGCTGCGCGGGCTGACCACGCTTGGCAAGCGCCATCGTTTCCTCGGCCGCGTGCAGCTGGGTGGCAACTGGACCGACGAGTACGTCAACGTGCCGCCGTCGCTGCGCTATTTCGCGGGCGGCGACCAGAGCGTGCGCGGCTACGACTACCAGAGCCTGTCGCCCACCAACTCCGACGGCGACCGCATCGGTGGCCGCTACCAGTTCGCCGCGAGCGCCGAATACCAGTACTCGATCGCCGAGCGCTGGCGCGTGGCGACCTTCGTCGACCAGGGCAATGCCTTCAACTCGCTGGACTTCCCGACGCTCAAGAGCAGCGTCGGCGTCGGCCTGCGCTGGGTGTCGCCGGTCGGACCGATCCGCATTGATCTGGCCCATCCACTGGACGGCGATACCGGCGTGCGCCTGCACTTCTCGATGGGGCCGGAGCTGTGAGGCGTTTCGGCTGGTCGTTGCTTGCACTGCTGCTCCTGCTCGGCGTGGCGCTGGGCGGGCTGTTCGGCACCACCGCCGGTAGCCGCTGGCTGCTCCAGCGTGTGCCCGGGGTGCAGGTCGAGGGGGTTGCCGGCCATCTCGCGGGGCGCTGGCAGGCCGAGCGCTTGCGCTGGCAGCGGGGCGAGCAACGCGTCGAGCTGCTGGCGCCGCGCTTCGCCTGGTCGCCGGGCTGCCTGTTGCGGCTGACGCTGTGCATCGACGAACTGGTTGCCGAAGACGTGCAGCTGCATTTCCCGCCGGGCGCCGAAGATACCGACAGCGCGCCGTTCAGCCTGCCGGACATTCAATTACCGCTGGCGCTGCGCGTGGAGCGCATTGAACTCGGCCGTGTTCGGCTGAATGAGATCGAGCAAGTGCAGGGCCTGCAGCTGCGTGCCGACTGGCGAGGTGAGGGGCTGGATATCCAGGCGCTGCACCTGCGCCGCGCCGATGGCGAGCTGCAGCTCAGTGGTCGCCTGCAACCGAGCGGCGCCTGGCCGCTGGCGCTGGCCGGCGAGGCGCAGCTCGGTCTGATCGAAGGGCAGCCGTGGACGCTGGCGCTGCGCCTCGATGGCGAGTTGCGCGACCGGCTGACGCTCACCGTCGACAGTCGCGGCTATCTGGACGGCACGCTCAGCGGCTACCTGCAACCGCTGGCCGAGCACCTGCCGGCGACCCTGCGCCTGCAGGCCGAGGGCTTTCGCGCCACGCCGGAACTGCCCGACAGCCTGCGCCTGGACGCCGTCGAACTGACCGCCAGCGGCAATCTGCAGGACGGCTATCGGCTGCTCGGCAACGCCGAATTGCCGGGCGAGGGCGGGGTGGTGCGACTGGCGCTGGACGGTCTGCTCAAGGCCAGCGGCGCGACACTCGATGTGCTCGAGCTGGATGCTGGCGACGGGCAGTACGTGCGCCTGCACGGCCAGCTCGACTGGCAGCAGGCGCTGGCGGGCGAGGCGAATTTGGCCTGGCGCAACTTTCCCTGGCAGCGACTCTACCCGCTGGCAGAGCCGCCCGCGGTCAGCCTGCGTGAGCTGGACGCTCAGCTGCAGTACGACGATGGCGCCTACCTTGGTCACTTCGAGTCGGCGCTGAGCGGTCCGGCCGGCGATTTCAGCCTGGACAGCCCGCTCAGTGGCAACCTTGAAGTGGTACACCTGCCGCAGCTGCAACTGCGCGCTGGGCAGGGTGCCGCTACCGGCAGCCTGAGCGTCGGTTTCGCTGATGGCGTCGACTGGAAGGCCAACCTGCAACTGAGCGAGCTGGACCCGGCGTATTGGCTGGCGCAGCTGCCCGGCCAGCTCGGCGGTACGCTCAGGAGCCGTGGCGCACTGCGCGACGAAACGCTGCAGGCCGAGGCGGAGCTGGACCTTGCCGGCCAGCTGCGCGGCCAGTCGAGCCAGCTGCAACTCTCGGCGGCCGGGCAGGGCCCGAGCTGGGACGTCCCGCGCCTCGACTTGCGCGTCGGGGCCAATCGTATTCATGGCTCCGGGCGCTGGAGCGAGAAGCTGGACGGCGAACTGAGTGTGCAACTGCCGCGTCTGGCACAGCTCTGGCCCGGGCTCCGGGGCCAGCTCGACGGTCTGGTGCAACTGGCCGGCACCGCGGTCGCGCCACAGGGTTCGGCGCGGCTGAACGGACGGGCATTGGCTTATCAGGCCAACCGGGTGGAGCGCCTGCGTCTCGATGCGGCGCTTGGCGAAGGCGAACGGGCGACGCTGCGGCTGGTCGCCGACGCGCTGCAGCTGAGCGACAACGACATGGGCAAGCTGCAGCTCGATGCCAGCGGCACGCGCGCGCGTCATCAGGCTGAGCTGCGGCTCGATGGGCCGACGCTGGACTTCGCCGCCGCGCTCGACGGCAGCCTGCAGGATGCCGACTGGCAAGGCCGCCTGCTGCGCGCGACGCTCCAGGCGCGCGAACAGCGCTGGGCCTTGCAGAGCCCGGCAGCGATCCGCCGCCGTGCCGATGGCCGCGTGGAGCTGGGCGCACACTGCTGGCTGGCCGCCCCGGCATCGCTCTGCGCCGAGGAGCAGCGGCTGCTGCCGGAGCCGCAGTTGCGTTACCGGCTGCGCGATTTCCCGCTGGACAGTCTTGCCGGCTTCTTCCCCGAGGATTTTGCCTGGCAGGGCGAGCTGAACGCCGATCTGCGTCTGGACCTGCCGGAGGCCGGGCCGAGCGGCGAGCTGCGCATCGACGCAGGCGCCGGCGTGCTGCGCCTGCGCGAGGGTGAGGCCTGGCACGATTTCCCCTACCGCACGCTGACGCTCGACAGCCGCCTGCGGCCTGAGCGCATCGACAGCCAGCTGCGCTTCGACGGCGGCGAGCTGGGTGAAGTGGACGTCAGCACGCGCATCGATCCGCGCCGTGCGATCAAACCGCTGGAGGGTGAGTTCCGCCTGCGTGGCCTCGATCTGGCGGTCGCGCGACCGTTCGCGCCGATGGTCGAACGCCTGCAGGGCGAACTGAACGGCAGCGGACGGCTGGCAGGCAGCCTGCAGGAACCCGAGCTGCAGGGGGAGTTGCGCCTGAGTGGCGGCGAGCTTGCCGGCAGCGAACTGCCCGTGACCCTGGAGCAATTGCAGGCGCGCCTGCTGATCAATGGCCAGCAGCTGCGGATCGACGGCGACTGGCGCAGCGGCGAGCAGGGGCGTGGTGCCTTGAGCGGTACGCTGGACTGGCACGCCGCGCCGGACCTCGATCTGCGCCTGACCGGCGAACGCCTGCCGGTGGTGGTCGAGCCCTATGCCGATCTGGAAGTCGATCCCGCGCTGCGCATCAGTCTGGCGGACGAGCAGCTGGCGATCACCGGAACGGTGCGCGTCCCGCGTGGTGCGATCACGGTGCGCGAGCTGCCGCCGGCGACGGTCAAGGTTTCCGAGGACGCACGCATCGTCGGCACCGAGCAGGCGCCGGCGCAGACGCCGCTGGCGGTGAAGATGGACATCGACGTGGAGGTCGGCCAGGAGCGCCTGCGCTTCGCAGGCTTCGGTCTCACCGCGGATCTTGCCGGCCGTCTGCACATTGGCGACAACCTCGATGCCCGCGGCGAGCTGAATCTGAACAACGGCCGCTATCGCGCCTATGGCCAGCGCCTGACCATCCGCCGCGCGCAGCTGCTGTTCACCGGCGTGCTTACCCAGCCGTATCTGGATATCGAGGCGATTCGCACCGTACAGGCGCATGACGTGGTGGCCGGCCTGCGCATCACCGGCAGTGCCGAGCAGCCGCGAGTGGACGTCTTCTCCGAGCCGGCGATGAGTCAGGAGCAGGCGCTGTCCTATCTCGTGCTCGGTCGGCCGCTAGGTGCCGACAGCGGCGACAGCAACCTGCTGGCCCAGGCCGCGCTGGGGCTCGGGCTGGCCGGCAGTGCCTCGATCACCGGCGGGCTGGCGCAGCGCCTGGGAATCGAGGAATTCCAGCTCGATACCGAAGGCAGCGGCGCCGCCACCAGTGTGGTTGCCAGCGGCCGGCTGTCCGAGCGCTTGACGCTGCGTTACGGGGTCGGGGTGTTCGAACCTTCCAATACCATCGCGCTGCGCTATCAGTTGACCCGGCGCCTGTTCCTCGAGGCGGCGAGCGGTCTGGCCAGTTCGCTCGATCTGTTCTATCGGCGCGATTTCTGAGCGGTGGCGTTGTCGTACTCAGTCCGGGGCGCCCGTTCGACGCCCGTCCAGATTGGTGCTCGTCATTGATTACGATCCTGACCGTCTAGTCTGGATCGGACTGTCAAAAAATCACCAAAGCAGCGTGATTCAAGACTCGCAGCGATATCGTGCGGTGCTAGCATTTGCGTCGTCTCGCAAGCCTTCTGGGACCTCGCCGCGCTGATGATCGGCACCGGACGGTCGCGTAATCCAAGGCTCCCGCTCAAGAACAAAAGGTGCATCGAATGGAATTCCTGCAAAACCTGGTCAATGACGTAAACGCTTTCATCTGGGGACCGCCGATGCTGGTGCTGATCCTCGGTACCGGCCTGATCCTGATGGTGATGCTCAAGTTCATGCCGCTGCTGCGTATCGGCACCGGCTTCGCTCTGCTGTGGCGCGGCCGCAGCCGGGGCGCCGACGAAAGCGGTGAGATCACCCCGTTCCAGGCACTGATGACCGCGCTGGCCGCGACGGTGGGCACCGGCAATATCGCCGGTGTGGCCACCGCGATCTTCCTCGGCGGCCCCGGTGCGTTGTTCTGGATGTGGTGCACGGCACTGGTAGGCATGGCCACCAAGTACTGCGAGGTGGTGCTGGCCGTGCATTACCGCGAGAAGGACAGCCGCGGCGAACACGTCGGCGGACCTATGTATGCGATCAAGAACGGCCTGGGCAAGAAGTGGGTCTGGCTCGGCACGGCGTTCGCCATCTTCGGCGGCCTGGCGGGTTTCGGCATCGGTAACATGGTGCAGGTCAACAGCATGGCGCATGCGCTGGAAACCACCTTCGCGGTACCGCTGTGGGTTACCGGCGTGGCCACGATGGTGATCGTCGGCCTGGTGATTCTCGGCGGTATCCGTCGGATCGGCGTGGTTGCCGCTTCGCTGGTGCCGTTCATGTGCGCGGCCTACATCATCGCTGCCATCGTGGTGCTGGTGGTCAACGCCGAGGCGCTGCCGGCGACGTTCGAGTTGATCTTCACCCACGCCTTCACGCCGATCGCCGCGACTGGCGGCTTTGCCGGTGCGGCAGTGATGGCGGCGATCCGTTTCGGCGTAGCGCGCGGCATCTTCTCCAACGAGGCCGGGCTGGGTACGGCCGGTATCGCTCAGGCGGCGGGTACCACCTCCAGTTCGGTACGCTCGGGGCTGATCGGCATGCTCGGCACCTTCATCGATACCATCATCGTCTGCTCCATGACCGGCCTGGCGATCATCTGCACCGGCGTCTGGACCAGCGGCGAGAGCGGCTCGGCATTGTCGGCCGCGGCGTTCGAGTCGGCCATGCCGGGTGTCGGCGGGATCATCCTGACGCTGTCGCTGGTGGTCTTTGCCTTCACCACCATTTTGGGCTGGAGCTACTTCGGCGAGAAGTGCTGGGAGTTCCTGGTCGGCACCAAGGCGATCCTGCCGTTCCGGGTGATCTGGGTGATTGCCGTGCCGTTCGGCGCCATCGCCCAGCTGGATTTCGCCTGGCTGCTGGCCGACACGTTGAACGGCTTGATGGCCATCCCCAACCTGATTTCGCTCTTGCTGCTGAGCCCGGTAGTGCTCAAGCTGACCCGGGAATATTTCGCGCGCCGCTGAGGCCGCGTGTCCGTTGTCTGTCCTGCCGCGCGGCGTGTCCGCGCGGTACGGTTTCACCCATGCGTGTCTATCAAAAAAAAGGAACAATCCATGAGCGAAGTGACCCTGCACGGTACCCCCATCCAGGTGGTCGGCGACTTTCCGCAAACTGGCCAGCAGGCCAAGGCTTTCCGCCTCGTCGGCACCGATCTGGCCGATGTCGAACTGGGCAGCTTTTCCGGCAAGCGCAAGGTGTTGAACATCTTCCCGAGCATCGATACGCCGACCTGCGCGACCTCGGTGCGCACCTTCAACGCCAAGGCCAATGCGCTGCAGAACACCGTGGTGCTGTGCATCTCGGCGGACCTGCCGTTCGCGCAGAAGCGCTTCTGCGGCGCCGAGGGGCTGGAGAACGTGGTGAACCTGTCCACCATGCGTGGTGCCGAGTTCCTCGTCGATTACGGCGTGGCGATTGCCAACGGCCCGCTGGCGGGTGTCGCCGCGCGGGCGGTAGTCGTGCTCGATGAGCAGGATCGCGTGCTGCACAGTGAACTGGTCCGCGAAATCGGCCAGGAGCCGGACTACAACGCCGCGCTCGCAGTGCTCGGCTAATAGCAGTTCATGACGGATGCCGTGCAACGCGGCGTCCGTCCTCTTTCTGACGACATAAAACCAGCGACCATGTCTCCGCCGCCTGTCGCGCTCAATTGGTAGCCCGCTGCGCTAGGGTCTAGCGTTCCCCCGTTACCATCGATTCGATGGTGTCCAGGCCCGCGTAGTGGCAAAACACGATTAATCTGCCAGGCAGCAAAATCTTTTTGCCCCACAGCGGTCATAGAGCTGATTGCCAAAAGAATGGATTCACTTTATGCCCACCTCGCACGTAAAAAAGATTGGTGTCAGCGGTACCGGGATGATCGCCAGGGGTTTTATTCGGCTGATCAAACAGCACTATCAAGACATGGAAATCTCGCGTGTCCTCACGCGACGACCGCTCGCCACACTGACCGATTTTCCTCTTGCGGAGCGACTCACCAATTCGCTCGATGAGCTCATCGACCATTGCGATCTGCTGGTCGAATGCAGCGGTGACGTGTTCCACGGCACCGAGGTGATCGAACGGGCATTCCAGGCCGGACTGCCGGTGGTGACGGTGAACGCGGAACTGCAGGTCACCACGGGTTCCTACCTGGCCGGCAAGGGCTTTCTCACCGAGGCCGAAGGCGACCAGCCCGGCTCGCTTGCGGCGCTGCATGAAGATGCGCTGCAGATGGGCTTCCAGCCGCTGGTCTACGGCAACATGAAAGGCTATCTGAACCATGATCCCTCGCCCGAGGACATGGCTTACTGGGCCAATCGCCAGGGCATCAGCATCGATCAGACGACATCGTTCACCGACGGCACCAAGGTGCAGATCGAACAGGTGATTGTCGGCAACGGCCTGGGTGCCACCATCACCCGTCAGGGGCTGGAGGGGCTGGCCTCGACCAATCTGGACGACAGCGCCAGTCTGCTCGGCATGATGGCCGAGCGCCTCGGCCAGCCGATCGTCGATTACGTGGTGCCGTCCGGCTATGCCGCCGGTGGCGTGTTCCTGGTTTGCCGGCACGACGCCGAGCAGGCGCCGGCGATCGAGTACTTCAAGCTCGGCTGCGGGCCGTACTACACGCTGGTGCGGCCGTTCCACCTGTGTTCGCTGGAAGTCGGCAAGACGGTACGGCGGGTACTCGCCGGTGGCGGGGTGCTGCTGAACAACTCGACCGCGCCGACGCTGGGCGTGGCGGCCATCGCCAAGCGTGCGATGAAGTCGGGCGAGCTGATCGAGCGCGGCATCGGTGGTTTCCAGTTCCGTGGCGAGGCGATCAAGCTCGACCAGCATCCCAACCACGTGCCCATCGGCCTGCTGCGCAAGACCGCGCTGCGTCGGGCGGTGGAGCCGGGGCAAATCATCACCTTCGACGACATCGATATCCTGCCCAGCCGTGCGCTGGATATCGTGATGGAGCAGCGCCGCGCGCCGGTCAAGTCGACGCCAGAGTGGGATGCATCGCTGCTGCCGCCCATGGGCATGGTCGCCATCGGCGGCTGAAACACCGCTGACTAGTGGAAGGCCGCCGCGAGCGGCCTTCTGCGTTCTGGTGTTCGCGCTGGTTATCGGGCTTCATCGCGCTTCATTGCAGGGTCAGATCGTCGCCGCGCTCCTGCTGCCAGTCGTCCAGTCCCGGCGCGGCTTCCTCACCCGCCATGCGGTGGATGATGGTGAAGTAGTCCTGCTTGAAGCGGTCCTGCATGATCTCGCTGCGATTCTTCACCCGTACGGCATAGATGGTCTGCACGTTCTGGTGATCGAAATCGCGCCAGTACTGCTCGTCCTTGAGCAGGCGATAGTGATGGTTTTCCAGGGCGGCGATCACCGCTTCGCTGTCGGCGCTGCCGGCACGCTGCACGGCGGCAGCCCACTGACGCACGATGCCGTAGGCCGTGGCCGCGGTGCTGCCGGGGTAGGCCTGGTGCTGACGGATGAACTCGTCGACGAAGGCCTGGCCCTCGACGCTCTTCTCCAGTTTGGGCACCTGCCAGTTCCACGCCTCGGTGCCAATCACATGCTCCATCACCAGCGGCCCGGCCTGCTCGACGATGCTCTGGGTCAGGTTCGGCGCGATGATCTGCATGCGCTTGCCCAGTCCCATGTCGTTGGCCAGACGCATGGTCTGCACCAGGTCCTGGCCCAGTAGCACGATCACCAGCATGTCCGCCTCGCTGGCGGCTGCCTTCTTCAGGGCTGTCAGATAGTCGCTGCGGCGCGCGCCGTGCGCGGCGATCTTCGAGTAGCCGTGGCGGGCGCGGTCGCGGCTCTTGGTCGCTTCGCGCAGCGCCTGCTCCATGCTGGCGCCCCAGGCGTCGTCGAGGCTGATGTAGTGATAGCGACGGTTGGGCATGTGCCAGCTCAGGTACTGGCCCAGCACCTTGGCGCTCATCCAGGCGCTGTTCGATTCGCGGAATAGATGGCGATGGCCGTCGTGGCCGGTGATCTCGTTGGCGTAGGCCAGCGTTGGGAAATACAGCAGGCCCAACTCGCGGGCGCGCTGGCCGGCGGCAAGGGCTTCTTCGCTGTTGGCGCCGCCGAAGATCATGTGCACGTTCTGTGCGGCGAAGCGCTCGACGTTAGCCGTGGCCTTTTCGGCGCGGGCGGCGGAGTTGAGGCTGATCAGCTGCAGTGGCCGGCCGAGCACGCCACCCTGGCTGTTGATCTGGTCGATGGCGAGCAGGGCGCCGCGGCGCAGCTCCAGTCCTTCGGACTTGTAGTTGCCGGTACTCGGGTAGTTCAAACCCAGCCGCAGCGGCTCGACGGCCTGCAGCGGCGCGACGACGCAGAACAGTAACAGGGCAACCAGGACGTGACGGAACATGGCTCGTTTCCTTGTGAGCGAGGGACTGCATGTTGTAGGCGGCGCCGTGGTGCGTCGAAATAGTCTTTTCCGGCCAAACGCATGCGACTTCGGTGCCGAGCCGGTGCAGGCTCGGTGCCATCTCGCGCCGCCAGCCCTGATGTGGCGCGGCCTGCGGCGCGGTATTGCTACCAAGGGAGGAGAAAAATCGACACTGCGGGCAATTGTTGCTGGGGCGGGGCGAACCAAGAATCTGCAACAGACCGGGAAAATTTCCCGGCATAACAATGAACCCGCAGAGGTAGCCGCAATGAAGCACACCGGTCTTCGCAAGCCCTTCGCCCTGACGGCGCTATGCGCTGCAATGGCGATGTCCAGCCTGTCGGCCTGGGCCGTCACCGACCAGGAAATCCTCGACGACGCCAAAACCACCAACCAGATCGTCACCAATGGCATGGGGCTGCAGGGCCAGCGCTACAGCCCGCTGAGCACCCTCAACACCGAGAACGTCCAGCAGCTGCGTCCGGTTTGGGCATTCTCCCTGGGCGGCGAGAAGCAGCGCGGTCAGGAAGCGCAGCCGCTGATCAAGGACGGCGTGATGTACATCACCGGCTCCTATTCGCGCGTCTATGCCGTCGATGCACGCACCGGCAAGGAACTGTGGCAGTACGACGCGCGTCTGCCCGACGGCATCATGCCGTGCTGCGACGTGATCAACCGTGGTGTGGCTCTGTATGACGACCTGGTGATCTTCGGCACCCTCGACGCCAAGCTGGTCGCGCTGAACAAGGACACCGGCAAGGTGGTCTGGAAGAAGACCGTCGCCGACTACAAGGCCGGCTACTCGCTGACTGCGGCGCCGCTGATCGTCAAAGGCAAGCTGATCACCGGCGTATCCGGTGGTGAATTCGGCGTGGTGGGCAAGGTGGAAGCCTACAATCCGAAGAATGGCGAGCTGCTGTGGACCCGTCCGACCGTCGAAGGTCACATGGGCTACGTCTGGAAGGATGGCAAGAAGGTCGAAAGCGGCATCTCCGGCGGCGAAGCCGGCAAGACCTGGCCGGGCGACCTGTGGAAAACCGGTGGCGCAGCCACCTGGCTGGGCGGCTACTACGACCCGGACACCGACTCGCTGCTGTTCGGCACCGGCAACCCGTCGCCGTGGAACTCGCACCTGCGTCCGGGCGACAACCTGTATTCCTCCTCGCGTCTGGCCATCGACCCGGATGACGGCTCGATCAAGTGGCACTTCCAGTCCACCCCGCATGATGGCTGGGACTACGACGGCGTCAACGAGCTGATCTCCTTCGATTACCAGGAAGGCGGCAAGACCATCAAGGCAGCCGGCACCGCCGACCGCAACGGCTTCTTCTACGTACTGGACCGCACCAACGGCAAGTTCATCCGCGGCTTCCCCTTCGTCGACAAGATCACCTGGGCCAAGGGCCTGGACAAGAACGGTCGTCCGATCTACGACGACGCCAACCGTCCCGGCGCGCCGGGCGCCGACAAGGGCAAGTCCGTCACCGTCGCGCCGTCGTTCCTCGGCGGCAAGAACTGGATGCCGATGGCCTACAGCCAGGACACCGGACTGTTCTATGTGCCGTCCAACGAGTGGGCGATGGACATCTGGAACGAGAACGTCGCCTACAAGAAGGGCGCGGCCTATCTGGGTGCCGGCTTCACCATCCATCCGCTGAACGACGAATACATCGGCGTACTGCGCGCCATCGATCCGAAGACCGGCAAGGAAGTCTGGCGCTACAAGAACTACGCACCGCTGTGGGGCGGCGTGCTGGCCACCAAGGGCAACCTGGTGTTCACCGGCAACCCGGAAGGCTACCTGATGGCCTTCGACGCCAAGACCGGCAAGAAGGTGTACGAGTTCAACACCGGCTCCGGCGTGATCGGCTCCCCGGTCACCTGGGAAATGGACGGCGAGCAGTACGTCTCCGTGCTGTCCGGTTGGGGTGGTGCGGTCCCGCTGTGGGGCGGCGAAGTCGCCAAGCGCATCAAGGACTTCAACCAGGGCGGTACGCTGTGGACCTTCAAACTGCCGAAGGACATGGTCGCCAAGCGTTGATCGTGTAACCGCAAGCGAAAAGGCCGGCTCAAGTAGCCGGCCTTTTCATTTCAGGCCGCCGGCGCGTCGGAGCGGTTGTTGCGCCGCAGCTTCTTCGCCCGCGCTTCGAGCAACACATAGACCAGCGTGGCGAACAACAACGGAATCAGGAAATACACCACCCGGTAGCCAATCAGGCCGCCGACGATCGCCCCGCGACTCATCTGGTCCGACAGCAGGGCGACGAATACCGCCTCGATCACCCCCAGCCCGGCCGGAATATGCGTCACCACACCGGCGATGCTGCTGATCATCAGCACGCCGAGCACCTGCGGATAGGCGATCTTCTGCGACAGCATGAAGTACACCACCAGCGCCATCAGCCCCCAGTTCAATGCCCCCAGCAGCAGCTGCACCAGTGCCAGGCGCAGTGAAGGCAGCTCGATCGCGTGTCGGCGGATGGTCCACGAGCGCTGCTTGGAAAATCCGCACAGCCCCAGGTAGATCAGGCACACGCCCATCAGCACCACGCCGAGCAGGCGCAGCGCCGTAGCGCCGATCTCCCATTCCGGCGGCGGGGTGATCCAACCCATCGCGAAGATCAGGCCTGCCAGCCACATATAACCCAGCCAGTTGGTCAGCAGGCTCAGGGTGAACACCCGGGTGATCTGCGCGGGACGCAAGCCCAGGCGCGAGTAGAGCCGGTAGCGCAGCGCGATGCCACCGACCCAGGCGCTGAGGTTGAGGTTGAAGGCGTAACAGACGAAGGTTACCGGCAGGATCTGCCGCACCGGCAGCGCGTGACGCACGTAGCGTTTACCCAGCACGTCGAAGAAGCAGTACACCACGTAACTGCCGAGCATCGCCGCCCCGGCCATCCACAGTGTCTCGGCCTTGTAGTTGCGTAACGTGCGCAGCACCTCCTGCCAGTCCAGCGTGCGCGCCAGGCTGACCAGCAGTACGACCACCAGGACGAAGAACACGTAGGTGAGGATCTTCTTCAGCAGCGGCCAGCGCTTGCGCCAGCCACTGCGCTGCGCGGCATGGGAATGGCTCATTGATGCTCTCGCTGCAAGGGTTGGGCGGTTGGCACGGCAGAGGGGGGTGCCTCGACCGTCGCCGGGGCGATCACCTGATCGATCGGCTTGAGTTTCGGCTTGTGCGCCGGGAACAGCCCGACCAGCTCGGGGAAGTGCCGCAGGAAATGGAAGATCAGGAACGCCAGCGGCGCGCGCCACCAATAGCCGCGCACCATTCGCTCCAGCGGAATGCGCCGGCAGTGGTGCTGCATCAGCGTGTCCAGCTTCTCGTGCAGCTGACGGTTGAAGCTGTGGTCGCGGATGATCAGGTTGGCTTCCAGATTGAGCGACAGGCTCAGCGGATCGAGGTTGCTCGAACCCACCGTCGACCACTCGTAGTCGGCCAGCGCGACCTTGCCGTGCAGCGGGCGGCGGCAGTATTCGTGGATCTCCACGCCGTCGCGCATCAGGTAGTTGTAGAGCATGCGCGCACCGAACTTGGCGATCGGCATGTCCGGCTCGCCCTGGAGGATCAGTCGCACCCGGACACCGCGTCGCGCGGCGTTGCGGATCTCGCGCAGCACGCGATAGCCAGGGAAGAAATAAGCGTTGGCAATCAAAAGCCTGGAGCGTGCATCTCGAATCGCTTGCAGGTATTGCTGCTCGATATCGTTGCGATGCTCGTCGTTATCGCGCGTCACCAGCAGCGCCCGCGCCTCGCCGCGGCTGGTGCCGGCATAGCCGCTGGCCTGGGTGTACGGCCGGCGCTGCCACCAGCGGCGCGGCGCCTGGACCGGCCCCAGCGCCGCGATGGCGAAGCGGTGGATGTCGTGCACCACCGGACCTTCGACGCGCATGGCGTAGTCCTGCTTGGCGGCGGGGCCGAAGTCCTCCAGATGGTCGGCGGAGAAGTTGATGCCGCCGATGAAGGCGATCTCGCCATCGACCACCACGATCTTGCGATGCAGGCGGCGGAACACGTTCAGCCGCGTGCCGAGAAAGCGTTTGCCCGGATCGAACATGTGGATGCGTATGCCAACCTGGGTCATCGCCAGGACGAACTCGCCGTGAAGGTCGGCCGAGCCATAGCCGTCCACGGTGACGTCGACGCTGGCGCCGTTCTCGGCGGCGCGAATCAGCGCGCGCTGCAAATCGGCGCCGACCTTGTCCTCGAACAGGATGAATGTCTCCAGCAGCACCTCTTTTTCCGCGCTGGCGATGGCCTCGAACACGGAGGGGAAGAACTCCTCGCCGTTCTCTAGCAACTGCAGTCGGTTTCCGTCTCGCCAATGGAAGTTCATAGCTGTATCTCCACCGCCAGGGGCAGATGATCCGACAAGTGCGTCCAGGGTTTGGTGCCCAGAATCGTGGCGCCGCGGGTGGCCGCGTTGCGCACGTAGATGCGGTCCAGACGCAGCATCGGCCAGCGTGCCGGGAAGGTCTTGGCGACCTCGCCGTGGGCGACGGCAAAGGCTTCGTGCAGGCCGGCGCAGCGATCCAGCGTCCGCGTCGCGCGCAACCGCCAGTCGTTGAAGTCGCCGGCCACCACTACCGGCGCACCTTCGGGCAGGCTGTCGAGCAGATCGCACAGCAGCTCAAGCTGTCGCGCACGATGCGCCTCGCGCAACCCGAGATGCACGCAAATGGCGTGGAATTCGGCGTGCCCGGGGACCTGCAGCACGCTGTGCAGCAGGCCGCGGCGCTCGGGACCGGCGATGGATACGTCGAGGTTTTCGTAACGCAGGATGGGGAATTTCGACAGCAGCGCATTGCCGTGGTCGCCGTCGGGGTACACCGCGTTACGGCCGTAGGCGAAGTCGGTCCAGATGCTGTCGGCGAGAAATTCGTACTGCGGGGTCTGCGGCCAGTCGTGAAAGCGCAGTGCGTGCTTCTCATGGGTGCCGAGCACTTCCTGCAGAAACACGATGTCCGCCGACACCGCGCGTACGGCCTCGCGCAGCTCCGGCAGGATGAACCGGCGGTTCAGCGCGGTAAAACCTTTGTGAGTGTTCACCGTCAGCACGTGAATCGAGTGCACGGCGGTGGCCATGTGGGCATCTAGATCGCTGGTATCGAGCAGGTGGTCTTTCTTTTCCAGGGTCACGGGAATGTTCCTTCGAGCTGGCCCGGGGTGGTCGACAGGGTTCCGTCCAGGCCCAGGCGCTGCAGCAGCTGGCGCGCGTCATACGGCGCCCGGACCTTCACGTCGTTGTCGAAATAGCAGTAGACCTCGCGCGGCTGCCGCGTTGGTGTCTGCTGCGGGTCGATGAGCTGCGCATCGTCCGGCTGCGTGCCCTCGTTCCAGCGGCGAATGCGCCGGCACCAGCGTTCCAGCGCCTCGTCGGTATAGCCGCTGGTGTAGAGCTTTTCGGCGCCGTGCAGGCGGATGTAGACGAAATCGCCGGTAAGGTCCTCGCGATAGGGCCACTTGCCGGCGGTATCCGCCACCACCAGCGCTACCCGGTACTTGCGCAGCAGCGCGACGAAGGCGGGGTCGACGAAGCTCTCATGTCGGATTTCCACGGCGTGGCGCAGCGGACGCTTGCGGTCGATCTGCAGCAGGCTGCGCCCCTCCATGCGCGGCTCACAGGTTGCGGCGATGGCCAGCGCTGCCTCGGTGTCGTGCGGCAGCTGTGCCAGAAACGCCTCGAACAGTGGCGGATCGAAGCGGAACGACGGCGGAAACTGCCAGAGCAGCGGGCCGAGCTTCTCCTGCAGGGCGAACAGGCCCGAGGCGAAGAAGTTGGCGATGGGCTTCTCGACCTCGCGCAGGCGCTTGATGTGAGTGATGAAGCGCGGCGCCTTGACGCTGAAAACGAAGCCTTCCGGCGTGTCGGCGTACCAGTCGGCGTAGCGCTCCGGCGTCTGCAGCGCATAGAACGAGCCGTTGATCTCAATGCTGCCGACTGCCCGCGAGGCAAAGTGCAGTTCGTGCTTCTGCGCCAGCCCCTCGGGATAGAAGTCGCCGCGCCAAGGCGCGTAGCGCCAGCCGGAAATGCCGATGTGGATGCCTGCCATCGTCGCCCTCGAATCGGCGGTTAACGCGGATTTTGCGGTGCGGTCGGATCGCTGGCCGGGAAGGTCTGCTCGATGGCTTCGTCGAGTTTTTCCTCCCCCTGGCCCGAGCTTGCAGCCTCGCCCCCCGAACTGGCTTGGGGCTGCAGCTCGACCTTGATCCAGCCGTTCTCGCGGCGATCGAATGCCTCGAATGCGGCGATCGCGTCGGTCATCGGCTTGACCTGCGTAAGCACCTTGGCCGGATCGATGCGCCGCGCCTGGATCATCTCGATCAGCCGCGGGATGTACTTGCGGTGGTGGCAGTTGCCCATGTTGATGGTGAGGTTCTTGTTCATCGCCTGGCCGATGGGAAAACGCATCGCCTCCGGCGAATAGACACCGATGATCGACAGCGTGCCGGCTTTCGCCAGCGCCTGTACCGCCCATTCCAGCGCCTGGGACGGCGCGTCGCCCGGCTGCCACTGGGCGTTGTCGTTGGGCGCCGGTGCATGGCCGGTGGGCTGCTCGCCGCAGCAGCCGTGCTCGGCGTCAATGCCGACGGCATCGATGGCACGGTCCACGCCAATGCCGCCGGTCAGCCGCTGGAGCGTTGCGATCGGGTCTTCGCGGTTGAAATCGATGATCTCCGCGCCCTGACGCTGGGCGGCGCGCAAGCGGTCGGGGTACTGATCGATGGCGAACACGCGGCCGGCACCCAGCAAGCGGGCGCTGGCGATGGCGAACAGGCCGACCGGGCCGCAGCCGAACACCGCAACGGTATCGCCCGGGCGGATTTCGGCCATCTCGGCGCCGAAATAGCCGGTGGGGAAGATGTCCGAGAGCAGGATCGCCTGATCGTCGCTGATATCCGAGGGCAGTCGCACCAGGCCGATGTTGGCGAACGGCACACGGGCCTTTTCCGCCTGCAGGCCGTGGAACGGCCCGGTACCGGCGGGGCCGCCGTAGAACGCCGTGCCGGCCTGCTTGCCGTTGGGGTTGGCGACGTCGCACTGGGCGAAGTAGCCGGCGCGGCAGTAGGCGCAGTTGCCGCAAGCGATGGTCGAGGGAATCACCACACGGTCGCCGACCTGCAGGTTGCGCACGTCCTCACCGAGTTCCTCGACGATGCCGACGCCCTCGTGGCCAAGGATGGTGCCCGGCTGCATGCCGCCGACGGTGCCGCGCACGAAGTGCAGGTCGGTGCCGCAAATCGCCGACGCGGTGAGGCGCACGATGGCGTCGGTGGGGGCCTGAAGGCGTGGCTCGGGAACATCTTCCAGGCGAATGTCGCCGACCGCGTGATAGACAACAGCTTTCATAACCACTCCAGCTCGCCAGGCGCGTGGCGTGCACGGCTGCGAGTCGATGGGGCGGAGGGAACGAGCAGTTCGCGTGCTGCAGGATGAACGGCGCGATGCTCGATTCGCGGCTCCGCGGGATCGGAAGAATTCGAACGGACGTGGCGTCTTTGCCACCGCTCACATCTGTTCGGACTTTTTCCGACTGGGGCGGTTCATCTTTTTTTGCGAATGGCGTCGGCGCGCAACGACGGCCGCAGGGCGGCGATTCATTCGCGTGTCAGGCTCCACGGCGGCTCGCCGGCGAAGGCCTGGACCAGGAAATCGATCATTGCCCGCACCTTGGCCGGTGGCCGACGGTCGGGCGGATAGACCGCATAGATGCCGCCCAGCGTGACGCATGGATGGTCCAGTTCCAGCGCGACCAGCGCGCCGCTGCGCAGCGCCTCGGCAACGATGAACTGCGGCTGGTAGATCACACCCTGACCGCCGATGGCGGCGGCCAGCAGCGCAGTACCGTTGTTGGCGACCAGATCGCCGCTGATCGCGACGCTGACATCGCCCTCGTCGCCGAACGTCCAGCGCTTGGCGCCGACCCGCGAGGACAGGCTGTAGCCCAGGCAGTTGTGCTGAGCCAGCTCGGCGACACGGCGGGGAATGCCGCGCGCGTCGAGGTAGCTCGGCGCGGCGCAGACCTGCAGCGGGCAGTCGGCCAGGCGCCGCGCCTGCAACGGGCTGTCTTCCAGCTTGCCGATGCGCACCGCCAGGTCCCAGCCGTCATCGAGCAGGTCGACATGGCTGTCGGTCAGGCCCAGCTCCACGCGCACCGCCGGATGGCGCTGGCTGAACTGCGGCATCAGCGGAGCGATGAAGCCTACGCCGAACGACAGCGGCACGTTCATGCGCAACAGGCCGGTGGCCTCGATGCGCTGCGAGGCGACGCTGGCTTCGGCCTCGTCGATATCCGGCAGGATGCGCTGGCAGGCTTCCAGATAGTCGCTGCCGGCTTCGGTGAGGCTCAGCCGGCGGGTGCTGCGGTGGAACAGCTTGACGCCCAGGCGCCGCTCCAGCGCGTCGACATGCTTGGTCGCCATCGCCGGCGACATGTCCAGCTGGCGGGAGGCGCCGGACAGGCTGCCGACGCTGGCGGCGCGCACGAAAACCCGCATGCTGGTGATTCGATCGAGCATCTCAGTTCCTACTCCGGGTAATAAGTCTTCCCTTCGAGCGACACATTCTCACACGCCTGACTGTAGTCCATGCTGGTGCGTACTTTCATTTGCGGAGTAGCACCATGACCGATGTCATCGTCTCACCCCCGGAACAGCGCATGCCGACGCTGTTCGTTCCGCACGGCGCCGGGCCCTGTTTCTTCATGGACTGGAATCCACCGACCGCATGGAACGCCATGGCCGATTTCCTCAAGGGCGTCGCTGCCACGCTGCCGGCTCGCCCGCGCGCGATCCTGATGGTGTCGGCGCACTGGCTGCAACCGGCCTTCAGCGTCACCGGCGCGGCGCGGCCGGAACTGATCTACGACTACCACGGCTTTCCCGCGCACACCTACGAGCTGCGTTACCCGGCGCCGGGCGAGCCGCAACTGGCGGCGCGCGTAGCGACGCTGCTCGGGCAGGCGGCGCTGGCGAACGCCACAGACCCGCAGCGCGGCTTCGACCACGGCATGTTCATCCCGCTGAAGCTGATGTTCCCGGAAGCGGACATTCCGGTGGTACAGCTCTCGCTGCGCAGCGATCTCGATCCGCAGGCGCACCTCGACGCTGGCCGCGCGCTGGAGCCGCTGCGCGACGAGGGTGTGCTGATCGTCGGCAGTGGCATGAGTTTTCACAACATGCGTGGTTACGGTGATGCGCGCTTCACGCCGATTTCCGCCGAGTTCGATCACTGGCTGAGCGCTGCGGTCGAAGCCGCACCGGCACAGCGCGATCACGCGTTGCAGCACTGGGAACAGGCGCCATCGGCGCGGCTCTGCCATCCGGCGCGCGCCGAAGAGCATCTGCTGCCGCTGCTGGTCGCCGTCGGAGCGGCGGGGCAATCGAGCGGGCGCAAGCTGTTCGGCGACCGGGTCATGGAGACCGAGCTATCCGCATACGGTTTTGGTTACGACGACTGAGGAGCAGGCAATGCATATCGATCTATCGGGCAAGAAGGCCATCGTCACCGGTTCCACCGACGGCATCGGCCTGGCCATCGCCATCGGCCTGGCCAAGGCGGGCGCCAGCGTGGTGCTGGTGGGCCGCGAGCAGGGGCGCCTGGACGCGGCGCTGGCACAGCTGCGTGAAAGCAGCGGCCGCGACGACGCCGTCGGCGTGGTTGCCGATGCCGGCACCGCGGCGGGCTGCCAGACGCTGATCGCCGCCCAGCCGGAGGCCGACATTCTGGTCAACAACCTCGGCATCTACGGCGCCCGGCCGTTCTTCGAGATCGGCGACGAGGAGTGGCAGCAGATGTTCGAGGTGAACGTGCTCAGCGGCGTGCGCCTGTCGCGGCATTACGCCCGCGGCATGCAGGCGCGCGGTTGGGGGCGCATCCAGTTCATCTCCAGCGAATCGGCGCTGAACATCCCCCGCGGAAATGGTCCACTACGGCGTCAGCAAGGCCGCGCTGCAGGGCGTCTCGCGCGGGCTGGCCAAGGTACTCGCCGGCAGCGGCGTGACCGTCAACAGCATCCTGCCGGGACCGACGCGCACCCACGGCGCGCTGGCGATGATGGCGGCGATGGCCGAGGAGCGCGGCGTGTCGGTGAGCGAGATGGAAGCGCTGTTCCTCGAGGAAAACCGTCCCTCTACGCTGCTCAAGCGTTTTGCCACGCCCGAGGAAGTGGCCAACCTGTGCGTCTATGCAGCCTCGCCGCAGGCGAGCGCGACGACCGGCGCGGCACTGCGTGTCGAAGGAGGCATCGTTGAAAGCATCGCCTGAGCTGCACTACCCGTGCAGCAGCGCCGCCACGGTGGCGACCGCCAATCCGTCGCGGCTGATCAACCGGCTGTGCAAGCACTGGGCGCACAAGTTTCCGGTGCGCCACGACGAGCAGGGCGGCGAGATCACGCTCGGCATCGGCGAGTGTCGCTTGCGCGCCACCGAGGCTGGCTTGGAGGTCCGCCTGCACGCCGCCAACCCCGCACAGCTGCGACAGCTGCAACAGGTGGTCGCCGACCATCTGCTGCGCATGGCGTCCGGCGAGGCCCTGGCATTCGCCTGGCACGCCGGCGTCGGCGCGGCACCGAGCGAGGAGCCAAACGGGCTGCATGACACGCGAGAACGCTACGGCAGGATCAGCCGTGGCTTCCATTGGCTGATGGCCGGGCTGATCGTCTGGCAGTTCCTCAAGCTCGGCGACCGCATCGACGAAGGCGAGCACTGGATCGGCCAGACGCTGGTGCCCTGGCACATCTCCATCGGCGCCTTGCTGCTGGTGCTGGTGGTGCTGCGCGTGGTCTGGGCCTCGACCCAGCGCGGCAAACGTCCGCTGCCGGCTCCGGCCACGGCTGCGCTGGTCAAGGGCGGCCATCTGGCGCTGTACGCGTGCATGCTGTTGCTGCCGGTCAGCGGCATCCTGTTCATGCTAGGCAATGGCTACGGGCTGGAGGTGTTCGGCGTGCAGCTGGCGGCGAAAGGGCCGGAAATCGCCTGGGCGGCGTCGCTGGGTAGCGTCCATTCGCCGCTCGCCTGGCTGACGGTGCTGCTGGTGGTCGGCCACGCCGGTATCGCGCTGTTGCATCACCTCGTCCGGCATGATGGTGTGCTGCAACGCATGCTGTGAACGCTACGGCTCGCTCATCGCGAAGTTCGGCAGCGAATCGACCGGCTGGGCGAAACGGAAGGGGATGGACGCGAGTTCGTCCCCGACTTTTTTCTGCACCACGAAATGCAGGTGCGGCCCGGTACTGCGTCCGGTGTTGCCGGATTCGCCGAGACGCGTGCCGACCTTGACCTGCTGTCCGGGGCTAACCTGCAATGAGCCGCGACGCAGGTGCAGGTAGGCACTGTGGGTGCCGTCGGCATGCTCGATGCGCACGTAGTTGCCGGCCGGATCGGGAAAGCGCCCGCGCTGGCCGTCGCGCACCTTCACCACCGTCCCGGCGCGCGCCGCGACGATCGGCGTGCCCACCGGCATGGCGATATCCACCGCATAGCGGCCTTTGGTTGTGTTGTGGCTGTAGTCGCCGCCGGCGCCCTGGGAGATGCGGAACGGCCCGCCTTTCCAGGGCAGGGCGTAGGCGTGCCCGCCGATGTGGCCGCCGGCCATGCGGCGCGACGGATCGGGCGCATAGATCATTCCGTAGCTGAAACTGTGGCGGTACATCAGCGGATAGCCGACCTGCCGCTTGACCAGCGTCGCCACGCGCAGCTGGCTGCGCGGCGGCACCGTCTTGCGGATCACGCCGTCGCGCAGCCCCGCCACGTTGACCAACCGGCTCAGACGCAGCGTGGCTTCGACCGGCACGTCCAGCTCGTTGCGCACATCCAGCACCTTGCCGGAGCGCGTCGGGTTTACCAGCAGACGCACCGTGGCGGCGCGATGGCTCGGGACTTCGATGGGTTTCGCTGCGCTGCTGGCCGTGGCGGCGCTCGGTGCGAGCGTGGTGCCCAGCGAGAGCAGCAGCGCCAGGGCTAGGGGTGGGATTGCGTACATGGGCCTGTGATCCGTCACGAAATAAAGGACTGTTCGCCTGCGCCTGGCAGGTGAATCGGGTGGTCGCCACGGCGTTCGAGGGCGCGAGGCGGCCACAGGTTCACTGCCATACGTCGTGAAGCGGTTTCAGCCAGTGGCGCCGTGGAGCGTCGAGCAAGCTGACCGACCCGCTCATCCGCGCGTCCGGCGCCGGCTCATTCGTCCTCCTTGATCAGCTCCAGCAGCAGCAGCGAACGCCCGGTCACCGCGTACTCGTCGTTGAAGTCGAAACGCTCCGGGCGCACCAGCGGCTGGTTGGTATCGATCAGGCGATTCCAGAAGATGCCCTGCGGCACCTCCGGCAGGGTGAAGTTCACCAGGTCGTGGTGGGCGTTGACGATCAGCAGCAGCGTCACGTCCGAACCCGCGCGGCGAATGCCGGTGGGCTGCGCGCGGCCGTCGAGCAGCATGCCCATGCAGCGGTTGTGGGCATCCTGCCATTGCTCGATGCTCATCTCATCGCCGTTGGGCGCCAGCCAGGTCACGTCCTTGACGCCCAATTCCTCGTTGTAGGCGCCGACCAGGAAGCGGGTGCGGCGCAGCATGGGGAAGCGCTGACGCAGGCGGATCAGCTTGCGCACGAAGGCCAGTAGCCCGTAGCTGTCCTCACTGATGTCCCAATTGACCCAGCCAATCTCGCTGTCCTGGCAGTAGGCATTGTTGTTGCCGTGCTGGGTGCGGGCGAACTCGTCACCGGCGACGATCATCGGCGTGCCCTGGGCGAACAGCAGCGTGGCGAAGAAGTTGCGCATCTGCCGGTAGCGCAGGGTGACGATTTCCGGATCATGCGAGGGACCTTCGACGCCGTGGTTCCACGACAGGTTGTTGTCGCTGCCGTCGCGGTTGCCCTCGTCGTTATCCTCGTTGTGCTTGTGGTTGTAGGACACCAGGTCCTTCAAGGTGAAGCCATCGTGCGCGGTGACGAAGTTGACCGAGCTGAATGGCCGCCGTCCGCGCTGGTTGTACAGATCGCCGGAGCCGGTCAGCCGTGCGGCGAAGTCGGCGAGCTTGCCGTCGTCGCCTTTCCAGAACGCGCGCACGGTGTCGCGGAATTGATCGTTCCACTCGGCCCAGCCGGGCGGAAAGCCGCCGACCTGATAGCCGCCGGGGCCGCAGTCCCAGGGTTCGGCGATGAGTTTGGTCTTGGCCAGTACCGGGTCCTGACGGCAGGCGACGAGAAAGCTGTGGCGCTCGTCGAAGCCCGCGTGTTCGCGGCCGAGGATGGTTGCCAGGTCGAAGCGGAACCCGTCGACGTGCATCTCCGTGGCCCAGTAGCGCAGCGAGTCGGTGACCATCTGCAGGACACACGGGTGGCTCATGTCCAGCGTGTTGCCGGTGCCTGAATCGTTGACGTAATAGCGCTTGTCGTCCGGCATCAGGCGGTAGTAGGAGGCATTGTCGATGCCGCGCATGGACAGCGTCGGGCCCAGCTCGTTGCCCTCGGCGGTGTGGTTGTAGACCACGTCGAGGATGACTTCGAGATCGGCGTTGTGCAGGTGCGCGACGGTTTCCTTGAACTCGCTGATCTTGCCGCTGGCCAGGTAACGCGGGTGCGGTGCGAAGAAGGCGATGCTGTTGTAGCCCCAGTAGTTGGTCATGCCCTTTTCCAGCAGGTGCTGGTCCTGGACGAACGCATGAATCGGCAGGAATTCGATGGACGACACGCCGAGCTTGCGGATGTAGTCGATCACTTCCGGCGTCTTGAACGCCGCGAAGGTGCCGCGCGCCTCGTCGGCGACCGCCGGGTGGCGCATGGTGTAACCGCGCACGTGGGTCTCGTAGATGATGGTCTTGTCCCACGGCACTTGCACCGGATGGTCGCGACCCCAGGTGAAGGCCGGGTCGATCACCTTGCACTTGGGCACGAAGGGCGCGCTGTCGCGCTCATCGAAGCTCAGGTCGCCATCGGGGTGGCCGATGGTGTAGCCGAACAGCGCTTCCGACCAGCGCAGCTCGCCCACCAGCTGCTTGGCGTAGGGGTCGATCAGCAGCTTGTTGGGGTTGAAGCGATGCCCGGCTTCCGGCTCGTACGGGCCGTGCACGCGGTAGCCGTAGATCAGCCCCGGATGCGCGTCGGGCAGGTAGCCGTGCCAGATTTCGTCGGTGTATTCCGGCAGCTCGATGCGCTCGATCTCGGTCTCGCCCTTGTCGTCGAACAGGCACAGTTCGACCTTGGTGGCGTGGGCCGAGAAGATCGCGAAGTTCACCCCCAGGCCATCCCAGGTCGCGCCCAGCGGAAACGGCAGGCCCTCTCGAACCCGCGAAGGCGTGACGACCGGGGAAGCAGGACTCTTTTTCTGAAGGCTCATGGAAACTCCGTGATTAGCGCATGAAATAACGGCCCGGCCGGACAGGCTGGCCGGGACACTGCAGCGGCTGCGGGACGCTTGTCAGGCGTCTTTCTTGGCTCGCGGGCTGCGTGGTTTCCTGGTCGGTTGAGGCGCCGGTTGGGGCGCATCGCCGGCAGCGGCCGGGCTGGCGACTTTCTTCGTCGTCGCGCGGGCGGCGCGTGGCTTGCTGGCCGGTGCGCCGGCGCCGGCTGCCACCTCGGTGGGTTTGCTGGCCGGTTTGCGGGCGCGACTGGCCAGCTTGGCGCTGGGCGCGCTCTGCTGCGCTTCCACCAGCTTGCGTGCCATTTCCCAATGGCGCTCCTCCTGGCCGTGCGGACAGCCTTCGGATTGCCAGATCTGGTAGGCGAATTCGCGGATGCGTTGTTCTTCTGGGTTCATTGTTCGGATTCTCCTGATGACCATCCGGTTGTGTGCAGGACCTCTACCGACAGCTCGTCGAGTACCTGCGCCACGCTCAAACCGGCTCGTTGGAATGTGACTGCGGTTGAAGAAAAAAGTCGCTGCAGCGGCCGACCGTCCAGCGCTTCGGGCAAAACCACGCGGGTATCGCCCCAGCGATCGGCGGCGATGCGCGGCAGCGGGCTGCCGTCCAGCAGGGCGCTACTCAGGCGCGGTACCAGCACCACCAGCCAGTCGCCATCCGCCTCGCGGGCGAAGGCGAGCAGATGCTTGGCCTGCGCGCCCTCGACCGCCAGCGGCTGGTAGCGCCCGCCGGTGAACAGCTGCGGCCGGGCGAGGCGCAGGTTCAGCGTGCGCGCGATCAGCCATTGCTTGATGCGGCCGTCATGCCAGGCGGCCAGCAGCTCGGCGGACGAGGCGTCAGGGTCGAAGCTGGCGCGGCGGGCGGCGAAGTCCACCGGCCGGCGGTTGTCCGGGTCGACCAGACTGAAGTCCCAGTAATCGGCGCCCTGGTAGAGGTCCGGTACGCCGGGTGTGGTCATGCGCAGCAGCGTCTGGGCGAGGCTGTTGAGCGCGCCGGCGGGCGCCAGTTCGAGCGCCGCGGCGGCGATGGCCTGACGCAGGCGGGCGTCATCGCCCAGCAGCAGGCGTTCGACGTACTGCTGACAGGCGCCTTCATACGCCTCGTTGGGCGCGGCCCAGGTGCTGCGTAGCTTGGCTTCGCGCACGGCCTTGCGCTGCCATTGCAGGATGCGTTCGCAGTAGCCACTCAGGCCTTCGCGATCATCCGCGCGCAGCTCCAGCGGCCAGCTGCCGAGCAGGGTCTGGATCAGCAGCAGCTCGTCGGCAGGCGAGGGCGCCAGACCATCGTCCAGTGTCTGCAACAGGTCGGCGGCCAGCGCGCGCCATTCCTGCACCTTGCCAGCGAACCAGTGCGCGCGTTCGCTGAGTACGGCGATGCGCGCGCGGGTGTCTTCGCCGCGTTTATGGTCGTGGGTGGCAGTGGTCAGCAGGTTGTGCGGCAGGTGCTCGGCGCGCTGCATGCATTCGGCGTGGAAGTCGGCCGGCGAGGCGCTGAAGCGTTGCGGATCGAAGCCGACATCGTTGCGCGACAGCAGCACCGCGGAACGGTAGCAGGCGGTGTCCTCCACCGCCTTGGCTGCCGCGGGTGAGGTGAGCTGCTGGAAGCGTGCGCAGGCGTAGCGGCGCAGCTTGCGCTGTGGCCCCGGTGGCAGATCGCGCAGGCTTTCACCGCCCAGCCAGCGCTGCAGGTGCTCGAGCAGCGGCCAGTCGCTTTCGCCCAGCGTGGTGCGCGCGCCTTCCAGCGCCTGCTGGAAGAACGGCTCGTCGGCCGCGCGCCGGCCCGGCGCGGCGATGTAGGTGCGGTAGACCGGGAAGTGCACGATCAGCTCCAGCAACGCCCGGCGGATCTGCCCGAGTGTGATGTCGCGGGTCATCACGTCACCGCGCGCCACCTGCAGCAGCGCCTGCGCCACGGCCTCGAAGTCGCCGGCCAGCGGCCCGGTGAGCACCAGCTGGCGTGCCTGCCGGGCTTCTTCGAGGAAGTCCGCCGGGCGCCCGCTGGTGTCGCTCCAGAGCGCGCAAAGCGGCGCCTGCCCGGCCGGGTCGTGCTGCAGCAGCGACACCTGGTTCATGAATTCATAGCCGGTGGTGCCGTCCACGCCCCAGTCGTCGTGCAGATGCTCGCCGGCGGCGAGGATCTTCTCCACGTAGATCGGCACGTGATCCTGCACTGCCTCGGGCGGGCGCGCGGCGTTCAGCCGGTCGACCCGCCGACGCAGGCGCCGGCAGTAGCCGCGCGGGTCGGCGAGGCCGTCGATGTGGTCGATGCGCAGGCCGTCCACCAGGCCGTCGGCCAGCAGCTGGAAGACCTTTGCGTGGGTCTGCTCGAACACCACCGGGCGCTCGACGCGCAGGCCGCCCAGCTCGTTGATGTCGAAGAAGCGCCGCCAGTTGATGTCGTCGGCGGCGGTGCGCCAGCTCGCCAGACGGTAATGCTGGCGTTCGAGCAGCGCGTGCAGGCGCTGAAAGCCCTCGGCGTTAGTCGCATCGTAGCGGGACAGCGCCTGCTCCAGCTGCTGGCGGGTGTCGGCGTCTTCGAGCTGCTGGGCGAGGTCCGCACGCAACCTTTGCGCGGCGAGGTAGGGCGCCGGCTCGGTCTTCAGTGCATCGAAATGCTGGGCAAGCGCGCGCAGTTGCGGGTGTTCGGTCTGGCGCAGCACTTCACCGTAGCTCGGTGGCGTCAGCGGGAAACGGTGCTCGTAGTGCTCGGCATAGAGCGCACCGTTTTCCACGTCCAGGCGCAGCACGACGTTGCCCTGCTGCAGGGCTTCGCCGTAGTCGCTGCCGAGGAAGGGCACCAGCAGCTGCCCTTCGAGCAGCGGGTCCGGCGAGTTCCATTCGATGTCGTAGAACTGCGCATAGGGGCTGCGCTTGCCCCATTCGAGCACGTCAAGCCACCAGGGATTGCCGGCGCCGCCGACCGCCATGTGGTTGGAAACGATGTCGAGGATCAGCCCCATGCCGCGCGCCCGCAGTGCATCGACCAAGCGCCGCAGTGCCGCCTCGCCGCCCAGTTCGGGATTGATGCGGGTCGGGTCGATCACGTCGTAGCCGTGCATCGAGCCGGGGCGGGCGGTCAGCAACGGCGAGGCGTAAAGATGGCTGATGCCGAGCGCGGCGAAGTAGTCGACCAGCGCAGTGGCGTCGTCGAGGGTGAAGTCGCGGTGGAACTGCAGGCGCAGCGTGGCAGTAAGCGGCTTCATCGACGGCTCCCTTCGCGGTGATCGTGGCGGGCCTTGTTCAGGCAATGCAGGCGGCGGCTGCAGCAGGCCTGGTCGAGCAGGGCGGCGCTGTCGTGCGGGTAGCGCCGTCGCCAGTTCGGATGGACTTCGACGATGCCGGGCATGTTGGTCTGCTCGCTGAGGCCGAGCGCATCCTCCACCGGCAGCAGCGCCAGTGGTGCGGGGGTATGACCGAGGAAACAGGCGGCGGCATCGACCGCCTCTTGAACCTCCAGCAGCTGCCCGGGATCGCGTCCGCTGTCTTCGCAGAGCACGCGGTTCAGCTCGGCGCGCTCGTGCTCGCGGGCGCGCCACTGCGACTCGCGATCCGCTTCGCTGAGCTGGCCGATTCTGATCCGCCAGTCGATGTCATGCCCGCTCCACCAGCCGGCGAGCGGTGGGATGTCATGGGTGGTGCTGGTCGCCAGCGCCTGATCGGAATACTGCCCGGCGCGCTGAAAATGGCCGTGGTGCTGCTCGAACAGCAGCACGCGCATGCCGAGTATGCCGCGCGCGGCGAGCACCTCGCGCAGGCCTTCGGGAATGGTGCCGAGGTCTTCGCCGAGGATCACCGCACGGTGCCGCCAGGCCTCCAGGCAGAGCAGGCGCAGCATGTCGTCGAAGGGGTAGTTGAGGTACACGCCGCGCTTCGGATCGGCGCCGGCCGGCATCACCCACAGGCGCTTGAGGCCCAGCACGTGGTCGATGCGCATGCCGCCGGCGTGCGCGAGGTTGGCGCGCAGCATCTCGATGTAGGCGCGAAAGCCGTGGCGCTGCAGGCCCCAGGGTGAGAACGCGGAAATACCCCAGTTCTGCCCGGCGCGATTCATCACGTCCGGTGGCGCGCCGACGCTGAGCGCAGCCAGGAGTTCGGCCTGCCGGCTCCAGGCCTGACTGCCGCCGCCATCGGCGCCGACGGCCAGATCCGAGATCAGGCCGATGCGCATGCCGGCGCTACGCGCGGCGACATGGGCGCGTTGCAGGCCGCGCGCCATCAGCCATTGGCCGAAGGCGTGGTAGCTGATCGCATCGGCGTGTTCGCGGGCAAAGGCGGCCACCGCCGGGCTGGCCGGGTCGCGGTACTCGGCCGGCCAGGCATTCCAGTGCTGCGGGTTGCCCTCGGCGTCGCGCAGGTGGTCGTGCAGCGCCTCGAAGCGGCAGTGGTTCTCCAGCGCTTCGCCACCGCTGGCGCGGAAGCTGTCGAAATCGACCTGCTGCGCGTTGCCGCCGCGACTGAAATCCTCGAACAGCTGATGCAGCAGGCGCTGACGGCTGAGCGCCACCGCAGGCCAGTCGATCAGCTCCAGCTGCTCCAGGCGTTCCCGCTCGCGGCCCAGCTCGCAGGTTTCGATGGCCTGCTGTACCGGGCGCTCACCGAGGATCGCGCCGGGCGCGGCGTGCAGCACGTTGAGGAACAGCCGGCTGGATGGCGAGTAGGGGCTGTACTGATGCGGGTAGGCACTGAACATGGCGTGCACCGGGCTGATGCCCAGCGCGTCGGCGCCATGGGTGGCGGCACTGCGGGCCAGGGTTTCCAGCGCCTGGGTATCGCCCAGACCGCCGTCGCCCGGCCGGCGCAGGGCATACAGCTGCACGGTGAGGCCCCAGGCGTCGGCGCCGGCGATCTCCGCGACGGTCGGGCAGGCATGCGGCGCCACGGCGACGGTCAGCTGATGCTCGGCGATGTTCAGCTGGTAGTAGCCGGGATTGCCGATCGCCGGGAGCCGCGCCTGCTCATCGAGCTGACCGTGCCGGGCTTCGCCGTCCTCGGACGTCAGCTGGTAGTGGCTCGCCGGCGCGAAATAGCCGCCCAGCTCCAGCGCGGCGTGCTGGTCGCAGGTCAACAGGGGCGGCACGCCGCCATGGTTGTACTGCTGCGCGAGCAGCTCGAGGCTGGCCTGGACGTCGGCCTCACTGTGCGCGGCCAGCCCGAGGCAGCCGAGCACTTCGCGAAGCACCTGTGGCTCGACGCGTTGCCGGCGGTTGTCGGCATCCGTCCAGTCGACGGACAGCCCCGCGGCAGTAGCCAGGCGGATCAGCGATTCGTCACTCATGGTCTTTCTCCAGATACAGCCTGGCCAGACGCGGCGCCAACGCATCGCGCGCATCGACCGTCTCGCGGCTGGCGAACAGCAGTTCGGCTCCCGGCGCGGCCTCCGACAGCGCTGCGACCTGCTCGCCGAGGTTCAGCTCCAGCCGCAACCGGCAGCCGTCGCCGAGGCGCCAGTGCACCAGCACCGCCGCGTCGCCCAGCACGCGGGCATCGAGAAAACGTGCGCCCGGCAGGCGCGGCACGATCTCGCGCCGGCGAATGTCCAGCAGCTGGTTGTACAGCGCATGCCATTCGGCATGTCCGGGCTCCTGACGCGCGCCGAAATCCGGGCGCGAGGCGTCGAAGGTGGCGATGGCGTTGGGGTCCGGGATGCGCTCGCGGGTGTTCTCGTCGGCAAATTCGGCGAACTCGGCGAACTCGTTGCGGCGGCCTTCGCGCACGGCGTCAGCCAGTTCGCCGTGATGGCTGGTGAAGAACAGGAACGGCTGGCGCGCGCCCCATTCTTCGCCCATGAACAGCAGCGGAATCATTGGTGAGAGCAACAGCACGGCGGTCGCGGCGCGCAGCGATTGCGGGTCGGTGAGGCTGATCAGGCGTTCGCCGAAGGCGCGGTTGCCGATCTGGTCGTGGTTCTGCAGGAACAGCACAAAGGCCGTCGGCGGCAGATGGCCGCTGGGTTCGCCGCGCGTCTCGCCATGGCGGTTGGCCTCGCCCTGGTAGATGAAACCCTCGCCGAGAAAGCGCGCCAGCTTGGCACTGGCGTTGCCGTGGTAGTCGGCGTAGTAGCCCTGGTGTTCGCCGGTGAGCAGGCAGTGCAGGACGTTGTGGCCGTCGTCGTTCCACTGCGCGGTGAAGCCCTGGGCCAGCAGGCTGGCGCGGTTGTCCTCGTTCTCCAGCACCAGGTGGACGTGCCGGCCAGGCTCGGTGGCCTCGCGTACCCGGGCCGCCAGTTCGGTGAGGAAGCTGCGTTCGGGGATGGCGTGCACGGCGTCCAGGCGCAGGCCGTCGAAACGGTACTCCTGCAGCCACATCAGTGCGTTGTCGATGAAGAAATCGCGAACCTCACGGCGGCGGAAGTCGATGGCATCGCCCCAGGGGGTCTGCTGGTCGTGGCGGAAGAAGTGTTTGGCGTAACGGCCGAGGTAGTTGCCGTCCGGGCCGAAGTGGTTGTAGACCACATCGAGGAAGACCATCAGCCCGTGACCGTGGGCGCTGTCGATCAGCTGCTTGAGTTCGGCCGGCGAGCCGTAGGCCGCCTCCGGTGCGTAGGGCAGGACACCGTCGTAGCCCCAGTTGCGCTCGCCGGGAAACTCCGCCAGCGGCATCAGTTCGATGGCGGTGACGCCCAGGGCAGCGAGGTCCGCCAGGTGTTGCTCGACCCCGGCAAAGCCACCGAGCAGGCCGACATGCAGTTCGTAGAGCACCGTTTCGTGCCACGGGCGGCCCTGCCAGTCGGCGTGACGCCACAGGTAGTCGTTGGGGTCGACCACCACGCTGGGGTCGTGCACATCGCCGGCCTGCGCGCGGGACGCCGGGTCGGGCACCTGCAGTTCGCCGTCGATGGCAAAGCGGTACAGCGTACCCGCACCATACGGAGCGTCCACGCCGTACCAGCCGTTCGCTTCGGGCTGCATCGGCAGCGTTTCGCCGCCAACGATAACCAGCGCCACGCTTGCGGCATCCGGCGCCCAGAGCCTGAAGCGGGTGGTGTTGCAGTCCAGCAGTTGTGGGCCGTGTCGTCCGATGGGGGCACGCATGGATGGCATTGACAGTCCTCGGGGTTGGCGCACTCAGGAAATGGCGTGGGCGACCTCGCGGTGTACCCCCAGCAGTTGCTGGTACAGGTGGTCGTACGGGGCGATGGCGTGGCGCCAGAAGAACCCGGTGGCCATCGCCCGGCAGCGCATGCCGCAGAGCAGGTCCGGCCGCTGGTGAATCTCCAGGGCGCGCAGCACCGCGTGGCGATAGCTGTCGACGCTGGTCTGGTCGAACAAGAAGCCGGTCAGCCCGTCCTCGATGGAGTCGGCCAGGCCGCCGGTGCGGCGGGCGATCGGCAGCGAGGCGTAGCGCTGGGCATACATCTGGCTGAGGCCGCACGGCTCGTAGCGCGAGGGCATCAGGAGGAAGTCGCTGCCGGCGAACAACCGCCGCGCATCGAGTTCGTTGAAACCGATATGCGCGGCGACGCGGCCCGGATAGCGACGGGCGAGTTCGCGCACCTCTTCTTCGATATGCGGCTCGCCCTGGCCGAGGATGGCCAGCTGGCCGCCGTTGGCGACGATGGTTTCGGCTACGCCGAGGGTCAGGTCGATGCCTTTCTGCTGCACCAGGCGCGACACCACGGCAAACAGCGGACTGGCGTCCGCCTCGAGGCCGAACGCCTGGCGCACATAGGCGGCGTTGGCAGCCTTGCCCTGCCAGTCGCACGCGCTGAAGCCGCGCACCAGATGAGGATCGCTCTGCGGTTCCCAGCTTTCGTCGATGCCGTTGAGCAGGCCACTGAGCAGGCCCTGGCGCGCCTTCATGCGCAGAAAACCTTCCATGCCGCAGCCGAATTCTTCGGTGGTGATTTCCTGCGCATAGGTCGCGCTGACGGTGGTGACATGGCTGGCGTAGGCGATGCCGGCCTTGAGCAGCGAGAGCTTGCCGTAGAATTCCATGCGCTCCACGCCGCAGGCTTCATGCGGCAGCGCCAGTGCGCGGCGCAGGCTCATGTCGATGTTGCCTTGGTAGGCCAGGTTGTGAATGGTGAATACGCTCGGTGTACGCAGCCCGCGCCAGTGCATGTAGGCGGGCGTGAGCCCGGTGGGCCAGTCGTGCGCGTGCACCAGTTCCGGTGTCCAGCGGATGCAGGCGGTGCCGGCGGCGATCTCCGCGGCGGCCAGGCATAGACGGGCAAAGCGCACCGGGTTATCCGGCCAGTCATTGCCGTGGCCGTCGCCGTATGGGTTGCCGTCGCGCTCGTAGAGCTCCGGGCAGATCAGCACGTAGATGATCAGGCCGTCGGGCATGTCCATTCGGCCGATGCGGCAGGCAGGGATCTCCGCCTGGGCGCCGAGGCTGCCGACCACGCGGATCGCATGACCGCTGCGCAGCACCTGCGTGTAGCCGGGAATCAGCACGCGCACGTCGTGCAGCGTACCGAGCGCGCGGGGCAGGGCGGCGGACACATCGGCCAGCCCACCGGTCTTGATCAGATCGGTCAGCTCCGAGGTGACGAAGAGGATTTTCTTTTTCTCGCTGTGACTGCTGCGAACCTGCAGCACCGGGCGCGGCGTTAGCCGAATGGCGGGCTGGGTCTTGTTCAGGCGAATGGAACCGGCGTTCACCGCAATACTCATCACGATCTCCCCAAGTGATCCGGCATCCAGGCGCCGGCGCCAGTTACGAGCATATTTCTCCAGTGCAACGATCTGATGACCGTCACAACCGTGAACACGATAGGCAGGAATCAATATTGCGAGCCGCCGAACGGCGGGGGTGGGGCTACGCTGGCCCTACCAAAAACCAGACCGGGCAGTGTGTGAGAAAGTTCTGGTTTCGCTTGAAAAAGACCGGGTGCGGAACTCGTTTCCGACAGGCTGCTCCGAACGGTAGGCAAACCGTTACGGAGGCGATCATGCAAAGGCTCGAAGAAGTGGTGGCATTCCTGCGCGACCGGCAGCTAGTGCTGAGTACGGCCGAGTCCTGCACCTGCGGGCTGATGGCCTCGCTGCTGGCCGATATTCCGGGCTGCGGGCAGGTGCTCGACAGCGGCTTCGTGGTCTATTCACCGCCGGCCAAACACCGGCTGCTGCAGGTTAGTTTTGCCACCATCGAGCGCTTCGGCCTGACCAGCGAGCAGGTCGCCACCGAAATGGCCACGGGCGCGCTGCATGCCAGCGCGGCGTCGCTCAGTGTGGCCAACACCGGCGTTGCCGACGATGCCCAGGAGGACGAGGGCGGCACCCAGTGCTTCGCCTGGGCGCTGCGCGAGGCTGAGCGGCTGGTGTCGATCAGCGAAACAGTGAAGTTCGATGGTGACCGCGTGGCGATTCGCAAACAGGCCGCGCGCTACGGGCTCGAGCAGTTGCCGCAGCGCTATGCGCAGCTGCAGGGGCTGCTGATCAGTCAGGGCTAGCGGCGTGCAGTCAGTCGGACGGAGGGAACTCCCTGGACAGCGTGCGTTTCACACCCAACACAGGGTCCGACATTCACGCCTTTACAGGAGACGCCCCATGCAAAGTGCCCAGACCGGCCACGACGTCCGTACCGAACGCCTCATCGAATGGCTGCGCGATGCCCACGCGATGGAGGCCCAGGCCGAGACCATGCTCACCAAGCAGGCCAGCCGCATCCAGCACTATCCCGAGCTGAAGGCGCGCATTGAGCAGCACATCACCGAAACCCAGAACCAGTCCCGCTTGATCGAGGGCTGCCTGCGCCGCCACGACAGGTCCTATTCCGGGCTGAAGGACCTGGGCGGCAAGATGATGGCGATGGGGCAGGCGATGGGCGGCATGATGGTCAATGACGAGATCGTCAAAGGCGCGCAGATGGGTTACGTGTTCGAGAACCTGGAAATCGCCTCCTACAAGATTCTCATCGAGGCTGCCGAGGCCGTTGGCGATCTCGAGACCAAGGAAGTCTGCGAACGCATTCTGGTCGAGGAAATCGCGATGGCCGACTGGCTGCGCGACCATCTGGCCGAACTGACCCACGCTTACCTGACGCGCGCCGCCGAGCCGCATGTCGAGGCCAAGCGCTAAGCGCCGCCTCCACCCCGGCGGGAGAGGGAGCGCAGCCCGCCCACATTCAGCGCACCGTTCGCGCAGCCGTCCGGGGGAGTGGCGGCGGCGCGATGGGAACCTTCGATGAAACCCAGACCGCTACTGAAGACCTTCACCTTCGCCATCCTGCATTTCGCCACGGCCTTCATCGTGGTCTACGCATTGACCGGCAATGTCGCGATCAGCGGCGCAGCGGCGCTGATCGAGCCGCTGCTCAATACCGTGGTGTTCTATTTTCATGAACGGGCATGGAACCGCTTCGGTCGGCAGACACCGCAGCAAAGCCACAGTTACGGGCACGACGTGTTCGTTAAATATCTCGCGCGGCGCAAGGGGGCGCGCGCCGAGGCATCGGCTATTCGACGGAGCTGAGCGTTGCGTGCTCGGCCGGCATTTCGCTGCGCGTGACGAGCATCTCGATGCGCAGCTCCTGTGCCAGACGCACGAGATTGGCGGCGTCGCGGCATTGCTCATGGGTCACACCGAGTACCGTCAGCTCTTCATGTTCGGCCTGACCATCGTACAGCCGCACGCTGAGGCCGCTGGGCTGTTCCAGGCATTCGCAGCGATAGGGGCGCAGGTAGTCGTGCAGGATCGCTTCGATCTTGAACAGGGGGAGTCGCGAGCCCATAAAACCCTCCTTTTCGTAGCGGCGGAACATTGCGCAGCAGAACCGTCATCTTGGCGCCACAATGACCGTAGCAGCCGCTTGCCGGTTGTAAATTGCCGTTGGGCGCCAATTGCCGACCATGCGGCAACAGGCCCGTGAGGCGGCGCTTTTCGCCCGCGACCTTTCATCGGAAGGCATGCCGGCCCGGCGATCGGCCTCGCTGAACTTCATACCGCAGGGGGATGACAAAACTGCTAAGGCGGCCCCGAAATCTGCGGAGGACAACATGAAGAAATCATCCCTGGCACTGGCGCTCGCCGGTGCACTGGCCTTGCCCGCGCTGGCGCAGTATCCGGCCGGCACGCCCGGCGACGATCGCGCCTCGCCACCCAGCACGATGGGCAACCCGACGCCACACGAAGAAGTAGAAACCCGCAAGGATGATCAGGGGCGCACGGTCACCGAGGATGGCCGCCCGGTCGTCACGCCCAAGCATGATCGCGAGGCGGAGCCGTCCACCGATCCGACGCGGCACTCGGCACCCGGCGGCCATGACGATCCGTCCACCAGCGCCGGCGAGCTGGATTGACGGGGCGTCATGGCCTCGACGAGTACCAGCGCAAACGTGACTTCGCTGCCACGCCCGAGCCGGCCGGAACGCGTAAGCGCGCGCGGCGCAGCGAGCAGGCGCTGCAGTACTGCATCCAGAAGCATGACGCCACGCGCCTGCATTACGACTTCCGCCTGGAACTCGACGGCACGCTGAAGAGCTGGGCGATTCCCAAGGGACCGAGCCTGGACCCGGCGGTGCGCCGGCTGGCGGTGCATGTCGAGGATCATCCGCTGGACTACGCCAGCTTCGAAGGGCACATCCCAGAAGGACACTACGGCGCCGGTGACGTGATCGTCTGGGATCGGGGCGTCTGGCTGCCCGAGGGCGACCCGCAGGACGGTTATCGCAAGGGCAAGCTGAAATTCACCCTGCAGGGCGAGAAGCTCGCCGGCAGCTGGAACCTGGTGCGTACCCGCATGGCGGGCAAGCAGGAGCAGTGGTTCCTGATCAAGTCGCGCGATGAGGCGGCGCGCGAGCAAGCCGATTACGACGTGACTGCCGCCGAGCCGGACAGCGTGCTCAGCGAGCGTACCCTGGTGCCGCGCCAGCGCGGTACGGCGCGCAAACGCACCGAGGAAGATCCGCCCAAGCCGGTGAAGCGCCCAGGTCGCACGCGAAAGGGCGCGGCGACCAAGGCGCCGCCGCAAGCGCTACCGGGCGCCGTTGCCGCCGACCTGCCGGCCACGCTGACGCCGCAGCTGGCCACGCTGGTGGATGCGGTGCCGAGCGGTGACTGGCGCTACGAAATCAAGTTCGACGGCTACCGTATCCTCGCGCGAATCGATGCGGGGCGGGTGCAGCTGTTTACCCGCAACGGTCACGACTGGACGGCGAAGATGCCGCAGCAGGCTGCCGCGCTGGCCGGGCTCGGACTGCAATCGGGCTGGCTCGATGGCGAGGTGGTGGTGCCCGACGAGAACGGCACGCCGGATTTCCAGGCGCTGCAGAACGCTTTCGAGGCCGGGCGCAGTGGCGGCATCCTCTATTACCTGTTCGATGCGCCGTACCTGCACGGGCTGGACCTGCGCGCGGTGCCGCTGGAGCACCGTCGCGCGGCGTTGTGCGAGGTTCTGGCGCGCAGCGACAGCGATCTGCTGCGGTTTTCCGAGGATTTCACCGAGCAGCCGCAGAGCATTCTCGACAGCGCCTGCCAGATGAAGCTCGAAGGGCTGATCGGCAAGCGCGCCGGCAGCAGCTATGTCGGCAAGCGCAGCAGCAGCTGGATCAAGATCAAGTGCGGCAACCGCCAGGAATTCATCATCGTCGGCTACACCGCCCCCAAGGGCACGCGCACCGGTTTCGGTGCGTTGCTGCTGGGGCTGCATGACGATGACGGGCAACTGCGCTACGCCGGCAAGGTCGGCACCGGCTTCGATCAGGCGACGCTGACCAGCCTGCATCGGCGTTTGCAGGCGCTGGAAATCGCCCGCTGTCCGTTGGCCAAGGCGCCACCGGCGGCCGATGTGCGCGGCGCGCAATGGCTCGAACCGCAACTGATGTGCGAAGTGGCCTATGCTGAGATGACACGCCAGGGCGTGGTGCGGCATGCGGTGTTTCATGGCTTGCGTACCGACAAACCGGCGCAGGCGATCACCCACGAGCGCGCCCGACCGGCCAAGGCGGTACACAGCCGAAGCGGCAAGCGCGATGCGGACGATCCGCTCGCCGGCACCGGTGTGCGCATCTCCAGCCCCGAACGCATCATCGACCCGCACAGCGGCACCACCAAGCTCGAACTGGCGCGCTTCTACGCTCGCATCGCGCCGTGGCTGCTGCCGCAACTGCGCGATCGCCCGCTGGCGCTGGTGCGCGCGCCGGAAGGCATCACCGGCGAGCTGTTCTTCCAGAAACACGCGGATAAGCTGAGCATCCCGCACATCACCCAGCTCGATCCGGCGCTCGACAAGCACGGCGCGCTGCTGGTGATCGACAGCCGCGAAGCGCTGGTCGGCGCGGCGCAGATGGGCACCATCGAGCTGCACGCCTGGAATGCCGTCGCCCCGGGGCTGGAGCACCCGGACCGCTTCGTGCTGGACCTCGACCCCGATCCCGCCTTGCCATGGAAACGCATGGTCGAGGCGACGCAGCTGACCCAGACGCTGCTGGACGAGATCGGCCTGCAGTCGTTTCTCAAGACCAGCGGCGGCAAAGGGCTGCATATCGTGGTGCCGCTGGCGCCGGTGCACGGCTGGAGCGAGGTGAAGTCCTTCAGCCATGCCATCGCCCGCTATCTCGCCAAGTTGCTGCCGGACCACTTTTCCGCCGTCAGCGGACCGAAGAACCGTGTCGGCCGCATCTTCATCGACTACCTGCGCAACAGCCGAGGCGCCAGCACGGTGTCGGCCTATTCGGTTCGCGCACGGCCGGGCCTGCCGGTTTCCGTGCCGATCCACCGCGACGAACTGAGCGAATTGCAGGGCGCCAATCTGTGGACGGTCGGCAACCTGTTCGAGCACCTGCAGGAGCTGGGCGAGGCGGATCCCTGGGCGGAGCTGCCGCAGGTACGACAACGCATCGACGACGACATGCGCGCACGGCTGGGCGCTTGAGCCGCGCGCAGCACCCCATCACAGCGAGGTAAGCGTCATGGACAAACCGTACGACGAGTCACCCAGCGCGCCGACGACCGGCGACGACACGCCTGTGGTGCAGCATCAGGGGCTGGTGATCGAGCTGGACGCCGGGCAGGGGCGTGGCCGGATCGAGACGACCGACGGCCGGCAGTTACCGTTCCACCGCCGCGACGTGGCCGGTGGCGCGTTCGATGGCTTGCGAAAAGGCGATCAGGTGCGCTTCGCCGAGGAGCTGGGCGACGAGGGACCGGAGGCGAGAAAGGTTGAGCGCGGCGAGGTATAGCACGCTCGCCGACAGCGCAAAAAAAAACAGCAACGCCGCCAGTGGCATCGTTGCTGTTCGACACGCTACATGCGGTCAGAAATTGTGGCAGTCCGGCCCCTGGCGCAGATAGGACGTCACATGGGTTTCGCCTTTGGAATCGACGTAGGTCATCTTCGCCTCGACGATCTCGCAGCCGCCGGCTGGAACTTCCAGCGAAACGACCTTGGCGATGTCCAGCTGGTCGCCGTACTGATAGGCCACGGGCGCGGTTTCGGCACTGGCCAGCGGGGCGCACAGCGCCAGACCGGCGATACACAGCAGCTTTTTCATATCGAACCTCTAACGATGTGTCTGGCGGTCGACAGGGCCAAGCCGGGTACCGCCCGAAGCCGGCTCACGTCTGAGGTGCGCCAGCGCAATAAACAGGGCCGCAACGAGGAGAGCGGCCCGAAAGGGGCAATGACCGCGAGAGCGAAGGAGCACTCGATCGGGCGGTCTAGCGGTGCAGGGAAACCGCTGTTGCCACTGACGAAGGATACGCCGCGACGTATCGGTAAAAAATGACGCGCATCGTCATAGACCTTTACCGAATCAGCAACAATCAGGCCCAGTAGTTCGGGTTCTGAATGATCTGGTGATAGCTGTCAAAAGCCTTGGGCAGTTCCAGCTTGAGAAACTCCAGCCAGGTCTTGGTCTTCGCATCGAGAAACCGCCGCGATGGGTACAGCGCGTAGATGTGCTTGCACTGCAGGCGGAAGCCCGGCAACAGGCGCACCAGCGTGCCGCGCTGCAGCGCCGGCGCGGCCACGTAGTCGGGCAGCAGGCAGATGCCCATGCCGGCCTCGGCGGCACTGGCCATTGCCTCGGCGACGTTGACCTTGAAGGTGTCGCCCGGATGGATCAGGTGCACGGCGTCGCCGTCGTTGAATTCCCAGGCATCGGCGAACACCGGATCGACCAGACGCAGGCAACGATGCTGCTGCAGCTCCTGCGGAGTCGTTGGAGTGCCGTGCTGCCTGAGGTAGCTGGGCGCGGCGCAGACCAGGTTGAACACAGAGCCGAGGTTCTGCGCGATCAGCTCGGAATCCGGCAGCTCGCGTGAAAGCGTGATGACCACGTCCAGGCTTTCGCCCAGCAGATCCGGTTGGCGCTGCGAGAGCATCAGCTCCAGATTCACCTCGGGATACTGCTCGCTGTAGCGGCTCGCCAGCGTGGCCAGCATCTGGATGCCGAGCCCAGTGGTGGAGTGCACGCGCAGCCGTCCGCGCGGTGTCAGGTGCGCGCCGCTGGCCTCCAGCCGGGCCTGTTCGAGTTGGGCGAGAATCTGCCGACTCTGCTCGAGGAAGCGCTCGCCGGCTTCGGTCAGCGCCAGCCGCCGGGTGGTGCGATGCAGCAGACGCGCCTGCAACTGGCTTTCCAGCTCGGCGACCTGGCGCGAGACCTGCGCCGTGGAGGTCGCCGACTGCGCCGCGGCCGCGGTGAAGCTGCCGGCGTCGACCACCCGCACGAACGCCCGCATGGCCTGCAGCATATCCATCGATGTTTACCTCTTGGCGCAACTGACGAGGCGAATGGTGCCCGCATCGAGTGAAGGGGAGAAGCGTTGTTTCGTTTTGCGCAAGTATCGTCGCCGCATACATTATCGGCGCTTGACGCGCGCCCGACACCACGCAGACTAGCCGCCTCTGTTGGTTACCGAGACGCTTCGCTCATGATGCTCGACGATCTCCGCCGCTGGGCCAGGCTGCTCAAGCGCCAGGTGATGGTGCTCTGGTTCGCTTGCCGGCATCCACGCACGCCCTGGCTGCCCAAGCTGATCGCCCTGTGCGTGGTGGCTTATGCGCTCAGTCCCATCGACCTGATTCCCGACTTCATCCCGGTATTGGGCTATCTGGACGACCTGCTGCTCCTGCCGCTGGGAATCTGGCTGGCGCTGCGCCTGATGCCCACCGCGCTGCTGGAAGAATGCCGCCAGCAGGCGCTGGCCTGGGAAGCGCAACAGACGCCACGGCCCGTCAACCGGGTTGCGGCGGGGGTGATCGTGCTCATCTGGCTGGGGCTGCTCGCGTGGCTCTGGCATCTCTACGCCGCCAGCCCGGCCGGCCTCTGATCAAGGAACAACTGCGTGGAACTGTTACGTCTGGTTGGCCTGTTTGCCCTGACCGCGCTGGCGGAAATTCTCGGCTGCTATCTGCCCTGGCTGGTCCTGAAGCAAGGCAAGAGCGCGCTGCTGCTGGTGCCGGCCGCGCTTTCGCTGGCGCTGTTCGCCTGGCTGCTGACGCTGCATCCGACCGCGGCCGGGCGCACCTATGCTGCATACGGCGGCATGTACATAGCGGTCGCGCTGCTCTGGCTGCGGCTGGTCGACGGCGTCGCGCTGACGCGCTGGGACATCGCCGGCGCCACCATCGCGCTGGTCGGCATGGCGGTCATCGCGTTGCAACCGACCGCGCACTGATCACTCAATGCGCGGCGGCCACGCCCGGCTCGGCGCCAGCGGCGGTCGTCCAGCCACCACCCAGGGCAAGGAACAGATCGACCTGATCCTGTGACAACCGGGCCTCGGAGGCGGCGAGGGTGGCTTCGCTTGCGGCCAGCGTGCGCTCGGCGTCCAGACTGTCGAGGTAGGCGAGCCGGCCTTCCTGATACAGCGTGCGGCTGTACTCGGCGGCTGCTTTGGCAGCATCGCGCGACTGGCGCAGGGCGCGGTTGCGCTGCAGATCGTCGGCGTAGCGGGCGAGCAGCGTCTGGGTTTCACGCAGCGCTTCGAGCACCACGCCATCGAAGCGGGCGAGCGCGGCGTCGGCACCGGCCTCGGTAGCGCGCACGCGGGCACGGTCGACCTGGGTTGGGAAGTGCCAGGCGATATGCGGGCCGAACGCCCAGCGCCGGGTGATCGGATCGCCCATGTGTTCGAGCATGCCGGTGTAGCCGGCGCTGGCTCCGAGACTGACTTCCGGGTACATCATCGCGGTCGCCACACCGATATCGGCGGTAGCAGCGGCCAGTTGCCGTTCGGCGGCGCGAACATCCGGGCGGCGTTTGAGCAGGGCTGCGCCATCGCCCACCGGAATCGGCTGGCTCAGCTGCGGCGCATGCGTACAGGCAGCGACCGTCGGCGGCAGGTCGCCGGGCGTGCGGCCGAGCAGGGCGGCCAGCCGGTAGAGTGCGGCCGCCTTTTTCGTCTCGAACGGCGGCAGTTCGGCGCGTAGCGCCTCGGTCTGGGCGCGGGCGCGGGCGACGTCGATCTGATTGCCGCGCCCACCGGCGAACAGTCGCTCGGCGACGTCGAGCTGACGTTGCTGGATATCCAGCGACTGCCCGGCGATGTGCAGTTCCTCGGTGGCATGGCAGGCTTCGACGTAATCGCGCACGACCTGCGCCACCACGGTGATACGCGCGGTATCCAGCGCGGCCTGGCTGGACTGGGCGCTGGCGGCGGCCGATTCGGTGGCGCGCTGCAGCTTGCCGAACAGGTCGAGCTGATAGCCAACGGTCAGCCCGGCGTCTGCAAGGTTCATCACCGGCAGCTTTTCATGCAATGCCAGCGCTTCGCTGGACAACTGGCCGCGTGCGAGCGAGCCGCTGCCGCCGATCTCGACCTCCTGCGCGTGATGCGCCATCTGATAGCCCTCGTAGGCACGCCGCAGGTTGTGGTACGCCAGGCGCACGTCGCGGTTGCCGTCGAGCGCCGCGCGCACCAGCTGGTCGAGCAACGGGTCGTCGTACAGTCGCCACCAGTCGTCGGGCAGGGGGCTTGCGCTGACGGCGGCATTGTCGGCGAGGTCGAAGGATTGCTGCGCCTTTTCCTGCTTGATGACCGCCTCGTCAGGCACCTGGTAATCCGGACCGACAGCCGAACAGCCCGACAGCAGGGCGATCAGCGCGAGCGACGCGCAGCGCGACGTGCGGCTCATGGCTTCACCGGCTGCGCATCCGCGGCGGCGGGCCAGGGCAGCACCGAAAGCGTCGCCGTGCGGCCGATGACCATGCGGATGTCGGTCTGCTGGCCCTCGTCCAGCACCACCCGCACCGGAATGCGCTGGGCCAGGCGGACCCAGTTGAAGCTCGGGTCGATGTTGGGCAGCAGCGAATTGCCGCGCGCGCGGTCGCGATCCTCGATGCCTGCGGCAATGCTCTGCACATGGCCCTGCAGGTGCTGCGACTCGCCCATGATGTAAATGTCCACCGGCTGGCCGATGGCGATGGCGTGCAGCTTGGTTTCCTCGAAGTAGCCCTCGACGCGCAGGGAGTCGGTATCGACGATCGACAGCACCGGCGTGCCGGTTTTCACGTAGTCGCCGACGCGCATGGTCTGGTCGCTGAGATAGCCGTCCACCGGGCTCAGCACGCGGGTGCGCTTGAGGTCCAGTCGTGCCACGCCGAGCGCGGCTTCGGCGGTGGCCAGTGCGGCTTCGGCACGCTTGACCTGGGTGTCGCCAATCTCGACGGTTTCGGCGGCGATCAGGTCCTTGAGCACGCGGTTGCGCCTGGCTTCGCGACGCGCCTGGTCGAGCTGCGCGCGGCGCTCCAATACATTGGCCTCGGCTTCGTCGACGGCCAGTTCGAAGCGTGCCTGGTCGATGACGAACAGCACTTGGCCGCGGCTGACCTTCTGGTTGTCACGTACGTGCAGCTCGGTCACCAGCCCGGAAACGTCCGGCGCGACCTGGATGATGTCGGCGTGAACGTGGCCGTCGCGCGTCCAGGGCGCTTCCATGTAGTAGTCCCACAGGTGCAGGCTGACGATAACTGCGGCGCTCACGGCCAGCAGGGTGAGCAGCACCGAGCCGATGGCGGGTATCCAGTTCTTCACGCATTCACATCCTGGGTACGAGGTTGAACAGGGCGCCGAGTACGAGGATGTACAGGGCGAGATTGAACAGCGGCGGGTGCCAGACCCAGCGGTAAAAGCCCAGCCGCCGCAGTACCGCGGCGATCACGCTCTTCGCGCCGTAGGCGGCCAGCATCGCCACCAGCAACACCGGCACGTAGACGCCGTAGACATTCAGATGACCGGTCATGCGAAGGCTCCGGCAAGTTCCGCCGCGGACGGCGGCGGTCGCATCGGCACGCTGGCCGGTGCGTGGGGAAACAACGCCAGGCGCAGGCCGTGCAGTGCCTGTGCGGCCTTGCGGGCGATGCGCGTGGGATCGTCCTGCAGCAGCCGCAGCGTGCTCTCCAGGGCCTGCAGCAATTCTTCGGCGGGCGGCAGCTGGCGATGCGCCCGGGCGCAGGCGAGGAAGTGTTCGCGGAGCTGCTGCAGCACCATTTGCACCTGCTGTTCTTTGCCTCGCGTCAGGTGCAGCTCGCGCAGCTCCAGCAGCCGGAAGCACACGCGCAGCTCGCGCGTGGCATCGTTCAGCGCCTGACCGTCGTCGCCCAGCTGGGTGAGGCGCGGCAGCAGCTGCGCGGTGCGATCGACGAAGCTCGAGGCGACCGTCGCGTAATCCCGCTTGCGGCGCGTCACGGCCAGCTCGGCCAGGCTCAGCCAGCCATGCCGTTCCAGCCGGCGCGCCGCCCAGAACGTGCCGAACGGCCGACTCAGGCGCGCCCAGACCAGCGCGAAGATCACGCCGAGCGCGGTCGACAACGCGATGTCGGCGAACAGCTGGAAGTCCGCGCGATAGCTGTCCTGAATGGTGATATTGGAGATCGTCTGCACGGCCACCAGGATCACCGTGCCGGCATGTTGCGGGCGGCCGGCGAGGGTTCCCAGCACCAGCAGCGGCACGGCGAGGAGGGTGGCCAGGCTGCCGAAGTCGTGCACGTTGGGCATCAGCGCGAACAAATAGATGCCCGCCGCGACGGAGGAAAACAGCGTGGCGATCAGAAACGAGCGGATGAATGGGGCCGGATTGTCCTGACTGGCGAAGAAGCATCCGGCTACCGCGGCGATGAAGACGCCGCTGTAGCCGTACTCCCAGCCGGAAACGAACCACAGCATGCAAAGACAGAAGATCGACAGGGCAACCGACGCGGCGGAGAACGCCAGCAGACCGTAATCGTAGTGGCGCGGACCGCCGATCAGCTGCTGCACGTGGTAGCGCAGTGCCGGCGCCGCATCGGCGTGGCCGTCGCGAAACTGCCGGTGCAGATCGAGACAGTCCTGCCAGAGATCGACCAGCGCGCGCAGCTGACGCAGGCCGCTGTCGATCGCCAACGCGTGGGCCGGATGGGTATCGCAGAGCCAGGCGGCCAGTTGCTGGGCGCGCTCGCGCAGCTGTTCGGCGCTCCCGTCCGGCGCATCGCCCTGAATCCACCGATCGACATCCTGCAGGTATTCCTCCAGTTCCGGCAGCAGGCCATGCAGTTCGTCCTGCAGGCGGTGCAAGGCGTCCGCCGCGGAAATCAGCTGCGGCATCAGCATCGCCATGCGTGCACGAAACTCGCGCGCGTGCGTCGCCGACAGATGACTGCTGCTGTCGTAGCTCAGGTGATTGATCATGCCGTCCAGGCCCATCACATCGACCAGCAGCGCGTTTAGCGCACGCTGATCGGCCTCGCCGAGGTGCCGCGCATTGAGCATGCGGCTGACCGCTGCACGACCATCCTGCAGCAGCACGCCCATCTTCGCGCCGAGCGTGGTGGCGATGCGGCTGGGAAACAGCACGGCATTGACCACGCTGGCGCAGACGATCCCCAGCAGGATCTCCTCGGAGCGCGCCAGTGCGACATCGAAGATCGTCGACGGGTGGTTGACCTCAGCCAGGCTGACCAGCGGCACCGTGTAGGCGGCCAGCATGAAGATGTAGCTGCGCGGCGAGCGGTCCAGCAGCGACAGAAAGAGCAGGGCGCCGATCCACAGCGAGATCACCAGGCTCAGCATCACCGGTTGCTGGGCGAACATCGGCAGCAGCACGACCGACGCCGCAGCACCGAGCAAGGTGCCCAGCGCCCGGTAGATCGCCTTGGAACGCGTCGCGCCGGAGAGCGGATGCGAGACGACATACACCGAGGCCATCGCCCAGTACGGGTTGTCCAGCGGAATCGCCAGGGCAATGTAGAGCGCGAGCAGGGCAGCAATCAGCGCTTTGGCCGAAAACAGCCATTCACGCCAGGTCGGCATGGTCATAGCAAGTCTGTTCTGAAGAAGCGCGCGCCGGGGAGGAGGTGACAGGACGCCACGCAAGCACACAAGAAGTTACATTTAACGCGAATTCGCTATGACAAATTGAACAAGCACTAGGACAATTGCGACCTATCCGGGCGTCCGATGTCGACGTCAACGCCCGTCTTGCCTTGCTGAATCACGACAATGACCAAACGCATACCCAATTACGCGCTGTACGGTCAGGCCGCCTTGCCGAGCTGGCAGAACCTGCTGCATCTGGAGTGGATCAGCACGCGAGGCGAGTCGCATCAGCGCGAAATTCGCCCGCATCAGCACGATTCATTACTACAGATCGTCTACGTGCGTCGGGGGCACGGCGAGGTTTCGCTGGAAAACAGCCGCATGGCGTTCCAGGCGCCGTGCCTGATCCTGCTGCCGCAACGCACCGTGCATGCGTTTCGCTACAGCGCCGAGACTGACGGCCCGGTCATCACGGTGGCACAGCGGCCGCTCGAGTCGACGGCGCGCATTCTCTCCGCCGATCTGCTGGCATTCCTGCAGCGCCCGGTAGTCGTGGCGTTGCCGTGGCCAGCCGATGGCAGCGAGCCGATCTGGCCGCTGTTCGAGCTGATCGAAGCCGAAGCCGAAAGTCAGGCCCCCGGAAGCGTCGCCGCCGGGCAGGCGCTGCTGGCTGCGTTGCTGCTGCGCATCACACGGCTTGAGCGCCCGGCGCCGACACCGATCCAGAGCCGCGGGCGCCGCTCGGCCATGTTGGGGCGGTTTCGCGAGCTGGTCGACACGCATTATCGTCAGCAGTGGTCGCTCGGACGCTATGCGGAGGCGCTCGGCGTCACAGTGGCCACGCTGGGGCGTGCCTGCCGCGAACAATTCGGCGAATCGCCAAGCGCCATCGTCAATGCACGCATCGTCCGCGAGGCGCAGCGGCAACTGGCATACACCAGTTTGGATATCCAGCAGATCGCCCGCGACCTGGGCTTTGCCGATGCGGCTTACTTCAGTCGGTTCTTCCGCAAACAGTCCGGTCTCAAACCCAGCGAGTTTCGCGCCGCGTTCCGTGATGCGCAGTCGTGACCAGCGAAAGTGGATGAAATGCGAAGCGATGCAGAGAGCGCATTTGGTGCCAGTGACTACCCTCAGTTGCTATCTTTGAGTTCTCATAATCTATATTATGTTAAATAGGATATTTATCTCCATCCTGTCACTTGCGGGAATCCTTGGTAGCCCACAATGATATTGAGCCATCGCTAGCCATCCTCCGCCCTTTGATCCTCATCAACGTTAGATGCCGGCCCATGACGCTGTCCGCTGCACTGCCTCGTGGCGTGCAACTGCGCGTGTTATGTTGCGGCGTCCATTTCACCGGGAGTCTTTCCATGCTGCTTCGCCTATTGACCGCGAGCTGTCTGAGTGCGTTTTGCCTGGCTGCTAACGCCCAGGAGCATCATCATTCATCATCTGCACCCGCTCAGGCCGCCACCGTTTCGGTAAGCCAGGCCTGGTCGCGTGCCATGCCGCCGAGCGCCGCTAACGGTGCGGTTTATTTCGTGCTGGACAATGCGGGCGATCGGGATGATCGGCTGATCGCCGCGCACACGTTGCGCGCGGAGAAAGCCGAGCTGCACACCCATGTGCACGAAGGCGACATGATGCGCATGCAACAGGTGGATTCCGTAGCCGTTCCGGCTGGCGAAACGGTCCGTTTTCAACCCAGCGGCAACCACGTGATGCTGTTCGGTCTGAAGCAACCGTTGGCGGCTGGCGAGCGCTTCGAGCTGACGCTCGAGTTTGAACATGCCGGCCAAATCACCACCGATGTCGATATTCTCGATGAAGCACCGGCCGCGCCGCCGGCTGCCAACCCGCACATGCATCACTGATCGAGTATCGTCGGTCGGGCGCCAGATCGGCGCCCTCCTTTCCTGTGGCTTCGCCCGTTCAGATCGACGCAGGCGTGCGCATGGTGACGAACTCTTCCGCCGCCGTGGGATGAATGCCCACGGTTTCGTCGAATACCCGCTTCGTCGCCCCGGCCTTAAGGGCAACGGCCAGCCCCTGCATGATTTCGCCGGCATCGGGTCCAGCCATGTGGCAACCCAGCACGCGATCGGTTTCGGCATCGACCACCAGCTTCATCAGGCTGCGTTCCAGGCTGTCGGTCATGGTCAGTTTCATCGGGCGGAAGCGGCTCTCGAAGACGGTGACCTTGCGGCCCTGCTTGCGCGCCTCCTCCTCGGTCAGGCCGACGGTTGCCATGTTCGGCAGGCTGAACACCGCTGTCGGAATGCAGTTGTAGTCCACCGGACGATAATCTTCCGGCTTGAACAAGCGACGCGCCACCGCCATGCCTTCGGCGAGCGCGACCGGCGTCAGCTGCACGCGGCCAATGACGTCGCCAATGGCAAGAATCGATGGAATCGAAGTGCGAAACTCGTCGTCGACGGCGATGAAGCCACGCTCGTCCAGCGCCACCTCGAGCGTGTCGAGCCCCAGTCCGTCGAGCATCGGCCGGCGGCCGGTCGCGTAGAAGATGCAGTCCGCTTCCAGCGTCCGACCGTCCTTGAGCGTCGCCAGCAGACTGCCGTCCGTTTGCCGGTCGATGCGGGCGATATCCGCATTGAACTGCAGATCGACGCCCTTCTTGATCAGTTCGTCCTTCAGATGATCGCGCAGCGAGCCGTCGAAGCCGCGCAGGAACAGTTCGCCGCGATACAGCAGCGAGGTTTGCGCGCCACAGCCGTGGAAAATCGAGGCGAACTCCACTGCGATGTAGCCGCCACCGACGACCAGCACGCGCCGCGGCAGCGCCTCCAGATAGAACGCCTCGTTAGAGGTGATGGCGTGTTCGCGTCCGGGAATGTCCGGCACCTGCGGCCAGCCGCCGGTGGCGATCAGGATGTGTTCGGCACTGTAGTGTTTGCCGTCCACCTCGACGGTGTGCGCGTCGACCAGGCGCGCATGCGCCTGCAGCAGGGTCACGCCGCTGTCGACCAGCAGGTTGCGATAGATGCCGTTGAGGCGCTGAATCTCGCGGTTCTTGTTGGCGATCAGCGATGTCCAGTCGAAGCTCGCGCCCTCGACGGTCCAGCCGTAGCCCTGTGCCTGGGCGATGTCTTCGGCGTAGTGCGCACCGTAGACCAGCAGTTTCTTCGGCACGCAGCCGACGTTGACGCAGGTGCCCCCCAGATAGCGGCTCTCGGCCACGGCAACCCGTGCGCCGAAGCCCGCCGCGAAGCGCGCTGCGCGCACACCGCCGGAACCGGCGCCGATGACGAATAGATCGAAGTCGTAAGCCATGAGATGTTGTCTCCTTCTAGAGCGGGACAGCATACCCCAGCCATCGCGCACCCATCAGCGGAGGAGTGACGCATGCCCCCTACCCTTACCCACATCGCCCTGCATGTGCCGGATCTCGACGCCTGCATCGATTTCTACTCACGCTTCTGTGGCATGCAGGTATTCCACCAACGCGCGGGCAAGGGCTCGCGCATCGTCTGGATGGCCGAGCCCGGAAAGGAACGTGAGTTCATCTTCGTGATCATGCCGGGTGGGCACGACCGCGCATTGGCCAGCGACGACTACAGCCATTTCGGCTTTGCCCTGGACAGCCGCGCCGCGGTCGATGCGATTGCCGACGAGGCGCGTGCGGCCGGTTGTCTGATCTGGGAGCCGCGCGACGAACCCTATCCGGTCGGCTATTACTGCGGCCTGCGCGATCCTGCGGGTAATTATGTGGAATTCAGCTACGGCCAGCCGCTCGGCCCCGGCGCGCAGGAACTGCCGACCCCCTGAAACGAAATGGGCCACCCGAGGGTGGCCCATTTCATCCAGCACTGCGTTCTGTGATCAGTACGCCTTGCCGGTCAGGTAGAAGTGTTCGTAGCAGAAGTTGGTCGCCGCGATATAACCCTCGGCGCTACCGCAATCGAAACGCTGGCCCTTGAATTTGTAGGCCAGCACGCAGCCGTCCTGCGCCTGCTTCATCAGCGCGTCGGTGATCTGGATCTCGCCGCCCTTGCCCGGCTCGGTCTGCTCGATCAGCTCGAAGATGTCCGGCGTCAGAATATAGCGACCGATGATCGCCAGGTTGGATGGCGCATCTTCGGGCTTGGGCTTCTCGACCATGTGGCTGACGCGGAAGATGTCGTCGCGGATCATTTCGCCGGCGATCACACCGTACTTGCTGGTTTCTTCCGGCGGCACTTCCTGGATCGCCACGATCGAGCAACGGAACTGGTTGTACAGCTTGACCATCTGCGCCAGGACCGGATCGCCATCGAGGTTGATGCACAGGTCGTCTGCCAGCACCACGGCGAACGGCTCGTCACCGATCAGCGGACGGCCGCTGAGGATCGCGTGGCCGAGGCCTTTCATTTCGATCTGGCGGGTGTAGGAGAACGTGCACTCGTCGATCAGGCGGCGGATGCCGACCAGATACTTCTCCTTGTCGGTGTTGCGAATCTGGTGCTCGAGCTCATAGCTGATATCGAAGTGGTCTTCCAGCGAGCGCTTGCCGCGTCCGGTCACCATCGCGATTTCGGTCAGGCCCGCGGCCAGTGCCTCTTCGACCCCGTATTGGATCAGGGGCTTGTTCACCACCGGCAGCATTTCCTTGGGCATGGCTTTGGTTGCAGGTAGAAAACGCGTGCCATAGCCGGCAGCGGGAAAAAGGCATTTCTTGATCATGTGAGTCCTTGAAATAAAGGTTCCAGTTGATGCACTGCCTTGATAGATAGCAGCTGCCCTCGCGGGGTTCGCCGGAAGCCCGACGCAGAGGCTACGACCATGCAAATCACAGGGGGTTCGCCGGGCTGCGGCAAATCCGGGAGTGCGCCGACCTTGCAACCGCCGGGACTACGAGCAAGCCAACAAACAGTCCCGTTCAGCGGGCGCCACGCTAATGGCTATTGGCCTGTCTGTAAATGCTCTACAGCGGTCTCGTGAAACAAAAAATCCTGCCTCGAACGGTGCCCTCAGGCCGCGTTGCAAGCGGCCTGCTGCGGAATCGGCACTTAGCTGATCCAGATCAGCGAACGCGATGATTTCACTGAAGTTTGTCGTTTGGATGACGCTAACTGTACGTACCGCAAATATCATATTGCCACTATCGTTATTGCCCGGCGTGCAGTCTGCCTTTTCCCTTTAAAGAACGCGGCTATTAGGCCGATAGCGAGTCTGCAGTCATTTGGCGCCCGCCTTGCCGCTGCCCGGCATGTGCGCGCAGCAGTAGATCTAAGGACGAACATGACCAACTCCCCCGCTCCTCGACAACTGTCCGTACAGACCAAGATCAACCTGGCGCTGCTGCTCGTGCTGCTGCTGATCATGTCCGCCTCTCTCTACATCGCGGCCAGCGCCGAAAAGAACCTGGTCCTGCACGTGGTCGAACAGCAGACCAAGGATGCCGCCGACTCCTATTTCGACAGCATCAACACCATGATGCTGACTGGCACGATGGCCCAGCGCGATGTGCTGCGGCAGAAAATCCTCGCCCGCCCCGGCGTGATCGATGCGCGCATCGTGCGGGGCGATGCCGTCATCAAGACCTTCGGCGCCGGTTTCGACCATCAGGCGCCGGCCGATGCGCTGGACCGCAGTGCCCTGGCCGGCAAGGCGATCATGGAGGTCACCAAGCAGGACGGTCGCCGGGTGCTGACCGTGATCAACCCGATCCTGGCGCATGCCGATTATCGCGGCACCAACTGCCTGACTTGTCACCAGGTGGCCGAGAACACCGTGATGGGCGCCGTGCGCATCAGTTATGACCTCAAGGCGCTGGACGCCGAAGTCGAACGCAACATCTGGCTGCTCGGCGGCATCCAGCTGCTCCTGCTGCTCGCCGGCGTTGGCGTGATGATCTACACCGTGCGCCGCGTGATCATCAGCCGCATCCATGCCATGCGCCACACGATGGAAGCGATGACCCGCGACGAAGACCTGAGCCGCAGCGTGTCGATCGGCGCGCAGGACGAGATCGGCGCGATGGGCAACGCGTTCAACCGCATGATCGAGAAATTCCGCCACAGCCTCGAAGCCGTGGCCGGCGTGACGCGCCAGCTGGGTGACGTCTCCGACCGGGTATCCCATGTCGCGGAGAAAACCCTCGGCGCGGTCATGGAGCAGCGCAGCGAGACCGACATGGTCGCCTCGGCGATGAATGAAATGAGCGCCACCGTGCAGGAAGTCGCGCGCAACGCCAACCAGACCGCCACCGCCTCCAACGATGCCGACCGCGAGTCCAAGTCCGGCGTGCATGTGGCCGGTGAAGCGCTGGACGGCATCGACAGCCTCATTCAGGACATCGAAAAAGCGGCCGTCGTCGTCCGCCAGCTGGAAGCGGACAGCGCCAGCATCGACACGGTGGTAGGGGTCATCAACGGCATCGCCGAGCAGACCAACCTGCTGGCCCTGAACGCGGCCATCGAGGCTGCGCGGGCCGGCGAGCAGGGCCGCGGCTTCGCCGTGGTCGCCGACGAAGTGCGCACCCTCGCCTCGCGCACGCAGAAGTCCACCGAAGAAATCCAGCGCATGATCGAGCAGCTGCAACAGGGCGTGGGCAATGCCGTGCAGGCGATGATCGCCGCCCAGTCGCGCGCCCGCTCGGGTTCCGATTGCGTGGCCCGCGCGGCGCAGAGCCTCGGCGCCATCGCCGACGAAGTCGGCACGATCAACGAGATGAACACCCAGATCGCCACCGCCGCCGAGCAGCAGAGCGCCGTCGCCGAAGAGATCAACCGCAACATCACCAACATCAGCCGGATCGCCGACACCACTTCGGCCGATGCCACCCAGACCTCGCAGATCAGCGAGGAACTGGTGCGTCTGGCCGCCGAGCTGAACCGTCTGGTCGGCCAGTTCAAGCTCTGAACGCCGAGCGCGGGGCACCCTGCCCCGCGCCGTTACTGCAGCGGGAGCGTCGACCCGGCGTTCGCCGCCGTACTTCTTGATCGGAAACAGTCGGCTCGCGTGCGCGAATCGGCGATAATCCGCGCCAGCCTCTCGGCCGGACCGGCGTATGCCGCGGCCTTCCCCTCTTTCAACCCGCAAGGTGAAACCGAACATGGACCAAACGCCGAGCTTCAACCGCGCCCTGGTCGAGAAATATGACCGCCCGGGTCCGCGCTACACCTCGTATCCCACCGCGCCGCAGTTTCACCAGGCCTTCGCCGCCGACGATTACCGCAACGCCGCGCGCGCCAGCAACGAGGCGCCGACGCCCAAGCCGCTGTCGGTGTACATCCACATCCCGTTCTGCAAAAGCCTCTGCTACTACTGCGCCTGCAACAAGATCATCACCCACAAGACCGAGCGCGCCGTCGAGTATCTCGAATACCTCAAGCGCGAGATCGCCATGCAGGCCGCGCTGTTCGATCGCTCGCGCAAGCTGACCCAGCTGCACCTGGGCGGCGGTACGCCGACCTATTTCACCAGCGAGCAACTGGCCGATCTGATGGCGACGCTGCACCAGGCGTTCAACATGGACGACAGCGACGATCACGAGTTTTCGCTGGAAGTCGACCCGCGCACCGTCACCCCGGAGCAGATCCACACGCTGCGCAAACTCGGCTTCAACCGCCTGAGCTTCGGCGTGCAGGACTTCGATGCCAACGTGCAGGCCGCGGTCAACCGCATCCAGACCGAGGAACAGACCCGCGAGTTGGTGCAGGCCGCGCGCGACGCGCGATTCAAATCGGTCAGCGTCGATCTGATCTACGGCCTGCCGCTGCAGACCGTGGAAAGTTTCAACACCACGCTGAACAAGATCATCGACATCCGTCCGGATCGCATCGCCGCTTACAGCTATGCGCACCTGCCGGACCTGGTACGCGCACAGAAACTGATCCGCCCGGAAGACATGCCGCCGCCCGAGCGCAAGCTGGAGTTGCTGGAGCTGACCATCCAGCGCCTGACCGCCGCCGGTTACGTCTACATCGGCATGGACCACTTCTCGCTGCCGGATGACGAACTGACCCTCGCGCGCGCTAATGGCACGCTGCAGCGCAACTTCCAGGGCTATTCGACCCACGCCGACTGCGACCTGATTGGTCTCGGCATCTCCTCGATCGGCAAGGTCGGCGACAGCTACAGCCAGAACGTCAAGGAGCTGTCGCAGTACTACGCGCGCCTCAACGAAGGCATCCTGCCGGTGCAGCGCGGCTATCAGCTCAGCGCCGACGATCGTCTGCGCCGCGACGTGATCATTTCGCTGATGTGCCACGGTCGCATCGATTACCCGGCGATCGAGCGCAAGCACGGCATCAACTTCCGCGAGTACTTCGCCGATTCGCTGGCCCAGCTGGCCGAGCATGTCGCCGATGGTCTGGTGGAGCTGCGTGACGACGCACTGATCCTGCTGCCGCAAGGGCAGCTGATGATGCGCAACGTCGCCATGGCCTTCGACGCCTACCTCGGCGGCGAGCAGCGCGGACGTTTCTCCCGCACCGTCTGAGCCCATCCACGGAGCGGGCTTTTGCCCGCTTCGTCTTTCCGCCGATCGTTCCGGCGTTGCCAAAACACGTCATAACTGGATAAATAGCCAGTCTTAAGCCGGGCGCTTCTCGCCCCGTGTGAGCAGACGTGCGATGCGCCAGCCTCTGGAAAACCCCTTCTATTACCTCGACAACTTCGAGCGCGTGCTTGCCTGGGTCGGTCAGCACCATGGCGATCTGTTGGACGAGGACGAGCGCGCCTTTCTGGACGCGTTCCCTCAGTTGCCGCGGCCTTCGCGTGCACTGCTGGTGCGCATGGTGATGCGCAAGGGTGAGCTGTTTCGCGCGAGCAAGCTGCGCTACGCCGAGATCGGCTGCGTCGTGCAGGCGAGCGAACCGCTGATCGCGCGCGGCTGGGTCGACCCGGAGCCGGCGTTGGGTCTAGAGCAGCTGTTTGCATTGCTCAAGAAGGATGAACTGTTACAGGTCTTCGATTCAGCCGCCGCCGGGCTGCGCAAAACTGAGCTGCTGGAGTGTCTGCGCGCCAGCCACGCCATCGCGCAGACGCTGCACCAATGGCACCCGGCGCTGGGTGACCGGATATTTGCCTTGCGCATCAGCGCATTCAGCGAACGCCTGCGGTTGATGTTTTTCGGCAACGCCCATCAGGATTGGTCGGAATTCGTCCTGGCCGATCTCAGCATCCATCGCTACGAGCAGGTGCCCTTCTCCCCCGCCTCACGGGCCTTCGCCAGTCGCGCGGAGGTGGATGCCTACCTGCACCTGCAGCGCTGCCGCGAACGCTTCGATGCCGGCGAGTCGCTGGCGGAGCTGCTCGCCGATGTCCCCGCGCAGGCCTTCGCCAATCCCTGGCTGGAGAGCCGACGCGGTAAATTGCTGCTGCGCATCGGTCAGCAGCTCGAACGCCAGGGCGAGTTCGGGCACGCGCTGCGTGTGCATGCGGGCAACAGCTATCCCGGCGCGCGCGAGCGGGCCATTCGTGTGCTCGAACGGTGCGGGCAGCCTGAGGCCGCGCTGACGCTGGCATTGCAAGCCGCCGCCGCACCGGAATCCGAGCACGAAGCCCAGCAACTGACGCGCATCCTGCCGCGCCTGCAGCGCAGTCTCGGTTTGCAGTCTGCAGCGCGACGGTATTCGGCGACGGTGGAGCGCATCGACTTGCTCCTGCCGCGTCCGGCAAGTGCAGTCCGCGTGGAACAGGCCGTGCGTGTCCACCTGAGCACGGCCGACGCGCCCGTGCATTATGTGGAAAACACCCTGCTCGGTTCGCTGTTCGGCCTGCTGTGCTGGGACGCGCTGTTCGCACCGCTACCGGGCGCGTTCTTTCATCCATTCCACTGGGCGCCGGCGGACCTCGACCGCCCTGATTTCCATCAGCGTCGCGCCGAGCTTTTCGCCGGCTGCCTCGCTCACCTGGATGGCGACGGCTATCGCGAGTGCATCCGACGCACCTTTAGCGCGAAGTACGGCGTCCACAACGCCTTCGTCAGTTGGGGCATGCTCGACGAGGCGCTGCTACAGCAGGCGCTGGACTGCCTGCCGGCAGCGCATCTCAAGCTGATCTTCCAGCGCATGCTCGCCGACATCGGCAGCAATCGCAGCGGCCTGCCGGACCTGATCCAGTTCTGGCCGGCCGAGCGGCGCTACCGGATGATCGAAGTCAAAGGCCCCGGCGACCGCCTGCAGGACAACCAGCTGCGCTGGCTGGCCTTCGCCGATGAGCACGGCCTGCCGGTCAGCGTGTGCTACGTGCAGTGGGCAGAAAGCGCAGCGTGAACTATCAGATTGCCGTGCGGGCGCTCTGCGAGTTCACCGCCAAGCAGGGCGATCTGGACCTGCGCTTCACGCCCTCGCCCACCGCGCTGGAAGGCATCGCCGGTCACGCCCAGGTCACCGCGCGCCGGGGCGCGGGCTACGAGCGCGAGGTCGCCCTGGAAGGCACCTTCAGTGCGCTCACCGTGCGCGGTCGGGCCGATGGCTACGATCCGCAGCGCAACCGCCTGGAGGAGATCAAGATCTTCCGCGGCGACCTCTCCCGCCAGCCGGCCAACCATCGCCTGCTGCATTGGGCGCAAGCCAAGGTCTACGGCTGGCTGCTCTGCCAGACGCGCGGACTGGCGGAAATCGAGCTGGCGCTGGTGTATTTCGACGTGCTCAGTCAGAAGGAAACGCTGCTGATCGAACGTCACCGCGCCGACGAGCTGCGCCAGTTCTTCGAGGCGCAGTGCACGCGCTTCCTCGCCTGGGCCGAGCAGGAGATGTCCCACCGCGCGCAGCGTGATCTGGCGCTGCACGCGCTGAAATTCCCCTATGGCGAATTCCGCCACGGCCAGCGCCAGCTAGCCGAAGCGACATACAAGGCGGCCTGCACCGGCACCGTGTTGATGGCGCAGGCGCCGACCGGCATCGGCAAGACGCTGGGCACGCTGTTCCCGCTGCTCAAGGCGATGCCGGGCCAGCAGTTGGACAAACTGTTCTTCCTCGCCGCCAAGACCTCCGGACGACGCCTGGCGCTGGACGCACTGCAGACGTTGCAGCGCTCCGGCGCGGACCAGGTGCGCGTGCTGGAGCTGATCGCCCGCGACAAGGCCTGCGAACACCCGGACAAGGCCTGTCACGGCGAGTCCTGTCCGCTGGCACGCGGCTTCTATGACCGGCTGCCAGCGGCGCGCCAGGCCGCGCTGGCGCACCCGCAGCTGGATCAGGCGACGCTGCGCGAGGTGGCGCTGACCCATGATGTCTGCCCGTACTACCTCAGCCAGGAGATGGCGCGCTGGGCCGATGTGGTGATCGGCGATTACAACTACTACTTCGATGTCAGCGCCCTGCTCCACGGGCTGACGCTGACCAATCAGTGGCGCGTCTGCGTGCTGGTGGATGAAGCGCACAACCTCCTCGAGCGCGCCCGCAGCATGTACAGCGCCGAGCTGGATCAGCGAGATTTCAAAGGCTTGCGCGCCAAAGCTCCCGCACAACTGCACAAGTCGCTCAGCCGCATCCAGCGCTGCTGGAACGAGCTGCACCGCGACCAGGCAGGCGAGTACCGCGTGCTGGCGGAACTGCCGCAGGCGCTGATCGGCGCGCTGCAGCAATTGGTCAGCGCCGTCACCGATTACCTGGGCGAGAACCCCACCGGCGTGGACGCTGCCGTGCTCAACGCCTACTTCCAGGCCATGCACCTATGCCGGATGGCTGAACTGTTCGGCGAGCATTCGCTGGTCGATTGCACATTGCTGCCGTCCGCCGGTTCGGCTCGCGGCAAGGTTTCGCGGCTGTGCCTGCGCAACGTGATCCCGGCGCCGTTCCTCGCGCCACGACTGGCGCAGGCGCGCTCCTGCGTGCTGTTTTCCGCCACGCTCAGCCCGCGCCGGTTCTACGCCGACACCCTGGGTTTGCCGTCGGCCAGCGCCTGGATCGACGTGGATTCGCCCTTTCGCGGCGAGCAGCTGCAGGTACAGCTGGCGCGGCATATCTCCACCCGTTACCAGGACCGCGAGCGTTCCCTGGCGCCGATCGTTGCGCTGCTGGCCGATCAGTATCGTCGGCGGCAGGGCAATTACCTGGCGTTCTTCAGCAGCTTCGACTACCTGCAACAGGTCGCTGCGCTGTTCGCCGAATGCCACCCCGACGTGCCGTTCTGGCAACAGACCCGCGGCATGCAGGAGAGCGCCCGGGAGGCGTTTCTCGCGCGCTTCGAGTCGGATGGACGTGGTATCGGCTTCGCGGTGCTCGGTGGTGCGTTCGCCGAGGGCATCGATCTGCCGGGCAATCGGCTGATCGGCGCGTTCGTCGCCACCCTTGGCCTGCCGCAGGTCAACCCGGTCAACGAACAGCTGAGGGCGCGAATGGAGGCGGTGTTTGGCAGCGGCTACGACTACACCTATCTCTACCCCGGCCTGCAGAAGGTAGTGCAGGCTGCCGGACGGGTGATTCGCACCACCCAGGACGAAGGCGTCATCCACCTGATCGACGATCGTTTTGCCCGCGCACAGGTACGCCGTCTGTTGCCGTCGTGGTGGGAAGTCCGCAGTTAAGCTGCCGCTCAAACCTGACGCTTTATATCAAGATGACGACATAACTATCTGAATTTACAACTAATAGCGTTCGGCGATTCACGCGGATCGCAAACGCATAGGCCGTCGCGGGATCGCTTCTATACTCGAATCGAACCCATCGGAGGATCCCGCCATGCGTCGCCTTCTCAGTTTCGCCGTTGCCGTTCTCTTCAGTGCCCCGCTCTGGGCCATGCATTGTCCGATGGACATGGCCAAGATCGACGAACAGGTCGCCGCCAATCCGCCCAGCGACGCCGCCACCCTCGAACGCGTCAAGCAGCTGCGCGCCGAGGGCGAACAGCTGCACAACGCCGGCGATCACGCCCAGTCGGTCAAGGTGCTGGGCGAAGCGCTCGACCTGCTCGGCGTCAAATCTTGAGTCGTAAGCGCCCTGCAGTTATTGCCAGGGCGCCCTTCTCACAGCTTGGCGATCGACACTTCGGTGGATTTGACGAACGCGATCACCTCGCTGCCGACCGCCAGCTCCAGCTCACGCACCGAGCGGGTGGTGATCACCGAGGTGACGATGCCGGCGGCGGTCTGCACGTCGATCTCCGACAGCACGTCGCCCTGGACGATCTCGCGAACGGTGCCCCGGAACTGATTGCGTACGTTGATGGCCTTGATGGTCATGGTTTTGCTCCGTCTGAGTGGGTGGGTTCTGAATGGTCAAAGCGCCCAGCGCAGTTGCGTGGGCAAGGGTGAAACGGGTTCGGCCCGTGGCGGCAGTTCCGGCAGCGCGAGTACGCGGTTGAGCACCTGTTCTTCCAGCGCGGCGAGGCTGGCCGAGCCGCGATTGCGCGGGCGTGGGATATTCACGGCGAGATCCAGACCGATCTGGCCGTCCTCGATGAGAATCACCCGGTCCGCGACCGCCACCGCCTCGCTGACATCGTGAGTAACCAGCAACACGGTGAAGCCGTGCCGCTGCCACAACCGCTCGATCAGTTGCTGCATCTCGATACGCGTCAGCGCGTCCAGCGCGCCGAGCGGCTCGTCGAGCAGCAGCAGGCGCGGCTGATGGATCAGCGCGCGGGCCAGCGCCACACGCTGCTTCTGCCCGCCGGACAGTGCCGCGGGCCAGTCGTTGGCGCGCTCGGCGAGCCCTACCGCCGCCAGCGCATCGGCCGCTTGCGACCTCCAGTCGCCGCTCAGACCGAGGCCGACGTTGTCGATCACCCGCCTCCACGGCAACAGACGGGCGTCCTGGAACATCAGCCGAATGGCGTCGCGCGCGGTGCCAAGCGAGTCAGTGTCGGCGCCGAGCGAACCACGGCTGGGTTGTTCTAGCCCGGCCAGCAAGCGCAGCAGCGTGCTCTTGCCGCAACCGCTGCGCCCGACCACGGCGACGAACTGCCCGGCCGGGATCTGCAGATCGATGCCCCTGAGCACCTCGCGCTGGCCGAAGGCCTTGCCGACGCCCTCGATGGTCAACGGGATGCCGCCGGGCGCAGCGCTCTGCTGGATACGATGCAATGCGGTCATTGCGCACCTGCCTTGGTCTGATAGGTCGGGTGCCAGCGCAGCCACGAGCGTTCCAGCGCGCGCGCCGCAAGGTCGGCCAGCTTGCCGAGCACGGCATAGAGCAGGATCGCCAGCACCACCACGTCGGTCTGCAGGAACTCGCGGGCGTTCATCGCCAGATAACCGATGCCGGCGCTCGCCGAGATGGTTTCGGCGACGATCAGGGTCAGCCACATGAAGCCGAGCGCGAAGCGCACGCCGACCAGAATCGACGGCAGCGCGCCGGGCAGGATCACCTGGCGGAACAGCGCGAAACCGGACAGTCCATAGCTGCGCGCCATCTCCACCAGCCCGGCATCGACGCTGCGGATGCCGTGATAGGTGTTCAGGTAGATGGGAAACAGCGTGCCGAGCGCAACGAGGAAGATCTTTGCGCTCTCGTCGATGCCGAACCAAAGGATCACCAGCGGAATCAGCGCCAGATGCGGCACGTTGCGGATCATCTGTACCGAGCTGTCGAGCAGGCGCTCGCCCCAGTTCGACAGGCCGGTGATGAAGCCCAGCGCCAGGCCGATACCGCCGCCGATGGCGAAGCCGATGCCAGCGCGCCAACCGCTGATGGCCAGATGGGTCCAGAGATCGCCGCTGGCGATCAGCGTCCAGCCCGCCGCCACCACCGCGCTCGGTGCCGGCAGGATGCGCGTGGACAGCAACCCGAAGGCCACCGCGCCCTGCCAGGCTGCCAGCAACGCCAACGGCAGCAGCCAGGGGGCCAGGCGCTGGCCGAAAGAATGAAGGGTCATAGTTTTGCTCCGTTCTGCTCATGCACTTCGTAGGCTGGAAATCGCGCAATTCGCTTTTCCAGCACCAGGTGGGAAAGACCTGCGGCCGTTTCCCACCCTACGTTGCCGGTATCGATTCAACTGGCCGCCGCGGCCTTCGGCAGGATGTCGCTGGAGATCATTTCGCCGAACGGGCTGACATAGCCGCGGCTTTCCGGCCGCTGCGGCTGGGCGATATCCAGATGCGGGAACAGCAGCTCGGCGACGCGGTAGCTCTCCTCCAGATGCGGATAGCCGGAGAAGACGAACGTATCGATGCCCAGCTCGGCGTACTCCCGGACCCGCGCGGCCACGGTGGGGCCGTCGCCGACCAGTGCCGTGCCGGCACCGCCGCGCACCAGCCCGACCCCGGCCCAGAGATTCGGCGCCACCACCAGCCGGTCCCTGCGCCCACCATGCAGCGCGGCCATGCGCTGCTGGCCGACCGAATCGAAGCGCGCCAGCGAGGCCTGCGCCTTGGCGATGGTGTCGTCGTCGAGATGGCTGATAAGCCGCTCGGCGGCGGCCCAGGCCTCGTCGTTGGTTTCGCGCACGATCACATGCAGGCGGATGCCGAATCGTACGGCGCGACCGTGCCGCGCGGCGCGTTTACGCACATCGGCGATCTTTTCGGCAACGGCGTCCAGCGGCTCGCCCCAGGTCAGATACAGCTCGACCTGCTCGGCCGCCAGCTCATGCGCGGCCTCGGACGAGCCGCCGAAGTACAGCGGCGGGCGCGGCTTCTGGATGGGCGGATAGAGCAGCTTGGCGCCCTTGACCTGAAGGTGCTTGCCGTCCAGGTCGACGGTCTCGCCCTCCAGCACGCGGCGCCAGATGCGCGTGAATTCGACGGCGGCTTCATAGCGCTCGGCGTGGCTCAGATTCAGCCCGTCGGCTGCCAGCTCGTCAGGGTCGCCACCGGTGACCAGATTGAACAGCGCACGGCCGTTGGAAAGCCGGTCCAGGGTCGCCGCCTGCCGCGCTGCGACGGTCGGTGAGATGATTCCCGGACGCAGGGCGACGAGGAATTTCAGACGCTGCGTCACCGGGATCAGCGAGGCGGCGACCAGCCAGGAATCCTCGCAGGAGCGTCCGGTGGGGATCAGCACGCCACCGAAACCTAGGCGGTCGGCAGCCTGGGCGATCTGCGTGAGGTAGCCGTGGTCGACCGCGCGAGCGCCTTCCGCCGTGCCTAGGTAGTTACCGTCGCCGTGGGTCGGCAGGAACCAGAAGATGTTAAGACTCATGGGAATGCTCCATATCCATTGGGGTGCGCGACGTCTGCGCCGCGCGAAAAAATCGGTGGAGATGCGTTATTCGGCGTGCTGGGCGATGCGCTTGGGCGGCGTCCAGACGACGCTCTCGATAACCAGCTGTCTGGGAATCAGCTTGAGCGCTGTGAAGGTGTCGGCGATGGCCTGCTGCGCGCGCACCACCTCCGGCGTGATCGGCCGCGCGCCATAGCCCTGACGGATCACCGCCTTGCGGGTGATCTCGCTCGGCAGGCCAAGCAGTGGCGCAACCTGCGCGGTGGCTTCGTCGACGTTGTCCTCGACCCACTCGCCGATATCGCGGATTTCCTCGACCAGCACACCGAGCACCACGGGATTGCGCTCGGCGAAGGGCCGTGCGGCGAGGTAGAACTGGTGATTGCTGACCAGGCCCTGGCCGTCACGCAGGGTACGCGCCTGCAACTGTTGCTCTGCGGCAGCCTGGAATGGATCCCAGATCACCCAGGCATCCACGCTGCCACGCTCGAAGGCGGCGCGGGCATCGGCCGGCGGCAGATAGATTGGCTGGATATCGGTGTAGCTCAGCCCCGCCGATTGCAACGCGCGCACCAGCAGGTAGTGCACGTTGGAGCCCTTGTTCAAGGCGATCTTCTTGCCTTTGAGTTCGGCCAGCGAGCGGATCGGCGAATCCTTGGGCAGCAGGATTGCCTCGCCACTCGGCGCCGGGGGTTCATGCGCGACGTAGAGCAAATCGGCACCGGCGGCTTGGGCGAATACCGGCGGGGTTTCACCGGTTACGCCGAAGTCAATGGAACCGACATTGAGTCCTTCGAGCAGCTGCGGGCCGCCAGGAAACTCCGTCCATTGCACGGTGAAGCCCTGCTCGGCGAGCCGTTTTTCCAGCGTGCCGCGGGCCTTGAGCAGCACCAACGTGCCGTACTTCTGATAGCCGATACGCAGGACGTGGTCCGCTTGCGGCTGGGCCTGAGCCTGAGTGATGGCGCCGAAGGAAATGGCCGCGGCAAACAGGGCGACCAGTCCTCGACGCAAGGTATTGGTGCGCATGGCACTCTCCTTTGCAGTCTGGGTTTGGATTTACGGCCTGCTTGCCCGTTGGCGGGCGAGTGAGACTGTAGAACCGCCGTCAGGCGGATGTTGCGCAGGTAACCCGGTGGCAATCCGGGAATACGGTTGGGGGTTAGATGCTCCAGCGCGCGCTGGCTAATCGCTCAGGCAGCAGCTGCGGGTTAAGCGGTTGCGGTCGTCTGGCGAGGGCGGCATACAGCTGCTGCAGCGATTCGACCAGCCGTTCGTGCAGCTCCGGCGCCAGACGGGCCGGGCGCTGCGGCTCGGCATAAGCGATCTGGGCATCTGTCGCGTACACGCCATGGAGGATTTCCTGAGCCTTGAGCGCGGCGAGCACCGGCTTCAGCGAGTAATCGACCGCCAGCATGTGCGCCACGCTGCCGCCGGTAGCCAGCGGCAAAACCGCCTTGTGCGCCAAGGCACGCTCGGGCAACAGGTCCAGCAGGGTTTTCAGCGCACCGGCGACGGAGGCCTTATACACTGGCGTGGCGATCAGCAGAGCGTCCGCCCGCGCGACATGCTCGAGCAGTTGCTGTACTCGTGGGCTGTCGAAGCGTGCGTGCAGCAGGTCCGCGGCATCGAAGTCACGCACGCCATAGCGCACCACTTCGACGCCTCGCTGGTGCAACCAGTCGCCGGCGATATCCAGCAGCACCGCCGAGCGCGAGCGCTGGCTGGGGCTGCCGGCGAGAGAAACAACCAACATGCAGGAATTCCTTCTCGTACTCGCTCAGCGATTGGGCTGCGGGGTCAGGCGCAAGTACGGCTTGACGGCGCGATAGCCTTTGGGGAAACGCTGCTTGAGCTCTTCCTCGTCCTTGATCGACGGCACGATCACCACCTCGTCGCCGTCCTGCCAGTTGGCCGGGGTCGCGACCTTGTGGTTGTCGGTGAGCTGCAGCGAATCGATCACCCGCAGGATCTCGTGGAAGTTGCGCCCGGTGCTCGCCGGGTAGGTGATGGTCAGACGCACCTTCTTGTTCGGGTCGATGACGAACAATGAGCGCACCGTCAGGGTGTCGTTGGCATTGGGATGAATCAGGTCGTACAGCTCGGAGACCTTGCGATCGGCGTCAGCCAGGATGGGGAAGTTGACGCGGGTGTTCTGCGTCTCGTTGATGTCGTCGATCCACTTGATGTGCGAATCCACCGGGTCCACGGACAGGGCGATGGCCTTGACGTTGCGCTTGGCGAACTCGTCCTTCAGCTTGGCGGTGAAGCCCAGCTCGGTGGTGCACACCGGGGTGAAGTCGGCCGGGTGCGAGAACAGCACACCCCAGCTGTCACCCAGCCACTCGTGGAAGCGGATGCGGCCTTCGCTGGAATCCTGTTCGAAATCGGGGGCGATGTCGCCGAGGCGGATGCTCATAGTTCTGCTCCTTCAGTGGTTCGTTGAGGTGGGCACACTATGCGCATTGCCGGTGCGAATTAAAAAGAATAAATAATGATTTATCTATAACCAAAACTATTGATAGACGCTATGCCCTTTCCGGCTGCCGGTCTCTAAGGAATACTGGCGGATAAGCTGCTGGAGGCGCTCGCAAGCGGCAGCAAGGCGCTCCTCGCTTGCGCGGGCGACACCGAGAAGCAGCCCCGGTCGTTGTGGGTCGGCCGGAGAGAACCATGTCGACAGCGGCGATGGCGCCAGTCCGAAGGCCAGCGCCTCACGAGCGATAACGCTATCGCGTGCCCCTTCGGGCAGCCAAAGCAGTACGCCGAGTCCCGCCGGACGCACCGGATAATCCATCGCCTGCAACGTCGCGTGCAGCGCGGCGCTGCGACTCGCATAGACACGCTTCATGCGACGCAGATGCCGCAGGTAATGGCCGTCGCGCATGAACTCGGCGGTGGCGGTTTGCACGGCGGGGCCGGGAGCCGGTGCGAGACACATCACCGCTTCGGCGAACCGCGGAACCAGTGCCGCCGGGACGACGGCGAAACCAAGCCTCAGCGTAGGGCTGATGGTCTTGCTGAACGAGCCGATGTGGATGACGCGGCCGGCGCCGTCGAGCGATGCCAACGCCGGTGCCGCGCGCCGCTTCAGCTGGCGAGATCAATACCTGGAACCGCCTGATGATCGCTTCGCGCACCCCACCGGCGTTGTAACCGTCATCCCAGCCGGATCAGCGCGCCGCATCCTCGAAGCGATTGACCTGGCGCAGGCTCTTGAAGCCCAGCGCCCAGCCGCCGGTGACTGCCAGGGTGCAGGCGCAACCCAGCAGCGCTGCCGGCACCGCGCCGAGCCAGGCGGCGCTGAGGCCGGCGCGGAATTCGCCCAGCTCGTTGGATGAACCGATGAACAGCATGTTCACCGCATTGACCCGGCCACGCATGGCATCCGGCGTGGAGAACTGGATCAGCGAGGAGCGGATATACACGCTGACCATGTCCGCCGCACCCGCCACCACCAGCGCGGCGAACGACAGCCAGAACAGCGTGGACAGCGCGAACACCAGGTTGGCCAGGCCGAACAGCGCCACGGCGATGAACATCACCCGCCCGACATGCCGGTCGAACGGCCGCACGCTGAGGTACAACCCCACCGCCACTTCGCCGATCGCCATCGCGCTGCGCAGCAGGCCGAGGCCGGTGGGGCCGACTTCGAGCACGTCCTGCGCGTAGATCGGCAGCAGCGCCACCACGCCGCCGAGCAGTACGGCGAACAGGTCCAGGGAGATCGTGCCGAGGATGATCGGCCGCGAGCGAATGAAACCAATGCCCGCGGTAAAACGCGTCCAGGCACCGGTTGTCGGCGTCTCGCGGCGTTCGGCGAAGCGTACCGGTACGCGCCACAGCAGCAGCGTGCCGACCACGAAACCGACCAGGCAGGTGCCGTAGGTCAGCGCGCCGCCGCCCAGTGCGTAGAGCGCGCCGCCCAGCACCGGGCCGCCGATGGTGGCCACGCGCATGATCATGCTGTTGGCGGCGATGGCCGCAGCCAGACGCTTGCGCGGCACTATCTGCGGCAGCAGGCTGGATAATGCCGGCCCGGTGAAGGCCCGCGCGCAGCCATATAGCACCAACACGCCGTAGTAGTAGCTCACCGCCTCGCCCTGCAGCGACAGCCAGAGCAGCGCCGCGGCGCAGGCGGCTTCGAGCAGCCAGCTCAGCGCCAGGATCAGCTTACGGTCGTAGCGGTCGATCAGGTCACCCGCCGGCAGCAGCAGGCACAGCATCGGCACGAACTGCGCCAGGCCGACATAGGCCAGCGATAGCGGATCGCGGGTGATGTCGTAGACCTGCCAGGCAACGACCACTGCCTGGATCTGCATGGCGAACACCGCCAGCAGGCGAGCGGCGAGAAAGGCGGCGAAACCGGGAAGACGGTAGACGGATGAGGTGGTCAAGGCTGGAATCCGCGCGGCAATTGCAGCGCCCGCGCCGCAACGGCCGGGCGAAAGCGGATCAGCCTACTGGAGCGCACGGGCCGCAGGCAAACCGGGGCACGACGTTCCACGCCCCAGTCGTCGGGCGATTCCGCTTCGGCTCAGGCGGCTCGACGGCGGCTCTGGTCGATGCGCTTCTGCAGGCGATACAGGTAGCCGAAGCCCTGCTCCCAGCGGTGGTGGCCGGATTGCACGTTGATGTGGCCGACGCCCGGAAGGATCACCGTCTCGCTGCCCCAGTCGATTCCCAGAACACGGGCGCGCTCGGCGCTGGCGGCGGTGTCGTTGTCGGAACCGACCAGTTGGCTGGGGAACGGCAGCGCCTGGCGCGGGATCGGCGTGAAGTCGCGCAGCGCCCCGGGGCAGTTGCCGCGCTCGACATCCGCCGGCGCCACCAGCAGTGCACCGCGTACGCGCCGCAGTGACGCCGGATCGGCCGTCTGCGCCCAATGCGCCACGGTCACGCAGCCCAGGCTGTGGGCGATGAGAATGGTCGGCTGGTCGCTGGCGTCGATGCTGCGTTGCAATTCGGCTACCCAGTCAACGCGGCGCGGCTGGAGCCAGTCGTGCTGCTCGACGCGCGCGCTGTTCGGCAGGCTGCGCTGCCAGTGGCTCTGCCAGTGATCGTCCGGCGAGCCTCCCCAGCCCGGCACGATCAGATAACGGATGGAATCGCTGTACATCACCTGCCCTCCTGTCGATGCGGCGCAGTCTAGGTCAGGCCTTACGAGATCAAAAAGAATAAAAAATGATTTACTTATTCCATTCATCAGGAAAGCAGCGATGCACATCAAGCTGATGATGTAATTCGATTGGGTTATATAAATGTTCTTAAACGATATTTTTAAGCATATAACCTCACACCTATTATCCGCCCCACACCTCCCCTGGCTGCGTTTCATCCCGAAGCGCATGGAGGTTTTTCATGGAGAGCAACTGATGAGCGCGACCCTTCGCAACCTGGAAGGTCAGGACGAAGCCAGCATCCTGCGCGAAATTCACAGTGCCTTGAACGGCCTGAAGTTCGGCTCGGTGGAAATCACCGTGCACAACGGTCAGGTCGTACAGATCGAGCGCAAGGAGAAATTCCGCCTGCAACCAACTGGCAAGACCGCCTGATTCGCTAGAACCGAACCAAGCCCGACTGGACCACCGGAGGGCGTGCAAATGAGAACGACACCATGACCACGCGCCGGTACTGCCGCTGTCAACCGCGAATGCGGAGCTGACCAACCTGAACACCCACAAGCCAACGCAGAAAAACGATTTCTTCATTCAGGAGCTGCACATGTCCATTCGTCGCTTTGCCCTCGCCGCCTTGGCGAGCGCTCTCCTCGCCGGCCCCGCCGTGGCCGCCGAGTCTCTGCTCAACGTGTCCTACGACCCGACCCGTGAGCTGTATGTGGAATTCAACCAGGCCTTCAACAAACACTGGCAGGCTCAGGGCCACGAGCCGATCAAGATCCAGCAGTCCCATGGCGGCTCGGGCAAGCAGGCCCGCGCGGTGATCGACGGTCTGCGCGCCGACGTGGTGACGCTGGCGCTGGCCGGCGACATCGACGAGCTGCAGCGCATCGCCAAGCTGATCCCCGAGGACTGGCAGTCCCGCCTGCCGCAAGCCAGCACGCCCTATACCTCGACCATCGTGTTCCTGGTGCGCAAGGGCAACCCGAAAGGCATCAAGGACTGGGATGACCTGGTCAAGCCGGGCGTCGAGGTGATCACGCCGAACCCGAAGACCTCTGGCGGCGCCCGCTGGAACTTCCTCGCTGCCTGGGCCTTCGCCCAGCAGAAATTCGGCGACGAAGCGCAAGCTCAATCCTTCGTCGAGAAGCTCTACAAGAATGTGCCGGTGCTGGATACCGGCGCCCGCGGCTCGACCGTCACCTTCGCCAACAACGGCATCGGCGACGTGCTGCTGGCCTGGGAGAACGAGGCCTTCCTGGCGCTCAAGGAGGAAGGCGGCGGCAATTTCGAGATCGTCGCACCGAGCCTGTCGATCCTCGCGGAGCCGCCGGTGGCGGTGGTCGACAAGAACGTCGAGCGCAAGGGCACGCGCGAAGTCGCCAAGGCGTACCTGAACTACCTGTACAGCGCGGAAGGTCAGCGCATCGCCGCGAAGAACTTCTACCGCCCGCGTAACGAGGCCGTGGCGGCCGAGTTCAAGGATCAGTTCCCGGCGCTGAAGCTGGTCACCATCGACGGGGATTTCGGCGGCTGGAAGGTCGCGCAGCCGAAGTTCTTCAATGATGGCGGGATCTTCGACCAGATCTACCAGGCGCAGTAAGCGGCAATTCGTAGGGTGGATGGCCGAAGCCATCCACGCGTCCGAGGCGCTGGCCTGCATACGACAGGCTCAGGCGCGAGGCGCGTGGAAAATCGCTTCACGCGTTTTCCACCCTACGGCGTCCCCGCTTCCGGCTTCCAACTGCCAAACCGACCGAGTCTCAAACATGTCTAGCCGATCTACCTCCGTCATACCCGGCTTCGGCCTGACGCTGGGCTACGCCCTGGTGTACCTCAGCCTGTTGGTGCTGATTCCCCTGGGTGCGCTGTTTCTCAAGACCACCGAACTCAGCTGGGACCAGTTCGTCGCCATCATCAGCGCGCCGCGCGTGCTGGCGGCGCTGAAACTTAGTTTCGGCACCGCCTTCGTCGCGGCGCTGCTCAATGGCGTGATCGGCACGCTGTTGGCCTGGGTGCTGGTGCGCTACCGCTTCCCGGGCCGCAAGGTCATCGAGGCGATGATCGACCTGCCCTTCGCGCTGCCCACCGCCGTGGCCGGCATCGCGCTGACCGCGCTGTACGCGCCCAACGGGCCGGTTGGCCAGTTCGCCACCGCGCTGGGTTTCAAGATCGCCTACAGCCCGCTGGGCATCACCCTGGCGCTGACCTTCGTCACCCTGCCATTCGTGGTGCGCACGCTGCAGCCGGTGCTGGCCGACATTCCCCGTGAAGTCGAGGAAGCCGCCGCCTGTCTCGGTGCCAAGCCTTGGCAGGTGGCGCGCCATGTGCTGCTACCAGCGCTGCTGCCGGCCTGGCTGACCGGCTTCGCGCTGGCCTTTGCCCGCGGCGTCGGCGAGTACGGCTCGGTGATCTTCATCGCCGGCAACATGCCGATGAAGACCGAGATCCTGCCGCTGCTGATCATGGTCAAGCTGGATCAGTACGACTACGCCGGCGCCACCGCCATCGGCGTGCTGATGCTGGTGGTGGCCTTCATCCTGCTGCTGGCGATCAACCTGCTGCAGCGCCGCATCGCGCGTTCCTGAGGAGTCCGGCATGTCTTCCGTTTCGATAACCACGACCGCCAGCACCACTGCCAACGCCGCGCGGCGCGGCAATGCCTGGGGCCGGCGGGTGCTGATCCTCGCCGCCTGGCTGGTGTTCGCGCTGTTCCTGCTGCTGCCGCTGCTGATCGTCATCAGTGAGGCGCTGAAGCAGGGTTTCGGCACCTTCTTCGAGGCGATCTTCGAGCCCGACGCCATTGCCGCACTGCAACTCACGCTGCTGGCCGTGGGCATCTCGGTGCCGCTGAACCTGGTATTCGGCGTGGCCGCCGCCTGGTGCGTGAGCAAGTACGAATTTCGCGGCAAGAGCCTGCTGGTGACGCTGATCGACCTGCCGTTCTCGGTGTCGCCGGTGATCGCCGGCCTGATCTACGTGCTGCTGTTCGGCGCCCAAGGCTACTTTGGCGAGTGGCTGATGGACCGCGATATCCAGATCGTCTTCGCCGTGCCGGGCATCGTGCTGGCGACGCTGTTCGTCACCGTGCCCTTCGTCGCCCGCGAGCTGATCCCGCTGATGCAGGGACAGGGCAGCACCGAGGAAGAAGCCGCGCGGCTGCTCGGCGCCAGCGGCTGGCAGATGTTCTGGCACATCACCCTGCCGAACATCAAATGGGGCCTGATCTACGGCGTGGTGCTCTGCACCGCGCGGGCGATGGGCGAGTTCGGCGCGGTGTCGGTGGTCTCCGGACATATCCGCGGGCTGACCAACACCCTGCCGCTGCATGTCGAGATTCTCTACAACGAATACAACCACGTCGCCGCGTTCAGCGTGGCCAGCCTGCTGCTGGCCCTGGCGCTGGTGATCCTGCTGCTCAAGCAGTGGAGCGAATCGCGCCTCGCGCGCCTGCAAACCGGAGCACATGCATGAGTATCGAAGTTCGCAACGTCAACAAGCGCTTCGGCCAGTTCCAGGCGCTGAACAGCATCAACCTCGACATCCACAGCGGCGAGCTGGTGGCCCTGCTCGGCCCGTCCGGCTGCGGCAAGACCAGCCTGCTGCGCATCATCGCCGGGCTGGAGACGCCGGACACCGGCAGTATCGCGTTCCACGGCGAGGACGTTTCCGGCCACGACGTGCGCGACCGCAACGTCGGCTTCGTCTTCCAGCACTACGCACTGTTCCGCCACATGACGGTGTTCGACAACGTCGCCTTCGGCCTGCGCATGAAGCCGAAGAAGCAGCGACCGAGCGAAGCCGTGATTGCCCAGAAAGTCCACGAACTGCTCGGCCTGGTGCAGCTGGACTGGCTCGCCGACCGCTATCCGGAGCAGCTATCCGGCGGCCAGCGCCAGCGTATTGCCCTGGCCCGCGCGCTGGCGGTCGAGCCGCGTGTACTGCTGCTCGATGAGCCGTTCGGCGCGCTGGATGCCAAGGTGCGCAAGGAGCTGCGTCGTTGGCTGGCACGGCTGCACGAGGACGTGCACCTGACCTCGGTGTTCGTCACCCACGACCAGGAAGAGGCGATGGAGGTGGCCGACCGCATCGTGGTGATGAATAAGGGCGTGATCGAGCAGGTCGGCACCCCGGCAGAGGTCTACCGCAACCCGGCCAGCGAGTTCGTCTACGACTTTCTCGGCGATGCCAATCGCCTGCAGTTGGGCGACCGGCCGCTGGTGTTCCGCCCGCACGAGGTGCTGCTGTCGCGCGAGGCGGTGGCTGACTACCAGATCGGCGAGGTGCGCGACATCCGCCCGCTGGGCGCAATCACCCGCGTGACGCTGCGCGTGAACGGCCAGGACGAGCCGATCGAGGCGGAAGTCGGCAACGACCACGCCAGCCTGATCGGCGTGCAACGCGGCGCGACGTTGTATTTCCAACCTTGCCCCGTCGCCCAGCGATACGGCGTCGCGCACGCCTGACGCGCCGCGCCGGGCGCTTGTCGCGGCGGCCGGCCTTTCGCGCAATCGGGTAACCTGGCGTCGAATCTCGTCATAGTGCTCGCGGTGACGGGCTTGAATGCTTCATCGCCGCCGCAATCTTCTGCGATTGAAGCACTCTGATAGCTGGCGTTTACCCTTTGAGCATTGCATGAACGAACCCACCTCCTCCCCGAGCCCGGCGCTGCCGCCGGTGCTCGCCGGGCCGCTGTTGCGCCGCGTCGAAACCACCCGGCTGGTGTTCTGGCTGGTCGGCAGCGAAGCGCTGACACTGCGCCTGCAGCTGGATGTCGACGGTGAGCCGGAACGCGTGCGGGCCCTCAGCGACGACGAGTGCACGCGAATACGGGTCGGCACGTCGGCGTGGCTGCATCTGATCGATGTGACGTTCGACGAGCCACTGCCCCACGACCGGCCGATCCGCTACGACCTGCGTCTGCTCGGCCACGCTGCCGAGCCTGGCATCGCGCAGTGGGCGCCGCATCTGCTGCACGAAGGCGAACGTATGCCGCTGTTCGTGATTCGGCCGCGCTTCGACAACCTGCTGCACGGCTCCTGCCGCAAGCCGCATCACGCCTCAGCTGACGGGCTCGTCTGCGTCGATCGCCTGCTCGACGAGGCGCGGCAGGCGCCGGAGCAATGGCCGGCGGCCTTACTGATGACCGGCGACCAGATCTACGCCGACGATGTCGCCGGGCCGATGCTGGTGGCGATCCACGCGCTGATCCGTCGCCTGGGGCTCTACGGCGAATGCCTGGAGGGCGCGCTGGTGGCCGATAGCGCCGAGTTGCTGGCGCACCCGGCAACCTATTACCGGCGCGAACAACTGCTGCCGGCATTCAAGGCCAGCGAGGCGTTGCGCGAGCGTTTCTTCGGCGGCGCGGAGAAACCGGTGTTCACCACCGCCAATGCCCACAATCACCTGGTGACCCTATCCGAGGTGCTGGCGATGTACCTACTGGTGTGGTCGCCGGTGCCGTGGCAGCTGATCGATCCGGTCGCACCGTCGCTCGAAGACGAACTGGCGCAGCGCTATGCGCGCGAAGCCGAGCAGATCGACGCGTTCCGCCGAACCCTGCCGCGCGCGGCGCGGGCGCTGGCGCACGTGCCGACGCTGATGATCTTCGATGACCACGACATCACCGACGACTGGAATCTATCCGCACGCTGGGAGGAAACCGCTTACGGCCATCCGTTCTCCCGCCGCATCATCGGCAATGCGCTGGCGGCCTATCTGCTCTGCCAGGGCTGGGGCAACCAGCCCGAAGCGTTCACCACGGTGCTCGCACCGCTGCAGCGGTTACTGAATAGCGCGCGCGACGGTGCGCTCGACTGCCAGGCTCAGAACGATGCGGTCGACGCCCTGCTCGCCTTCGCGAATTGGGGGTATGTGTTGCCCGGCGAGCCGGCGCTGGTGGTGCTCGACACCCGCACTCGACGCTGGCGCAGCGAGCGCAATCTGAGTCGACCTTCGGGTCTGATGGACTGGGAAGCGCTCACCGACTTCCAGCACGCGTTGCTCGATCATCACTCGGCGGTGATCGTCTCGCCGGCGCCGATGTTCGGCGTCAAGCTGATCGAGACGGTACAGCGGGTGTTCAGCTGGCTCGGCTACTCGCTACTGGTCGATGCGGAAAACTGGATGGCCCATCGTGGTGCGGCGCAGGTGATGCTCAACATCTTTCGCCACACGCGCACACCGGGCAACTACGTGATTCTCTCCGGCGACGTGCATTACTCGTTCGCCTACGAAATCCGCATCCGTGGCCGGCGCAGCCGTCCGCAGCTGTGGCAGATCACCAGCAGCGGCGTGAAAAACGAGTTTCCGCGCCGCCTGCTGGATATCTTCGACCGCCTGAATCGCTGGCTCTACTCGCCGCGTTCGCCGCTGAACTGGCTGACCAAACGCCGAAGGGTCAAGGTACAGCCCTGGCTGCCCAACCGTAGCAGCGCCGGCGAGCGTCTGTGGAATGCCGCAGGGATCGGCCATGTGCGACTGGATGCCGAAGGCCGTCCGGCGCTGGTGGAGCAGATCAACGCCGACGGTTCGCCGCCGGTTCAGTTCCGAGCGCAAGTCTGATGGTCGGTCACTTGGCCGCATGCGACGCTGCGCGCCACGCGGTGTAACGATTTAACGGCGCGGCGGCCGGAACCGGCCACGCGCGGCAGGTTCAAACCGCGAGCCATAGGCCGGCGACCGGCTGAGCGGTGGCGTTTTCCCTTTCGGTTACAAGGATTTTTACGTGTTCGATTCGATTACCGGGCTGATCAGCCAAGGCGGCTACTTCGGCATTCTCGCGCTGATGCTGCTGGAGAACCTGTTCCCGCCGATTCCCTCGGAAGTGATCATGCCGCTGGCCGGGTTTCTCGCCGCACGTGGCGAGCTGAACATCATTGGCGTGGTGATCGCCGGGACGCTCGGTTCGTTCCTCGGCGCGCTGCCCTGGTACTACGCCGGCGCCCTGCTCGGCGAAAAGCGCATGCGGCGGCTGGCCCAGCGCTACGGTCGCTGGCTGACGATATCGGGTGACGATGTCACCGAGGCCGGCATCTGGTTTCGCGCGCACGGGCGCAAGGCGGTGTTCTTCGGCCGTCTGGTGCCGGCGATCCGCACGCTGATTTCAGTGCCCGCCGGCATCGCGCATATGCCGTTCCGTTCCTTCGCCTTCTATACCCTGGCGGGTTCGGCGATCTGGACCTTCTTGCTGGCGCTGGCCGGCTACCTGCTGCATGCCGAATACGACCGCGTCGCCGAGTACCTGGACCCGGGTTCGAAGATCGTGCTCGGCGTCATCGTGCTGGTCTACCTGTATCGCCTCGTGCGCAACGGCCACGCGTTGCGCCAGCGGTAAGGCGAACGGGGCCGCAACGCCTCAGTCCCGCGGCTGGCCACGGCCGCTGAGCAGAATCGCCCGGCTGCGTTTGCCCTTCATCAATGTCTTCATGAGACTGCGTCGGGCCTGTTCGTCCAGGAAGAACGCATCCGGATCGGGCAAGTCGCCTTCGCGCAGAAACTGCCCGTCCGGTTCGGCTGGCTCCACCACTTCCACCACCGTCGCGGCGCCCGCGCCACGGATGGCGTCCCAACCCTTGCCGTGGCCTTCGACCAGCACCGGTGTATCACCGGGGTAGCCCTGCAGGATCGCTATCAGTTCAGCCGCTGTCATCGTCCGTACCATCGCCAGTGAGCGCGCAGGCGCAATGAGCGGCATCTTATCCGCTTCGCTGCGGTTATCCGTAGGCGTGGGGAGTCAGGCAGGAATGGACTGGTATGCCGGCCCCGGCAACTCGCTGCTCGCGTCGGCCAGTCGGGTCTGCGTGTTTTCCAGCAACGGGAAGATACCCTCCAGCACGGCCACCAGCTGCGGATCGAAATGCACGCCCGCCTGTTCGCGCACGTACTGCTGGGCGCGCTCGGCCGGCCACGACTGTTTGTAGGGGCGCGGTGAACGCAGCGCGTCGTACACATCGCACAAGGCGACGATGCGCGCCGACAGCGGAATTTCCTCTCCCTTGAGGCCTTGTGGGTATCCCGTGCCATCCCATTTTTCATGGTGGGACAGGGCAATCTGCGCCGCCATTTCGAGCAATGGCGAATCTTCGCCGTCGCTCAGGATCGCATGGCCGATCTGCGTGTGCTGCTGCATGACGCGACGCTCTTCGACCGTGAGCGCCGCTGGCTTGAGCAGGATGCAGTCGGGGATGCCGATCTTGCCGACGTCATGCATCGGCGCCGCCAGACCTATCAACTCCACCCACTCCGGCGCCTGCCCCAGGGCCGTGGCAATCAGCGCGGCCGACTCGCCGATCCGTCGAATGTGCTGGCCGGTCTCCTCGTCCTTGTGCTGCGCGGCGCGCAGCAAGCTGCGCACCACCGACTGGTAACTGGCATTCAGCTGCGCGGTGCGCTCGAGCACCTTTCGTTCGAGACTCTCGCGTTCCTGGTTGAGCTGTCGGGCGGCCTGGCTCATCTGCAGCTGATTGCGCACGCGTAGCAGCAGCTCAGGCAGATCCAGCGGCTTGCTGATGAAGTCGTTGGCGCCCAGCTCCAGACCGCGATGACGGCTGGTGCGGTCGGTCAGTGCGCTGACCATGACGATCATCGAACGGGCACGGTCGCGCCCGGACAGCTCGCGGAGGATATCGAAGCCATTCGGGCGGGGCATATCCACATCGAGCAGCAGCAGGTCCCAGTCGTTTTGCTGCAGCCAGGCCAGCCCGAGGGATGAATCGCTGAAGGCCAGGACGCGCCGCACGCCAAGGGCTCGCACGGTCGACTCGAGCAAACGCAGGTTCGAGGCGATATCGTCGATAACGACGATGGTGGCCTGGCGTATGGCTTCAATCGGCATGCTTCAACTCCTCTGCCAGCAAGGCTTCCACCAGGCTACGCAGCTCCTGCATATCCAGCGGCTTGCTGAGCAACCCCTGGCAGTCCAGAGCGGCGGCGCGCAGCACCTCGGCGCCGCTCACCGCGCTGAGAATCACGACGGGCAGTCCCTGCAGCTTCGGGTCACTGCGCAGACGTGCCAGCAGCTCCTCGCCGTCCATGCCGGGCAGTTTGAGATCGAGCAGCACCAGATCCGGCGGCGCGGCCGCTATCAGCTGCAGCGCCGCCACGCCGTTACTGGCGACCTCGACCTCGGCGATGTCGTTCAGCACCGCGCGCACCAGGAACTGGCTGGCTGGATTGTCCTCGGCATAGACGATGCGCGGCTGCGACCGAGGCGGCTTTGCAGGCGCGGTCGAGGGCTTGCTGTCGTACAGTGCCAGTTCGATCCAGAAGCTGCTGCCGATGCCCTCCTCGCTGTGCAGGCCCATGCGCCCGTGCATCAGCGAGGCCAGCTCCCGGCAGAGCGACAGGCCGATACCGGTGCCCTGGATCATGCTGTTCTCGCGACCGAGGCGCTGGAACGGCTCGAAAACCTTGTGCTGCAGGTCGCTGGCGATGCCGAGTCCGGTGTCCTCCACCAGCAGCCGAAGCTGGCCGGCGGCGACCTGATAGCTCAGCGTCACCTGCCCGTCCGGTTTGTTGTACTTGATCGCGTTGGACAACAGGTTGAGCAGCACCTGACGCAGCCGCCGCGGCTCGGCCCACACCTGCAGTTTCGCCTCGGGTAGATCAAGGTTCAGCCGCAGGCCACGCTCGTTCATCTCGGCCCGAACCAGTTCGGCGCTCTCACGCATCAGCTCGCCAACGTCGACCAGTCCCAGCTCCAGAGGCGCGGACTGTAGCTGCGTTCCCGACCATTCGAGAATGTCGCCCACCAGATGATTGAGGTGACGGCTGGCGCGCAGGATCTCCATGAGGAAATCGCCCTGTTCCTGCTCCTGTCCCTTCGCGCGCGCCTGCATCTGCATCAACTGGGCGAACCCCTGAATGGCGTTGAGCGGCGTGCGCAGTTCGTGGCTCATGCTGGAAATGAACCGCGACTTGGCCTGGTTGGCGACCTGCGCATCGAGCATCGCCTGGCGCAGCTCGCCCTCGATACGCTTGATTTCGGCGATATCCACATGCGTGCCGGCAGCCAGACTGGCCAAGCCGGATTCCGGGTGCTGCTCCAGCACCCTGCCCCGGCTGAGCAGCCAGTGATACTGGCCCTGCGCATCGGCGAAGCGGAACTCGCCCGAATAGCTGTCACACGCGCCTTGGGTCAGCTGCTGATGCGCCTGACGAATACGCGGTTCGTCGTCCGGATGAATGCGCTGGAAGAACTCCTCGAGCGGCAGCTCGCTGGCCAAGCCGAAGCGCTCGCAGAAGCGTCCGCGCAGCTTGACCAGACCGGTTTCATAGCGGATTTCCCAGAGGCTTTCGGTCGCGCTTTCCAGTACCAGCTCCAGGCGCCGGTGGGTTTGCTCGCGTTGCGCTTCGCTGTGTTCGAGCTGGCCGCCTACACCGCAGATGTGCTCGGCCATCTGGTCGAGTTCGCGGATTTCCGATCTGACCTGCTGCGGCAAGCGGTTGCCCTTGCCTATCTGATCGATCATCTGCGAGATGCCGGCGATAGGCTTCAGCAGCAGCTGACTGAGCCGACGCGCGCGCGCCCACATGAAGGCGAAGAACAGCAGGTAGAACAGCACCAGGCCGGCGATCAGCAGATAGCCGATCTGCTGGTAACGGCTGGCCAGCGCGTTGGTCTGGCTGAAAATGTCGGCTTCGTCCACCACCGTCAACAGGTGCCAGCCGGTCGGTTCGATGGTTTCCCACGCCACCAGATGGGTACGCCCGCCGAGCGTCACAGGCTGTACGCCACGTGACTTCGCATTGATGGCTTTGGCCAGCAGCTCGGTTTGCGGGTTGTGATCGAGCTTGAACGTATCCGGTTTGAGTATTTCGCGGTGCACGGCCTCCTCGTAGGAATAGTCGGTCAGTTCGCGCAGGCCGAAGGCCTGCTCGCCCGCTTTTGGCAGCGCGAGGATGTTCAGATCGGCGCCCACCAGCATCGCGTAACCATTCCACGGAACCTGCAGGCGGCTGATCTGCTCGAGAATGCCGCTCACGGTGATATCGACGCCAACCACGCCCTCGAGAAAATCGCCGCGATAAACCGGGGCGACGGCCGACATCATCCAGCCGAGCCCCGCCGGATCGACATAGACATCGGTCCAGACCACCTTGCGCTCCGGGTTGTGCGACGCATCGGCCAGGTAATAGAAGTTGTATTCAGGGATGACCATATCGTGCGGGTACTGGTCCGGCGTCAGGAACCAGGGATAGATATGGTTGAGGCTGTCCCAGCTGTTGAAATACAGGCTGTCGATCAGTGGAGTGTTGTTCTCGATCTGCTGCATCAGCGGGTCGAGCCGCGTCAGCTTGCCGATCTTCTGCAGGTCCTGGCGTTCGGCCGGGGTCGAGTTGGCGTAGAACACCGCGGCACCGCCGTCGTTGCGCGGCGTGTAGCGAACGCCGTCGTCCGTCAGCGCCAGCGTGGTCGGCATCACCTCATCTTCCATCAGAACGCGTGTGGTTAGGTTGCGATAGATTTCAGCCTGAGCACGAACCTGCCTGAGCTGCTCGTCGATGATGCGCGCTTCCTGAGTGGCGGTGGCTTCGAGATCGATCACCGCGTTGTTGCGCAGGTGTTCGATCTGCGCATCGCGAATCGCACTGTTGGTCAGCAGATAGACGGCAATCAGCACGGTCTCTACAAGAATTAGAGGGATTAGTGCGCTTTGTACGAATGCACGCCAGATCCACTGACGCAGACCGAAAGAACGTTTCGACCACATGAACGGGCGCTCCGGGAAACATTTGCCTGATGAATTGAGAAAGTGCGCGAGCAGCAGCCAAACGACTTCTATCTATATCTATCGAAAGATATGTGCATCGAATGGGGGCTCTAGCCGCGGCATTCATGCATGAACGCGCGACGCGGAGAGAAGCACAGGGACCATCGAGTCCTGGACTGTAGTCAATTGCACGGCGAGTCTGCGGTCCGCGTGTTTACGATTCAAGAGATCGCCAGCGAATAAGAAGTTTCCTACAAATGCGTAGGACGTTTCTGCGTTATCCGGCCCGGTAACTCTGCCAGCATGTCCTCACACAACTACCTACAGAACGATGCGCAGTAAGGCCGTTTATGGCGCCGACAGGGTTCCCCGGTTTTACCGCGGGCCTCGCCTTCAGGTCGTGACCCTGTTCGTCTTCGTGAGGACAAGCCAGATGAATCCCGTGCAGGTCATCGCCGTTGCAGGCGGCAGGGGCGGAAGCGGTAAAACCAATGTTGCGGTCAACCTCGCGCTCGGTTTGGCCGATCTCGGACGCCGGACGATGGTCCTGGACGCCGACCTGGCGACGGCCAACGTTCACGAGCTGCTGGGATTGTCCCCGCACCGCACCCTGGCCGACGTATTGCGCGGTCACTGCTCGATCGAGCAAGTGGTGTTGCAACTGGGCGGCGGCATACGGATCCTGCCCGGAAGCTGCGGCGATCTGGACATGACGCAGCTGAGTCTGACGCAACAGGCCGGTCTGATTCACGCCGTCAGCGACATGCAGGATGCCCCGGACGTCCTGCTCATCGATACGGCGTCGGGCATTACTGAGTCGACGCTGAATTTCATCCACGCCTCCAGGCATGTAATGGTCGTCGTTCGCGACGAGCCTGCCTCCATCAATGACGCATACAGTTTTATCAAGCTGCTGAATCGCAACTATGGAATATCCCGATTCCATATATTGGCCAGCATGGTCCACAGCCGTTATGAGGGGCGCGCGCTGTTTAATACACTTCTTAAAATAACCGATTCAGCTCTAAGTGTTGTATTGGAGTATCTGGGGGATATTCCCTTCGATGAAAACGTTCGGCATGCCGCAAAGAAACGTCGTGCCGTATACGATGCCTATCCAACCTCAAAGAGCACGAGCGCCTACAGGAAAATTGCAAACAAGATAGATAACTGGCTATTGCCGTCCAATCCGACTGCTCATCTGGAGTTCTTTGGCGATAGACTGTTTTGCGCTCCCAGGGCACGCCTGGCCTGCTGACCGATCGCGGCGTAACGATCGTCAGGCCTGATGCAGACGGCCCAGGTCGGCAGTCAGTTCGCGCATCCTCTGTAGTAGCACCTCGGCCTGGCATAGCAAAGCGTCCTGCGAAGCGCCATTCGCATACGCCTGCTCCAGCGTCAGACAGCAGGTCACGAGCGCCTCTGCGCCAATCAGGCCAGCCGCGCCTCTGATCCGGTGCGCAAAGTCAGGCAGGCTTTCGGCGTCGCGCGCCGCCAGCAAGTTCTGCAAACGCTCGCAATCGGCCTGATTGCTACTTCGCAGGGAATCGACAAGCCGTCGCTGGATGTCCGAATTCTGCCCCGCCAATGCCCACAACCGGGCGCCAAGCGCCTCAGACTGGGTGGTTTCGATGATCTCATGTGTCGGCACAGCAACATCGCGCTGGCCCAAGTAACGATCGAGCTCGATCAGATCCATCGGCTTGAAAAAGCACTCGTCCATACCAGCGGCCAGACAGCGTGCGCGCTCTTCCGGCACCGCGTTGGCAGTGATGCCGATGATCAGGCAGCGCGGTCGTCCATTGCTCTGCTCGTGCTGGCGAATCGCCTGGGCCAGCTCGCAACCATCCATCAGTGGCATTCGCGAATCGGTGAGCACGGCGTCGAAATCATCGGCGAGCCATTGGTCGAAAGCCTCCTTGCCGTCGGTAGCGGCAATCACCCGGTGACCAAGGAAACTGAACTGCTGCTTGAGCAGCATGAGACCGGGCGGATAGTCATCCACCACCAGCAAGGTGAGCGATCTTTTGTGGTCGTCGCGCTTACCGGCCGTAGGGCCGCCAGCTGCTGCGGAAGAAGGTTCGGTGCCCATCGGGTTCGCCCTTTCGCTGAATGAATGCCGACACCCCGTCAGGTGACGGAGTTGCGCTTGGCGAACTCGACCAGATCGACCAGCGTTTCGATCTGCAACTTTTCCATGATGCGGGTTTTGTAGCAGCTGATTGTCTTGTTGCTGAGGGCCAGGTCATCGCCGATCTGCTTGTTGCTGCGCCCCTGGGCCAATTGTCGTAGCACGGTGATTTCGCGGTCCGACAGCGTGTTGATCATCTCCGTTTCGGACATGCGCGCATCGCTCTGGTTGACTGAGGCGGAGCTTAGGCTGGGGAAGTACTCGTAGCCGGATCTGATGGCCTGGACCGCATTGGTCAGCTCGCTCATGTCGCCGCTTTTGCACACATACCCCGCCGCCCCCGCCTGCCGACAGCGCATGGAAAAAAGGTTGGCCGGCTGAGAACTCAGCACCAGAACTTTCAGCGAATCGCTCAGCAAGCGCAAACGCATGATCACCGACAGACCGTCCAGCTTCGGGATACCGATATCGACTACGACCAGATCCGGGCTGTGCACCTTGGCATGCTGAATCGCATCGACCCCGTTATCGGCCTCCGCCACGACGCGATATCCGTCGCGCTCAAGCAGCGTACGGACTGCCAGGCAAATGAACGGGTGATCATCGACAATTAGAACGGTTCTCATACATGCACCAAAATCGCATCTACGTCCTATGACAATCCTGAATTGTCACCGTATTTGTGACGAGCGCTACAAGTTCATTATTGCAATTTAATTGGATTGGCACTACCCAAATTCCGAATTACATTCCCAAGAGTTTGATGCTGCATTTGAGGTTAGTTCTCACCTGAGAACGTTAATTCTGCAGTCAGCAAACTTTCAATAACTCATAAAACCGAACTATTGAATTAGACCTAAGGCGTCTGTTGCATACACAAGAACCCGCATACGCGCGAACATGTATTCGGAAATAGCGAAAGAAGATGAATTGCGGATGGCCGTATAGCCAACGATCTACCGCGGCATAAGGCGCGGTAAAGCAGTACGGAGCGCGGAACTAGGGTCACTTGGACAGGTGAAGCGGGAATGCTCATTGGTGCCCGGAGCGGGGGTCGAACCCGCATACCCTTTCGGATGAGGGATTTTAAGTCCCTTGCGTATACCAATTTCGCCATCCGGGCGTAGCGCTGTAGCTGGCCGCCAAGGTGGATCGCGGCGGCGCAGGACTATAACCAGCTACCCGGCTTCACGCAACCGCGCGGGTCGTGCATGGGCGGAGGGCTGGCCGGGTTGATATGCGAGCTATGAGGCCGACTGTGTTTGTCATGCCTCAAACAAAAAGCCCCGCAGGCGTTAACTTGCGGGGCTTTCGATACTGGAGGCCGATGTCGGAATCGAACCGGCGTACACGGATTTGCAATCCGCTGCATAACCACTCTGCCAACCGGCCTCAAAACAATGACGCCGCATTCTCTGCGGCGTCATCTACAACAAATTGGAGCGGGAAACGAGACTCGAACTCGCGACCCCGACCTTGGCAAGGTCGTGCTCTACCAACTGAGCTATTCCCGCGTTGTCTTGGTGACGGGCGCCATTTTATAGGATCAGAGCGCGGCGTCAAGCCCTTGATTAAAAAAGTTTTATTTCTTTTCGGCGCTCAGATGAGGCAAGGCCGCGTTCAGGTAGTTGATCATCGACCACAGCGTCAGTCCGGCTGCGATGAAGAGCAACGCGTAGCCCAGGCTGACCCAGATCGTCAGAGCTGGCGGATTGGCCAGCAGGATCACCAGCGCCACCATTTGCGCTGCGGTTTTCCATTTACCGAGATTGGAGACGGCTACCTGCGCGCGCGCACCCAGTTCGGCCATCCACTCGCGCAGCGCCGAGACGACGATCTCACGCCCGATGATGATGGCTGCCGGTAGCGTCAGCCACAGGTTGGCATGCTCGCCGACCAGCAGCACCAGGGCGACGGCCACCATCAGCTTGTCCGCCACCGGATCGAGGAAGGCGCCGAATGGGGTGCTCTGCTCCAGGCGACGGGCCAGGTAGCCATCGAGCCAATCGGTCACTGCGGCAATGGTGAACACTGCGCTGGCGGCCAGATAGCTCCAGTGAAATGGCAGGTAGAACAGCAGAATGAAGATTGGGATCAGCAGCACGCGCAGCACGGTGAGCAGGTTTGGAATATTCATCGGTACCACTGATCAGCGAAATTGGCGGTGATTCTACTCACTGTGCAGAGCGGCATAAATCGACTCGGCAAGCTTTTTACTGATACCCGGCGCCTTGGCGATCTCGTCCAGGCTGGCACGGCAGAGTTCCTGAAGACCACCGAAGTGCTTGAGCAGTTCGCGTCGCCGCTTCGGTCCGATGCCTGCCACGTCTTCCAGGCTCGATGTGCGCCGAGCCTTGCCGCGTCGCGCACGGTGGCCGGTAATGGCGAAACGGTGGGCCTCGTCCCGCACCTGCTGGATGAGATGCAGCGCCGGCGAGTCGGCCGGCAGCGTGAATTCGTGCGCCGCGTCGTTGAGATACAAGGTTTCCAGGCCGGGCTTGCGGGTGACGCCCTTGGCCACGCCGAGCAGGATCAACTCGGGCACCGCCAGCTCTTCCAGCACTTCGCGCGCCATGTTGAGCTGGCCCTTGCCACCGTCCACCAAGAGGATGTCGGGCAGCTTGCCCTCGCCTTCGGCCGCCTTGCGAAAACGCCGCGAGAGCGCCTGGTGCATCGCCGCATAATCGTCTCCAGCGGTGACGCCTTCGATGTTGTAGCGGCGGTAGTCCGACTTCAGCGGCCCCTCGGGGCCGAACACCACGCAGGACGCCACCGTTGCCTCGCCGCTGGAATGGCTGATATCGAAACATTCCAGGCGTGATGGCAGTTCGTCGAGCTTCAGCGCCTCGGCCAGCGCTTCGAAACGCGCCGACAGGTGCTGGCGATTGGCGAGTCGTGCCGACAGCGCCTGCTCGGCATTGGTCAGCGCCAGCTGTTGCCAGCGGGCGCGCGTGCCGCGTACGCGATGCACGATGCTCAGCTCGCTGCCGCGCAATTCCGCGATCGCGCTGACCAGCGTGGGAAAGTCCTCATGCACGGCATTGACGATAAGCTCGCCCGGCAAGTCGCGCTCACTCGAGCCGAGGTAATACTGCTCAAGAAACGCCTGCAGCACGTCGCTGACGCTCTCCTCAATGGCAACCTGGGGGAAGAAATTCTTGCTGCCGAGCACCCGCCCGCCACGCACACTGATCAGATGCACGCATGCACCGCCCGGGCTTACGGCGGCGGCGACGATATCGACGTTGCCATTGCCGCCTTCCATGCTCTGTTGGTCCTGAACGCGCCGCAGGATGCCGATCTGGTCGCGAATCTCGGCGGCACGCTCGAACTCGAGGTTCATCGCCGCCTGCTCCATGTTGCGTGACAGCTCTTCGGCCAGCGCATTGCTGCGCCCTTCGAGGAACATCACCGAGTGACGCACATCTTCGGCGTACTCGGTCGGATCCACCAGTTTTACGCAGGGCGCCTTGCAGCGCTTGATCTGGTATTGCAGACACGGCCGCGTGCGATTGCGGAAATAGCTGTCCTCGCACTGACGCACGAGGAAGGCCTTCTGCAAGAGCCCCAGGCTCTCGCGAATCGCCCCGGCACTCGGATACGGACCGAAATAGCGCCCGGGTTCCTTCTTCGCGCCACGATGAATGCTCAGCCGCGGAAACTCGCCGGCAGAAAGAAACACGTATGGATAGGATTTGTCGTCGCGTAGCAGGATGTTATACGGCGGCCGCCACTGCTTGATCAGCGTCTGCTCGAGCAGCAGCGCCTCGGTCTCGTTCGCCGTAATGGTGGTTTCCACCTGGGCAATCTTTGCCACCAGCGCGGCGGTTTTCGGCGCCTGCCCGGTCTTGCGAAAGTAGCTGGCCAGGCGCTTCTTGAGATTCTTTGCCTTGCCGACGTAGAGCAGTTTCTCGTCCGCATCGAACATCCGGTAGACGCCGGGATGCCCGCTGCATGCCGCCAGGAAGGCGGATGAATCGAATCCGCTGGCCATCAGTTGATGGTGTCGACCATGCCGTGGCGTACGGCGAGCAGCGCCAGCTCGACATCACTGGTGATCGAGAGCTTCTCGAAGATCCGATAGCGGTAGGTGTTCACCGTTTTCGGCGACAGGCAGAGCTTGTCCGAGATCGCCTGGACCTTCTGGCAGTTGGCGATCATCAGCGCAATCTGGATTTCCCGCTCGGACAGCAGATCGAACGGCGAGCCATTCTGCTGCGGCTGGAAGGACTTGAGCGCCAGCTGCTGGGCGATCTGCGGGCTGATGTAGCGTTGGCCGGCGAAAACCATGCGGATCGCACGAATCATCTCTTCCAGCGCAGCGCCCTTGGTCAGATACCCGGCCGCGCCGGCCTGCAGCAGACGCGTCGGAACGGATCCTCTTCGCAGATCGTGACGGCGATGACCTTGAGATCCGGGTGGCTGCGCAGCAGCTTACGAGTGGCTTCCAGGCCACCGATGCCGGGCATCTTGACGTCCATCAGAACCACGTCCGGCTTGAGTTCGCGAGTCTGCTTGATCGCCTCCTCGCCGCAGTCAGCCTGACCAACCACGTACAACCCGTCGATATCGGCCAGCATGCGGGTAATGCCCGTGCGAACCAGATCGTGGTCGTCTACCACCAGCACCCTAATCAACAGACACCTCGTCAATGCAATTCAAAGCTGGCTGGCTGCGCGCTTCGTGATAACGGCGAACTGTACCAAAGAAAATGCCAACCTCGCCTCATCCGAGGTGACGAAAAATCGTCGCAGCCACTCCGCCACAATGGCTACGACCCGCGACGCAAAGCGTTTGGCGCCACCTGTCAGCCAGAACCTACAGCGCAATGCTTGTAAGCCATTGGCTATGGAGTGCAGACCATTCAGGGCCGCAACGCCAGTATTCGCCGTGCGCCCAGCGCGACCAGGATTCCGATCAGACTGCCAATCAGCAGGTCCGGGTAGCGCGATCCGCTCCAGGCGACCAGCGCTCCGGCCACGATCACACCGGCATTGATCAGCACATCGTTGGCGGAAAATATCCAGCTGGCACGCATATGCACGCCGCCTTCGCGATGTCGGTGAATCAGCAGCAGGCAGAGCACGTTGGCCAGCAAGGCGATGCTGGCGACGACCATCATCGACAGCGACTGCGGTTCGCTGCCGAAGACGAAGCGCCGCCCCACTTCGATCAGCAGCCCAATGGCAAGCAGCAACTGGAGCAGACCGGCGAGCCGCGCGGCGTTCATCTGCAGTTGGGCGCCACGGCCAACTGCATACAGCGCCACTCCGTAGACGGCGGCGTCAGCGAACATGTCCAGCGAATCACCGATCAATCCGGCGGACTGGGCAATCAACCCGGCGAGCATCTCGGCCACGAACATGAAGGCATTGATCGCCAACAGCAGCTTCAGGGTCCCGGCTTCGCCGGCCTCGTTCGCGCGGCCTGACGGAGCACCAACCGCCGCTGCCCGGGTTTCGAGCAGCGTTGCGCCCAATCCGAGATTACCCAGCCGTTCGGCGATTGGCTCGATGGCACCGTCATGCGTAACCCGCAGCTGCCGGGCGGGAAGATCGAACGCCAGGCCGCCTGCCGATACGTGACCGTCGAGGGCCATGCGGATCAGCCGCTCCTCCGCCGGGCAATCCATCTTCGGAACGTGGAACAGGCTGACCCAGCGGCCACCCGCCTCCGACGCATGGGTTGCCTGCGGATGCCGCGCGCAACCGCAGGGGCCATCGCAGCCACTCATCGCGCCTCAACCAGCGCAGCGATTTCATCGGTCGTCAACACCTTGCCCGCCGACACGACCGTCTCATCGATGACCAGTGCTGGCGTGCTCATCACCCCGTAACGGGCGATTTCGCCGAAGTCGGTCACCTTGACCACCTCCGCCTCGCGTCCCAGCGCTGTCAGCGCCTGGCGCGTATTGTCGGCCAGGGTCACGCACTTTCTGCAACCGGAACCCAGGATCTTGATCAGCATGGCGAATCTCCCATCTCAGATGAACAGGTAAGCAAATGCATTGAACAGATAGCCGATCAGCATGATGCCCATCAGCACGACGGTAACGAACAGCGCCAGCAGCGGCGCCTTGACCACCTGTTTCAGCATGATCAGCGATGGCAGCGACAACGCCGTGACCGACATCATGAATGCCAGCACGGTGCCCAGGCCGACGCCCTTAGACACCAGCGCCTCGGCAATCGGCAGGGTGCCGAAGATGTCCGCGTACATCGGCGCGGCCACCAGTGTGGCCAGCGGCACCGACCACCAGTTGTCTTGGCCGATGAGCTTTTCGATCAGCCCCGCCGGGATCCAGTTGTGTATGGCAGCGCCGATACCCACGCCGATCAGGATATACAGCCAAACCTTGCGGATGATCTCTCCCACCTGCTCGCGAGCGTAGGTCAGGCGGTCGCGCAGGGTGAGCTGTTCCTGTGGGAGGTCCAGGACCTTCTGTTGCGTGACGAAGGCCTCGACGTACTGCTCCATCCCAACCTTGCCAATCAGCGTCCCGCCGATCACTGCCAGCACGATGCCCACTACCACGTAGGCCAGCGCAATCGACCAGTTGAAGATGCTGGCCAGCAGGATCATCGACGCCAGATCGACCAGCGGCGAGGAGATCAGGAACGAGAAGGTCACCGCCAGCGGCAGACCCGAACTGGTGAAGCCGATGAACAGCGGGATCGACGAGCAGGAGCAGAACGGCGTGACCGTTCCCAGCAATGCGCCAGCGAGGTTAGCCCGAAAGCCGCGCATGCGGCCAAGAATGCGCCGCGTGCGCTCCGGCGGGAAATAGCTCTGAATCCAGGAGAGGCCGAAGATCAGCACCGACAGCAGGATGAAAATCTTGATCACGTCATAGATGAAGAAATGCAGACTGCCGCCGATCCGGCTGGCCATGTCCAGGCCGAATATGTCCTCCACCAGCAGCCGCACCAGAGACGCCAGCCAGTCCATGCGCAACAACTGGTCGTTCAGCCACTTGAAGATTTCCATGAGTCGTTCCTCAGCTGCGCGGCAAGGCGCGCTCGTACCAGGCGCGGCTGCTGTTGACCAAGCGCACCAGCCAGAGCATTACCGGAACTTCGATCAGTACGCCGACCACCGTGGCCAACGCGGCGCCGGAATCGAAACCATAGAGGACGATGGCCACCGCCACCGCCAGCTCGAAGAAGTTGGAAGCGCCGATCATGGTCGCCGGACCAGCCACGTCGTGGCGAACCCTGAGGCGGCGGCATAGCCAATAGCCGAGCGCGGCGATGAACAATGTCTGCAGCAGCAGCGGCACGGCAAGGATGCCGATCACCAGCGGCTGCTCGACGATGGTCTTGCCCTGGAAGGAGAACAGCAACACCAGCGTGGCCAACAGGGCGACGATGGAGAACGGTGAAACCTTCCCCAGCACCGCTTGAAAATGCGCCTCGCCGCGCTTCATCAGCTGCGCGCGCAGGAACTGGGCGATGGCCAGCGGGATGACGATGTACATCACCACCGAGAGCAGCAACGTATCCCACGGCACCGGAATGGATGACACGCCGAGCAGCAACGCAACGATGGGCGCGAAGGCGAACACCATCACCAGGTCGTTGAGCGCCACCTGGGTGATGGTGAAGTTGGCGTTGCCATTGCACAGGTAGCTCCAGACGAACACCATTGCCGTGCAGGGCGCGGCGCCGAGCAGGATCAGCCCGGCCATGTAACTGTCCAGCTCGTCGGCTGGTAGCCACTCGGCGAACAGCACCTTGATGAACAGCCAGCCGATCAGCGCCATGCTGAACGGTTTGACCGCCCAGTTGACGAACAGCGTCACGGCCATGCCGGCCTTCTGCTCGCGGACTTCGTGCAGCGCGCCGAAATCGATCTTCATCAGCATCGGCACGATCATCACCCAGATCAGCACACCTACCGGGATGTTGACCCGCGCCACCTCCATCGCCCCCACCGCCTGCGCGGCCTCCGGCACGAGTAACCCGAGCGCCGTGCCGGCGGCGATGCACAGGAACACCCACACCGTCAGATAGCGTTCGAAGAAGCCCAGCGGAGCTCCCGCGGACTGCTTCATGGCGACCTCACATGCGTTTGTCATTTGTTGTTCACCTTGGTTGATACAATCTGACGATCACGATATTCGCTTTACCGTATATATTCAAAACAATATATTCGTTAAATGCCGGTCTGACGGAGATCAACATGAGTCGGAGAAAGCGTGTCCTGTTCCTCTGCGTGGCGAACTCATCGCGCTCGCAAATGGCGGAAGCGTTGCTGCGCCACCTCGACTCCGAGCACTTCGAGGCCGTCAGTGCCGGCACCGCGCCGACCCAGGTGGATCCGCGCACCCGTGAAGCGCTGGAACACCTGGGTGTGTCCACCGCGGGACTGGTCAGCAAGTCTATCGAGCAGGTGACGGGCGAGCCCTTCGACTATGTCATCACCCTGTGTGACAAATCCGCGCTGGAGTGCCTGTCGCTTCCTGGCGCCGGCGAGTACATCGCCTGGAATTTCGCGGATCCGGCAACGAGCCCGCAGCCGGATGCCTATCGCAGGACGCTGCAGGAGATCCACGAACGGCTAAGGATGTTCGTGCTGATCACCAGCAAACCCGCCAGCGCAATCGCGCAAAGCGCTTCGCTATCGCCGGTCGAGCTATTCAAGTGTCTGGCCGACGAAACCCGGGCGCGTATCGCGCTGCTGGTCAGTCTGGAGCAGGAACTGTGCGTATGCGAGCTGACCGCGGCGCTGGACCAGGTCCAGCCCAAGATTTCCCGCCACCTCGCGCTGCTGCGCAGCTGCGGCCTGCTGGAAGACCGACGTAACGGCCAATGGGTGTATTACCGCCTGCACCCGCAACTGCCCGCATGGGTCACGGACATGCTCAAAACGACCCTGGCGAACAACGTCGAATGGCTGCGTCAGGACGTGCAACGCCTCTGGCAGATGCGCGACCGGCCTGGCCGCAAGCCCGCCTGCGACTGAAATTCGGCCTGCAGCGACAGCCGCCCCCTCTTTATCCGGATGAAGCCCATGTCCAACGACCTGCCCAATATCGATGCCGAACTGCTCGACGCCCCCAGCATGGACAAGCTGGGCGCCATCGATGCGCCCGCCACCCATTCGCCGCGCATCCTGCTGCTCTACGGCTCAAACCGCGAGCGCTCGTTCAGCCGGCTACTGACCCTGGAAGCCGCGCGCCTGCTCGAAAGCATGGGCGCCGAGACACGCATCTTCCACCCCGCCGGCCTGCCCCTGCCGGACGACGCACCGGATGACCATCCCAAGGTGCGAGAACTGCGCGAACTGATGCAGTGGTCCGAAGGCCAGGTGTGGTGCTCGCCGGAGCGGCATGGCGCGATGAGCGCGGTGTTCAAGGCGCAGATCGACTGGGTGCCGCTGACGCTCGGTGCGGTGCGCCCGACGCAGGGCAAGACCCTGGCACTGATGCAGGTCTGCGGCGGCTCGCAGTCATTCAACGCGGTCAACCAGATGCGCGTACTCGGACGCTGGATGCGCATGTTCACCATCCCCAACCAGTCATCCGTAGCCAAGGCGTGGCAGGAGTTCGACGAGAACGACCGCATGAAGCCCTCGTCCTACTACGACCGCGTGGTGGATGTGATGGAGGAGCTGCTCAAGTTCACGTTGCTGCTGCGCGGGCAAGCCAAGTATCTAGTCGACCGCTATTCCGAGCGCAAGGAATCGGCCGAAGCGCTGTCCCGGCGCGTCAATCAGCGCAGCATCTAACAGGCTGTCAATCCGTCAGAGACTCGAACATGACCATCAAAATAGGCATCAACGGCTTCGGCCGCATCGGACGGCTGGCGCTTCGCGCAGCCTGGGGCTGGCCGGAGCTGGAGTTCGTGCAGATCAACGATCCGGCCGGCGACGCCGCGACCCACGCCCATCTGCTCAACTTCGATTCGGTGCATGGGCGCTGGCAGCATGAGGCGAGCAGCGACGGCGACGACGTGGTGATCGCCGGCAAACGCATTCGAGTCAGCGCCAACAAAGCTATCGCCGATACCGACTGGAGCGGCTGCGACGTGGTGATCGAGGCCAGCGGCAAGATGAAGACCGTCGCCGTGCTGCAGGCCTACCTCGACCAGGACGTCAAGCGCGTGGTGGTCAGCGCGCCGGTCAAGGAAGCCGGTGCGCTGAACGTCGTCATGGGCGTCAACGACCAGCTGTTCGACCCGACGCAACACCGCATCGTCACCGCCGCTTCCTGCACCACCAACTGCCTGGCGCCAGTGGTCAAGGTGATCCATGAGGCCCTGGGCATCCGCCACGGCTCGATCACCACCATTCACGATCTGACCAACACCCAGAGCATCCTCGACCAGCCGCACAAGGACCTGCGCCGTGCCCGCGCCTCGGGCATGAGCCTGATCCCGACCACCACCGGCTCGGCCACCGCCATCGCCGAGATTTTCCCCGAGCTGCGCGGCCGGCTGAATGGCCACGCCGTGCGCGTGCCGCTGGCCAACGCCTCGCTGACCGATTGCGTATTCGAGGTAGAGCGCGCAACCACAGTCGAGGAGGTGAACCAACTGCTCAAGGCCGCCGCCGAGGGCGAACTGCAGGGCATCCTCGGCTACGAGGAGCGTCCGCTGGTGTCCATCGACTATCGCACCGACCCGCGCTCGTCGGTCATCGACGCACTGTCGACGCTGGTGGTCAACGGGACTCAAGTGAAGATCTACGCCTGGTACGACAACGAATGGGGCTACGCCAACCGCACCGTCGAGCTGGCGCGCAAGGTCGGCCTGGCCGGCTGAGGCCGGCATTGCCGTTCAGGTGGAAAATCGCTGCGCGAGTTTTCCACCCTACGGTATTGATCGCGGATCGTAGGGTGGAAAACGGCCACCGGCCTTTTCCACCTGTTACCCATCACGCCGGCCTGGAACCGTTCATGCGCGCCCTCACCCGCTTCTCTCCTGAAATCCGCCAGTACCTGCTGATCACTGGCAATTACTGGGCCTTCACCCTCACCGATGGCGCGTTGCGCATGCTGGTGGTGCTGCATTTCCACGGTCTGGGCTACACGCCGCTGCAGATTGCCGCGCTGTTCCTGTTCTACGAATTCTTCGGCGTGGTGACCAACCTGCTCGGCGGCTGGCTGGGCGCGCGCATCGGCCTTAACCGAACCATGAACTTGGGGCTTGGCTTGCAGGTGGCGGCACTGCTGATGTTGACCGTGCCGGACGCGCTGCTCGGTGTGCCCTGGGTGATGACGGCGCAGGCGCTGTCCGGCATCGCCAAGGACCTCAACAAGATGAGCGCCAAGAGCTCGATCAAGCTGCTGGTCGTCGACGGGCAGCAGGGGCGACTGTATCGCTGGATCGCGCTGCTTACGGGTTCGAAGAACGCGCTCAAGGGTGTGGGTTTCTTTCTAGGCGGCGCCCTGCTCGCCTTGTTCGGTTTCCAGGGCTCGCTGCTGGCGATGGCGGCGGCGCTGGCACTGATCTGGCTGGCCAGCCTGGTGTTGCTGCGGCGTGACCTGGGCAAGGCTCGGGCCAAGCCGAAGTTCCGTGACCTGTTATCCAAGAGCCGGGCGATCAACGTGCTGTCGGCCGCGCGGCTGTTCCTGTTCGGTGCGCGCGACGTGTGGTTCGTCGTTGCCCTGCCGGTCTATCTCGCCAGCGTGTTCGGTTGGGATGTCTGGCAGGTCGGCGGTTTCCTCGCCGTCTGGGTGATCGGCTACGGCGTGGTGCAGAGCCTTGCGCCTTACCTCACCGGCAAGCGCCGAGGTCAGGCACCGGGTGGCCGCGCCGCCTTTGCCTGGGCGGTGCCGCTCGCTGCGTTACCGGCAGCCATCGCGCTGGGCCTCGCCGGCGGTTGGCCGGCGCAGACCGTGCTGATCGTCGGCCTATTGGCATTCGGTGCCCTGTTCGCGGTGAATTCCGCGCTGCACAGTTACCTGATCGTCAGTTATGCCAAGGTTGACGGTGTGTCGCTGGACGTCGGCTTCTACTACATGTCCAACGCCCTCGGCCGGTTGCTCGGCACGCTGCTTTCCGGCTGGGTCTATCAGGGCTATGGGCTCACGGCCTGCCTGTGGATTTCCAGCGCATTCGTCCTGTTCGCCGCGCTGGTTTCCCTCGGCCTGCCACGTCAGCACGCGTAGACGAGGCAACGGACGAGCATCGCATGCCCGCCGCTGCCCCGCCGGACTAGCGGCGCGGGTGGCGCATCAGCCGATAGGCCGCCGGCAACACGAACAGCGACAACAGCGGCGCGCTCAACATGCCACCGACCATCGGTGCGGCGATGCGGCTCATCACCTCGCTGCCGGTACCGGCACCGAGCAGGATCGGCAGCAAACCGGCGACGATCACCGCGACGGTCATCGCCTTGGGCCGCACACGTTGCACGGCGCCTTCGCGGATGGCCTCGCACAGCGCCGCCTCGTCATGCCGGTCGGCCTGCTGACGGTCGCTCCAGGCATGCTTGAGGTACAGCAGCATGATCACCCCGAATTCCGCCGCCACCCCGGCCAAGGCGATGAAGCCGACGCCGGTCGCCACCGACAGGTTGTAGCCCATCAGGTAGAGGAACCAGACGCCACCGGTCAGCGCGAACGGCAACGTGAGCATGATCAGCAGCGCCTCATCGATACGCCCGAAGGTCAGGTAGAGCAGCACGAAGATGATCAGCAGCGTCGCCGGTACCACCAGCTTGAGCCGCTCGTTGGCGCGTTCGAGGTACTCGAACTGGCCGGAGTAGCTCAGGCTCATGCCCGGTTGCAGTTCGACGCCGGCGCTCACCGCCTGCCGCAGGTCCGCCACCACCGAGGCGATGTCGCGCCCGCGCACATCGACGTACACCCAGCCGGACAGCCGCGCGTTCTCGCTACGCAGCATCGGTGGGCCGTCGCTGATACGCACCCGCGCCACGCTGCCGAGGGTGATCTGCGCGCCCCGTGGCGTAAGGATCGGCAACTGCTCCAGAGCCTGCGGCGAGTCGCGCCATTCACGCGGGTAACGCACGCTGATCGGGTAACGCGCCAGGCCTTCCACTGTTTCGCCGACGGTTTCGCCGCCGATGGCGCCGGCGACGATGGCCTGGACGTCGGCGATGTTCAGCCCATAGCGCGCGGCGTCCTGGCGGTCGATGTCGATATCGATGTAGCGCCCGCCGACCAAACGTTCCGCCAGGGCGGAGCTGACCCCTGGAACGCCCTTGGCAATGGCTTCGACCTGCTGGCTGACCCGGTCGATCTCCTCCAGATTGGCGCCGGCGATCTTCACCCCGATGGGACTCTTGATGCCGGTGGCGAGCATGTCGATGCGATTGCGGATCGGCGGAATCCAGATATTGGTCAGTCCCGGCACCTGCACCGCGCGATCCAGCTCCTCCACCAGTTTTTCCGGCGTCATGCCGGCGCGCCACTGCTCGCGGGGCTTGAACTGAATGGTGGTCTCGAACATCTCCAGCGGCGCCGGATCGGTGGCCGACTCGGCGCGCCCGGCCTTGCCGAACACCGTGGCAACTTCCGGCACCGTGCGAATCATCCGGTCGGTCTGCTGCAACAGCTGCGCGGCCTTCTGCGCCGACAGCCCCGGCAGTGCCGACGGCATGTAGAGCAGGTCGCCCTCGTCCATCGGCGGGAGGAACTCGCCGCCCAGCCGAGTCATCGGCCACAGCGTGGTCGCCAGGATCAGCAGCGCGGCGACCAGGGTGGTTTTCGGATACTCCAGCACCGCGTCGAGCGCCGGCCGGTAAACCCGGATCAGTCCGCGGTTGAGCGGATTGCGCGTCTCATCCGGCAGCCGGCCGCGAATCCAGTAGCCCATCAGCACCGGCACCAGCGTCACCGAAAGCCCGGCAGCAGCAGCCATCGCGTAGGTCTTGGTAAACGCCAGCGGGCCGAACAGCCGGCCTTCCTGCGCTTCGAGGGTGAACACCGGGATGAATGACAGCGTGATGATCAGCAGGCAGAAGAACAGCGCCGGGCCGACCTCCTGCGCCGCCTCGGTCATCACCCGCCAGTGCTCCTCGCCTTCCAGTGTCCGGCCGGGATTGGCATGCCGCCAGGCCTCGGCCTTCTTGTGCGCGTTCTCGATCATCACCACCGCTGCATCGACCATCGCGCCGATGGCGATGGCAATGCCGCCCAGCGACATGATGTTGGCGTTGATGCCCTGGTAACGCATCACCGCAAAGGCCAGCAGCACGCCGATCGGCAGCGAGACGATGGCCACCAGCGATGAGCGCAGGTGCCAGAGGAACAGCCCGCAAACCAGTGCGACGACGATGAACTCCTCCAGTAGCTTGAAGCTCAGGTTGTGCACCGCGCGGTCGATCAGCTGGCTGCGGTCGTAGGTAGTGACGATCTCCACGCCCTGCGGCAGGCTTTTCTTCAACTCGTCGAGCTTGGCATGCACGGCCGCCAGGGTTTCCCGCGCGTTCTTGCCGCTGCGCAGGATGATCACGCCACCGACGGTTTCCCCTTCACCGTCCATTTCGGCGATGCCGCGGCGCATCTCCGGGCCGAGCTGAATGTGCGCGACATCGCCGAGCGTCACCGGCACCCCGGCGGCGCTGAGCTGCAACGGAATCTGGCGGAAGTCGTCGAGCGTCTGCAGGTAGCCCGAGGCGCGCACCATGTACTCGGTTTCCGCGAGTTCCAGCACCGCACCGCCGGTTTCCTGGTTGGCGCTGCCGATGGCCTCGGTCACCTGCGCCTGGGTTATGCCGAAGCTGGCCAGCTTCAGCGGGTCGAGCAGCACCTGGTATTGGCGGACCATGCCGCCGATGGTGGCGACCTCGGCGACGTTCGGCAGGGTGATCAACTCGAACTTGAGGAACCAGTCCTGCAGGCTGCGCAGTTGCGCCAGGTCGTGCGTGCCGCTGCGGTCGACTAGCGCGTACTGGTAGATCCAGCCGACACCGGTGGCGTCCGGGCCCAGCGACGGTTTGGCGCCGTCCGGCAGCCGGCTCTGCACCTGGCTCAGATACTCCAGCACTCGTGAGCGCGCCCAGTACAGGTCGGTGCCATCCTCGAACAGCACGTAGACGAAGCTGTCGCCGAAGAACGAATAGCCGCGCACCGTCTTTGCCCCGGGCACCGAGAGCATGGTGGTGGTCAGCGGATAAGTGATCTGGTTCTCGACGATCTGCGGCGCCTGTCCCGGATACGGCGTGCGGATGATCACCTGCACGTCGGACAGGTCCGGCAGCGCGTCGATTGGCGTGGTGCGCAGCGACCAGATGCCCACCGCGGTCATCAGCAGCGTCGCCAGCAGTACCAGAAAGCGGTTGACCACCGACCAGCGAATCAGCGCGGCGATCATGGCAGCCGCTCCAGCTGTTCGATGACCAACCCGGCGCCAGTCTCGCGCACGGCGAAACGTACCCGGTCATCGACCTGCACCCCGTGCAGCAGATGAGCATCCTTCACCGCAAAGCGCATGGTCATGCCCGGCATGCCGAGGGTCTTGAATGGGCCGTGGGCGACCTTCACGCCCTGCGCGGTGAGCTCGACGATGCGTCCTTCGGCCTCGTGCAACGCTGCGACGATCGGCGTCTGGGCCGCATGCATCGGCATAGCAGGCTCATGCATCGCGTGTGTGGAAGGCTCGACTGGTGCGGAATCGGCATGTTCATGTGCCGCTGCCGGCTGCTCGGCAACGGCAGTGATGCCGCGCAGGCTGGCCTCGGAATCGAGCAGGAACTGCCCGGACGCGACCACCTGCTGGCCCTCCTCCAGCCCCTGCAGGATGGCAGTCTGGCTGCCGCTGTCGACACCGAGCTGCACCTCCACCGGGCGATAGCGGCCACCGGCTTCGGCGAGCATAACCAGCGCGCGCTTGCCGGTGCGGATCACCGCCTCGCTGGGGATCAGCAGTGCACTCTGCGCGCCCTGCTCGGCCAGTTCGACTCGCGCGCTAAGGCCTGGGCGCAACCGACCTCCGGCGTTGGGCAGTTCCACCCGTACACGCAGGGTGCGGCTGGCCGCCGTGGCCTCGGGCAGCACCGCCGTTACTGTGCCGGCGATTGGCTCACCGGGCAGCGCCGGCAAATGCGCCGTCGCCGCCTGCCCCGTGCGAATGCCGCCGGCCTGCGCCTCAGGCACCGCAACCTCGAGCCAGACGCTGTCCAGCCCGTTGATTCGCGCCAGCGGCGCGCCAGCGCCGACGTTCATGCCTTCGCGCACGTCCAGTTCCTGCAGCACACCGCCGATGGGCGCACGCACGGTCTGCAGTGCCTGCACCCGGCCGGAGCGCTCCAGCTGGCGGATCGCTTCGGCCGGCATGCCGACCAGCCGCAGGCGTTGGCGCGCACCGTCCAGCAGCGCGCGTTCACCGCTGCGGCGCAACGCGAGAAACTCCTCTTGCGCCGCCACCCACTCGGGTATCAGCAGGTCCACCAGCGGCGCGCCGGCCGTGAGCACATCGCCCGGCGCTAGCCGGTAGACGCGCTCGACGAAGCCTGCCGCGCGCGCCTGCACCACCGCCACGTCACGATCATTGAGGCCCAGCACCCCGACGGCCTCGATGTTGCGCGCCGGCTCGCCGCGGCTGACCGTGGCCAGGCGCACGCCGAGGTTGTGGGTAATGTCGGCGTCGATACGCACCGCTGGCGCGCCGGCGGCGTCTGCCTCGTCGGCGTAACGTGGCACCAGGTCCATGTCCATGAACGGTGATTTACCCGGCTGGTCGAAGCGTTGCTGCGGCACCATCGGGTCGTACCAATAGAGCACCTTGCGCTCGCTGGCGGCACGGGTGGATACATCCTGCGGCACGGCATGCGGCTGGCGCGAGGCCAACCAGTAGCCACCAGCCAGCCCCAGCGCGGTGGTGACGGCGATCAGTACGCCGGTCTTGAGAACGGTCTGGCTCATTGCGCATCTCCATAGGCGAAGTACAGGCGGCTGGCAGCGATGGCCTGCAGGCCATCGAGGTCGATTTCCTTCAGGCGCGTTTCGATCAGCTCACGACGCGCCGTCAGCAGCGCCTCCAGCTCGCCGCGACCGGCACGGTAGTCAGCCAGGCTGAGTTCGCTACGCTCGCGCGCCAGCGGCAGCAGCACCTCGCGGGTGCGCGTCAGAGCGCGTTGCAGGCGGTCGAGCTCGGCCAGTTCATTGTCCAGTTGCTCGGCGAACTGCCGCTCCAGCGCCTCGCGCTCGGCTTCCAGCTGGTTGAGTTCGGCGTGCCGGGCGGCGATGCGCGGGTTCTGCCGCGTGCTGGTGAACAGTGGCAGGTCGAAGCTGACCTGCAGGTTGACCATGTCGCCGAATTCCTGGCCGCGGCGCAGATAGTCCACTTCCCAGCTCCAGTCGGGTTTCTTCTCCGCGGTCGCCTCGCGGATACGCGCTTGCGCCTGCTGCGTCATCGGCGTGTAAGCCTGCAGTTGCGGGTGCCGGTGAAGCTCGCGCTGCAGCGCCGGGGCGTCGAGCGGCCAGTGCGGCACGCTGCCCTCCAGCGGTTCGCTGGCGGCTTCGCCGATCCAGCGGGCGAGCGCGGCGCGGGCCTGCCGACGCTGGCGTTGCAGCTCGTCGGCGCGCTCGTCGAGCAAGGCCGCTTCCTGGCGCGGTAGCACGCTGTCGGCGGCCAGTCCGCGTCCGCCGGCAATCCGCGCCCGCACGGTTTCGCTGAGCAGGCGATTCTCGGCGTAGAGCGCGTCGAAGGTCGCCAGCTTGCGCTCGATGGTGTGACTGGCGATCCACGCCTGAGCAGTGGCCTGGCGCACGTTCAGTGCCTCGACCACGCGCTCGGCGGCGGCACGCTGGATGCCGGCATTCGCCACCTCGACCCGGGCGCGGCGCTTGTCGCGGTTGGGCACGTCCTGCATCAGCCCGACCATGCTCATGGTCATGCCGTCGCGGTCCAGGCTCCAGCGGTCGTTGCCTTCAATCGGCACGCTCTGTACACCGAGCAGCAGTTTCGGGTCGGGCAGTTCGCCGGCAGGTACGGCGTCGCTACGCGCGGCCTGCAGTTTGGCCGCTTCGGCCTGCAGCGACGGCGCCTGCTGCTGGGCCAGCGCCAGGGCCTCGTCGAAGCTCAGCGCGCTGGCGGCAGCCGGCAACGCCAAGGCGCACGCGGCCACGGCGGCACGCGCGCGAATGTCTCGCATCAATCGGGATTGCATGTGCGGATTCCTCGGATCCTGCGTGCCGGACGGGCACGCGCGAGGTCAGTCGCCAGGCGACGGACCAGTCAGCTCGGATGGGGAATCAGGCGCACGGGGGACGCCAGACGTCGGCGCCGTTACGCGGAGGAATGAAGTCGGGAAGGTAGACGATCAGCCGGGATGACGGCGCATCGACGTCCGCCCTGGGGACGGCGAACTGCAACAGGCAGCCGGTCTTGCACTGATGGCCGCTCTTGCACTGCGGATTGCCATCGTGCCCGTGGTCGCCATGCTGGTCGGCGTGGAGGTCCGCAGCATGCTGCATGGCGCCATGTTGCGTGTCTGCCGGCTGCATCGTGCAGGGCTGTGTCATGCGCTCAGCCGCGACCAGCCCGTCGACGGGAAGCATGAGGCTGATCAGCAGTAGCAGGCACAGCGACAGACAGGTTTTCATGGCGGCCAGTGTAGTGGCGGACGGGCTAACAAGAACTTGATCGAGATCGGCTTCAGGCACCGTCCGCAGTCGGTCGTTCGCCGAGCAGGTGGCTGAGTACGGAGCGCATCTTGCCGGCCTTGACGGGCTTGTTCAACACCGGCACGCCAAGCCCCTGCAGCTGTTTGCGGCACTCGTCGCTGCGGTCGGCGGTAATCATCACCAGCGGAATCGCCGCATTGAAGTGCAGCCGCAGCGCCTGCACCACTTCCCAGCCGGTGACTCCGAGGTCCAGGTGGTAGTCGGCCAGGATCAGCTCCGGTGCACGCCCTTGCAGCACTTCCAGCGCGCTGGCCTCGTCGGTCGCCGTGAGCGCTTCGCAGCCCCACTGAGTGAGCAACGCAGCCATGCTGTGGAGGATGCTGAGCTCGTTGTCGAGCACAAGCAGGCGCCGCCCTGGCAGCGGGTTGCCCAGCTGCGGCAGGCCGGCCAACACCTCGCTCGTGCGCGCCGGCAACGCCTCGGCCAGCGGTACCTCGATGCTGAAGACCGAGCCGCGCCCCGGCTGCGAACGCACCTGGATGCGGTAGTCGAGCATCTTGGCGATACGATCGACGATCGCCAGACCCAGACCGACGCCGCGCCGCTCAGCGGCACGCTCGACGTTGAGCTGGTTGAATTCGAGGAAGACCGACTGTATCTGCTCGGCGGGAATGCCACGCCCGGTGTCCCAGACCTCGATGCGCAGCGCGGTGCCGCGCTTGCGTGCACCGAGCAACACCCGGCCGCGTTCGGTGTAGCGGCAGGCGTTGCTGAGGAAGTTGCGCAGGATGCGGGTCAGCAGGCGGAAATCGCTCTGGATCGCGTATGCAGGAATGAAATGCACCAGTTGCAGGCCAGCCGCCGCGGCGACCGGCTGGAACTCGGACACCAGCGGCAACAGCACTTCGTCCAGGCGATAGGTGTCGATATCCGGCTTGATCGCGCTCTGATCGAGCTTGGAAATATCCAGCAGATCGGTGAGCAGGTCTTCGGCACCTTCCAGCGCCTGATGCGCGCGTTCGACGAGGTTAAGTTCCTCGCCGGGCAGCTTGCGCTCGCGCAGGGTCGAAATCAGCAGGCGCGCGGCATTCAGCGGTTGCAGCAGGTCGTGGCTGGCGGCGGCCAGATATTTGTCCTTGCTCAGGTTGGCCGCCTCAGCGGCGTCGCGCGCATCGCGCAGCTCGCAGGTACGCTCGGCGACGCGCTGTTCGAGCTGCTCGTTGAGCTGCAACAGGCGCAGCTGGGCAAGTTTGCGCTCGGTAATGTCGGCGACGAAGCCTTCCACCAGGCCATCTTCGTCGGGCTTGAGCAGCAGGTTCATGAGCACGTAGATGGCGCTGCCATCCCGACGCCGCAATCGCGTTTCATAGCCGAACAGACCGTGCTGCTGGCTCAGCGTGTAGCGAATCTGCCGCAGCTCATCCTCGCCACCGATGAACAGGTGATGCGAAAGATCGGTCAGCGCCCACAGCGCTTCTTCCGGGGTCTCGTACCCCAGCATCCGCGCCAGCGCCGGGTTCGCCGCGCGAATGCCCTCCTGCAGGCTGGCCTGGAAAATGCCATGCACAGCGTGCTCGAACAGCCATTTGTAGCGATTGCGCTCGGCCTCCAGCTCTTCCAGGCGCGCAAGCAGCTCGGGGTAATGGCTCTTGCGCGCCGAATGGCTGCCAAAGCCGAGCAGCTGGGTCAGCGCCCGCTGCTGCTCGTCAGAGGGCTTCGGCATAGACGACCTCGACGTCCCTCTGCGTCGACGAGCGCGGATTGGTGAGGATGCACGGGTCCTGCATCGCATGGTGGGAAAGGAACGGAATATCGGTCAGCCGCACGCCGTGCAGCCCCAGGCTTTCGTTGAAGCCGATCGCCTGCTTGAGGCTGATCAGGTGGGTGACCAGTCGCTCGCGTACCTGCCGGTGGTTCAGGCCACGGGTGTCGATGCCCAGCGTCTGCGCGACCACCTTGAAGCGGTCCGGCGCGGCGTCGTAGTTGAACGCAACCACATGCTCGACCAGCACCGCGTTGCACAGGCCATGCGGCAGGTCGAGATAGCCGCCGAGGCTGTGCGACATGGCATGCACTGCGCCGAGGATCGCGTTGGAGAACGCCAGGCCCGCCTGCATGCTGCCGAGCATGATCTGCTCGCGCAGTGCCAGGTCGGCCGGGTTGCTGATCATCTGCACCAGATTGCCGTTGATCAGGCGCATCGCCTCCAGCGCGTGCGGGTCGGTCAGCGGGCCGTGGCCAGTGGAGACGAATGCCTCGATGGCATGCACCAGCGCGTCGATGCCAGTACAGGCGGAGAGGAACGGGTCCATGCTCAGGGTGGTTTCCGGGTCGATCAGCGAGACGTCCGGCACGGCCGCCTTGCTGACAATGGAAAACTTCATCCGCTCGTCCTGATTGGAGATGATCACGAACTGCGAGACGTCCGCCGAAGTGCCGGCAGTGGTCGGAATCAGGATCAGCGGCGGACTGGGAATCCGCAGGGTGTCCACGCCTTCGAACTCGACGATGTGGCGGCCGTGAGCGACCACGATGCCGATGCCCTTGGCGCAATCCATCGGGCTGCCGCCACCGACGGCGACGATCACGTTGCAGCCCTGGTTGCGGTAGGCCTCGGCGCCGAGCATTACCTCCTCGCAACGGGGATTCGGCGATACCTCGGTGAACAGGTGGTGCTCGATGCCCTGGCGCTCCAGGCTGGCCTGCACGTCGGCCACCCAACCCGCAGCGACCACGCCGGGGTCGGACACCAGCAACACCTTACGCGCGCCGAAGTTGCTCGCGCAGGTGCCGACGCTGTGCCGACAGCCGGCGCCGAAGACGATTTCAGGGGATACGAATTTACGCTGAAGGCTGATATTCGGGCTCATGACTGCGGCCTTTTTATTTTTTGTTACAACGGCGCAAGCCTACTGCATTACCCAGCTAAAGCAATCCACCGAAAGACGACCGACCGTCGCCGGCCCGTGCCTCACAGCAGCCGCTGGTAAAAGCGCCATTCACCAGTCAACGCGTCAGCCAAATGGCGCGCCTGGCGGAAGCCGTGCCGCTCCTCGGGATAGAGCCGGTACTCGACCGGAACGCCGCGTGCGCGCAGCGCCGCGACCATCGACTCGGTCTGACCAGGCAGCACCACGGCATCGCGACCGCCCTGGAAGAAGATCACCGGCGCCTCGATCCGCCCGGCATTGTGCAGTGGCGCGCGCTGCTGGAAGCGCTGCGGCACCAGGCACGGATCGCCGATCAGCCAGTCCAGGTAGTCGCCCTCGAACTTGTGGGTGCCGCGCCGCAGCGCCAGGGGGTCGCTGACGCCATACAGGCTGGCGCCGCCGCGCCAGCGCGAATCGGCGGCCAGGGCGCAGAGCGCGGTGTAGCCGCCAGCGCTTGACCCGCGGATGAAGGCCCGCGTGGCGTCGATCCAGCCGCGCTCGGCCAGCGCATCGACCACCCGGCAGGCATCCTCGACATCCAAGACGCCCCACTGCTCGCGCAGCCGCATCCGGTAGGCGCGACCGAAGCCGCTGCTGCCGCGATAGTTGACGTCGACCACGGCAAAACCGCGCTGCGTCCAGAACTGGATACGCGGATCGAAGACCGGATAACACGCCGACGTCGGCCCACCGTGGACGAATACCAGCAGCGGCGGTCGTGCACCGTCCGGGCCATCGCAGTGCGCGTTGCACGGGGGGTAAAAGAACACATGTGCGCGTTCGCCTGCCTCGACTCCGGTCGTAAAGTACAGGCTCTGCGGACGTGCAAGCTCATCGTCCGGCAGTGGTCGTGCGCCGCCTGCGAGTATCCGCACGCTGCCGCTGTCGCGCGCAATCGCCAGCACTGCCGGGGTGTGCGCGGGCGAGCCGGCGATGCAGTAGAAGTGGTGATCGTCGGCGGCCAGCTGGCGGCAGCGCGAGAATTCATTGGCCAGTTGCTGCGCCCTGCCCGTCTCGGCGTATTCGAATAACAGGCCCTGACCATCGCTCATGCGGGTCAGCAGCATGCCGCCGGTAGCCAGCGGCAGGTAACTGCAGGTCGCCAGTTCCCAGGGTGCTGGCGCGCAGTCGGTATCCGACGCCATATCTAGTTCGAGCGGCTGCAAGCGCCCCGCCTGCTCGCGCCAGGGCTGCCAACCACCTGCACGGTCGGACAGGCAATACAGCTCGCCGGCGGCGCAGAAGCGCGGTTGCTGCAACGCTTCGTCACCCGCAGCCCCAGCCATGCAATGGGGCGCGCCCCAGACGCCGTCGGCGCCGCACTCGGCGAGCCAAAGGCTGGTGGACGTCCAGGGCTGTTCGGGGCGGCTCCACTCGATCCAGGCCAGGCGGTCGCCCTGGCTGCTCGTCACCGGTGAGGCGTAGAAGTCCGCGCCCTCGGCAACGACCCGGCGCACGCCATCGGCCAGAGCGATGCTGACGATGCGGTGCCGCACGGGCTGTTGTGTGTGGTCCTCCTCCACCGCAAGGATCGCCGCGCCGCGGCTATCGAAGTGCAGCGCGCCGTAGCGACAGTTGTCGTCGGCGGTCAGGGGAGTTGGCGGGCTGATACCGCCATCCGCTGTCAAGCTCTGCAGGTGAATCTGCTGGTCGGCTTCGTTGACGAAGGCTATGCCCTGCGCGGTCAGGCAGAAGGCGCCGCCGCCGTATTCATAGACCCGGCTGCGCAGCGAGTAGCCGACCGGCGTCAGGCAGCGCGCGCCGCCGTCGCGCCAGTACCACAGGCTGCAGCGCGCCTCGCCGGGGTCGTAGGCGATCCAGAACAGCCCGCCATGCCCGGCGCGTAGCTCGGTGAAATCACCGCAGGCCGCGGCGGCGCTTTCGGCGCTCCAGCCGCTGGGCCAGAAGCCATAAGGAACCGTCGCACGCTCACTCATGGGCGCTACATCTTGCAGATCAGTTTCGAGGCCTTCTCATTGCGATGCTGCAGCTGGTCGAGCCCCAGCGCCGCATGTTCGGCCTGCTCGCGCGCGGCGAGAATCTTGCCGTGCTGTGGCGACTTGCTGCACACCGGGTCGGCATTGGCGGCATCGCCGGTGAGCATGAAGGCCTGGCAGCGGCAGCCGCCGAAGTCCTTTTCCTTCTCATCGCAGCTGCGGCAAGGCTCGGGCATCCAGTCGTAGCCGCGGAACTTGTTGAAGCCGAACGAGTGCCGCCAGATGTACTCGATGCTGTGCTCGCGCACGTTGGGAAACTCCACCGGCAGCTGCCGCGCGCTGTGGCAAGGCAGCGCGGTGCCATCCGGGGTGATGTCGAGGAACAGGTTGCCCCAGCCGTTCATGCAGGCCTTGGGGCGCTCCTCGTAATAATCCGGGGTGACGAAGATCAGCTTGCACGGGTGGTTTTCCGCGGCCAGCTTGTCGCGCCATTCATTGGTGATGCGCTCGGCGCGTACCAGCTGCTCCTTGCTCGGCAACAGGCCGGCGCGGTTCAGCTCGGCCCAGCCGTAAAACTGGCAGGTGGCGAGTTCGACGAAATCGGCTTCCAATTCGATGCACAGGCGGATGATTTGGTCGATGTTGTCAATGTTGTGCCGGTGAGTGACGAAGTTAAGCACCATCGGGTAGCCATGCTTCTTCACCGCGCGGGCCATTTCCAGCTTATGGGCGAAGGCCTTCTTCGAGCCGGCGAGCAGGTTGTTCACCTCCTCGTCGGCGGCCTGGAAGCTGATCTGGATGTGATCGAGCCCGGCCTCGGCAAAGCTGGCGATCTTCTCTTCCGTCAGGCCGATGCCCGAGGTAATCAGGTTGGTGTAGTAGCCCAGCTTGCGCGCCGCGCCGATCAGTTCGGCCAGATCCTCGCGGACCAGCGGCTCGCCGCCGGAAAATCCCAGCTGTGCGGCGCCCATCTCGCGGGCCTGACGAAACACCTCGATCCATTCCGCAGTGCTGAGCTCCTCGTGACTGCGGGCGAAATCCAGCGGGTTGGAGCAGTACGGGCACTGCAGCGGGCAGCGATAGGTCAGCTCGGCGAGCAGCCAGAGCGGCGGACCGGGTTCAAAGCCGGGTTTAGCGAAGCTCGATCCAGAACCGTTCAACGGCCACCTCCAGGAACGCCAGGATGTCTTCGGCGATACCTTCCGCCGCCGGAAAACTCACCTGCAGGTCCGCGACGATGCCGCCCACCGTGCGCGCGCCGTCCACGCGCTTGAGAATCTCGCTGGCGCTGTCGTTGAGCTTGATCATGCCCTCGGGATAGAGCAGCACATGGCACTGTTGCGCCGGCTCGAACTGAAAGCGAAAGCCGCGGCGCAGGGCCGGAATCTTGAGCAGGATGTTTTCGCTCATCGTCATTCTCCGTAGGGGTGGGAAGCCCGCACAGTGCTTCCCACCACTGTTCACTACGGTGGAAAAGCCCCGTGGCCATTTTCCACCCTACGCAGCCGATCCGCGACTTACAGCGCAATGCCCTTGTGCCAGACTCGCTCGGCGGTCACCGTGTGGTACGGCGGACGATCCAGCTCGTAGGCCATGCTCATGGCGTCCAGCATGCTCCAGAGCACGTCGAGCTTGAACTGCAGGATGTTCAGCATGCGCTCCTGGGCTTCACGGGTGCGGTAGTGTTCCAGGGTGATGCGCAGGCCATGTTCGACGTCGCGGCGCGCCTCCTTCAGGCGCTTGCGGAAATAGTCGTAGCCGGACGCATCGATCCACGGGTAATGCTGCGGCCAAGCATCCAGTCGCGACTGGTGGATGGTCGGCGCGAACAGTTCGGTCAGCGAGCTGCTGGCCGCTTCCTGCCAACTGGCGCGACGGGCGAAGTTGACGTAAGCATCCACCGCGAAGCGCACGCCGGGCAGCACCAGCTCCTGCGACAGCACCTGCTCACGATCCAGCCCCACGGCTTCAGCCAGCCGCAGCCAGGCCTCGATGCCGCCCTCTTCGCCGGGCCGACCGTCGTGGTCGATGATGCGCTGAATCCACTCGCGGCGGGTGTCGCGGTCCGGGCAGTTGGCCATGATCGCCGCATCCTTCACCGGAATGCAGACCTGATAGTAGAAACGATTGGCGACCCAGCCCTGAATCTGTTCGCGCGTGGCCTGGCCGGCATACATCGCCCGGTGGAACGGATGATGGATGTGGTAGTACTCGCCCTTGGCGCGCAGCGCCTGTTCGAATTCGGCGGGGCTCATGGCTGGCAGGGTCATAACGGTATTCCTTTTCTTATCGTTCTGTTCGGTATTCGGAGCGCGGTGCGTGCGCGGCTACAGTTCGATGCTCATGCCATCGAACGCCACCTCAATGCCGTGTTCGCCGAGAATTTCCCGCTCGGCGGAGTCTTCGTCGAGAATCGGGTTGGTGTTGTTGATATGGATGAGCACCTTGCGTGCCGCCGGCAACCCGTCGAGCACCTCTATCATGCCGCCCGGGCCGCTCTGTGGCAGGTGCCCCATCTCGGTTCCGAGCTTATCGCCGACCTCGCGCACGCGCATTTCGTCGTCACGCCAGAGCGTGCCATCCACCAGCAGGCAGTCGGCGCGGCGCATGATTGCCAGCAGCCCATCGCTGATCTGCCCCAGCCCCGGCGCATAGAACAGTGTGCCGCCGCTGCGCCGATCCTCGATCAACAGGCCGATGTTGTCGCCCGGATGCGGATCGTTGCGATGCGGCGAATACGGTGGCGCTGAGCTGCGCAGCGGAACCGGCGTGATCAGCAGGTTCGGGCACGCCGGAATGACGAAGCTGCCCTGCAGTTCGATACGATTCCACTTCAGTCCGCCATTCCAGTGCTCCAGCATGTTGAACAGCGGAAAGCCGCTGGTCAGGTCCTGGTGGACCATTTCGGTACACCAGACCTCATGCGGGCAGCCTTCGCGCAGCGTCAGCAGCCCGGTGGTGTGGTCGATCTGGCTGTCGAGCAGGACGATTGCGGCGATGGCGGTATCACGCGGTTTGCGCGCGGGCTGCAGTTTGGGAAAGCCTTCCAGCTGGGCGCGGATGTCCGGCGAGGCGTTGCACAACACCCACTCGACGCCGTCCTCGCTGATGGCGATAGACGACTGGGTGCGCGACTGGGCCCGCAACGTGCCGGCACGCAAACCGGCGCAGTTGGCGCAGTTGCAGTTCCACTGCGGAAAACCACCGCCCGCAGCGGATCCGAGAACCTGGATGAACATGGGCTACCCCTGAAAGCGAAGCCCCGGCCGGAGCCGGGGCGGAAACGATCAACGATTGGCGAAATACATCGTCACTTCAAAACCAATACGCAGATCGGTGTATTCGGGTTTGGTCCACATGGCTCGATCCTCTTCTTATACGTGGCGCCGGAAATGCCCGGCACCCTCATTAAGCACCCAGTCCGCCACCGGCAGAATGGTACTTTGGAAGTAGATTTCAACCTGCCTTCGTAGTGCCCCGGAACACGCGGCCTGCCGACGAACGCTGCTTCTGCCGCGCATAAAAAAACGCGGCTGAAAAGCCGCGTTGCGAACGAGTCACCCGGGTGACATGAGGGAGAAACTCCCGGAAAGACCCTGCACCCTAAGGTGCCAGCAAAGAAACCGGCGCGGCGGGAGCGCGCTGCGCCGGAGCCCATCCAATC